>NZ_BBCP01000027.1 GCF_001316105.1 Thermogymnomonas acidicola JCM 13583 | reverse complement strand
TCCCGAAAAAAGTTTGAATTACGCTTATATGGTGTAAAATAGAACCTAAGTAGGATTGAAAGCTTTCGTCACCCTCGATATGTAGTTCATATCGTAGGGTAAAATAGAACCTAAGTAGGATTGAAAGACGGTCAGGAAGGCCAGCCAGGAAGGCCAGCCAGGACGTAAAATAGAACCTAAGTAGGATTGAAAGTTTGTATCTTATTCATTTCTTTTCACCTCCAATCAAGTAAAATAGAACCTAAGTAGGATTGAAAGTCTGAAATCGTTGTACCAATGGTACATTTCATGAGAGTAAAATAGAACCTAAGTAGGATTGAAAGAAGAATTGATTTAGCTCAAAAACACTTATAAGCGGCAAGTAAAATAGAACCTAAGTAGGATTGAAAGATCAGTCGGTCATTCAAAAGATGGCGTACCTCGGCGTAAAATAGAACCTAAGTAGGATTGAAAGTGGAAGTTCAGGCGTCCCAACAAAAATAAAAAAAAGTAAAATAGAACCTAAGTAGGATTGAAAGAAAACCGAATGGAAAAGAAAAAGGAACCGAATTGGGGTAAAATAGAACCTAAGTAGGATTGAAAGTGGGTCCTCGAGGCGCAAGGGAACGGCTGGCCCCATATGTAAAATAGAACCTAAGTAGGATTGAAAGGTTCGGAAATTGGACAGTCCACGCCGCATTAGTCTCGTAAAATAGAACCTAAGTAGGATTGAAAGGCCTGAAATGGTCCTTCTTCGATATGGCTATTCTGCGGGTAAAATAGAACCTAAGTAGGATTGAAAGAGGAACGTCTCGGGACTGACAGGAACCTCAATCAAGTAAAATAGAACCTAAGTAGGATTGAAAGGGGGGGCCCTGCAGGGCATAACAGGAGGTCGAGGTCGACGAGTAAAATAGAACCTAAGTAGGATTGAAAGCTTCTTCTGCCTTCATGGTCAGCGTCATGAGATCCAGTAAAATAGAACCTAAGTAGGATTGAAAGCATAAGGTCTGTTCATAATTGGCGTTCCTGTGAGTAAGGTAAAATAGAACCTAAGTAGGATTGAAAGTTTACATAGTTGCTTATGAAAGTAAGATTGTTCAAGTAAAATAGAACCTAAGTAGGATTGAAAGTAAGCATGCCCGTCAGCTGTAACTGTTAGAGATAAGGAGTAAAATAGAACCTAAGTAGGATTGAAAGTGGGTCTCCTCCTCTGACCTAGGGATTTCTCGAAGGCGTAAAATAGAACCTAAGTAGGATTGAAAGGAGGTCGAGGAGCCCTCGGCATTGACGAAACCAAAGAGTAAAATAGAACCTAAGTAGGATTGAAAGCAATTGTGCAATAATATACAGTTTTTTTATAAATTAGTAAAATAGAACCTAAGTAGGATTGAAAGCATAGCCCGTCGTCACATAATTCGTGTATCCGAGGAGTAAAATAGAACCTAAGTAGGATTGAAAGGACAAATTGCCCAAAATGATTAGAATTGAGACGATTAGGTAAAATAGAACCTAAGTAGGATTGAAAGTAATTTCTGGCTCGCTTTCACTGTTGTCGTGGCTGCGTAAAATAGAACCTAAGTAGGATTGAAAGTTAAACGAGGAGGAAAAGCAAAAATTTCCTAAAAGGAGTAAAATAGAACCTAAGTAGGATTGAAAGTATTATAGGAGGGTGGTAAAATGTACGAATGTAAGGTAAAATAGAACCTAAGTAGGATTGAAAGTTAAAAGCTGATGCAGGTGCAGAAACACCCCCCCAAACTATGTAAAATAGAACCTAAGTAGGATTGAAAGTCGTTTATATACTGATCTCTGAGGTTTACATCTGTGTAAAATAGAACCTAAGTAGGATTGAAAGCTCAGATATCGGCATGGGAGCAGAATCCATCGGAAGTAAAATAGAACCTAAGTAGGATT
>NZ_BBCP01000026.1 GCF_001316105.1 Thermogymnomonas acidicola JCM 13583 | reverse complement strand
TGGGAGGACCTGAGCGCGTCGCCCATGAGTGCAGACTGTGTGCGCAGCCTCACCATGTCCTCCGTAGCGGCCATCTCTGGGAACTCCCTCTCTATTACCTTGTAAGACATGAACGTGGCGAAGCTCTCGTTAAGCCAGAGGTCGTTCCACCACTCCATTGTCACGAGGTTCCCGAACCACTGGTGCGCTATCTCGTGTGCTATGACCTCCGCTATGAGCTTCATGTTCTGGAAGCTCGTCCTCTCATCTATGTCTAGGTATATTTCCCTGAACGTTATGGCACCCCCCCAGTTCTCCATGGCCCCCCCTGCGGCGAACTCTGGCACGGAAATCAGGTCCATCTTCGGTAGAGCGTACTTTATGTCGAAGTACTCCTCGTAGAAGTCCAGGCACTTCTCCGCCACGGTGAGCGGGAAGTCCGACCGGGTGAGCTTACCTTTAGGTGCCACGAGGCCTATGGAGACTCCATTGTGCACCGTGGACCTGGTGTCGAACTTTCCAACCCCCCCTATGTATATGAGGTAGGTGGACATCCTCGGTGTCTCCCTGAACCTGACCTCCTTCCTTTCACCCTCATAACGGACACTGTCCACAGGCATGTTCGATACAACGTCAAGTTCCCTTCCCACTGTCACAGTGACCCTGAACCTTGCCTTCTTGGATGGCTCATCAACACAAGGGAACATGCGCCTGGCATCTGTAGACTCGAACTGCGTCGTGTACATTGGGCCGCTTGGCGTCTTCGCGGAGTAGAAGCCTGCAGCGTTTCACTGGCCCTGCCCGAGAACGCCACGGATACGGAGCACTCACCGGAGTATGTGCCCTCTATCAGGATCATCTCCCTCTCAGTGTCCTCCCTGAAGGAAACGGCCTTTCCGTTCACGGAAATGCTTCCAATCGATAGGCCTGAAGAGTGCAGGTATATGGGCTCCCCCCCGTGGCAGACCATCTTCACGGTCTCAATCCCATCGTAGGAGCCATCATCCCTTATGTCGAACCTGAGGTCGTAACTGGATACCTCCATGCGTGGAGATGCCATCGGGCATTAAAAGAATCTGGAATGGAATGCCGGATCAGCCACCCTGGACCTCCTTCCTGAGAGATGAATATATGGCAAGGAGCTCCAGCCCCCCCTTGCTTATGCCCATGCTGTTTTCCTGGCCCCCCCTGATTGCCTCCACCTTCTTCCTGGTCTCACCCTCGTCCTCCAGGCCGATGAGGGGTATCATGGCCTCAAGAACGGTGCCCTCGTAGCCCGTCCCGCTGAAGTACTCCACCATCTTGCTGTGCAGGAACTCCAGGTTCCTGAGGGAGAATTGCCTTCCAGAGGGGGGGTTCATGGAACAGGAGATGTAGAACACGTAGAAGTCCTGTTTCTTGACGCTACCCTCCTCCACCAGTCTGTTGAACTTCCCCAGCTCATCGCCCTGTAGCCAGCCCATGGCCCTAATGACGTTCACCCTGTCCTCATCGGACTGCGCCTGCTCAAGGGCAAGGGTGAGTGGCGAGAAGGAGTTCTTCGACCTGGCAAAGGCCATAGCCACTGCACCCCCCCTCACATCCGGGTCGATATCGCCGTACCTTGGAAAGAGCTCAGACAGGCTGGAGGCGTAGTCATCGTCTACCATCACGAGCTTCTGCTGCAGTGAGCTCCTCAGCACGGTATCGTTCTCGTTCTCCCCCTCCTTCTTCTCTCCGAGTCTCTGGAGCTGTGCCCTCATGAACTCCCTTGCCCTGTCCCTGAGTCCCTGGTGGAATGGCAGGATGAGGGTAAGTGAAAGGAGCTCCGATGATATCTCATCCACAACTATGAAGTCCCTCTCGTTCATGTAGGAAGAGACCACCTCAAGGTATCCGTCCACTGGCAGCCTCCTTGACAGCAGTGCGGCGAAGGCATCGTTGATCAGGCCAAGCCTCTCGAGGTTGCTCATGGAACCAAGCCTGCCCAGCACCTCCCTTGAAGCGTCCCCTGTGTAGAAGACCCTGTAGAAGCCGCTCCTCCCCCCCTGGTTGATGTGCCTGAAGCCATCACCACCTACCATTATCTCGGGCGCCTCCATCAGTATGCTCTCCACTCCGCCCTGCCTTGCAATGGTGAGTGGCACGGGGGTACAGGGTGCCTTCGTGGTCACCACTGAGAAGGAACCTCTCCTGCCTCAGCCTGTAGCCTCCTCCAGCCTTCTCCACCGTGATTATC
>NZ_BBCP01000025.1 GCF_001316105.1 Thermogymnomonas acidicola JCM 13583 | reverse complement strand
CCCGGCGGGCCCGCACTCTGTACGGTTTAAAAAAATTAAATAGCGTATGCAGAGCTAAGAAAGAGATTAATAAAGGAGGTTATTAAGAAAGGATACTGAAATAGATAAGATCGGTTGTAAAAAAATTAAAAAACAGATTTGAAATAGTGAAGTGGTAGGATGGTAGAGGATCAGAAAACGGTTTTAAAATTCGAAACTATGCTGAACAATGTTATTTCAGGGGGGATTCTATCGAAATTATGAAGCAGATACCTGACAACAGTGTTGACCTGATCTTTGCAGATCCCCCCCATATAATCTGCAATTGGAAAACGAACTGTACAGGCCGAACGAAACAAAGGTCAATGGAGTAAGCGAAGACTGGGATAAATTCAGGTCATTCAAGGAGTATGATGATTTCACCCTTAACTGGTTAAGTCAATGCAGGAGGGTTCTGAAGGATTCAGGAACAATATGGGTTATAGGCACATACCATAACATTTTCAGAGTTGGTAAGATAATGCAGGACCTGGGATACTGGATACTGAACGACATTGTATGGATTAAAACCAACCCCCCATGCCGAATTTTAAAGGAACACGCTTTAACAATGCCCATGAGACGCTGATCTGGGCCTCAAAGGACAAGGAATCGAAATATACGTTCAACTACAAAACAATGAAGGCATACAACGATGATCTGCAGATGAGGAGCGATTGGTATATACCATCTGCCAGGGGGGGATGAGAGAATAAAGATAAATGGACAAAAACTTCATCCCACTCAAAAACCTGAGGCGCTGTTATACAGGATAATCACCGCAACATCCAAACTTGGTGATATAGTATTAGATCCGTTTGCTGGAACAGGAACCACCCTGGTTGTGGCAAAGAAGTTGGGCAGATCCTTCATTGGCATTGAGAAAGAACCGCTTTATGTCGATGCATGCAGGGAGAGGTTGAGAAAAACCGCATCCTATCAACAAAAACTACTGGACTACCCATTGGAGATCAGGCCTAAGAGAGTACCTTTTGGCAGTCTGATAGAGAATGGCTATGTCAGAGCCGGAGAATATTTATATTCTCCAGATGGAGAAGCCAGGGCATTGGTTTTAGCCAACGGAACCTTATCATACGAAGATAAATATGGGTCCATACATAAGATAAGCGCGATGATATTGAATAAACCCGCAAACAACGGCTGGACATTTTGGTATGTCAAAAGGGATGGCAAGCTTGTAAGCATAAATGATTTAAGGCAAAGATTGTTGAAGGATCAATATGCCAACCATCATGGAATACAGTAAATTCGAGGAGATCTTCAATAGAGAAATATTTGAGCACTCGAAACCAAAACTCTTGGAGACTATAGCAAACGAGCCAAATCGATATATAGGTTTATTTAGACCAACGAAACCAAAGGGTAAATTATTACAAAATCTTTTACAATCACATGAGATAAGAATGGGTAATGCCTTTGAGGTATTGTTTGAGGAATATTTTAGAATTTTAGGCTATAACATACTACAAAAGAAATTTACCGATGAAAATTTGGATATTGATCAATGTTTTAGAAATGATGATGTCATATATTTTATAGAGCAGAAGATCAGAGACGACCATGATTCATCAAAGAAAAGAGGACAAATAGACAATTTCGAAAGAAGTTAGATTTAATGATGAAAAACTACGAGAATGAGAAATTGGTTGGTATATTCTATTTTATAGACCCTGATTTAAGGAAAAACGAGAGTTATTACAGATCGGAACTTTTAAAAATGAAAGATGATTATAATGTCGACTTATATTTATTTTATGGTAAAGAATTATTTGAGTTTCTGAATGCAATAGATATATGGTATGAGATATTAGACTATCTGAAAAAATGGAAAGCTTCTATATCTGATTTGCCAGAGTTAAACTTCGACTTAGAATCAGAACAGACGTTTAATGAAATTAAAGATTTACCACCGAGTGTATTTAGAAAATTATTTAGAAATAGAGAAGTGTTTAATGACATTATCTTAACATTATTTCCTGAAAAGAAAACGCTTAGTTTACTATTGGAGTATTTTAAGCAAAATAATAACAAAGCAATTTATAAGACCTTGTCTGAGAAGCTTGAGGAACTTTTATAAATTAGTCTTATTTAAGATCAAATTCACCCCCCCGTCTTGTTCCGCAATTTTTACCCCCCCTTCGATTTACTGCTTGATTCAGTAATATTCTCCTCTCCTGCGAAGTGCAATTTTAGGTGAATGGGTTTGAATGGCTTAAGGGCATGCTTGACAGCACAATGCCGCTTAGCTTTGTGCGCGATAACACGACATACCATGGGGGCTCTATACAGCAACTCTTACAACTTTTATAAAAACCCATTAGGGACTGCATACTCTTTTATAAACTTTCCAAGCTCCCCATCGTAGAATATTATAGCACTCTGCAATACAAGATCTGCCCGCTTAGGAACAAACAATTTGATCTGCAATGAAATGGAGTTGCATTGGGAGGTATTCTATTCTGAAATTGAACGTTATAGAAATAGAGCTTGGAATCCTTCGGGACTTCG
>NZ_BBCP01000024.1 GCF_001316105.1 Thermogymnomonas acidicola JCM 13583 | reverse complement strand
GCATGGTTATATCTATTTCTTGATGACCATAAAAACGTTTCTAAAATGGGTCTATCCATCCCTTCCCTGACGGAAGGAACTTTCGTCCCCTTAACCCCCATTAGAGTTAAAAAAAGGATGTTCAGGGATTATGTGTTGGAGGGCGTCCCCCTCATGAGGAGCCGTTCACCACGAACCCTATGTTGGGCGTGAACACCCTCGAGTTCAGGTTCAGGTCGGAGTTCAGGTTGAACTCTATCACGCCCATGACAGTACCCCCCCGGCGGTTACAGTGAACGGGTGGTTAACGAAGGCGAAGTCTGAGGCCAGCCTGAAAGTGATGTTGGAGCAAGTATGTCCACGGTCACGTTGGTTATGTAGATCCTAATCATGGTGTAGTTGCCAGCATGCAGTGTCAGGTTGGCCACAGTATCGCTTGTGAACAGGCTGACCGACGTCGGCGTCACGTTCAGTATGTTCAGTGTCCTGGCGGCAAAGCTGAAGTTCTGCCAGCCAGAGGTCGTGCTGTGCACCGCAACCGCATCGAATGTTATGTACACTCCAAATACCTGGCTGCTTGGAGGCGCGTCTGCAGCGGCCAGGGCCAGGTGGCCGGTATCAGCGACGTTGCTGTAATAGTAATACCCTCCACCTGCCACTGCTGCCACCACCACTATCACCAGGGCAGCCAGCACTCCTGCTCTCATTATTTAAAGATTGTGGAAGGGTATTTCTCATTTCTGGTACAATGCTGCCAGGGCCTCATTCGCTGTGGTTGAGCTTCACACCCCCCCAGGCCTTGTAGCTCCTCACCGCTGGGAGCACATCTATGCTTTCCACAATGCTGTTGTCTCGCATTATCTTCTGCAGGTGCCTCTTCATGTTCAGTTTGTTCCTGTCGAACATCCTGACCAGGAGGTCTCGGCCACCCAAATACTCGGTGACCTCGTATATGGTCTCATCGGAGGTGAGCTGCTCTATGAGCCTCTGTATCTCGCCCTCCTCAGCCCTGGCGGATATCCTTACAAGTACGTCCGCGTACTCCAGTTCAATGTTCTGCAGCACAAGGAGGCCAACGAACTTAATGTACCCCCCCAGGCGCTGGAGCCTCATGCGCCTCATCCTTACCGCGGTCTTCGAGAGGTGCAGCTGGTCAGCCATCTCCTTGTCCGACATCCTCCCGTCCTCAAGGAGCATATTAACTATCCTTATGTCAATGTCGTCAAGTTTACCCTCCAGGGCTTTTTCCCACATCATAGTCTAAGTACATAAGATATTATTATAACTATCGGTTTTCGAACTTAAGGAACGAATTGCGTCACTTTTCCATATGTATGTGGAACTTAAATGCGGGCATCATGGAATCTGTTTCTTCCGCTTTCTGGCTTTAATTGATAGACAGTGGCAGTCATTCCAGATTTACGAATCTCAGAAAAATAATATTTTAGCTTAACAATGAAAAGCAAATTACTTTTAATGACCTATATTCTCGGTTTTTTACATTTACAATGGTAGGTGAATGCATAGATATAAAAATTTATGTATTTCATCATGAATATGATTTTGAGCTAAATGGAAAACGCTGAATACGGTCGAAGGAGAGTGGAAGTGGGCGAAATTTTTAACAGCGTGCCCCTGACGAGGTACCACTGGGTTGCCACGCAGTTCTCTTCTTTGCCTTTGCCATAGAGGCCTGGGAGTTCCTGATACCTTCGTTCCTCCTGCCGACCTGATGCCTTACTTCAGGGTTGGGACGGGGGGGATAGGCGGGACGCTCATCTCGGCCCCCTACTTTGGTGCCCTGCTTGGGGGGGCCTATGGGTTCGCTCCCCCTCACAGACAGGATCGGAAGGAAGAAGTCGATTATGTACGGCCTTCTTGGGTACGGCATTGCCAATGCATTCACAGCTGTTGCTTCTCCTGGTGAGTGGCCTGTCTTCTTTGTTGCGAGGTTCGTGGCGGGCTTCTTCATAATAATGGTGATGGTCCAGCCGTTCGCGATGCTCGAGGAGTTCCTCCCGACCAGGTCGAGGGGGCAGGGTCACAACCTACCTGGCCTCCGGGTGGCCGGCCGGCACCCTGCTTGCGGTCGCTGCCGTTTACTTCGTGCTGCCTGTGTTCAGCTGGCAGGGAGCCATGCTCGTATCCAGCGCCATGGCACTGGTCTACATACTGCCGGTGTACTTCCTCCTGGACGAGACCCCCCTACTACCTTGTCGGCTCAGGCAGGCAGAGCGAGGCCAAGAATATAATAAAGAAGCTGAGCGCAGGTAAGGTCTCGATCGATGATGGCACCGAGCTCTACACTGTCAACGTCAGGCGCGGTTCAATGGCCGAGCTCTTCAGGCCAGAGCTCAGGAGGCCGACGATACTGATACTCCTAGCCAACGTTACGTTCTCCCTGGGCTACTGGGGGCTCTTCGCGTGGCTTCCGACCATACTGGTGGACAGGGGAATATCCTTCCTGAACACGCTCCTCTACATTGCCATAGGCGCCATAGCTGAGTACCCGGGATACCTTGCAGCCGCGTACCTGGAGGAGAAGAAGTCACTGGGCAGGAAGTGGGTCATGGCCATATTCCTGGCCGCATCCGGAGCAGCAACGTTCTGGCTTGCCTACTCGTTCACATTCAACGACGTGATGGCAGCAATAATAATACTGTCGTTCTTCAACCTGGGCGCCTGGGGGTGTCTGGGACGCGTGGCAGCCTGAGCTTTACCCGAGCA
>NZ_BBCP01000023.1 GCF_001316105.1 Thermogymnomonas acidicola JCM 13583 | reverse complement strand
CCCCCCCCACCGCCCGCTCCCCCCCCAGGCCGTGAACCTTGACCTGCCGAAGGACGCACTGAAAGACGCCTCGGAGCACAGTATGCGGTAGTCCTTCACTATGCCGAAGCCACCCCCCCTGTACTTGCCGAACGATGGGCCATCACGGGTGTTGAGCTCCAGCCTCTCGACCCTGATGGGCAGTGTCCTCTCGATGACCTCCGCGGAGCAAGGTAGGTCTCCCCCCCGTCCCCCCCACTGCACACCAGGCGCTCTCGCCGTCCCGATCGAAGCTGGCCCCCCCAGCCACCTGGCTGCGGTTCCACGATTGCGAACGGCTTTCCCCCCCTCCCTGGCCTGTCGTCCACGCCGCCACTATCGTTGCACCGACGGTGAGGAAGTGGCCCGCGGACAGCTTATCAGGTATAAGCTCAGCGAGGATGTGCCACACGAGGTCCCCCCCTGCGTAGGACATCGATTCCCAGTAGGTTGAGGTTGGTGCCGGCCTGACGGGGGGGTTGAATATCGAGCCCTCCGGCGCCACTACCTTAACAGGCCTGAAGAAACCGCCGTTCGGTTCCGTGTGGGGGTCGGAGGCGGCAACGAAGACCGTCCTGACGGACGAGACTGTGGCTGGGTACGGGCTGTTTATGGAGCCCCCCCTCACGCTCCTGCTGCTCCCGGTGAAGTCCACCAGGAACTCATCATCCGTAACCGTGAGCCTGGCCCTCACCCTTATCGGCTCCTCATTGATCCCATCGTCGTCAATGAAGTCCTCGATTTCGAACGAGCCGTGAGGGAGCGCTCTCAGCAGTTCCCTGGCCTTCATCTCACCGGCCAGGATCGAGGATTCGACGGAGGCCCTGACCGCCTCGGACCCGTAGCGGTCAATGAGCCTGAGGATCCTGTTCCTGGCCACGCGCATGGAGGCCACCTGCGCCTCCATGTCGCCCAGGGTCATCTCGGGCGTCCTGCTGTTCGCTTCTATGATCCTGACGATCTCCTCGTCTATCCTGTCGTCCCTCCCTATCCTCACGTTGGGGGAACTGGGTGCCCTCCTGGTATATCTCCGTGGCATCGGGTGACCAGCTCCCCATCCTCATGCCCCCGACCTCGCTCCAGTGCCCCCCCTTGTTGACAAGCATGAAGAGTGCCTCGTCCTCGTGGAACACCGGCATGATCAGCGTGACGTCGTTCAGGTGGGTGCCCCCCCCTGTAGGGGACGTTTGCCATGAATATGTCGCCCTTCTCCACACCCCCCCTGCTCGACACCAGGTCCCTTGTGGCGTAGTCTAGCACGCCCAGGAAACCGGGGGACACCGTTGGCCTGGGCAACCAGCTCACCTTCCGGGGTCGTTATGGCTGACGCGTAGTCCAGGGTCTCATAGATCACAGGTGACCTCGCAGCCTTTCCGAAGGCGTAGAACATCTCTTCCGCCGCGGCACGCAGGCCGTTAGCTATTATCTCCCGTGTGAAAGGGTCAACGTTCGTACCTGCTGTCCTCAGTTCAGTCAACGGACTCACGCTCCACTATGAGGTTCCCGAACCTGTCGGCGTGCACCCTCTGGCCCTCAAGGACGACTATAGTGGCAGTCTCCTCCTCCACTATGCAGGGCCCCCTGCACATGCGTGGACGCAGGGATCTCCTTCCTGTCGTAGACCGGGACGTTTTCCTCTGAGCCGGCTAGGAAGACCTTCCTGTGTGCCTTTGGCCTGCCGCTCCCCCCCTCCCTCTCCACTTCCGGCACCTTCACTCTGGACGCGCTCACCATGCCCACAACGTGAAGGTTCACTATTTCCACAGGGTTCCCTTCCATCTTGAACGTGTACTCCCTCTCGTGCTGCGAGTGGAACCTCCGGAGTGCCTCTCCCAGGTTCCCGGTCCCGATCGAAGGCGGCATGGGGGGGACCTTCAGCGTGTGCTCCTGCCCAACGTACCGCATGTCCGCGTACCTCGCCAGCGTGGGTCCGCTGTACCCCCCCTCCTGTCTGAAGAGTTCCACCATTTCCTCCTCCATCTCCCTGTAGGCAGACTCAATCTCGCTGAGGTTGCCCTCCTCAAGTGTGGCCACCACAGTCCTCAGCTTCTCGTGCCTTACATCTGCCGTGAGCATGCCCCAGGCGGAGAAGACACCCAGGGGGGGTATGCATGGCACCATTATCCTGCTTATCTGCAGCTCGTCCGCTATGAACGGGGGGGCCATCATGGGCCTGCGCCCCCCGAATGGGACAAGGGTGAAGTCCCTGGGGGGGTCGTAGCCCCTCTGCACGGACACAAGGCGGATGGCGAAGGCTGCGTTCTCGTTCCCCCCCAGGTTTATAATGCCCTCTGCCGTCTCGTTTGCCCCCCCCATAGACAGCCTGTCGGCCAGTGCTGGATGGCCTCCTCCGCAAGCTTCCTCTCCAGCCTTATCCTTCCGCCCAGGAAGTACGACGGGTCTATGAAGCCGTTGACCACATACGCATCGGTCAGCGTGGGTTCCGTGCCGCCCCCCCTGCCATAGCAGGCAGGGCCAGGGTATGCCCCCCCCGAGGCCCTCGGGCCCACCCTCAGCCTGCCGTCCTCCACGTAGGCTATGCTCGTCCCGCCGCTGCCGACCTCAACAATGTCCACCACCGGCACGCGCACAGGGTAGCCTGGGTTGAACCTGTCCCTTCCTATGTGGTAATCCGTCACTATCCTCGGCTCTGACCCGGACACCAGGGACGACTTCGTCGTGGTGCTCCCCCCCCGTCCAGTTATTATGTCGACCCTCGTGGAGCCGGTGCACTGCCTGACCAGGCTGATCGCGCCCATCACGCCGGACACGGCCCTGACTCTAGGCTGTATATAGGGTAATTCCTCATGTGCTGTGTGCTGCTGAGGCCTCCGTTGGAGGACATTATGAAGAAGTTGCCCCCCCGGAACCCAGAATCCCTGAAGAACCGCTCGAGGGTGTTGAGATAGCTGTCAACCTTCGGCTGCACTGCGGCGTTAAGGACGGCGGTGCTCGTCCTCTCGTACTCCCTCCACTCACCCGAGACCTCGCTCGAGAGCGTAACGTATTCGAACCCCCCCATCTGCCTGATGCGCTCACCGGCCAGCCTCTCGTGCTGGGGGTTCGCGTAGCTGTTGATGAACGATACTGCCACACTCTTCACCCCCCCGTGCTCCCTGAACTTTTGAGATATATCTGAAAGGCCGTCCAGGGCCAGCGGTGTCACTTCGGACCCTGTGGCGTCCAGCCTGCCATCGACCTCCAGCCTCAGATAGCGTGGCACGAAGCTCGGGCTTCCTGTACCTGAGGTTGTATATGTCCCTGCGGTTCGACCTCTGTATCTCCAGTACGTCCCTGAAGCCCTTCGTTGTTACAAGGCCAACCGTTGCGACGTCTCTCTGCACGATGGAGTTAATGACCACCGTGTGTCCGTGGATTATGTCCCTCACCTGGCGGAGGTCAATTCCTGAGGCCCTCACGGAGTTCATCACACCCTCCGCCTGTTCCCTGGTCGTGTCCACCTTCACGCTCACCATGTTTCCGTTTTCATCTATAGCAACGAGGTCCGTGAAGGCACCACCGATATCTATCCCGATCCTGTACATTGCGATCACACCCTGATACCCCACTCTAACCACTCACTCTCTGGAGAGGGCTCGAAGCGCCCCTTCCTGCTGTGCGATATGCCGGTCCTCTTCCTCACCTCTGCAAGGAACTCCGCATGCTTGAAGGGTGCCAGGACAGCGTCGACCACGGGCACGCCGACCTCCTCCTGCACCTGCCTGTAGAAGCCAAACTCTATGGTGCACCCGAGGATAATGACCTCGGCACCCTTCTCCACCGCCCTCCTGGCTGCCTGCACGATCCTCTTCTCCGTCTCCCGCGGCTCCCTCTGGAACTCGAGCACTCCCATGTCCACAGATTCGAAAGACACAAGCCTTTCGGACATGCCGTACCTCTGCACGTTTTCCCTCATCTGCGGTACCCACTTTGTCCTGCCAACCACTATGGAGAAAGAGGTGCCCAGCGACATGGCCAGGGCCATGGAGGACTCTGCAGGCGCAGTAACCACCATGCCGCTGAGCTCCCTTGCCTCGTAGAGGAAAGGGTCGTAGAAGCACCCTATGACGGCAGCATCGTAGCCCTGTTCCTCTGCCCTTCTCACCGTTCGCAGGATGTCAGCTGCCACCAGGGCCTCGTAGACAGAGTACTCGAGGTGGT
>NZ_BBCP01000022.1 GCF_001316105.1 Thermogymnomonas acidicola JCM 13583 | reverse complement strand
GAAAAATTTATTTGAACAGTGAAAATCCCCCCCTCCCCCCCGTTGCCCCGGTAGTGTAGTGGCCTATCATACGGGCCTGTCGAGCCCGTGACATGGGTTCAAATCCCGTCCGGGGGGGCGCTCAAACGATCGGCCTTTCAACCTAAGGCTTCTGTGGAGATATTCCTGTGTGGCATTGCGAAGTAATCTATTAATCGCTAAAGATATCACCACCATACTTATTGAAGTCAGAATTGTGTAGTTAGTTGAGAACTCGGACATTCCCGGTCAATGAAGTTGGGCCTGTATGAGTTAGAATCGTATATTTAGTTGAGAACCTAAGGGTTGAGAACCTATGAAATCACTTTGGCCTTACCTCTGTTGAAGGGATATCTCAATATGGCTTAAGGAGTTTATAAGAGAAATACTAGTTGCGCCTGAGCGGGTATGTCTTAAATGACTCTTTATCTGATATGGTATCGCTCAAGAAATGTACAGATCCTTTATATACTCACCCGAGAACCTCCGGTTATGTACGTTTTACGAACTTCGAAGCTAAGGATAATATAGTCAGTAACTGATCATCTTAGCCGGGTAAAATAGAACCTAAGTAGGATTGAAAGATCGTGTCTTACTCACTCTATGTTTTATGATTAGCGAGTAAAATAGAACCTAAGTAGGATTGAAAGTACACTTCCTGATATATTTACAGTATTTCCAATGTTTACGTAAAATAGAACCTAAGTAGGATTGAAAGCTGGAAAATCTACACTTTTAGGATATTTTATTAAAAAGTAAAATAGAACCTAAGTAGGATTGAAAGTGGGGGGGTTATAGGACATCAGAACCTCACCTCGTACGTCTGTAAAATAGAACCTAAGTAGGATTGAAAGGGCTATATCCAATTCTAACGATGTATCACATATATTAAGTAAAATAGAACCTAAGTAGGATTGAAAGTATTCGATTTAGCCCCCCCTTTTGTTAGATGTATAGGAGGTAAAATAGAACCTAAGTAGGATTGAAAGATAATATTTTTCACTCTCGTTCCTAATAACGAGACAAAAAGTAAAATAGAACCTAAGTAGGATTGAAAGTTCTTTAAACCACCCCCCCAATGATAGGTTGCAAATACGTAAAATAGAACCTAAGTAGGATTGAAAGATCAATTATTATATTTCCTGATCCGTTTGCAATCGAGTAAAATAGAACCTAAGTAGGATTGAAAGTGATGGAAATGAATATCGTCATGGACAAACAAAAGAGTAAAATAGAACCTAAGTAGGATTGAAAGATTTATTCCATTCCTCAGGACTATATTTATATTCAGAAGTAAAATAGAACCTAAGTAGGATTGAAAGTAAATTGACCACAATAGATAGCTATCAGGTTCATGGAGGTAAAATAGAACCTAAGTAGGATTGAAAGGGGGATCAGCATCTCGACGCTAAATGGTATCATGAATTGGTAAAATAGAACCTAAGTAGGATTGAAAGATTTGATATTGATGGTAATATATTGCCGATCCAATTCCGTAAAATAGAACCTAAGTAGGATTGAAAGTTGTCGTTTTCCGGTATCGTTCTGGATAGGTTTTATGTAAAATAGAACCTAAGTAGGATTGAAAGAGCCTCTTCTGTGCGATCTCCTTCGCCCGCTCCATGTAAAATAGAACCTAAGTAGGATTGAAAGTCGATTATAATGCAATTCATTTCCTCTTTTGCTAAGTAAAATAGAACCTAAGTAGGATTGAAAGTCGTTCTCGCTTTCTAAAACAGGTGTGGATATCCAGGGTAAAATAGAACCTAAGTAGGATTGAAAGGTCCTGGGACTACTGGTTAGCGGCGTTGCTACGGGTAAAATAGAACCTAAGTAGGATTGAAAGCTTTTGCCGGTGCCGCTTCCCCCCGCATATTAGGATGTGTAAAATAGAACCTAAGTAGGATTGAAAGAGCAAACACGTCCTCCCAGCACATATCCTCCCAATCAGTAAAATAGAACCTAAGTAGGATTGAAAGATGTGGAAATATAAATATTCCTATAAATTCAAAAGGGTAAAATAGAACCTAAGTAGGATTGAAAGCCTGAATAAAAATCAGGTCGTCAATGACCCATTCGGTAAAATAGAACCTAAGTAGGATTGAAAGTTCTCGTACAAGGGTGAGATGCGGGCAATCGTTTTTAGGTAAAATAGAACCTAAGTAGGATTGAAAGGAACTCACCTGCATCCATCAGTAAGGCCTATTTATCGAGTAAAATAGAACCTAAGTAGGATTGAAAGATGGGCTTTATAAGGACACGTACACCGGCGACGAGTGTAAAATAGAACCTAAGTAGGATTGAAAGAGAGTGTGGGTATGCTATAGATGCGGGTCGGAGGAGTAAAATAGAACCTAAGTAGGATTGAAAGTTTCCAGTTAAAATCATAAACTATTTTGTTATCCATGTAAAATAGAACCTAAGTAGGATTGAAAGTAGTATAATCCATCCATGTATTGAGTTGTGGGTAAAGTAAAATAGAACCTAAGTAGGATTGAAAGATGCTGTGAATATATATCGGCTATCTGCTCGTCTGTGTAAAATAGAACCTAAGTAGGATTGAAAGTTAAGCTGTTTTTTATCGATTTTATCGACCTCCATGTAAAATAGAACCTAAGTAGGATTGAAAGCCGTCTTCTCTCTGATACCCAGATACATATATTTTTCGTAAAATAGAACCTAAGTAGGATTGAAAGGATTATGCTGGCACATTTTTGAAGGATACTGAAAAAGTAAAATAGAACCTAAGTAGGATTGAAAGGTAGAGCCATTCGAGGAGGAGATTGAGATAAAGCTGGTAAAATAGAACCTAAGTAGGATTGAAAGATCCTGTAATTGTCCCGGAGACCCGGTAACGTCCGAGTAAAATAGAACCTAAGTAGGATTGAAAGAATGCACAAGGGCAAAAAACCCTTTCGGTTCAATTCGGTAAAATAGAACCTAAGTAGGATTGAAAGCTTTGCATCCACGGCGAGGATTTTGGCAGGCTATCCGGTAAAATAGAACCTAAGTAGGATTGAAAGAACGCCGTGAGCGGCACCTATTCCTCCGCCGGTGCAGGAGTAAAATAGAACCTAAGTAGGATTGAAAGATCCTCCTTAGCCTCCTCAATCTCCTGTTTGATATCCGTAAAATAGAACCTAAGTAGGATTGAAAGGAAAAGAAAAACGAGAGGAAAAAGAAGACAAGAGGAGTAAAATAGAACCTAAGTAGGATTGAAAGAATTCTATTGCCCTTTTGAGAGATTTGTTTTTAGCTAGTAAAATAGAACCTAAGTAGGATTGAAAGTGTTTATATTTCCCAAAAATGTATCTCGTAAGATAGTAAAATAGAACCTAAGTAGGATTGAAAGGCAATCTTAGGTACATTAGTTGCTATTGCACCACCTATGTAAAATAGAACCTAAGTAGGATTGAAAGTCGCAGTGAAAAGGAAGTATATTTGAAAGAAGAAGTAAAATAGAACCTAAGTAGGATTGAAAGGGGGGGTGCAGTCGATCGAATGAATGAAAAATCGAAAAAGGTAAAATAGAACCTAAGTAGGATTGAAAGTCGAGGGAATTGCCGGCCGGGACGAGGACGGGGGGGTGGTAAAATAGAACCTAAGTAGGATTGAAAGTTGAAATAGTTAAAGGTATCTATAAAATGAATATTCGTAAAATAGAACCTAAGTAGGATTGAAAGCAGGATTAGGACGAAAAAGAAATCAGTTGAGAGGTGTAAAATAGAACCTAAGTAGGATTGAAAGGTAGGGCTTTCTTTTCCATTCGGGAAATTTCTTTCGTAAAATAGAACCTAAGTAGGATTGAAAGTCATAAGACCACCCCCCCAATTTAAAAAAATTTCAGGTAAAATAGAACCTAAGTAGGATTGAAAGTGACTTCGTCCAGCAGTCCCGGCTATTCCTATATAGTAAAATAGAACCTAAGTAGGATTGAAAGCTTAACGAGGCACTTTATTATTGGGGGGGTGCAATTGAGTAAAATAGAACCTAAGTAGGATTGAAAGATTGGAGAACGGCCTAGGAATAATCTTAAGGTTGAGGGGTAAAATAGAACCTAAGTAGGATTGAAAGCCATTTTTTATTTATATCTTTTGTCGCACACAGACGCGTAAAATAGAACCTAAGTAGGATTGAAAGGGGGGGCCTGCTTGCGTTGGCCGTTGCCAGCCTCATGGTAGTAAAATAGAACCTAAGTAGGATTGAAAGGGAACAATCGGCGCTCTCGATAATCGCTTTAATTTCTGGTAAAATAGAACCTAAGTAGGATTGAAAGCCACCGTCGAGCGATACCTCGCCAGGCTTCATAGGGGGGGTAAAATAGAACCTAAGTAGGATTGAAAGCATGGAGATGGCCGCAATCCTAAATATATTCGAATAGGTAAAATAGAACCTAAGTAGGATTGAAAGAAGCTAATATGATGAAAGGCATTTACTCGAACCGCACGTAAAATAGAACCTAAGTAGGATTGAAAGTGTGTGCGCGTATCTGCAGACGGTACGATCAAGAA
>NZ_BBCP01000021.1 GCF_001316105.1 Thermogymnomonas acidicola JCM 13583 | reverse complement strand
GGCAGGGGGGGGTACGGCTGGATATGGGCATTCTGGAGCATTGGGGGGGCAGGGGGGGTCGCCTTCCTCATCGGCTACCTGTTCTACCTCCACAACCCGCTCACCTCCTGGCGCTATGCCCTCGGGATAGGTGCAGTACCCGCTGTTATAGTGATAGCGCTCAGGACGCGCATGCCAGAGTCATCAAGGTGGAAGATAGTGGAGAAGGGAGAGGGTGCAGTTTCGGAGGCGATGGCCCTGTCATCCCAGTCAGGCCTCAGCGAGGAGGACATCAGGGCGCTCCTCAGGGAGAGGGAGCAGGAGAGATCCACATCGCCTGGTTCCATATCGGCGCTCTTCAGGGGGGGTGACTACCTCAAGAGGACACTGGTCATATGGGTACAGTGGATCCTCTATGACATAGCGGGCTACGGCTTCGGCCTCTATTCTCCCCCCCTCATCCTCTCCGACCTCGGGATAAAGCATGCGGCATCCATATGGTTCAGCGCCCTTCTCTACGTGCCGGGCTTCCTGGGTGCACTGGGTGCAGCATACCTCAACGATTCCTTCGGCAGGCGGCCCCCCCTGCAGATGATCGGATTCGGCGGAATGGCACTGGCAATGCTCTTCGTCTCCATAAGTGCCAGGTTCGTGTACCTGCTGCCCGTGGGCATAGTGGGCCTCATAATATGGTATGGCATAGGCAACCTGGCCCGGGGAACACCATGGGCCTCTATGCCATAGAGATGCTGCCGACCAAGCTCAGGAGCACATCCATGGGTGCGGCAACCTCCATAACGAGGTTCGTATCGTTTCTGAGCGCATTCGAGTTCCCTTACATAACCCACTCCCTGGGCAAGCTGGTCTTCTTCGAGATACTCCTCGTCCTCATGGTGGTCGCACTTGTCTTCACTGTGTTCTTCACGCCAGAGACCAGGGGCCTGTCACTGGAGCAGATAGCCACAAGCAGGTACGTGGTGGGCAGAGGCAGGCCCAGGCTTGTCGGTGGGAAAGAGGGGGGGGATGGAGCGGATGATCACTCCTCCACCAGGTAACCGCTCTCCCTGTAGGCCCTGAGTTCCTGCGGCTCGTAGCCTGTCCTCACGGCTATGAAGTATACTGCCAGGGAGAACAGCGCCACGATGATGTAGTCCCAGGGGTATCCAACCACGCCTGTGCCCAGGGAGCCGTAGTAGGATACCAGTGCCAGGCCTGAGTTATAGATTACGACCCACAGTGATGCCCTCACTGCATCTATGCCGGATGAGGCTGACAGGCGGAGATAGATGTACGCAGCCACCTCCAGGGCTGTATAAAGTGCCCAGAAGTATGTGAACCGATTGTGCCTGTGAAGTACAGCGCTCCCACTGCGGCCAGGGCTGCCCAGTAGGTGGTACCGAAGGTCACTGCGGGATAGAGCCTATGCCGAGCGCCCTCCTCCCGTACGCGCTGAACAGAAGCAGCGGCAGGCCGGCACTCACAACCACCAGGAGGACAGATATGGTGCTCCAGCCTGACCAGTAGACGAGGAGCGAGGCCACTATGAAGCCAATGGGTGAGAGGACTGCGGAGAGGGGGGGAGTTGAGAATGGCCTCTCATAGTCCCCCATCGTCCTGCGGAGCACCGTGTTGCTGATGCCGGCTGCCAGGTATGCGTAAACTGTGAAAGAGGCGTCGATGCTCACCAGGGCGTACCAGCTGGGGGGGAAGGGCAGGAGGAAGAATATGCCTATGACGAAGGTGAGGAGTATGGAAATCCAAGGCGTCTGGAACCTTGGGTGGAGCCTCCCGAAGATCTCCGGGAAGTAGGATAGCCTGGACATGCCGAAGAAGCTCCTTCCGGAGGTCCCTGAGTATGCCCCCCAGCGTGGACGCCGAAGACACCACGGATGCGATGAGAAGCACTATGGAAAAGCCAACGAGGAGTGGGATGCCTGTGCTCCTGAACTCATAGTAGAATGGGTTGGCATCCCATGGAGAGGTGCCCAGTGCAGACCAGTCACCGGGCTTCACGCCCGCGGCGCTCCACGATATCCCCCCCCTGTGAAGGCCAGCTGGAGTAGTATGTAAACGGCCATCGCGGCGGTTATTGCCCCCCCAGCATTCCTATGGGCACAGACCTCTTCGGATTCCTGGTCTCACCTGCGTAATCGAGGCCCTGCCTGAAGCCCTCGTAGGAGAAGACGACGCCCGAGGGTACGAGTGCAGCGAAGAGCGAGGAGCCGCCGTACGGCAGGAAACCTCCCCTGTACTGGAAGAAATTGGATGCGTGGAAGATCAGGGAGAGTGCAAAGATGATCGTTAGGATTATTGCAGCTATCTTGAACCAGGTCATGCCTGCGTTCGCCTTCCCGAACACATTGACGCCCACATACTGTATGAAGGTGAATGTCCCGAGGATTGCAACGGCCACAAGCACCCCGAGGGGGGGCGTAAGCAGCGAAACCTTGGAATTATAGAGGCCAGGCACGAATGAGGATATGAAGCCCGTCAGCGCTGCCGCCTCAACGGGCGGTGTGGCTATGGCACCTATCAGGTAAGCCCAGCCCAGGAAGAAGTTGCTTATGGGGGGGCCGTGGGAGTAGTGGTTGAACCTGACGAGAGAGCCGCTGAACGGGAACATGGTGCCCAGTTCGCTGAATATGATGGCCAGCACCATGAAGAATACGCCGCCTATTACCCAGGTCACTATGATCCCGGGGGGGCCTGCGTATTCATTGCCGGCCAGGACACCGAGGAGCCACCCTGAACCGACCATGCCGGTGAAACTGATCAGGAATATATCGAGCGAGGACAGACTCTTTCTTAGCCTCACTGTCTCCACGGTCTGTTCAGACATCCCAATCTCATTGACATGAAGTTATATAATTTTCTTGACAACATTAATAGTGAGGTGAAAAACGTTTCAATGAATGTGTTTCAGCAGGATGGATCTATGAAAAATATTTTACACAAATGAAGGGGGGGGATCCGTTTATCCGGTCACTTGCAAGGCCAGGCGCCTTAAGGCGATGGGGGATTTCCCGTGGCGATCAATTCATACCTGCTTACGGCTGCAGTTCACTTGCACCAGGGAGTGTCATGAAAAAAGTTCATGTTGCCTGTGAGCACCCTACGGCCCTCCATTGCGAATAATCGAGTGTTTTCTGCAGAAATGATAAAGTCGTTGGCATACTTTCACGCCCTTCAGCACACAGGCCCTAAACTATGACCCTTGAAACGTCCCCCCCTCCTTCATGACCCTCACTATGTGGTCCGCAAAGCTCTCGAGCTCGTTCTCGTGGGATACGATTATGATCTGCGGTATGTTCATCTGCATCAGTATGTCCCTCATCCTGTAGAGCTGCTGGATGCTGAAGCCGTCAGTTGGCTCATCCAAGATGAGTGTGTCAGGCTTCCTTGTGGTGGAGGTGCTCCTCACAAGCGTGTTCAGGGCTAGCCTGTAGGAGAGCGCAACGCTCGTCTTCTCCCCCCCACCGCTCAGGTAGTTCACGTCCATCTCGAAGCCGTCCTGCTCCACTATGGGCGTGAAGCTCTCGTCCACCCTGATGTCCTTGGAGTGGTCATCTACGAGCGTGCTGAACCACCTCCTCAGGTGGTGGTTGAACTCCTGGTTCAGGGCGTACATTACCTGCTTCTCTATGCTCTCCACTGCAGGTATGAAGAACCCCCCCTCGATCCATGTGACTATGGAGCCTATCTTCCTGGCCCTGTCCCTGTGCGCCACCCTCTCATCTAGTTCACTTTGCGCCCTCTGTATCTCCCTATCCAGGCTGGCCATCTCAGTCTCTTTTGAACTAATGGTCCCAGTCAACTCTCTTATGGCACCAACGGTCGAGCGTTCCCTGTCCCTGAGGTCCTGTAATTCCTTCTCCCTCCGCACTCTCTCCAACCTCAGGTTCTCAAGTGGCTGGAGATCGGCCGCATACCTCTCGATCTCCTCTCTCTTAGCCTTTATCTGCTCATCCATCCGCCTGACCTCAACCTCCAGGCTCTCCAGCCTTGCAGAGATCTCCCTGACCTCACTCATGGCCCTCTGGTAATTCATGGCTGCCCTGACCTTACCCTCAGCGTCTCTGAGATTATCCTCCAGCGACCTCTTCTCCTCTCCCCCCCTCTTCTCTATTTCACTGCGGAGCCTTTCGAGCTCCCCCCCGCTGTACTTCTCCAGTTCATCCCTGATCTCCCCCCCCTATCTCCCTGCTCACCTCCTTCTCCTGTTCCCGGTATACCTCCAGTTGCTCCTCAAGGTGCCTGCGCTCCCCCCCAGTTTCATGCGCATTTCCCTGATGCTATCTAGCCTCCTGCTTATCTCATCCTTCTCTGCTCTCAGTGCGTCCCTCTTCTCCTCTGCCTTTTTCAGCTCATCCTGGTGCCTCACCCTCTCACTCTCGTACTCACCTCTGCTCACGGGCCGCCTGCAGGTGGGGCACACTCCGGTCTCCTCAAGCCTCCTGAAGTTCTCGATCTGGTTACTCAGGGTGCCGATCTCAAGAGTGGCCCTGTCAATATCCCTCTCTATCTCACGGAGCCGTGAATTCAGTTCACTTTCATCACCCTCTATCTCCACGGCACCCAGGCCTTCCAGCCGCCCCCCCTGAATTTCGCTCCTTGTGCTCCTGATCCTGCTGAGCCTCTCCTCGTCCTTCCTAAGTGCATCCTGCTTTCCTTTTATCCTGGCCTCAACGGCCCTCCTCTCGCCATCCAGGGATGCAATCTCTTCTGTAACCGCCTTGAGTCTCCTGTTTATCTCATCCTCCCGGGCCCTGGCCTCTTCCAGGCCGATCCCGGGATCCTCAGCAACAACCTCCCCCCCCTTCTTCCTTTCAAGCCTCCTAATCTCTTCGGCAGCCTTCCTCCTATCGTCCTCGAGTTTCCTCAGTTCGGCCTCAATCCTCTTCTTTGAATCGCCCAGCTGCTCGAGTTTCGAGATCCTGTCGCTGACCTCCCTGAGGGCACTATCTGCCATGGTTTCATCCTCCATGATAGCCCTGAGTCTTTCATTGAGCGCCTCCATCTCGGACCTCACCTTCTGGAGAGACCTCTCGAGCTCACCCTTTCTTTCCTTAAGGTCCCCCCCTATCTCCCTCTGTCTCTCCTCCAGGCCTTTGGAGAGCGTTTCTTCAGCCTGCCTCTCTAAGTCCAGGGCCCTCTTAACGTATTCTGCGTTGTCCCTGGCTATCTTGTAGTCCTCTATGTGGAAGGCCCTCCTCAGGGTCTGCAGCCTCTCGTCCTGCCGCAGGCTCAGTATGTTCTTCATCTCCTCCTGTGGGGGTGAAGACTGCGTACCTGAATATCAGGCTCCTGCTCCTGCTGCTCTGTGGCTCGTTGAAGCCAAGTATCTCTATGACCTTGGAGCGCAGCTCCGTCGCTGACAGGACCTGCTTGCGGCCGTCAGCGACTAT
This sequence comes from Thermogymnomonas acidicola JCM 13583, assembly GCF_001316105.1. Lineage (GTDB taxonomy): Archaea > Thermoplasmatota > Thermoplasmata > Thermoplasmatales > Thermoplasmataceae > Thermogymnomonas > Thermogymnomonas acidicola. The sequence goes on along the minus strand of NZ_BBCP01000021.1, from coordinate 429 downwards.
GTAACTGTTGCCTGTCTGCTGGACACCACCTCTTTTGGACCTTTCAAGTTCCCTGTGCACCTCGTACTCCTTCCCGTCCACGCTGAACCTCAGCGTAACGCTCCCCCCCCTGTCCTCCCCCCCCACACGCAGAAGGGAATCCCCCCCCTGGTGTCGCCCAGTCCGAACAGTGCAAACTCCACTGCCATCAGGATTGTGGACTTTCCAGAACCTATGTCACCCTCAAAGAGTATGTTCCCTTCGGGGAAGTCTATTCTCTCTTCCACATAGCTCCTTATGTTCTTCATCTCAAGGGAGAGGATCTTCACTGCTCCACCCCCCCAGTATTCGCTTCGCCTGGCTCAACATGCCCTTCTCGTATGTGGACTTCTGCTCGCCCGGTTTTATGTCCACCCTCAGCACCCTCAGGAGTTCAAGGGCAAGGCCGAG
>NZ_BBCP01000020.1 GCF_001316105.1 Thermogymnomonas acidicola JCM 13583 | reverse complement strand
TTCATGTCCAGGCCGGACAGTTCACTGTCGATCTTCCTGTTGGCCGCCTCCGAGCTCATGGAATCCACGTCGATGTCAGCGAACTTCATGGGGAGGAGCCCGGTCTCCACGAAGCGTGTCTCCGGCCTGCTCCCTATGCTCACCTCGAAGAAGCCCCCCCTCCTGTCGCCCCCCCTGGCAGCCCTCTCCAGGTCTTCACCGTAGCCCAGCGAAAGGGGCCCGGGGAACACGAACCTCCCGTACCCGGGGAAGTCATTCTCGTACCTCACGTGTATGTGCCCTCCAGCGTAATACCACAGGTTCTTCGGGAACAGGGAGAGCGGCACGCTCTCCATGCCGCTCAGGTACTGGGGGGAGCATCTCCGTGACGCCGGAGTGGAAAGCGAACACAACCGGCCCGTCCTGTGACTCCAGGTATTCCCTGTCCAGGATCTCGAAGTAGTTCCTCTCAAGTGCATTCTTCCTTGCAGACACCCCAGTTATCAGGAGGCCGTCCCTGTCCCTGACGATGGAGGGCCTGAACATCCCCTGGTACTTCTCCGGCCTCCCCCACCCTCCTGAGGACGCCAGCAGCCTCCAGCACCTCTATGAGTGCAGCGTCCGTCGGGGGGGAATAGTCATGGGAGCCGTAGATCGCGTATATCATCTTGCCCGTCTCCCTGAACCTCATGAACTGCTGCGTCGCAAACGTCGCTGTCTCCATATCTGGGACGGGCACATGGAAAATGTCCCCCCCGCTCAGCAGTATGAAGTCGTAGTCCCTCTCGATCGCAGTGTCGATCAGCCGCCTCAGCGATTCCCTCTCCTGCTCCCTGAGCACGCGGTCCTTCATGGCGCCCAGGTGCAGGTCAGCTGCATGCGCGAATAACCCGCTCATTCCACCACCAGCTCCGCGTCTTTCTTAACATTCCTGGCGGAGGATATGAACTTCTCGAACTCTGGCGTGTAAACTGGCACGGCGAACCTGGTGAATATGCTGCTCACTATGGCCTCCCCCTTGTCCAGGCTGGCTATGTTCCTCTCCTCAGTGGAGAGGTCCTGGGCTGCACTCTGGATTATGGCGCTCCTCTCCAATGCCATCTCGTTGCCCAGGATTATCTTGGTGTTCATGTTGGTCAGCACCGTCCTGGGTATCACACTGGTCAGCTGCGTGATGGCCAGGAGGCCAACCTTGAACTTCCTGCCCTCCCTCGCTATGGTCGAGTATATGTTATCGCCCTCCACTATCTTGTCCTCGGCCAGCACCCTGGGCGCCTCCTCGATCACGATGCTCACAGGCGGCAGGTGCCTGAAGTCGTCAGAGCCCTTGGCATCCCTGTACCTTGAAAACACCTTGTTCGCTATCATGCTACCCACAAGAAGCTCACCTTCGTCCGTGAGCCTGGAGGTATCCACTATCACGACCTTTCCGGAGACAAGGTCAGAGACGATCTGGTCGAGCGTGGACGCCCCCTGATGACACGGAGAAGGTGTCGTTGTTGGTCTTGAACTGGTTGTCCTCATAGTAGACGCCCAGTGCAACCCTGAACTTCCTCTGCAGCACTGATATGGACCTTTCAGGGACCTTCTCCTCCACCACACCCTTTATTATGTTCTCCACCCAGTGGTTGCCGAGCTTCCTCCTGTATATCGCTATGGCCTCCCTCTGCGGGTCTGTGAGGTCTATGATGCCCTCCAGGTGCTCCGGCTCTATGCTCGATATGTTTATTACGAGGCTGTTCTGCCTGGTGGCGGCTTGGGTGAGTAGTACCTAACGAACCTCTTCGCCTCCGGGTGGTCCTTCAGGCCGGGTCCAGAACGGCCGTAGTACTCATCATGCGGGTCGAGGACTAGCACCCCGAACTTCCCCGTGCCTATTATGCTCCACAGCATGACCTTCACGAGGTTGCTCTTACCGCGCCCTGTTGTTGCTGCCACCAGCACGTGGTGTGTGAACATCTCCTCGCCGGGTATGTGCACCTTTATGTCCAGGACCTTCGAGCCGCTCCTCACGTTGCCTATGAAGACCTTGCCCCCCCTGGGATCTGTCTCCAGGAAGCGTAGATCTTCGTTTGTTACGTGCCTCACTGTGGAGAAGAAGGGCGGGAGTCTCTTGGGAGTCCTCACGGTGTTGCCTGTCACGTTCGCTATGGGCCTGGCCATGACGACCCTGTAGTTCCTGAGGGCCTCGTCAAGGAAGTTTACCCTCTCCCCCCCCTGCCCTCGAGGATAAGGCCAGCGGCCAGTTCCCTGGTGAGCTCAGGTATCTGGCTCCCGTACCTTATGTCGAAGACCTGCAGTATGGTGAACGATTCCTTGGTCCCTGTGACCAGGAGGTCGCCGAGCTCTATGTTCGAATCGCTCTTCTCCCTGATGAGCACCTCGCCCATGGTACCGCCGATGATCTGCCCGGCCACCTCAGAGGCCACTGTCGCCACCCCCCCCACAAAGGTGTTCAGGACATCATGGTAATCGACGCTCTCCACTATGTCCTGGAGCATGTCGCCGAGGCCAGCATCGAAGGCAGAAGATACTGCCAGGGCCCTCAGCATGCTCGCTTCATCGCCGGTCACCCTGGCCATCGTGTCGGCATGGACAAGGCAGTACGGGTATCCTGGCGAGACCGGGTCAAGTGAGGTGGATAGGAGTGCGCTCATGACCTCTCCTGTCCTCTTTTCCCTCTCCAGTTCCAGCGCCTGCTCAAGGTTCATCTCGAACCTGAATATGCGGCCCATGGGGGTGCATCCTAACAGCGTGCATCCTCACCTTGTGGTCCTTGAAGTAGATGTCGGCCAGAGGCATGAACCACGGGGGGCCTGACCAGGGACTGCCGCTCCGCAGTGCTCACAGCATGGTAGAGGGGCACTCCCGTGTCGGTCACCATGTTCGAGGTCTTCGCCAGTGCGCTCAGGAAGACGCCCCCCCTGGAACGGCACCTGGAAACAAGGTTGGACAGGTAGGCGCTCTCGTTGGTGAATGTGCTCTGCAGGGTGCCGTCTAGAAGCAGCACGGACCATCACTGAGCCTGGAAGAGATGAAGGAGGCCATCGACCTCTCGGAAAACCTCCTCGCCACAGAGGAGAGAAGGGACATGTCCATCCTCCCGGAGGGCCCAGCAGGGACGGGTCACCTGCCTGAAGACCAGGTCTTCTTCCCTTGGCAAGGCATGGGCCCCCCCGCTGAGTGGCATGAGGGCGGTTTTCACCTCTCCGCTCCCCCCCACAGTAGTCACAGATACGAACTCCTCAGTGTACTCTTCTACGAAAGAAGCGGATCTGGAATCCCATATGCCGCCGTAGACCCTGTTGAACTGCACGGTGCACCCTGGCCCTTCAACAATGCCCTGGTTACCGCCATCGACAACCCCCCCTATGAGGCCACTCCACTCCCCCCCTCTATGGCATTATGTTCCTGGGCGATATCTCATATGAACTGCTGTTGCCCTTCACCTGCAGCCTCCCTGGCTCCCTGGCCCTGTATACCTTCCCCCCCAGGTATTCTATGGCTCCCTGATGCCGTCTTGCATAGATGGATTAAATACCATACATATTTGTTTGTTTCTAACCCAGGGACTGGCAGTACCTGGAAATGGCAAACTCGATTCCTTCCCGGTTCAGGTCCCTGAGGAGGGAGGACACCACATCGAATGTGGAACGGAACTTCGGGAAAAGCTGCGGGTTCCTCAGCACCGATGCAGGGTGGTACTGTGGCACAACGAAGAATTCAGAGATCCAGTAAACCCTACCGATGTTCCTCTGTTCGTATTCAACCGTGGTGGACGTTATGATGCTGATGGCCTTTGTTGAGCCGCTGCCCATGGGCACAACCACAGACGGCCTGATCAAGTGGAGCTCTGATCTCAGGTGCTTCACACATGCCTCTATTTCACTTATCCTCGGTGACCTTCCTACCTTGGGCTTGCACTTTATTGCTGTGGTGAAATATATGTTCAGCACGTCTATGCCGGAGCCTCCATGGTCTTAAGCAGCAGGATAGCGTTCCTGCCCAGCAGTGGCTTGCCCTCCTCGTCCTCGTGAGAACCGGGTGCGTCGGAGAGGAGCATGACCCTGGCCCTCTGGGTGCCTATGCCGCATACAGGGTTCTTCCGATTCCTGTAGAGATCACAGCTTGTGCAGCTCTGCACTGCCCGGCAGATATTATCGAGATCTTCCAGCAAGCAAGTTAAACATGGCATCACCCTTATTTATCTTTAACTTAACTGTCCCTTGAAGTAACGGAATGCAGGCCATGGGCAGCCTACGAGACCATGAACTGTAATCGCACAGTCCACTCCGAAAGCGAATGATGTATCTCCCACTAATCCTCAGGCGTCAAAAGTGCCTGGATGTGGTTTCGACCTGCCACCCTGCAGCTGGTCACTGGAGAGAGCGGGATCCAAAGAGAGGAGTCATGGCTGGGTCCAGATCATGCAATGGGGCCCGGTTGCCGGGCGGGGCACATGCAGGCATCACTTCGTGGCGCCCGCAGCGGTACCCCCCTAACCCTGGCCCCCCCCGACCCCCCCTGGAGGTCAGGAATATGCCGATCCCAATGAGGACGAAGCCAGCAGCTGAAATGGCTGATATTGTCTCATGGAGTATAGCGTAACCGAAGACTATGGAAAGGGCTGGAACAAGGAAGAAGTACGAGGAAATGGCCGATACGGAATACTTCCTGTAGAGCCTCAGGTAGATCAGGTACGCCACGAATGTCCCAAGGGAGCCCATGTAGACAGTTATGCCTATGAACTGCCACCCGAACCCGCCCAGGCTGAACGGACCAGTGAATGCTGCCACAACCGCTGTGACGGGTAGTGCGTAAACGAACTGCATCGTGTTGACCGCGATTGGATCATACTTCGAGAGGTACTTCCTGTAGTAAACAGTACCAAACGCCCAGCTCAGGGCGCCTATGATCAGGAAGTAGAGGCCAGCAGAGGCGTGCACTACAAGGTGGTCAACAAATATCAGGACCACTCCAGCCAGTCCAAGCGCTGCTCCCAGCCCCCTTGTGCCGGAGACCCTCTCGCCCAGTACCGGTATCGCAAGCAGGGTTGCCAGTATGGGATAGGTGTATATTATTATCGATGAGAGCGAGGAGGTCTCAGTGGCCTCCCCAGCGAACCAGAACTCCATGAACAGGACTATGTTCAGCATTCCCAGCACAGCGACCTTTGCCTGCCCCCCCTCCAGCCATCCGGTATCCTGATCTTGCTGTGCATGATGGCGAGCGAGAACACCGCAGCGAAGAGGACCCTGAAGACCAGGAGGTAGTATGGGTCCTCATAGAGGAGTGCTATCTTGACGAGCGGGTAGTTCAGGGCCCAGAACGAGGACATCACGAGGAACCCTATGACATCCTCTGTCCTTGACATAGAGTGGCGATGCATGGGTGGGTTATATCTTTTCCATACGTCGGCAACAGCTGGTGCGAGGGATATAATACCAAGAGGGAATGACAGTACGGTATGGAGAGCCTCTTCGAGGACAGGGCCGGGATCCTGAAGTTCTTCAACAGCCATGGCATCTTAGTCTCACCAGGGGCGCTCAACCTGATACTGCAGAGAAGCATGGCAGATGATCCCTCACCTTCTGACAGACGAGGTCCAGTCATCCGGCTACATAGATGAGAAGACGGTGCTGAGGCTAATCAGGGGGGGTGAGGAAAAGGTACCCCCCCATGTGGAGTACGAGGTGAGCCTTCCGGATATCAGGGTCAACAGTTCCGTGGAGGACTTCAGGAAGATGTTTGTGAGCAGGTACGAGAAGCTCAAGAAGATCATAGTCACGTCATCCACGATGCGGGGGGGCTCGGTGGACATAAAGACTGCAAAGAGGAGCCAGGGCGAGGTGAAGGTCGTAGGCATGGTGCAGTCCGTCGAGGTGACCAGGAACGGGCACAAGAAGGTGACAATAGAGGATCTTGAGGACACAATACAGGTCATACTCATGAAGGACAGGGGGGGCCTGGCCGGGGGGGGAGCTCATTCTGAACGACGAGGTCATTGGGGGGGTGATAGGCAGCGTGGGCAGGAACAGCAGCACTCCTGTGATATTCGCAAACGAGGTGGTGAGGCCAGACATACCGATGAGGGTCATGGACGACACAGGGAAGCCGCCAGTCTACGTTGCGTCGGTATCGGATATCCACGTGGGGGGGAGCAAGACCTTCAGGCGCGATGACTTCAGGAGTATGGTGAAATGGATATCCTCTTCCAGGGAAGAGGCCGAATCACTGAGGTACCTGATAATGAGCGGCGATGTGGTTGACGGCATAGGCGTCTATCCGGGGGCAGGAGAACGACCTGGAATTACTGAACCCCCCCTGGAGCAGTACGAGGCGCTGGCTGAACTGGTATCGGAAATTCCAGAGGATATCACTATATTCCTCATGCCAGGCAACCACGACAGTGTGAGGCTTGCGGAGCCCCCCCAGCCTGTGTTCTCACACAGGATCAGGGAGCTCTTCCCCCCCAGGAACGTGGTCATGCTTCCAAACCCATACAACCTTAGACTGGAGGGCAAAAACGTGCTCATATACCACGGCATGTCGCTGAACGATATGGTGGAGCTCATCCCTGGCGTGAACTTCCAGACTATAGGCAAGGCCATAGAGGAGATACTGAAGAGGAGGCATCTTGTGCCCAGCTACGGCGGAAAGACCCCGCTTATACCGTCTGAAAACGACTACCACGTCATCGAGGAGGTCCCGGACATATTCATAACGGGCCACATACACTCACACTACCTGGGTAACTACAGGGGGGGCGTCCGTTACGTGAACTCCTCCACCTGGCAGTCCCAGACGGAGTACCAGAAGATGATGAACTTCTCCCCCCCGAACCCATCAATACTGACGCTCTTCGATCTAAATTCGAGTTCCACTTTGGTCAAGAGGTTCTCAAAGGACTAGAAGGTCCTCCTGACGATCTCCTCTATCTCCTTCTGGAAGCTGTTTATGAACTCCGAGAGCATTTCGTCCCTGACCTGCTTCGGTGTCGAGAGGATGCCCAGCTTTGCTGTCACCTTTGCCATCTTTGCTATCCCCCCCTCGTACTCCTTCGCCTTGCCCTCCAGGTAGGTCTTCAGGGCATCCGTCATCTCGTCCCTCAGCTTGGGGTCCTCTGACAGCTTGCGCCTGAACACCTCCTTCACGAAGTCCTTGATGAGGTCCCGGACAGCATCTGTGAACATGGATTCGTCGGGCATCGTCTTTGTGAGGTCCCTCAGGTATGAGAGTATGTCATCTTCCATGTCCTGAAGAGTGCTACGGCGTAATTAAATGTTGAGTGCCCTGCCAGGCAGATTATTCGGAACACCCTCTCGCGCCGCCTCCCACCGGTACCTATGGGACACGATCACCAACCGGTGGGCCCACGGCCCAGGCAGCCTGAAGTTCACATTTAGGGGAACCGCCAGTATGCCTGGGGCACTGGCTGCCACTGGGGCCAGGTGATGTGAAAGGGGGGGTGGTGCGCTTCAGGCCCCCCGTCTCCCTCCATTGTTAGGAGAAGGGATATGGGGCGCAGGTCAAGCCAAGATCACATTGGCTAGCTGAACGCGGTTGCCCATGGGTCCCCCCCACGGGCGCATGGTGGTGACTGGCACTGTCCACCCTTTACCGGCTGGCATAGTTAAGTCTTTTATAAGTGCTCACTATTTAGGGTAACGAAGGCCACCTGGCGAATGCAAAAGGGCATCTGTCAGAGGTGAATGCTTGAAGAGAAGCTCGAGGGACTGGAAGAAACGCGGAAAAATGCGATGGAAGTGGAGAAAGAAGAGGATCAGGAGACTCAAGAGGGCCAGGAGGGCCAACAGGACGTAAGGGAGCATGGGGTAATCAGGCATCCTAACGGGCTCCAGTCAGGTTGTGATTAACTATGGGTCACCTGATTGAATGATGAGTGACTGGAACTATGAACCGGGAAGAGACCCGTAGATCTGGGTTCAAATCCCAGTGCTCCCATCTGTTTTGTGCTGCTCCCATGTTTTTTGATAGTCATGCATCAAATCCCCGCCCCCCGCGAAAAAGTTTCTCGACTGCGGATTTTCCCTTCTCCACAGCTTCCTTGGTCGTCAAATGTTCATATATTGTTGTGGTCTCTATGCGGGCATGCCTCACCAGGATTTGTACCAAGCGGATATCGCCCGTAATCCTGTATAATTCAGAAGCATAGTAATGCCTGAAGAGGTGTGTATGCAGTCCCTTTATGCCCACCCTTGCTCCCAAGCGTGAAATGAATGATCTCAAATATGAGTATCCCATCCTCCCCCCCTTTTCGGTGGTGAACAGTGCCCTGGGATCCGAAGGCATCCTAAACCTCGAAATATATTCCACGAGGTCCTTTTCCAGGTCGGTGGGAACAGGAACAAGCCTATCCCTTTCCATTTTCTCTGACCTCACATACAGATATCCCCCCCCTGAGATCCTCCACATTCAGCCTTGCGAGCTCCCATATCCTCATGCCGGTATACGCGAGAGTTTCAATTATCAGCTTGTTCCTGAACCACACCTCCCTGTTGTACTGCCTTTCACAATATTTTATCATGTCCTCTATCTGCTCCCTCTTCAAGATAATCGGGGGGGGGGGAGGCCGTGCTGAGGTCGTGGACCATGTATACCCACCGTATCGCGTGATAGATTCGTTGAAAATCCACACATACACGCCGGGCGGGTCCGAGGATGTAAAGTTGAAGACGAGCTTCTTTTGCCCCCCCGGTTTCCTGGTATGTAATGTGATATTCCTGGAGGACCTGCAGGTTGGTGGCGCTCAAATTTCCCGGATTTCCGTTCAGCACGCGGTCAAAATAGACGGTCCAGTTCCCTGCATTAAACGTGAAATTCAGATAGGCCGGCCCTGAACCCTTGACCAGGGAGGTAGAGCCCTGGACATTTGCGCTCAATTGCGAAAACTGACCCACGCCCACGTAGAACGGGAAATACTTGATTGGTTGCGCATCGAGCACCGTGTACATCATCGTGTAAATTTCGATGTATATGGTCCCGTTATAAGGCGTGGGGGGGGTCAAGGTGACCTGGTAATTGGAAATTGAGGTAGAGGTGGTCAAGTCCGTTGACGCCAGGGTAGTTCCATTACCGGATTCGATAATAGATGTGGAATGGATAACCGCTGAAATACCCGATAGCGCCCGACCCGATTCCCGTTGAGATAGCCTCGCCTGA
>NZ_BBCP01000019.1 GCF_001316105.1 Thermogymnomonas acidicola JCM 13583 | reverse complement strand
ACCGACCGGTCCATCGAATTTATCACCTGATGTTTACAGGTACTGGCAGATGAACTGAGAGGTGCTCATAGGATGTTTAATACCCATGAAGTGAGTCAAGGTCGAGCATATCACCTTGGCCACTGCCTCACAATGTTTGCCCTGGCGACCTTCCTTGTAAAGATGCCCCAGTAGAGCGTGAAGATCAAATACGCGATGAACGACATGGCAACCCCCAGCAGCCAGCATGAACGGGCTGCCACCTCTTGCCGTAACAAAATAGAGCGCAAGGATAGAAACTATCAGGGCCAGAGTTGCTGCAATTGTCCCCATAGAGAATGCACTGAACGACCCATCAGTAATGACGGGCAAACCCTCCACCTCACCCCTGTATAGATGAAAGCCCTGCTTGGTATGGCAGGATGGGCAGATGAGTACCCAGTCCGGGCCTACCCTCACGGCGCTGACAGAGCCCCCATTTTGAGCGCCTAAAATTGAACTTTGCCTTGCAGTTCGGGCACTCTGTGTGTGATGTTACCCACGACCTGTGATCCCTGGGTTTACCTATGGTGGCCGTTCCCCCACTCAGTGACCTTAAACTCTATGAGCATAAGATATTTGTTCTCTGAAGCCTGTATTACGATATCAGCCTGGAGCCCCCAATCAATCCAGAGCCGGAATACAGATCGGGCGCTCTCTCTTGCCCTGGCCCCCAGCGATTTCACAATGATCTGATAATGAGGTTTGAGTAAAGATGGATAAGCCCCACCCTGAAGGCCCCCCCCGTGGTCTAACAGCTTTGCTGAGGACTCCGCATGCAGGTCAAAATGGAGCTGGACATTGCAGATACCAACGAAAGGGATTTCAGATACGTGGTCCTGGGGGGGCCATGTATGGCGCGGAGGGCCAGGGGGGGCGGAGCGACTCCAGTTTTAGCCTCAGGCCCCAACCCCCTGCTTCTAACCCTTCGCCAAACGGATAATACGAACCGTACGCCAGATATATCCGCTGTGGCAGGTTGTTCCACAAGGTTGATACATACGGTTTAGATTTGTAAGCAATGAACCTCAGGAACCTTTGCCTCGCCGCAGCTTCCGGAACCGTCGGCGGCCTAGCTGCTGCACTGTACCTACCCCCCCTGATCTCTGTTCTCTTCCCCCCCGCACAGGTCATGCCGATGGACGCCATAATCCTGGGCACGATAAGGTGGCCGGGGGGGGTGGCGGTGGGGGGGCTGGCAGAACACCTGCTTGTGAGCGCACTGGGTGCGCTTGCGTTCTACGGTGCGGTGAGCGTCCTGAGGTACAGTGCGAGGGACCCAATCGGCAAGTACCTGGGCATGACGATGGCATATGTCCTGGGCTTTTACGTGGCGCTCTTCCTACCCTCATTTAACGCGTACGCCTCCGCACACCCCCCCGTCCCGGGATATTCACTGCCTGCCCTGCTTGCTCAGGGCTCATATTCACCCTGATATACTGCCTCGTGACCGCTGCGACCATGCTCGGGATCCTTTACTCCAGGCAGGATGGAGGGGGCGGCCCTGGCAGATACAGTGCGGGCCTATGACTGCTGCGGCGGCAGCCTTACCTCCATTCTCCCCCCCAGCTCCTGCAGAGCGATCTCTATGGCCCTGTCCAGCTGTGGATCCCTGGCCGCCAGGTAGTCCTCCGGCGGGTATTCAACGACCTCGTCCGGGTCCACACCGTGGTTCTCGACGCTGAAGCCAGCGTCTGTGAACCAGAAAGCGTACTCCGGCTGGGAAAGCACCGTCCCGTCTATGAGCTTCCTCCTCGGGCTTATGCCCACCACCCCCCCTCCCCCCCATGTCCTGGTACCCACGAGCCTGCCCAGGCCAAGGCCCTGAACGAATAGGAGAATATGTCTCCGTCGGAGCCTGCGTATTCGTTGCATATTGCCACCATTGGGCCAGCCACAGAGTTTGTGGGGTAGGGCATGAGTGTGCCGCGCCTTGGCCTGTCGTACCCAAGCCTCCTGAGAGCAAGGCGCTCGAGGAGCAGCTGTGACACGAACCCGCCACCGTTGTACCTGACGTCTATGACCAGGGCATCCCTGGATGCCTCCACCACGTACTGCCTGAAGAACTCGTTGTAGCCCCCCCTCACGCCCATGTCAGGTATGTGGATGTACCCAACGCGCCCTCCAGTCCTTTCATGCACGTAGGAGCGCCTGGACTCCACCCAGTCCCTGTACCTTATGTACTTGTCGTCCGCCAGGACCTCCACGAAGTCCCTCTTAACGGTCCCATCCGGTTTCCTCAGTGTGACCAGCACTCTCTGGCCCGCCCTTCCCATGAGGGCCTCGTAAATGCTGACCTCCCTGCCAGGCCTCACTCCATCGATCTCGATGACAGCATCCCCCCCGACCTCAGGATCCAGGGAAGAGAGGAGAAGAGGTGATTTTTCGTTCTCGTTGGATGGGTCGCCAACATATATCTTCGATATTCTGTAGGCCTCACCATCGAACACGAAGTCACAGGCTAGTTTCCCTGGCCGCTTTGCCTCACCGCCCGTGAAGGATCCGCCCATCTCGTAGGAGTGAGATGTCCTGAACTCGCCCTGCATCTCCGTTATCACATAGCTCAGGTCTGAACGGGTCTCGCACCTCCCGGCGAGGGCCCTGTACTTTTCGTATATCCTTTCCGCGATCTCAATTGCACGCCCCCCTGTCCCAGAAGTTGTCCCTTGCCAGTTTCCAGGCCTCATCGTACATCTGCATGAACTCCTCCCTGAGCGATGTGTAGATCTCGATCTGATCGAGTGGTATCTCGTTCTCCTTCTCCGGCCTGTCCAGGTCAAGGTAGAAGAGCCTGTTGCCCTCCTTCCTGTAAACGAGCCTCTTCCTGTCAACCGAGATGGAGAAGTCCAGGACGTCACGTGCCAGGTCCTTTACACTGCCGTCTGAGTAGGAAAACTTCTGTATGACTCCCTTCTCACCACCGTCGCTGTAATAGGAGCTGAGCGAGCCCTGTACCGGTACGCTGAGGAGGATCAGGCCATCCTCCACCGCTATCACACCCCCCCTGTAGTCCGCAGGCTGGACAGCCATGGGCTCTGACCTCATGAGTGCCCTCTCGATCGCCACTTCGCCAGCCTCCGGCATTATGCCTGAGGGGAACTTCCTTGACGGGTTCCTCACGCTCTCCCTGAGAGGCGCGAAGAAAGGCCTTGAGATCAGAGAGTAGCCGAAGTTGAGGATGAGCCTGTCCCTTGAAGGGTCAAGGGACCTGTTGGAAAGGTACACGATGTAATTGCCGTTCTGAGAGAACGAGGGTGAATAGTCCAGGCCGTTCTCAGTGGTCAACTGGTATGAACGGCTGGAACCGATATCGAAGACCCTCAGGGAGGCCTGCTCGTATGACGCTGTGCTGGTCTGCTTTGTGGGCAGCGAGTATGCCAGGAGATCCCCCCCGCCATCGGAGAATGAGAAGTCCGTGATCATGGCCACACTGCTCCTGTCCACTGTTACCACATTCCTGCTCCCTGTATCTATTAACCTGAGGGTAAAGTCGTCCAGCGCAATTGCAACATACCTGCCGTCCCTTGAGACGCCCATCTCGAATATGTTAGAATCGCTCGAGAAAAGAACCTCTCTCTTCATGTCCACAAGGCTGTAGGAGACTATGCTGTCACCCTCTATAGTGCCCTCGACAGTCACGACCCGGCCACCGTCTGCAACCGCTGCCTGCCTGACCCGGCCCTCCGGCTTTATCGTCCTGAGGAGCCTGCCCCCCCTGGCGTCTATGACCATGGCCTGGCCCCTGCTCACCACGGCCAGGATGTCTCCAGAGGTGGCAGAGTAGGCCTCCAGGTAGTCCCTGGCCTTGAAGACGGCCTTCTCGGGCTGCCCCCCCGGGATGCCAGATATCTCCACCTTCCGTGGCCTCCCGTCCTCCCCCATTGTGTATATGTCGCCACCCATGCTGAAGACGAGCGACATGCCGTCGGAGTTCAGGTTCCTGGGATAGAAGTCCCTGAAGTCCGTGTGGCGCCTCAGGTCCTTCCCATCTAGGTCCGTGGAGTATATCTGGCCAGAGCCGTCCAGGTCCGTTATGAAGTATATCCTGTTACCCATCACCGTCGGGGGGGAAGAGATGTGCGTCTCCAGGTCTATGATCTTCCTGAAACCGCCCTTCTCCGATCCCTTCCACACCTTCCCGCGGTGCCTCCCCCCCTGTAACCCTTCCAGTGCGGCAGCTCGAAGGTGTCCCTCCCTATGATCACCTCGCTCCCGACCTCGAAGTACCTGTGGCCAGGGCCAAGGTTCATGGCTCAAGGGAGCCGTGCTCCGAGAGCCTGTACAGGTACTGTGTGCCGCTGAAGGGTGAGATGGTCTCGGTCGCTATGACAACGTCGCCTGAAGCTGTGAAACCAGCCACATCGGTGAATGGCCTCCTGGAAACGCTGAGCCCGGACAGGAAAGTGAGCCGCCTGAGCGTGCCGTCTGAAAGCGATAGCCTGTAAATGTCGGCACACTCCCCCGACCTGCCCTCGGTCACTCTCATATATACGTGGTGGCCATCTGGTGAGAACCTGGCAGATGTGACAAGGGCATTGGGGGGGATAGATACAAGGAGCTGTGTACTCCCCCCCCGGCCGGTGTTGTGGAGGAAGAGCCTGCCGCCTGACACAAATACAATGTCGCTGCCCCTTATGTCCGGGTTCTGTAGGATGCTCATAGTGCGTGATGTGTACTCACCTTATTACATGTTTGCGCACTATGACCCACTCCCCACCCTAAAGGGCGAGGGTTCTGCCTGGGTCTAGGGCGTTACTCCCCCTTACGGGAGCTATTCGGTTATGGTCTACCTTGAAAGAGAGGGGGGGTTTCTTCACCGTGTTGACGATGGTCCCGTGGCCTTCTTCAGAATGTTCAAGGCACCGTTTAGGTCGCTGTGCAGTCTGTGGTCGAAAGGACAGTGAACCACTCCTCTTGGATACCTCCTGACTTCTACACCATGATAAGCACAGAACCTTGACGTGTTATATTCCATGACTTTATACACCCTTCATGCCCTATTGCTGGGCCTTCAGTTCTATCGCCTGTACTAAATCGCGACAAGACCAGACATTCACCGTGTACCTATTGCCCTTATCCTGACCAATGTTGTAAGGGTAGCCCGGGTAGATGGTGGAAACGCCAAGCCCATGGAGTCCCTCAACAAGACCGCTCGCCAACGTTCTGTGCAGGTGAAGAAAACCCCCCCTTTGCAATTTCTTGAACGGCTGCCCCTTCTCTCTTTCTGACTCCCCCCCGTAAGCTCCGTATTAACCGATGTTCTTGGCCTCATCTGCAAGTGACTGTACTCCAGCAACCCTCTTCTCGAAGTAGAAGTGGCCCTCCTTTGCCCTGACTCCACTGTACAGCAGCCAGGTACCATCGACTACCACCACGGAAGCCAGGACATTGATGCCCAGGTCAATAGAGGCCGTCCTGTTACCTTTTGGCGAAGCGACCTGTATTGACTTCCTCTCACCGTGAATGACGTGCCTGGACTGCTTACCTTTCTTGGTTGTTTCAACACCCACCTCAACGGGGGGGATGTGGGCGTACCACCTGTCCGTGACCTCATCGTAGACTATCTCCAGCCTGCCCTGCTTCTTAGTGTCCCGTATTTTGTGTACGGTTAAGGGGGGGACCTCTTCCGGAAATTTTATTGAACTTGCCCATGCATTTATAGAATCTCCTCAATATTCTCAATGACCACTTCTCATTGATC
This sequence comes from Thermogymnomonas acidicola JCM 13583, assembly GCF_001316105.1. Lineage (GTDB taxonomy): Archaea > Thermoplasmatota > Thermoplasmata > Thermoplasmatales > Thermoplasmataceae > Thermogymnomonas > Thermogymnomonas acidicola. The sequence goes on along the minus strand of NZ_BBCP01000019.1, from coordinate 4,816 downwards.
TCCACAACTCAGATGGATGATTTTCATTGTACTCTACTCTGATGGTGGTGAATCAGTGAACTCTATCCTGTTCCTTCGTTCCCTAGTGCTGTTTTGGATCTAATCTTTATTACAAGAAGAATGTTTACGACCACTATTAGTGTCAGAATCCCAAGAAAGAGGTCTTTTGGAACAGCTGTGGATGAATATGAATACAGTGAATCATAGTATCGAATAATGGGTGATGCTGCGGGAGGGATACGTCCACCATTCTGCCCAAATAATCGGAAGAAATCCAATTGTCCATATTAGCTGGTACAGGTAACCTGGTATCCTCCTACCAGCCAAGATGGACCTGCGAACCAAAAGGGGGGGCCTATTAACCAAAATGAAAATCCTGTAAATCTGCACCGTAACTACAATCTCAAAGCCTATCAATCCGATTACAGATGGAATATAAAAATAATCAGCTCCAAGGCTAAGGAAATAGAGAAATAAAGCCGAGCCAGCTAAAAGTACGATTATTTCCCTTATGAGTTTTTTCCTCCTCTCTTCGTCCATTTATCACCAACCTCTACGGAAATGCATGAGGCCATATGGATGTGTGCCAGCCTTTGATGTAAAAACATTTTGGGGGGGAGTGGTTCACATAGGAATTGCCAAGCTTATATAAACGGCCGGAACCTGAAGGGCCTGAAGAACTGCCAGATGTCAAGTTTATGGTGGTTGTATTTGTACAGTCATAATAGGCTGTATCCCAGGATACGCAAGTCTGCCCCCCCTCTGAGGACCAGATCATCATATATGTAAGATGATGTTGCATTGGTTTTCAGTGGTCATGGTGAAAGCATATGTATAGACTGTATTTTGCTTACAACTGCGTTACTGCTGGATTCCAGAATTGTCTGATTGCTGTTGTTGTCGAATGTTGCACTGCTTATCTCAAGGCTGGAATGGTTCAAATTAGTATGCGGGTACTCCGGTAGTAACTCAATATGTTGTTCCGATATGTTCAAAGCAACCTGGTTAAACGCCATTGTAGCCCGCTTAAGCTGCTGACCATTTCTCCGTGGACATATTCCCTTTGGCCATGAACTATACAAATTACGTATCCCCCCCCTCGTAATCTCTACATCGGCCGGCGCTGATTCCGTATCTACACCCCCCTTTCTAATGGAACATACGACTACTACGCAGCCGTAAACGTATCAGGATATTATTCAACGAGTGAATTCGGGTCGTTCACGGTGCACGGGAGCTCAGTAATCCTTCCAACTATCATTTTCATTACCGGCGCGTATTCCGTGTCTTTTGAGGAAACCGGTTTACCATCAGGCATGGCTTTCTCTGTATCCTTCAACGGCATGGTCAATTGGGGGGGGTCGCCCGTGGTATTTTCAGTACTCCCCGGTACATACCAGTACAGCGTTTTTGTACCCCCTGGATTCACCACTTCTTCTTCATCAAGAACGGTATCAGTGAGCGGTTCTACCCCCCCAGTTTCCATCGTGTTCATCCCGAAAAGAACATATGCAGTGACCTTCGTGGAAACTGGCCTTGCCCCGGGTACCGAATGGTTCATTGACGTGGATGGCCTGTATAATTCAAGCACCACATCTACAATATCTTTCTCAGGCTTAACTTACGGATTCCTGAACGGAACCTATTCTTATACAGTCGGGCTATCACCGGGCTATATCGCTTCCCCCTCAGCCGGAACCTTTACAGTCAACGGGGGGGCCCAGGTCATAAAATATATAACATTCACCGATGCGGTCTACAATGCGGTTTTCACCCCCCCCAGGGCCTATACCCATGGGCCTCCTATAACATCACGTTGAACTGATTCGTGCAGAGCGCTAAGGATACGGCTTTAACCTTCCTCCAGGTAAATGGAACCTATTCCTATAACATTACCCTAATCCCTGAATATTTCACCCTCGTATCCCCCCGCGCACTGGTACCATAGATATTAACGGTTCCACGGTATCAAGCGTAGTTAAGTTCCTCCCCCCCGAAAACTTTACGCTGAATTTCACGGAAACAAGCCTCCCGCAGTATACAAATTGGTCCATCGGATTAACGGGGGGGTTACGCACTCTTCAATAACGCCTTATATCCTCGTATCCCTCTCTGACGGGGGGGTCCATCAATACAGCGTGATAGCGCCTCAGGGATTCGTGGCTAACCCGGCATCCGGAACGGTTACCATTTCCAATTCATCGGCCTTTGTCCACATCTCGTTCAGCTCTCTCGCCACGTTCGAGGTTACATTATTTGAGACTGGTCTACCCTCAGGGGCCATGTGGACCGTGTCAATGAATGGATACAACATCACCTCTAATACGAATACCATAAACTTCTACGAGCCCAATGGTACGTACATTTACACAATCAACGGGCCTTCCGGGTACACGATTTCACCGCGGGCCGGGGCATTGGCCGTCGCCGGTAAAGCGATAGTTCAAACCGTTACGTTCCCCATCCCCAATACCTATTCCGTGGAATTCCAGGAATCAGGCCTCCCGCGGGTGACGATGTGGTCGATTACCCTGAACGGTAAAACAGAAACCTCTACCACGAATACAATCATCTTTTCGGGCATTAACGGGTCGTACTCCTATGTGGTAAACCCCCCCGTCACGGGATACCAGATTATATCAGGGCAATCAAAAGGAACGGGTTCATCAGGGCAAACAATTTCCTTGACATTCGTGGCTAATTCCCCCCGCCTCGATTTGGACTACGTATCAGTGGTATATTATCGGGGGCTATAGTCCTGATAATAATACTGCTATTGGCCTTCAAAGGAGGAGAACAAGAAGAGAAAAGGAGAGGAAGGTGGAAGTGAGGAGGGAAAACCGTGAAATCCCTCCTATTTTTCTCGTTTTTTATTACAATTTTCCTGGTATTCAGTTCAATAGAGGGGGCTATCCCCCCCTCCCTCAACCTCAACCCCCCCGGGTATCGTACCCAGTTTAACGGTTGGCAAGACCTGGAAATTGACCTAACAGAGAACCTCACCGGCCCGGGATGGTATACCACGGGTCAGGTCCCTATTTTGCATTGGGGAACCGGCCCGGTCAATTACGTTTACGGGGGCAATGTCACCCCCCCGGGCTGTTGGATACCGGAAATTCCAGTATTTCCCCCCCCGTGCAGCTCATCGGCCCCCCCTGTATTATGGGTTCACGTACACTTGCAACCTCGTATACGCCTTTATGACGAACTTTTGGCCCGTGGCTAATCTGACGGGTCCAGGGGGCGGGTGATTGAATCATGGGGGCACCGCCCCCCCTTCCGGGAATTTTTTCGGGGTTAACAGCGGGGTCGGGCCCTTGAATTTTGATTACGGCCATTCCCTGTACAACGATTCGTTATCGATATTCCTGGTCAATGCCTCTTCGCATCCGCATCAGTGGTTCAGGATGATGGAGGTAGATTTCACTGAACAAACGAGGACCGTGATTCAAAACATTTACCACAATAGCACCGTTCCCAAGCCGTATATTCCCCCCCGATTGTCTACGTTGTGATTGCGGTCTTATTTGCCTCAACGGTGGCTTTCGGAATAAGAGGAAACGGGGGGGAAAGGGATGAATTGAATAGAATAAGAAGGAGGAGGAATTGAATGCTTAAGATAATTGGAATCGGGTTGATTGTATTGGCATTGCTTGTTTTGAGCGCCCCGGGTATCCCGAATGCACATGCCACGGGAGGATTACCTGAATCTACTACCATTCCTTCATATATTACAGTCAGCGAAGTTGGGCTGCCCCCCGGGTACGACTGGACCATTCAGACATGGATACAGACGCCTGGGAGGCAGATAACCATCAATGAAAGCATCCCTGACGGGTCGAGTGCCTACGTCTCTACCGCGGGCCTGGTGGGCTTTGATGCCTATTTCCAAGCCTGGCAGCCCGTTGGTGGCATCTATAAGTACGTGGGGGGGAACTTTATTGGCTTTCCATTGGGGGGGGTTTCATCCCTCTTATCTCCGGTAAACAAAACTACACCTTTTATTTCTACCAGGCTATCAACATATCTTTCGTCGTGCAGGGGGGGCTACCGTTTTCGCTTAGCTGGTATTTGGATGTTAATGAGACCGTGCAGACTCCATACAGCGAAGTGAACATGTCTATTGGCGTGGGTAGACTGGGAAGTGCTAATGGTACCTTTTATGTCCTACCGGGAACTTTATACTATAGAGCATATGTTAATCCCGATTCCGGCTACATCCCCCCCCACCCCCCCTCCTCATGGAAATTCCTTGTGAATTACGGACCTGTTCAGCCTATCATCATCGTAACTTTCTCAAAGCAACCCCCCCGTGGTATGCCCTCTTCGCGCATTGGTTCAACGAGGGGGATTTCAACACTAAAAAATTACTGGTGGGGGCGTCCTCAGCCTTATCGGGGGCAACGGTCGCGGGGTACCTCCTTGACAATTTCGGGCCGTCTAAAGATGATTTCAAAAGAAAGAGGGGAAAGAGATGAAAGCGATATCAAGGAGAGTGATTGCATTAATCTTGATTTTGGCCATGACAGCGTCCATGGCCCCGGTGGTTGAGGTTGTACATGCGTCGTCTAATCCCCCCCTATCGGCCCTTTCGCTTGGCTCCTGGCAAGTGGACCAGCGTGCAGTTCATAATTGGGGGGGTCAACTCGTCAGCCGTGGAACAGTGGTTTAACGTGAGTTGGGGGGGGTCGAATCAGGCGGAGGAAGCCGGGGCGGTTGATTTTCCTTATCAGTTCATGTACGGTAATTTTTACATGAACGGTAAACTGGTGGCGCAGCCTATCTCCATCAACGTTCACATCAATTGGGCCGTGGT
>NZ_BBCP01000018.1 GCF_001316105.1 Thermogymnomonas acidicola JCM 13583 | reverse complement strand
GGATATAGTTCCTCTTTATCTCTGAAAGAACGCTGAGTTCGTCCTTTGGCATCACTCACCACCCTGCTCCGCTATGTACTTACCCTGCAGCGCCTCTCTCTGTATCTGGTTTATCCTCTTCGTCGCGTTCAGGATCATGGATGTTGCCCTGTCAAACTCCTCCGTTGTCAGGTCGCCGTCCATCTGTATCAGCACGACCTTGCCAGACCTTGCCAGTATGGCCATGGGCAGGTCTGCCTGGCCGAAGTTGTCCTCCTCACGGCAGAGGTCGAGCACGATCTGGCCGTCCACCTTTCCGGCAGTGCACCCCCCCACGACCAGGTCCCTCATGGGCACACCGGCCGCGGCCAGGGCCACTGATGCAGCCGTGAGGCCTGCGATCCTCGTGCCCGCGTCTGCCTGGAGCACCTCTATGAAGACGTCGATCTGCGCCCTAGGGAACTGCTCCACGAGTATTGCAGCCTGGAGGGCCTCAGATATGACCTTGCTTATCTCCACAGAGCGCCTGTCCGGGCCAGGCTTCTTCCTCTCGTCCACTGAGAAGGCAGCCATATTGTACCTGGCCTTCACTATGGCCCTCTCTATGTCCTGCGTGTGCCTCGGGTAGGCCTCCCTCGGCCCGTACACTGCGACCATTATCTTGTTTCCACCCCCCCACTCTATGTACGCGGAGCCATCGGCCCTGTTGAGCACGTCCGTCTGTATCTTTATGGGCCGGAGCTGCTCCGGCGTCCTGCCGTCCACTCTCAGTCCGTTCTCGTCTATCAGCTTAATATCACTTGGTGTTCCCAACCGCATCACCCTTTCTCTCTTTTAAGAATGCCGTAACCCTGTCAGTGAGGCCTGTGGTGTGGGCCTCGCTCTCCACCATCTTGATGGCCTCAATGGCCACCATGACGTTCTCCGGGCTCCCGTCGAGCCATATCACGCCGTTCTGCCCTATCACGATGCGCGTCTGGGTGGCCTCCTTGATGGTGTTGACCATTGTCCCTCCCTTGCCGATGATCCTGGGCACCTTGGGCGCCGCTATGGAAACTATGTGCCCACCCTCCAGCTTCCTCAGTCCGACGTCCTTAAGGGTGAGCCAGCTCTCCTTAATCTCGTTCAGTGTCATCACCTTAGCATACACATAGTCGCCCACAGAGAGGGCCCTCTTGAGGTCGCCTGTGGTGACCCTCCAGGGCGTGTCGTTCATGTGGAGCATCGACATGTAAGGGGAGTTTATGTCGACCGTCCATGTGGAGGGGGCCCACCTCTATGACCTTGCCTATTACCTTGTCGCCCCCCCTCCTTGGTATGTAGGGCCCTGCGAATGGCACAACATCCACAAACTGTTCACTCTTCTGCACAACACCGAAGTACTCGGAACAGTACTGCGCGTTGCCGCACTTGAAGAGGCCGTTCCTGGGCTTCAGGCCCCCCCAGGTCTATGGGATCCCCCCCGGCATCACAATCTGTCTCGTCTCTGGCAAAAACCACCACCGTCCGCTTCAAAGGGTAGCACAAACACGATACATTGCATCAGACTTTCCACCAGTTGCAAGCTTTAATATTATAGGACAATGTAATAGTTTCTATTCTACTTCCCGTTCTTCACCACCCGTATGTCCACGTTGTCCTTCGCCTTCCTCGTGATGGAGGCTATTATGTCCCCCCCCTGGATGCCAGCTGGCACCTCAAGCAGGCCCATCCATGAACCGTCCTTTCCCCCCCACTCCTCCTTGACTATGAACCCTGAGCGCACAAGATCACCGTAGACCTTTCCGTAGGCGTCCCCCCGGTCAGCTTGACCGCCAACTTTGCCTTCTCCATCCTTATAGGTATCAGGGGCTTAATTGCCTTCAGTACCGTCTGGACCTGTTCGTTCACGCTCTTGAACGGGTCTATGTGGACCTTGGCCTCCTCGATGGCCTGGGCGATCCTGGACGGCGGGTGAGGGGTGTTTGTCTGCGGGTTTATGCTCTCCCTCGATATTGTATCTATTATGGCCTTCTTCTTCCTCTCAAGCATCTCCCGCCTCTGCTCCGTTGTCAGCTGGATCTGCCCTTTCCTTACGATCTCCACCGCTATCGTGGCGACATCAGTTGTCTTGAAGACCTCCATCAGCGCCTCCTCTCCGGCCTTTTCCCCCCCCTTCCTCGCATCCTTGAAGATCTGGTCTATGGCCAGGTCCTTCTCTATATCGATCTGCCCTTCCCTTATCCTCTCGGTCGCCTCAGGGTCAACGAGGATCTCGAACCTATGGCCGTGGGAGTCGAGCCTTGCCACAATGGAGTCCTCAAGCCTTACCATGTTGTGCAACATAATACAAGTACATATTTATCTTTGCAGATTGCCTCGCACGGTACCCGCTTTCCATACCGAAAAGGGTTTATTCCCTTTTTGCGGTATTGTTCCGATAGGCTTGCCGAGGTACACTAGGAGTGGTGCAGTTTACGGTCTGCTCGGGTCACTGGTGTTCGCCCTGATCTCTGCGGTCTCCGTTTACCTCCTCTTCAGCGCACTGAAGCCGGAGATAATGAAGGTCATTGCAAGCAGCATACCACCAGGTTCGGGCCTCACTGCGCAGCAGTTATACCCGGCTGCCCTCGCAGTTGCGGTCGCACTGGTTGCGATAATATCCCTGATCGCCGGCACCATCTTCGGGGCCATTTACGGCTACGCGTACGGGGGGGGATACCTGGATCGACGCCTTTCAGGAAGGCCATAGTTTTTTCCCTCATCCTCTGGTTCATAGTGTACGCACTTGTCGACCTGGCCGATATCAGGGAGTACGGCATCACGTACTACCTGACAAATATAGGGACAGGCATCATCGCTTCCCTGGCCTGGGGGGCCATAGTGGGCACCCTGATGAAAAGGAAGGTGGAAAACGAGAGGGAGCCTATAGAAGATTATGGAGGGCTCTGAAAAGGGGGCCTCAGGCGTTCTGCACAGCCTTCTCCACCTCTTCCCTCGTGTAGATCTTGAACTTCGAGCCCTCGACTATCGTGGCGATCTCGGGTGGCCTGAACTCCTGGCCCTCTTCCACAGATGCCCTGAGGGCCCGTATCCCAAGGGATACCGCCTCCTTCTCGTCCAGGTCCTCCTTGTATTCCTTCTCCAGGAACGCTGTCACTGCATCCCTCCCAGCACCTATGGAGACCGCTTTGTACTCGTTTATTGTCCCCCCGCTGGGTCGCAGTCAAAGAGCCTCGGGCCAATGCTGTCCACACCGGCAAAGATCATGGAGACGCCGTATGGCCTCACGCCTCCGAACTGGGTGTACTGCTGCATCTGGTCGGCGACCCTCTTCACTAAGTTCTCAATGTTTACAAGGGAACCGTAGGTTATCTTCTCCTGCTGTGCCGCTATCCTCGCGAAGTCAACTAGCACCCTGGCATCCGCAACGAGGCCGGACGTGACAGCTGCGACGTAGTCATCGATCAGCTGTATCTTCTCCAGTGAGTTCTGCTCCACTAGCCTGCTCCTTATCTTTCTGTCAGATATGAGGACAACGCCGCCCCTGAACCTTATGCCTATTGCCGTGGAGCCCTTCTTGACGGCCTCCCTGGCGTATTCTACTTGGAAGAGTCTACCATCAGGTGAGAATACCGTGATCGCTCTATCATAAGCCATCTGGCCCTGCTGCATATCTGATCCTCCTCCACCCCCCCTTAGGTTAAATTCTGTATAAAACTTTTCTAAAGTTTTCCCAGCGCAGCCTTTCCGGTTGCGAAACGAATAATCCTCACTTAAGCATGCATATGTGTGAGGTACTCCGGGCCAGTCTTCGACAACCACTTCCACCTCCGTGAGGATGGCCTCTTCAGGGAGGCCGCCAGGGCGTTCAAGGCAGCCGGTGCACTGCGCTTAACATAGTCAACCTCCCTGATCCCTCCGTTGGCCTGGACAGATACTACGAGAGGGTCTATGAAAGGACCCTGAGGATAGCGGATGCAATAAGGGAAGATGTTGGGCTGCAAGTCATGGTGACCCTTGGGCCCTATCCCCCCCTCGATCTCCTGATGTTCAGCGGAGCTGGGAGGGACCCTGAGATGGAGGTCATGAGAGGTGCGGAACTTGCCATCAAACTCTACAGTGAGGGGCTGTGCTCGTGCATAGGTGAGGTGGGCCTGCCCCCCCACTTCCGTGTTTCAGACGAGCATATGGACCTCTCCTGGAAGCTTCTCGGGCAGATACTCTCAATGGCAGCGGATGAGGGCGCGCCAGTCATGCTGCACACCATGGACCTTGGAGCGGACGGGTACAGGAGGATAGAGGGCTTAACGGTGTCCGCTGGCATGGACAGGAGGAGGGTTGTGAAGCACCATGCACTGCCACAGGACCTGCTCCTCGGTACAGAGATAAGGATATCACTCCTCGCGACCAGGCCCAACATAAGGCATTGGATCAGCGTCAGGAAGCCGGCCTTCCTCGAAACGGACTATGTCGACGACCCGTCCAAGCCGGGCAAGGTCATACCTCCAGATTCCGTACCGAAGAGGGTCAGGATGGCAGAGCAGGAGTGCGAGGACTGCGAGGAACTGCTCCACTCCGCCTTCCATGACCTCCCCCCGCGGAGGTCTACTCGGTTGACTTCAGCTAGCGAGGGAAGGTTATTAATGGCTTAGGTATGGAACGTTATGCCCCTGACACCTGCCCAGATCGACAAGATCGCTGAAGACCTCAGGGCCCAGATGAGGCTGAATATAAGGCCAGGAAGCTCAGGAAGATCGAGCAGGGTTTCTACAGGAACGTCAGGGCGGTGCTCATAGACCTGGAAGATGAGGCCCAGCGCAGCCTGGCCGCACAGGATATAGACAGGTTCATCAGGCTGAAGGACAGGAAGGATCAGATCGAGAAGGATCTGCGCTCTTTCCTGCAGAAGAGGTTCGAGAAGATACTGATCGCGGCAATTTACGAGCTGGACTCAGCCACTATGGAATCGCTCACTCAGGAGGAGCGCGAGATCATACTTGAGATTCACAACCTGGTCCAGGACCGGTTTGATGCCTTCCTCCTCAAGAGGAAGCAGAAGGAGCCGGAGCAGCAGGTAGTTGAAGAGCATGGGGGGGCGGGTGAGGAGGAGAAGGCGGAGGAGCAGGCCGGGGAACCCATGGCAGAGGCTCCGGGTGAGAGTGGTGAGGTTAAGTATGTCCTCATACGTGTCCTCTCTGACCAGCCACCCATAGCCCAGGAGGACAGGGACTACTACCTGCACGAGAATGACATACTGTACGTGCCTGAGGAGTTCGCGGAGATACTTGTGAAGAGAGGCGCCGCCATACCTATAAGGCGGGAGAAGGCCGTCACGGAGAAGTAGGGGGGGCATGGCCAGCATGCCCTTCCCCAATTTGTCTCATTTCTCGGTTTTTGGCCGCCGGTGGTGGGCTGAGGCCTTGGCCCATGAGGCCCACTGCAGGCCACATGGCCCGGAGGATGGGTGGCAGACCTCCAGCCATAGAGAAGAAAGGATTAGCACACAGAGAGGCGAGAAGTTTGCTGTATCACTATGGCACTGACCATGGTTGTCCACATACCTTTACAGTATCATGGATTTCTGGCGCATTTACATAACCTCCATAAGCAGGTAGATGCGTTAATGGCCACTGTCCCTGATGAATTTGGCATTCCAGACCTAGGGGGGGACGCAGGCAGATGGCCTCTGAAGCTCAGCGCACTGATATTGTCTGTATGCAGAAAATATAGGAGAGCCCCCGCCACATGTTGCGGGGGGGCCCTCGCATGCTACAGCAGGGTTACTGCCTCCTCCTGACCAGCAATGCTCCTGCAACTGCCACAACAGCCACAGCCACTATGCCACCTATGATGTAGTCACTGTGCGGAAGCCCGGAAGGAGGTGTGTTGGATGTGAGGGGGGGCTCTATGGTCACAGTGTGGTTGGAGAAGTGGGGTATGTGAATGATGACCACTGTGCCGTTTGAGGCGGCCTCGAAGCTATAGTATGCTGTTGTGTTGCTTGTCACGTTAACTATGTTGCCGATGGTTGTCAGCACCGCTGCGTGGCCATCTATGAGGACTTTAACCGAGGTTGTGCCGTTCAGGACGCTGCTTGGTACGAAGATCGCCACGTTCACGCCAGAGTGGTGGTCAGAAGACACCGAGACCGAGACCTTTCCGGCTGAGACAGAGAGCACGTGCATTGTGAGCGATGAGTTGAACACAACTGATGCGTTTTCGGCGGTGTTGTTAGCAAACGATATGGATACCACTGCGGCCAGCTTGCCCTTGCCTATCTGCTTGTCCATGTCCTGAATTATCCTGGGTGGCAGCTTGACGAGGCCGGGAGGGGCCACCAGGCCTATTGCCGCTGTACTGTTAGTGCTGAAGCTGAGCACAGAGCCCTTTAGTGTGACGCTGGCCCCCTATTGATACCATGACGGCATAGAAGTGCTGCCCTGTAAGTATCACGGTGTAGTGACCTGCTTCAAGGTCTTCGTTGGTTGCCACCTGCGCAAGGCCTTCTGAGCTGCCAACCTGTGCTGACAGGTAACCGCTCGAAGATATGCCGGGTGTCTGCACAACCGTTGCGCTAACTCCGGTTCCCAGGGTGAAGTTCATGGTGCCGTTGCTCAGGAGGAATGTGGAGACCACAGGTGGGTTGTCATGGAACATGTAATAGTAACCCTGGTTGCCGAGCAGGAACAGGTCGCCGAATATAACGGGCCTGCCCACAGGCAGTGGTGGCATTATCTCTCCGGTGCTGTTGGTGCCTGTGGCGTTCACAGTGACAGAGTTGAAGACTGTTGTGTTCTCCAGTGTGTCGTTGAAATACTTTATCTCACCGCTGGTCGTGTTCACGTAGAAGGTCAGGTATTTGCCTGAAACAAAGCCAGTCGCGCTGTCGTACTTGAAGGCCGGGGGGGATGTGAAGTGTACCCTGCTGTGTTCCCTGAGCTTTTGCAGTAGGTCGCCGTGTGCCACTATCGCAAGCATGACTGGACTGATCGCGTTCCCGGTGACCGATATGGATGTGGAGGTGTTGGAGACCATGCCATTCGTGATGACATAGAATATGGATGCGCTTCCCTGCACCTCGAATGCCACGAACGCTCCTGAAAGGTCCTCAGTGGACATGTCACCCACCTTGCTGGTGAAGGAGAGCCTCTCCACCACGGTACCGTTAAGGGAGAGGTAATAGGCAGTGCTACCCACCCGCGGCACTGTAAGGAATACCAGGCGCCGTTGTCAGAAAATGCTGTGAAATTCGTGTCAGATATGCTGTTGTCCCTGCTGGCCACCATGTACGATGTGCCATTCACATACATCGTTGAGACCAGGCCAGCGGAAACACCGTCATGCGTGTATGTGACGTCACTGACCGTGTTGCCGCTGTAGTTGAAGGTGTAGTTACCCAGGTTGGCCGAGGCCGCGCTGCCCGCAGCAAAGGCAGTGGAGGTACCTGCAAGCAGTAACCCCAGTGTAACTAGGACCACTATCCTCTTGTCCATGTGTTTCGTTACCCTGAGTATAAATAACTACTTATTGGTACAATGTGTCAACCCCCCCCATTTTTCCCAAGGTATTCCTGCTTCAGCCTGAGCTTGTCCACCTTTCCAACCGCAGTCATGGGCAGGCTGTCCCTGAACTCGACGATCCTCGGGACCTTGTAGGCCGCAAGCCTCTCCCTGCAGAAGCCTATGACCTCATCGGCTGTGAGGCTCCTGTCCTTCGGGACTATTACCGCCTTGACCGTTTCTCCCCCCCTGTGCTCGTCCGGGACGCCTATCACGGCGCACTGTGCCACCTTAGGGTTCTGGTATATTACGTCCTCCACTTCCCTGGGATACACGTTGTAACCGCTGGCTATGATGAGCTCCTTTTTCCTTCCCACTATGTAGACATAGCCATCACTGTCCATGCGGGCTATGTCCCCCCCGTGTGCAGCCAGCCGTCCCTCAGGACTTCTCTCGTTTCATCCTCCCTGTTCCAGTACCCCCCCAGCATCACCTGCGGCCCGCGGATCAGTAGCTCGCCCTCCTCCCCCCCAGAGGCACGTCCCTGTCTGGATCGGCCAGGGATACTATCCTCTCCTCCGTGGAGGGGAGCGGGAGGCCAACGGATCCAGGCCGCCTCCAGCTGTCGCGATCCTCCTCCACGATCGGTGTCACGTTTGCCACAGGCGAACACTCGCTGAGACCATAGCCTCAACCAGAGTCGCCCCCCCTGTGACCTCCTCAAACCTCTTCTGGAGTTCCACGGGCAGTGGCATCGCACCTGAGATGCACACCTTCACCCTGTTGATCTTTCTCGCAGATATGTCCTTACGGGATACTATTGAATGGTACATGGTCGGGATCCCAGGAAATGCCGTGGGCCCAAACCTCTCAAGGTAATCCACTATCATACCGGTGTCCCTGGGGGGGTCAGGCACAAGGTACATTGTGGCACCCTGAATAAGAGGCAGGAGCATAGCTGTCATCATTCCGTAGACGTGGAAGAACGGTGCGGCCGAGAGATAGGAGGTGTGCTTCCTGTACTTCTCGGGGAGCCACTCGATTATCTGGTACGCGTTGGCCACCAGGTTCCTGTGGGATAGCACGGCGCCCTTGGGCATGCCGGTGGTACCACCGGTGTACTGGATCAGGGCTGGGTGCTTTGCAGGATCGACTTTCTCGGGTGGCCCGTTCCTTCCTACCCTTATCCGCACGGTCCTGAGGCCCAGTGCCTTCAAAGACCCCCCCCTGGCTTCCCTGCCCTGCCTGCTCAGCGGAAATAGCATGGCCTTCCCTCCTGGCAGGAAGTCCATCGTGTCCAGCACCAGCACCCTGACACCGGAGAGGTCCAGGCCCTTCAGGCGTCCTGCAACAATGTCAACGGTCACGAGCGTGGAGGAGCCTGAATCCGAAAGCTCGTACGACAGCTCCCTCACTGTGTAGAGCGGGTTTGCCTGCACGACGACAGCACCCAGCTTCATGCAAGCGAAGAAAGTGACTATGTAGTGGGGGGGCACGTTGGGCATCAGCACCATGACCCGGGAGCCCCCCCTGGACACCCCCCCCTGGTCTCTGAGAATCTCGGCCATTGCATCCACATATTCGCCGAGTTCGCTGTATGTCATCCTCCTACCCAGGAAGTAGACTGCAGGCCTGCCAGAGTTCTCCTTCACGGACAATGCAAAGGCATCGTAAACGCTCTCCTCCGGTATGTCGATGTACTCCTTACCCAGGGCGGGTACCTGTACTCCACTTCCTGTGCCGAGCCTGAACCCTTCTGCAAACTGATCACCTGCATACCACTCTGTCCTTAGACAGATACGCAGACATATGTGCGCTTTATTAATCCTTTATCTAAACTGAAAATTAGATAGAGCGGTAATGTGAGGATGTTATTATCCTGTTAGCCATAGAGGATCGGGGGGGAAAGCCCGAGGGCGACTGACGCCCGGAACGGGTGAGGAAAGTCCTCCCTCCACGGCGGGGCCCAACCGGCGCAAGCCGGTACCCCGAGAGGGGGGGTGGTGAAGGTAAAAGAAACGACACGGCTCCCGGTAATAGTGTGACGCCTCAAGGCTGACGTTCCCGGGGGGGTGGACGATGGAAGCACCTGCCTGGGTGGAGAAAGTCTGAACAGGCCCTGTGAGGCCGCCGCGAGGGCCGGGTAAGACGAAGCGAGTCGAATGTCGCCAACCCGAAAGGGTGAACAGAAGGAGGCTTACTCCGGGCATTCCCCCCGCATAGCGCTCGATTCTGTAACGCTTGCACTGCGTCGTGAAGCACTCTATTGTCTGGGAGTTCTAAGGCCCCTTTGCTCACTGCCCCGCAATGAAGGTTAAAATCCATAAGCTTATCTCAACATACAGCATGTTCCTGTGATGCCGGACAAGATCTGCGATGTCTCCGGGTGCAACGGGGAGAGCTTCAGGACAGTCCCCCCCTCAGAGCTTGCGGAAAAGGTCTTCTCGTTGAAGGAGAAGAAGACGAAGGTGCACCTGTGCAGGGAGCACTACAAGAAATACAAGAAGGAGACGAAGAAGGACAGGGAACTGGGGGGGAGGATGGACTGGGTATAACAGCATGAACCCTCTGCCCGGGGTATCTGTTGTAATAACCGTCAGGAACGAGGCAAGGACGATAGGCAGGCTCATGCAATCCCTCCTGGTTCAGGAGGGGGGGCCGCTTGAGATAGTGGTTGTGGATGCACTGAGCAGTGACGGTACCTGGGAGGCTCTCCTAGACTACGCATCCAGTGGCAACGTGAGGCTGTTCAGGGAGAGGTGCTCCAGGGGCGGGGGGGCAGGAACATAGGGGGGGTGCAGAGGGCCAGGTACGAATACATCCTGTTCACAGACGGTGACGCCTGGGCGCACCCAGACTGGGTCAGGAACATGAGGAGGTGCTTCTTGTCCGGTGCCTCTGTTGTTGCTGGCCGGACAGAGAAGATCGCCAGGGCCCCCCCGTTCGGGAGGCTCAACCGCCTGGAACTCTTCTACCATGGCAGTGAGGTCACCCTCCCCCCCTCAGTTAACCTTGGGTACAGGAAAGACCTGTTCCTGGCCCTGGGCGGCTTTGACCAGGGGGGGTTCGTGACTGCGGAGGACATAGACCTGAACATCAGGTCGGTGATGGCAGGCAACAGCATCGTCTATTGCGGCGACGCCATAATATACCATGAGGAGAGGGACGACATTTCAGGCTTCATCAGGCAGGCCTTCTGGAACGGCTATGGCAGGTGGCAGCTCAGGAGGAAGCATCCTGATGCATGGGCACACACATCGCCTCTGCGCATCGGCCTTGACCTGGCCAACCCGTGGTACCTGCTGCGCTCCTTCTCAGGCGCCATGGGTTACATATACTCCTCGGTGACCGGGGGGAAGATAAGCATGGAGGCTGAATCGGGCTGGACAACGTTATAACCATGCTTTGCTATCGTGTGTGGTTTGCATGGACGCCGAAGAGAGGGACATACTGAAGGGCATAAGGAGGAGGGAGATTCCGCTCCTCCTGAAGATATATCCAATATTCAGGCACTACATCAAGGACAGGGAATCCGCAAAGAAGGACGGGGGAGAAAAGCTGGAGCCATTTGAGGGAGAGGAATGGCAGGAAGGCTGTTGAGACATTCATAGAACTTGGGCCCACCTTCATAAAGCTGGGCCAGATCCTTTCCGCCAGGCCAGACCTGCTCCCTAAGGAGTACCTGAAGTCCTTCGAGAGGCTCCAGGACGACGTCCCGCCGGCCCCCCCGTTCGAGAAGGTGAAGCCAATTATAGAGAGGAACATAGGCAGGATCGAGGACGTCTTTGAGGAGTTCAACACCAACGCTATCTCGGGAGCATCCCTTGGGCAGGTCTACAGGGCGAAGTACAGGGGGGGTGTGGAAGTGGCGGTGAAGGTCAACCGCCCAGATGTCGAGTTCATAATAAAGAGGGACCTGGTGGTTATAGAAAGGCTCCTGAAGCTTGCAGAGGGCAGGATAGAGAACTTCCTTTACCTGTCGCTCAGGAATGTGATAAACGACTTCAAGGTCAGGATATTCGACGAAATAGACTACAGGAAGGAGGCGGAGAACGCCAGGAGGATCATGCAGAACACCTCTGGGCGTGAGAGGGTGATCGTGCCGGAGGTGTTCAGAGAGGTCTCTGGCAAAGAGGTGATGGTATCACGCTTCTACAGGGGGGGATCAAGGTAACGGATGTGGTGGCACTAAGGAAGAGCGGGATAGACCTCAAAGACCTCGCCTTCAGGGTTGACCTCCTTTTCATGAGGATGCTACTCAGGGACGACATATTCCACGCTGACCCGCACCCAGGCAACATATCGGTGCTCGAGGACGGCACAATAGTGCTCTACGACTTCGGGATGGTCGGGAGCCTGGACGAGAAGACGAGGTTCAACCTCCTGTCCCTCTACGACGGCCTGGTGAGGAGAGACCCTGAAGCAATAATAGATGCCCTCCTCGCTCTTAATGCCCTCTCTCCGGCGGCTAACAGGGGGCATCATCAGGAGGAGCATAGAAGTGGCAATGATGAACTTCTACGGCCGGAGCCCCCCCGACGAACTCGAGATCAGGGAGCTCCTCGAGATCGCGAACGATGTCATTTTCGAGTTTCCCTTCAGGCTGCCCAGGTCCCTCGTCCTCTACATGAGGATGTCGTCCCTCCTGGAGGGGATCTGCCAGACCCTAGACCCGGATTTCAAGTTCATAAAGGTCCTCAGGACACTCCTCTACACTGAGGGCCTCCTTGACGAGCTCTACAGGAAGCAGTTGGAGGAGTTCGTGAGGAAGGCCATAGATTCTGTGCAGAGGGGGGGCCTGGACGTGCTCCCGCTCCTCAAGAGAAAACTGGAGAGCGAGACCGAGGAGCCGCCAAGAAAAAGGGACAGATCGGTACCGCTATCCATATTCCTCGGCTTCGTACTGCTCTCTGCAGTCTTTGTCTACACCAGGTTCCCGCTGCTCTCCCTTACAGTGATACTGATCGATATCGCTTCCTTCGGCTACATCGTGGTCAGGAGGAGGTAGTTTTCACTCTATCTCTATGCTCCTCACGCCCTTGGAAGGTATCCTGATCGTGAGGACTCCGTTGGTGTAAGACGCGGTGAAGCTCGCCTCCATGTCCACCTCGACCGGCAGCCTGACCCTCTTGGTCACCTTCTCCGGCCTCTGGTCCATGAACACCACTCCGCCTGTCTCCAGCTTCCTGGTCGCACTTATCGTCACGGCGTTCCTCTCCACGCTGACGTGTATGTCCTTCTTGTCAAAGCCCGGCATGTCAGCGTGTATGACAAGCTCACCGGCCTCCTGGTACATCGTTATGGGAGGGTAGAGGAATGTCATGATCTCCTTGGCCCTCTCGTTTAAGTTCTTGACCATTTCGCCGGTGAAGTACTTGAGAGGCCCGTATACGTCCGCCATAGTTTTACAATTGTTTGAGGCTATTTAACCTTATGCACCTTCAAAGTGACTAACGCTGCAGCTCCTTCACCGAGTTCTTCAGGGCATCTTCTATAAGTTCCCTTGCAACGCTGTAGGGGGGGTCGCTCTGTCCGTACATGCGCTCTATGTATTCCTCCTTCGAGCTGAGTATTCCCCCCACGATGGCCCTCAGTTCATCCTCCATGGCCACCCTCACCTGGTTCCTGAACTTCCTAGCCTTCTCATCAGACGATGATGAAAAGTACTTCCTGTGCTCCTCGATGCGCTCCAGGAGCTCGTCGATACCATCCCCACTGAGGGCCTCCGTGGCAACGACCGGCGGGTTCCACCCGCTCCTCGGAGTCATTGCCAGAGCATCCTCTATGTCCTTGATGGCCATGTAAGAGCCTTCCCTGTCCTTCTTGTTCACCACGAATATGTCCCCAATTTCCATGATACCGGACTTTATGGCCTGTATCTGATCCCCCCAGCCCAGGTGCCAGAACAACGCACACGGTATCGGCAATGTTCACCACGTCAAGGTCAGCCTGGCCGGCACCGACGGTCTCGATTATGATGTAATCGTTTCCAGCCACGTCCAGTATGGATGAGGTGCCCAGGCCGACCTGGCCATCCCACCGTTGACCCCCCCCTGTTCGCAAGGCTGCGCATGTACACCCCCCCTGACTTTGCTAGGACTGGCTGCATCCTGATCCTGTTGCCGAGAAGCGTACCGCCGCTGAAGGGGCTCGAGGCGTCTATGGCCAGGATGGCCACAGCCCTTCCCCCCTCTGGCTGAGCCTCTCCGCCATTGCTCCTATGAGTGTGCTCTTACCCACTCCAGGAGGGCCGGTTATCCCTATGACCCTGGCCCTGCCCGTCAGGGGGGGCCAGAGCCTGGACATGAGGTCCCTGGACTGCTGGGAGAGAGAGGGGGGTCTTCCACAAGCGTTATGGCCCTGGCTATTTTCTTCCTGTCACCGTTCCTTATGCCCTCTATCAGGTCGTCTATCTGCAGGTGGAACACCTACCTCGACAGCTTCTTTAGCCTTGCCTCTGTGGCCCTCTGCCTTATGTGCTCCACTATGACGGAAAGGGGGGTGTGCCCGGGCCATAGTTCCCCCCCGTTATGCCCATCTTCTCCAGTTTCGGTTTGTCCTCGTCCGGTATTGTGCCCCCCTCCCACGATGGCGATGTCGTCTATGCCCCCCCTCTTCTTCATGAGGTCTGCCACCTTCTTGAATACCGTCATGTGAGCACCGTTTAGCAGGCTGAGCGCAATGACGTCCACGTCCTCGTTCACCGCGGTGTCCACCACCTCTTCCGGGGGGGTTGGCAGGAGTCCCGCGTAGATGACGTCCATGCCGGCGTCCCTGAACGCCTTAGCCAGCACCAGGACGCCACGGTCATGGCCGTCTATCCCGGGTTTCGCAAGGAGGACCTTTATGGGCCTGCCTTCAAATAATGACGGGTTCTCTCCATGTTCCAAAGACCTCCCTCCCGACGTTGCTTATCTCCTCAATGGTGGCGTATTTCTCCACCGCATTTATGATGTACGGCATGACGTTCTCGTCCTCGTCCTCCATGGCCCTCCTCAGCTCCTCCAGGGCCCTGGAGACCGCCTGCTGATCCCTGCTCTGCTTAACCGCCCTGAGCCTCTCTATCTGCACCCTCTGGGCCTTCTTTGATATCCTCAGTATCTTTAATGGCTTCTCGTCCTTTTCCACATACTTGTTGACGCCGACCATTATCTCCTCGCCGCGCTCCAGCCTCATCTGCCTCCTGTATGATGTGTTCGCTATCTCCCTCTGTATGTAGCCCTTCTTCACAGCCTCCAAGATGCCGCCCATCTCCTCTATCTTCTCGAAGTACCTGTAGGCCTCCTCCTCCATGCGGTCGGTCAGCCATTCCACGTAGTAGGATCCGCCCAGCGGGTCAACCACATCTGCTATCCCGCTCTCCTCCGCTATGATCTGCTGCGTCCTCAGGGCAACCTTCACTGCCTCCTCGGATGGCAGTGCCCAGGCCTCATCGTAGGAGTTTGTGTGCAGGCTCTGCGTGCCACCCAGCACGGCTGCCATGGCCTCTATGGTTGTCCTCACTATGTTGTTTAGTGGCTGCTGCCAGGTGAGCGTGTAGCCTGATGTCTGGGTGTGGAACTTTAGCCACAGGCTCCTCTCCTTCTTTGCACCGAACCTCTCCTTCATCACCGTTGCCCATATCCTCCTGGCTGCCCTCAGCTTGGCTATCTCCTCGAAGAAGTTTATGGAAGAGTTGAAGAAGAATGAGAGCCTGGGGGGCGAAGTCGTCTACGTTCAGGCCCGCCTTTATGCCCATGTCAACGTAGTAGAAGCCATCCGCAAGCGTGAATGCCAGCTCCTGCACAGCACTTGCCCCTGCCTCCCTGATGTGGTACCCGGATATGCTGATGAAGTTCCACTTGGGCATGTTCCTGGTTGAGAATACCATCATGTCCCTTATGAGCTGAGGTGTGCCTCCGGTGGGTATATCCACTCCTTCTGCGCAATGTACTCCTTCAGTATGTCCGCCTGTACCGTCCCTGCCAGCTTTTCCATTGGCACGCCCTGCTTCTTTGCCACCGCTATGTACATTGCTGTGAGTATGGCAGCCGGTGCGTTTATCGTCATGGATGTGCTCACCGAGCCCAGGTCTATTCCGGAGAATATGACTTCCATGTCCTTGAGGGTGGTCACATTCACGCCGCACTTACCTATCTCGCCATCGGCCCTCTTGTTATCACAGTCAATACCGTAGAGCGTGGGCATGTCGAACGCTATGCTGAGGCCGGTCTCCCCCCCCTCACTTATCAAGTATTTTAGTCTCTGGTTGGTGTCCTCGGGCGTGCCGAAGCCTGAGAACATCCTCATTGTCCAGAGCTTTCCCCCCCTGTACATGTTGGTAGATGCCCCCCCTTGTGAACGGGTATTCACCGGGCATGCGAGGTACTTGTCCTCATGGCCCTCCGGCAGGTCCTCGGACGTGTAGACTTCCTTGAGATGGATGCCTGATGAATTGGTGAACTCCCTGTCCCTGTAGCCAGTCTTCGAGTTCCAGGGCCTCAGGGTCTGGTCAACCCACCTTGCGTACCTCCTGTTGTCGGCTGGTCTCCTGCCCTCAATCTCACGGAGCTTTGAAGACCAGTAATTATCCCTGGCTCCGTCCATAGCTCACAAATTGGTATTTGGATTAATAGGTTTTCTACCGCAGGGTTTACAAAACAGAGGGCTTTACCAGTAGTCCTGGTTTATTACCTCGTCGTAGATCTCAACCATCCTGTTCTTGTTCTCCATCTCCCTCTGTGCCATGGCAGAGAGGGCATCGGCCACCGATGTGCCTGGTACTCGGTCGCCATGAGCGAGAATAGCCTCATCAGGTCATTGGACACCTTTATGGCCATCTTGAGTACAGAGGCCAGGTCGTCCTTGTCGAATTCCTCTATCTCGTCCGCTATCAGGTGGTCCATGAGCTCGTAATCCCTTATGTCTGCACCACCAGAGCTGAGGAACTTGCCAGTCCTGACGGCGTTCTGGAGCACCTTCACGTCCTCTCTCTCCCTCTCGATTATGTCCTTCAGTATCGACCTCACGTGGTCAAGGTTCGTCTCCTCTGCTATGCCCATGTAGCGTTCTATAACCCTTTCCTTCAGCCTTATGGCCCTGCGGAGTATATCCCTCTGGACCTCCGCCAAGTCCCTGCCGGACAGTGCATTATTCTTTTTTTCCATCTCCAACACGTTATTCTCAATGTATGCGGATACCACTTTATAGAGTTTTCTATGTACGTGGACAATATTACCTCTTGGAATATATATTGATATAGGCTTATAATCAGTACCTGGGCTCGTATTTCATGTACATTTCCTTCAGGGCCCTCTCGTTGATGTGCGTGTAGATTTCCGTTGTGGCTATGCTGGAATGGCCAAGAAGCTGCTGGATGAACCTTATGTCAGCACCGTTCATCAGCATGGTTGTTGCGAAGGTGTGCCTGAGCACATGCGGTGTCACCTTTTTCTCTATCCCCCGCCCTCCTTGCGAGGTTCCGGATGATCCTCTCCACGCTGGAGGTGTCGTACCTGCTCCTCTTCCTGCTCAGAAAGAGCGCCCTGCTCTTCGATTCGATTGCCTTCCTCATGTTCAGGTAATCGGAAACTGCACTGGCGCACCTCTCGTTCATTATGACTATCCTGTCCTTGTCGCCCTTTCCCGAGCGGACGGTTATGATCCCCCCCTCCCTCAGGTTCACATCGGATATGTTGAGGTTGCAAAGTTCGCTGACACGCAGCCCGGTGTAAAGGAATAGAGAGACCATTGCACTGGCCTTCACATCGCCTGATGCTGCCTCCAGGAGTGCCTTGGCCTCCTCCGCCGTCAGGTATTTAGGTACCCTGTGGGAGCCCCCCCTGGGTGGCCTAAGGTTATCCGGCACGCTCTTCCTTTGGGATTTCAGGAAAGCCTTCACAG
>NZ_BBCP01000017.1 GCF_001316105.1 Thermogymnomonas acidicola JCM 13583 | reverse complement strand
CTGACATGCACGGACACGCATGCTTTACCATAGATACTGGCAAGAAGGTAGTTGTGGACCCCCCCTTCATAGAGGGTAACCCCCCCGTGGCGAAGGTAAAGAAGGACGACATAAAGGCGGACGCGTGGTGATTTCACACGGACACTTTGACCACGTTGGGGACGCTGTGTACATAGCAAGGAAGAACAAAGCGCCCATAGTGACCATGGTGGAGCTGGCATGGATACTTGGCGAGGAGAACAAGGACGTCCAGGTGATAGGGATAAACCTGAGCGGATCCACGGAGGTGAACGGGATCAGGTTCACAGCAGTGCCCGCTTACCACTCAACAGGCTACAACGGGAAGTACGGCGGTGCCGCCTCTGGCTTCGTGATAGAACACAACGGCTTCACGCTCTACCACGCCGGAGACACCGGGGGGTTTTCAAGGACATGGAACTCATAGGCGAGCTATACAGGCCGCAGATATCCATGCTACCCATAGGGGGGGCTTCTACACCATGTCGCCCAGGGAGGCCGCCTACGCAGTGAAGATGCTCAGAAGCAAGGTAACCATACCCATGCATTACAACACCTTCGATGCGATCAAGCAGGACCCGCAGAAGTTCAAGGTGGAGGCCGAGAAGAACGGCACAAGGGTCGTGATAATGGGTGTTGAGGAGACGAGGGAGTTCAGCAGGGCAGAATTGACGTGAGAATCAGTTTTTATCGGGCTCGGCGCCGAAGAGGTCGTCCAGGCTCGATATCTTCCTATTTTCTTCCACCAGGTTCTCGAACTTTGACTGCTTCGGTATCTTTGACCCCCCCTTGAAATGGGCCAGGTTCTCGTCCTCAAGGAGGTGGTTCTTTATGACAGTGTGGTCGCCCACAACCCTGATGAGCCTCGTCCGGCCGTACCTGCCCATGCTCTTCGTCATCGCGCTGAGGAGACCGAAGTCCTCCAGCTCCGAAATGAGGTCGCTCACCCTCCTCGATGTGAGCGCAGGGTACCCTATCTCCTCGCATATGTTCCTGTAGTTCTCGTATATCTGGCCGGTCGTCATCATGGCAGTGTCCTGTTCCTGTGTCACCACAGCACTCAGCATGACGATCTTGCTCTGTAACGGCAGCGTGTATATGGCCTCCTTTATGACGTCCATCTCGAGCTTGTCCCTGGCCTTGTAGACCTCCTTCTCAGTTACCTTCTGCTTGCCCTCCCTGACCGCTATGTCTATGGCTATCCTCATGAGGTCCAGGGCCTTCCTGGCGTCACCGTGCTCCTGTGCCCCCCCAATGGCCGCGCACAGGTTTATTGCGCTGTCCTCAACGCTACCCGGCCTCACCACTCCCTTAATCCTGAACGATATTATGTCTATGAGTTCCGTGGCGTTGTATGGAGGGAAAAATATGCTCTCCTGGTTCAGCCTGCTGCGCACCCTGGAATCGAGGAACTCCAGGAAGCCCGTGTCGTTCGTTATGCCTATCAGCGACAGCTTCGATTCACCTGATTCGTCTATGAGCTTCAGGAGGACGTACAGGGAATCGCCACCGTTCTTTGTCACTATCTTATCGATCTCGTCAAGCACAAGAACGAAGAACCTCCTTGCCCTGTTCAGCCTCGCCATGGTCTCCTGAAAGATCCTGTCCAGGGGGGGCCAGCCCAGCTGGGGGGGCACGGAGCCCGATGTGCTGTCCTGTATTGAGTTGGCCAGTGCGACCAGGATGGAATAGGGCGAATCGTATATCTGGCAGTTGAAGTAGAGCGTCTCCACCCTGTCCCCCCTGCGGCCTCCTTCAGCATCCTTGTCACATGGTTTGCAGCTGATGTCTTGCCTGTGCCAGTCTTGCCGTATAATATTATGTTTGAGGGCCTGGTGTTCCTCATTATGCTGCTCAGCACCTTCACTATCGCATCAATCTGGCCTTCCCTATGCGGGAAGCTCTCCGGGACAAAGGAGCTGGACAGTGAGCCGAGGTCGCCCAGGACTATGGAGTTCTCGGCAGAGTATTTAAGGAATGGATTGGGAGACATAAGTAATTGTTGAAATCGTCAGTTCAGTACAAAATACTTTTTTTCCGTCTCATTCCAGCAGCTTCACCTTTTTCCTGGTGAATGGTCTGACGTCCACGCCCTCCCAGGCCATCACGTGCCCAACCAGGTATATGGAGCCCGTCACAAGCACTGGGGGGGTGCCCAGGGAAAGTGCATAATCGTATGCCTCCCGGGCGTCCCTTATGACCCTCACTTCCCTGTAAATCCGCCTTGCCAGGGAAGCTATGTGCTCTGGGTCCTCCGCCCTGTTCTCCTCGTAGGGAGTAGTCACTATTATCCTGTCTGACAGGGAGCGGAGCGATGATATGTATGAGAAGTGGTCCTTGTCCTTCAGCATGCCCACAACCAGCACTGGCCTGGTATCGGGCGATACCTGCCTGAAAGCCTGCACCAGGGCGTTGGCCGCAGGAGGGTTGTGTGCGCAGTCGACAACCACCGGGGGGGGCTCGTCCCTTACCCTCTGCAGCCTCGCTGGCCACAAGGTCTCCCTGATGCCCTGCTCTATCTGGCGCCTGTCGAACTGCCCTGACGCTTCCGCTGCCAGTATCGCTGTGCCTATGTTGGTTACCTGGAATGTGCCGACAAGCGGGGGGGACTCAACATCGTAGGTCTCGCCCTCAGTCTCGGCCCTGAAGCTTGTGCCCTGCAGGGAGAGGTGCACATCGCTCACCTTCACATCCCTCCACGTCAGGTAGAGCCTGGACTTCCTCACCTGCGATATGCGCCTGACAGTGTCGACGACCTCAGCCTTCCTGTCCCCCCCAGGACAACGGGCCTGCCAGGCTTTATTATCCCACCCTTCTCATAGGATATAGAGGTGAGTGAGCAGCCGAGCTTGTCCGCGTGCTCGTAACCAACACTCGTTATCACGCTCACCTCCGGTTCTATTATGTTTGTTGAGTCGAGCCTGCCGCCGAGGCCCACCTCAATGGACGCGAACCTGGCGCCAGCGTCGCTGAAGTACTTGAATGCCATCCCGGTGGTCGTCTCGAAGAAGGTAGGGTTCCGCTTCTCCCTCGCCAGTTCCTCAATCACTGGCCTGTACTTCCCTATGAAGGAAACTATGTATTCATCAGGTATGAAGCGGTCGTTGAAGAGTATCCTCTCGTTGAACTCGATCAGGTGCGGGGGAGGTGTAGAGGCCTGAAGGAAACCTCTGCATCATTATGTTGTAGAGGAGCGCGGATACGGATCCCTTGCCGTTGCTCCCGGTTATGTGGATCGTCCTGTATGCCCTGTGAGGGTTGCCCAGCATGTCGTCGAATGCCCGCATCACCTCAAGGTCAAGTTTCACGCCTTCCCTTGTTAGGCCGTACAGAAACTCCAGGTTTTCGTCCCTCAAGCGCCTGGCCGATGCCCTTGGCTATGATTAATTTTTCTACCCTATCTATTTTTACCTCCTTTGCCTTTACGTTACAGTATGCAGGAGACAAAACTACTGTACCTGGACGATGCTTACTCAACCAAGTGTGAGGGAAAGGTCATATTCAACGAGTTCACTGACCTCGTCGTTGACCAGACGGTCTTCTTCCCCCCACCGGCCACGGGCAGCCCAATGACAGGGGGGGCAAGGTTGTGATCGACGGAAAGGAGTACGGTATAGTGGATGCATGGTTCGATGGGACAAATGTGCACCTGATGTCCCATGACACGTTCCCAGACAACATTAAGGGAAAGCCCGTTTACCAGGAGATTGACTGGGATGTGAGGTACGGCCACATGAAGTTCAGGACCGCGCTGAGGATCGTGAGCGCCATAGCATTCAGGGACCTGAGGGCCACGACGAGGATCAACCAGACCTACGACACCGAGGCCTGGATAGACATTGAGAGCGACGCCCTTGACGACAGCTTCGTGAAGGCACTTGAGGCAGAGTGCAACGAGATCATATCAAAGGGGGGGCTCAAAACAGAGTACGTATGGAAGAGCAGGGAGGAGTTCATAGCAGATCAGGAGCTGATGTCACAGGTGAGGAACAGGCCGCCAGAGGGAGAAAAGATCAGGCTTGTGAGGATCGGTGACCTACCGGAACAGGTTGAATACGGGACAGTGGTGAGGTCAACCGACGAGCTTAAGAGCATCAGGTTCAAGACCTCCCTGGTGAAGGGGGGGAAGCTTAACAAGAGACTGACACTATATGTGGAGTAGGAGGGAGCGATCTGGCTGAGGGCGTACCGCTGATGGAGAGGGTCTCGGAGGCCTTCGGGCTCCTGGCCTTCTTCATAGCGCTCCTCTTCTTCCTGGCCGAGGCACCCGCTGCCGTATATTCGTGGCAGTACATAGCGAGCACAGACCCGTCACTGTACATAATAATACCATTCCCCACAGACCCCTTCACTGTCTCGCTTGTGGTGGCACTTTGCGTTGCGCTCCTGCTCCTGTTCCTCCTGTCAAACTTCATGCCTGGAAGGATGAAGGTGAGGTCTTTTGACGGCCCGGCACAGAGCAGCTTCTATTCTGTCTTTGCGGCCTTCGTCCTCCTGCAGCTGGTTGTGAGCGTCATCATAAGGTTCGATGACCCCCCCTCCCTGGGGTATTCACCAATAGACGGCTTCATAACCCCCCCGGCGCAGGTATTCTATGACGCTTCCACCACACTGGTGGAGACCCTGCTCCTGCAGGCGGTCCCGGTAACAGTGATCATGGTTGTCTATGCCCTTGCGAGGAGGGAGAAGGTCTCAGAGGCCCTCCTAAACCCAAGGCTGAGCTTCTGGGGGCGCCATCGCCCTCTCCTCCATAGCAGCACTGGTACCGGCATACTTTTCGTACCCGGGGGTGTACTCGGCACTCCTGGGGGGGTTCATAACGTTCCTGATACTCGACTACATATACCTGAGGTACGGGATGATCAGGTCCTTCGCCGTTAACTTCACAATAACAGCCATAAACACCTTTGACATCTTCATCGAGAGGTCGCCTGTTTTCGCATTCCTCTCCAGCTTCTTCATTCTCCTCTGGGCCTTCATCGGGCTCTTCGCCCTCTTTTCACTTGCCAGCCGTGGCCACGCCAGGGCGCAGGTGAAGGAAGAGAAGGCCAGTGAGGCCAGGATGGCTGAGAGGCCCAGGGCAGCACAGGCAACCCTGTGGAGATGGCCTGGGTGAGGAGCTCTTGCCCGCAGTGCGGAAGCTTCGAATACCATGTGGACCAGGAAATGAACCTGGTCTGCGTGTCATGCGGTAACGTGGTGGACGGCAGTGAGATGGTGGTCCCGAACGTTGACCAGTTCTTCATAGAGAGGCAGCGCCGCCCCTGAGTCACGAGAGTGCGAATAACAGCACCACGTAAATTAATGGAGAGAGCAGCGAAAGGACCACGGGGGGGAGTATTCCAGCGAACTGGAGCATGGAGCCCATGCCGAATGCTCCCGTGACGAAGCTATCCCGAAGAAGGTCTCGTAGTAGAATACACCGAGCCTCGGTGTTGTCCTCTCCGAGATGTATGCCAGTATCTTTGACATGGCAAACGAGGCACCGAAGCCGGTAATTATAAGAGCAAGCAAGATGGCAAATACGTCCCTGGTGGCAAAGAGGACAGATACAGAGCTCACGAGGGCCGAGGATAATGCGGCGTAGGCCCTCTCGCTGCTCCCCCCCTGACGAAGACCAGGGCGACGTAGCCGGTAGCAGAGGAGATGCCGTAGATGCCTACCAGGAG
Organism: Thermogymnomonas acidicola JCM 13583; assembly: GCF_001316105.1. GTDB lineage: Archaea > Thermoplasmatota > Thermoplasmata > Thermoplasmatales > Thermoplasmataceae > Thermogymnomonas > Thermogymnomonas acidicola. The sequence goes on along the minus strand of NZ_BBCP01000017.1, from coordinate 14,789 downwards.
CCCTATCGTGCCGTATGAGAAGTGCGATAGCCTGAGGTAGGGCACGAAGACATAGTACAGGAAGCCAGAGGCCAGGCCTGCGAAGGCCAGTGGCACTATGTACCTGGCCTTTGGGTTCGATTTCGAGCGCCCTGGAGGTACATGTGCGGGCCTGGGCAGTGTCAGGAATGACACGAGGAATGCGGCTGTGCCCGCCAGGTACATGTACCTGAAGCCCGTGTACTGTATGATGTAGCCGGCCACCAGCGGCACGGCAGCGTTGGGCACACCCCAGGCTGCCGAGTACTTCTCTGCAGACCCTGAGGCCTCCATGCTACCGAGGGAGACCTCGATAGATACCCACCAGAAAGCCTGCGCAACGCTTGAAACGACCACGAGAGGTATGAAGTTTGCCCTGTCCAGGAACTGGAAAACTATCGAAAGGGTGAAGAGTATCAAGGGTGGAGCTTATGCCTGTGGCGATCATGCGGTCAGTGGACCTGAGGTAAATGGTGGCTGCTATTACGAAGGGCAGCGAGCCTATCAGCCCCCCCACGAGGCCTGTGAACGAATAGTTGAACCCGAACCTGACGGCCTGAAGTGGGAAGGTAAAGCTGAGTGCGAACCAGCCTATCCCGAAGAAAAGGCTTGAGAGGACAAGCCTGACAGAGCTGCCCGTGGGTGCCAAGCGTGACAGGTTACCACCGCTGCAGCCAGCAGATAGATAGGGCATATTATAATGCACTGCCTCCGTTCAATTTTTATAGTCTCTGGTATTCCCCCCCAGATGATACCGATGGTAACAAAGCCAGCGAGAATGTACACAAAGATCACCGGGCCCGCCTACACGAGGAAGGAGTTCATGGGCGGCGTGCCTTACCCGAAGATAACAACTTTCATACAGGGAAACCAGAAGAAGGACTTCGATATCGAGATGGTACTGATCGCAAAGGAATCATGCCAGATCAGGCACACGGCCCTGGAGGCGGCAAGGATCAGCGTCAACAGGAGGATGCTCGAGGCCGCGGGCAACGACAACTACTACCTGCAGATCAAGCCTTACCCGCACCACGTGCTGAGGGAGCACAAGATGGCCACCGGGGGGGCCGGTGCTGACCGTATATCGAGCGGAATGAGAGCGGCCTTTGGCAGGCCCGTGGGCACGGCAGCCAGGGTCCACGCGAACCAGGTCATCATGGTGGCTAGGACAAACGCGGCACAGGCAAAGGCCCTGAAGGAGGCACTCCACAAGGCATCCATAAAACTGCCAACGCCGTGCAGGATCGAGATAACAAAGGGAAGGGATCTCGCGGGCAGGCTGGGCCTCTAAAATCATGGTTTTTGCTGGCCTTCCTTTCCCTCTGCCCTATGAACTCCTGGATGAACTTTGCAGCAAGGACCGAAGTGTTGCCGTTGTCGTAGACCGGCGTTATCTCGACTATGTCGAACGCCACCGTTATACCTGCGAACGCGCCTATTAGCTCCCTGACATCGCGGTCAGTGAGGCCGAACGGTTCAGGCGTTCCTACGCCAGGTGCGTATGCGGGATCGATGCCGTCCATGTCTATGGAGAAGTAGACCCTCCTGAAGCCCATGGACCTTATTTCCCCCCCTATGACGTCCCTTATGCCCCCCCTCTCCCTGACCTCGTCAGCCGTGATGAACCTGACGTCCTTCCACTCTTCGCTCTCGAACTCCTCCCTTGAGACGGACCTGGTGCCAACTGACACTATCCTCCCAGGCCCGAGGAGCTCCAGGGCCCTCCTGGTAACGCACGCGTGGTTGAACCTGGAACCCATATAGCTGTCCCTGAAGTCGGAGTGTGCGTCCACTATTATCATGCCGCAGTCCCTGAAGTTGCGCAGTGCACCCACAGTAATGGAGTGCTCCCCCCCACCCAGGAGGATCGGCACCTTGCCGTCCGCAGATACATAGCGGACAGCGGTCTCCACAGAATCGATCACTTCCTCGACGTCCTCGCTCTCGAACAGGTTTCCCGCATCGTATATCATGCGTCAGGTATGTTCACGCCGTAGTGGAACTCGAAGGACTCCAGGTTCCAGTACGCGTTCCTTATGGCGTCAGGAGCGAACCTGGAGCCCCCCCTCCTGTAACTGGATGTGTTGTCGAATGGGACGCCCAGCACAACGTACCTGGCTGATGCATAGTCCGACTGGGCATCCGGGAGTTTCCTGAGCGAGAAGAGGCCGGCTAGCTCTGAAGCATGATCTTCCTTTTGCCCATTGCTTCCCAATAGGGCACCTCCATGCCAGGCTTGATCTTGTCGGCATCCTCCGGCTCTATGGGCAGAACGAACGTCTCAAAGGTCTCTGTGTCCATGAGCTGTGCCTCGTTGTTTGCCACAGAGAGCACCTGTGCCGTCTTCTTCTCTATTATCGGCACCTTTACCTTGTGTTTCACCGGGTAAACGACGCTCCTCTTCTGGTTGTCAAAGACGCCTATGGCAACGATCCTTCCCTTGGCCTCCCCGTGCTTCCCTGGCTTGGACATCGTGATCTCCACTATCCTGCATGGAGCGTCATCAATTAACATGTACTTTCCGACCTTGAGTTCCCTTACCTCAGCTTCCTGCCAGCTCATAACTTTTCCTGCACCCTATTGATATAGTGTTAAAATACTTTCCACACTGGCGCCTCAGGATACAGATACTCACACAAAGGGGGGGCCACTGAAGACTTCCTCGTCGACCCTGAGGAGCCTGCCACCGGACTTCAGCAGCTGCCCGCCCACCATAACAGTGTCCACGTTGCCGGGGGGGTTGGCGGAGTAGACGATGTTGCTCACTGCATTCTCCGTCACGGTGGGGGGGAAGAGGTTCGGGTCTCTGCCCCTCAGTACCACTATGTCGGCCTTCTTCCCAACTGAAATGCTCCCCCACTTCACTGAGGCCCAGGGACTCCGCGGCCACCACAGTGGCCATGTCCAGTATCTGCTGTGCCGTAAGGAGAGAGGGGGGGTCCCACCTCTCGTTCTTCACCGCAAGAGAGGAGTGCTTCATTGCAGCGAACATGTCAAGTGAGTTGTTGCTGCCGTTACTGTCTGTGCCTATGGTGACCCTTGCGCCGTTCTGCAGCATCTCGGGCACAGGGGGGGGCACTCCACCGACGCCGAGCTTGAAGTTGCTCACGGAGTTCCAGGAGACAGTGACGCCCGCACTGGCCAGCATCTTCACCTCCCTGAGCGTGGCCCATACACAGTGCGCCGCCAGTGTGCGGTTGCTCAGAAATCCTATCCTGTGCAGGTGCTCTATTGGCCTCTCCCCCCCGTTTGTCTTCTTCACGAAGTCGTAGACCTCCTTCCTGGTCTCCGCCAGGTGAGTGTGCACAACCGTGCCGAACCTCTCCGCAAGTTCCCTGGACTTCATATAGACCTCGTCGGACGCGACATATATGCCCTGCACACCCACCGAGGCCTTCACCCTATCCCCCCCGTGCACTGCGGAGAGGAAGCGCTCGGCATTCTTCACCGGGTCACCCCTCTGCGTCGTCTTGTCCGGGTCAAGGGTCACCCAGGAGAGGACTGCCCTGATACCTGACTTCTCCACAGCCCTCTCTATCACATCCTCGGAATAGTAAAGGTCCACAAAGGTGGTCGTTCCTGAAGACAGCATCTCGTAGATGCCAAGCATGGCCGAGTTGTAGAGGCCCCCCCGCTCCGTCCTCTCAGCGTCCAGCCTGAATGTCCTCTCAAGGAATGTGTCAAGTGGTATGTCGTCAAGCATGCCACGCAGGTGTGCCATGGCCACATGTGTGTGCGTGTTTATGAGGCCGGGCATGGCAATGGCCCCCCCGTCCACCCTGACCTCCATGTCCACGCTGTCCCTAACCCTACCCCCCCCAACCTGCGCTATCCTGTCGCCCTCCACAAGTATGTCTCCCCCCCTGAGGACTTCCCTGTCCCGGTTCTGTGTGACTATGATGGCGTCTCTGATGGCTATGGACATACCTGGTGCAACGTTTTGCACTAATTGAACTCTGCCTTTCTCCTGGAGGTCACGGTGAGGAGGACAAAAATGATAAGGACTGCCGTGCCAAGTGCCATGAACTGGTAGCCGTACCTCTCCATGTAATCGTAAGCCAGGAACGTGATGACTGCTACCGCAGAGCCGTAGAGGAAGGCCTTGCCTGTCATCAGGGCGGACCTCTCGCTCCTGTCTGAGTGCGAGTAGAAGAGGAACGCCAGCGCACCTATTGAGACTATGAATGCGGGGGGGAGGAGGTACCCCCCCGTCACCGGCAGGTGCACGTTGGCAAGCGGGAGAAGCTGCTGTCCCCCCCCTGCACTATGAGCGAATATATAGAGAGGGCCTCCTCCACAGACGCTGTTGCGTAAGCGTAGAGGTAGCTGGAGCCCATCGAGGCCATCAGTGCAACGGCCACGCTCTGTTCCAGCAGGTCTCCAACGGCCAGCGTGAACAGCGTTACCGTCCTGGCCAGGCGGACTGAAAGGACGCCCTCAACAACGAATACCCAGGAGGCGCCCAGGGAGATGCTCACCAGATCCTGTGTGTCCAGGGGGGGTATCACAAGGCTGGAAAACGGTTTCACGCTGTAAGGGCTCACCTCCATGACCACTGTGTTGAGTACCAGGAGCGAGAGTGCAAGCGCGTAGGCCAGGTAAACCCGGCCCCTGTACCTGCTGCCTGAAATGTACGAGAGGAATGGAAGTGCCATGATGGAAGCGGTCATTATTTCCTGGGATGAGGAAAAGGCATAGCGCCACACGTAAACGATCATCACATAGGCGGGCATGAAGACCAGGAAGTTCACAAGGCGCACTCTGTCCATATCCATCACCCCGGCACGGATATCTTCCCGTACCTGTACTCCGATGACATCGCCAGGAGAAGGTGGTTCATGTCCACCACCCTGGCCCTGACCCCATTGCCGGCCAGGAACTGCCTGATGGCCTCGAGATCCTTCCTGTGCTTCATAAGCACGCCGAGCGCAAGCCTCCTCTCTGGCCCTGAACCCGGGATCTCAACGGACGCAGATGGGTCGATGATGAACACGAAGACCCTCTTCCCGCTCCTGTGCTTTATCCTCTGCTTGAAGTTAAGCGATTCAGCGTGTGCCAGCGGGCTAATGAGGAAGAGGAGTGCGTCCTTCTTCACCATGTCCTGCGCCTCCTCTATTGCCTGTTCTAAATTAAAGGAGCCTGCCGGCCTGATCCCGGACACTAGCCTTTCCAGCTCCTCAATGGGCTCCCTGGAGCGCCTCGGCTCTATTAGCACCTTCCTGCCCCCATGGAACAGCAGGAAGCCGACACCATCCCTGTTCCTGACAATGGAGTAAGCACAGTTTATCACCGAGGACACCATCCTGTCAAATACCTTCCTGTCCCTTGCACCTATGTTGGCAGCATCCGAATAGTCAAGGACAAAGACAACGTCCAGCTGCCTCTCTTCCTCCATCTGCTTTATGTATATGTCTTCACCGTTAACCATCCCGAACCTCGACCACGCCACGTACCTGTAGTCGTCCGTCTCCTGGTACTCCCTTATCCCGTAAAAGTCGTAGCCCTGGCCAACCTTCCTTGAGTAGTGGACCCCCCCATGGTGAAGACTATGTTGCTCATCAGCTCGCTCCTCTGCGAGTGGACGTCTGCAATGGAGGGGGGGCCACCTTGACCTCCTGCGTGTTCCGGATATCCCTCACGTCCAGGCACAGGCCGAAGGCGTCCTGGGTCTGGACAACGGTTGGGCCAATGGAGTAGAGGCCTATGGCCATCGGCCTCAGCCTGTAAGTGAACTCCACATGCTCCGGGAGGGATCGTGTAGGAACCGCTGCTGTCACCCTCAACATAAAACACGTCCGGCAGAGACTCCGAGAAGGAGAAGCGCAGGTGCCTGGTGGTAGGGTTTGTGAAAGAGAGCGTCACGCTGCAGCTCCTGTTCTTCCTGAGCCTGCCCGACACGGTCCTGGTGACGTTGAGCCTCCAGAGGTCCCTGGAGTAGGACACGTTGTATATGAGGACCTCCGATGATACGACGAAGAAGAGCACCGCGGCAACTATTATGTAGTACCCGTACCCGAGGAAGAGGGATTCGAGGAGCTCGAAGGCTAGCGCTGACAGAAGGACCAGGCCTGACTTCCTGATCATACTGGCGATTCTACTCCCGATATTATGCTTTCAATAGTCCTCATTACAGGCGCATAAGGGTCGCTATCGCTGTCCACCAGGACCTCTGGCTTCAGCACTATCCTGTGGTTGAGCATCTCCTTCGCCATGAACCTGACGTCTTCGGGTATAACGTATTCCCTGCCGCTGAGCATGGCGTTTGCCTTGGCAGCCATCAGGTACTTTGCAGTGGTCCTGGGTGATGCACCCACAAAGACCATTTCATGGCTCCTCGTCGCCCTAATTATGTCCACTATGTAGTTCATGATCTCCTCTGAGGCATAAACTCCCTTCACCATGGACCTTATTGCCAGTATCTTCTGTGCGTCCAGGCCTGCCTCGTCCTCCTCCTGCAGGGTCAGACTCCTCAGTATCTGGACCTCCTCCTCCCTTGACGGGTAGGTAAGGATATACCGGAAGAGGAAACGGTCAAGGAGCGCCTCCGCAAGCGGGAAAGTGCCCTCCTGCTCTATGGGGTTCTGTGTCGCTATCACGAAGAACGGTTCCGGCACAGGGTGTATCTGGCCACCAACGGACACATGCTTCTCCTCCATAGCCTCCAGCAGGGCAGACTGCACCTTAGGGGGGGTGTCCTGTTGATCTCGTCTGCAAGGAGCACGTTTGCAAACACGGGTCCCTTCCTGAACTCCATCTGCCTGGCCTCAAGGTTGAAGACCAGCGAGCCCGTTATGTCCGACGGGAGCATGTCGGGGGGGGTGAACTGGATCCTCTTGAAGTCCATGCACAGCCTGCGCGCGAACTCGCTGGCCAGCATGGTCTTCGCAAGGCCAGGCACACCCTCGAGGAGGATGTGGTTGCCGCTTAGCAGTGCTATGAACATGAACCTTGCCACCCTGCGTGAACCTATGACCTTCTTCGATATGCCCTCTATCGTTTCATGCACAGTGTCCCTCAGTCTCTCAGGTCTTATCTCCTCACTCTCAACCGACACGTTCATCACCAGCCCCCCCGTGCCCCCCCACCTCTATAACTGTGAACCTCCTGCCCATGATGGCCCTGTACGTATCCATCATCCTCTCAAACTCCCTGGCCATCCCCCCCCTCCTTGCCCCCCCTCTCCCGCCTCCTCCTGAAGGGAGAAGACGACATGGCCTTGAACCTGCTGTAGTTCCTGGCACACTCCTGGAACTGGGCCACCAGTGACCTCACGGCCTCTATGTCTCCGGACATCCTCCTGATAAAGAACTCGTAGTTGCCAGAAACCGCTTGCTTCAGGTTCACTGTAAGGTAGTCCCCCGGCACGGCGAATACCTCCTCCCTCTGGCCGGTGCCCGGGGGGGAGGCATCTGGCCTGGTAACCGCACCCCCCCTGAGCCTGAGGGCAACAACAACAATGGTGACCAGGGCTACAGGTAAAAGGAAGCGGAGTGAAATGTACGGATCAACGCGCATGTTGTTCAGGAACGTAGCCCATGCAGAGGCCAGGATACTGCTCATCCGCCACCCCCCCTCCCCCCCGTCCCGGTGTCCGGGAAGTACAGTTTCATGATATCGAGGTAGTTGTAGAAGTCCATGAGCCTCTCGACCAGCTGCTCCCCGCTGATCTGCTCCCCGCTGGAGAACCTGGATGTTTCGTAGAAGTCCAGGTATATGGAGACGAGTTTCCTCACGGCGTTGTACCTGGGCCTTGACTTCTCGTCCACCCTGTCCTGCGATTCGGCTATGGCAGTGGTGAGTGCCTTCGAGTCTACAAGTGCCTCCTCCGGCACATCCACCCCGATATCCCTGAGGAGGCGAATGAAGAAGTGCCTGTTGCCCTCGCCCCCTCTGCATTGATACACCGAAGTACCTGCAGAAATCGTCCCTGGCATACTTGTATGCCTTCACGGAGGCCTCTTTTAGCTCCCCCCCGTCGCCCGTCAATTTCCTGGTCTCCACAACCGGAGGGATGTCGCCGACAGTTTTGACCTCGACAACCCTCTCCACGCTGCGCTCCTTCTCTTCCCTATTCCTCCTGAAGAACGGAGCCATTAGCTCACCACCTGAAGGCTGTACGAAACGTTCACCTGGAATACTCCGGCTTCCATCTCCGGGTATTCAGGGTATGTGCTCACCACCCTCATCGTGTCGCCCCCCGCTCACCCTTGCAGCGTTATAGAGGCTGTAGAGTGTCATGTCGTACGGCTGCACCGTCCTGACCTTTGCGAAGCCCACGCTGGAATTCCCCCCCACGTATATACTTGTCACGCTATCAGATGGGAACCATATTGACGTTATATAACGGACCTGCGTTTGGTTCAGTGCGAAATTGAACACGGATTCATAGTAAGTCCCGTTCAGGCTGAAGGTCCTGTTCATGCCCAGTTCGAGGGTGCTGTTAACTAGGGTGAAGTGCAGGCCCAGGATACTCGCCGAGGGAGTGAGGTCGAAGTAGTGGCCAAAAACCTCAGTAGAGTTGCTGTAAATGCTCACGTACTCCACGCCTGCCTGTGTCTCCTCATAGGCGGTGCCGTTGCCCCCCCAGCAAAGGATTCTGAGTGCAGACCATAGTACATATGCCACGAGTACATGGAGGAGTAGTTCACAACGATCAGGTAAGGTGAGACACCGATCTTTCCCTCAGTGCTGCCTGAAAGCGAGATATTCAGGTATCCTGTTGTGAAGTTGATGTTGCTGTATTCGAAGGAGTAGTTCCCAGACGGGAGGGTGAAATCGAAGAGGGTGCTGTTGCCATCCATGGAAGCACCCGACCAGGTGATGTGTAGGTAGCTGTAGTAGGTCTCGTTCAGGTAATCGACCGGGATCCCGTCACCACTGTACTTCACAGGGTAGTTGTTGTACACGTCCACATACAGTGTGTGCAGGGTCCTCGGGTACATAGGTACCTGCACTACGCCGGAAGGCGAGCTTATGCTGAACCCCCCCGCCGATACGTAATCCAGAAAGTGCGTAGGCCCTGAAGGTGCCAGAGTAGTAGAAGTGTATCGGGAACTCACCCGAGGAGTTTGTGTTGCCGTTCAGCTGGTATATCTCCCCCCCGGAAGTGCCCAGGAAAAGGATGAAGGGCGTGTTAGCAAGCGCCTGCCCGCTGGAAGCGTTGTATAGGCGGATGTATACCGTCGAGTTCCCCCCCGGGGAGGAGGCCGGAGACTGGCTGGATGCATTGTCACTGACCTGGACCGGGTATATGCCCGGCACGCCTGTATAGCTCCCGTTCCAGATGAACGACGACGCTGCTATGGAGGATGCAGGCTCCAGGTAGACCGTGTACGAGTGGCCCGTTGTCACGTTCACGTAATCTGCCTGGTAGCCCGGTGACCACACCCTGACGGTGTACTGGCCCGGAACAGCGTAGAACCTGAAGGACGGGGGGGAGGTATAATTCACAGGGACAGACTTGAAGGGGGGGCTGTAAGGCTCGTACGAGAACGATGCGTTTACCGGCGACACTGGGAGCCTGTCCACCCCGTTGTAGACCTTCACGGTGAAACTCTGGACGAACTGGTTGTAGGGAGTCAGGGAGAGGTTCAGCTCAAGGTTTCCCCTCATATCCACATTGACAAACTCCTGGGCGTATGAGCGGTTCACCACAGCAATGGTGTAGTTGCCCATCTCAGATATCCCTATGGCATAGAAGCCGGTGCTGTTCGTCTCCACATCCTCGAAGTATGTCTTTCCCGCTATTTCGGCCACGAAGGAGAGGTTCGTGTAGCCCACGGGCATGGAGTTGTTGGTGTCCTTTATGTACCCATAGAGCGTGGCGTTTATGAAGTCCCCCCCGGCAGAGACATCCGACTGGTGGCCCGAGAGGTATGAGGAGACGTTTCCCGCCTGGGAGGCGTTGGAGCCGGAGAAGGCTGCCCAGCCGCTTCCAGACCCGGTGGCGCTTCCGTAGAACGGGTTCCCCCCCGGGTACAGGGTTATGTTCACATCCGTCATGTTGGATGTGACGAATAGCGGAGGTGCAGCTCCCTCACCATAACCTGGCTTATAGGCCACTATTGAATTTTCCCCCCCGTATGAAGCCCCCCCAACGCTGTAATAGCCATTCACAGAACTGTAAGAGGATGAGCCGGTAACTGTATCGAGGACGGTTGCACCCTGTAATGGTGTCCCGTTCTGGCTCAGCACGAAACCGGTCACGTTGAACACCGGGGCCCTGTCAGCTGACATCCTGATCGTGACCCTCATGGCCGAGCTTGAAACGTTCAGGTACTCCGGGCTGGGCACCGTTGAGAACCCCCCCTCTTGAGCACTATGATCGTGTAGTTCCCCCCCACCGGTACGCCCACTGAAAAAGCCCCCCCCGCTGGATTGCTCTGCGTGTTCACCTGCTGGTACTGGTTCACGAAGTCTATGGTCACATTGCACATACTGGCCCTGGGAGTTCACCGTGGTCCCGGTTATAGGGTACCTGGCTCCGGCTCCATGGACATGTTGAGCCACACCGTGCTGTCCATAACAGAGGATACGATCTCGTACCTAGGCTGGAAGAACGGCACCTTGAAGGCTATCTTGCCGGAGCCGATGACTGTCATCACGATCCTGTAGAAACCGTGGGAATTGACGGGCGAAGACCCGAGGTAGGGGGGGAAGATAGCGGCGTAGACCACAGTGTCGGTGATCGGCGCACCGTCGGACGAGTTGGTGATGTACCCCCTGGATGTAAACAGTGCCATTGCTGGCAACGTTGAACGATGTGGAATCCTGGCCCAGGCCCCCCCCGGCATCAAGCGTCTGGTTTTCAAAGTACCGCCTGAGCTGCGGTGGCTGGCCGTTTATCAGGGGGAGGTTTGTCCTTTCGGGATACTCTATGTGCGCCAGAATGACCGCACCTGCAGCTAGGACCAGGCCAACAGCAAACATTGCCATGGCTTTCTTGGTGAACGTGGCGAAGCTAACAGGCATCTATATAAATTTTTTTATTGCGCTCCCTCCTCTCGATCAGTTGCGCACCTTGACAGCGATCCCCCCCCTTCTTCAGCTGCACCATGGCCTGGTACGGCATCTTGGCTATGCCCACTCCCCCCCCTGACCTCACCCTCATGGTGTATGACGACCTCGTCCTCCTGCCTGATGTCCTCGGTTGCAGACCTTACACCGACGGCGTACACGTTGGCGGTGGGCTTGAAATCATCTATGCCGACCAGGAATTTTGAGTTCTCCACGAAGATGCTGGCCGCATTCCTGTGTACCGTGAATTTGCCCATATCCTTGTTGTAGACCAGGTAGGGCTTCCCGTTCACCACGAGCATGTCCTGGTTGAACTGCCTCACGACCCTTGCTTCCCTGAGGTATGGCAGGATCCAGTCGCCGAACTGGTACCGCATGATGGACTGGTACTTTTCCCTGGTCTCCCTCTCAATGCTCTCTCCCTTGCCTGGAAGCAGGGAAAGGAGCCTCTCCCTCAGCGCCCTGAGGTTCCTCTCGTCCCTGATGTCCCCCCCTATTATGATCTCTGAGCCCCCCCTGGCACGTAGTCTGAGAGGAAGGCCAGGTCCTCATCCACGAACACCACAACCGCCCTGTACTGGTTGCGTGAGAGGAAGTCCACCAGGGTGTCCCTTATCATCATCTTCTCGTCCTCATACCAGTGGCCGATGACCGGGATGTCATAGAACCTCGGAGGGTATGTTTCCTCCAGCTCTATGGGCACCACACCGACCGGAGAAGTTATGACGACCCTGTGCAGACCGCGGTCTATATCACCTATGAACTCCTCTATCCTACGGTGGGTGGACGACGAAGAGTACGGCTTCCTAGCAGAGCATGGTATGAGGAGCGCCACGTCCCATCCCTGTGGCCTCACGTAAGAGGACCTGATGTATTCCCTGTAGCGAACTAGGTCAGGCCTGTAGAGTGCTTCCAGTGAGTTGGACAGGATGTATTTAGTCCTCCTGGGAAAGACCTGCTCGAATTCACCGTAGGCTGCGTCAGAGCGCCTGAGGAGTTCTAGTCCCCCCCTTGAGGATGCTGCCACCTTCTCCACGGCCTCCCTCAGTGTGCCCCTTATTATTGCACCCCTGAGCAGGCCAACTGTCTCCTTAAGGTACTTTGAGTTCCACTCCGACACATCCTCACCCACCTCGAGCCTGCCCAGCTGCGTGTACCTCACTCCATTCATGCCCTCCAGCCTTGCGTTGAAGTCGTCGAATATCGATATGCCGAGGTATGTGAGCACCGGGGGGGCGGTGTAGGGGGTCTACCGGGCCCTGCAGGTACACGAGCTTGGAAAAGCCGTATTTCGACCTTATTTCCCTGAGGACCCTCATGAGCCTGCCGGGCCTCTGGAGGCCCTCGTAACCAGAGTATAGGAGGACTATGTCGCCTGAGACCTGGTAGCCTGCAGACAGCGTGGATGCGAGCGGTGCGTTGAAGCTTACCCTGAACCTCTCCCCCCCTAAGACTTCGATGGTATCGCCGGTGACCTTCACATCTCTCTCTGTATCGAGGACCACAGGGTACTGTGTGTGCCCGTCTATGCTGCCTGCCCTGGCGTACCCGAAGAATGCGTCGTCCTGGAACATCAGCCCACGCTGGTGCAACGCGAGGCTGGATACTTACTTTGCCATTTGCCCGTGCAGGCCGACTCAAAATTTAATAAATTTGAATTGAGATCACCTGCAGGTATCGGAGAAAGAGTGCTGATGGAGAGCGTTAAGAGTGATGCTGAGGGCACCGTTGTTCTGCCCGGCGATGTGATATGCACTGCGGAGGAGTACCTGCCGGGTGAGAACACTGTGGAGAACAACGGGTTGATCACTGCCCTTGTGAGCGGTACGGTGCACAGGGACGAGAAGTCACTGACAGTCAGCGTGATACCGAAGAAGGTGAACGTAAAGATCAGGAACGGTGACGTAGTCTACGGACAGATAGTCAAGGTGGAGCAGAGGTTCGCGGATGTCAGGATAGTGGGTGTCTACAGGAACGACCTTGGCCTCGTGCCTGTATCGGCGGAGGGGGTCATCAGGATACTCCAGCCACATGGAAGGCAGCCGGACACCACGGGCGCACCCTTCCTCATAGGCGACCTGGTCAGGGGGGAAGGTGATAAGGAGCAACCATGAAATCGAAATATCAATATACGGGAAGAGATATGGAGTGATAAGGTCTCTTTGCAGCAGGTGCAGGAATCCCCCTGGTAATGAAGAATTCAGTGCTCTACTGTGAGAACTGTGAGAGGGTGGAGATGAGGAAAGTGGCGGACGACTATGGAAACGTCCTTAAGTTTGGTGATGTGTGATGAAGGGAAACACCTCTCAGAGGGAGAAGGAGATGGAGAGGCTGTCCAACGAGCTCTCCAGCATGAGGAAGGAGCTGGATGATGTGAAGGAGGTCCTGAGGGGACTCATACAGGTGATCATGAGCCGTGAGGAAAATTTAGATGATGATGAGTATAACTGAGGGATCGCAATGATAATGCCGATGAAGATGCTTGAGGAGAGCCTCAACAGGCAGGTTTCACTGCTCCTGAAGGACAACAGGGTGCTTGAGGGCACGCTGACTGGTTATGACGAGCACATGAACATGGTGCTCGAGGACGTGGAGGAGAGCGGTGAGAACGTCACGAGGAAGCTAGGCACCGTTGTCATCAGGGGGGGAAGCAACGTGGTAAGGATCGTGCCAAAGTAGTGACTGTGGATTCAGGTCCCACTGAACACAGCCTTCCTTTTTTCCCTGAAAGCAGTCACGCCCTCCAGGAAGTCATGGGTTTCAGCCAGGTCTGCCTGTTGCTGGGCCTCGTACGTCAGGAATTCCTCGAAGTCCCAGAAGAGCGATCTGTTGACTAGCCTCTTCGCCTTTACATATGCAAGGAAGGGCCCCCCCTCAGATACCTTCCTGGCCGCCTCCCTGGCAGCAGCCACAGGGTCGTTCACTACCCTGAGCAGGCCTGCTTCCTGCGCCTCTGCTGCGGAGAACTCCCCGCCGATTATCAGCTGGCCTGCGAACCTCCTGCCTGAGGCCCTGGACAGTATGTAGCTCAGGCCTGTATCTGGTGCCAGGCCTATGTCCTGGAAGGCGGTCACAAACCTTGCCGAGGGAGAGGCGAATACCATGTCGCACAGTAGAGCTATGCTTATGCCTGCCCCAGCTGCAACACCGTTGACTGCGCTTATGAATATCCTGTCGCTGTCCCTTATCAGTTTCGCTATCACGTGGAATGAATCCCTGAGGTCTTTCACGATGATGTCCCTTGTTGGCTTTCCCGTGTTCTCCCTTATGTCTGCACCGCTGGAGAATGCGTTTCCCGACCCTGTCAGTATCACGGCCCTGATCCCATCCCCCCCTGGTGCCCTCTGGCCAAGAGCATCAATGAGTTCCTGCCTCATCCTTGAGCCGAGGGCGTTGAGCCTGTCCGGCCTGTTCAGGCGGATGGTCATGGCCCGGCCTTCGACTTCGACCTGAATATCCCTGTACTCCATGGATGGCCCCCCCATGGATCGGGGGGCGGCTTAAACATGTCCAGTGGTCTAAGCCCCATGGACGGTGGAACGGCACGTGGAACAGGGAGAGGATGGACCCACATGAGCGGCATGCCTGTAACTGTTATGAACTGCGGGTGCATGCCCGGGGACCTGTAAATGGCAACCGTTCCAGGCCGTACCAACAGGCAATCTCACGGCCCGGGCAGGTTCCAGCACTGCATGAGAAACATTGTGAGGATAGGCCGGGTCCGGGAATTGAACCCGGGTCCAGGGATCCACAGT
>NZ_BBCP01000016.1 GCF_001316105.1 Thermogymnomonas acidicola JCM 13583 | reverse complement strand
ACCCCCCCCGGCCAACACAAGACCTCTGGATAACGTACTGCACTTAAAAATGCTTTTGTGGGCCTACCTGGAGACCCGGACGCAGTAGAGGATAGATCGGACGTATGCCTTTTCCTCCCTGTGGTGCCTGTACATCCTGGGCACGGTTATCTGCAACAGGTGCCTGGAGATGACCGTCCCGTGAGAGGAGTAGAACCTGTCCGTGAACTCAGCAGACTTGGAGTTGTGCACCGCATATATGTAATCGGCCACCTCCACGGCCTTCTGCATGAATGGCCTGTCGGCGCCTGGGTTCACGGAACCGAAGGGAGGGTTCATTATGGCGGTGTCCCAGTGGCCCTGAAGGTCCCTGACATCCATGTTGAGGACCTCGATTCCCGCCTCCCTGAGTGTCCTCTCGGTGGCACGGATCAACCTGCTGTCTATCTCGACAGCAGTGGTCCTTGCAGAACCCATGAGCCTGGAAGCATAGGCGAAGTGCCCGTAACCGGAACCGAGGTCGACAACGCTCTTCCCCTCAATGTGACCGTTAGAGTATGCCAGAAAGACTATCCTGGACACGAGGCCAGGATCGGTGATGTACTGCTCCAGCGAGACATCAAGGCCAATCCTGGGCAGCCTGTTCTGCAGCTCTATCTCTATGGACTTCAGGGACCTTGCCATCTACTCCTTGTTCATGTCCCCCCCCACTGCAAGCCTTATGACCTCCTCGGCCTTCCTCGCTGATTCTTCCCTGCTGTCTCCCCTTGCCTGGAAGATCCTCTCGAGCTTCCTTATGGCCCTCTGCCTCTTCCATGTCCCTTCTCGTGTGCTGCCAGGACTATGTACTCTGCGACCTCCCTGTCCACGTTTATCCCGAACCTCTCCATGATCTTTATCTGCCAGACCGGCACAAGAACGCTCGGTATTTCCCTGAGGTTCTCCTTTTCCCTGCGCCTCTCTATAATGCTGTTGATGTCGTCTCTCCTGACCATAGGGAACGATCGATGGATTGCCTCTCAAGTAATTAAGGTTGCGGTACATTGTGTCACATACTTGCAACAATCCATAAATGTGGAAGGTCTGGTATCCGTAGACCTTACCGCCTGTTCCTTTCAGAACCCAATCAGCGTGTAAAGGACGGCCTTCGCACTGTGAAGCCTGTTCTCTGCCTGCTGGAAGATCACGCTGTTGATGCTGTCTGCGACGCCGTCGGTGACCTCAAGCCCCCCCTGTGGGCGGGCAGGCAGTGCATGAATATGAAGTCCCTCCTGGCGTTGGACACAAGCTTCTCGTTGACCTGGAATTCCCTGAACTTGGCCTCCTTCTCCTCCCTCTCCTTTTCCTGGCCCATGGATACCCACACGTCTGTGTACACCACATCGGCGTCCTTCACTGCCGAGACAGGGTCGTTGGTTATGGAGACCCTGGAGCCGGTTTCGTGGGAGATCTCTGTTGCCTTCTTCACATAGAACTCCCCCTGGCTCATAACCCTTGGGCGTTGCTACGGTGATGTTCACGCCCGTTATGGCCATGCCCAGGAGGAGGGAGTTCGCCATGTTGTTGCCATCGCCCACATATGTGAAGTTCAGGCCCCTGAGATAGCCGAAGTGCTCCTTGATTGTCATGAGGTCAGCCACTATCTGCAGCGGGTGCTCCTCGTCGTCAAGCGCATTGATCACTGGGACCTTCGCATACCTGGCTAGCCTTGCGACGTTCTGGTGGCTGAAGGCCCTGTAAGATATGGCGTCCAGGAAGCCGGAAAGGACCCTGGCGGTGTCCTCGATGGTCTCTCCCCCCTGCCCATCTGCATGTCGTTTGGGTTCAGGTATATGGCGTGACCGCCCATCTGCACCATGGCGGTCTCCAGAGATATCCTGGTCCTGGTGCTAGGCTTTTCAAATATCATGCCGAGCACCCTGTTCTTCATGGAGGGGGGGATCTCTGAGTATCTGGACCTCTTGAACTGTAGGCCGAGGTCAACGATCCTCTCCAGGTCGTTCCGCATGTCCAGAACGGACAGTATGTCCCTCTTTACCAATGCATCACCTCAGCAGCTTTGGGACGTCCACAGGGTATTCTGCCACCTTGACGCCAGCCTCGTTGAAGGCCCTTATCTTTGATTCAGCGGTCCCCCCCACGCCCTTCTCTATGATGGCCCCGGCGTGGCCCATCCTCTTTCCCGGAGGTGCGCTCCTCCCCCCGCGATGTACGCCACGACCTGCTTCTTCACATTTTTCTTTATGTACTCCGCTGCCCTCTCCTCGTTGCTGCCCCCCCCTATCTCGCCTACCAGTACTATCTTCTCCGTCTCCGGATCCCTGTTGAACATCTCCAGCACGTCTATGAAAGTGAGGCCCACAACCGGGTCGCCTCCAAGCCCTATGACCGTGCTCTCTCCCATGCCGCTCCTTGTTATTGCGTCCACGATCTCGTATGTGAGCGTCCCGCTCCTGGATGCAACAGCAACGTTGCCCTTCCTGAATATCTGGTTAGGCATTATGCCTATCTTGCACTTCCCGACCGCGGTTATCCCTGGCCCGTTTGGGCCCAGGACTGTTGCTCCCCCCCTGAGCTTGGCCTGGTGAACTATCTCCATTGTGTCATGGAAAGGCACGTGCTCTGTGAGGATGTATATGACCCTGAGGCCTGCGTCTATGGCCTCCATTGCGGCGTCCCTGACATATGGTGCTGGCACGGCTATCATAGTGGCGTTGGGCTCGTACTGGAGCGAGTCCTGGACGCTGTTCACTATGGGCACCCTGTCCATGAACTTCTGGCCACCCTTCCCGGGGGCCACGCCGGCAACAACCTTCGTGCCGAACTTGAGCATCTCGCCCGTGTGGAAAGAACCCTGGTGGCCGGTAATGCCCTGCACGATCACCCTTGTGTTCTCATCAACTATGACCGACATCTCACGCACCTCCAGCGAGCTTCACTACCCTCTCTATTGCCTCCATCATCGTTGGATACGAATCTATGCCGTTCTTCCTCAGTATCTCCCTTCCCTCGTCCTCGTGGACACCGCTCAGCCTCACGACTATGGGCTGCTTTATGCCATACTTCTGCTTCGCTGCCACTATGCCGTTGGCAACGGTGTCGCATTTCGTCACGCCCCCCCCGAAAATGTTCACGAGTATGGCCTTGGGCTTCGCCTTGAGCACGAGGTCAAAGGCGTTCACCACTATGTCCACGTTGTCAGTGCCGCCCAGGTCGAGGAAGTTCCTCGGCTTCCCCCCCTTATGAAGCGTGAGCGCGTCCAGAGTGGCCATCGTGAGGCCAGCGCCGTTTGCTATAACGCCTATATCCCCCCCATCTAACTCGACAAAGGCGTACCCCCCCTTGGACTGGGCCTCGAGCTCCAGCGGGGGGGTCTTTTCCGGGTCCGTAACGCTGAGCTCCTTGTGCCTGTACACGGCATCGCTGTCCACAACGACCTTTGAGTCTGCTGCCACAAGTTTCCCCCTCCTTTGTCACGACGAGGGGGGGTTTATCTCCACCAGCTCACAGTCCTCGCCGTTGAAGACCCTGTACAGTTTCGAGAGGATATCCCTGAACTGAGACGCGACGTCGCCCTGCAGGCCCATGAAGGCCGTGGCCTCCCTGCCTATGTAGTCTGAATAACCTATCAGGGGATCGATACGCCTGGTGAATATCTTCTCCTTGGGTACGCTCTCTATCTCTACGCCGCCCTCCGCGCTCGCTATGAGCACAGGGGCCCTCTGTGACCTGTCAAGAGCTATGCTCACGTAGAGTTCCCTGTCTATGTTGATCATGTCTTCGACCAGGACTTTGGTCACTGTGAGGCCCCCCCTTACCTTCGAGTTCAGCAGGGCCTTCACGGCCTCCCTCAGTTCATTCTCATTCTTCGCGAACTTTATGCCGCCGCTCTTCCCCCCCTTCCCCCCCAAGGAGGATCTGTGACTTCACAGCGACAGGCTTTGTGAAAGGCCTGATATCGGATTCCTTTTCAACCACATACCCGTCTGGCACCGGTATGCCGTAAGACCTGAAGATGGCCTTGCCCATGTATTCGTAGAGGTTCAAATGACCACCGGCCTTAAATTGCCATAAAGCTAAATAAGTTTCCGCAGGAAGCAAATGGCGCTCCATGGTGTGCTTTTCCTGGCCGGCAGTGCTGGAGTGGTCTTGTGTGGCCCCCCCATGGAGAGCCACAACCCCCCCACATGGTAACTGGCACCTCCCCCCCGGCGTGTCAGGAAGAGGTGCTACCGGGTCCGAAAGGCAGTGTTTTCAATATCAGTGTTGCATCATCTCCCGCTGTTCACCATGTCCCTGTACAGGTTTATGGCAGCCCTGCAGCCGTCACCCACTGCAGTGGCTATCTGTGCCTCGTTTCCAGCAACGCAGTCACCGGCAGCGTAGACCATGTCCAGGTTCGTCTTTCCCTTGGCGTTAGTTATGATGTAACCCCCCTCTCGTCCAGCTTCACGCCTGCCTCCCTGAGGAAGGAGGTCTGCGGTATCAGGCCCACGTAGATGAAGACGCCGTCTGTCTCCACCTCACTGACCTCTCCTGTCTGCCTGTCCTTCATGACGAGACCGGTGACCTTCTTGCCATCACCCTTTATCTCAGTGACCTGCTTGTTCTTCAAGTAAGGTATCTTTCTCCTCTCTATGGCCCTCACATAGGCGTCCTCGCACATGTACCTGGGCATGAACTCTATGACCTCAGTGGATGATGTGTACTCGCTCATGGTTATTGCGGCAATGGCGCCAGAGTTGCCACCACCTATAACGGTGACCCTCTTGTTCCTGAAGAGGTAGCCATCGCAGGTCGAGCAGTAAGAGACTCCCTTGCCGTAGTACTTGTCCTCACCAGGTACGTTGAGGTGCCTGTGTGTCGTGCCAGTTGCAACTATGATACCCTTGCAGCTGTAGGAGACGCCCTCCCTGGTCTGGACCTCATAGCCGTCCTTGTTCCTTGTGATGCCCGTTACTTCCCTGTCCTGCCTTATGGTAACGTAGTCACTGGCGTGCTCCACGAACTTCTTGGCCAGATCTACGCCAGAGATTGCCTTGTACCCCCCCAGGTAGTTCTCAACCCAGGGTGCCTCGGCCGTGAGGCCTCCAGGGGGGGTGGTCTTGTCTAGGACAACCGCGGAGAGCCCGCTCCTGGCGCAGTATATTGCTGCGGAGAGGCCGGCAGCCCCAGAACCTATTATGACAACGTCGTAGTCCCTCTTCTCCTCCTCTGCGCTCCCCCCCAGGGAAAGGTTGAACTCCATGGATTGTGAATGCATTAACCCTTAAAAAAGTGAGATACCTCTACCTGATAATGGCCTAAAAAAGGTTTGGTGGTCTTTCAGAAGGACGGAGCCCCCCCACTGCCCATCCCGGATGGGTTGTTCTCTGACTTGGGCGACTCGGAGGAGCTCGTCTTCTTGCTGGCTATCACGTCATCGATCCTCAGTATCATAGTCGCAACTTCCACTGCGCTCTCCAGGGCGTGCTTCTTCACCCTGAGTGGGTCAAAGACGCGACCTTCGTCATGTCACCGACCTTGTTCTGCGTGAAGTCTATGCCGTATGTGGTGTGCCCCTTCTCGTGCTCTGCCCTGAGCTGTATGAGCGTGTTTATCGGGTCAAGGCCAGCGTTCTCGGCCAGTGTCCTCGGTATCACTTCCATTGCCCTGGCAAAGGCCTCAACGGCAAGCTGCTCCCTGCCGCCCACGCTTGTGGCGAAGTGCCTGAGCTTCGTGGATATCTCGGCCTCCACTGCTCCGCCGCCGGGGGACGAATCTCCCGTCCTCCTTTGTTATCGAGACAACCCTTATGGCGTCGTTCAGGGCCCTCTCTATTTCCGCCACCACGTGCTCAGTGCCTCCCCCCCTTATGAGTATGCTGACCGCCTTCGGGTTGGCACAGCCGGTGACGAAGGTCATCCTGTCATCGCTGATCTTCTGCTCCTCGACCTTCTCTGCCTTGCCGAGCACGTCCGGCGTGAGGTCGTCCAGGTTCGTCACTATCCTGCCGCCAGTGGCCTTGGCCAGCTTCTCCATGTCGCTCTTCTTGACCCTCCTGACAGCGTATATGCCCTCCTTTGCCAGGTAGTGCTGCGCAATGTCGTCTATGCCCTTCTGGCAGAAGACAACGTTCGCTCCGCTCTTCTTTATCTTCTCAACCATCTGCTTGAAAGTGTCAGATTCCTGGGCCAGGAAGTCCTGTATCTTCGAGGGGTCTGTGATCTGCACCTTTGCCTCTATCTCAGTCTTCTTTATCTCCAGCGCCGAATCGATGAGCGCTATCCTGGCGTCCTTGACCACAGACGGCATCTTCGCGTGCACCTTCTCCTTGTCGATGACGATGCCGTTGATGTACTGCGTGTCCGTTATGCTGCCGCCGGCCTTCTTGTCCACCTTGATGTTGGCCGGGTCCACAACGATCCTCCCGTTCCTCTCCTCTGCCACCGCGTTGACAGCCTTCACCACAAGGTCCGCGAGGAACTCCTTTGAGAGGCCAGTGTTCTTCCCGGACAGAGCCGTCATCGCGATCCTCTTGAGGGTGGCGTCGTCCTTGGCGTCCATGGCTATGCTCTCAAGGAGCTTCTTCGCCTCGTTGACCGCTATCCTGAAGCCGTTCGTTATCACGGTCGGGTGCACACCCTGGTCGAGGAGCTCCTCGGCCTGCTTCAGCAGCTCCCCTGAGAGTATGACTGCCGTGGTTGTGCCATCTCCAACAGCCGTGTCCTGCGACTTGGCGACCTCCACTATCATCTTCGCGGTGGGGGGGTGCTCAACGTCCATCTCCTTGAGTATGGTGGCACCGTCGTTCGATATTATGATGTCGCCAATCGAGTCCACGAGCATCTTGTCCATTCCCTTTGGGCCCAGCGTTGTCCTGACAGCGTCAGCAATGGCCTTCGCAGCCTCAATGTTAGCCTTCTGGGCGCTCTTCCCCCCCTGTTCCCTCTGCGTGCCTTCCTTAAGTATCAGAATCGGCATCTGTCCAGATAGCATCCGTTACACCTCTGATGGTCGGATAAATATGTTCTTCAATATAAAGTTTGCGAGTGGGCCACTAGTTACCGGAGTTGGCCTCCTTCCTCATCTCCGCCCTGAGCCTTCCGAGGCCATGCTCCCGGGTGTCGACGAACTTCATCATGGAAGCAAGGATTGGCGTTCTTTCACTCACCTGCCTGTAGAGTTCCCTCAGGGCCCTCCTTATCTCATAATGCGTCTGCTCGGATGTCCTGAGCTCCATGAAGAAGCAAAGCTCCCTGAGGTTTGTGGATATGAAGACCGGGTACCTGAAGGCGAATGGCACACAGTACTGGGCCACCTGCGGGCCCTGGACATCCCGTATCTTCCTGTGCACAGATGCAGCTGTTTCCATTGCCTCCACGAACCTCAGGCGGGCCTGCTCATCCGATGCTATTAGTTCAGGCACGACGTAACCGCAATCTGTGTTCAGGTATCCCCCCCTCAGGAGCGTCAGGAACCTGTGCCTCTGGACGTCCCTGAACGCCCCCCCGAAGCTGATGTTCATCGTGAAATCGTACCTGGCCAGCTCGAAGGGCCTCGGGAGCTTGTCCCTCCGGTCCATGCGCATTGATGAGATCCTTTCAGCCAGCTCCGGCAGGTCACGGGCGCCCCCCCTGGGGGACAAGGCCTGCCGACTTCATCGCACTGAACAGGTGCCTGCCGAACGCGGCCTCGTCCGGGCATGATAGGAGCCTCACATCTTCCCCGGCCCCGGGGGGGGCCACGGGCTCCATCATTGAGGATATGCCTGATATGTATTTCGTCAGCCTCTCCCCCCCGTGCCTGTTGACGGCGGCATCGATCAGGTTGGGGGGGAGCTCGCCCTTAAGTTCCCCGTATATTGAGGACGCCAGTTCCCGAGCTTCCCTGAGGGCCGAAGACCTCAGCCTCTGTATCAGGTAGGTCAGTGCCCTCCCGTTCCCACTTATCCCCACGTTGGTAAGCGTTGACGCTGGCAGCAGGAACCTTATGTCGTCCAGCACCCTGGCCCTGAGGGCGCGCTCGTAGGCCCTCCTCGCGGCCTTCCTCTCCCCCCCTCGGACATGGCATCCACATTCATTGTCTCTGTGCCCACCTGGAATACCTGTTCCTCCAGCGGGTACCTGGCCCCCCCGGCCAGCCTGTAAAGGGGCTCCTCAAGGTCGGAATAAGTCTCGAAGAGGAGGTCGCAGGCCTGCTCGTAGTCCCCGGAGAGTGACTGCTGTATGCCAGCCCTGTCCGGATCGGCATAAAGGTACCTCCCGTCCCTCTTCACGCTGTACCTGACATACCTCGTGGACTTCTCCAGGTACGAGAGGCCGATCCTCTGCTCCTCGATGAACTTCGATACCACGTTGCTCACATTCTGCACTGCCATCTGGACTGTGACCAGCTCTGACACGGACTCGTCCCCCCCATATTCCATGAAGACCCGCCTGTAGAAGTCTGGGCCCCCCCTCTCCGGGTCGTTCTCGAACTCCTTCCTGTAGACCTCCCTTATGTCAAGGGCGGACGCCCTGCTGTACCGGGAGAGCAGGGCACCCCCCCTGTCAATCTGCCTCTCAACCTTTATGAGGAACACGTCCCTGTCAGTGTTGGAGAAAGGATCGCCCATTGCGCCCACTATTCCGGAACAAAGTAAACGTCCGTGACCCTGAACCTCTGCAGCCTCCTGAACCTGGCCCTGACAGGCATGCCGACATAAATGTCCTCCGTGGAGCGCCCACGAGCCTGCCGAGGAACAGGGTATCGACGCCATCGAACTCGACCATGACGAGGTTGTAGGGCGTCTCGTTGAGGAACTCCTCGCTGCCGAAGTAGCATGTCGTGAAGGTGTGTACCCTCCCTCTCGGTGGCAGCTGGAACCACTCGGTCCTTCCACCGCAGCGCATGCAGTGGGCCCTGGGCGTGGCGTACCTCACCCGGCACCTCTTGCACTCGGAGCCCAGGAGGACTCCCCCCCTGCCAAGGGCCCTGAAGAACTCTGAGTCCTGGGCGTAGCTGTGGTAGTAATCGGCTTCGTAGTGCTCCTTCACTATCAGGGGGGTCGACGGAGAACACCGTGGCACCCCCCCTGTCGTCCTCGGGCAGCTTCGCGTTCCTGTCGATCATCTGGACGCCCCCCCATGACTGTAACAGTTATAAGTGTGCCAGTCCCGGCCAGGTCAAGGACGAGCCCCCCCTCTTTGCATTTGGGACCTGCAGCCTCCCGGACCCGAGGTGCTTCTCCACGCTGTGCTGCAGCTGCCAGTGTGTGAAGACAGAGAGCATTATGCCCGTTGCACCTATGGCATGGCCGCAGCCCAGGAGGCCGCCGGATGGGTTCACCGGGACCTTTCCGCCCATCTCCGTGAAGCCGGAATCCAGGAGCTCTCCCCCCCCGTGGCCTATCCTTGCCAGGCCCAGGTCCTCGTATAGCTGCAGTTCCAGAGACGTGTAGGCATCGTGTACCTCCATGAAGTCGACCTGTTCCGCTGGATCCTCTATGCCAGCCTTTTTGTAGGCCTCTATGGCCGCCACCCTTGCGGCCCTGAAGTTGTGCAGTCCTGGGTAGTCCAGGTCCCTGTACCATTCAGCCTCCTCGTGTGGGAGCAGGGGAACCTTTCCCCCCCTCGGCCTGTCAGAGAGCCTCATTGTATCGCTGCCTGAACCTATGGCCTCTATCCTTGTTGGCCTGTCCGTGTACTGGAAGGCCCTGTCCTCCGAGGCCAGGATGGCAACTGCAGCACCGTCCGACATCGTGCACACATCGAGCCTCGTGAAAGGATAGGATATCATTGGCGCCCTCCTCACGTCCTCCACAGTGATCTCCATGGGGCTCTGGGCGTACCTGTTGTACCTCGCGTTCCCGTGGTTCTTTACAGAGACCTTCGCCATCTGCTCAACCGTTGTGCCGAACTGGTGCATGTGCCTCACCGCCATCATGGCGTAGTAGGCGGTGTAGAAACCTCCCACAGGATAGTCAAAGTTCATGTCGCTTGCCATGGCTATGAACTCGTTTCCCTTCCATGTGCTCACGTGGGACATGTTCTCGAAGCCGAAGACCAGGCAGACGTCCATCCTGCCAGAGGCCACCTCCTCGTAAGCTGCCTGGAAGGCCAGGCCCCCCCGTTGCACCGCCACCCTCCACCCTCTTGTGCGGCTTCGGGTTAAGACCAAGGTAGTCGTGCACCATGGCAGTACCGAGGAGCTGCCTCTGGAAGTGCTCTGAGAAGTAAGCGCCCACGGAGCCGTCTATGTCCGATACGTCCATGCCCACATCGCTGAGAGCATAGTCCAGGGCCTCCTTCACCAGGTACCTGGAATCCCTGGATGTGTGGGCCTTGGCGAACTTAGAGACGCCTCCTGTGACCATGTATACATCCCGGGCCATGGCTGAAGATCTGCTCTCCTAATAATTAGATTCCGTGACACCACCGCACAGCGTCCCTGTGGCAGCCGAGAGAGATTTTAATACGCATGAGCATTGGGACTCCGCATGAAACTCCTTGTCTTTGGCTCAGGCTACGTCGCAAGGGGGGGCATGGTCAAGTACATGAAGCCGGAGGCTGCAGCTTACTTCTCACCAAGGAAGGATGAAACGCTGGACAGCCTGGGTGCATCGTGGATAGAGGGCAGCGTCATGGATGCGGGGGGGAAGGTCATGGAGGCGTGCCGTGACTTCGACACGCTCCTCTATGCCGTGAGGACAAAGAACACCAACCAGATGTCCAACTTCGACGCCAACATAACAGGCGTCAAGAACGTCGTTGCAGCGGTCAGGAAGTACGACAGGGACCAGAGGCTCATCTTCATGTCGAGCATAAACGTGACCTATGGCACCACCGAATTCCTCAGGACCAGGAGGACAGGCGAGGACAACGCGTCCCTAGTGAAGAACCACCTGATAGTGAGGAGTTCTTTCATATTCGGGGATGGGGACTGGTTCACTGAAATAATAAAGAAGATCGCGGAGTCTGGCATGACCAAGCTCCCGGGCGTGGGTAACCTGGCGCCCGTGTTCATAGGCGACCTGGCCCAGGTGATAACCAGGGCGTCAGACCTCAGGGGGGGTGCCGTCGACGTATCCTCCACGCAGAAGGTATCGCTACTGGACGCGGTCAACAAGTACAGGGAGATCAGGGGGGGCCTGAAGCCAGCCAAGGGAAAGGACAGTCCGAGGGCCGTTGCCAAACTGAAGCGCACAATGGTGGAGAACGGCCTGGTCACCGAGGAGATGGCAGAGTACCTGACGATGGACTTCCAGAGGGAGAACACGTACCTGACCAGGTACCTTGATAAGTACACGGGATACCTGGACTACCTTTCACAGACCCTGAAGGGCTAGAGGAGGACGTGGCCCATGGCTTCCCTGTACGTCCTCAATGAGAGCTGGTGCAGGTACCTTACAGTGTAATCGCTCACGACGTCTCTGAACTCTTCGTCCTCCCTCAGCCTCTTCAGATACATCACGGCCCTCATCATGTGGGTCGACGCTGAGAGGAGCGAGGATGCCCTTGTGTTGCCCTCCATTACCTTCTCCTTAACGTCCAGCCATACCTCCTTCTCATGGTTCAGAGACTTCCTCTGCGCATCCGGGAGCCTCACGTCCGGGTCCTTGAGACCCTCCCACAGGGTGTCGAGCATCTCCACTATCTCCCTCACCTGCTGGCTGGAGATGCCTGTGGACACTGCCTGGGCCAGGTCTGCCATGGCCTGGCGCATCTCGAAGGTGAAGAGGAAGAAGGGGGGGTGGTCAAAGGGCAG
The DNA here is from genome assembly GCF_001316105.1 of Thermogymnomonas acidicola JCM 13583. Lineage (GTDB taxonomy): Archaea > Thermoplasmatota > Thermoplasmata > Thermoplasmatales > Thermoplasmataceae > Thermogymnomonas > Thermogymnomonas acidicola. The sequence goes on along the minus strand of NZ_BBCP01000016.1, from coordinate 10,738 downwards.
GCTCTTATCGATCAGTTCGCAGTACCCGAAGCCAGGGTTGATCTCATCCATAATTTACAATTCCCAACAAAGATAAATAAATAGCCCCGGGCAGATTCGAACTGCCGTCGACTGGTCCAGAGCCAGTAATGCTTGGCCGCTACACCACGGGGGGGCTTCGTGTGTGTGATACAACAAGGGTATATTATTTTGTCTCACTCACCCCCCCTGCCCCCCCTGCTCCCCCCCTGAGGCCCATGCCGATGGCCACCACTATTGCACCGAAGACGCCTACGTAAAGGCCATCCAGCATCAGGCTGTCCTCGTAGTTAGCCACCACGGGGGGGTAGGAGACCGTTATGTAGGCAGGTGGGGGGGTGAAGTTTCCCACAGGGATGCTGGCCACCAGGCAGTACTGGCCCGGGGGGGCACGAGGTCGTAGATGAGGTACCCGGATAGGCTCGTGTTGGCCCTCACGGCGGAGAAGTTCATGTAGTCAGATGCGGATACGTTGCCAAGCTCGAAGCGGGCACTATGGCGAAGTAGGGCCGCAGGCTGTTGCTGATGTTGAGCGATATGTCCGTGCTCATGGTTCCCGTGAGGCCCCCCCTGGTATCGGGTACTCGTAAAGCCCACCCTCTCTGGTGAACGTGGGCCTCTCTATCGTCACATAGCTCTGCCCCCCCCTAACCACTGTGAGAGAGTAGGACAGGAGGAACAGGCCTATTAAAAGCACGACTATGCCCAACACCCAGATGTACCTCCTCAGGCTGGGGTGCATGACTGGTCATGCAAATCAATGACTAAAAGGTAAACGCCGCCTCCGGATCCTTTTCATTGTTGTGACGCCGCCGGTCGGATTCGAACCGACGACCGCTCGGTTAACAGCCGAGTGCTCTACCAGCTAAGCTACAGCGGCACAGGATTCTGTAAGTGTTCCGTTGTATTTATAGCATACGATGGCTCACTGGTCCTCCTGGAAGAATGCCTCCAGATCGGTGCCAGCCTTCTCAGACAGCTCCCTGTGGAGGCGCTCGATCCTCTCTGCAGGCTCCTGGAGGCCCTTCTTCCTGTACATCTCAAGCACGGTGGACAGGCCTATGTAACGGTCTCCTGAGACCAGGTTGTCCGCCTGGGCCACGATCTTCTCCTCCAGTGTTTCAGGCACGTAGTTGCCCTCAGGCAGGCCGAGTTTCCTCGCCTCCTCCGGCAGTATCCCGGCACCTGTGTGCCTCTCCACTATCCTCACTACCCTCTCGTCTATGTTCCTCCGGCGCAGTATCTGGGCACCAGCGTAGGCGTGGTCAATGCCGTTGGTCTTCGTGCGCCCTATGTCGTGGAGTAGTGCACCAGCCTCCACGAGGCGCAGGTTGGCCCCCTGCGGCCCTGCCTATGGCCACCGCAAGGTCGCGGACCTTCCTCACGTGCCTGATTATGCGCTCATCCGCGCCCTCGTCACGCAGAATGTTCATGCAGTCAGCCTCATCCGGCAGCATCACAACGCGCTTCCCCCCCTCTCCGACGGTATCACCCTCATCCTGGCCTCGAACTCCGCATTCATCTCCCTTCCCTCAAAGAGCCTGTCAAGGAATATGGCCAGGGCCGAGACCTCGCTTATGGCTGGTTAGTCACCGCGACGTTGAAGTCAGAGGCCTCATAGTATTCCCTCGGTACCTTGGATGCCCCCCCCACCACGACCAGCACTCCACGGTCCCCCCCCGCTGCCTCCCTTATCCTGCCCACAGCCTGGTCAACAGGTATACCGTACATTGTCAGGTGCACCTTGACGCCGGAAAACTCCCTCATGACCCTGTGCGGGTCGACGCCGCTCTCGATCCTGAAATCGCCACCGAACCTGTAAACAGTGTCCCTGATGGTGTCCTCCAGCTCCTCGTCCCTCTGGTCAACAAGTATGGTGGAGGCGCCGAACGCCCTTGCTGTCAGGGCCACGTGTGTGGTTATCCTCTTGTCCCTGGTGGGCCTGTGGTTTATCCTGAGCACTGTTACGTTCATGCGCCATTGATCGTGGTTATCTTGTAGCCCTTGATCTGGAGCACGCTTGACCTCCTGACAAGGCCACGTATGAGTGTCTGTGACATGGAGAGGGCCTCCGCAGCATCGCCGATGAAGACGCCATCACTGTTGCCTATCATGCTCTCCACCTTCTTCTCGAACTTGGCCAGCTCCTCCTCCGGCATTGTGGTCGCATATATTATGTCGGCAAGGTCGCTGAGGTTGCCCAGGAGGTTGATCTGCACACTGGTGTAGTATGTGTGGTATGCCTTCTCCGGTCCGTTCTGCCCGGTTATCCACTGGCTCTCAATGAGTTTGATCTTGTCGAGGTAGAGGAGCGCCCTCTTGCCCTCCTGCCCGTACTTCTCCTCGATCATAGGCATCGTTATCCAGCTGTCGATAGGTCGAGCAGGAGCCTCCTCTTAACATCGGTGTCCGCAGCATGGAATATGGACACGAGTTCACCAACGTCGTTCACGACCTTAATCCTGCTGATCATTATGAACCGTGATGCCTTAAAAAAATATAACGGTTTTTGAGTTTAGATTTTTATATTAACATACTATACATACATGAACGGAGGGGGGGCCCTGCCAGTACTTCACTTCTTCCTCTTTTTGATCTCGTAGAGGAGCATCTTGTCATAATCCACGGAAAACTGGACCTTGTGGGACTTCAGTATCTTGGCCACATCCTCGGTTATGTCCTTTATCTCCTCCGATACCATGCCCCTGTATATTATGAGCTCCTTCCTTCCAGAGGGGGGGAAGACCATCCTGTACTTCGCTCCCTCCTTGAAGTAGCCTATGGGTTTCTTGTTCTTCCTGATCTCGTTCATGTTGAGTTCCAGGGCCACCTGATCATACTGTGCTTCCTCCTGGTTCTGCTTCGTCTCGCTGGCGACCCTCTCCCATATCTCCGGGAACGACTTTTCCAGTGACTTCCATTCAAAGCGCTCCTTGAAGTAGATGTGACCACTCCAGTTTCTCACACAGTTCAGATATTTGAAAGCTATTTATGTCTTAGGTCTTGCAGCTGGGCCCTCTTTCCAGGCTGCGTGATACCCCCCCTGGCGGCCCTTCCATTTTCCTCAGTTGCACCCGGTAGCGAAGAAGTTCGAGTCGCGGTACCCTCGAAGGCAAAAAGAGGGAGACGGTACGAAACAGGTGATGGCCTGGTGTGCCTGCAGGATGTCAACACCACCCGGTAAGGCCGGGTGGCTAGGAACCTGCCTCACCCAGGACGCCGAGGTCACTTCCCCTGGACTCCCTTATCCTGGCTATGGTCACGAAGGCCACCAGGATGAACACGAGGGTGAACACAGGGTAGAGTGGGTAGGAGATGAGCCAAGTGCATCGGAAGCGTAGGGCGCCGGGCCACCTATGAAGGAGTTGCCGAACTGGTAGCTGAACGAGTTCCCCGAGTACCTTACGTTGGCCGGGAACACCTCAGAGATGAGTGCGCCCAGTGGGGGGGAGTAACTCAACCCGTGAGCGATCCCGAAGACCGCGAGGAAGGCCGTGAAGGCGTACGGGTTGTAGTAATATATGGAGGGGGGGTAGAGTATAACCAGGGCAATGAGGTTGGCTGAGAAGAGGAGAATGCGCCTCCCATGCCTGTCCGAGAGTATTCCGCCTATGAACACGAAGACTATGTCCATTATGGCAAAGACCGTAACGGCTATGAGGCCAGTGGTCACAGATATTATGCCCCCCCTGACCTCGAACACTGCAGGTAGGAGGGATATGGCAAAATAGAAGAAGTTGCCGCTGGAGCCAGCCAGCAGTGTACCTGCCAGTACCTCATGCCAGTGGTGCCTGAACAGCTGCCCTGCGGGCAGGCCCAGTATCTTTTTCTCCGCCTTTGCTGCCTCAAAGATCGGGGTCTCTGCCAGCCTGTACCTGATCAGGAAGCCTATGGCGAGTATGGCGAAGGCGAGCAGGAACGGTATGCGCCATCCGTACGCATACATGGCCTTGCTGGGCAGGACAAATTCCAGTAACAGGAAGATGGCAGTGCCAATGATGAGCCCTATGCCCACCGTGGACTGCACGAACGATGACCAGAAGCCCCCCCTCCTCTCCCTGAAGTTCTCTAGGGTGAGGAGCATGGCCCCCCCTCCCCCCCACTCACCTCCGAGCCCGAAGCCCAGTATCAGCCTCAGTATGACGAGGAGCACCACGGCCCATATGCCTATGCTTGCATACCCTGGCACCACTCCCGTGAGGCCCGTTGAGATGCCCGAGAGCAGGAGGGTGATCAATAGGACGTTCTTCCTGCCCATCCTGTCCCCGAAGTGGCCGAACACGAAGGCACCCACTGGCCTTGTGACGAATCCGAGGGCAAAGGTCAGGAGGGTCAGGAGGAGGGACTCCGCCCTGGACACGGTGGGGTAAAAGGCAGAGGCTATGTATATGGCACCGCTTGAGAAGATGAAGATGCCGTACCATTCGATGATGGTTCCCACCATGGAGGCTGCTAGGATTTCGCGCCTGTTGTTTGTCCTTCTCTCTCTTGCGGCTTCCACGCAATGAACATGAGGTGTGGGTAAAAGTATTTTACCGGGAACCCACCAGAGTATGCACCCTTTCACTGCGCCTGGATGCACCTGTGGCCACATTCGCCCAGTCCATGAGGAGGGCCCCCCCTATTCTCCAGCTCTCTCGCCTCTTCCAGCCCTCGCGTAACCCCCCCTCGTTATCAGGCCAGACCTCGTGTCTCTCTCGACTTTCTCCGGCTCCCTGTCCTCAAACCTTCCGTAGCCCCCCCCTCCCCCCCCTGCTGTGCGTATCTCGAATATGTCGCCCTCGTGCAGGACATAGGTTGCCTTCGTGTGGCCTTTCCTCTGCCTCCCGTCCTGCACCAACCGCACCTCTGTCGGCGCACCGGGAAGGCCACCCATGAGCCCCATGGCCTGTGCCTCTCCCTCTCCGCAAGGACTGTCAGCGTGACTGTCCCCCCCTCCCTTACCATGAAGGCCCTGACTATGCCGCTCCCGCCCCCCCTGTACTTCCCGAGGCCCGCGCTGTTGGGCCTGAACTCGTACCTCTTCACCAGTACAGGCAAGGTCCTCTCTATCTCCTCTATGGGCGTGTTCATTGTGTTCGTCATGTTAGCCTGTATGCCGTCTGTACCGTCTTTACCCAGCTTGCCCCCCAGCCCCACGCCTATGGTCTCGTAGAACGCCCACGAGCGGCCCCTGTGGAGCCCGCCCATCATTATGTTGTTCATCGACCACCTGAGGCGGCCGGGACAGCTTCAGGGATGGCCTGGCTCAGCGCGCCGAAGATGAGGTCAGCGTTCCTTTGGCTCGTTTCAACGTTCCCGCCGGAGACCGGGGCAGGGAAGGTGGGGTTCAGCACAGTGCCCTCCGGCACACTCACGTGCAGGAACCTGAAGGTGCCGCCGTTCACAGGTACATCAGCGCCCATCACGGTCCGGAACACGTAGTAGACCCCCCAGAGAGCGTCACGCCCAGCACTGCGTTGAGCGGCACATCGACCTGCCTCTCTGTGCCCGTGTAATCCACATGCACTCCATCCTCTGATACCCTCAGGGCCACCTGAAGCCTTATGTCACGCCCATCCGGGCCCTCGAGGTAGTCCACCCAGCCATAAGTCCCGTGAGGTATCCTGGATATCCTGTTCCTCGCCATCTCTTCTGCATAGGAAACGTAGTAGTCCCGGGACTCTGTGAAGGCATCCAGGCCGTGCTTCTCAATGATGTCCAGCACCCTCCGCTCGCCCGTGTAGTTTGCGGCCACCTGGGCCCTGATATCGCCGATCCTCTCGTAGGGGTTCCTGGAATTTGAAGAGAATACCGAGAGGAAGTCACTGTTGAACTCGTCGCCCCTCATGAGGAAACGGGGGGGTCCAAAATCAGGCCCTCCTCGTATATCGTTTTCCCGTCTGAGTTTATGCTGCCCGGCACCTTGCCGCCAACATCCGAGTGGTGGGCCTTGTTGGCAGCATAGGCCACTATTCTGTCATTGTGGAAAATGGGCCTGATGACCGTAACATCGTTCAGGTGCGTGCCTGATATGTATGGGTTGTTTACAACGATCTCGTCACCCCCCCTCCGGAGCTCTATACCCTCCTTCGAGAGGTAGTCAAGAGTGTTCCTCAGGCCCCAGGGGGGGAGTGAGCCTAGGTGGACCGGAATGTGCTCCGCCTGGGCCAGGAGGATCCCATTAGCGTCGAAGATGGCCGCTGAGTGGTCCATCCTCTCCTTTATGTTTGGCGAGTAAGCGGAGTTCCTCAGTGCGATCCCCCCCATCTCCTCGCTGGCGTAGTAGAGGGAACTGGCTATGACCTGCTTGGTGAACCTGTCCGTCATGGCCTCACCATCCTCACGTTGAGGTACCTATCGAACCTGAACCTCCAGCCCGGAGGAATGACGACTGTAGAATCGTAGCCCTCAACAATGCATGGCCCCTCGCCACCAAAACCATCCGGAGCGGAGGCCCACCTGATCACCGGGGGGGTATCTATGAAAGACCCGGAAAAGTATACCGGCCTCTCAGAGGCCTCCATGTGCCCGCCTTTCCGCTCTTCGATCAGGCCTATCTTGGGCATCCTGAAGGTGAGCCTCACCCTTGCGTTAACGATTTCCACAGGATCGTTCGAGCATAGCCGTACCTCCTCCTGTACTCCTCCCTGAAGGCCTCCTCGTACCTGTCGCTGTAGGGCACCGTTATCTCGTAAGACTGCCCAACATACCTCATGTCGAGGAAATATGCCACCTCAGGGTCGGTGAAGCCCTCAGCCTCGCTCTCCGCCCTTGCCTGGGCCTCCAGCCTGGTCAAGATGTCCTTTACATCAGACACACCCACTGCTCCGGCGGTCCTGTCGCGCACCATGTCCACTGAGAGGAGGCCGTAGGCTGAGAAGAGGCCCGGGTGTGCAGGCACGAAGACCGCTTTGATGCCGAGCTCTGAGGCGAGTTCAGCGGCGTGCACAGGGCCAGCCCCCACCGTAGGCATACATCACAAAATCCCTGGGATCACGGCCGCGCTCCAAGCTCACGATGGATATGGCCCTTGACATGGCGCTGTTGATCAGCCTGACAATACCCTGGGCAGCCTCAACAGTGCCGATACCGAGGGGGGGCCTGCACAGCTTCTCCCTTATGGCACTCTCTGAAAGGTGCCTGAAGATGCGCATGTCACCGTCAAGAAGGAAGTCGGGGTTAAGCCTCCCGAGCACTATGTTGGCGTCCGTCACTGTGGGATCTGTGCCGCCCCCCCGGCCGTATGCGGCTGGCCCGGGTTCGGATCCGGCACTCTTCGGACCCAGCCTGAGTGACCCTGCTTCATCCACCCAGGCAATTGTGCCGCCCCCCCTGCACTCACCTCTGCGAGGTCTATGAAGGGAAAGCGCACAGCATAGCCGCTCCCCCCCTTAATTGACCTCCCGCTGTGTGTTCTCCCGGCCGCCTCGAACTCGTATGCCAGATCCGGGGTGCCGGAGACCACGACACCTGCCTTTGCGGTTGTCCCGCCCATATCGAACGTTATGACCCTCTCATCGCCCATCAGGCGGCTGAAGTTCGCTGAAGCAATGACGCCTGCCGAGGGGGCCGGATTCTATGACAGAGATCGGCATCCTCTCCGCATATTCTATCGTGCCGAGACCTCCGTGGGAACCCATTATGTATACAGGTGCAGACAGCCCGGAGTTCCTGATGCCCTCCCTCAACCTCCTCAGGTATAATGTCACCAGGCCTGACAGGACTGTGTTGACCACAGTTGTGCTCGTTCTCTCGTACTCCCTGTACTGCGGGTCGACCTCATGGGAGGCGAAGACGAAGCCGTCAAAGCCTTCGAAGGCCTCCTTGACCCTCCTCTCGTGCTCCGGGTTAACGTAGGAGTTGAGCAGCGATATTGCCACACCCCCCCTGACCTTCATCCTCTCGATCTTTCTCCTCACCCTCCTTATCTCCTCATCATCGAGATCCTCGATTACCGTCCCGGAGGCGTCAATGCGGCCCGAGATCCCGAACCTGCGTTCCCTGGGTATCAGGGGCTCCGGTCTCTGGAAGTCAAGGTCATAGAGCTCGGCCCTCCTCTGCCTCCCGATCTCGAGAATGTCTATGAAGCCCCCCCTGTTGGTTATCAGGCAGAAGGTGTCAGGCCGGTCCTGGTGAGCAGGGCGTTGGTTGCTACCGTGCTTGCATGGTTGACCATCCTCACCCTTGCCCTATCCAGGTCCATTGACCTCAGGCCGTCTATCACGGCCACCTCCGGGCCCGAGGGAGTGCTCGGTACCTTCAGAAACCGTATTGATCTGTCCCTGAGGTCGAAGGCGACGATATCGGTGAATGTCCCACCTATGTCCACACCGACCAGAATGGCATCCCCCCCTTCCATCCCCCCCATTATGATCGCTGGACTGTATTAGTAAGTGTCGAGACGGGCATTTCCACCAGAACTGCATACCGCGGGAGTGCCTAGCAGACGCCCCCCCCGAACCGTCGTTCCTGGCGCCTGAAGTATGAGGATATTATATGCTTTCTCGGCTCTCCGGAGTATATAGGCCAGGGCCGGATATGATAAGTTGGGCCCCCCCTAGAGAGCTCCTCGAGGTTGATCCCATTCGGGTAATCGAAGGAACCCGAGCAGAATGGCCCTGATGGAAGGTTCTGCTGAAAGAGGTTATCAGCTATAGAAAACTGTCAATTTGAACCTCAGCTCCAGGCCCTGGTTGGTTATCAGCTTGATGTACCACACTCCTGATGTGAACGACTGGCCATAAGGAAATACACTGTCTATGCTTATGCCTGGACTCACGGTGAACGAATCACGCACTGTGTTGTTAGGATAGAACAGTCTGCAGTAGACGCTTGCTGTGGAGTTGTCCTCAAGGGCCATAACGATCTTGTCTGAGGAAGGGTTGAGAGTGAAATTGTACCTGTATACCTGGTCAGCGGTTAGCGGCAGTGTGCCGTTGAACACAACATCGCCACCGGCGGAGCCTGTGTTTATGGTGAGACCTGGCCCCCCCTTCCCACCGCCACTGGCCTGGTGGTTCCCATTCGCATCGACATCCTGCACAATGACCACAATGATGACGAGGACCAGCAGTACAGCAAGAAGGGCTTTTACCGTCTTATCCAATTCCTAACACCCCCCATTTTCTGGCATGAAATACAGTAAGAGGAGGATTATGATCACATAGGACAGGAGGGCGCCTGTGACCCAGATCGAGAAGTAAGGGGGGGCCGGGACTGAAAAGAAGTACCCTCCCTTTGTAATTACAGAACTGAAACCGATGTACCCGCTGGACAGGCCAACAGAAACCCTGGGAAACAGCGTGGCGATGTCGGCGCAGAGGTACCTCAATACCACCGAGCCTTTGATGGATACGAGATAGGGATATACGTTGAATATCACCAGGAAGGAGATGATACTCACTATCACTGATGTGGCCCTTTTCCTAGATATCCTGGAGAAGAGGAGCCCCAGCAGGACAGGGGGGGGATCATTGAGGCAAAGAGGATGGCAATGTCAGTCAGGAATAGGCTTGGGCTGAACCACTTATTGAGATAGGCCTTCGTGTACTTCGGTAATACAGTCGGCGTACCTGAATACCCATAGAGGTAAGTGTATGTAAGGTGGTCGACAATTATTACCACATGGTTCGACAGCGTGCCGTAACGGATTAGGAGCGTGAACATGAAGCCAGCAACGGCACTGAGGGTCAGTATGCCGGCAAATATAACATGAAAGAGGAGGCGGGCAGTACTTATGGCCACTGTGTCGCGTGCGCTGGACCCTATCACGTCGTAAGTGCCGTTTTCTTTCTCCTCCGCTATGCTCAGGGACGGGTATATCATGAAGAGGACGAAGAACGTAGCGAACGAACCGGAAAAGGTAGCCAGTGAGAACTGCAGGGGCATGCTCCTGTATTTGGAAGTATTCCATGCGAGTTCGGCGGCCGAGACCATTGCGAGCAGGAATGTGGCTAGGGCCACCAGTGGTGCTGCTGTGGATTGCTTCATCAGGATGAACTGCTTCCTGATCTCAGCCCTGAACTGCGACTCCAAGCTCATTCAACACATCTCCGTAGAGCTCCGCTACAGTCACCTTCCTGAACTCAAGAACGGTGAGGCCATTATTAACGAGTAAAGAGTTCACGTCTTCCCCTTCATTCCCGTGGCTGATCCTGACAAGTGGAAAACGGGACATATCGTAGTCCAGCCCAAGGGATTTGAGCTTTTGCTCCACCTCTCCGTATCCCTGTGCGAACCTCACCACACTGACATATTTTAGCGGCAGGTGGATCCTCCTCACTATCCGCCCGCTGTCCATCACAATGACCTCATCCGCCACCTCGTATATGTAAGAGATGCTGTGCGATGAGAGTATTACGGATTTGCCCTGTTCCTTAATGGATCTTATCATGGAGACGATCTCCTCGCTCGATGTCTGATCCACGCCGTCGAAAGTCTCGTCAAGTACCATGATGTCCGGGTCCTGTGACATCGCAATCGCCACCGAGAGTTTCCTCTTCATCCCCCCCTTGGACAGGCGGGAGGCCAGTGCCAAGGACCGGCCTCCTGGTTTGCCGGTTGGTTCGCCTAAAACTATACTTGGTGTGTGCCCCCCCTACGGGTGCAAACTCTTGTATAACCGGTTCACCCGGATAAACACAACTTCTGTCAGTGCAATATCTAAACTGGTATTCCCCCCCTAACCCTAAGATTGCACAATTTTAACTCTAATGGGGGTTAAGGGGATGAAAGTTCC
>NZ_BBCP01000015.1 GCF_001316105.1 Thermogymnomonas acidicola JCM 13583 | reverse complement strand
TCACGGTGGAGATGCCCAGTCCGTGAGGGGGGGTAGTTCACCCCCCCAGCCAGAATACAAGTTAACCTGGCGGTTAAGAGGCTAAATAAACACACGCTCCTCTAAACCAAGATGGCCAGTTCCTCTCCCATGTTTTAGATCCCCCCCTGTCTCTGACCTTGACAAGTCGCGCAGAGACATGCCACCCTTAAAATGAACTGGCGCAGAGTGGGGCTGACCGGGTTTGAACCGATGACCACCTGGTTATGAGCCAGGCGCTCTGCCAGGCTAAGCTACAGCCCCCCCTCTGTGCTGATGCTGATATAACTAAACATTTTAAATTTTTCGAGACGCCCACGGTCTGCATTGCGACCGGTGGGCCACTGATGCGAACGTTTATATATAATCCAGAGCGTACATGTCAGGTAATGAGCAGACACCTGGCTGCCATGGTGGCTCCAGTGGAGGGCCTCGGGATAGTCATCGCGGCCATGACTATGGAGGCAATAGGCCACCCGAACCTCTCCTTCCTGCTGAACCTGGCCATGGCCCTCGGCGTGGCCCTTATAGGCTACACCTCATGGCTCACGTACCGGCTTTTCAGGAAAAGGGAGAGCGGGATAAGGGCCCTCTAGGCCTCACCTTGCGCCTGAGTTCGCCGGGAGTGGCACGGGCCTGAGGTATTCGCTCAGAGCAGAGGGTGCAGGCTCGTAGTTTGTTATTATCAACTCGCCCATCCCCCCCTTCCTGCCTCCAGCCATATTCCCGTTATCTCCCCCCCTAGGCTGTACCGCATGATGTGGAACTCAGAGTACGTGTCCACCAGCCCTTCGTTCCATGGGCTGCTCACGACCACCATAACCCTCCTGTCCGTCAGCTGCCTGACTGTGCGTAGGAGCCTCTCCTGTTCACGTGCACTGAAGCCCCCCCCTGGCATGTGGCTGAACGATCCTGAGCTGTTCAGAGAGGATACAGAGGGGGGATCAAAATAGACCAGATCGCCTTCAGCCGCATCCTGGACGGCGGCCTCAAAATCCATGTGCCTTATCTCTACACTCCCGAGCATCCTGGAGAACTCCATAACTGCATCCCAAGGCGGGATGTTCAGGGTGTCATAGTTGCCGAACGGCACGTTGTACAGGCCCCGCGAATTTACCCTCCAGAGCCCGTTGTACCCCTGCCTGTTCAGGTAGAGGAAAAGGGCTGCCCTCTCCACAAAGTTCCCACCGCTGAGCCTGAGCCTGTTGAACCTGCGCCTGGCTGAGAGGTAATACCTCCTCTCGTTCCTGAAGGAGAGCCTCTCCATCACAGCCCTTATCTCATCGGGCCTGTCCCTTATGACCTCGTAGAGGTTTATCAGGTCTGGGTTGGTGTCCGATATCACTGCCCTGGTCACCCTCCCGGTTGAGTAGAGGTGAGATAGGACTAAAGCACCGCCCACAAAGGGCTCATAGTAGGCCCCCCCCAGCTGGAGGGGGGGAAAACGCTGAGCAGGGCCGGAATGACATGCTTCTTTGATCCGGCCCACTTCACTATGGGTTCCACCACGGAGTGATAAAATTCACCTCTCTATTAATTCTTGCGCCCTGGCATGAGATCCCATGCCAGCGAAATGAATGGTGCCACCGTGGATAAGGTTAAGTGCCCGGCAGTGCAATATCCCAAGGATGCTGGTGAGACAGATTCCCGGTATCCTCGACAGGGAGATATCGTTCACCCTCATAGGTGAAGAGCCGGTGGCAATGGCATCCAGGCGCCTGGGCATAAACTGCCCCGTGGGCCTCGTCATAGACAGGCCGAGCCCCTACATAATGGTGGCAATGAACGACCGGGGGGGCAAGAGGGAGGTCAAGATATTCTCAGAGTCCCTGGGCGCCAGGTCTGTGGCCGGCACCTGGATCCTAAAGGAAGGGATCGAGAGGCGCGAGATAGGGGACGCGATCTCCAGGCTTGTGAGCATACCCAGCGTGGTCGTGGGCCCGGTGGTGCTGGCCAACGGCACGTACCATGCCACATTCTACTATTCCTCATGCGATTCGGAGAGGGTCTCAGAGATATCACTCGAGATCTTCTCCGGAGTCGATGGTCTGGATTTGACTTACATGGGGCCGGCAAGGGACCCTGTGCAGACCCTGAGGTCTGAGAGCGTGGGCCACTCTTTCTTCTATTCCGAGTTCACATGCAAGCCTGCAGACGATGTCGTTGGCCAGAGGAACATCTTCGGCCGTGACTGGGTGCGCATCGTCAAGGGCGTTTTCACCGGCAGGGACCTCATGGCCATCTACCGCCCGGATGGGTCAGGGTGCCCTGTCTTCATGCCGAGCCCGAACGAGGGCCTCTCGAGGTTCAACTGGATAAGCATGGACGAGAGCTTCGTGCCACTGCTGAGCGTCCATGAATCCAGGGGGGAGAGACCATCAGGGTTGGCTCCGTTTTCCTTGAGACTTTCAAGAGGCCATACCTCCTCTCCCTGGCCAGGATAAGGGAGATCTTCCCTGGATGGGACTTCACGCTGTGCTCACTGCAGGAGATAGAGAACTGAGTCAGCGGAGTTGCATAGATGCCACGAGAGCCGCGTGCAGGCCCTCCCTCACGGGCCTCTGCCTCCCTATGTCCAGGAGGAGCCTCTCCGGGTCTTCCTTCCAGAACAGGTACCTCTCCAGGGCCCTCCTGAGGATTGCCTTTACCCCCTCGTCCTGCTCCAGCACCATGAGTTCCGGCCATATCCTGCCCGTGTTCACCGTGCCACGCAGCGACACATATGCCAGGCCCGTGAACACCCTGTCCTTGCTCACAGAGGAGTTCATGGAGAATAGATCCCGGTAGAGCTCCAGCTGCACCCTGTGCCTGTGCCACCGTTCCTGCGTCCTGTCTGTCTTGTAGTCCAGTATGAGGTAGTTGTGCCCGTCAGAGAAGACCGCGTCGATCCTGCCCTCTATGTCCATACCCTGCCCTGTGCCTAAGACGGCCTCCAGCGGGCCCAGCACGCGCTGCTCTGCGGAGACCTGCCTGAAGCCCATTGACTCCAGGTATTCAATCACGGACACAGTGTTCCTGAGTATGTATGCCTCGATGCCCTCAGGTTCGCTGACGGCCTCGCCCCCTGAAGAGCGCTTCTGCCCTCCTGTGAACGCGCTCGCCCATCCTGGTGGCCTGGTTGCCCGTGTCCATTTTCAGCACGTAGCGCTTGAAGAAGAGGTAGGGGGGGTCCTCCGTGGCCTCAAGCAGGGTGTACGAAAGTGTTGTCTTCCTCTCAAAAAAGGCCCTGGCCCTCTGGACCAGGGATTCCATGCCCTGCCTACCTATAACGGGCAGGCTCACCTGTCCCTGTCTCTGTGCCGGTACCGCTCGGTTTGCTGACTGGGAAATGGCTCTCAGAACCTCTGAGGAAACTGCGGGCCATTCGCCGTATCCCATGGCGAACAGCACAGAGTTGAGCGCATCGGAGACAAGCACGGACTGTATATTCATCCCCCCCACCGTCGGGGGGGCGCCGGAAGGGGGGGGCAGGTGCACATGTCGAAGAGCCTGAGGCCGTTGAGGGACGTGGGGGGGGAGCCAACAGATATGTATGTGAGGAGATCCAGCTCCAGACCGGCTGTGCTGGCCTCCTCGATGAGGCCACCGATCACTGTGGCAGCGGCTTCATATGGGCCTCCAATGCGCCTGGCTCTCTCCAGAACACCATGTATTCCCTGTTCCACCTCGCTGGGATTCATGCCCTGTCCCCCCCCTGGTGCCGAGGAGTTCGTCCAGGTCAAGGACTGTCCTCTCGCCCTCATCTCTGCCAAGGAGCCTGCGCAGCTGCAGCACCACCTCCCTCCTGGCAGTGCTGTAGCCCACGGGTGATGGGGGGTGCCGATGCCAGGTCTTCGAGGGCGCCGTGGTGCAGCGATACGATCACTCCACTATCGCCCCCCCCACCGTATTCCGCACGGGAGAAGAAGTTCAGAGAGACCTGGCTCCCGGGGCCAGTGCTCCCCCCCTCGACACAAGCCTCCCGAGAGGGTTGAGGTAAATGAAGGACCTGTGGAGGAGGAGCGCATCCCAGGCATCAGCGTACACCGAGAGGCCCGTGATGGCCCCCAACGTAGTCCCTGTAGAGTGAGATGAAGCCTCTCAGGAAGGCCTCCTTCTCCTCCGCGGTCACGCTCTCCCTCTCCCTCTTCATTGCTAACTGGAACTCCAGGGCCTTATCCATGTCCACAGATTCAGGCGTTATGCCGAGGGCCTTCATCAGCGTGAACGCCTGCTGGATCGAGGGCACAACCTTTGAGTGTATGTACTCGTCGGAATAAAAGAGGAGGTTGCTCCTGCGCAGGGATTCCGCTATTATGTACCGCTGCACGTTTGCAGGCACCCTCCTTGCCGTCCTGGTGGCGCCGGGCAGGTCCCATAGGGGGATCACCCGCCCCCCCTCAGGGCCGGTGATCTGGACGATCATCCGTCAGTTGCCCCCCCTCAGGCCGTCCAGGATTTCCTCGAGCTCCCTCTCATATTTCCTGACCAGGCTGCCGTCGCCGCCCAGGTGCGCCTTCTCCATTTCTGACACCAGGACAAGCGAGACCCTTGAGCCGGTGCCGCTCTGGGAGATCGTTATCTTGCACGGGAGCAGCATGCCCATGCTCTCGTTGTATGTCATCAGCTCCATTGCAGCCTGGGGGGGCTTGCACACGTTCAGTATGTAGTATGGCTTGAAGTCACTGTTGAAGTTCTTCCTCAGTATGGTGTGCATCTCCACGTAAGAGAGGAGCACGTAGCCCTTTTCCCTGAGCCTCTGCGAGAGTGCGCCGAAGGCCTTATCCGGGTCCATGGGCGATGTCACGGTGTAGTCGAGCATGGGCAAGTTATTGGACGAATATAGATAAGGGTGTCCATTCCAGCGGGAGGGCAGTGCATCTGAAGTTTCCTATAAGGTTTAATGCATCTCCCCCCCTATTGAGGGTGCATGGCCTTCATGATAGGCAGCGACAAGGTTGGCGAGATAGGCTTTGGCACGTGGGGCCTCGGTGGCACGAGCACGGCATCATACGATAGGGACGGCGAGCACACCGAAATAATAAGGTATGCCGTTGAGAAGGGGGGGCTCAAAATGGTCGATACTGCGGAGATGTACGGGGGGGCAGGGCACACGGAGGAACTTGTCGGAAGGGCCATAAAGGGCATCCCCCAGGGAGGACGTCTTCGTCGTGTCCAAGGTCTGGCCAACGCACCTGCACTACGACGACGTCATAAGGGCTGCCAGGGCGAGCCTGAGGAGCTCGGGCTCAGCTACATAGACCTCTACCTCATCCACTGGCCGAACAGCGAGGTGGACATAGCCGAGACGATTTCCGCCATGGAGAAGCTGGTGGACGAAGGTGTTACAAGGTACATAGGAGTGAGCAACTTCACCATAGATGACCTGGAAAAGGCCCTGCCGGCCACCAAGAGGCACGATATAGTGGCTAACCAGATAAAGTACAGCGTGTTCCACAGGGAACCGGAGGAAAAGCTCATACCGTTCTGCAGGTACAATAAGATCACCGTGATAGCGTATTCCCCCCCGCTCAACAGAGGTAACGGCCTTCAGGAACACAGGCTGGCAGAGGTCGCCTCTGCCAGCGGCATGACCCCCCCTGTACAGGCTGCCCTGTGCTACGTGAAGAGGCAGGCCATGCCAATACCGAAGGCCTCCAGGAAGGAGCATGTCGACGAGATAGCGGGGGGCCATCGGAAGGGAGCTTGGAGAGGACGCCTACAGGCAGCTCAGAGAGATTTAGGCCCTCATATAGACCCTGACACCGTTTTCGGTTTCCAGCCTCAGCGTGCCTGTGGCCACCATGTGCCTCAGGTGCGCCTCGGCCTCCGCTATCGCGAATATCTTCTGGTTTATGTCCAGACCAGAGAGGCCGACGCCCCCCCTCTTCCACGGGATCGAATCTGCCACCTGGTACGCTGTCTTCTTCTCTCCTAGGACGGAGAGGATCTGGGAAGAGCGCAGGGTGTGGTGCTCCATTATCCTCCTGGCCCTTCCTGCCGGGTCCTGGAAGGGGGGGGCCCGTGGCAGGGTACGCCACCCTGGATACGGCTGAGGAGAATGCACTGAGGCTCTCCAGGTAACTGCCAAGGTAATCCACCTCCATGTCGTAGAAGGATATGTTTGGCGTGATCCTCTCAAGGATATGGTCCCCGGTTGCCACCTCGCCTGTGGAAGTATCAAAGAGGCACAGCGATGACGGGGGGTGTGGCCAGGGTAGACCACGGCCTCAAGGGATGTGCCTGGTATCCTGAACCTGGTGTCCACGAGTATGTCGAACTCCATCCTGCTGTATGTGCCGTACCCACGCACCATGGGATGGAGTGATGTCATCTGCGAGACCAGGCTTTCCGGCACTCCCAGGGCTGCAAACTCCTCCGAGATCTCCCTCGTAAAGGAGTTTATGTCCTGTGCCGCCCTGTAGACGATCTCGGCGTCCTTCCTGCCCATAATCGTCTCAGCGCTGAGCCTCTCTGAGAGGTGCGCGAACCCACCTATATGGTCTATGTGCATATGGGTGAAGAGGACGTAGTCCAGGCCACCGTCCAGTAGGCCGCTACCAGATATCTGCGCAGCACCCTGCCTGTCCATGGAGGCGTCCACCATCACCCTTCTGCCCCCCCCGGAATCGAAGAATATGACAGTGGCCGTCCTTAGTGCGGGTATGGGTATCTGGACTTCAAGCCACCGGGCTGACATGGATCGCTGTATCCCTGATGCTTATTTGAATGGAACGGGGAATCAGCAGATCTCCCTTGCCATGATGACTATGTCGTTCACCACAGCTGCAGCCGTCTCCAGTGGCCCGTCCCTCTCTGACCTTACCATCAGCTTCCCGTTGTTCTCCGTCTCGATAATGTAGGCCAGGGATTCCTCTGGCAAGGAGAGAAGGGGGGTCCTCCTGTGAGAGTTCCTCGACCCTGGATTCCGCCCTCACACGGCCGCCTTCCACGGACACTGTGGAGACCATCCTTGAGCTGCTCCTGTAGCGCTTACCCTCATCTATGCCCTCGTAGTAGAGGTCATTAAGCGACATGGAGAGGCCGAAGAGCGAATTGGCCAGTATGACCGTCTTCCTGGCCGCGTCCAGGCCGGAGGTGTCGTCCCTGTAATCCGTCTCTGCCACGCCCATGCTCTGTGCGTACTTCACAGCTTCCTGGAAGCTGTGCCCCCCCTGGCCATCATCCTCATGACCAGATTCACGGTGAGGCTCACTATGCCCCCCCTGAACGATATCACCTCCGATGGCGTGATGCAGTAGTCCCTGAAGCTGAAGAGCGGCACGCCGCCTGCAACAGTTGCCTCGTACCTGATCATCTTTCCCCCCCTGCTGGCTGCCTCTTCCATTATCTGGGCCCAGTGGAGGGCCAGGGGGGGTGCCTTGTTTGCAGTCACGACGTGGCGACCCTTCCTGAAAGCCTTCATGTATATGTCCCTGCCCCCCCTCACGCCGTCCTGCGTTGCCGGCATCAGGTCAACGATCACCTCGTTGTCTATGTCAAATATCTCATCGAACGAGATGGTCTTAGCCTCCGCCCTCGAAAGGTTGCCAGAGGCCTTGGCCTCTATCACCTCCCCCCCCAGGTCGAGACCGTTGGGCTCGAACACAGTTGTCCTTGAATCCGAGACGGAGACGACGTTTATGTCCACCCTGTACCTGGACCTGAAGACATCCCTCTTCTCCTTCAGTATCCTGAGGAGATTCAGGCCCACGTTGCCTGCGCCCAGGACGGATATGTCCATCACTCCTCACTCCTTTCTTCCTCGTTCCTGTCTATCAGGGAGACCTCCGTCACGGCGTCCCCCCCCTCCTCCAGGGACATGAGCTTGACGCCCGATGCGGCCCTGGAGAGTTCCCTTATGTCCGATACCCTTATCCTTATGGACTTGTCATTCCTCGTCACTATCAGGACCTCACTGTCGTCCCACACCGGTATGACCTTTATCAGCCTGCCCGTCCTCTCGTTCTGCTTCGCTGCGTTCACGCCTGACGTGCCCCCCCTGTGGGACACCCTGAACTCCTCTATCGATGTCCTCTTCCCTATGGCGTTCTCGGTCACCGTGAGCACGCTCTGGCCCTCCTCCACGAAGAAAGCAGCGATCACCCTCTCCTTTTCGTCCAGCCTTATGGCCCGTACCCCCCCCATGGACGTGCGGCCGGTTGGCCTCACCTCTGACGTGTTGAACATTACGGCCTTGCCTGAAGACGAGACCACCATGATGTTCCTGTCAGCCTCAGTGTGCTCCACCGCCACGACCTCATCGTCCTCGGTGAGCGTGATTATCCTGATGCCGGAGCTCCTCATCTCCGCTATGCCCTTCATCTCCGTCTTCTTTATCAGGCCCCCCCTCCTGGTCACCAGCACGAGGAAGCCACCGTTGGTGTCCGGTGCCCTCATGATCTGTGTGACTGTCTCCCCCCCTTCGGCCAGGTGAAGGAGCACGCCAGCCGATGTGCCCACGGACCTCTTGTTCTTCTTCTCGATCTCATAGGCCACGCCCCCCCTCAGCACCCGCCCTGTGTTTGTGAAATAGAGGATCGTGTCGTGGGAGGAGCACACCACCATGCTCTTGACAGTGTCCTCCTTCCTCACGGAGGTGGTGCTCCCCCCCTTGCCTCCCCCCCTCCTCTGCGACCTGTACTCCTGCAGTGGCACTCTCTTGAGGAGCCCGTTCTCGCTCAGCACTATGACGTCGTCCTCCCTCGGTATCAGGTCCTCCAGGGAGCGGGTACCGGCCTCCCTCTCCAGCACCATGCTCCTCCTCTCGTCACCGTACCTCTCCCTAATCTCCTCCATTTCCGACACCAGGATCTGGCGCCTTGCCTCCTCGTCCTCTGATATCCTCCTCAGCTCGACTATCCTCCTCCTGGCCTCCTCCAGGTCGCTGGCCACCTTCTCCCTCTCCAGGGAGGTCAGGCGCTGCAGCCTCATATCTAGTATGGCCTGGGCCTGTCCGTCGTCCAGCGAGAGCTCTTTCTTCAGGAACTCCCTGGCATCCTGTGCATCCCTTGAAGACCTGATACCTGCAATGACCCTGTCTATATCTTCCAGGGCCCTGTAAAGGCCTTCCAGGATGTGTTCCCTCTCCGTCTCCTTCCTCAGGTCGAAGAGTGCCCGCTTCCTTATCACATCCATCCTGTGCGATATGTATGCGTCCACAAGCTGCAGGAGGTTCAGCGTCTTCGGCTCGTTATCCACTAGCACGAGGTTTATGATGCCTATGCTCTTCTCGAGGTCGGTGTGCTCGTAGAGCTGGTTCAGTATCAGATCTCTCATGCCCTCGTCCCTGATCTTTATGACAATCCTCATTCCCCCCCTCCTGTCACTCTCGTCCCTTATGTCCGTGATCCCCCCCGTTATGACCTCGCTCCTCACGTACTCGGCCACGTCCTCAATGAACTGGGCCTTGTTCACACCGTAGGGCAGGCTTGTTATGATGATCTTCCTGTCCTCAGAAAGGTCAACTTCGCCCTGGCACTTCACGCTGCCCTTCCCAGTCCTGTATGCCTCTATGAGTTCCCTGGTTCTAAAGACTATGCCCCCCCCGCCGGGGAAGTCAGGAGCCTTTATTATTTCGATGAGGTCGTCCACAGAGCAGTCGTGGTGCCTGACCCTGTGTATTATGGCGTCGCACACCTCCCTGAGGTTGTGGGGCACCATGTTTGTTGCCATGCCAACTGCTATGCCGGACGTTCCGTTTATGAGGAGGTTCGGCACCTTGGCTGGTAGGTACTGTGGCTCCATGAGCGAACCGTCGAAGTTCAGCATGAAAGGCACGGTCTCCTTGTCTATGTCCTCCATCATGTCCTCCGCGATCCTGGCGAGCCTTGCCTCCGTGTACCTCATTGCTGCAGGTGCGTCACCATCGATGGAGCCGAAGTTGCCCTGCCCGTCGATGAGGGGATACCTCAGCGAAAAGTCCTGGGCCATCCTGGCCAGTGTATCGTATATGGCAGCATCGCCGTGCGGGTGGTACTTACCCATGGTCTCGCCCACGATCCTCGCTGACTTCTTGTACGGCTTATCGTGCGTGAACCCGAGCTCGTTCATGGCGTACAGTATTCTCCTCTGCACGGGTTTCAGGCCATCCCTCACATCGGGTATGGCCCTGCTCACTATGACGCTCATGGCGTACTCGAGGTACGCGTCTTGATCTCGTTCTCAATGGGTCTCCTGTCCAAGCAAACACCTCTCTCCTAAACGCCTGATCCTGATAACCGGATCAGAGGTCTATGTTGACCACTGTCCTGGCGTACTCCTCTATGAACCTGCGCCTTGGCTCCACCTTCTCCCCCCATGAGGATGGAGAAGAGGTGGTCTGCATAGGCGGCGTCCTCTATGGTGACCTGCACGAGTTTCCTTGTGGCCGGGTTCATCGTTGTCTCCCAGAGCTGCTGCGGGTTCATCTCCCCCCCTAGACCCTTGAACCTCTGGATCACGCAGTTCTTGCCCATCTCGGCAGCAACCCTGTCCTTCTCCTTTTCAGTGTAAACGTACCTGACCTCACTGCCCTTCTGTATCCTGTAAAGGGGGGGCGGCTGCACGAAGTAGACGTTCCCGTTGGTTATGAGGTCCTTTGCATACCTGTAGAAGAAGGTCAGGAGCAGCGTCCTTATGTGAGCCCCGTCCACATCTGCATCTGTCATGATTATTATCTTCCCGTACCTGAGCTTGGCCAGGTCTATGTCGTCCTTGACGCCTGCACCGATGGCGGTTATGAGGTCGCGTATCACCTGGTTCGATATTGTCTTGAGGTCGTTGGCCTTCTCAACGTTGAGTATCTTTCCCCCCCTGAGCGGCAGGACTGCCTGGAACTCCCTGTCCCTGGCCTGCTTTGCGGAGCCACCTGCGGAGTCACCCTCCACTATGTAAAGTTCCGTGCGTGAAGGATCGTCAGAGGAGCAGTCGGCAAGCTTCCCCCCCGGGAGGTTGCGTCCGAGAGGGCCGACTTCCTCCTAACCAGTTCGCGGGCCTTCCTTGAGGCCTCCCTCGCCTGTGCGGCTGCTACCGCTCTCTTCACTATCTCCTCCGCCACGTTGGGGGAAAGCCTCGAAGTAGTCCTTCAGGAACCTCTCCGTGACGGACTGCACTGTGCCCTTGACCTCACTGTTGCCCAGCTTCGTCTTGGTCTGGCCCTCGAACTGCGGCTCAAATACCTTCACGTGCAGCACCGCCACAAGGCCCTCTCTTACGTCATCGCCAGTCAGCGATTCCACACCCTTGATGAGCGACCTGGACCTGGCGTAGTCCTGTATCACCCTGGAGAGGCCTGCACGGAAGCCGGCCACGTGTGTGCCGCCCTCCAGGGTGTTTATGTTGTTGACGAAGCTCTGTAGTATTTCCGCAGTCCCGGTGTTGTACTGCAGCGCGAACTCCACCACCGTCCCATCGCTCTCGCTCCTGTGGTATATCGGGTCCCTGTGGATCACGTTGAAGCCCTCGCCGAGGTACCTGACAAACTCAACGAGGCCACCCTCGAAATGAAGCACAGAGTCCTTGCCCGTCCTCCTGTCCGTGACATGGATCGTAACCTGCGGGTTGAGGAAGGCCAGGTCCCTCATCCTCTCCAGCACGGTATCGTAGGAGAAATCTGTGACCTCGAATATCTCCGGGTCCGGATAGAACTTTACTATGAAACCATGGGTGGGCTCCAGGCGTATTTCAACGTCCCTCAACAAATCCACTGTATTCCTCTCCGCGAAGCCCACGCTCTTGAGGCCCCCGTCCGGCACACCGCGGTTGAATACCTCGTAGTAGAGGGTATCTCCCTTCTTCACCACTGCGATGAGCCTCGACGACAGTGCGTTCACCACATGCACGCCGACGCCGTGGAGGCCTCCGGTGATCCTGTAGACCTTCTTGTCGAACTTGGCCCCCCCGCTGTGAAGCTCAGTAAGGACTATCTCCAGGCCGGGCCTCCCGTACTTGGGGTGTATGTCCACAGGGATGCCCCCCCTGCCATCGTCCTCCACAGTCACGGAGCCATCGCTGCCGAATATGATGGATATGTTTGAGCAGAAACCTGCCATGGATTCGTCTATGCTGTTGTCCACGACCTCGTATATGAGGTGGTGAAGGCCCCCCCTCTCGTCCGTGGAGCCTATGTACATGCCGGGGGACCTTCCTGACGGCCTTCAGGCCTTCCAGTATCTGAATCTGTGAAGAATTGTACTCCTCCATGACCCTACCACACTCTCCTTTCTCACATTCCAGAACATTTAATAATTTTCTCCAGTGGTTACTGGCTTTCCTTCCTGACGGTGAGGTGCACCTCGCCGGAGGCCTCCTCCATGTCCAGGAGGCGGAGTCTTGTGGTCCTGGCCATGCCATCGAAGACGTTCCTCGAGTAGGGGGAACTTCTCCTTCAGTAGCAGGATCTTGGCGTCCTGGCCAGGGTCGAGCTGGAAGTAGAGTGCCTTCATGACACTCTTGAGGTAATTGAAAGGATCGCCACCGCATGATATGTTCCTCTGGTCCTCCACTATCATAAAGGAATATTGAATGGTGAGAGATAACCTTTGACCCTCAGGCAACACCCGCATGCCTGTATATATCAAGCACGCACCTGAGGTCCCGGAGGGCCACCTCTGGCTTCATCTCGGGCTCCGTGCCCTCACGCACTGCCCTGAAGAAGGCCTCCATCTCGGCCCTGAAGACGTCGGCGTGCTCCAGGGCGACCTTCTTCCCGTTGACCACGGGGTCACCGTAGACGTAGTTCCTGCCGCTCCTGAAGTCCCCCCCCTGCTTGCGTGTTGACGGATCCTCGTATATGCTCCCCCCCTCGGTGCCTATAACCTCGAAGGCTGGAAGAGTTGGCGGATCCCTGTATGACCAGAGGTAGAGGAGTGTCCCATAAGAACCGTTGGCAAACTGCAGGTTCGCCACAGTTGTGTCCTCGCCCTCGATTATCCCAGCCACGTTCATGCTCCTGGCCGAGACGTAGGTGTAATCGCCCCCGAAGTTAAGCATGGTGTCGACATAGTGGATGCCGCCGTCTATCAGGGCACCTCCACCCATCTGAGACCTGAACAGCCTCCACCCGGTGCGCGTGAACAGCCTCTGGTCCCTCACGAGGATGAACTTAGGCGTCCCAACTGTCCCGGCCCTTATCTGCTCCATCACGTACCTCACCGTCGTATCGAAGTAGTACTGCTCAGCACCATGAGTACCTTGCGTGCCCTCTTCGCCTCTGCTATCATCTCCTCCCCCCCTTCCCTCACGGTAGTTGCGATTGGCTTCTCAACCAGCACATGCTTGCCCCTCCTAAGGGCCTTTACAGCGAACTCCCTGTGCAGGTTATGGGGGGGCACAACGAGGTCTATCATCTCCGCATCCGAGTTAAGTGCTTCCTCGAAGCTGCTGTAAACCTTCCTCACTCCGTACTTCGACCTTATCTCCTCCGCCACCGCCCTGTCCCTCTCAACTATACTCACGTCCACTCCGGAGATGGCGTTCAGGTGTACCTGCCCGAACCCCCCTTGCTCCCACCACCACGATTTCCATGCCTTGGTGAGGGCATGGAGTCATAAATTACCTTCGTACCACTTTTCCCGGTGGTATACGTTTATAATGAAATGAGGCATCTTGGGGTGTGAAGCGCTATCACTACAGGTGTGCCGATACTGGAAGGGAGTGCAGCTTCGAGTATGATGCTGGAAAGCCTGAGGACCTGCTGCCCAGGATAAGGATGCACGAGAGGTACGCCCACGGCCACTACGAGATACCGGAGGACCTGATGGCGAAGATAAAGTCTGCCTTCACGGAGTACGAGAAGGAAGAGGCAAAGACCTGAGGCTTGATGGTGCCACAGCCGGGCCTGAGTGTGTCCCATCGCTCCTCATACTGCCCGCTGGCAGGCTATACCCCCCCAACATTTAATTGACACTTGCCATAGACCTGCGTGTTGGTCAACATCAAGACTGTGCTCACCGCGCAGGAGATAATAGACAAGGCCTTCCTCAGGGCCTCCAGGATAGAGGAGCCGTACTTCCCGAAAAAGGTCGATAAGATCAAGAGGGAAGTGATGGACAGGATCTCCACAATAGAGGCCACCAGTGCCCCCTACCTGAGAAAGCTGGTGAGGCAGTTTCCCACCCTTGAGAGGCTCCACCCCCCCTTCTACAGGGACCTCATCTCGTTAGTCTTCTCCGTGGACAGGTACAAGGTGAGCCTCGCAGGGATCGACTGGTGTGCCCAGAGGATAGAGGAACTTTCGTCCCACTACATCAGGATGGTCAAAAGGGCCACGGATGCCGGCGAGGCCCTGACCCTTATGAAGGGTTTCTACGGGCGTTTCGCGTCCCTGGTGAGGTCTCAGCAGCAGAACCTGGCCTTCCTCATTGAGTGCAGGAACTACATCAGATCGCTGCCGGACATCGATACAGAGTGCTTCACTGCCATCGTAGCAGGCATGCCTAACGTGGGTAAGAGCAGCCTGGTCTCGGCGCTCACCAGGGCGAGGCCAAGGGTGGCGCCATACCCTTTCACGACGCAGGAGGTGCACATAGGATTCCTAACCAGGGACTGGGTGCGCGTGCAGCTGGTAGATACCCCCCCGGGGATACTCGACAGGCCCATGGAGGAGAGGAACGAGATGGAGAGGAAGGCGGTACTCGCCCTCAGGGACATCGACGGCATTGTGCTGTTCCTCATTGACCACTCAGGCACATCCGGTTACACTGTGGAGCAGCAGGAGGGCCTTTACAGGGAACTCTCTGACATCCTGGGAAAGGAGGTCATAAGGGTGCAGAGCAAGTGCGACCTGAGCAGTGAGAGGAGGGAGAGGATATGCATATCTGCAACCACAGGATACGGTCTCGAGGAACTGAGAGGCCTGCTTCTCGAGAGAGGTGAACTGTTTGCCAGACAGAGAGCAGATCAGGCTGCACGCGCTTAAGAATGCATACCAGCACGGAGGAAAGGCCGATCCGAAGGCCGTCCTGAGCAAGGTCCTCGCGGAGAGCCCGGACCTGAGGAAGAGTGCAAAGGATCTACTTCCTGTTGTGAACGAGGTTGTCGAGGAGGTCAACTCGCTCGGCGCTGCAGAGATAGAGGAGATCCTGAGGAAGGAACACCCCGAGGCGCTCATCGCAGAGAAGAAGGAGCAGAGGCACGGGCTCCCGGACCTCCCGGGCGTGACGGGAAAGGTGGTCATGCGCATGGCGCCTTCTCCAAGCGGGCCCCCCCTCCACGTTGGCCACTCCAGGATGGCAATACTCAACGACGAATATGTCAGGAAGTACGGTGGGGAGCTGATACTCCGCATAGAGGACACGAACCCGAAGAACATAGACCCGAGCGCATACCAGCAGATACCCAGGGACCTGGCGTGGCTGGGAGTGCAGTTCACCTCCGTGGTCGTGCAGTCAGACAGGATGGAGCTATACTACGATGAGGCCAGGAGGCTGATCAGGAACGGCGGGATGTACGTGTGCAGCTGCGGGGTACAGGAGTTCAAGGAGAAGAGGCAGAAGGGGGGGATAGCCTGTCCCCCCCACCGCTCCCTGAGCGCAAGGGAGAACGAAGAGAGGTTCCAGGAGATGCTTGACGGCGGCTTCAGGGAGGGAGAGGCCGTTGCTGTTGTGAAAACCGACCTGGCACACCCGAACCCTAGCGTGAGGGACTGGATCGCATTCAGGATCATAGAGAGAGAGCACCCGAGGCAGGGCAGGAAGTACAGGGTGTACCCCATGATGAACTTCTCGGTCGCTGTGGATGACCACCACCTGGGCCTTACCCATGTGATAAGGGGGGGCAAGGACCACCTGAACAACACGGAGAAGCAGAAGTACATATTCAGGTACAACGACTGGCCGCTGCCAGTATACTTCCACTACGGCCTGATACACATACCGAACACTGTCCTCAAGACATCGACAATAAAGAAGGGCATAGCGGACGGGAGCTACTCAGGCTGGGACGACGTGAGGCTCGGCACGATCCTGGCCCTGAGGAAGAGGGGGGGCTACGTCCCTGCAACGTTCAGGCGGTACTGGATCGAATCTGGCCTCAGGGAGAGCGATGCTGAGTTCTCGTGGGACATATTCAACGCAATGAACAAGGACAGCATAGACGCGGCAACACCCAGGGGGGGGTTCTTCGTGCCCGACCCGGTCATGTTGAAGGTGGAGGGCCTGCCCGAATGCGATGTGACGATCCCCCCCAACCACCCCCCCACAAACAAGTCACTGGGGGACAAGGAAATACAGGATGAGCGCATCGAGGGGGGGCGTCTATGTGGATGCGTCCGACCTGGCCCAGGTGCCGGATGGCAAGGCCTTCAGGCTCAAGGACTTCTGCAATGTTGTTAAAAGGGGCCACCGGCTGGAATTTGCGGGCTTCGAACTCAGGGAGAAGGGGATCAGGATAGTCCAGTGGGCTCCAGAGCCTGCAATAGACCTGACAGTGCACATGCCGGACGGGAGAAGGATAACAGGGAAGGCAGAGCAGGCCCTTGGCTCCGTTGACGGGACTGTCCAGCTGGAGAGGTTCGGGTACGCCAGGGTACTGGGAATAGAGGGGGCAGGCGTTCTTCCTGCACAGGTGACGTCAGTCCTTTGGCTTCCTCACGTACTGGGGAAAACGCCTGAGAAGGATCACGTCACCCACCGCCTTTATCCACCCGTAAGGCACGGAGACCGCGACTCCATCCTCCACTAGCTTGCTGTTCGTCCTCGATATGTATAGGCCGTAGATCCTGAGGCCGTCGATGTCCACTATGAGGTCGTCCACGTTGCCAACCACGATGCCCTTGTCGGTGTACACTGTCATGCCTATGAGGTCAGTCACATGCGATAGCATCCCAATACCTCTCCGGTGCGATATAAAATTGGATACGATATAAATGTTGGCTCAGGTAGAAAGAGGATCCGTGCCCCCCCGCAGTTCACCTGTGGCACTCCTGGAGGAAGTTCCTGAAGATGTCAACACCGTGCTCCGTGTGCTCAACCTCAGGGTGGAACTGGACACCGTAGATTGGCCTGGTCTTGTGCGTGAAGGCCTGCACCCTGCATGTTCCGGACGATGCGTTCAGCTCGAACACTTCAGGCAGCCTCTTGATCTCGTCGTTGTGGTTCTCCCAGACGCTCATGCGCTCCGGCATGTTGGAGAAGATGCCGCTCTTTTTGCGAAGACCACCTCCTTCTTCCCGAACTCCGGCTCGCACCCGGGCCCACCTCACCCCCCCCGAAGTGCAGTGCTAGGAACTGGGCACCGACGCATATGCCGAGTATAGGGTAGCTGTGCTCGTCCACGTACCTGCCCACGTTTCCCAGTTTGGAGAGCTCGCTCTGTATGCTTGGGCCCCCCCGCCAGAGAGCACCAGGCCGTCCAGGCCGTCCAGTTCGTGACTGTCCACCGTGTTGGGCACTATCCTTGTCTCCGCCCCCCCCAGGTCACGGAGCACGCGCCATTCCCTGTGAGTCCACTGGCCGCCGTTGTCAACTACGTAGACCCGCATCTACTCCATACCGGGTATGCCGAGTATCTTGCTTATCTCCTTGTACCTGTTCCTTATGGTTACCTCTGTGACGCCTGAGACCCTCGCTATCTCCTTCTGGGTCCTCGGCTTACCAACTATGACGGAGGCGATGTATATGGACGCTGCAGCGACACCCGTTGGCCCCTTCCCTGATGATATGCCGGCCTCTATGGACTTCCTCACGATCTCCTCGCTCACCACTATGGCCTGCTTGTCCAGATCGAGCTTGTTGCAGAACTGGGCAACGTAGGAATACGGTGTCGTTGGCTTCAGGTTCAGGCTGAGCTCCTTGGCCAGGTGCCTGTAGGCCTTCCCGATCTTCTTCTTGTTCACATCAGAGGCCTTGGATATCTCGTCCAGAGTCCTCGGGAGGTTTACCTTCCTGCACGCCGCATATATGGACGCACAGACGATGCTCTCGATGCTCCTACCCCCCCTGATCAGGTTCTTCTCCACGGCCTTCCTGTAAATGAGGGCAGCTGTCTCCTTGATGTCCTTAGGGATACCCATCTTCGCACCGATGTCGTTGAGCATCTGCAGGGCCATGGACAGGTTCCTCTCTGCTGCATTCGATACCCTGATCCTCTGGTGCCACTTCCTGACCCTGTATATCTGTGCCCTGTTCTTATGCGGTATCCTCTTCCCATAATAGTCCTTGTTTGACCAGGATATCTCCGTCGCCAGGCCCTTGTCATGGCTCAGGAACGTCATGGGCGACCCTGTCCTGGCACGTCTATCATCCTGCTCGGAGTCAAAGGCACGCCACTCCGGTCCCTGGTCGATGAAGGAGTCCTCCACGACCATGCCGCAATCGTTGCAGATCAGCTCGCCCCCCCTTTCATAGTCCCTTACCAGGTGTTCCGAGTTGCACTCGGGGCACCTTTTAGATAACTCATCTCCCTGTGAAGCCATCTCAACACCCTGAATAATTTATGAATTTCAGACATATCATCTGGTATTAAACCTTTTTTGTAGGTTCTAAACGAAAGACATGTGTATGCATAACCGCGATTATAAATGAGTGGTTTACAAATGCCAGTTGAAAACCACCAGCGATCCCGGATGAACAAATTTTGAGATCAATGCTTTAATATCAAGATAGCTCGAATTAATAATCTTACGTAACGTTTATATACTTTACTTTGATCCTTGCATGCTGATGCTGGAGAAGTGTGAAGTGGTAAGCAGGGTCGGCCAGGAGATCGTGGTGAGGGTCCACAACTGTGTGAAGATGCATGCAAGGGTCTTCGACGCAACAGGAGGGAGGTTGGCAGGGTAATAAGGGTGTTCGGGCCCGTTGCTTCACCGTATGCCCTTGTGGCACTTAACCAGCAGGCTGATGCTGATGGGTTGTTCATCAGGTGTTAGGTGGTGGATATGGTGGATGAGAAGAAGAGGAATATTGAGGAGATAACCAAGTGCCCGGAGTGCGGTTCTTCGCAGCTTGTCAGGGACTATGAGAGAGGTGAGCTCATATGCAATAGCTGTGGCCTTGTCATAGACGAGAGCTACATCGACCAGGGTCCAGACTGGAGAGCCTTCGATGCAGAGCAGAACGAGAGCAGGGCCAGGACCGGCTCGCCCATGACCTTCACGATACACGACAAGGGACTTTCCACGGACATATCCTGGAAGAACAAGGACTCCTATGGCAAGTCGATACCCACGAGGAACAGGGCCCAGCTGTACAGGCTGAGGAAGTGGCAGAAGAGGATCAAGGTATCCAACGCGGCGGAGAGGAACCTCTCCCAGGCACTGCAGGAGCTTGAGAGGATGGCCTCGAACCTCAGCATACCGAACGATGTCAGGGAGACCGCCGCTGTGTTCTACAGGAGGGCAGTGAAGCAGAACATGATCAGGGGGAGGAGCATCGAGGGAGTCGTTGCGGGTGCCATCTACGCTGCATGCAGGGCCACCGGAGTGCCCAGGACGCTCGATGAGATCGCGTCCGTGACGAGGGTGAAGAAGAAGGAGATCGGCAGGACATACAGGATAATGAGCAGGTACCTCAAGCTTAACATCATGCCATCAAAGCCAGAGGACTACGTGAACAGGTTCTGCAGCAAGCTGAAGCTCTCAATGGAGGCCAGGAAGAAGGCATCGGAGATACTGAAGATGGCGGAGGAGAACGACCTCACATCAGGCAAGGGGGGGCCCACAGGAGTGGCCGCAGCGGCCATATACATAGCTTCCCTCATGACGGGCGAGCGCAGGACACAGAGGGCGGTTGCAGAAGTGGCGGGCGTCACTGAGGTAACCATAAGGAACAGGTACAAGGAGTTAACGGAGAAGCTGCAGCTGACTGTGGAGCAGGAAGCGTAGTCATATTTCCATTGTTTCCTTCACCAGGTCGTAGAGGTTCAGGAACTCCTCTGCAAGTGAGTAAATTGAGACCGGGGAAATCCCCCCCTCTACCTTTATCACAACCCTGTGATCCTCACAGTTGACCTGTGTGCCGGGCCAGTTGTCGGGCCCCCCCACGGAGGCGCTGAAGATACCGCATGCGTTTTCCGGGTCTTCAAAGCGTATCGTCAGGTCCATAGAGCCCACAGAGCCTGGAAACTGCCCATTCCGGAAGCGACACATCTATCGCCTCAACGTCCTCCAGCAGCTGTTCCTCTCTTGATACGCCGATGAGCGGTACTATGCTTATCCCTAGCCTCCTCTGCATGCTCAGGATCCAGGCGAGCGAAAGCTGGGCTGGGGTTATCCCAAGGTCGCTGGCGGTCTCGGACACCACTGATGCGGCCCTCCTGTGCCTCTCGACCTCCTCCCTCATTTCAGGTGTGTACTCGGCCCTGGAAAGCCCACCGGAATCCTTGAGGTACTTTCCAGTGAGTATCCCCCCCTGGGCAAGCGGCACATATGCTATCATGGTCATCCTCCTTGACCTCATCAGGGGCACCAGGCGCCTCTCAACGTATCGTGTGACTATGTTGTAGGCCTCCTGCGCGGAGACCGGCCTCTCGTAGCCCGACCTCTCCGAGACCTCGATCATCCTCTTCACCATGTACCACGGGTGGTTGCTTACCCCCCCTATGTAGTGCACCATCCCTGAATGCACGGTATCGTTGAGGGCCCCCCCATTACCTCCTCCTCGTCAGTGTGGGGGTCAGGCCAGTGCACCTGGTAGAGGTCTATGTAGTCTGTCCCGAGGCGCCTCAGGCTCTCCCTGACCTGCCACATGATGTGCTTCCTGGAGAGGCCCCCCCCGCCGTTCGGGAATGTCTCCACCTCGGCCCTCACCTTCGTGGCAATGAAAAGCGATGCCCTGTCATGGCCCCCTCATGAATTCGCCGAGTATCCTCTCGGAGTTCCCGCTCTTCTCAGGGTGCAGGTGCGTCTCGCTCACTGTCCCGTGGTACGTGTTGGCTGTGTCGAAGAAGTTTATGCCCAGGTCGTAGGCCCTCTTAAGAATGGCCATTGTCCTCTCCCTGTCCACCCTCAGTATCCCGTCCTCGTACCTGTCGGTTGACGGCGGGAGGTGCCACGTGCCTATGGCTATCTGCGACACTCTCGCGCCACCGATGTCCGTGTACCTCATACCATGGTCAGTGCAGGGCCGGATATAACCTGCTGAGTTCCTGCTGTTTACACTGCCATGGCCCTCAGCTGGTTCAGCAGCTCCTTCTCCACGTGCTCTGTGAACAGCATCTCCGGTACGTCCACGAACAGGAACAGGTCTGACAGGAGTAGCACCTCAACGGCAGTGACGGCTATGTTCTGTAACAGCTTCCCGATACCCACGTTCACCTTCACCATGCCGTCTCCTGCACTCTGGAACGTGAATGTCAGTGCCCTGTCCGCTGCAACTATGTCCCTCAGTATGCCACCCTTCCTGGCCTGGATGATCGCACCGGTGTCCGATATATTGCTCTGTGTCTTCCACCCCCCCTGGCCCACAAGAAAGTTCTCAAATTCCGTGGCCAGTTCCTTAAGGCTCTTGCTTGTCGTCAGTGTGATCTCCTTCCTGAAGAAACCCATGGGCCAGCTATCTGAACCGTGAGATTTGAACTTTGCAGATACCCCCCCTCACACTCCCCCCCACATGCTTGCCCCCCCATGCACCAGGGGAAACCCAGACGGGGGGGACGGTGGCCTGGTCAATCCGGCCCGCCCATGAACCCCCCCGTATTCGGTTGGAGAGTGCCCCCCCCGGCCTGTTGCCTTGGCCTGCATGACAGGTGCTGCACTGAACTCGCTGAGGCTTCAGTCCCGGTTGTGCCCCCCCTGCATCAATCGGCATCGATGGCAATCACCCTCGCCATGGAGCCACTGGCTCCCCCCCTGAGCTTCAGGGGCAGTGCCACTATCAGGTATGGCTTCCCGATTTCCAGCAAGTGAAGGTTGGCCATGTCCTCGATGAAGGTTATCCCGTACCTCTCAAGCCCCCCCTGTGCACAGGGAATCCCTGGTGTGAGGCGGGCTCTATGCCAAGGGTGTCGATCCCGATGAGCTTTGTCCCGTGCTCGCCGAAGAAGTCCACGGTGTCCTCCGCCAGCCCTGGAAACCCGTACTGCCATTCCTGCGTCCTTGACCTCTTCCTGTCCCAGCCAGTGTTTATAAGGATGGCCTTCCCGTCGTACTCGGGCTTCCACACGGCCCTTATGGCATCGATGTGTATCTCGTTGTCAGTTACCCTGGGCCTGATGCAGTAGCCCTCCTGCACAAGTTCCGATAGGTCAATCCTGTCAACGCTGGCGCCCTGCCGGTACATGTGAAGGGGGGGCGCATCCAGGTGCGTTCCGTGTGTGTGGAGGAACTGTAGATCTCCTCCTTGTAGCCGTCCTTCTCGAACGTGCACATGTCCTTCAGGACGATCTCTGGATTTGTTGGCCACGTCGCCATACCGGGTTCAATTGTCACCGAAAGATCAATAATTTTGTTGATCTTCATTGCCATTCCATGAAAATAATATTTTTTAATATTTCGCAGGAAGGCACGGAGAAGCCTGCAGGGTGGCCGTTATGGAAAGTGGGCCGGGGGGGTGTTACGATGGAGGCATGGGAGGTGCAGGATGGCGGGCCTATGGGTGGCCCCCGATCCTGTCCCGGAGGAAGTTAAACTCACTGTAATTGCGTCACCAGCACAACACCCGTGCACCCACAGTTTGCACCAGGCCATGGTTGCAGATCCCTTCGCTCCTGCCCTGCAGTAGAAGGAGACCGGGGGGGGACAGCGGCAATTGGCCTCCCTTGCCCGCCCATACCTTTTTCAATTGTGGAAACAGTGTAAACAGATGAAAATAATTAATCAGAGGCATGCGGAGGGCCGGATTCGAACCGGCGAACTCCTGTGAGAGCAGATCTTGAGTCTGCCGCCTTTAACCTGGCTCGGCAACCTCCGCCCACCTCTGAATAGTTGTGCTGCTTTTAACTCTAATGGGGGGTTAAGGGGGACGAAAGTTCCA
>NZ_BBCP01000014.1 GCF_001316105.1 Thermogymnomonas acidicola JCM 13583 | reverse complement strand
ACATCAGGTAGTTCGCCCTCACGTTCCTGTGTATCCTGGCCTCGAAGTTCCTGTTGCCGGACAGGACAGCGGCCGTTGCAAGCCCATCCTTCACTATGGCCTCCTCTATGGCAGGGTCCAGGGGGGGCCGCTGTTCCCAATGCATGTAGTGCAGCCGAAGCCAACCGTGTAGAAGCCAAGCCTGTCCAGGTAGGCCTGCAGCCCAGATTTCTCCAGGTAGTCAGAGACGACCCTTGAACCGGGAGCAAGGCTCGTCTTTACCTTGGGGGGGCTCACTGCCAGGCCCCTCTCCACGGCCTTCTTGGCCAGGAGGCCTGCCGCCACCATTACCTTGGGGGGGTTGCTGGTGTTGGTGCAGCTCGTTATTGCAGCTATGACCACATCGCCGTCCCTCAGTGTCTCTTCCCTGCCCCCCCTGACCTTGATCTTTGAAGCCTTCAGGTACACCTGCCCGTTTGAAGACCTATCCTGGGACGAGGTCTCCAGGTACTTCAGGAAGCTGTCACCTATCCTGCCGAGGGGCACACGCTGCTGCGGGAGGCTTGGGCCGGCCACACTGCTCTCAACAGTGGAGAGGTCCAGGTCTATAACTTCGGAGTAGTCCACGTTCTTCTGTGCCCCCCGAAGAGCCCCCCCTGGGCCTTCATGTACTTTTCGACGAGCTCCACCTGCTCCTCCGGCCTCCCGGCCATGCGGAGGTAACTTATCGTCTCCTCATCCACCGGGAACAGTGCCAGCGTGGCACCGTATTCCGGGCACATGTTCGAGAGCGTGGCCCTGTCAGGCAGCGATAGAGATGAGACTCCCGGGCCGTAGAACTCGACGAACTTGCCCACGACGTTGTGCTTCCTCAGGAGCTCCGTGAGCGTGAGGACCAGGTCAGTGGCGGTAACCCCCCCGGGCCTGAGCCTGCCATGCAGGTTCACGCCCACAACCTCAGGCGTCTTGAACGTGACTGGCTGGTCCAGCATGGCGGCCTCGGCTCTATGCCTCCAACACCCCCCCAGCCAACAATGCCGAGGCCGTTGATCATGGTGGTGTGAGAATCTGTGCCGACGAGGGTGTCCGGGAAGGCGTAGGTCTTGCCCTCCTTCGTCGCGGTCATGACGACCTTGGCAAGGTACTCGAGGTTCACCTGGTGGATTATGCCAACCGATGGCGGTATGACCCTGAGGTTACTGAACGCGTTCTGGGCCCACTTCAGGAACCTGTACCTCTCCGTGTTCCTCTCAAACTCCTTCTCCCTGTTCAGCTCCAGTGCCTGGGGGACTCCATAGAAGTCCACCTGCACGGAGTGGTCTATGACCAGGTCCACAGGTACCTGCGGCTGTATGAGCGTTGGGTCGATTCCCATCTCCCTGACCTTGTCCCTCATGGCAGCAAGGTCCACGACCGCAGGCACGCCAGTGAAGTCCTGCATCACAACCCTTGCGACCTTGAAAGGGATCTCGGTATCGGGGGGGACGTTGTGAGCATCCCACCTTATCAGGTTCTCAACGTCCTCCTGGGTAACGGCCCTTCCGTCCATGTTCCTTATGAGCGATTCGAGTATGATCCTTATGGACAGGGGGGGGAGCCTGGAGACCTTGAAGCCCATCTTTTCAAGATCGGGCAGTGAGAAGTAGTGGTATTCCTTGCCGCTGACGGTGAGTGTCCTCTCGATCCTGTAGCTGCTTTCCATGTATACCGTATCCCCCGCAATTTAGATATTCCTTTCTAATTCCAATCGCCAGCGACGGCTTCCAGTGACTCCGGCCTCTGACGGGATCAATTAATATGCTCCTGAGCGCTTCTCTGCACATGGACAGCAAAATATCCAGCGTTGAGATCCTGGAACTCGGTGAAAAGGGAAGGGAGATATCGTCACCGTGGAGCTCCACGATCCTCCTTGTCCGCCTGACAACATCCGACGGTACAGTAGGCTACGGAGAAGCCCCCCCGACTACGCTCATGACGCTCCCTGTGAAGGAGAGCCTCAGAGAGGTCGAGAGGGTCTTCTCTGGGAAGAACGTGTTCAACGTCGAGAGGAACGTCAAGGAATTCTACAAGCACTCCTTCTACCTCTCAAAGTCCATGGAGGCAACCTCCGCGCTCAGTGCGTTCGAGATCGCCTCATGGGACATAATAGGCAAGAAG
Source organism: Thermogymnomonas acidicola JCM 13583 (assembly GCF_001316105.1). Lineage (GTDB taxonomy): Archaea > Thermoplasmatota > Thermoplasmata > Thermoplasmatales > Thermoplasmataceae > Thermogymnomonas > Thermogymnomonas acidicola. The sequence goes on along the minus strand of NZ_BBCP01000014.1, from coordinate 30,411 downwards.
CTTGGCGCACCCATATACGACCTCATGGGCGGGCAGATAAACGACAGGATCCGGGCATACGCCAACGCTGGTACTCGAACTGCGTCACCCCCCCTGAGGACTTCCTCAACAAGGCAAAGCAGGTCGTGAAGATGGGCTTCACCGCCATGAAGTTCGACCCGTTCGGCAACAACTTCGACTCGATATCCAAGAAGGGCCTGAGGAATGCAGTGGCCATAGTGGAGAAGCTCAGGGACGGGCTGGGGGGGGATGATGTAGACCTCCTGATAGAGACGCACGGGCGGTTCTCCACCAGGGCCGCCATAGAGGCCGGTCGGGCGCTGGAAGAGTTCAACCCGTTCTTCATGGAGGAGCCGGTCCACCCCCCCGAGCTGGAGGTTGGCCTGGCAGAGTTCAAGAGGTACGTCTCCATACCTGTGGCGCTCGGAGAGAGGCTCCTGAACAAGACCGACTTTGCAAGGTACATCTCAGAGGGCCTCGTGGACGTCATACAGCCTGACCTGACAAACTCCCTTGGTATACTCGAGAACAAGAAGACAGCCGCGATAGCGGAGGCATTCGGTGTCCCGGTTGCATTCCACAACGCCTTCGGTCCCATACAGACCGCAGCGACCCTAAACGTCGATTACACAATCCCGAACTTCCTGATACAGGAGAGCTTTGAGGCCTTCTGGCCAGACTGGAAGAAGAACCTGGTCAAGTCAGGATACAAGCTGGAGAACGGCTACTTCACCCTATCAGGCAGGCCTGGCCTCGGCATAGAGGTGGACGAGAAGATCATAGAGAGCCACAAGGTCGATGGGATGGAGCCGTTTGACGAGAACGAGCCTCCATGGGTTGTCTCCGGGACCTACAAGGAATGAGCGCCTTCCACTCCCAAGTCCATGTTCCTGGAAAGCGCATTTTTACATTTCCTTCATGCCCGGAGGGAGTGGAGCAAAATCTTTCTACACCCTGAGGAATGCATAGGGCATGCCCCCCCCTGGTGACCTCGCCTCAACCGGAAACGGAGACGTAGATGAGCTCCTGCTTGGCGGGCTCAGGAGGGGGGGCACCAACGCCCTCGTCACGGGGGGGGAGCCGTTCACCCCCAAGGACCTCCTCTGCTATGCCTTCGTGAATGCCAGTGTGGAGAGGGGTGAGAGCGTCATCGTTGTGCTTGTTGACAGGGGGGGCATTCCAGAGGTGGCAGAGAACCTCAGGCTACTGGGGCTGGATCCGGAGAGGGCGGAGGAGAGCGCTTCCATAGTCTACATCGATGCCTATTCCAGGTCAATACAGGTTGAACCAGCTTCAAAGCTGGCCATTCAGATCGATTCGCCTGCCAACGTCTCCATGACCATAAAGGCCATCGACTCCGTGGCACAGAGGCTCAGGCTATCTGGCAGGAGGTACAACATGGTGCTCTGGTCACTCACATCATATCCCTACATGCTGGAACAGCACGTCCTCCTAAGGCTCCTACAGCAGGTGGCACAGAAGAGGAAGAATGAGGCTGTGTCTCCCTATACGTCCTGGACGAGGGGGGGATCTTCGAGGAGAGGTTCTACGAGGCCATAAACTACGTGGTCGATGGAAAGATAAGGTTCAGGCGGGAAGGCAGCAGGGATTACCTGAGGGCAGAGGGGGGGTTCGACGGGGGGGCAGCGACAAGGGAGTGGGTGGAGGTCGTGCGCTCAGGGGGGGCCACATTCCATCTGGGCTCTTTCAACGTTGAGAGGATAAGGTAGGCACTCCACATGAATGGGCCCACTCAGGCTGCCCGTCACTCATCACCCGTCAGTCAAGGCTGATCTCATCACAGTGGGCCGCTGGCCGGAGAACATAACTTCTGCCGGTCTCTGCCTCTTCCAATGGCTGGGCATGTTATAAACCTGTTGCCCCCCCTGCACCCCCCCTCCCTAGGGCATGCCCCCCCACTGGCACCCACGTGACAGATACAGCCGCGTGATTCACCTGGCCCCCCCAACCCTGGCCACTGTGCTCTGGGGGGGGCAGAGCACGGGTATCGGCTCCGTGCAAATCGTGTGCTGCGGGCAGGGCATGGAAGCCATCATTTATCCATTCCTCCAGACTCTCTCAGCATGAACTCCATAGACTATGTGGGTTACGGAAGGCACCCTCCCGAGTTCAGGTGGCCCGGGAACAGCACCCTGGCTCTCTCGATTGTTGTGAACTTCGAGGAGGGCGGCGAGCACTCCATGAGCAAGGACGGCATGGTGGAGGGGGGGATCGGCGAGTTCCCGCCTGTGGACATAGAGGCCGAGGACGTTGGCCTGGCATCTGCATATGCATATGCCCAGAGGGTAGGGATATGGAGGGTCCTTGACACCCTCTCAAGGCACAGGGTAAGGGCTACGTTCTTTGCCGTGGCCAGGGCACTGGAGCTGAATCCGGAGGCAACAGAGGCCATAGTGCAGGCCGGGCACGAGATATGCGACCACGGCTACACCTGGACGGAGCTGTTCAGGATGAGCGAGGAGCAGGAGCTGGAGGAGATAAGGAAGTCCATAGAGGCCATCGAGGGGGGGCTAACGGGCCAGAGACCGGTAGGTTTCTATGCCAGGGAACCAAGTGAGAGGACACTCAAACTTCTTTCGAGGTTCGAGAACTTCATCTACGATTCGGATGCCTATGACGATGACATCCCATACCGGCCTGCCGGGAGTAGGCTCATCATAGTGCCGTACACGCCTGACGCCAACGACTTCCACTTCCTCTATCCCATGAACAGGTTCGATAACTCCGACGCGTTCCTCAGGTACCTCATCGATACCTTCGACACCCTGTACGAGGAATCAAAGGAGAGGCCAAAGATGATGAGTGCGGCCTTCCACGTGAGGATAACGGGCAGGCCCGGCAGGATAAAGGCCCTGTCCTCATTCCTGGACTACGTGAAGGGAAAGCAGGGCGTCTGGATCGCGAGGAGGGATGAAATAGCGAGGTTCTGGATCGAAAGGGTGCTGCCGCGCCTCTGAGAGCGCTGGCCGTTAGCCCTTCATGTGGACGGGGGGGCCCCTCAGCCCTTATGCCCTTCTTCGCCATGTATGCGTTGCCGCTGATGACGCCCACTGCGTAAAAGACCAGCACAACCGCTGTGAAAACTATTATATTGTAGGGGGGGAATGGCACAACGTCTATGCCACCGAGGTTGGATGGTCCCGGGCTGATGCTGAGGAAGTACGAGAGGGCAAGGATCGCTGCCAGGTATACCGGGTACCATATGCCTCCCCCCCTGATGTCCTCGGCGTCCACCTTTGTTTTCCTGGCATGGTATATGAAGAGGAGCGCACCCACAAGCACTGAGGGTATGGCTATTATCAGGTACTTGAAGCCAGTCCAGTAGAGGAGGTAGCTGCCCACGACGAACCCTATGGGGGCCAGCACCTGGGCGGCGGGCAGCCTGAAACTGTCCCCCCCGGGCGCCTTCACGTGCCTCCTGAAGACCATGAGGCTCACAGCCGCCGGTCCGTAGGAAACAAGTGAAGCGTCCACGAACACCAGGGCCACACTTATGAACACAGGGACCAGGAAAGTGTAGAAGGCGCTTATCAGCAGCACGGCTATGACAGAGTAGTAAGGGACGCCCCCCCTCTTCCCGAGCCTCGCGAAGAACGGTGGCAGGTACCTGTTCTCAGATATGTTGGCCAGGACCCTCGCAGCCCCTCCACTGTATATCAGCGAGGAGGATGCGGAGGAGTGTATGGACGTGAAGAATATGAAATATGCCATCACCGCCAGGCCCACACCGAACGCCATGGCTGGCAGCGGGAATGTCAGGCTGGACAGCGAGGCCCAGTCGCCCGGCTTATGCCAAGGTAGCTCCAGTTCACGGAGCCAATGAAATCAACGGAGAGGAGCGTGTAAAGGATGAACGACACTATTATTGACAGGCTTATTGCTATCGGTATCGTCCTCTTGTGGTCCTTGACCTCTTCAGCATAGTCAACGGGCTGCCTGAAGCCTGCATACGCATAGACGGTCGTCGCAACGGCGAAAAGGAGGCCGGAGCCCCCCGTAGGGAGCGAAGCCCCCCAGGAGGGCAGTGAAGTTGGAGGGGGGGTGGAAGTACAGGGCCAGGAAGAAAACCCCCCCTATGAATGCCAGGGACAGGAGCTTCAGCCACGTGAGGAATGAATTGGCCTGGTTCAGGTACCTGACACCGAAGTAGTTGCCCAGGAAGAAGAGAAAGACTATGAGTATGGTCAAGAGCTCGCCGTATATTGTGAGCTGGCTGGTCTTCAGGTTGTAGAGGACGGGGGAAGAAGAAGCTCAGGTATTCCACCATCGCAACGACCTCTGAGACGGGCGCGAGCACGTAGCCGAGGAAGGCGCCCCCCCAGCCGTTGAATATGCCGGTAAGTGGGCCATTAGATACCTGCGGATATGTGCCTACGCCGCCTGTCCTGGGCATTATGGTGCCCAGCTCCGTGTATATGAGGCCTATGACGAGCATCATTACGGCGCCTATGACCCAGGCCACAATGCCCTCAGGGCCGGCTGCCGAAAGGACCGTGACGGGAATGAAGAGGATAGCGGACCCGAGTATGGCGCTTGCGCCGAAGAAAGTCGCACCGAATACGCCTATCTCTTTCCTGTACTCTCCCTGCCTGATCTCGCTGCGTGTTTCCACTTGAAGCACCCTGTTGTTATGCCTTTCCGGATCCATCAGGATAGATCTATATAAAACTTATCTGCGGAATGTCGAACAGGGTTCACACAGGAACGGAATATGGAAACAAATTATGTCTGATTTCCATTTCCTATGAAACATTTGGGGACTGGGACTCAGGCGATTACCTCCACGGCCACGTCCTGGCCCTCCTCCGTGACCATTTCACCTATCTTCATGGTCAGCCTTATTATCTCACCGAACCTGGAAACGGTCTCCGGGTCGGCCCTCACCCTGAGCCTGGGTATTGGGACAGACAGTGGCTGGTTGTTCTTTGAGCGAAGGGCCCTCACAGCGGCCATGATATCCACAGCCCTGTCGCCCATCCTCTCGTACTCCGCGTCCCTGTACTGCGAGTCCTCTGAGGGCCACCTCTCCAGGTGGATGCTCTTCTCCCCTCCCAGCCTGAACTCCTGGTAGACGCTCTCCGTTATGAACGGGAGGAAGGGAGCGTACATCTTCAGGAGCGTCAGGAGTGACAGGGAAGCAACAGCGGCCGTCTCGCTGGCACCCTGAGTGTCGCCGGTCTCCCTGCAGCGTGATGCCCTGGCCTTCGCCATCTCCAGGTAGTTGTCGCAGAAGGTGTTCCAGAAGAAGTTGTCCACACTGGCCCTTGCCTTAGACACCTGGTACTGGTCCATTTCACCGGTAGCCTCCACTATCAGCCCCCCCTGGATCTTCGAGAGGATCCAGCGGCTCTCCGGGAGCCTCGGGACACCGTCCCAGTGCTGCCCTGCTCCATCGGAGAGCATGTGGACGAGCCTGGAGGCATTGTAAATCTTGATCACAGTCCTCCTGCCCCCCCTCACGAAGTCCTGCTCCCTTATCTTTATGTCCTCCCCCCCGGGCTGTGTTGTCGATGCCCAGTATCTCAGGGCATCGGCACCGTACTTCTCTATTACGCTTGACGGCTCCACTATGTTCCCCCCCTTGCTCTTGCTCATCTTCTGCCCGTAAGGGTCGTAGACGTTGCCGCTGATGAACAGGTTCTTCCAAGGTATCTTGCCGTCGTGTATGTGTGACCTCGCTATTGTGGTGAAGGCCCAGAAGGATATTATGTCGTGTCCCTGGAAGCGTATGTCCATCGGGTAGAGGCTCTCGAAGGCGCCGTACCTGGTCAGGGCTATCCTTGGGTTAGAGAGGAGGTCGCCCAGGTGTCCATGACGTCCCTCTCGGGCTCGAACTGGTCCGAGCCGCACTTCTCGCACCTGCCCTTCGGCGGCTGCACCCTCGGGTCCACCGGGAGTTCAGAAGGGTCGGCCAGCTTTACCTCGCCGCAGGACCTGCAGTACCACACGGGAAACGGGACGCCGAAGTACCTCTGCCTTGATATGCACCAGTCCCACCTCAGGCCGTTTATCCAGTTCTCGTACCTAGACCTCATGTGCTCCGGGATCCAGTTCACCTCACTCCCCCCCCTTCTAAGGAATTCGTCCCTGAGGTCCAGGTACCTCACAAACCACTGCGTGCTTATTGTTATTTCAATGGGCGTGTTGCACCTCTCGTGCGTGTTCACGGAATGCTTGATCCTCTCAACCTTCTCCACCAGCCGCTTGAGCTTAGGATCTCGATGGCCCTCTTCCTCGCGTCCTGGATGCTCATTCCGGCCAGGGGGGGCCAGCCATGGAGTTCATCTTGCCACTGTCATCTATTATGATCCTCGCATCCATCCTGAGCTCCCTCCATATCTGGAGGTCGTTCTGGTCCCCCCCGAAGGTGCAGAGCATCTCCGCACCCGTGCCCTTTGCCGGGTCCACGTATGGGTGCGGGATTATCCTGACCCTCTGGCCGTATATGGGTACGGTCACCTCCTTTCCCTGTAGGGCCTGTACCTTTCGTCCTCGGGGGGGTTCACCAGGACAGCTATGCACGCACCGAGCATCTCCGGCCTGGTCGTTGCTATCGTTATTGACCCGCCACCGACAACTCCGAACTCGATGTACACAAAGTCTGTGCTCATCTCCTGGTCCTTCATCTCGATCTGCGATATTGCCGTCTTGCAAGTCGGGCACCTGATGCTCGGCGCTGCAGTCCTGTAAGCCCTGCCCTTCCTGTAGAGGTCTATGAACATCCTCTGCGATATCCTCTTGCTGTAGTTCGATGATGTGGTGTAGAAGTCGCTGAAGTCCGCGCTTATGCCTATGTCCTTCCATGTCCTGAGGAGCTCGCTCTCGGCCTTCCTTGCCACATCCTGGCATGCCCTGATGAACTCGCCCAGTTCCATGTTCTCCGCCTTCACCCCCCCAAGCTCCTTCTCCGCGTACCTCTCCGTCGGCAAGCCGTTGTCATCGAAACCCCCCCAGGGGGGCTAGAACACGCGGTACCCCCTCATCCTCTTGTACCTTGCGATGAAGTCCTGGTGCGGGTAAGAAAAGGCATGGCCCATGTGCATCTTTCCAGATATGGTCGGCGGGGGGGGCGTATCTATCGTGAAGTACTGTTCCCTGCTGCCTCCGTCGTATTTGAATGAGTACAGGTTCAGGTCATCCCATAGCCTTTTCACGCTCTCTTCCATGCCTCTGATGTCAAGTTCCATCTCCAGTTGTTATTTTCAACTTGTAGATAACCTTTTGATCCCGTATATGCCGGGATGGAAATGCTTACATATTTATCTCAAGCGGGAATACTTAAGGTATATGAGAGGGGGGAAGACCGTGGGGGGGTGATAGACTCGATCATAAGGAACGAGGAGGGCATCCTGGGCCAGATGATGGAGCTGAGGGACAGGAGCAGCCTCTCCAACATCATCATGTTCCTGGACGCCTTCATTCAGAGCCGGGAGAACACCATAAGGTTCCTCAGGGGGGGAATCGAGAGCGGTGAGGAGCACAGGGAGAGATAAGGAGGGAGATAAAGGAGATAGGCTCTACAGAACACCTGGCCATGGGGGATGTGGACCCTAACAGCCTGAGGGACACTTTGCTCTTCATATCGAAGCTGGAGGAGGAATCACTCAGGGGCATCTCCGAAGCTGTGGGGGGAAGGTGAGCGACCCCCCCGGCCTTAGGCGCCTGCTGGAAGGCATGCTATCTGACAGGAGGAAGGTAAAGGCCAAGGCCGAACACCTGTACCATGATTTAATAGAGACATCGTATTGAGTTCCGGAATGAGGCGCCTCATAGTGGGTTCCAAGGAGGATGACGCAAGCCTCACCATGTTCAGGCACTTCGTTGAGGCGAGGGGGGCCTGAGGAGGTGGGCGATGGCCTTTACGCTGACAGTTCCTTTGTTTACATGCTGGTGGAAAGGCGGCACATATACTGCGACAACGTGGATAAGGACCCGAGGCTCTCGGGCGAGGCCTTCAAGGACGTGGTGTTCCTGTCCAGGCACAGCTCATCAGCACAGATAAAATCCCTCACCGTGCATCCCACGGGAAACTTTGGGCCGGCTGACCTTGGCGGGAGGGAGAGGACCGTGAGCGTGAGCGACCCCGGCTACATGCTGCCGACCCTGAAGGAGTTGAGGGAGGCTTACAGCGGTAACGGGTACGAGATAACGTTTGAGGCCACACACCATGGCCCTTACATGGAGACGCCGAACTTCTACATTGAGATAGGCACCACACCGGAGGACTGGCACAGGCCGGAGGTGCTCGATGCAGTCCTCAGGGCTGTGGAGAGCGCCCACCAGTGCTCCGGGCCAACCTTCATAGGGGGGGTTGGCGGGGGGGGCCACTACATGCCCAAGATAACGGAGTACGCGGTTGAGAACGGCATACCGGTGGGCCACATGGTATCGAAGCACAGCCTTGCGGTTACGGACAGGAGCGGCATACTGGAGGCCATAAGGAAGACACCCGGATGCAGGGGGGGCATACTGGTGGACAGAAAGGGCGTGAAGTCCGAGGGCAAGGCCATCGTGAGCGCCGTTGCAGATGAACTGGGCATGGAGACGGTGATCATCTGACCTGCACACACCCGGCTCCGGTGGCTTCCCAGCCAGTCCAGCGCAACACGCACGAAACCAGGGAGGCTGAACCGGTATGCCCAAGCATTTGGAAAAGTTATTACTTTCCCTGCAGATTGACACGTGCCTTCAGGCCATGGGGGGGTAGCCCTCAGGGCATACAGGGGGGGCTTCACCCCCCCTGGGCACGCAGGGGGGGGTATGGAATGTCGGAAGGGAAGTGCGCAGTTGTCACCGCTGCCAGTTCTGGTATCGGAAAGGGTATAGCCAGGGTACTCGTCTCATCCGGGTACAGGGTGCTCATAGCATCATCGAGCGATAGGATATACTCTGCCGCCAGGGAGATCGATCCATCGGGCAGGGACGTGATGCCGCTGAGGGCGGACCTAAGGAAGAGGGAGGACGTGAGGGGGGGAATAGTTGCAAAGGCTGCCCAGTGGTCTGGGCATGTGGACGCCTGGTGGTGAACTACGGGGGGGACCCCAGGGTCGCACCCTTCATGGAACTGAGCGATGCGGACTGGGACGAGAGCATATCCATGTTCATCTCCGCCAGCGTGACCCTTTCGAGGGACTTTGCCAGGCTGAACTGGGGGGGCCGCGGCGGCTCCATCGTCTACGTCACATCCATGACGGTGAAGCAGGCACTTGAGGCTTCTCCATATCGTCATCCCTCAGGTCAGCCGTGGTGGCCCTCTCAAAGGTACAATCGCTTGAGTTCTCACGCGGGGGGGCATAAGGGTTAACAGCATTTCCCAGGGCTATATAGAGACGGAGAGGGTGAAAAGGATAGCGGAAGCCAGCGCCCTCAGGAACGGTACGAGCGAAGAGGAAGAGGTGAGGAAGATCGTGTCCCAGATCCCCCCCGCCGGCAGGCTCGGCAGGCCAGAGGAGGTAGGGGAGCTCGTGGCCTTCCTTATCTCTGATAGGGCCTCCTACATAACCGGTGCAAACATTGTGATTGACGGAGCATTGTCAGGTCAATGCCCTGAGTCGCCAAGATCGGCTATCTCGAAGTACCTGTAGGCCTCCAGCCTGCCGAAGCAGTACTTAACCTCCCTGTGTGCGTCCTTCAGCTCCCTTACTTCCTGTATTATCTTCTCCTTTTCCTCCCCCCCCTTCACAACTGCCCTGTGTATAAGCCTGGCCACCTCCCTGCAGTCGTCCTCACTGAAGCCTATCCTCGTGACCTCCTGGCTCCCTATCCTGAGCCCGCTGGGGTTCTGGGACTTCCTGCTGTCGTCCCACGGGAGCATGTTCTTGTTGAGGATTATGTTCCTCTGTTCCAGCAGTTCAGCCACCTTGCGGCCACCGCCGTACTCCCTGACGTCCACCACCAGTGTGTGTGACCTCGTGTAGCCGTTCTTCTCGCCGAGCACCTTCATTCCAAGGGAAGCAAGCTCCTCTGCCATGGCCCTGGCATTCTTCACAACCTGCGCCGCGTACTTCTCCCCCCCAAACTCCATGGCCTCCGCAAGCGTCACACCGAGGGCAGCCATGGCGTTCAGGTGGTGGTTGCTCAGCGTCCCGGGGGGGAACACGCCCCTCTGCACCGCCTTCCACACCTCCTCATCCGCGTTTCCCAGGATTATTCCGTGCTGGGGGGGGCCAGGGAGTGTTTTGTGGGTGCTCCCTGTCACTATATGCGCCCCCTCCCTCAGTGGGTCCTGGAACTGCTTGCCCGCTATCAGGCCCAGCACATGGGCACGTCGTACCAGACGGTGCAGCCTATCTCCTCGAAGACGTCCCTCAGTTCCCTCAGGGGGGGAGTGGGGGGGAAGAGGAACACGGACTGCCCGAAGAGCACCAGCTTCGGCCTCGTCTCCCTGAGCAGCTTCGCCGTGCCGTCTATGTCGATGTTCATCTCCTCAACATCGAAGGGATAGTTGACAGGGTTGAGGCCCCCCCTGAGGCCAACAGCGCCGAACCTGGCTGCGCTTATGTGCCCCCCCCTCCCTCAAGCGGGGGGGTGTGGTTATTGTATCTCCGGGCTGCGTGAGGCCGTAGAGCACAGACGTGTTCGCGTTCGTCCCAGATATGGGCCTCGGGTCAGCCTGCTTGGAACCGAACACCTTCTTCGCAAGCTCGGTCACCATGTCCTCAACCTGGTCCACGAAGAAGTTGCCCTGGTAGTACCTGTGGTGTGGCAAGCCCTCAGCGTACCTGAAACCGAAGTCCGTGAGGAGCATCTCCATGGCCAGTGGGCTCATGATGTTCTCGGACGCGATCAGGGGGGGTATCGAATCCCTGAAGAGCGCGTTGTGCCTCCTGGCCAGGTCCCTGATGGCCAGCGCATAATCGATGGGCCTTTCCATAATCAAGCACCTACACTCCTAACCTCCCATGCCTGCCTGCCGGGAGTCCACCGGAGAAACCGGTTGCCATAGATATTGTTTGTGTTCACCTCTCCACAGGGCCAGCGGAACACAGTGATGAGAGTACATCTCTCCGGCAGTAGTGAGGCTTGACCGGCCAAACCTGAAGGGAGAGGTGCAAGTTCCCTGGTGCGTGTCGTGGTATCGACCGTGAACTACCGGGTCACTGTCCGGCAGGCCCTTCTCTGGCTGCAGGTGTGCCAAGTACCTTATCCTCCACGATCCTCCTGGCCTCCGCGTAGTCCCTTATTACCTTCCATATGTGTATGAAGATGACCTCCCCCCCAACCTGGCGCCTTATCTCCTCCATGTGGATGTCCCTGTCGTCCACATAGACCACTCTCTCCGGAGGTATCACGAGGCCACCGCCGGCGAGGCCGTCCAGGACCCTGCGCAGCCTGCCTGCCTTGTCAGGGGTGTACTCCGTTGCGTGCAGGTCGAAGAGTTCCCATATGCCGAGCTTCTTCAGGGCCTCCTCCACATAGTCAAACCTGTTCCAGCTCAGTGTGCAAGTTATTGCACCATTGGACCTGCACCACCTGATGAACTCTATTGCATCTTGGTAAGGTCTTATCCTTGTGCCGTTTTCCGATACAAGCACGCCCCCCCTCCACACGGTATGGTGGGTCAACGCCGGTTATGTTCAGGTGATCCCATACCGTGCCATCCAGGTCCATCATCAGCAACCATGGCCGCCTTCTATCCACGGCAGCCCCCCCATCGCTGTGAGTATATTAATGAAACGCATTAACAGATGCCTGAGGGTAAGTACGCCCATGGGAAAGGTTAAGGAAGGCAGGGGATTCGTTACCGATAGTTTTGCAGAGGATGGGTAGCACGGAATATGTTTCAAGGGCGACCAACGAGGATCTGGAAAGGATACTTGCCTATGCGGGCAGGCCAGGCATGATCAGCCTTGCAGGCGGCCTTCCTGACCCTTCAGTGTTCCCCCAGGGAGGAGCTGTCCGAGATAGCGGGCATGGTAATTGGTGAGATGGGGGGCAGGACGCACTGCAGTACTCTGCCGCCATGGGTGTGCCAAAGCTCAGGGAGAGGATCTCAAGGTACATGGAAGAAGAGCTCGGCATCGGTGGCCAGGGCCCGGATTCTGTCCTTGTCACCACCGGTTCCCAGGAGTCCCTCTTCTCCATCTCCATGTCTCTCCTCAGGGAAGGCGACGCGGTCTTCACAGAGAACCCCCCCACTTACTTCGTTGCCTACACGGTCTTCAGGGAGTTCGGTGCCAGGGTAAGGCCGTCGCCCATGGAGGAGGACGGGATTGACACACACTCGCTGGAGGCTGCGGTGAGGTCTGAGGAACCAGGCAGGAGGAAGTTCATTTATGTCATGCCGGTTGCCCAGAACCCAACAGGCGCAAGCATGGGCGAGGAGAAGAAGAGGCACATCCTGGAGATCGCCTCCCAGTATGACTTGATGGTAATAGAGGACGACCCATACGGCCTCATCAACTACTCAGGTGCAAGGCCAAGGCCACTCAAGTCCATGGACGGGGGGCAGGGCAGGGTCATATACCTGTCAACTTTCTCAAAGGTGCTGGCGCCCGGCCTCAGGATAGGGTGGGCTGCCGGAGACCCGGGGGGGCTGCTATCCAGCGTCTCGAGGGTCAAGCAGCTCATAGACCTGAACACGAACACGCTCTCCCAGTACATATGCTCCGAGGCCCTTGAGAGGCGCCTGATACAGAGGAACATAGGAGGGTAGTCGAGGCCTACAGGAGGAAGAGGGACTGGATGGACCAGGCCCTGAGGTCCGAGTTTGGGGACAGGGTCTCATACGTCCTCCCTGACAGCGGGATGTTCATATTCGCCCGCTTTCAGGGCGTGGATACAAGGAAGATGGTCATGAGGGCCGTTGAGAGCGGCGTCCTCTACCTCCCGGGAGACAGCACATTCGTATCAGACCCGGACTACAGCACAGCCAGGCTGAACTTCTCATACCCAGGCAGGGAAGAAATCTCTGAGGGCATCAGGAGGCTCGGCCGTGTGTTCCGGCCTAGTTCTCCCTGAGGAGCCCCCCCCTCCTGTAGTCCATGGCCATGATGGCACTCTTGAGCCTTATCACTCCTGCCGAGAAGACTATCCTCTTCTCCTCCCTCTTGGGCACAAGGCCAACGTAGCCACCCTCAACCCGTGCCAGGGTGCCGGTGGAGAACCTCGACCCGGAGATCTCCACAGTGTCATCCCAGCCATCGTTCCGGCCCAGGGCGGGTACAGCGCTCTCCCCCCCCTCAAACACAACGGGTACCCTGGAAGCCATCCCCCCCTGCTTCACGGAGCCGAGGCAGACAATGGCTGAGTAACCCCCCCTGGCCTCAGCCAGGGACGCAACGGACTCGTCCACAACGTATGCATCCGGAAAACCACGGACTACCAGGATGTCCCCCCCACTCTGCGACCTCAGGCACTCAACAACGGAGGAAATGGACGGTGAGACCGGAGCGCACACGGTGCACCTCCCGGAAACGTTCACATCAGGCACACTGGTGCGCATGGAGATGATCCTCACAGAGCTGTCAGCCATGAACAGGTCTGAGGGAGATACAAGGCGGAGGTCCTGAGAAGGGGGTCTTCCATCGTGTATGTATCGCTGTAGGAGTAATTAGTATTGTGAATGATTTTTACTAAACACCCCCCCTTATTAACGATGCCGGCATGCACATGCATGCAGTCTGGCAGCTGGAAGGAAGCGGAGAGGGTCGAGATGTTTCCCGGCGTGACCAGGAGGGTGTTCTACGGTGAAAGATCGATGCTGACCATGATAGACCTGAAGAAGGGAGCGGAGGTGCCAGCACACAGGCACGAGAGTGAGCAGATAACATGGGTCATGTCCGGGAGCCTGGAGATGACCGTTGGCGGGAAGACCAGGATCCTGTCGGCCGGTGACGTGATCGTGATACCTGGGTCAGTGGAGCACTCGGCCAGGGCGCTCGAGGACACTGTGGACATAGAGGTGTTCAGCCCGGTCAGGCAGGAATGGATAAAGAAGTGAGATGGCCGGCAGCGCAGGCGGTCAGTCCTGCCTGATCACGGTCTCTATGGGGGGGTGGCTTATGGCGTAAACGGCCGGGCACCTACCCCCCCTCGATATCTCTATCAGGTCACCCAGTTCCCTGTCTGCATGCACGTGGAGTTCCAGCCTCTTTATTATAGGTGCCTCTTCCCCGGACACCACCGGGGGGGCAAGGTCGTAGAACAGCTTCCCGGTGACCCTGAGCTCCCCAAGCTTCAGGCCCCTGAGGGCGCACTGGATCGCAAGGGTGGAGGCGTAGCACGACATTACTCCGAAGAGGAGGTAGCTGAGGGGGGGCGTTGTGTGGACTCCCCCCCTGCCACCCAGGGCCGAAGGCTCATCTGCGGAGTAAGTGAAAGACGAGTAATCGGACTGAAGCGTGGCGGTGAACATCGGGCTGCCCCCCCTGAGGTTGAAGGTGCCCTCTATCGTCTTCTCAACCGGGAAGTGCCCGCCGTTCTCCTGTGCCCTCTCGGCTGTCCTCCTCACCTTATCCAGGTCTATGTTGTTGACCTCGCTCACCACTCCACCTCCATGGCTATCACCCTGGCCATCGAACCGCTTGCTCCCCCCCTGAGCTTGAGGGGCAGCGCCACCACCGTGTACTCCCTGCCGGCCTCCAGGGCATCGAGGTTGGCCATGTCCTCTATTATGACACGCCCGCGGAGAGCAGCCTCTTGTGCACCTCAAAGCCATGGTGGCTGTAGGGCTCTATTCCCAGCGTGTCTATGCCAACCATTCCGACCTCCTGCGACAGCAGGAAGTCCGCAGCGTCCTCTGAGAGGCCTGGAAAACCGTACAGGAACTCCTTGGTGAAGGCCCTTCTCCTACTCCAGCCAGTGTCTATAAGGATAGCGCTTCCCCTGAACCTCCTGTCCCACACCCTTTCCAGGTCCGCCCTGCTTATCTCCTCTCCCCCCTCACACCAGGCCTTATGCAGAACCCTCTTGAGACAAGGCGCTCCACGGGAATCGCGTCCACCGTGGCCCCCGCCGTCAATGAAGTGGTAGGGCGCGTCTATGTGTGTGCCTGTGTGCGTCATCGCGCTGATCCTCTCTATGGCATAGCCGTCCCTGCTTGTTATGCCCACCGGCTCAATGACAGGGAGAGGGTTGGTTGGCCACACGGGCATGTGTGTGCTTACCTCCGCAGTCAGGTCGTGGATCCTCACGCACAACCATGGAGAATGGCTTAAAAAACCCACGTATCTGCAACGGACACACCCCGCGCGGTTCCAGGTAAAGGTGTGGGGGGGGCCTGGCGCTCCATGTGCGATGCCCTGTGAAAGCCCCCCCTGCACAAGCAGCCCATGGAGTCCATGTTCCGCACGGCGCTTCAGGGCACGGTCACCACGTGATCGCATCCTCTCCTCCCCCCCTCTTCCAGGTCTCCTTGGACAGGGCAGTCCCTACCAGCATGACCGCGCCCGCTATCAGCAGCCACATAGTCCAGGCCGTGAAAAGGCTCTTCACCAGGACGGAGGTGTAGAGAACTATGGATATCGCGAACCCTGCCATCACACCACCCCCGTTGTAAGCGAACCCCCACGCCCGTGGCCCTGTACTTCTTGCTGAACGTCTCTGACAGGAATGCGGGAAGGGTGGAGAACACCATGGCCTCGAAGAAGGCCTGGACGCTGAACATGGCAAGGTCAAGGGAAGGCGTGCCGTGGAAGGCGAAGAATGCCGTGGGGGGGTAAACTGTAACAGTGAAGGTGAGGCCGTAGACAAGCATGGCCACCCTCCTACCTGGGACCATGAGGGCGATTAAGCCACCCAGCCAGACACCGAACAGAGAGACAAGGTTGATGTAAGCACTGTAGGTGCCGACCAGTGAGCCGCTGATCCCTGGGTGGAGTATGGAGAGGAGCGATGGGTAGAAGGTGAAGGTGGCAGCATTTATGAAGAGCAGTCCAGATGTTAGCACAAGGGAGAAGGCCAGTGGGGGGGCCCAACCCCTGGTGAACAGTGCGGAAACTGGCTCCTTCTCGATCTCCTGCCTCTCCTTCATATCCGAGAATACTCCGCTCTCCCTAGCCGCGGCCCTGATCGCAAGCGTAAGGAGGCCCGGCACAGCGGTGGTGAAGAACAGGATCCTCCAGCCCATAGCGGTGAAGCCAGCTTGGCCATAGTGGGTGGAGAGTGCGGCATAGACAAACGACACTATGAAGAACCCGGTGCCGTACCCGCTCTGCACGAATGCGCCAACGGGCCCTCTGATCCTGGCGGGCACACTCTCCATGGACAGTGCCGTGCCACCCCCGTACTCGGCGCCAGCGAACAGTCCCTCAGCGAAGAGCAGGATGTAGAGGAGCAGGGGGGGCGCCAGGAAGCCTGCTGTGGAGTATGTTGGGAGCAGGCCCTTTGCCGCGGAAAAGAGGGAGAAGCCAAGTATGGTGAGCGTCAGCATGCTCTTCCTGCCAACCCTGTCACCCAGGAAGTTGCCCAGGATAACGGCTCCCACGGGCCTTGCAACCTCCTCCGAGGCCAGGCCGCCGAAGGTGGCTATGAGCCCGAAGAAACCTATCCTGGAAGGAAAGAAGAGTGAGGAGAGGGTAACGGCTGCGAGTGCATAGGCGATCGTGGTGTACCCGTCCATCAGCCAGCCAGCATAGGCGGATATCACCTGCACCCAGCCCTCCCTGCTCGCGCCGGTTCCCTGCATGCTTGTCCGAAGGCTAGCCGGGTGCATCAATCTTCAGATCGCTGAAGTGCGACACAGCCCACTTGAAGGGTCCGGTACCAGGTATGGGCCCCCCCGGGGGCCTGGAGACGGTATGCAGTCCGGTGCGCATGGTATCACGGGTGCAGCCGGAAAGGGTTCCTCAGGGAACGATCAGGAACACCATGTGACCTGGCGCTGTCATCAGCGGGTGGCGGCAAGGCGAGCGCCTTACCCAGGAAGGCGTGGCCCAGCAGCATGCACCCGGAAGCCAGATAGCGACCAGCCTCCACGTGCCAAACAATATCGAACTACAGTACAGGTGCACCCAGGCAGGACGGGCCGAAAACACATTTAGCCCCCCCGGGGGTCATATCTTCCTCATCAGCACGGACCTGACCCTGTGGTCCTGGCCCTTCACCACTATGAGGTCCGCATGCCATTTCGTCTTCTCTATGTTCTCCCTGAGGTTGGGCCCGTTGATGGCATCCCAGACCTGCGAAGCGACCACCTCAGCCTCCTCCGGGGGGAAAGGGAGGCGTATTTCCTGAAATACGACTCAGGCCTCCTCAACGCAGTCTCCCTGAGTATCTGGAACCTCTCTATGTACCACCTGCGTATATGCTCCTCCCTGGCATCAAGGTATATTGAGAGGTCAAGGAAATCAGAGACATACAGGTTCTTCATGTTGGCGACCTGGCCATCCCCCCTTGGTCTGGAGCACGTTCAGCCCCCTCGAGGATCACGATGTCAGGCTCATCGATCACCTGCCTCTCCCCCCGGGCACTATGTCATACTTCAGGTGGGAGTATGTCGGTATCTCGAGGTGCCTTGCCCCAGACTTGAGTGAGTATAGGAATTTGATCAGTGCAGGCAGGTCATAGCTTTCAGGAAACCCCCCCTTCCTATCCATCAGGCCCCCCCTCTCCTCCAGGACGCTGTTGGGGGGGTAGAGGAAGGCATCAGTGGACACGACATATACCCTGGGATAGTCGGACCAGGAGGACATGAGCGTCCTCAGCATCCTCGCCGTGGTGCTCTTGCCCACCGCCACGCTGCCGGCAAGGCCAATGATGTATGGCACCTCCAGGTCCCTGCGCCTGAGGAAGGTGTTCCTGGCCCTGAACAGCTCCACCGTTGCCCTCCTGTGCAGCCTTATGAGGCTGGCCAGTGGGAGGTAGACATCCCTCACCTCCTCGGGGTCAAGGGTCTCATTCAGTCCCCCCCTGATTTCAGCAAGCT
Source organism: Thermogymnomonas acidicola JCM 13583 (assembly GCF_001316105.1). Taxonomy (GTDB): domain Archaea; phylum Thermoplasmatota; class Thermoplasmata; order Thermoplasmatales; family Thermoplasmataceae; genus Thermogymnomonas; species Thermogymnomonas acidicola. Next base: position 12,524 of record NZ_BBCP01000014.1, on the reverse strand, counting down.
CTTCCTCTGTGACCTCCAGGTTGTTGTAGTCGCTGAGCTTCGCCCATTCCTCCCTCGTGAGCTCAAGGTACGGGCTCAGGCTGCCTAGCAGTGCCATTTGCATATCCAGCAGAACCTCGCATTAAAACATTCCCCTGCCATTGTACCCGGGCCCCCTTCAACAAAGGTGGCTGTGCATGGTATCGCATTGAGGGCCATTAGAGGGCCATGCCACCGCCAGATTGCTGGAGTATGGCCAATCCTTGCAGGGGGGGCTAGAGGAAGAGCTTCTTTATGCCTGCGCCCTCCTCGTACACACCGATGCAGGGCCCCCTCTGTCCTGGACAGTTCCACAACGTCATGCCTCTCCTCCAAATCCATGCTTGGTATGCCGTAGCTCTTCGCCACCCCCCCGTGTATGTCTAGGTCGAACTTCAGGTATTCCTTCCCGGCGGCGTCCTCGTAGTAGCTGCTGGCGAAGCTACGCAGTATGCCATAGGAGTGGTTGTTCAGCACGACCACCTTGACGTCAGCGCCGTATTTCTTGGCCGTCCAGAGGGTCTGTACTGTGTACATGAGGGATCCGTCACCTATCACCAGGAGCGATGGCCTCCCGGCCAGGGCCATGCCTGTGGCTGCAGGCAGGCCCCCCCACCCCCCCAGCTGGCCTGACCTGGCCGTGAAGTACATGCCGGAGCGGTACCCGAAAGTGCTCCTGAGCACAGGGGGGGACGAGGAGATCGCCTCATCAACCACAGGCCTGTCCCTAAATACTTCTGCGGCCAGGGAGAGGATGTACCCGCTCTCCCTCTTCCTCTTCATTATTGCAAGCCTGGTGTTGTCCCGTACCCTCTCCCTGTGCACCCTCTCTCCCTTCCTCTTCACCAGAGTGGAGAGGTAGAGGGCTGACGCGTCGGGGTTGCCGTACACCTGCAGGCTGTGCCTGCCGGTGGGTGAGTAGCCTATGTAGACGACCCTCTTGCCTGGTAGGAGGCCTATGGGGGGGGTGTAGGGGTACAGGGTCAGGTCTGCGCCTACAAGTATCACAAGGTCATGGGGGGGCAGCAGGCTCATGTTTATCAGTGCTGCCGCTGGCTGCAGGTCAGAGTCAACGCAGTCCCTGGACCTGCACGGTGACCTGGAGGCCAGTGGCTCTGCGAACACCGGGCACCCGATGGCATCTGCAAGCGCCTCAACCCCCCCTCCAAAGTGGCCGTATATGTCGTTCTCGTACCCGGCCACAATGCACGGTGACCTCGCTCCGTCGATCATTTCAGCAACTTCCTGCAGGCCCTCCCTGTCCACGGCCATGTTTCCAGGGAGCACGAACGGCCCTGCAGGCTCCCCAGCATCCTTGTCCATGAAGTCCATGGGAACGGAGAGGAAAACCGGGCCGTAGTGCGGTGTGAAGGCCCTTGAAAGTGCAGTCCTCAGGGCGAGAGGTATGTCGTGCGGGTCCCTGAGCTCGTAGGCGTACTTGACTGATGAGTGCACCATGCCTGTAAGGTCATGGTAGAGGAGCGGCTCGAGCACTGTGTGCCTGGTGTCCTGCTGCCCTGCCATTATGACCAGGGGGGGGAACCGTTTGCCCTGGCCGTGTTTATGAAAGCCATGGAGTTGCCGAGGCCAGGCATCGTGTGGAGGCTGGCCACCCTGGGCCTGCCGTCGGCAAGGTACATGCCCTCGGCCACACCCACCGCTATGGAATCGTGGAGGCACAGGATGTAGTCATCTATGTCCCTGAGGGCAGGTATCTCTGTAGTCCCGGGGGGGTTTCCTGCGATGGGGGGGAGCAGGCCCAGGTTCTTCAGGCTCTCCGAGAGGTTCCTGTGTCCTATCATCTAGAGCACCCTGTAATGCGGCTCAAGCCCCCTGGACGTAGCGCAGGACGTTTGCCACGGTCTCCTGGAGGAACCTCATCTGGCTCTCCACAGTCACTCCGGCGATGTGCGGTGAGAGTATGGCGTTCTCGAGCTCCGTCAGCCCGGAACCCGGAACTATGGGCTCGACGGAGAACACGTCAAGGCCAAGCCTCAAACCCTTCTCCCTGGCCACCCTCACGAGCGCACCCTCGTCCACAACCTCTCCCCCCCTGGATGTGTTTATGAGGATGGCGCCGTCCTTCATCATTCTGAGGCGCCTCTCATCCAGGAGGCCCCCCCTCGTCTTATCTGTCAGTGGCACGTGCAGGGAAACGATGTCGCTCTCCCTGAGCAGGTCGTCCAGTCCCACGTAGGTAACGCCGAGGCGCTCCTCCTCTTCCTCCGGGAGCCTTATCACGTCATAGTAGAGGATGCGCACCTCAAAAGCGATGAGCCTCTCGGCCAGCCTCCTGCCTATGGCTCCCATGCCCACTATGCCGAACGTCTTTCCCATGAGGTCCCTGGAGGACGTGAGCATTGGCCACCTGCCCGCATGCATCTCTGAATTCAGGAACACAAGGTCCTTGAGGTGCGCCAGTGCCATCGCGATCACGTGCTCTGCCACGCTCTCCTTGTTCGCAACCGGTATGTTGCACAGCATTATGCCCCCCCTCTCCCTCACGCTTTCGAGATCGACGTTGTCGTAACCAGTGGATGCGACCTGTATGAACCTCAGCTCCGGCATCCTCGAGAGCAGCGACCTGTCAACCCTGGTGAATGTAGTTACGATCAGAACCTCTGCCCTGTCGCTATCGAAGTCGGCGTCAGTCCTTAAGTGGAAGTCCTGGAACACCTGCCTTGACTGTTCCTCCACCTGGTTAAGCGGTATGAAGGGCGGCAAGATAGCCAGAATCCGCATACACTGTAATGCATACTGTTCGATATAAGTTTACCACGGCCCCCCCTCCTCCTGACTGGCCTGCATTACCTCTTTATCTACCCTGAAAATTAACCCACCATGCGTGCGTCAGAGCCTGGCTACATTGGCAGCGTCAGGATCAGGAACAGGATAGTCATGGCACCGATGATATCGAACCTGGCCACCCCGGAGCATAACCACGGAGGCCACATGGCATACCTTGAGGCAAGGGCCAGGGGCGGGGCAGGCCTCATAATAACGGAGTACACTTACATAAACGATGCAAATGCCAGGGGGGGCTCTCCAAACCAGCTTGCCGCGTACTCCTACGAGAGGGTCCCCCCCAAGCTGAGGAGGCTGACCGAGAGGATACACAGGCACGGCGCCAAGGCCTTCATGCAGATTGTGCATGCTGGCGGCAAGGCCAATGCCGACATCAACAGGAAGGAGAACTTCGCACCCACCGCAATGGAGTACCTGGCAGGCAGGTGAGGGAAATGACCACATCCGAGGTGGAGGAGGTTAGGGAGCAGTTCATCAGGGCGGCGAAGATAGCCCATGCGGCCAGGTTTGACGGCATAGAGCTCCACGGCGCCCACGGGTACCTGCTGCACGAGTTCATATCCCCCCCTGCGACGAACAGGAGGACGGACAGGTACGGGGGGTAGCTTCGAGAACAGGCTCAGGCTCCCGCAGGAAATCGTGGATGCGCTGAAGTCAGAGCTGGACATACCTGTGGGCATAAGGATAAGCGTCCTTGAGTATGAGGAGGACGGTTACAGCGCAGAGTACGGGGTGAAGGTGGCAGATTCGCTGAGGGGCATCGACTACGTGCACCTATCCTCCGGCAGGAACGCACCACCGGGCTCTTCCGCATCATTCTACAGTGACACGCTCCACATCCTCCGCATGATAGGCAGAAGGCCAAGGGTAACCACTGTGCAGTCGGGTCAATAGTTGACGCGGCTGGCGTGGAGGAGGCGCTGAAGACCGTGGACTTCGTGGCAGTTGGCAGGGGGACACCTTGCAGACCCGTACTTTGCCTACAAGGTGCTGAACGAACCACAGTCTCTGAGGCCATGCATAAGGTGCAACCAGGCATGCAGGGACCTATCCTTGGGTGAGGTCAGGTGCACCGTGAACCCCCGAGACAGGATTCGAGGCATCTTATGAGCGCATGCCCAGGTACAGTGGGGGGGACCTGGTGGTTGCCGGCGGCGGGGTTAAGGGCATGGAGGCAGCCCTATACGCATCCAAGCTCGGACTCAGGGTCACACTGTACGAGAGGGCAGGCCAGCTCGGTGGCCAGCTCCTCCACATATTTGACGAGCGCAAGAAGAGGGAGTTCTCAAGGCTCCTGGACTACTACAGGTATGCGCTGGAAAAGGCCGGGGGGGTACAAGTTGTCCTGGGGGGGGAGGAGTTCAGGGGGGGAAAAGATGCCCTGCTGTGCACCCCGGAAGTGACATACAGCGAGGTCAAGCCCGTGGGTGGGGGGGAGCTCAGAATCGACTCTAACATATACATGTACCACGACGCTGCCCTGAGGTATGCTGGGGAGGCAGAGGTAACGATGACAGAGCGCTCCCTGTCATCTCTGGACAGGGCAAGGGCTATGGGCTTCAGGAAGGCCGCAGAGGCCAGAGGGGTCAGGTTCGTTAGATCACTTGAGGACCCCCCCACAGTTAGGCTCATCGTGAGGGAACAGTACGACCTTAGGGCCGCAATGGTGTCAGGGAGGAAGGCCGTGGACGACATGCTTGCCCTGGAGGGAAACCTATACCTCTGACCTGCGCAAAGGTAAAGTGGGCTGTGCCCCCCCAGGGAAAAACCTGCCATTTTCCATCCAGCACAGCTCGGTTTTGAAAGACGTGATTGCCGCATGGATCACGGTGGAAAAAAAGAATTTAAGGCCACAGGTATACGTGGGGGGGCCGATGTATCCACCGGCGGCCCACGGACGTCCCAGGGAGGGCCAGGCCCGTTGTGAAATGGGCCGGCGGCAAGAGGCAGATAATTGAGGACCTTGTTTCCCTGGTGCCCGGGAGATTTGAGACCTATTACGAGCCCTTTTTTGGCGGCGGGGCCTTGCTGATCGAACTGCACAACCGTGGAAAGCTCAAGAGAGCGGTCATATCCGACATAAACAGCGATCTAATGGACCTTTACAGGATCATCAAGCACAGGCCGGAGGAACTCATCCAAGAGCTGTCAGGGCTGAGGTTCAGTAACAGCAGGGAGGACTACTACCTCGCAAGGGAGAGGTACAACTCAATTGGGGGGGGAGCACTGCCGAAAAGGCCGCCCTCTTCATTTACCTGAACCGCCACTGTTACAACGGCCTGTACAGGGTCAACTCCAGGGGGGGGCGTTCAACGTGCTTCGGGAGGTACCGGAGTCCATCCATGCCCGGTGAGGATGAAATATACCTGCTCTCCGAGGTGCTCAGGTCCGCCGAAATCCTTAGCGTGGACTTCGAGGAGGCCTTGAAGGGTGCGCGAAATGGCGACTTCGTGTACCTCGATCCACCTTACATGCCTGTGAGCCCATCCTCCAGCTTCACAGACTACAGTTCTGCCGGATTCAGCATGGACGACCAGGTGAGGCTGTGCAAGGCGTTCAGGGACCTGGACAGGCGTGGCGTACTGGTGATGGAGAGCAACTCGGGAAGCGAGCTAATCGAGGCACTCTACTCCGGGTTCGAAATAACTAGGTTAAGGGCCAGGAGGAACATCAACTCTGTCCCATACAGAAGGGGGGGCCTGTGGAGGAGCTCGTCATCAGGAACTACAGGGCTGAATGAACACCCCCACGGGAACTGTGCAGGGGGGGCAGGCCAGGCCCAGTTAAGAGCGGCCCGAGACATCCCGCAGAAATGGGGGGGGTGCGGCAGGGTTAGATTTCCTTAAGTGTAGCGGAGGACACACTTGAGAGCAGCACTAAATGCAGGCATCCATATATCAACCCAGATGGTGCATGACTATGGGCGGTACAAAAAGAGCTTACTCACTGGCTGCTGTCCCTGTGCACCTTCCTCTCCCTCCTTGTCTTGACCTCCTCTATCTCCCTCATCTCCTCCTCCGTCAGCGAGACCTCTTCCCTCTCCACCTCAACAACGAACCGGGGGCGAGATCTCACCGGTCAGGTAGACGTCGCTGGTCGCCCTCCTTATGTCCAGGCCAGCCTCCAGCATGGCGGCGGCGTCTATCCCGATCACCCTCGGGTTGTCCACATGGTAGAGGCCCGCAACGTACGCCTTCCTGTATGTGGAGGACAGGTGCACCCAGGTCTTGTCCGAAGGGCTTATGCCTGTCTCAGGTATGAACTCCATCTCCTCATCGGTCGTCTGGTAATACAGTATTCCCGGTATCCCGTCACTGGGAAAGTCATCTATCTTTATGGGTATTGTGTGCCCGTAGGTTGCCCTTATCTCCTTCCTGTCGTTTACCTGGTACCTCTCCTTCGGATCGGTCTTTGCCAGCGCTTCTATGTGGTAGGGCGATATCCACCCGAACTGCCTCTTCTGTGCCTTTATTGCAGGCACGATGGTGTATATGCGTGCCCAGCCATGTTCGTTTAGGCGTATGCCGTACCTGTCAGGGAAGTGCCGGAGCATCCCGGCGAGTATCCTCCCAACAGCCTCGATCTCCCTGTCGTTCATCAGCAGCTTTCCGGCCGACCCGCACTCCGGGCACGCATCTCCCCCCCTGAAAGGGCCGTGCCTCTCACAGTTTCTCAGGTATGCGGCCATCCATGTACACCTCCATGGCGCTGGCCAGTTCAGGTGCGATATCTATCTTGCTGAAGATCCCCCCCTCTATGGTGTTCGTCACAGCAACCTCGTCAACAACCTCCTGGATCTTGGATACGGAGTTGTTGGCAAAGACGCCGTGCACCGCTGTAACGTAAACTGAGGATGCCCCCCCATATCCCTTAGCAGGGAGGCGGCCTTTGCTATGGTGCCGCCGGTGGATATTATGTCGTCAACCAGCAGGACACGCTTGCCCTTGACATCGACATTGGGCACCTCCATGGATACGGTCCTCGAATCTATCCTCTTCTTGTTAATGGCGAAGAAATCGCATTCCAGGCCCTTCGCAAGCATCTCTGCCCTGTGGAGCCCGCCATCGTCAGGTGAAACAACCAGGTCCACACCCTTCCTGCTGTAGTAGGCGGACATGCTCTCGTAGACGCTGACGTTCATGAATGGCCTCTTCGAATACTTCAGTGTCATCTCATCGTGTATCTCCACAGTTATTATCCTGTCCGCGAACTCGCCTATGGTCAGCGTCATGACCTTCGAGGACACCGCCTCGCCCCCCCTCTTGTATACCATGTGCTGCCTTGCGTATCCGAAGTAGGGCACGACCGCAATGACCCTAGATGCACCGTTCTCACGGCATGCATCCAGGGTGAGGAGCAGTTCGAGGTAGGCATCGTCCCTGTTCGTGTTTCCGAGCACGAAGGCCTCCCTGCCGGCAACATCGCTCAGAACCCTTACGTACATTTCACCGTCTGGAAACCGCTTCCTCTCCACTTCAGCGACCTGTGCGCCCAGGACGTCAGAAACAGACCTTGCCAGGGACGGCGAAGAGGAACACGGCACTACAATTTTTTCCACGCTTCTTAATTAAGAGGTATGTTAAATACCTTCCCACGCCCCCGGCAACCAGCGCAGGGCGTGGAAATAATGCTCTCGGCGTGCATCCTCAGATCTCGGGTATGAGCACGGCACCCATGGACGCTGACGTGACCATGGACGCGTACTGCGCCAGCAGCCCGGTTGGGTGCTTGGGGGGGCAGGCCTCTTCCACTCCTTCCTCCTCCTCTCCATTTCACCCTCGTCCACAAGCATATCGATCCTGCCTTCCTCCGCATCTATGACGACCTCGTCACCGTCCCTGAGGAGCGCTATGGGGGGGCGACGAACGCTTCAGGTGCCACATGGCCCACCATCATCCCCCTCGTTGCGCCTGAGAACCTGCCGTCAGTAACGAGCGCAACTGTGTCACCGAGCCCTGGCCCACTATTGCCGCTGTGACGTCCAGCATCTCCCTCATCCCTGGCCCTCCCTTGGGCCTCGTACCTTATCACCACGACATCCCCCCCGCTCTCTATCTTCCTCTCCATCACTGCCCTGAAGGCCTCGTCTTCAGAATCGAAGACCCTTGCCCTCCCCCCCCTGTGCCTCGTTATGCTGGAGGCCGCCACCTTTACGACCGCACCCTCGGGTGCAAGTGTACCCTTGAGTATCTTTATGCCACCGCTCGGGTACCTGGGCCTGGAGAAGTCTACGATGATCCTTTCAACACCTGCCCTTGGCCTGACGTCTCTGAGGTTCTCTTTCACCGTCTTGCCTGTAACCGTGAGGGCATCGCCGTCGATGAATCCCCTGTCGAGGAGCTTCTTCATCAGCACCGGGACGCCACCCACCTGATCGAAGTCCGCCATTGCAAACTCCCCTCCAGGCTTCATGTTCACGATCTCCGGGACCTTTCTCCCGATCTCCTCGAAGTCGTCCAGTGTGAGGTTCACCCCCCGGCCTCGTACGCGATGGCTATCAGGTGCAGCACGGCGTTTGTGGACCCTCCCGACGCATGAGCATGGCTATTGCGTTCCTGAAGGCTTCGTATTTCAGGATATCTCTGGCCCTGATCCCGTTCTCTATAAGGGGGCATGATGGCCTTTCCCGTCTCATATGCGAAGCTGCCCTTGGCACCAACAACAGCCGGGGGCGATGCACTCCCTGGCAGTGCCAGGCCCAGTGACTCGGTCATCATGGCCATGGTGTTGGCCGTGTACAGGCCGCCACAGGAGCCGGCGGTGGGCACAGCCAGCATCTCCATCGCCTGCAGCTCCTCCTTGCTTATCTTTCCGGAACTGTAGGCGCCCACAGCCTCGTAGACGTCTCCTACAGCGATCTCCCTCCCGTTGTAGTAACCGGGCATCGTCGTGCCCGCGTACATTATTATGGATGGCAGGTTCAGGCGGCCCATGGCCATCATCATGCCGGGCCCAGTTTTGTCGCAGCCAGATATGCAGGCCACGGCATCGTAACCGTGTGCATTGACCGTCATCTCTACAGTGTCTGCGATGATCTCCCTGCTCACAAGCGAGTACTTCATGCCCTCATAGCCCATGGCTATGCCGTCTATCACCAGGGGGGGTGTGGCGAACATCCTGGGTGTGCCGCCGGCCTCCTGGACACCCTGCTTCAGCCTGTTGCCCAGGCCGAGGGTGTGTATGTTGCACGGCCCGGCCTCATTCCAGGCCACAGCAACGCCCACAAAGGGGGGGCTCTCTATATCCCTGTCTGTCAGGCCCATGGCCCTCAGGAATGCCCTGTTGGGCGACTTCTCAACGCCTCCGTAAACCTGCCTGGAGCGCAGCATGATCGTTGTAAGGTGTGCATCCGTGATAAATTTTGTCACTGCTCCCCCCCCGGTACAGAGTGTGCATTACTGTATTAACTGGCCCGTAATCACCGTACAATGTCAGAGAGGATCATGGTCCTGGAGGGAGACGGCATAGGCCCGGAGGTCGTCGGCTGTGCGATCAGGGCCCTTGAGGCCCTAAATGACGCCTATGGCCTGGGCCTGGAATTTGTGAAGTACGATGTGGGTGCAAGGTCCATTTCCCAGGGGGGGGAGTGGACAGTGGAAGGCGTGATCGAGGAGGCAAGGAAGTTCAGGGCCATACTGAAGGGCCCCATGGGAGACCCTGGCATAAGGAACAGGCAGGGGACAGAGGGTGGCCTGGACCTGATACTGGCCCTTCGCTTCTCCCTCGATCTGTACGCCAACGTCAGGCCAGTGAGGCTGCTCCCAGGCGTTTCCTCTCCCCCCTCAGGAACTTCAGCAGGCCAGACAGCATAGACTACACGCTCATAAGGGAGAACAGCGAGGGGGGGCTCTACGCAAGCCACTTCGGGGGGGGCATGGAGCTCAGGGACGAGGTGGCGGTGGATAATCAGATAATAACGAGGAAGGGTGTGGAGAGGGTCTCTAGGATGGCCTTTGAAATAGCGAGGAGGGGGGCAGAGGCTCTCCGTGGGACGGGAGGAAGAGGGTGCTCTGTGTGGAGAAGAGCAACGTCCTCAGGTCCTTCGCCTTCTTCAGGCGGGTGTTCGACGAGGTGTCAGCGGATTACGGGGGGGACGTGGAGGCAGGGCACATGTACGCGGACGCCATGGCCCAGTACATGGTGCTGCACCCCGACAGGCTTAACGTCGTCGTCACAGAGAACATGTTCGGTGACATACTGTCGGACCTCGCGCTGCCACGGTGGGCGGCTTGGCGTCGCTTATTCCGCCAACCTTAACGAGAGGATGGGCATGTTCGAGCCCGTGCACGGTTCCGCGCCTGACATCGCAGGCAAGGGTATCGCTAACCCAGTGGCCATGCTCCTGTCCGCCTCAATGATGCTAGACTTCCTCTCGAAGCGCGACGCTGCTGTGGCTCTTGAGAGTGCAGTCATAAGGGCGATGTCATCGGGCGCACTCACCCAGGACCTAGGGGGGGGCACCTGGGTTCGGAGGGGGGGTTCACGGATAAGGTCATAGAGAACATGGGGTAGTGGAACATCTATAATGGCCACATACATCACCAACCATGAAGATCTCACCATCCATCATTTCCTGTGACCTCTCCCACCTGGCCACCGAGATAATGAAGTGCGAGGACGCAGGTGTGGAGATGTTCCACCTGGACGTCATGGACGGGCACTTCGTGCCTAACCTGACCATGGGGCCAGACCTGGTCAGGGCGGTCAGGAGGGTCACGGACAGGACCTTGGAGGCGCACCTCATGCTCGAGAGGCCGGACAGGTACTTCAGACAGTTCCTCTCTGCCGGCGCAGACATACTGCTCCTCCACTACGAGAGCCCGGTGGACCTCAAGGGGACAATGGAGGCCATAAGGAACGAGGGCGGAAGGTGTGGCATCGTGGTGAACCCTGAGACTGACGTTTCCAAGGCTTTCCCGTTCCTGGAGCACTGCGAGATCCTCCTCGTGATGAGCGTGCACCCAGGCTTCTCTGGGCAGAGCTTCATCCCATCATCCCTGGAAAACGTGAAGAAGGCGAGGAGATACATAGATGAGCACGGCCTCGGCGTTGAGATAGAGATAGACGGCGGCATAAACGACAGGACTGCCAGGATGGCCATAGAGGCCGGCGCTGACATACTGGTCTCAGCGTCTTACATTTTCGGTGGGAACGTGAAGGAAAGGATAAGGGCACTGAGATCAGTCACTGCATCTCAATGAGTGCCCTGCCTTCCCTGTCAATCCCGAATTCCCTGAAGGCCTGTACGGCATCTCTGAGCTTGTATTTCCTGTGCACCCTCACCCTGAACCTGTGCTTTATTGCCATGTTTATGAGCTCCTGCATCTCCTTCCTTGTGCCACCGGTGCTGCCCACGATGGAGATCTCCTGCGGGTAGATCTGGCTTATGTTGACCTCTCCCTGTGCCCCCCCTGTCTGCACGCCGAATGTCACAACGGAGCCCTTCGGTGCAACATGCTTCAGCGAATCCTGCCAGAACTGGGTGCCAAGCGGGTTAATCACCACGTCAGCCCTGAGGTCATCCGGCACTGATCCGGGCCTGAACACCCTCTCAGCACCGAACTCCGAAACCCAGTCCTTCCTCGAGACCGCATATACGTCCATGCCCATCGCCTTCGCTATCTGCAGCGCAAAGAGGCCTGTGTTTCCAGAGGCACCGTAGACGAGCACAGACTTGGTGGCGGACGCCCCGGCCTCATGAGCGCATGGTAGGCGGTCAGGGCCGCAATTGGAATGCTCACGGCCACCTCGTCGGAAAGAGATCCCTGCCTGAACAGGGCCTCCTTGCTCACGACCACGTGCTCAGTGAAGCCGCCGTTGGTGACAACACCCCATATGCCACCGTTCCTGCATATGTGCTCGTTGCCGGAGAGGCACAGGTCGCAGGTGCCGTCGAAGACCCTGTCGTAAACGATAACTTTCTCTCCCTTCCTGAAGCCGTACTTGTCCTCCTCCACAACGCCTATTATCTCGGAGCCTACTATGTGGGGGGGCAGGGGGGGGTTCAGGTTGTAAAGCACCCTGCCGTTAACAACCGCATAGTCCAGAGGGTTTATGCCACCCATGGTGACCCTTATCCTCACGCCGTTCTCCATCTCACCCGGCTCCTTGACATCTGTCACTCTCAGGCTTTCGATACCAAAGGGTTTGTCGACCACAACCGCGAGCATGACCTCAAATTTTCTCTACCTATTTAACCTGATGGGGGCCTGTAAAATGGCTCGCTGTGCGATTCCTTACAGCTGCTCCCCGGAGTTTTTACGATACCGAAACCGGTGCCTAAACAGACTGTCCTAGGGGGCTGCAATGTTACACTGCCGGCTGCAGCGGCCTGAAACCCATCTGGCCAGTTAACCCTCTGGTCGTATGCGGGGGGGAGCGATGCACTCCCTTCGGGGGCTGCACCGCCGCCTTTGTGTTCCCGTGCCCCATCCGCCAGCCAATTGTCAAGGTTTTATAGAAGGTAGGCCTATTTGGCTCCGTGGAGAGAGATGCCATAGATGCCTTCAAGACTTACCTCATAGGGGGGGAGAGGAGGAGCAGGTACACGATCCGCTCCTACATCTCCATGGTCAGGGAGTTCCTGGAATTCCTGGGCAGGAAGGAAATCGCCGTGGATGAGGAGGATATAGAGAGGTACAAGGAGTTCCTTGCCGTGGAGAAGGGGTACTCAAAGGCTAGCCAGAGGCTGGCCCTGAATG
>NZ_BBCP01000013.1 GCF_001316105.1 Thermogymnomonas acidicola JCM 13583 | reverse complement strand
GCGCCCACTGGCCTTAACTGGTCTCCTGTGTCCTGAAATCATTGACAGCAGTTTTACTGTCACGCCGTGTGCAGGCATGCTCGGATCCTAGCCCCCCCGCCACTCACCGCAAAAGGGAGACCTCCATCACGAAAAACTTAACCTATAAGCACATTCAGGTGCAGATGAATGACTTTGTCCCGAAAAAGGTCTTCTTCACAAGGGGCGTGGGAAGGAGCAGCAGCCAGCTGCAATCCTTCGAGGAGGCCCTGAGGGATGCGGGAATAGCACAGTTCAACCTGGTGAGCATAAGCTCAATCTTCCCTCCTTATGCCGAGGTTGTGCCTCGGGAGGAGGGCCTGAAGATGCTCAGCCCTGGGCAGATAATATTCACCGTCCTGGCCAGGAACTCATCCGACGAACTGAACAGGATGGTCTCCTCGGCCATAGGGCTCGCCATACCCAGGGACAGGAGCAGGTGGGGGGGATACCTCAGCGAGCACCACAGCTTCGGTGAGACGGAGAACATGGCTGGCAGGTACGCGGAGAAGCTAGCTGCTGAAATGCTGGCCAGCACCATGGGCATGAAGGACAAGCTGGTGTGGGATGAGGAGAAGGAGGAGTACTCCCTGGAGGACAAGATACTCAAGACGAGCCACATTGCTTCTAATGCCGTGGTGCTCCGCAATGGCGAGTGGACGACCACAGTAGCTGCGGCTGTGCTCATAGTGTGATGCGTATGGACCCGGAGATTGAGAGGAAGTGGCAGAGGAAGTGGGCCGAGGCCAGGCTGTTCGAGCCACATGTGGATGCCAGCAGGCCGAAGTTCCTGATAACCGTCCCGTGGCCATACACCAATGGCTCGCTCCATGTCGGCCACGGCAGGACATACACTCTGGCAGACATAATCGCGAGGTACAAGAGGACCAGGGGTTTCAACGTGCTTTTCCCCCCCATGGCGTTCCACCAGAGCGGGACGCCCATAATCGCATTCTCAGAGCGGCTAAGGAACAGGGAGAAGAAGATCGAGGAGCAGTACATATCATACCTGAGGGAGTACGAGGATGAGGGAAGGATACCTGAACTGCTCGAGAAATTCCAGGACCCGAAGGCCATAGCGGACTATTTCTCTAACGCGATAGTGAACGACTTCTCCGCCCTCGGCTACTCCATCGACTGGACAAGGCGCTTCACGTCAGCGGACGAGGTTTACCAGGACTTTGTCAAGTGGCAGTTCGAGAAGCTCAACTCCATGGGCTACATAAAGCAGGGGAGCCACCCGGTACTTTACAGCGTCAGGGACGAGAACGCGGTGGGCGAAGACGACATAGCGGACGGTGATGTGGACAAGGTAACGATAGAGGAGTTCACAGGAGTGATATTCAGTGGCAGGGACTTCGACATCGTTGCCGCTTCGCTCAGGCCGGAGACGATATTCGGGATAACGAACCTCTGGATCTCGCCCTCAGCGCAGTACGTGCTGATGGAACTTGAAGGCAGAAGGGTCGTGGTCTCCAGGGAGGCCTCGGAGAAGCTGGGCTACCAGTACAGGGGTGCCAGGGTGATCAGGCCTGTGGAGAAGGCCGAGGTCATGGGTGCGAGCTTCAGGGTACCCATCACGGCAGGGAGGTCCCGGTGCTTGAATCTGCCTTCGTTGACCCCCCCGACAACGGCACTGGCATTGTTTACTCGGTGCCTGGCCACTCCATATGGGACCACGTTGCGCTCAGGGAGTCCGGGGCTGACATGGGCCCGATCAAGATCATATCGGTGCCGGAGGGAAGCGCCACTGTGGAATCACTGGAAACGGAGATGCACGTTACGGGCATATCCGAGGCCGACAAGCTGAGGGAGGCCACACAGCGCCTGTACAGGGACGAGTTCTACAACGGTAAGATGCTAGAAAACTGCGGCGAGTTCTCCGGGCTCCCGGTGAAAGAGGCAAGGGAAAGGGTCAGGGGAGAGGCTTCTCTCATCTGGCTCCGCAATAATCGTTTACGAGACGTCAAGGAAGGCCGAGACAAGGTCAGGGTCCAAGGTCGTCGTGGCAGTGCTCCAGGACCAGTGGTTCATAGACTACTCTGTCCCGGAGTGGAAGGAGGCGTCCCACAGGCTCATAGACTCGATGCTGTACGTCCCGGAATACTATGCGAAGCTCATGCACGAGGCCGTGGACTGGCTCCGGGAGAGGCCGTGCGCCAGGAGGCGTGGCCTGGGCACCAGGTTGCCGTTCGATGAGAGGTGGGTCATTGAATCTCTCTCCGATTCCACCATATACCCGATAGTCTACACGAACATCAGGGAACTGGTTCAGATAAGGGAGATCCTGGGCTCCGTGCCGTACGACCTCATGGACTACATCTATGGCTATTCCGGCATAGATGGGAGCAGGTATGATAGCAGGGTCATCGAGCTGGCGAGGAGGGCCAGGGAGCAGCGCGAGTACTGGTACGGTGTGGACATAAGGCTAACAGCCTTCCCGCACCTCTCCAACCACCTGGCATTCTACATCATGAACCACTCTGCGCTCTTCAGGGGGGGCAGGGACCTGCCGAAGGGCCTGATAATAACGGGCCTTGTCGTCTCTAACGGTGCCAAGATATCGAAGAGCAAGGGGAACGTGGTCTCCCTCCTTACAATCTCCAGGAAGTACTCTGCGGACATCTACAGGCTTTACGTGGCCGTCAACGCGGACATATCCACGAACCTGGACTGGAACGAGACTGATGTATCCGCGCTGAGGAAGAAGTACGAGATGTTCGTGGACCTCATGGAGAACTTCAGGCCCACGGAGGGGGGGAGGAGGACATAGACAGGTGGTTCGTTTCGAGGTTTTACATGCACATGAGGGCCTTCATAGATAGCATGGAACAGTACTCGATCAGGAACGCGTATGTCCAGATATTCTACGAGGTTCTGAACGACATAAGGCGCTACCAGACCAGGGGGGGCGGGGGGGACGTGAACAGGGGGGGCCTCGGCAAGGTGCTGAGAGACTGGCTCATCTGCATGATGCCTGCCATACCGCATACCTGCGAGGAGTACTGGCACAGGCTCGTTAAGGACTCCTTTGTGAGCACTGAGAGGATCGATGTGGAAATAGACGGCAGGATAGACTGGGGGGGCACAATAGAATCTGAGGATTACCTTGACAGGGTTGTGGAGGACATACGCTCCATACTGAAGGCAACATCCCTTAAACCCAAGAGGATAGTGATAGGCTGCCACTCACAGAGGGCCAGGAGGATAGCGGAGATGATCCTCTCAGGAAGGCAGAACGAGCTGGACAGGGAGGAAAGGTCTTTCATTCCAGACTTCATGAAGAACAGGAAGAACATATCGCTCCTCTCAATAGACGAGGCGGCTGTGCTTGAGAGGAACAGGAAGTACCTGGAGGGCCTCTTCAGCACTGAGGTTGTGGTAACGGTAAGGGACCTGAGTCCCAGGGGGGGCAAGAACCCGTGGCCAGGGAGCCGGCCATAGTGCTAGAGGAATGATCTCATTTTTAAGAGGCGGAGGGATACTGCGGCATGCAGTCAAAGTGGTCTCCCAGGCAGTTCAGGGACGAGATGGAAGCGAGGGTCTACACCTCCAGGCTCATAGGTTCTGATCCGGATCTCGTGCTGCACGGGGGGGCGGCAACACATCCCTGAAGAGGTATGAGGTCGACCACGCTGGCAGGGAGGTCTATGTGCTCAGGGTGAAGGGGGGGAGCGGTTCCGACCTGGCGTCCATAGAAGAGAGTGGCTTCACAGGCCTCAGGATGGAAGACCTCCTCCTTGCCAGGAAGAGGGAATCGATGACCGATGAGGAGATGATGGACTACCTGAGGAAGAGCATGCTCGATCCCTCTGAGCCGTCCCCGTCTGTGGAGACGTTCCTCCATGCCTTCATACCGCACAGGTTCGTAGACCACTCCCACGCCGACGCGATACTGTCAATAACGAACACGAACCTCAGCGAAAGGGATGTGGAGGGCATATTCAGTAACGTCCTAGTGGTTCCTTACATACCGCCGGGCTTCAGGCTCGCCAGGGCCCTGCTGCCACTGGTCGAGAACATGTCGAGTTCCGTCAGGGGGGGCATCATACTCTCCAGGCATGGCCTCTTCACCTTCGGCTCCACTGCGGAGGAGAGCTACAGGAGGCACATTGAGATTGTGGACGAGGCGGAGAAGTACCTGGAGGAAAGGGTGGGCAAAGACCCCCTCGAAGTAGTGCACGGGGGGGAGGCTGACCCGCAGCCGTTCCTGGCAGCACTACCCACTGAGGGGGGGCTCCCTTTCCAGGTCCAGCAAGAAGGTCCTGTTCGTTGACAGGTCGGAAGAGGCGGTGAGGATCTCAAGGAGCAGGCAGGCAGAGGCCTTCGAGCACTCGGGCCCGGCGACCCCGGACATGCTCATAAGGACCAAGTACGACTACCTGTACATCAGGGATCCCGGTGAGATCCCGGGCTCGGTGGATGCATTCGCCTCCAGGTACAGGGAGGAGTGGCAGAGGTACGTGAAGGGGGGGTATCCCATGCACGATCCGTACCCGACTGCCATTGTTGTGCGCGGGTTCGGCATAATCACCGCAGGTACGAGCCTGAAGGAGGCCAGGATAGTGAGGGACCAGGTGGTGCACAGCATACTGGTGAACTCGAGGGCAGAGAAGCTGGCGGGGGGGCACAGGTTCATCAGCAGGGAGGAGGCGTACGCCATGGAGTACTGGCCCCTGGAGGAGGCAAAGCTCAGGAAGTACAGGCCGAAGATGCTCCAGGGATCGGTTGCGTTAGTCACAGGTGCCGCCAGTGGCATTGGCCTTGAGGCCGCCAGGAAGCTAGCCGGGGGGGCGGGTGCCCTTGTGGTGGCCTGCGACCTGGACAGCAGCATTGACGATGTGGCCAGGAATCTTTCGGCTGAGACACAGGGCTATGTGGTGCCCTACAGGGTCGACCTCTCGAAGCCCCAGGAGATAGAGGAGATGTTCAGGTTCATCGTTTCGAACTACGGGGCATAGACGCGGTGTTCAACAACGCTGGCATACTGAAGAGCGCACCCATAGATGAGATAACGGTGGAGGACATGGACAGGCACTACCAGGTCAACGCCAGGGCCATGTTCCTAGTTGCAAGGGAGGCCTTCAAGGTCATGAAGCAGCAGGGCATTGGCGGTAACATAGTGTTCAACATAACCAAGAACCTCACACACCCGGGCCCAGGTATGGCGGCATACGGCTCAACAAAGGCCTTCGCGGCCCACATATGCCACTATGTGGCCAGGGAAGGCGGCAGGTACGGCATCAGGGCCAACATAATAAACCCGGACAAGGTCTTCAGGGGGGGCTCGAAGATCTGGGAGAACGGCGTGTTAGAGGCCAGGGCAAAGGCCAAGGGCCAGACCGTGGAGGAGTACAAGACGCAGAACCTGCTCCACAGGGAGGTGCTCCCAGAGCATGTGGCGAACGTCCTCCTCGCCCTCCTGGACGAGAGTACCTTCGGGGGGGTCACCACAGACGCGATGATACCGGTGGACGGCGGGGGGGTCATGTGAGTGCGAGGGAGAGGAGCATGCGGAGTGCACTCACCCCTATGCCAAAGTGCACCAGGTCTTCCTTTGCTGCCCTGAGGTAGAGGACGTCCCTCACACTCGGTTTCGATGCAAAGTCCCGCTGCAGCCTGCTCAGCTTAACGTACCTCAAGAAGTGCCCCTCTACCCTTTTCCTGTAAGCCATGAGGGCCTCATCCCCCCCATCGTACCTCTTCAGGCACTGCACCAGGATCTCGGCGCTCTCCAGTGCGGGCAGTATGCCCTCGCCGGTGATGGGTGAAACGAGCCCTGCGGCCTCGCCAACTGCCACTATGGTGCCGCTCACAATCTCCCTGAAGAGCGGCCTGAGCCTGATCGCCCTGCCAACCTTTCTCATGACATGGCCACTGAAAGTGGAGAGGGACTGCCTCAGCAAAACAGGGTCTGAGGTGCCCGAGCCCACATGGAAGTGCCTGCCAGCGGGAACGACCAGAGGTAGCCCGATGCACGGGGGGGGAAGTAGTGGAAGAGGAAGGCATCCGAGAGGCCGCTGTCCGCCAGGTACTCAAGGGTCTGCATGCGGAAGTCGTCCCTGGCATGGCCGATGATGGACCGTGAGATGCCTGTGGCGTCCACCGTGACCTCGTCCCCCCCAGCCTTAGCCCTCTCCCTGTGCACCCTCAGGCCCTCCACCAGGTCCCTCTCGAAGCTGTTCTTCTCTATGGTGCTAAGGCCCACGTTCCTGAACTCCATCGAGAGGCCGGAGGAGTTCTCCATGACAACCCTCCGGCCAGATGAAAGCAGGTAGTTGTCAGGCTCTAGCCCGGCCATACGGCAGTAGTCCCTGAAGAGGTTGAAATTAACGGCGTAACCGCAGGGTATGTAGTATCCCGGCGGCTTGGGGTCGTATCCCTCAGCACTGAACCCCCCCTCCATGTGGAGGCGCCTGAGGAGGTAAGAACCTGCCACACCAAGCCCGGCTACAGTTATCACGCTTGGAGTTAAGCGCAACTGGCTTTTTATCCTATCTCCAGATCCCGGTCAGGTGGACATCCCCCCAACTACCTCATCAAGTTCGCCTACGACGCTTCGGGATACACCGGCTTCCAGAGGGGGGTAACGGGGGGGATAGGAGCATTGAGGGGGGGACAATAGAGAAGCACCTGGCCGAGCTGGGAGTGTTCCAGAGGATCAGGAGTGCGGCCAGGACCGACAGGCTCGTCTCTGCACTGGGGGGGAACGCCTTCACAGTATCGAGCGAAAGGGACCCGGAGGACATCCTCTCTTACCTGAACGCTTCGATAGAGGACATGCTCTTCTATGCCTACGCCCGGGTGGCCGAGGGCTTCAACCCAAGGCACTGCAAAATGAAGCAGTACAGGTACCACATCACAGGAAATAATATTAATGCGGAGAGGCTGGAGAGGATACTGTCTATGTTCCAGGGCACCCATGACTTCCGGAACTTTGCCAAGGCTGACCGCCGGAACACAGTGAGGAGGATCGACAGGATAGAGGTCATGAGCGATGGAGACACTGTCACTGTGGACTTCTATGCCCAGAGCTTCATATGGCACCAGATAAGGTCAATAATGGGCTTCGCTCTGCATTACGTCGAAAGCGAAGAAGTGCCGGAACCGTTCAGCCTCCAGGGCAGGAACCGCTTCCTGGCTGAGCCTGAATACCTTGTCCTGGTGGACATAGAGTACGAGGGTGTGCAGTTCAGGCACACCGTGAAGCGCTCCAAGCTCGAGGGCGCACTGGAGAGTTACAGGAAGCACAGCGTGAGGGCCTCGCTGTGGAAGGGCATGGCTGACAGGGCGGTCGGTGGGCAATGAGGGCGTCCCTCAGGGCCGCGGCCATCCACACCGCAAGGGCAGTGTACGCTCTTAACTGGTTCGATATATCTCCTGCACTCATTTACATATCCAGGCAGCTGGACCTGAGCATACCGCAGCTTGGCCTTATGACAACGGGCTTCTACATTGGCCTTGCGACCTTCCAGCTCCTGGGCGGTATCCTGGCATCCAGGCTGGGGGGGAACAGGCTCACTGCCACCCTGGGCATAAGCATACTTGGCCTGGCATCAATAGTCACGGGCCTATCGCAGGACCTCCCCCGAACTCTTCGCATCCAGGTTCTTTGCGGGCATGGGCTCTGCATTCTTCTTCTCCCCCCCGGCACTGGGCTCGCTCTCTGAGATAGTCCCCCCCAGAGACAGGTACACTGTTCATGTGGGGGGGATTTACAACGGGGGGGCCTTCAACATCGGTGCTGGCACCGGGGGGGTACTGGGCTGGGCATACCTGGACAGGATCATGAGCTGGAGGATCACAATGTCCCTGGGCGGAGCGCTGGCACTGGCACTGGGGGGGCGGTGAGCTATGTGGCCCTCATGGGCGTCAGTGAGCACAGGTCAGTTGGAAGGGCGCTCTCGTCGAACCTGAAGAGGGTGGTGGCCTCAAGGTACCTTTGGATAGTGCCTGTGGCCGGGATAGCCCCGATGGTGGCCGAGACGATCACGGGGCAGTTCATGGTGTACTACCTGGAGACCGGGCTGCACTCAGGAACCGCCACCGCAGGCACCGTGAGTTCACTCTTCCTCTTCCTGGGCTTCATAGGTGGCCTGGTGGGGGGGGCATGCAGTTCCAGAGGACCAGGAGGAAGATGGGCACATTCATAGCGGTACTTGTCCTGACCGGCGCGCTCCTCGTGGCTGTGGCCCTTCTAAGGAACATATACGCAGTGTCGCTCTCCCTGGTCGCCATGGGCATGCTCACCGTGGACGGCTTCTCCATCCTCTATGCAATAGCTGCTTTCTTCGTTCATGACAGGTCCATGGTCTCATTCTCTCTGGCCTTCGTGAACTTCATGCAGCAGGTCCTGAGCATTGCCTTCCCCCCCTTCGCGTTCACATACGTGGATGCCCTGTCCGGCTACACACCGGCATGGCTCTCCATGGCGGCCATATCCTTTGCGGCCCTGCCTCTCCTTGCCTGGTGGGGAAGGGTGAGCTCAGCGCCTGGGCCAGTGGAGGCGGGCGGAGGGAGGATAGGGTGATACCAACGGCACCCCGGTCGTTCAGTGGCCGGCCGCGCTCTCCTTCCCGATCCCGTGGTTGCCGTACGCATAGACCGCAACAAGGAAGATGGCGAACGCAGGGAGGAGGAAGAGGTCGCTGGTGGGCCTGAAGCTCTCCGTGTACCAGAAGGCGGAGAAGGAGAGAAGGAGAGCAGAAACCACGGACTTCATGGCGGCCTGCTTCATTTTCCTGACCTGGGACTTTAGGATGTAGGCACCGACCAGCGTGGCAGCCACCCCCCCAGCAAGCATGCCGTAAAGTGTTGACACGATGCCCTGGGGGGGTGCCAGCGCAACAAGGACTATCGCAGCCTCGAACGCCTCCACCAGGCCCACCGAATATGATGCGGCCCACAGGCCCGCTGTCTTCTCCTCATCCTTCTGCGGGAAACCCTTTCTCTGGTATATGATTGACCTCCTTGCACTCCTGGCGAGCCTTATGCCGAAGTAGAGGAGGAGGGTTGCGGAGAACAGGCGCACGTAGAGCAGTGGCAGCCTCGATATGTAGGAGCCGATGAGGAACGTGGGCACCATGACTGTGATTACACCGAGCGCCGTGCCCGCATAGGGCCTTTTATCCCCCCCAGATTCCGAGGACATGATCACGGATACCGCGGCGGCCTCAGACATTTCCAGCACCGTTATCCCGAGGCGCCCAGGAATATGGCGGTGTCCATACCTATCCCTGCTGTTTCACTCTGTGGTGGGCTTCTGCCTGCTGACCAGGGTGGAGTAGAAGCCTTCAGCACCTCCGCGAACCTCTCAGGTGCGTCCAGGTATGAGGGGGGGTGTCCTGCACCCTGGATGACCTCAAGTTTGCAGCCCTTTATCCTCCTGCTGTATGCCACACCGTCCTGCAGTGGGACAACGCTGTCCGCGGACCCCCATATGAGGAGTACGGGACACTGTATGCGTTCCATCTCCCTTTCCCTGTCCTTGACCCATGCAGGCGCGGCCGCAACCACGGACAAGACCTCATGGGGGGGATGCATGAGCGCGGTGAGAAGGGCCATGCCACCCCCCCCATGGACGCACCTAGCAGGTGGTACCTTTCAAGGCCTAGAGCGTCTGAGAACTCCTCAATGAAGGCCCCCCCGGACGCTTTCAGGTCTCCCCCCCGCTCTACCTTGAACTCCTGGATTTCCTCAGATTCTCCGAAGCCCGGGTAGTCAGGCGCCACAGCCCCCCCAGGCCCACAGAGTTCAGGGCGGAGAAGACACCGGAACCATCCCATATGGCGGAGTTGAAGGAATACCCGTGAAGCAGCACCACTATTCCCCCCCTATTGGCTGCCGGCTGCGAGGCCCTGTAGACGACCTTCCTGCCGTGAAGCCTGATCTCCTTCTTCTCTACAACTGTTCCTGACATCCCTGACAGTATGCTTTCATGGTTTATCCTTTTCCTCACCCTTATATCGTGCCCTGTCATCCATAGCAGTGGACCTTTACTCCGTCTTCTATGACCTCGTCTCACAGGTGCCCAGGGGGGGCATGGTGACGACTTACGGTGCCCTGGCAGAGGCACTGGGGGGGACATGGCGGCTGCGAGGGCAGTAGGGTACATGCTCTCTGTCAACCCCGACCCTGAGAATGTGCCGTGCTACAGGGTTGTGCACTCCGACGGCAAGGTTGGCAAATACACGCACCCGCTCGGCACGCAGGAGAAGGTGAGGAGGCTTGAAAACGATGGCATAAGGGTGGAGGGGGGGAGAGGATAGTCGGGTTCGAGAATGTCCTCTTCACTGACTTCCATACAGACCACCCGCTCCGGAGGCTCAGGGAGGAGCAGAAAAGGAAAAGGGCCATGCTCTCCCTTGAAACAGATATAACCGGGAACGACGTGGCCGCTGTGGACGTCTCATACCACGGGGGGGATGAGGCGTTCGCCGCAGCGGTTGTCCAGAGGGGCAGCGAGGTGCATGTGAGGACAGCGGTGGCTAGGGTGCGTTTTCCCTACATACCCGGCTACCTCTTCTACCGCGAGTTCCCGGCCATCAGGGAGGTCGTAAGGGATATCGACGGCGTCCTCCTGATAGACGGGAACGGTGTGCTCCACCCTCCGGGTTCGGCTTCGCAAGCCAGGCAGGGGGGGTAGAACTAGGTATACCGACAATTGGTGTGGCCAAGTCCCTCCTCATGGGCCAGGTGGAGGGCCAGAACGTGATTGTGGGTGGGAGGCCAGTGGCCAGGGTCCTGGGCAGGCACTGCATAGTGAGCCCTGGCCACAGGGTATCACTGGAGGACGCTGTTGGTATAGTGAGATTACTTCCGAACAGGCACCTCTACCCCATGCTCCTCACCATGGCGCACAGGGAAGCGAACTCCCTTAGGCTTTCTGAACTTGCCCATGGCGGAGGAGAGCGCCATCTTCGTGAGGGCAAGGAGCAGGGAGAGCAGGAGGGCCAGGGGGGGAACGCGCACTGACTGTTTTCCCAGAGCAGGGTCAGGGGAAACCTGCAGGGAGCAGTCGGTCTTCACAGCACCACCGGGCAGAGGGGGTCTTCGCCGAAATAGTCTCCGGTCTCAGTGAGCGCCCTTGCCCTTGACCCGCCGCAGAGATACCTGAAGCGGCAGGACGCACACCTACCCCCCCTGAGGTGGGACGAAACCTCGGGCGGCAGGTACATTTCCGACCTGCTTACCACGGTGCCGAGGTCCTCTTCCATGACACTGCCTAGCCTGACCCTGGCGAGGCCTGAAGGGTAAACATCGCCGCTGTGTGATATGAAGAGCGTCCCACCATGCGGGTGTGTGCCCACCTGCCCTGGGCTGGGGGGGCCAATCTCTATGCCAAGTGCAGCCGACGTCTCACGGAGGTGGCGATAGGTCTTCCCTGCCATCCGCCTGAATGCATCCCTGTTCGCCTTGACAGCCCTGTAGAGAGGGCCCTCCACGGTTCTGACCAGGGGGGGTCTCCCAACCTCCGAGAGCCACAGCACTGTGTCCAGGTACTCTTCCATGCTTATCTGCGGGACACCTGTGCCCCTACCTGTCCTGATGAGGAAGAAGACCTCCCACACGTCCACGCCTTTCTCCCTTAGGACCTGTAGAACGAGGGGGGGCAGTTCTGCCACGTTGCCCCCATGGACGACCGTGTTCACCTGGACCCTCATACCTGCATCCTTTGCAAGTTCGATATACCTGAGGGTGGAAGTGAAGCTCCCCCTTCATGTTCCGGAGCCAGTCGTGGGTTGCGGGCCTGCCGCCATCGAGGCTCAGGGAGAGTGACGAAACGCCCAGGGAAACGAGCGTGTTCAGGGCCGGTTCAAGAAGCCGGGATGCCGGGGGGGCTCACGGCAACCCTCAGCCCCCCCTCGTGCCTGCAGGCACCTATGACGCTTTCGAACGAGTCTGCCATTAGGAAGTTGCCTCCCGTGATGACAACGGCCATGCCTGTGCCGAATGTTCTCCTTATGTCCCTGGCCAGCCACTCGAACTTCTCGTGCCCCCATGGTATCTGGAGACGGACTCAGGGTGGCGGAGGCCCTGCAGTGCCTGCAGGAGTAGTCGCAGGCATCGGTGAGTTCCAGGAAAATGACAGACGGGGGGGAGAACACAGGACTGCATGGAGTGTACCAACTTCTAGCATTCCCCTAACATGTTAGGCACACCGCCGGAGTAATTCTTAATAAACTGTTAACTATTGCAGGACTGGAGCGGAGGTTGTCGAGCCAGGTTAAAGGCGATGGATTCAGGGTCCATTCCCGTAGGGGGGGTTCGCCGGTTCAAATCCGGCCCTCCGCATGGTTCTTTGGTGTGTGGTATGTGAGTAACTGTAGCATCTCGCTACAGCATCCCGAAAGCGCGAAATACAGCCCCCCCTCCTCACACACCGCATGCTACATTTAATTGTGGAACCAGTAATTTCTGACCTTTCCACACCACCGCTTTAAAATGTTAGGTCAGAGGGAGCAGGCTTTCCAGTCTCTGACCCGCCCATTCCTGTTTCTCCGACCGGGTGTGCACTGCGCAGGGAAGAGTTCACAATGGGGGGGCACTCCTCCTGAGGAGACGCGGAAATGTGACTGATACATCTTTGACCTGCACCAGTGCCTCCAGGTGAAGCGGGCCTGGAGAATCTCATCTTGGGGGGGGAGCGAGGCCTTGATCGGATGCTGTCTTTGGTGAACAAATTTAATAAAAAATCCTTCCTTCCTCTAGGTGAAGTTTATAAAAAGATTAACTTTTCTGGTTGTAGCACTTGTAATCATAGGGATAGTGATTAACCTAATCCCCCCCGTATCAACATACACTTTCGGTACCTATATGCACAAGGAGTACAGAGATACCTTCTCTCCAGGCGTATCTCTGGAGTACTACGGTACCTTCGGGCTGGTGTTCGGGGGGTAACAGCACACCTTACTCCTATGGAGTTACACTGAATGTGACGGTCATGGGGAAAGGTTACTACCATGTCGATTCCAAGCCGTACGAGATCCTATCCCCTCCAGGAGCAAAATCAGGCTTCAATGGCAACCTGCTTCCCGGTGTCCCGTTCTATGGACCCAGCATTGTGCAGGTCTCTGAATATTCAGGCAATCTTACTGCGGCCCAGTACCCCATTATCGGCCTACTCTTCCCGAGAGGAAACCAGGTGAACAGCACAATCACAAATTTCTCACTGTCCACCTCTCCACAGAATATGGCCCCAGGCGGTTACCTGGGATTTCCGGACTACTACTTCGGCAACGTGAGCTATTCGCTCCTCGAGATAAGCTATGTGCACTTCGGACACCAGATGGTCATTTCGTACCTCCTGGCCTCACTGGGCCCGCCCACGGTGAACTCGAGCATAAACCTCCTTGCGTCCGTGTTCCCGGACTTTGGCTTCAACAGTAGTGCCATGCAGAGGGCTGTCATGCTGATCCTGAACATCGGGTACGGAAATGCAGTCCCGGCACAGGACTGGCCCGGCTGGATACTATAAGGTTTCAACTTTGTATTCCCACTCACGTCATACTGCTGCTCTCCGTGGCTGTCCTTGGGATCTACATATACAGGAGGGTGGCCTGACCCTTGGCCTTCTCCGTCAGGGCCAGACGCCTGACGAAGTCATTCGACGGTAAAAGGAAGGCCCTTGACAGCCTGGACATCGATGTTACTGCAGAGCGACTCTGCTTCCTGGGCCACAACGGCAGCGGAAAGACCACCGCACTGTCCATAATAGCCGGCCTCCTGAGGCCAACCAGCGGGTCCCTGGAGATCAACGGCTTCGAGCCGTACAGGGAAAGGGAGAAGGCACTCAGGTCCTTTTCATTCATCTTTGAGAAGCCCAGGCTATCTTAAAGGATGAAGGTGAGGGAATTCGTGGATTTCACAAGGGGGGGCATGAAAGATGTAGCCCCTGACCTGGATGAAGTCATGGGCATCCTAGGCCTCGAAGAGTTCTACGAGGAGAGCCTCTATGGCCTCTCGTCTGGCCAGGAACAGCTTGTTATGCTCCTGGCCGCACTCTCCCGGGACATGGGGGGGCTCGTGATAGCTGACGAGGCCTTCACGCACATCGACATATCGAGGAGCGGAAGGATAATAAGCTACATGCAGCGTATAAAAAGGGACCTTATATTCTCAACGCATGTGCCTGAGGAAGCGGAGACACTGGCTGACTACATAGTGATACTCGACAGCGGGAGGACGGTATGGAGTGGCACGGTCACGGACCTCTTCGCATCGGACATATTCGAGGTCTACCTGAGCAGCGCAGAGAGTGTCCAGATGGAATGCCTCTTCAGGTACGGTGCATATGCTTGTCAGGTCAAGCCCTGAGTACCTTTCAGCCCTCATGAGTGAGGGCAAGATACTTGGCTTCAGGAAGTCGGGGGCGAGGAGGATATATGGTCAGTCTGGGCGCCTCAGTTAGGTGGTACCTGAAGGGCCTCTTCCCACCCCCCCCGGTATACGTGCCCGTGGTGTCCCTGGCGGTGCTAGCACAGGCCTACGCACTGGCATACCTGAAGGATGCTGGGGGGGAGTTCTCCGTGCCTTCGCAGATGCTACTCATCCCCTTCGTTGTGCTTATAGTGGGATCCCAACTGAGCCGGAACATGCTCACAACTGTCTTTGAGATATCTCTTCTGAGGAGCTGGAGGCGCACCGCCCTATCGAAGCTCGTGGCCCTCTGTACTGGCCTTATCCCCCCCTTCACTGTGGCTGAGGCAATACTCCTCATAGCAACGAAAAACACCCCCCACTGTTTGTCCCTGTAGGAGCATCGATCATGGTGTGCGCCTCCTTCTCCATCCTGGCATTGCTATCCGGCTCACAGCTGACCGCGTTTGTGGTAAGCATGTTCTTAGTCCTGTTCGTGCCCATAGCCGCGGTGGTCCTGATAGAGAACTATGCCAGCCTTGGAATATCTTCTGGGGGGGTGCCGATGGGCATGGTGCTCTACTCCCTCGCCCCACTGGCAAGCTTACAGTACCACAGGGTGGGTGCAGTGAGCGTTGGGCCCCCCCTGGCAGGCCTCCTGACAGCATTCGCCCTTGCGGTGGTGATGCTTGCCGCTTACTTTTTCGCATTCCAGCGCCAGGAGTTCAAGCCCTAGGGCACAACAAAGGGACTGGACTGAATGCCACCTACCTCCTCTGGCGCATGGGTCGATGACCGCTACAGGGCCACCTGCACACCTCACCTCCCGGCCCCCCCTCCTGCGGGAGAGTTTAGCATTGCCCGGGCGTCCGCATGGACGTGTATGCGTTTGGCCGCACACATGGGCTCAGTCCTGTGTCACCCTCATGGGCTCTTCCGTCCAGAGAGTTCGTGCGAGAGCAGTTCGTCGAGCAGTCCGATGACCGCACGCGCGACCGCCATGCCCACCTCTGTGGAAGGCCCCCAGGAAGGTCTCTTCCCTCCCCTCCGATACGCCAACTGCCGTGGCATCGCTTGCGGTACCGGTTAGGCCGAAACGCATCAGGTATGAGCACTTTGCTTCCGTTACTGTCCTGACCATGTCCACCATGGCATTGAGCCTGGCCCTCATCCTCAGCATCACAGCAATGTTTACCGTCCTCCCCCCCGCGTGTTCACCGCTCCTCCCTATGCCCGCGCTCATGAAGAGAAGGAAGTCCCCCCCGAAGTCCCTCATACAGTACTTCCTCGCCGCGGTCATGAAGACCAGTGACCTGGAACAGTCGCACACGGACATTACATCCTCCAGTGGCGTCAAGCTGTCGTAGTCCTCATTCACAAGCGCCAGCACTATCCTGTCAACATTAGCCACTCCGTCCGGGTAGAGGGCGGAGGACAGCACGGTGTATGTCCGGTCCAGTGAGAAGTGCACGAGGTGCATGCTGGGAGAGCCACAGGCACCTTAAAATGTTCAGCCTCCGGAATACTGGGACATCCTCCAGACCACTGTCTGTCAAGGTAATCCCTCTCCCACCACCCTATATCTAAAACCTCTGGTCTTTGCGGCCAGGATAAAAATGTTGGTTTTTAAAGAACTGGGGGCGCCCTCAGTCGGCGCTCTCCGTCAGGCTGATGCCCCCCCTTTCGATGGCAGCCTTTGTCTCCTCCTGTGGCACCGCTGAGTAGTAAGCCAGAAGAACAGGCCTATGGCAACAACGATCTCTGCGACCCAGTCCCACGGCAGCTTCAGGTAGTTCCTCTGGTACTCGCCAACGTACAGGAGGACTATGTTGAACAGGAGCAGGACTATGACCCATGCGCCTGACTTTATGTCCCTGCTGAAGTTCTTGTCCTTTGCGTAACCGTATAGGAGGAAGCCAGCCAGGATTATGATGAGCAGTATGTACCCGCCATACGGGTCACTGCTCGATATCAGGCCACCTGCGCCCCCCCAGTATATCATGAGGGCGGAAACGATGAAGGCCACCAGCGAGAGGGCGAATCCACCTGGAAGGACGAAGGGCCTCTTTAGGTCCTTGTGGGCCCTCCTGAATATGACCAGCGCCACGGGCCCGATTATGTATGAGAACACGCCTGTGGTGGTCACTATGGAGGTCAGGGCTGACCACGCACCGCCTACGCTCGATACTAGGTACCCGATTGCCGCTATGACCAGGAGCACTATGGTCACTATGAAAGTCGTTATTATGCCGACCACAGGCACCCTGTACTTGGGGTGGACCCTGAAGAATGAGCTCCCCCCCAGGTAGCCCTCTTTGGCGGTCCCGTACATGACCCTTGAGGTGGACCCCCCCATGTACTGGCTCAGCGTCCCCCCCGTGGGGCTAACAACGCCGTCTATGACCAGGACTATGCCCAGGGCGCCCAGGCCGAGACCCACAGCCTCATAGAAGAACGGGAACGTGTACATGGGCAGGCTTGTGGTGAGGCCGGACCACTGGCCGACTCCAACGCCGGACGTACCGAAGGTACTGCTGTTCCAGGCGAAGCGCCCAGGAATGCTACCTCGAGGAGCGTGTATATGGCTATGCCGGTCAGTGTGACACCGACAAGGGCCCTCCATATGTCCCTACCGGGCGATTTCGCCTCAGCGGCCATCTCCACAGGCTGCCTGAAGCCGAGGTAAGCGAATATAACGCCAGTCGTTGGCAGGGCTGTGAAGATCGGGCCGTATCCGAAAGGAGCGAAGGAAGGCGTTGACAGGTTCGCCGTGAAGCCGTGTGAGAAGCCCACAACCAGTATGGCTATGACCGCAGCGGGTGGCACAATCAGCTTCCATATCGTCATTGCAAAGTTTGTCTTTATCAGCCGGTCAGGCCTATGTAGTTGACATAGAAGAAGGCCAGGGAGAACACTCCAGCGATCAGGACGCCGTATGCTGAAGGAAGGCCTGCGCTGTTCACGAGAACGAAGGTAGAGGTAGGTGCGTAGTATGAGATCGCTCCCTGGAGTATCTGTATCACTGCCACGGCCTCAACCGCGGGCACCGCTATGTAAGTCAGTATTGTGCTCCATGCTATTATGGAAGCTGCGATCCCCCCCCGTGGGTATAGTTGGCATACCTGGCAGCACCACCTGCAATCGGCACCGACGTGGATATCTCCGACCATGTCAGTGCGATGATCAGGATGAAGATACCGCCTATTATCCACGAGATTATGGACGCCGGTCCAGCCACGGAAGCGGTCTCGAAGCTCCCGAAGAGCCACCCGGAACCTATCACGGCAGTGAGGCCCGCAAAATAGAGGTCACGCAGCCTCATGCCCCCCCTCTTCAGCTTGTTCTGCTCAAGTAACCTGTCCCTATCACTCGTTACGGAGGCATCTGTCAATCAGACAACACCCAAGGCAGCAATACGTAGTGTGAGTATTTAAGGATTTCCTTAAAAATTATTCATTAGCTTATACACTACGGTGGATCAAATGCATGTTGTGGCTATCATGCCTTGTCGGGAAAGCGGATGCTGGCATGTCAGCGCTGTTCAGGATAATTGATAACGCCTATCACGTTAAGGTGGTCATTGAATTTTGGTCTCTAAATTAAATAGAAATAGAGGAATATGGCTAGGCCCCCCCCTGGAAATAAGCACGCTTTAGGCTCATCTATCGCTAGGGGACGAGAGAAACTTTGGCCTCTCCTCGATGTTGCTCCTCGTCACGCTCCTTGTGAACAGCACCACTATTAAGGCTATCAGTGTTGGTATGACAACGCTCACGGTAGAGGCGAGCCTGAAGTGGTTGCTGCCCAGGAGGGCACCGTACAGGGGGCCTCCAATTATCGTGCCGACGTTGAATATGAAGAACAGGAACCCTGTCACAGCACCTACTACCGTGTCGCTGACAGAGTCCTGGCCCAGGGCGACGAGGATGTCAACGTAAACACCCCCCCAGCCGGCGCCAAAGATGAACGTGGAGGCTATGAGGCCGGAGTAGCTGGTTGTGAGAAGGAACATGCCAGCAGAACCGGCGGCTACCAGGGCGGATGTGAGTACCACCATGTACTTCCTCCCGACCCTGTCGGCCACGAAGCCGATGGGGAAGGCGCATATGAAGCCGCCAAGCCCGCAGAAGAGGCAATGACGGCAGCTGAAGAGTGCGTGAAGTGGAGCCCGTTTATCAGGTAGTCTGAGAAGTAACCTATGTAGCCGGCAAAGAGGGCTATGCCGAAGAAGAATATGGATACAGAAAGGAGGACCACGTTCCTGTTGAATATCCCTCTGAACCCTGTGCCACTGGCCCTCTCTACCTTCTTGAATGTTGCTGGGATGAAGAGGTAGATCAGTGCAAGGATTATGACGGCAAGGACTCCAGAGATCTCGAAGGGCACCCTGAAGGCCGGGAGGAAGGGAGAGATTGTATACGGGCTGGTAAAGAGGCCCACTCCGAAAAACGTCGCCCACACTGAGACGGCTTTTCCCCCCCTGGTCTCGAAGAAGAGGTCGCCAAGCAGTGAGACACCCGCGGGCTGGAACATGCCAACGCCTATCCCGACAACGAACCTGGAGGCGAAGAGTTCAGGCGTGTTGGTTACGAACCCGGTCGCGAACGTGGCAGCTGAAAAGACCGCAACGGAAATCAATATGGTGCTCTTCACAGAGAACCTGTCAAAGGCGAAGCCTCCCACAAGGCTGAAGACAGCAATGCCCACCGCATATCCAGTCACTATCAGCTATGGTGAGGAATGGTGGCCCCGTCAGGGATGGCACAATGTATGTGGACCCGAAGGAGTAGATCTCGCTGTCAAATGCCTCCAGGAAAGCTGGAAGGCCAGCAATTATCGAGATCAGGACAAACTTCCTCAGGCTCTCTCCTGCCGCCTGCCTGACCGTTTCAGCCCTCTGGAGGCCCAGAAGGACCCTGTTCTCCATGTCAGACCATATCACATATAATGTTAAAAAGTTTCACACTTTCCGGGAAGATACTCAAATAAAGTAAATGAAAGAGCGAGGACCTTAAAAAAAATATTCTAAATGGAACACAAATCCTAATGTGTAACTGGCATCACTTCACTCCCTGGTTGGTCTGTACGGTGGCAGCAGCAGGTCTGGTTAGCGGTACCCTCTTCGGTGGCCTCAGTATGACGCCGAGGATTCCAGCGCAGAAGGCCATTATTGAAGCTATCGTAAGCGGGATCAGGTCTACGAAGGGGTGTGTTCCTGGATACCTAAGGAGTATGAGGGAGAAGACGTAGCCTGCGAATATGCCTCCGAGGGCCTTGGCTGTGTAGGTGAAGCCGTAGTTTGCACCCGAGTTCCTTGTGCCGAAGTAGTCACCGACAGTTGGAGGGAAGAGTGCGAATAACGGTCCCCCCCAGCCGAATGCTGCAAGCATGATGAGGACTATGTAGAGTGCACCGTACGGTGCCCCCCCTGGAATGAGGGCAGCCCCCCCAGCATGGCGAAACCAGAGATAAAGAAGAACACCATCATGGACAGTGGCCTTCCAAGGTAATCCGACACTGTCCCGGAAATAAACCGACCGAAGCCGTTCGCGAAGGGGGAATAGGAACACCGCCAGTACCGCCGCAAACGTGAAGCCCTTTGCCTCCCCCCCTATCGGTATGAGGTGGCTAATCACGGCAAGCCCCCCCTCACCCACGATCAGGAAGAAAGAGACGTAGATGACCGCCCACTGCCATGTCCTGGTCATCTGTCCCACGGTGAAGTCACCCGGGCCCTTCGGTACCCTCTTTCTGACCTTTCCGCTGCGGGCTCATCGGGAGACCTGAACCCTGCTGGTGGGTATATGAAGAAGTAGCCCATTACCGGGATTATGATTATCTGCGCAATACCCAGGTAGAGGAAACCGTCCCTGAAGTTGGAAGTGACGGAGATGATGTACTTGATCAGTGGTGACAGTGCAAAGGAACCGCCTCCGAAGCCAAGGTCTATGAGGCCCACCATCATGCCCCCTCTTCTTGCCCGTGTACCACCTGAGCGCTGAGCTGATAGAAGTTGCGTATATTATGCCCACACCTATGCTCCCGAAGCCGTAGGTCAGGTAGAGGACAGGGATGCTGGGCGCGAAGGCGCTGCCTATGTAGCCTATACCCGTTATCAGGCCCCCCTAGTATGGATATCATCCTGGGCCCGTGCCTGTCAGAGTACCTGCCAAAGAGCCACATTGAGATGGCTTGCACAACCACATAGACAGAGAAGATCCCTCCTATGACCGCAGCGTTCGGTGTTGAGTAATGGAAGGCCTTCGCGATGCCTGGTGTGTAAAGAGTCCAGGAGTACTCATAGACGCTTACGAAGACCATGGCGAAGAGCGCGGCCACTACCCTAACCCATCTCCTCTTCACGAGCCTGTCGAGGTTAGTGTCCGCCTGAGCAACAGAACTGAGCATAAATTTAGATGCCTCTTGTATTATATAACTAATATTTTGTACCGGTACAATTTGAACACGTTCAAGTATATGTCTACAGAAACAAAGATCCTCAGAACATGGCGGTCTCAGGGATGTCCATTCCTCTTCAGGCCTGCATCAGTCTTTCGAATATCTCCACCAGCTCCGCGGGATCCCTTGCGGTGTAGTCTGGCCTGTACATGTACAGTTCATCCTCAATGCCAGCGCCCCCCCACAGCGCTGCCACGGAGACAACGCCAGCCTCCCTAGCCGCTATTATGTCCCACGGCTGGTCACCGACCATGACTGCTCCCCCCCCAGGTGTCACGGAAAGCCTTGAGAGTGCCAGGAGCACTGGCTCCGGATCCGGCTTATGATACCGCGTATCCTCCTGTGCCACTATGGTGCTGAAGTAGTCCAGGATACAGTTAATACAGAGGAGCCTCACGGCATCCTCCCTCTTTGATGCTGTTACAACGGCCAGCCTTGCCTTTCTAGAGATGTGCTTTAGGGCCTCCAGTACGCCCGGATATAGGGAGACAGCCCTGGAGTTCCTCCTGAAGAAGGCCCTGCTCAGGGCATAGACCTCATCACCCTTCTCACCGTACTTCTCCCTGAGGATTTCGCTCACCGGCCTCCCCGTGAGTTCCTTCACTTCTCCCTGGTTATGTGCCTCCCGAACACCGTCTCGAACGCTATGTCATTCGATATCGCAGAGAGCCACTCGCTCTCGAGCAGTGTCCCATCCATATCGAAGAGGACAGCCCTGATCAGCCTACCACCCATTGCGAATGGCATCTGTGGGCATTATATTTCCCAGCAACTGGACTGTAGACAAGTTTTATCCAGGGTAACAATCGCCACGCATGGATCTGCAGGGTATACTGGGTCTGCCATTCGAGACCCCCCCTTACATGGTCGTGGATATTGACCAGGTGGAGAGGAACATCCGGAGCGTTCAGGCTGTGGCTAACAGGTACGGGAAGAGGCTGAGGCCACACTCGAAGACGCACAAGATACCTGAGCTCTCGAGGATGCAGGTCGGCCAGGGAGCATCTGGCATATGCGTCCAGAAGGTCGCTGAGGCGGAGGTCATGGCTGCCGGCGGCGTAAGGGACATACTTGTGAGCAACGAGGTGGTTGACAGGAGGAAGCTTGACAGGCTCTCCATGCTCTCCTCCCAGGGCTTCAGGATCTATGTGGCTGTGGACAGCACCGTGGGCCTCCAGAGGCTCTCTGAGAGCGCCAGGTACCACGGTGCAGAGATAGGGGGTATTCGTTGATCTGGATGTGGGGATGCACAGGTGCGGTGTGGAGCCTGAAAAGGCCGTAGGGCTCGCCATGATGGCATCACGGGGGGGCCAGAACGTCTACCTTGCCGGCGTGATGGCCTATGACGGCCATGTTAACGACCCGGACAGGGAGAAGAGGAAGCAGATGGTGGAGGCAGAGGCCTCAGTGCTCCAGAAGGTCATCGCGTCACTGGACATCGAACCAGATACTGTATCCGTGGGTGGCACACCAACCTACGAGCTGTGGGCCGGACAGCCTGTGTGCAATGAGCTGCAGCCCGGCACCTACGTCTACTATGACGTGCACTGTCAGGCCATGGGCCTCTGCTCCAGGGAACAGATCGCCATGGGCGTCGTTTCAAGAGTCATATCCAGGTCTGAATCCCCCCCACCGAGGGCAGTGCTTGACGCCGGCTACAAGTCTGTGTCCCTTGACCAAGGCGTATACCCCCCCACTGCAGTCGACGCGTCTGGGCAGGAGTTGCGCATCCTCTCAATGTCGGAGGAGCACTGCGTCATAGACAACGCATCGCATGCCCTTGACCTGGACGACGCTGTCCTGTTGTTCCCCCCCTATCACTCCTGCACAACCACAGACCTGTGGGACACTGCTCTCCTCTACTCCAGGTCATCAGCCCCCCCAAGGCAGGTGCCTGTGGCGGGGGGGAGGGGGAAGAGGCTCTAGTCCCTCTTCACCGCCAGGTAGAGTGCGGCCAGGAACGGCACGATGGCCCAGGCTATGCCTATGGCAAGGGTTGACGCCAGCGTTATACCCACTGAGCTAGGCTGTATTGTGGCTGATGAGATCAGGATGCTGAGTGTGTGGCTGTGGTAGAACTGCGCTATGGTCGGGAAGCCGGATGGCTTATGGCCTCCATTGCCAGGTAAGCCTTCACGTAAGCGAGAGTGTCAGAGGGGATGTGCGATTCGAACATCACTATGTCCACTATGATGCTCCAGAAGAGCCCTAGCACAACATAAACGCCTATGGCAGCACCCAGGAGAGCACCCTGTGACTTCACAAGGTGCGAGATCAGGTACACGAGTGACAGGAAGGCTGCACCCTCAACCACGTACTCAAATATGAAGAGGGCAGTGTACGATCCGGATAGGTAAAGGCCAAAGTAGTGCCTTATTATCATCTGTGCTACGAGCATTGCCAGGGCAACGGCGACGATTATCGCCGTGAGGTTGGACAGGAACCTTGAGCCTATGAGGCCCGACCTGCTTATGGGCCTCTTCAGTACGGATTCTATGACACCGGTTGTCCTGTCCTTCCCGTAGGTGAGGTATGCCGAGAAGACTGCGAGTATTGGCATGAGGAAGCCTATAAGGAACGATGTGTCGTCAGTGACGAGGCCCTGCAGCTTAGACTGTGTCATGGGCACGTAGGTAGAGAGGTGGCCTATGTATATGTCGTATACGACTGTGGAGTTGCTCACGACGAAGGCCGTCAGGTTCTCCTTCTTCTCTTTCAGTGGCATCACCGGGTCCACTATCTCGTGGGTGACACCTGAAATGCTGGCGTTAAAGAGTTCTGAGCTCTCCACGGCGCTGAGCTGTGAGGGCGCGGACTGGTTCGAAATAATGAGGTCCGCGCTGGGTGACGCCTTTCCGCCAGGGCCGAAGTAGAGGACCAGGATAGCCAGGTTGCTATAGTTCGAATACTCCGCCACCGGGGGGGCCAGGGCGAAGCCTGTGTACGGCACAGCCGGGTTAATGGGCATCTCGATCCTCTCCGTGACAGGGGGCGAAGATCCTGTATGTCAGGTTGTAGGAGTAGCTGCCCACCTGCGGGCTGAACGGGAAAGTTGCCGTGAGGAAACCGTCACTAGATTCTTGTGCCCTCTCTGTGATGCCGTTGTAGGTGAAGTTGAGCGTCGCACCTCCGTACTGTTGACCGTAGCCGTTGAAGACATAGGCCTCAAGCGTTATGCTGCTCCCATTTATGTAGTATCCAGAAACGACCTGTGGCACCTGGAGCTCCGTGGGCCTGGCGCTGTAGCTCACTCCTGATTCATATGCCAGGGCCCCTGATAAGCCCACTATTGCAACAATGAGTATTATGACGAACTTGCTCGTTAGCACTCGCCTTATCTCGTAAAGAGCCGGCTTCATTTGGAACCACCTATCAGATCGAAGAAGTACTGCTCAAGGCTCTCCCCCCCGAAGGAGGTGAACTCCCTCACCCTGTAGCCCTTTCCCACGAGAGCCTCCAGGATATCGGGTATCCTGTCGCTGTTGACCTTCAGGTCCCTGACCAGGAACTCATTTCCCCCCCTCCTCTCGGTCTCGCCGAACTGTGACAGGACGCCCTCTATGGGGCCGTCAGGATTGTCCACGGTGATCTTCACCTGCGTCTTACCCAGGTATTTTAGTTCCGACCTGTCCAAAAGCTTCACCAGCTTTCCCCCTGTTTATTATGGCGACCCTGTCAGCAGAGTCTTCGATCTCCGTTAGGATGTGGGATGACAGGAGGATGGCCTTGCCCTCGGAACGGAGCCTGCCTATCATCTTCCTGACGAATATGACGCCCTGAGGATCCAGGCCGTTTAGCGTCTCATCGAAAAGCACATTCTTCGGGTCT
The DNA here is from genome assembly GCF_001316105.1 of Thermogymnomonas acidicola JCM 13583. Lineage (GTDB taxonomy): Archaea > Thermoplasmatota > Thermoplasmata > Thermoplasmatales > Thermoplasmataceae > Thermogymnomonas > Thermogymnomonas acidicola. Next base: position 12,806 of record NZ_BBCP01000013.1, on the reverse strand, counting down.
CCGATGAGCGTCTCCGCTATGGAGAACCTCTTCTTCATTCCCTGGGAGTAGCTCCGGAGCTTTTTGTCCATGGCCTTCTCCAGGCCAACCATCCGGAGGAGCTCCAGGGCCTTATCCTCTGCTTCCCTCCCACCAAGGCCGTAGAACCCCCCCGCGAAGTACTTGAGGAGGGTGAGCGGCTTCGCGTTTGGCTCGAAGTTCGGGAACTCGGGTATCCAGCCCACGTTCCTGGATGCCCTGACCTTTTCCCTCACAATATCGAAGCCGTCCACGAGTATCTTTCCGGAGGTGGGGGGGAGCGTGATGCCAGACGACATCCTTATGGTGGTGGTCTTGCCCGCGCCGTTCAGGCCCACCAGGCCCAGCACCTCTCCGTCGTTCATGTCAAGCGTGAGCCCGTCCACCGCAGGGGGGGAGACCCCCTTCCTGTAGACCTTGGTCACGCCCTCTATCTTTATCATGCCTGACCCGATATCGGTCTCCGATTATTAATCTATGCTGACGCCCATCCTCTCCTTCAGGGCCTTGGCCCAGGCACGCAAGTGTGACCAGGAAGGCGACCACTGAGAGGACAGCCACTATGAGCCACAGCTCCTGTGGAGACCGTTGGAAGACGAGCGCCAGGGGGGGAAGGGTGGTGACCAGGCCGGTGGTCCCAACGACGAGCTTCTGTATGGAGGCATATGTCCCCCTGTTCTCCTTCCCTATGGCCTTTGCCTCGTAGGCCAGGGCGCCAGATACCACGAATGGCCCCACGCTACCGATCAGCACTGATGAGAGGTAGAGCCACACCATGCCGTGTTCCACAGCCAGGTAGATGAGGGAGTAGCTGAACACATCGGAAAGTGCCATGAGGACAACGTACATCTTTCCGAACCCGGGGGGGTGGCTGTCAATGAAGCGTTCCCCCCAGCCTGGCCCAGGGTATGCCGAGAACATATGAGAGGAGCAGGAACAGTACCGAGAGCCTCAGGGGGGGTATGTCCATCCTCTCCGCCTGCAGGACGTAGAAGTACGAGAAGCCGTAGAGGGTCACGGACATTATGGCCTTGGCTGTCAGGCTGGGGGGGCGACGAAGCCTGACCTCCTCCTGAGGTTTCTCAGATTTTCTGAAAACCTTGTCCTTGTGAATCCCTTCGATTCCTCCACGAAGGCCCTGTGTCCAGACCTGAAGGCTGTGAAGGCGATCAGCGGGGGGGATGCGAACATGACCGCAGACGTTGCCATGAAGGAGAGAACGAGGTCCCTGCCAGAGCTCAGGAAGATTATGAGGGCGAACGCAACAATGCCCCCCGACGACCTCCAGCGTATAGACGCGGGAATAGTTGGCACCGACGTTGCTGTTCCTGGCGACCTTGGCGATGAACGAGTTCAGTGAAGCCCGGAAGACATTCTGCGCGATCACTATGAGGAAGCACCCCACGGGCACGACCACCAGCGGGATCAGGCCCCCTCCAGGCTGAGAGCGTTATGGCAAAGAACACAGCCGGATAGAAGAAGGAGCCTATGGTTAGGAGCCGGTAGGAATGGCCGGCGTCTATGAGCCTTCCGGTGAGCATTGCTGTGAATATGACAGCAAACTGGCCTATGGATAGGCCCAGGGCAGCATACTCTATGGGTATTCCGAAGTAAGAGAGGAGCGGGTAGAGTGAAAAGCTGAAAATGGTCATCCCTGCTACTATGGACATGTTAATTGTTCCTAGAGAAGTTATAAAGGGTCTAACATTTCCAACTTGTTCACGAGTCAATAGAATTCCATTTGATAACTTGTATAAGTTACTTTCCAGTCGCAGTGCGCGACTTCACTCCACCTCTATGATCTTCTCCAGGGTTTCATGCACATCGTTGAAGACCTTGCTCTTTTTCTTCAGGTACGAGACCTCTTCGTTCCTCAGCACCAGCCTTGGGGGGGGAGCACGGCACCGCGAAGCTTCTCGTAGTCCCTCAGCACAAGGGATTCGAACACACTCTCCATGACCACTATGTAGTTGTTCCTGTCGAACCTGTATGGCTTCACCAACCTCATCCTGCTGAGCAAGTACGCCACACCGAGGCGGAACCTGCCAGGGTTGTGCCTCATCCTCGAAAGGGTCCTCACATCCGATGCAGAGAGGTTAAGGCCTGTTATGAAGTCCCTGAGGGCCGCTATCCTCCTGTCCCTCGGCACCAGGCTCAGGCCGTACGGCCTCATGCCGACCAGCGGGTACGCTATTATGCCGTAGGCACCGCGAACCTGGAGAAGAGGTCACTGTCCTCTCCTGAAACGAGGTCCCTCCACCCCCCCCGACCTCCCTCAGCGCCTCAGAGGGCATCATCGCGAAGGAGGAGAGGAGCATCTTCTTTGTGTCCATTATAATGTAAGAGTGGATTATGTCGGCTACGGACACCGGGTATGCGTGGCAGGGTCGAAGAAGACCAGGTACTTGCTCCTGCTCTTCTGCGTGCCTACCCTCTTGCCCTTCCCGCTTGCCCGGCCTTCTATCGGCACTATGGTGACGCACTCGATCTTGTTGAGGGGGGGCCTGATCCTGGCAGCTGAGGCCTCTGGTGTTGCGATGATTATCTCATACCTGAGGCCGAGCTCCTCGCCGATCTCCTGGATGCTCTTCACGGACCTGATGGCCTCCCTGCTCATGTCCTCAAGGTAACAGATGAAGGAGATCGTTATGTCTGCAGGTATTATGCTGTCCAGGTAGTTGCCTGTGCCCAGCAGGGCCTCGAGGGCATCCTTCACAGCATAGACATGCAGGCTCACAATTAAACCATTGCTGTCCTCAGTAACGGTCAGGAATGCACCAGCTGGGCAATGGAATCTGTCCTCAGCAGCTGGTGCATCCTCCTGGCGCTCCTGACTATGTCCCTGAGCATCTCTATGGTGACCTGCTGGTCAGCATCTGAGAGGGCCCTCTCCGGTTCTATGTGCGCCTCTATCTCCAGCATGTCGACACCTGCGGCCACAGCGCCCAGGGCCATGGCCTTCACTATCTCCCTGTTTCCAGCGGGGTGGCTCGGGTCCGCGCAGACGGGAGGTGTGTCCTCCTCTTCACTGAAGCCATGGTGCCCAGGTCCATGGTGAACCTCGTCGACCTCTCCAGGCTCCTTGTACCGCGGTAACACAGGATAACACGGTCGTTGCCACCAGATAGTATGTACTCTGAGGATGCGAGCCACTCTTCCATGGTGGTCCCTATTCCGTTCTTCAGGAGCACAGGTTTTTTCACGCGGCCCAGGAACTTCAGGAGGGAGAAGTTCTGAGCGTTCCTGGCACCCACCTGCAGCATGTCGATCTTCTGGAACTCTCTGTAGTCAGAGAGATCCATTATCTCCGAGACGGTGAGCAGTCCGTATTCCTGCCCGGCCCTAGCAAGCAGGTCAAGGCCCCCCCTCTCCATGAGGCCCTGGAAGGAGTACGGGCTCGTCCTTGGCTTGAATGCGCCTCCCCCCCTAAGCATTTCACACCCGGCCTTCTTCACACCCTCTGCCACGGCCATTATCTGCTCCTCGCTCTCAACGGCACAGGGGCCTGCCGCGATCACAAGCCCCCCCCTCCCCCCCCGATGGTGAGACCTGAGACATCCACTGTGCTGTCCTCATGCCTGAAGTCCCTGGAGTAGAGGGGGGGGCTCCTGGATACCACGCATATGTCCCTGAGGGCATCCGGTACAAGTGTGCTGTCCGGTAACGCCATGACCCTGGTACCGAATACGTCTATGATCCTGCCATCCCAGCCACTACTTTCCGAGATCTCAATGAGTTTCTCCTCACAGTTCTTGCCCCCCCTGGGTATGAGTATCACCTGACCACCTCCCTGTAACCTTCCTCAAGGGAGCGCACCGCAGCCTCGATGATGGGCCACACGCCGTAAGCCTGCAGCATGTCGGTGACAACATCCATACTCTCCCCATGCACAAGGGAGGCCATGGACTCGAGCGCCATGCGGGCCGAGACCGGTAGGTGAGGGCCGGGGGCCGAGCAGCCTCGAGGCCAGCAGGGAGACCGCATACGGTACCGCCAGGTTGTGCAGCACGAACTCGTCGTGCTCCCTGAAACCCATCTCGATTATCCTGTCCCTGGGGAGCATCCTCTTCACCACTCCAAGCGAGCCCTCCACAGAGATGTCCTTCACGAGGACAGTGTTCCTCCTGGACGGCTCCTTGTAACTCATGGGGGGGCCATAGAGAGGGTGTATCGATATGATCCTGCCGCTGTGCTTCCTCATGAGCGACTTGGACGCGCACACCTCCACAAAGCCCAGGTATTTCCTCTCCCTGCTGAGTATCTCATCCGCAACCCGGGGGGGCGGAATGGACAGAACAGCAAGGTCATACTCTTCCAGTGAGTAGAGCATGTCCTCCGTCTCATGCCTGTGGAACCCGACCACATCGTGGCCCGCCTCCAGCAGGACCTCCATGAGGGTGCTGCCCATGCGGCCCCCCCGGAGCCAAGCACTGCTATCCTCATTCCCTCACCACCCTTACCGGCCTGGTGGGAGAGGTGAGCCCTTCCAGGTCCTCCGCGTGGAGGACGCCATCCCGGATTTCCGCAGCGCACCCCTGCCTCCCGGAGCCTATGCACACCAAGACAGGGTTGCCCCCTGGCCCTGGAGATGTGGCCCCCCTTCATGAGGAAAGCGGATGCGAAGGCCGTGCCCTCTGTATCCTCCGCGATCCTGCCCGGCGATCCGCACAGGGAACCCAGGATGAACTCCAGCCCGGCCGGGTCGCCGGAAATGCTGACCTCCCTGGGGGGGCGCTGATGTCGCTCCTCTTCTGCCACTGTGTGCTCAGCTCGAATAGCAGGTTGATGTCCCTCGCCACCACCGGGTCATCGGACCCTATCTGGCGGATGACCCTCTCCTCCTGTTCGGGCACACGTGCTGGAAGGCCCGAGGTCTTGGCCCTCCCTATCTCCACAGCGATCCGGCGCCTCTCATTCAGCAGCCTCAGGATGGAGAGTGTGTTAGAAAGCATCTCCTTCCTAAGGTCCTCTATGCACTTACCCGGATCACTCTCTCTGGCTATAAAGTGAACCACTTCCGTTTGGAGCCATATGCGTGATAAAGTCTATCATGTATATCTAACTTTTCATCAAACCGGGTGTTATGAAGGTTAATAGGGCAAGGATGTATACACTACATATGAAGGCGCTGGTTCTCAAGGTCGTCCTGGTTGCCGTGCTGGCTGTGGCCGGGGGGGGTCTGGCGCCTACTTCGCTTACCACGCCTCGACGGCGCACTCTCACGCTCAGACCGGGCCTGAGGACGATATCCCTGCATCCTCGATGGTCGTTGGCCAGTTCCGCCACAACGGGACAAGCATATACTTTTTCATGCAGAACAACACCTCCTTCGGGTTAATACTGCCCCCCCTCAATGACCTCGGTGCCGTGAACGCATCTGCGAACCTGTCGAACGCATTGGGCAAGGCTGGAACTAATGGACTGAACGTGAGCGTATACGAATACTATAGTGGGATCCCTGTTTTCAGGGTCTCGAACATAAGCGAGGTCAGGGGTATTGAGGTGGAACTGCCCGGGATCAATTTCTCAACCGGCAGCACCCTCTACTTCTCACTCCCCCCCCAGACGCAGGATGCTGTGGCAGGCTCCCTGCAGGGCGTTGTCTCATCGCTACGGGCCTCTGGCAACGCCTCATACCGCTCGCAGCTCACCCGGTACCTGAACTCGTCCGTGAACCTCAGCCTCGCAGTGTCCCTGGGCAGTTACGGACACATCTCGGTCAACGTGACATCCAACTCTACCCTGGTCTTCGTGCAGGACACGAACCAGACCCAGCTTTCCCTGTTCTTCGCCTCCCTTAACCTGATCCACCCGGCGGGGGGGGCAGGGCCTATGACCTAACATCAAGCACAATGCAGGTGTACTTCCCTGAGGGCCTCTCATCCCTGCCCGTGCTTCTGAAATACATTCAGGGGGGGCGTGAGCGTTAAGAATGTCGAGCCTGTCCACAGTTTACGTGCACTACCTGCGCAACTACTATCGGTCAAGGAGCTTCTACCTAATGCTCATCCTCATACTCATGATATCGTCCCTCATGACGTACTTCTCCTTCAGGTACTACAGCAAGGTGCCGGAGTTCCTGGCCAGTTTCCACGTGACATCGCTCCCGCCCGTGCTGAGGTACAGGGTCTTCGCCTACTTCTGGGCATTTGTCCTCACAACCGTGCCCGTCTTCGCCTCGGTCTTCTTCGGCTCCCCTGCCATCTCCGGGGGGGAGATGGAGAACAGGACTGCATACCACATATTCCAGCTGCCGGTCGGGAGGTTCACCCTCTACTCCGGCAAGTACCTGGCGGCGCTCACAGTCTCGGTCATAATAGCCCTTATATACATTGCGTTCCAGGTCGCTGTGCTGCGGGTCCTGCTGGGCATGGGGCCAGTTCCGCAGTTCTACATATCGCTGGGCATGCTCCTGCTCTTCATATCCACCATAATGTCCATAACCTTCATGGTCAGCACCTTCTTCAGCAGGAACATGTACGCTTACATAACGGTGCTGATTGCATACTACATAGTCCTGGACGCACTAAACATAATACTGCAGCTCCTTTACAACATAGACCCTTACTACCTTCTGAACAACGTGGCAGCATCAGTGGAGGAGGCCTACCTGGACGTGAACATAACTGGATTCGGGGCTCCGGGCTCACTGTCACCGATGCCCTATGCCACGGTGGCCCGGAACGCCTACATCATGGTCCTCTACCTGGTGGTTGCCTTCGTGATAGGTGCCCTTATATTTGAAAGAAGGGAAGTGAAATGAGCCCATCCCTAGAGGTAAGAAAGGTCACGAAGAAATTCGGTAAGATCGTGGCCCTCGATGACTTCTCCTTCAGCGTTGAGGGCTACACAACCGTTGCGCTCCTTGGCCCCAACGGTGCGGGGGGGAAGACGACGCTCATGAAGGTCATAACGGGCATGATACACCCCGACAGTGGAGAAGTGTCCATAAATGGCTTCTCCGTGGGGGGGCAGGACAGGAGGAAGGCGCTCCGTACCGTGGGTGCGCTGGTGGAGCAGCCGGAGTTCTACACTTACCTGACCGCAAGGGAGATCCTGGACTTCGACTACAAGATACGCACGGGCCGCTCCGATTCGAGGGAGGAGATCATGAGGGTCGCTGAGCTCACGGGCATCACCCCCCCTTACCTCGACAGGAAGACCGGCGGCTACTCAAGGGGGGGATGAAGCAGAGGCTGGGCCTGGCCTCCGCCATGATAGGGAGGCCGGAGATCATAATACTGGACGAACCCTCATTCGGCCTGGACCCAGCTGGCATGAGGGAGTTCAGGGAGATAATAAGGAAGATGGGTAGGGACAAGGAGGCCATGGTGATCCTGAGCACCCACCTCATATACGAGGCCAGGGAAGTCTGTGACAGGGTACTTATAATAGACCACGGGAGGAAGATGCTGGACGCACCCATCCGGTCTGACACAAGCCTGGTCAGGCTCACCTTTTCCAGCCAGGGGGGGACGGCGTTCTAGCACTGCCGTTCGAAACCGTGGAGGTGGAGGGGGGGAGAAGCGCTGTCATAAGGCTCCCTCCAGGAATGACACTGAATGGCTTCCTGTCCCAGTACTCATCGACCCTACCAGACCTTGTGTCCGCTGAGGTCTACGACGACCTGGAAGGCCAGTATGTCAGGATAACCAGTGGGGAATAGGTTGAAATACACATCCAGATAATGTAGGTGTATGCAGCATTATATAGAGTTCGTGAGCACTTACGGCTTCCAGGAGACACTGGAGAGGCTCAGAGGGGGCAGTGAGGAAGCGCAGCCTCACCATCTTCTGTGAGGTAGACCACAGGAAGAACGCGGAGTCCGTCGGGCTGAGTATGGGGAATGCCACTGTGGTATCCTTCGGTGACCCGAGGGCAGGCACGCCCCCCCTTATGGTGGAGAACCCCCCCAGGGTGGCCCTGGAACTCCCCCCCTGAAAATCCTTGTCTACGAGAAGGAGGGGAAGACCGCAGTTGGTTTCAGGAACCCGGAGTGGTTATCCCAGGACCTGTCAAACGTTGAGGCACTCTCAAGGATGAAGTCCCTCCTCACCTCGCTCTCCCTGGAGGCATCGGGGGGGAGCCGGCTCGACGCCTGATATATATTTAAGGTACGGAGGAATATTTGCCAGGAATGGAGAAGTCCATCACTACCGAGGACTACCTCAAGATAATCGACGAACTCACCAAATACAAGGGGTGCGCCACTCTAACGGAAATAGCCAACAGGCTGAGGACGAAGAGGCAGAGCGCCTACGACGAGATAAAGATACTCGAAGGGAGGGGGGGGCTCGTAATCAGGCAGAGCCGGGGGGGGAGGTACGTGCTGTCTGAGATGGGCCAGGTGGAGGCGAACCTGTTCCTGAGAAAGCACAGGCTTGCGGAGGTGCTCCTCTGGAAGGGCCTAGGCATGCCCTGGGAGGTGCTGGATGACCAGGCCATGGGCATAGAGCACGGCATAACGGAGGAGATGGCAGAGAGGATATGCAGCACGTACGGCTGCGACAGGTGCCCCCCCATGGCAATCCCATACCTGACAGGGAAGGCAGGTGCCAGGAACCTGCAGACATAAAGCTCTCCTCTGTCCCCTCAGGCTCGGTGCTCAGGCTAACCAGGGTCATATACGAGACTTCGGAGATCCTCTCTTTCCTCACAGAGAACAACATGTACCCCCCCGGCTCAATAATAGGCGTGAAAAGGAAGGGGGTCATCACCGTACCTGTGACAAAGAGGGAGATCGAGATACCTGAAAAAGTATCGATGGCGCTGAGGTTCGAGCGCCTCTTCTAGTCTTCTTCTATCGGCTTTCCGTAAACGGAGAGTATCTCCCGGAACCCTATGCCCCCCCTGTAGAAGTTCAGGGCTATCAGGTTGTGCGACGGGAACTCCGCAGTGACGAACCTGACGCCCTTCTCGTTCAGTTCCCTGGTCACCCTCTCTATTAGCATTTTCCCTATGCCCTTCCTCCTGAACTCCGGCATGATGTAGAAGTCCACTATCCTGGCCTCCTCCTTCGGTGAGTAGAAGCTGCGGTCGACAACTGTCACGAAGACAATGCCCACCACCTTGCCACCGCTCTCAGCCACCATGACAAGGTGGTTTTCCCTGTCGCTGGCGAACCTGGCCAGCATCTCCTCGATCTTCTCCCTGGCGTCCTCCGCAACCTCGAACACCGAATCGAACTCCTCGTTCAGCCTCTTGAGCCTCAGTACCAGGTCTGCCGCTGTCCCCCCCAGGTCCCTCTCCTCCATCCTCCTTATCTCGATCTGTGCCTTCATTTCCTCACCGTCCCGGGCAGGGGGGGCTTTATGAGGCCCTCACTCAGCATCCTCTCGTACACCCTCCTGTTGTTCTCTATCATCTCTGTGGCCACCTTCAGGAAGTGCTCCTTGCTGCCGCTCCTCCTGGCCAGGCCCTGTGATGCGGTCTCGTAGGCCACCGCACTTGCAACCCTCGGATAGATCTCCCACTCCTCCATTGTTGGCACGATCTTCTCCTCAGTGGGCTCCTTCACATAGTCCGCCAGCTCGTACGAAGCGGCAACCATCACCTTGAAGTTCACCCCCCCCTTTGCCCTGGCGTCCAGCACGCCCCCCCTGAACACACCGGGGAATATCAGGCTGTTGTTTATCTGGTTGGGGGGGAAATCGCCCCTTCCGGTAGCAACTATCCTCGCACCCGCCTCCCTGGCCTCGGACGGCCATATCTCAGGTATCGGGTTGGCCAGGGCGAATATTATAGGGTCCCTGTCCATTGACCTTATCCACTCCTTCTTGATCGTCCCTGGCCCCCCCTGCTTCGCAGCTGACACAACGACATCTGCCCCCCCCTGAAGGCTTCCTCGGGCCCGCCCTTCCTCCTCTCGCCGTTGGTGATCATGGCCAGCCTGTACTTCCACGGGTTGTTGAGCATGAGCTGGTCCATGTCCTCCCTCTCAGGGTGCAGTATCCCCTTTGAATCGCATATTATTATGTTCTCCCCCCCTGAAGCCTGCCGCCATCAGGAGGTGGGCCGTGGCTATGTTTGCGGCACCGGAGCCGAAGAGCACAACAGTCGTGTCCTCGTGTTTCTTACCAACTATCCTGAGCGAGTTTATGAGTCCGGCAAGCGTGATAGATGCCGTGCCCAGCTGGTCGTCATGCCATGCCGGTATTGAGAGGGACTTCTGGAGTTCCTCCAGGATGAAGAAGCACTTCGGCGACTCTATGTCCTCCAGGTTGAAGCCCCCCCAAAGGCTGGCTCAAGCGCCCTCGCCACCGAGACAAACTCATCCCTTGTCCTGACCCTGATGGGTATGGGCACTGCGTTGACTGCACCGAGCACGTTGAATATTAGCGACTTCCCCTCCATAACGGCCATGGCGCCTCTGGCCCTACATTGCCAAGGCCGAGCACCCTCGTGCCGTCAGTGAGTATTCCTATGCTGTTCCACCTGCCGGTGTATTCGAACGAGTTGTCCGCGTTCTCCGCTATCTTCCTGGAAACAGCGGCGACCCCCCCCGGGGTGTACCAGAAGGAGAAGTCCTCCAGGGATCTCACCGGGACCTTCGGGAATATCTGTATCTTCCCCCCCTTGTAGTATTCAGAAAACTTAAGGGCCATCTCGTTGAATCCCTCAGTCCTGGCCTCCTCATCAAGCAAGCTCCTCAACCTCCAGCCCAGCGCAGAAACTGACAGCGATCCAGTCCAGAACTGTGCCGGGCGTTTATAAACAATGGTATACCTTACAGATAGATAAGCCTGATGCACACATTTCAGGCAGAGCTGGTGCATTTCCGTGCGGCCCACGGATGCGCTCGCATGGCCCGGTGGTCTCCATGGCATGCTACCCAAATACAGGCCTCGGGCACACTCCCCCCTGTCCAAATAAGGTTAAATCTGACACTACAATGATCGGTTGATGGAGCTCAGCAACATCAAGCTGGACTGGGATGCCATACTGGGGGGGAGCAGATCTCCCATCTCGAATCGATATACCCTGACATGCAGATCAGGGACCAGTTCAGGGCCATCATCAACCTCCTTAACTCCAACAGGATAAAGTCAAGGGTCATACTCAGCGGAATAAACGTTGCAGCCTATGGCTTTTTCATGGACAGCTCGGAGATGCGTGACCGTTCTTTCGCAACGGTTGGCTTCACAGATCCTGCCTTTGCAAACGAGCAGAGGCTCAGGAACATAGTGGAGTGGATAGTGGGCTCTGTCTCCTCCTCAGGCCGCATGACCATGATGAACGAGGTCTTCCAGGACAACGGGATCTCGGGGCCCGTGCTCGCATCCATGGGCTTCAGGAAGATAACCAGGGTGAGGATGGAATACGACCTGGCGGATAACAAGCCCGGGGAGCCATCTCTACCCAGGGAGATCAGCGTCACCGGCCTGGAGGGGGGGCTGGATATAAGGGCATACTCCTCCCTGGAGTACGAGTGCTACAGGGGGGGCACCCAGGACGAGATACTGCTGGCATCATCGGAGGAGGACAGGCTCGCGGTCACAAGGAACATCTTCAGCGGCTCATACGGAAATGTACTGCAGAACGCCTCATACCTGGCCTTCCACAAGGCATCGCTCATCGGAGCAGTGGTGTGCACGGACGGGCGTGTGCAGGGCAGGAAGGACATGCTCCCCACAATCCTGAACGTATTCGTGAAGCCTGAGTACAGGGGGGGCAACGGCCTGGGCACGGCGCTCATGCAGATGGCACTCTCGTCCCTGAGGGGGGAATGGGCTTCTTCAAGGCTTACCTGTGGGTCACTGAGGCAACAGGGCCAGGGACCTCTACTCTTCCCTCGGTTTCACAGAGAGCCGGTACCCCCCCAGGGAGGTCATATACTACAGGAAGTGAGGTCAGAGGGCGTTTGAGATCAGCGCGCAGGTGAGCGGTATCAGGTAGTTGTCGTCGAACGGGTACCTTGCGGCACTCTCCACCAGCGAGCCGGCCAGTGCGAGGACAACGCCATGCCAGCCAGCCATGAAGAGGCCGAAGAGTGCAGACGAGAGGAATATTGCGAGGAAGCCGGCGACGCTCTTCTTCCTGTTGAATATGAGCCTCGCAGATTTCACGCTTGTCCCGACAATGGTTGCAAGCGAATCGCCTATGACAAGCACAAAGAGAGTTACGGCGAGCAGCCTGACGTGCGGCACAATGGCCAGGGCAAGCAGCACCCCTGAGGCGAACCATATGGCCCCTATTCCCAGGGGGGGCGTCCCGCCCCCCTCTCAAGGGAAAGGAGGAAGCTGGCTGCCCAGCTCTCCGTGTGTGTGGTGAAGTATGAGCCGACGATGTAGAGGATGAGCGCAGCCACCGAGACGAGTTCCCTTGCCAGGGTGAGCCCGAAGGCGAAGACTGCGCCTATTATTATGCTCCCCACAACGCTCTGCATTATGTCCCTGTTTATCTCCCTCCCTCTGTCCCTGCCCTTCATGCTCTCGTTCCTCCTGACGTAGCCCCTTATGCGGCCGTCCATGAGCATTGCTATTATCGTGCCCGCGGAGATCCCTATGTCTGCCCCTGGCCAGTAACCGTCAATCCTGAGTGCAGATGCCGCGATGGAAAGCACGAAAAGCGCGGAGAAAGGTAGGTAAAAGCCCGGGGGGGGTGTAGATGTAATATGCGGATAGGAGTGACAGCACGGATGAGGGTATCACCGAGTACAGGCCGGTGAAGTAGACAGTAAGGGCATCTGCTGCGGCCACAGCTGCGATGGGAGCGATGAAGCTGCGGCCCCTGGCTGATAGTGCAGAGATGGATGTGGCGAGGCCAATGGAAACATACGCTATCGCCCC
>NZ_BBCP01000012.1 GCF_001316105.1 Thermogymnomonas acidicola JCM 13583 | reverse complement strand
CCTGGACGGGGATGGCAGGATGGGCCTGATCAAGGATGGGGGCCTGCAGGCACACCGTTGGACCCGGCGTGGACTGGAAACGCGCCGGCCGGCCTTTTGCTCTGATGGTAACACAATAAATTTTTATAATTTAGCCGTATGCAAATCCTGTTGAGGTACGAGATAGTCGATCACACCGCTGACGTGGCCGTGAGGGTCTTCGGGAACACGTACGAGGAGCTGCTTGCCAACTCAGTGTATGCGGCAGCCGACCTCTTCTACGACACGGCAAACCTTTATCCCGTATCCAGCACCATAGTGGACGTGGAGGGACACAGCGTTGAGGACGTGTTCGTTGAGGCCCTATCAAGGGTGATATACCTCTTCGAGACCACTTCGGTCCTCTACTTCGGTTGCGACGTGCTCTACCTCAAGGAGGGCTGGAGCGCATCCCTTGAGCTTTCTGGATCCCCGCTGCCCGAGGGGGGGGCAGAGGTCAGGTATGCACTTAAGGCCCCCCCCACGTACCATATGATCGAGATATCGCCAGAGAAGGGATACGCCTTCCTGGTTTTTGACGTGTAGCCTGCAGGCGGAGTTTCTGCTGGATGTCCCTTCACACCGACAGGATAGCATGTAAAGTCCCGGTTCCTGCAGCTGTGAGAACGCATCTGAAAACACGAAATTAAAGGTGGAGTTACCTGCTGCCTGAAATGAATGGGAATGAAAGAAATTGGAGTGTGGCCCACTCACTCAGGCTTGGTTGAGGATATCACAGGAACGGGGTCCTCAAGGTTCATGCCTATCTCGTCGTCCCTGAGCTTCCTGCCTATGCTCCTCTCGTAGAAGGCTATGATCTGCTTCTTCTCCTCCAGCGTGTAGTCCCTGAAGTACTTGTCCTGCTTTATCTTCCTCCCTGTCCTCTCCTCGTACACCTTCGCAGGTATCGAGTACTTCCTCTGGGTGGCATCCCTGTAGAGCTCGGGTATCACGTTGAAGGCGCAGAAAGGCACCACACGGCCGTCAGGCATGGCGTAGTGGATGTCGCACCTCTCCACACGGTCCACATCGTATGTGTACGGGTCCATGAAGTGCATGAAGCCTATGAACATCGTCTTGTAGTGGAACGCCTTGAGGCCATGGTAGTCGCCCTCCGTGAACGCGTTGTAGACCATGTCCTTGAGCTTGAAGTCCCTGGGCGCCTTCTCGTAGTCAACGAACTTCTTCAGCTTCATCAGCAGCTTAGTCGTTGTCATGGCCTTGCTGAGTGTCTTGAAGTTGGAGCTTTATCTCGTCTGCTAGCTCACCTATGTACTCGAACATTCCCTTGACGTCTATGAACCTGGTCACCGGTATGATCCTGTCACCGTCCTTGAAGATGTAGGTGCCCATGCCGCACGCGAAGTGGATGGAGAGCTTGTATGTCTCCTGGCCCTTCAGCTGCTCCACGAAGTTCGAGACCTTCGTTGTGGACGGAACGGTGAAGAAGTCCTCCCTGCCTATCAGCCCGTCCGTCTGCTGCTCGATCTTCTTTATGCAGCCAGGTATGGTCACCCTCTGCTTCTCCCTCATCCTGTCAGGCATCCTGCCGACCAGGCTTACCGGCTGGAAGTTAACCGCCCTCACTACGTCTATGTTGGAGAGGCCGAAGCGTATTATGTCCCCCCCCAGGTACATGTCGTTGATGCCACCAATAACCGTCGGGACGAGGACAACGCCGAGCGGCGCCTTCCTGTAGTTCTCCAGTGCAGCAGGTATCTCCCAGAAGTTCTTCGGGTTCGATCTGGGTGTCGGGCCATCAAAGCTTGTGTATATGACGTTTGATCCTGCTGCCCTTATCCTCTTCGGGAAGTCGGGGTCAAATGCAGCCCTTATGCTGTTCGTGTTCAGCTGTATGTGCTCGTAACCCTCCTCCCTGGCTATCTTGATTATGTCTATTATGTCATCACGTATTGTTGGCTCCCCACCGGTTATCTGGACTGCATTGGCACCCACAGGCTTCTCGTTCCTCATCCTGCGGAGCATCATCTTATCTGGTCCTGCGTGGGCTCGTATATGGGCTCGTTCTCCTTTGCGTAGAAGAAGCAGTACCAGCAGGAGAGGTCGCACCTGTTGGTCACAACTACGTTTCCAAGGCCGGTGTGTGACTTGTGCTTTATGCACAGCCCGCAGTGCGTCGGGCACACTATCTTCGATTCGAGATAGGCAACGTGCGGGTTAAGTATCCTCACACCGCCGTCCTGCCACTTCTTTGCCTCCTTGTACATCTCATAGTCTTCCCAGTACTTCTCCTTCGTTATGCCGTGCTCCGCGCACTCCTTTATGAGCCTGACCTCACCGGCCTGCTCATATACGATTGCAGGTATCCTCATCTGGTCGAACTTCTCGTCGTCGACGCAGATGGGGCATAGGCTCATCGTGACCCTTATGAGGAGCATATCAGGGTGATTAGGTGTCCCATGCTGTCCAAGAACTCATCGACAGTCTTGAACGGCGCATTTTTACTGATCTCGAAGTCATCAGCGAATCTGACTTCGGGATGCTTCACTCTCTCTTCAGATACCATCATCTCAGGAATCACCTGTTTCCTTTAACTATGAAAACTAAGAGTATTAAAATATTTTTGTATGCTATTCAGCGAAATATTCTCAGATTGTTTTAGTGCGTTGGTTGACAACCACCACAAACTCACTGGAATAATGATGATCATCCATGGAACCTATTCTAGACGGGATCTTAACAAATGTGGCCTGCACAATATTTATATATTGATTTATAAGGTTGGCACCGCTTTGCTACAACCATAGCATGGGAGTTGTAGCTAATCTCACTAAGAACATGCACAATGTTCCGGTCGGAACCCGTTGACATGTGGCCCCTGTTTATGGCGCTCGTTCAGTCCAGAGGGCGTGCCTCTGAAGCCAACCTCACTTCGGACAACCATTCACTGCGCTACCCTTACCCCCAGGGTAATGCCGCACAGCTTTCCCGAACCCCCGGGCCATGCTGGCGTGTTAGCATAAAATTAATTTGATCTTAGCTATCAGACTGCTGAGCGGGTGTGGTGTAGCCTGGTAACACGCGAGCTTGCCAAGCTCGTGCCCCGGGTCCAAATCCCGGCACCCGCAATCTGGTTTTCATCCCTGCCCTGTATCTAGACCCTCACGGCCCTTATTGTCTACCCGCACAGTACGGCCTTTTTCCCGTGAGCCCGATCGCCCTCCATATTGGCCTTGACCCAGTCACAGTAGACGTGGAAGACCGGGGGCTGCGCAGTGGCGCCTTGAACCCAACGCCTGCTGTGGTGTGTGTTCAATGGCCAGGTGCCAGAGGTCAGGCTACAGGTAAAGGAATCTTTACTTTCCCCTATATTAAGGCAAGTGTAATGACCAGTTATGGAACCCAGGAGGGTCGAGATAAGGATCTTCGGAATGACCTGCGATGAGTGTGTTTTGACGGTGAGGAAGGGCATAGAGGAGGTACCCGGAGTAGTCAGGGCAGATGTATTGCTGAAGGACGGGAAGGCTCAGGTCTACATCGATCCAGATATGGTGAGGCCTGAGGAAATACTGAGGGCCAGGGTGTTCCGGCAGCCGTACAGGTACCGTGCGATTGTGACGGAGAGGTGAGGTGACCCGGGATGGTTAAGGAAGAGAACTTCGACCTACTCATCATCGGGTGGGGGGGGCGGCCTCCTTCTCAGCAGCGATAAAGGCCTCGGAGCTCAGCGGCGGGCAGATGAGCATAGGCATGGTGGGTTACGGGAAAATAGGAGGGACATGCGTAAATGTGGGCTGCGTCCCCTCAAAGTACCTCCTGGAAGCATCCCATTCAGTGTACTACCCGCAGCACCCCCAGGATTGAGGGCATAGTGCCCTCGCAGGTGAACTACGACTTCAGTAGGATCATGGATGGCCTCAGGTCCTACGTCAGGGAAGCGAGGGAAAAGAAATATGTGAATGTCATCGAGGCATACGATAACGTCACAGCAATAGAGGGGGGGAAGGCCAGGTTCCTAGATGGCAGGACTGTTGAGATCTATGACGCCAGTGGCAGTGTCAAGGCCAGGGCATCTGCGCCCAACATACTCATAGCCACCGGCTCACGGCCCTCAGTGCCCAGCATAGATGGTTTGCGCGAGTCCGGATTCCTGACAAGCGATACCGTGTGGGACCTGGACCGCCTACCGGCCTCGTTCCTCGTAATAGGAGGCGGTGCCATAGGCCTCGAGATCGGGCAGGCCCTTGCCCACCTTGGTTCCGAGGTCACTGTGGTTGAGGCCATGGAAAGGCTCCTCCCGCAGACGGAACCCGAGATAGGAGATGCTGTACTGAAGAGGCTGGAAGAGGAGGGCATGAGGTTCTACCTCAAGGCCAGGGTCATGAGTGTGAGTAAGAAGGGAGAGAGGAAGGCTGTGAAGGTGCTGACACACAGGGGGGGCACCGAGGAAATAGAGGTGGATGAGGTACTGGTTGCCACAGGCAGGGTCCCGAACACAGATGCACTCAACCTGGAGGCTGCCGGTGTCAAGACTGACAGGGCTGGATACATTATGACTGGAACGGACATGAGGACGTCCAGAGAGGGTATATACGCTGCGGGTGACTGCGTCTCCAAGAAGATGTACCTCGAGACCCTGGCAGCAAGGGAAGGTGTGGTTGCGGTGAGCAACATGTTCGGCGATGACATGAGGATAGACTACAGTTCCACCCCCCCATGGGCCGTCTTCACCTACCCGCAGGTCGCCGGTGTCGGTGTTACGGAGGAGGAGTACTCGAAAATGGCAGGCGCCTGTTCCTGCAGGGTCCTGCCCCCCCTGTCACAGCTCACGAAGGCGACAATAATGGGAGAGGGTGGTGGAATGATCAAGATCGTCATTGACCCGAACAGCGGCAGGATTGTTGGGGGGTCCATGCGCTGGCACCGAACGCCACGGACATAATCACGGAGGGAGCCTATGCGGTGAAGTACGGCTACACAACGGACGACATCATCTCCACGGCCCACATATTCCCCCCCTCTATCTCTGAGGGCATAAAACTGGCAGCGCAGGCGTTTGCACGTGATATATCCAGGATGTCATGCTGTGTGGAGTGAGTGCACAGGGACATGCACCCGCCCTCCGTGGGCCACGTTGCCTTCCACGTGGGCACTGATACCGGTATTCCAGGGGTACCGGGCCCCCCCTGGAAAATGCACCGGGAATGGGCAGAAGGGCATCAGGCACCGCGTTCCAACATTGTCTTCCCGGACTTTGCCACAAAGAGGATCCTGTCTGGCTCCAGGTTCGATGCGTCCTTTGTGGGGGGGTCGCCGCTCACCACAACGATGTCTCCCCTCTTGCCCCTGGCCAGGCGGCCCAGGTCTGGCCTGCCTATGCAGTCGGCAGCTGTGGACGTGGCGGCCCTCAGAGCGCCAACTGGCCCGAGATACCTCTGCAGGTACAGGACTTCGCGGTAGTTCATACCGTGTGGTTCCGTCCTTGTGCCCACGTAGTCTGTACCGCAGGCTATCCTGAGGCCCACCCCCCCTGTTGCGATCTCCATCTCCCTGGAGATGTGCCTCTCGATCATCTCGTCCCTGTATGGGACCCTGTCTCTGCGCTCCCTCATGTATGCAGAGAGCGTGGGAGTGTAAAACATGCCCCCCCGTTTCCGTATCTCCTCCGCGAGGTCCTCCGTCAGGCCCAGGCCATGCTCAACACTGTCAAAGCCGGCATCCACCGTGTTCCTGATGGCCTCCTCGCCGTAGGCGTGTGCGGCCGCTTTTAGGTGGGCCCTGTGCGCCTCCTCCGCTATGGCCGACAGCTCCTCCACAGTCAGCTCCGGCTTTATCTGCCCACCACCCACAAAGCTCCTGGAGGCATAGGCCTTGATGGCCTCCGCCCCCCCGTTACGAATGTTGAGCCTGACGGCCTTCCTGCACTCCCACGGGCCATCGCAGTAATAGGAATATGAGAGGGCCTTCGCCACCTCGTAAGGGAGGAACTTGGGGTCGTCGTCCCCCCCACCGGTCTCCGCTATGGAAAAGCCTGCGGAGACTATCCTGGGGGGGCCGTACAGCGATCCGACCTTCTCCGCCCTGCTCAGGCCCAGCGAAACCTTATCACCCAGCGTCCTGACAGTGGTGAACCCAGCGCGTATGAGGTGCCTGGCATCGTTGACGCTGTTCACGACCAGTACCTCCACAGGCTCCAGAACCCAGTCAGCGAGGTCATGCGATGCGGTCCCGAAGAAGTGTATGTGCGTATCTATGAGTCCCGGCAGTACCGTGATGTCCCTGTCAATGGCCTTACCGTTCACCTGGTTCGTGCCCTGCCTGGTCTCATCAACGTACTCGATCTCGCCGCTTGCCTCGTTCACGGATACCTCCGCCCTTTCCAGCACGGTCTCCCCATCGAAGACTCTGCCCTGAATATCATCGCACTGGTAACGCAAGGCGTGGATAAAAAAACCAGGGTACAGGGGGGGAATCCAGAAAGTGAAAGGCTATACCTTCCCCCCCAGTGCGTGCCTGCACCTTCCGCATTCTCCTCTCTATTCCAAAAATGGAGACGGGCTCGCCGGGATTCGAACCCGGATCGTAGGCTCCGGAGGCCTAAATGATGATCCGTTACACCACGAGCCCCCCCGTCAGAGCTTGTAACCTATATTCCTAAGCAATTCTTTTCTCTTTCTCCTGTGCTCCTCTCCCTCGACGCCAAGGGGCGAGTAGCCGTCAACGACTCCGAGGACTCCGTTGCCGCGCTCAGTCCTTGCCACTATCACGCTCAGTGGGTTCGCAGTGGCCGCGAACACTGATCCCACCTCCTGGCACATCTTGACTGCGTTCAGCACGTTGATTGGATATGCATTCCTCAGCACTACCATGAAGGTGTGGCCCGCCGACACCCGCTTCAGGTTCTCCACTGCAACGTTGATGAGTTCCTGGTCGGTGCCCTCGTACCTGATCAGCCTGTCTCCGGATGCCTCGGAGAAGGCCAGGCCAAACTTTGCTCCTGGAACGGATGATGACACTATCTCGTAGAGGTCTTCCACGGTCTTGATGAAGTGCGAGTACCCCCCCAGTATCACGTTGCAGCCCTGCGGGAAATCTATCCTGACCTCGTCGATCTCCACCATGGTGATTGTCATGGGTTCCACCTTAACCTTTTTTCCCATCACCTGGCAGGCTCTGAGACCCTGCTACCCGGATGACGGTATAAGTTTATCTAGTGGCCTCCAATGCACACATATGACGGACAAGGTTCTCGTCATAATATCCTCCGGCATGGAGGGCAAGGAGAAGGCCATATCGGGCATGAACTTCGCAGCGAACACGAAGAAGGGGGGGGCCTGTTCAGCGACGTGAAGGTCATATTCTTCGGCCCGAGCGAGAAGGCCATTGCCTCAGGGGGGGACAAGGAGTTCGAGGCCGGGGGGGTCAAGAACCTGAGGGATGCCGGCATAAACGTCCTTGCATGTTCCAGGGTCGCTGAAAACAATGGGATAAAGGACCTGCTCCTGCAGAAGAGTATACCCATGGAGCCCGTGGGCCCTGTCATCGCCAACTACATCAAGCAGGGATACGCTGTCATGACGTTCTAGGATGGCCAAATTGCTGCAATCCTGGACAACGATCTTTTTCTCCCACGTTTTCATCCCGTCATGTGCCTGTGTTCTATGAGCCGGTGTTCAGGCCAAGGGAACTGCCCGAGCACCCTGAGAGGATAGTTAGCCTGAGTCCTGCAATAACGGAGACGGTATTTATGCTGGGGGGGCAGGGCTCGAGGCTTGTCGGCGTATCGGCCTTCTGCCAGAGGCCGGAAGAAGCAAAGAGGGTAAGGAGGGTCGGGAGTTACTCGCATGCCAGGCCAGAGGTCCTCAGGGAGGTGAGGCCTGACCTGATACTCGCGGTTTCAGGCTACCAGGCAAGGTCCATGGAGGAGGTCTCCAGGGAGTTCACCACCTTCACCCTGGAACTGCCCTCTAGCGTTCCCGGAATCCTCGACATGGTGAAGAGGGTCGGTGCCGTCCTGGGCTGCCCTGTGCAGGCCATGGACCTCATGTGCAGGCTTGAGGGCAGCATGCCCGATCCGTACGATGGCGAGCGCATTCCCGCGTACGTGGAGATCGACCTGGGGGGCCCGGTCTCCTTCGGCATAGGCAGCTACATAACTGATGCCCTGCACCTTTGCGGCTTTGAGTCCGTCTACGGCAGGAGGGACAGCGAGTGGCTGAAGCCAGACGATGCGGAGACCGCTGCCATCGACCCGGAGGTCATAATATACGAGCCGAAGATGTTCTCGAACTTCAAGCGAGAGGAGTTCGAGGCCGAGATGAGGAGGAGGGGGCTGGCACAGACCAGGGCCTTCAGGAAGGGGAACGTCTTCATAACTCCCGGGAAGCTGGACTTCCTTGCGCACCACGGGCCCTCGTTCATAACTGATGCGATTCCATGGCTGCTTGGCATCAGGAAGAGGATCGAGGGCCTGGATGGGATCTAGTGTACGCTGCCGTACCAGCTCCATGGTGGCCAGCCATGCCAGTCCGGATGCGCAGAAGGGAGAGATACCATAAGGTTAAATAGTCACTGCACATACATGGTTGAATTATAAAAACCAAACAGAGGAAGAATAGGAATGGAAGGTGTGACCAAGATAAAGGACCTGAGCCCTTCATCCAGAAGGGTCAATGTTTTGGGGGGGAAGGTTTTGAACGTCGGTGAGCCAAAGGTGATCCAGACCAGGTTCGGCGAGGAAAAGTCCGTGACCGAAGTCGTGATCGCAGACGACACGGGGAAGATAACGCTGTCGCTCTGGGGTGACCAGGCAAGTCAGGCTTCCCAGGGACAGACCATATACATCGACAACGGCTACATAACCCTGGTCAAGGGCCACATGAGGCTCAATGTGGGCAAGTACGGCTCCATAAAGGAGGGCCCGGAGGCCGTCGATGAAGTGAACGAGGAACTCGACATGAGCGAGAAGGAGTACGAGCCCAGTTCAGGAACGGCGGCCACTACAGGAGCGGCCCGAGGAGGTTCGAGGGGGGGAGGAGAAACGGCTCCTTCGACAGAAGGAACTACGACAACGAGGACGAGTGAACTACTCGCCCACTGATTTCTTTTTCTGGCTCCTGAACATTTCCAGGATCTCCATTACGCTGGTTGCGTCTTCAGGCTTCTTATCGTTTCTGATCTTTCCGGTAAAGCGTGGGAACCTCAGCGCCAGGCCGGAGTCCCTAGCGACCGTGCCCATGGCGCAGGTGTGCACCGGGCTGAGCGTGATCTCTGCCCCCCCCTGACCTCCAGCACCACTGAGGGGTAGATCCAGAAGTCCGGTTCCATGATCGAGTTCACCCTTGCCGGCTTTTCCTTTGTGACCAGCTGCTGGAACATCTTCGGGAGGGAGAAGAGCATCTCGTCGTTGAAGCCAGAGCCCAGCTTGCAGACGGTCACAAACTCGTCCTTCTCCTGGTCGTAAGCGGCCATGAGGAGTGCCCCCCCGTACGTGCCTCCCCCCCTGCGGCCGTGGCCACTAAATGCGCCCACAACCACCAGGTCAAGCGAGTCGCTCATCTCCGCCTCATAGTCCCGTTTCAGCTTGATCCAGAGCCACCCCCTGGCTCCTGCCCTGTAAATTGAGTTTTCGGAGAGGCTCTTCGCCACGAGGCCCTCGCATCCGTACTCTATGCTCTCGTTGAAGAACCTCTCCACCTCCCCCCCCTCGTCTGAGGAAACAAGTGTCCTCGCTATCCTGAGCCTCTCGCTCTCCCTGACCGTTTCCCTGAGGAGCCTCCTCCTCTCCCCCCCATAGGCCTCCCTGTGGAGCTGCCTACCGTTCAGGTATATGATGTCGAAGAAGAAGACCACTATCGGTACCTCCTCGCTCACCCTCTCCAGGTCATGTTTCCTCCCGCGCCTCTGTGAAACCACCTGGAAAGGGTAGATCTCACCCGTCTCAGGGTTAACTGGCACTGCTTCGCCGTCAAGTATGGCGCTCTCCACCTTCACCTCCTCCTTTACGGCCCTGACGATGTCCGGGAACTGGCCGGTGGTCTCCTCCAGGCCCCCTGGAGAATATGCGGACCTGCCCACCGAAGACGTGCACCTGCACCCTTATGCCGTCATACTTGAACTCGAATGCGGCCCTCCCGCCCATCTTCTCCATGATCTCATGGACGCTGCTCAGCCTCTCCGCCAGCATTACCTTCACCGGGACACCTGGCTGCGGGCCTATTTTCAGTACATCATCTATCCTACCCTCCCTCAGGAGCCGCGCTATATATGCAAGGTCCGGGTAGAAGTTATAGGCTTCAGATACCCCCCCATCCCTCAGGCCCGGCTCCGCGAAGGAGAGCGTGAGGGCATCAAGTATGGTCGCATCGGAAACGCCGAGCCTCAGCTTCCCGTTTATTATCCTTGTTATGTAAACCGCATCCCTTGGGTCGGAGTTCATTATGAGGTCCTTGTATATCGACATCTTTACCCTGATGCTGCCCTGCCCGCTCGACGTCGCGACCTTCATGAGCGAATCGTACACATATTTGACGGTGAGCTCCTGCCTGAAAAGGGTGCCCTGGGCCCTTGAGGAGACAACCTGGCCTGCGAGCTCGCCAAGGTCACCTGTCTTCCTGTACATCTCCTCTATTTCCTCGCCGTCCAGCGAGGAGACCTCCGACAGTGCACGGAGGATGAGCTGCTCCGCCATGCCCAGCTCAACGCCCCCCCTGTAGTCAGGAAGGAGCTTTCCCTGCACCAGGTATACAAGGTATTCAAGGTCGTCTCCTGCCCGCTTCAAAAGCTCGGAGAGGAGTGAGGTGAGCTCGAGCCTCTTCGTGGTCCTGGACATTTTCTCAAAGACCTCTGTAGCTTCGGAGAAGAGCATCGTTTTCATAAGCCACCGGCAATTAAAAACTTTCAGCAACGCAATCCCATCCAGGGTGGCGTCGGACAATTAGCATACATTTATATTTATCCTGTTGTTGTTACATTGCATGTCCTTCAAGGCGGATGTGACCGCTAAGCTGGATCGTATAATGGAGATGCTTGCAAAGGAGAGGGAGGAGATAGAGGGCCTCAGGGGCCAGATCCAGAGTGCGCTCAGCCAGAAGCAGGAACTCCCGGACTTCAGCCATGAGGTTGAGGAGGTCAGGGAGGAGATGGCCAGGACCCTTGTTGAGGTCAGGGGGGGCATGTTCAGCGAGATAAGCGAGAAGGTCATGAGCATGGCCCAGCCCGCCACGCAGAAGAAGGCCGGCACAAAGAGGAAGAAAGGGACAAATGAGGTGGAAGAGATACAGCACTGATGCAGGTAAAGCAGGTGATGAATCCTCCATAAGGAGGATGAGGCTGCCTTTCCCGGCACTGGGACATGCCTCTGCAGGTGAGTTGACCTTAAGGCCGGAGGGCGAGAGGTGGGCATCTCTAAGGATCGAGGGCGTTGCCCTTGGCCACCCCCCCTTCACGGTCAAGGAGTTCTACCTGGACTGGTTCTACCCGGGTTTTCCTAAGAACCTCATGTCATCGTTCGTTGACTCTTACAGCAATGTCGTGGCATTTTCAGTCGGAACGATTACTGTGCACACAGGCAGGGACTACAGGGGGGGTGAGCAGGCAGCGTCCCTGCAGGCAGGCTACACCCATGCAGAGATAAGGTACAGGGGGGGTGGCACCGGCGTTCTCCGAGCCATAGTCCAGGGCCTCTACGGTATAGGGAACCCGGTCCCGGAGACTTTTGTGGAGAGGTCCTTTCTGGCCAGGCATGCGGGCACCGGATGGTTCGAGGAGGAGAGGGTATCGAGGATGCTCTGGAGGCCCATAGGGAGGGAGATCGAGCTGGGTGATGGTGCCCTGGTGCTCGATTCCTTCGGCGTGTACAGGGAGGGCCAGGCCTCCCACTGCATAGCAGTTTACAGGCAGGGCAGCGCGGAGGGCTGGATAGACTTCACAGACAGCACTGCCATCAGCCATTCCCTGTATGCCTTCAGGGACGGTAACTTCCTCCGGTTGGGAGTGAGAGATGGTATGGCCCTGCTCTCCGGAGAGATGACCCCCCCCGTGCTGTACAGGTTCGACCACGGCGGCTTCACCTTCACAGTAAGCGTGCCCATGGGGGGGTCTCCCCTCAGTTACAGGTCAATCAGGCAACTGGCGGAGGAGGCTGCGTCACTTGTCCTGGGCTGAGACGTACTGAAGCACCTCCTTGAGGCCCCCTTATGAATGCGTCCCTGGTGAGTTTTCCCGTGTTGACGTTCCTCGGGCTGGGGGGGTGGTACAGGCAGAAGAGCTAACCCCCCAGCACACTGTATGACTTGCCGTGCTCAAACCTCATTCCCCCTGGTATCGGCACCCCTCCTCTTCGCGTACGACTTGAAGCGCTGAACGCTATGGAGCCGAGAGCAACTACAGCCTTCAGGTTCCCCCCCATGCTGCAGATCTCGTAGTCAAGGTACCTTGAGCACCTCTCCATCTCCTCCCTCTCTGGCCTGTTGTCCGGAGGGACGCACTTCACTGCCGCGGTTATGTATGCGTCCCTGTACTGTAGGCCGTCATCCCTGCTCTCCGATGTCGGCTTGTTTGTAATGCCGACTCATGGAGGCACGAGACAAGGAAGTCGGAACTCCTGTCGCCTGTGAATACCCTGCCTGTCCTGTTGCCCCCCCGGCAGCGCCGGGGGGGCCAGGCCGAGTATGAGGATACGCCCTGAGATGTCGCCGAAACCGGGCACTGGCCTTGACCAGAACCTCTCCCTGTACCTCTTGTACCTCTGCGCTACCTCTTCCCTGAACTTCACCAGCCTGGGGGGGCAGGCCACGCACTCAATTAGCTCGGAGTTCATCTCGTCAATGCTCTTCCAGCCAGCACTGTCAGTGCACGTATTCCTCAAGCCTCACCACCTCATGCTCAAGGACCAGGCTGTCCACAGTGTGCACGTAAAGGTACCCGCAGTTCCCGAACCTGACAGGGGAGTGGCCATCGCCCAGGAGTATGTCCACGGCAGCCTGCATGAAGCCACCATGGGTAACAGCTAGGGTAACGCCATCGAGGACCGAGACAGATCCTATGAAGGAGCGCGACCTCTCGACGACCTGGGACCACTTCTCAACCCCCCCAGCGTAGGCGTCGATCTCCCTTGAGGTTATCGAGAAGCTCCTGAGGCCCGTGATTCTCAGGATCTCATGCGTTGTCAGGCCCTCAAAGGGCCCCAGGTTCCTCTCAACCAGCCTTGGGTCTTCCCGGACAGTGAGCCCCCCCGCTTCCCTGGCCACTATTGCCGCTGTCTGCTTCGCCCTCTTGAGAGGGCTCGATAATATCCTGGAGATGCCGTACTTCCTCAGTGCAGCTGAGGCCAGCTCCGCTTGCCTGAGGCCCACCTCATTCAGATCGGGATCCTGGACACCCTGCCACCTGTCACTCCTGTTCTGGTCCGTCTGGCCGTGCCTCAGGAGTATCAGCTTCACGGACACTTGAATAAAGGATTCTTAAAAACAGTTACTTCCTGTCCGCAAGGCCCAGCCAGAATGCCTCCTCTAGCTTCAGGATGCCGTCCGCACCGGCCCTGAACTTTGCCCTGGCCACTGGATCGTTCACATGCTGGCCCAGCACGTTCTCCATTGCCTCCTCGTGGTGCTCCTCCAGCTCCCTGTGGAACGTGAAGTACTCTATGTCCATGTTCGCGTACCTGCCTCCCCCCCTCTCCTTCCACTTCCTCAGGCCGGGGGAGGAGCTTGTCCCACATCGGAATCGCCATGTTCTCAAGGCCGAACTCCGCTCCCAGCGCCTCAAAGTGGTCGCCAGAGAAGTAGTTCCTCATGCCGTCCAGCCATGCCTGGGTGGTGGGCAGCTTGCGCTGGCCAACCAGCTCCCTGGGCTCGAGGCCTATGCTCCTCAGGAACTTCCTGTACAGGAGCTCATGCCTCTTCCACGGGTCTGTGTCACCGAGTTCGGAGACGAGTATCGTTGTGAGGGACGCAGCATCGTTCTCATCAGGCGTGTTCACAAGGAGGGTGGATAATATTGCCGGCCACTCCCTCGTGAAATGGTAGAACTCAACAGCGAACCTCAGGAACTCGCTCTCCGATACCCTTCCCTCTGCGAACCTGTTGATGAAGTCGTTATCGGTTGCAGCGTGCTTCTTGACAAACGAGTACATCTCGCCGTAGAAACCGGAGACCTGTTTTTCCATAACCTGAGATCCCAATGACGGTATATTAATATTTGTTATGTTAAAAAGATAATATTGTATACATAATATCTCCCATTGGCCTCGGGTGCACCACCGGTATGTGGACATATGGCACAGACACCAGGAACGCAGAGACTATGAAAACCGTGAGGAAAGTGAACACCGTTGCGAGCAGGCCTATGACGAATCCGCCCACAAGGCCAGTACGGAATATCTCCGCGTAGACCCAGCTCAGCACAACTATCAGGACAATCAGGGCTATGGGCAGGACTATGACGAAGAATGGCACCACAGCGGAAGCGAGGCCTAACGCTCCCAGGAGGAAGAGTAGGACGGCAGGCGCCACAATGGCTGCCACCACAGACCTGCCAAATGTGGCCCTTTCCCCCCCAGCCACTATCCTTGCTGCCGCGTATATGCAGAGAGATTCGAGCACGAGGTCAACTACTAGGATGAGTAGTGTCCCCCCCAAGGCCGCACTGATGTATAGAGCCATCAGTGCCAGATCTGGAGACCAATATAGAACCGTTTTGGAACAAAGTGCCAGGTCAGGAGGCCAGGCCCTCCTCCTCTTCCTTCTTCTGCCTGGCCTTCTTCTTCAGGACGTAGCGGGTCACGTAGCCCGCTATGAGGTTCTCGGTCCTCTTGCTGACCCCCCCGTTATCACTCCCTTAAGCATCTCTCTGTTCTTATAGAAGTCCTCGGTGAAGTAACCGGGGGTTCTTCTCCACCAGATCCTCAGCGATCCTCTTTATGTTTGATGGCCTGATGCTTCCCATACACATCCTCCGTTTGCCAGGTGATCCTTGGACTGGCCCCTGGGAATGCCCTCCCTGAGGCCTCTGCAGCGGGAAGCTGCCGGGGGGGCCATGCGCCTGTGATCCCCTTCACTCTTTACCCTTGATCCATAGGGGGGGTATTGAGTTTGTGCATAAAACAACTTCCCTGCCAGTGCCCCACATGATGGATGGGACCTATTCCGGCGGCGGAGGTACAACAAGCACAGGTATCCTGCTCACCTTTATCAGCTCAGAGCTCACAGAGCCCAGTAGGACCCTGCTCAGGCCCGTGAGCTTCCTTGTACCTGTTATTATCAGGTCCGCGCCCCCCTCTCAAGCGCATTCCTGTAAAGTGCCCTTGCGACCTGGTCACCAGCCGCATCGATCTTCACAAGTGTGAGGTTTATGCCGCTGTCCTTCACGAGTTCCCGGGCTGAATCCAGGATCGTCTCTGCGTTCTGCTCCTGCCTCTCGTAGACCGTTGCCGGGACGTACGCATCGAAGGTCGGTGCCGCCCCCGACGATCTGGGGGCATCACGTAGGCCACGATGTACTCCTCGACCACAGGCCTGAACTTAAGTGAAAAAGCAGTGCCTGCCTAGAGGCGCTGGAGTTGTCGAACGCTATCAGTATCTTCATCCGTCTTTCCCATGCTTGAGGTAAAATTTATATTTTTCTTTGTAAGTTTCAGCCCCCCCTTATCCAGGAGTGCTTCTTGTGGGGGGGTTGCTCCCCCATGAACTCCTCCAGCAGCTCCCTCTGCCTCTGGGTCAGGTGTTTGGGCACGGTTAGCCTCACGGTTACATAGAGGTCCCCCAGAGCCCCCCCTTGAGTTCAGGTGTGGCATGCCGAGGCCCTTCAGCCTAATGTTCTCGTTGGGCTGCGTCCCCCCCGGAGATCTTCACCTGCACCTTCTGGCCGAAGACGTCGACCTCCTTCTCCGCGCCGAGGGCCGC
This sequence comes from Thermogymnomonas acidicola JCM 13583, assembly GCF_001316105.1. Taxonomy (GTDB): domain Archaea; phylum Thermoplasmatota; class Thermoplasmata; order Thermoplasmatales; family Thermoplasmataceae; genus Thermogymnomonas; species Thermogymnomonas acidicola. The sequence goes on along the minus strand of NZ_BBCP01000012.1, from coordinate 34,130 downwards.
CTCTGGGAACGATACCTCCAGGTCCACGTAAAGGTCGTCCCCCCCAACGCGCTTCACAGAGCCATCCTCCGATACCCTGAGGACTATGTAGAGGTCGCCCGTCCTCCCCCCTGGTATGACTGGCCCTTTGACCTTACCCTGAGCCTCAGCCCATCGGGCGCACCCCTCGGTATGGAGACCTCCAGCGTCTCGGTCTGGGGCACTGCCCCCCCGGAGCCACCGCACCTGGTGCAGACCTTCTCGGGCACCTGGCCCCTACCGCCGCAGTCCCTGCACACGGTAACTGAGACCATCCTGAAGAAGCCCTGCCCCTGCACTATCCTCTCCTGGCCCGTACCGTTGCACCTGCTGCAGGTCACGAGACGCCCTGTGGCGGAGCCCGTGCCGTGGCAGGCTTCACAGGTGGCGTTCCTCCTGTACCTGACCTCCTTCTTCGAACCGGTGTATACGTCCCTGAGGGTAACCGGCACCTCTATGGCCATGTCCAAGTTTGGGCCTGTGTTCCTGAAGCCCCCCGAAGAATGTGCTGGAGCCGAATGAGCCGAATATGTTCTCGAATATGTCACGGAGGTCGGAGAAGTCATCGAAGTGCGTGAAGTCCTGCCAGGTGAAGTCCTGCCTGCCGCCACCGAAGTCCACTGTGCCTGTCTGGTCGTACATGCGCCTCTTGTTGTCATCGGAGAGCACCTCGTAGGCCTCGCTGATCTCCTTGAACTTTTCCTCCGCCTCCTTCCGGTTGTCCGGGTTGGCGTCAGGGTGGTACTTCTTGGCAAGCTGCCTGAACGCCCTCTGGATCTCTTCCTTCGTTGCGTTCCTGTCTACACCCAGTATCTTGTAGTAGTCCTTTGCCATCTGCTATTCCTTCACTTCTCCTTGTAGTCGGCGTCGACGACCTTTTCGCCGCTGGTACCCTGCCCGCCCTGGCTGGACTGCCCCCCCGACTGCTGCTCCTGCTGGCCAGCCTGGCCTGCGGAGGCCTGCTGGTATACCTTCATGCCGACCTCCTGTATCTCCTTGCTCAGCCTGTCGTAGATGGGCCTGATCTTGGCCTCGTCCTTGCTTTCAATAGCCTCCCTCAGCTCCTTTATGGTGTTCCTGACCTTGTTCTTCGTCTCATCGTCAACCTTGCTGCCCAGCTCGTCCAGCGTCTTCTCCGATGTGTATATGAGGCTCTCCGCGTTGTTTATCAGTTCCACGAGCTCCTTCTTCTTCCTGTCCTGCTCCGCGAACTGCTCTGCCTCCCTCTTCATCCTCTCTATCTCTTCCTTCGTGAGCTTGTTCTTTGCGTTTATCACTATGCTCTGCTGCTTGCCCGATCCCTTGTCCACAGCTGAGACGTGCAGGATGCCGTTGGCGTCTATGTCAAATGTGACCTCTATCTGCGGTATTCCCCCCCTCGGGGCTGGGGGTATGCCGACGAGGTTGAACATGCCCAGTGATACGTTGTCGGCAGCCATCGGCCTCTCTCCCTGGAGCACGTGGATGGTCACTGCCGTCTGGTTGTCCGCAGCGGTGGTGAAGATCTGCGACCTCCTCGTGGGTATTGTGGTGTTTGCCGGTATTATGGGCGTCATTACACCGCCCAGGGTCTCTATGCCCAGGGTCAGGGGGGCGTGACGTCCAGTAGGACTATGTCCTTTATCTCCCCGGCCAGCACCGCGCCCTGTATGGCAGCCCCTATGGCCACGCACTCCATGGGATCCACGCCACCCTCGGCTTTCCTTCCGAAGTAGTCCTCCACGTACTTCCTGACTATGGGCATCCTGGTTGGACCCCCGACGAGGATTATCTTGTTGATGTCGTTCTTCGTGAGCTTGGCCGCCTCCAGCGCCTTGTCCAGCGGGCCCTTTGACCTCTCTATTATGGGCCTAACAAGCTCCTCCAGCTTCGCCCTTGTGAGCGTGTACCTAAGGTGCTTGGGCCCCCCCTGCGGAGTGGCGGTTATGTATGGCAGGTCGATCTCCGCCTGCAGTGTGGACGACAGCTCTATCTTCGCCTTCTCTGCTGCGTCCTTGAGCCTGATATATGCGTTCCTGTCCTGCAGGAGGTCTATGCCCTCCTTCTTCTTGAAGTCCTCAGCGAGGAACCTTATGATGGCCTCGTCCATGTCCTGGCCACCCAGCTGAGTATCACCCGAAGTGGAGAGAACCTGGAAGACGCCGTCGCCGAAGTCCATTATGGTCACATCCAGCGTACCTCCACCCAGGTCGTACACGAGGATCTTGAGGTTCTCGTTCAGCTTGTCAATGCCGTAGGCCAGGGACGCAGCCCGTGGGCTCGTTGATTATCCTCCTGACAGTTAGGCCGGCTATCTCGCCCGCGTCCTTTGTGGCCTGCCTCTGGTTGTCGTTGAAGTAGGCAGGGACTGTTATGACGGCCTCAGTCACGGGCTCTCCGAGGAAGGCCTCGGCATCCCTCTTGATCTTCTGGAGTATGAAGGCTGATATCTGCTGCGGGGTGTACTCCTTCCCGAATATCTTGTACTTGTAGTCTGTGCCCATCTTCCTCTTGGCACCGAACACGGTACCCTCAGGGTTCAGGAGTGCCTGCCTCCTAGCAGGCTCGCCAACCAGCAGGTCCCCCCCCTCCTTGGTGAAGGCCACATAGCTCGGGAACGACTTTCCACCTATGGAGACACCCTCTGCGCTTGGTATAACAACAGGCTTGCCAGAGATAACAACGGCGGCAGCGAGTTGCTCGTGCCCAGGTCAATACCGATTATCTTTCCCATCTCACATCACCTCTTCCCAACCACTACCTTTGAGGTCCTGAGGACTTCGTCGTTGAGCATGTAACCCCTCTGTACCTCTTCAAGCACGTTGCCGTCCTCATCGGACGAGGTAACAGCGATGGCCTCATGCACGTACGGGTTGAACTTCTTCCCCCTTAGCCTCTATGACCCTGAATCCAAACGAAGATAATATGTTGATCACCTGGTCGTAAAGTGCCTTCATCTGTCCGGTCTGGTCGGAGCGCTGTGCCGCCTCCAGGCTGTCGAGGAAAGGGAGGAGCGCCTTTATGACCTCCCGGCCGGCGTTCCTGACCTGCATGCTGACCTCTCTCTCCTTGGCCTTGATGAAGTTCTCCAAGTCTGCTCTCTGCCTCGCCACGTACTGAACCAGTTCGCTCTCCCTCTGCCTTAGCCTTGAGATCTCCTCATTCATCTGCCTGACTGAGTTGCTGTTCCTCTCCATGTTCCTGAGCTGGGAGTTGCGCATCTCTGTCTCTATGGGTGAGGCTATCCTGCGTGAGGCCGAATTCATCCGCACCTCTCACGTATTTTTACACTTCTATATTAACTTAACTATTCCGCACGGAGGGAGCAGAAGTACCTGGTCAGCGATCTGTGCTGCCTCACGGCCACGCAGTCGACGAGCCGGAAGCCATCCGCCATTTCCAGGACGCTCAAGTCTGACACTATCACAGATGCGTACCTGCCGTTCCTCAGGAGGGAGCGCATCCTCTCAAACGACACCTTGTAGAAGTCACCCCCCCTGCTGTGCCCTCTTATGGACGCGTTCCTACCGTATGGCATGTCGGTGGCAATCGCGTCAACGCCGTCAACATCAAGCTTTGAAATGTCGGTGTTCAGGATCGTCCCGTCGATCCTGAAGTACTTGAGGTTGAGCCTGGCACCGTAGGCCATGTTGAGGGATACATCGTTGCCAATGACCCTGCGCCCCGTGAGGCCTGCCTCTATGAGGATCCCTCCCGTGCCGCAGAAGGGGGGGTCAAGGAGCGTCTCACCCTTCCTGCACCTTGACATGTGGACGAGTAGCCTGGCGTACCTGGGGGGGTGGAGCGATACAGGCGAGAAGAATGGCCTCAGCGGGGGGGCCCTCCTGCCCTCGAACTGCTTCGGGTCCCTGGAGTGTACTGCCAGGCCCAGGTACCAACGGTCCGAGTGTATGGCCCTCAGCACAAAGTCCGGGTGCTCGAATGACACCCTGCCCCTTGCACCAAGCACATCTCCTATAACCCTCTCAAAGGAGCTGTCATGGCAGCCCCTCATGTCTGAGACCCTGACGTAGAAGCGCCCTTCCGGGATGCTGGCCCCCCCCTTCAGGCAGTGTAGTCATCAGCCGTCACCATGAGCCTGCTCACGTGGTTGATGAAGGCAGCGTCCCTCAGGTAGTCCGAGAAGCCACTTATGAGGGCGAACCTCTCACCCTCCCTCTCCACCTTAAACTCACCGGATGTGTCCTGCAGGGCCCTGAGCTCGGCCCCCCCAGGGGGGGCACCGTTCAGCTCTCCGGAAAACTCCACGATAAAGGTGTCCATCAGATGATTTTCACTGGCTCCTGCTCTCTATGGCTTCCCCCCCTTCTGCGCTCTGCCGAGAGCCTTTTCAGCTCCTTCTGGAGGTCCTGGTGCATGCCCTCGTATACCTTTATGAGCCGCCTTATGGACCTCTTCACTGCGGCCTGTGGCTTGCCGCTCTTCACCTTCACGGTTATCTGTGGGTTATCGATGAGGGGGGTGCTTGATGTAGTATCTCGATTCCTCGACGTTCTCGTCGTGAAGGAGCTCCTCCATGAGTGGCCTCAGGAGGGTGTTATCGTAATTGACCATCTCAAGCACAATTGTGTCCTTCTCCTTGGACACAACCGTGAACCTGGCTTCCATAGGCGCTGATTTGTTCCGGATATAAATAATATTCACTTCCCCCGGCCGCGGCAGAACTTTGACCTGGCCATATGGCTGGGCCGCCGCCTTTAACCAGCATGGACCACAGTGTTTCCACCAGCGGTACAACGTCATTTCCGGAACCTCTGCCAGGGCCATGAGCTTGAATCTGCCACCCGTCATCCCACCAGTGCGGGTTGCTCCCGGCACAGCCTTGCCTTGTGGTGGTCACAGCACCTCCGGAGACCCAATCTTGATCTTGCATAACCGTGCGCCCGGCTGGAAGGAGTGGATAAACGTCGTATGTACGCACTGGTCTCCCCCCCACCCCGTAATGGCACCCACAAGACCACCCGGATCCCGGCTGGGTGAGCACGGTAAGGTGAGCGCCACTTTGAAGTGGCCGGGGGGGCAGTGGCTGCCCTTGCGCCTCTGGGGGGGAATGCACCTGATGGGAACTTCTTAATAACATGTATGTAATCTCTGTTCAATGGAGTACCCGTCTGTGTCCCATGTGCTGGACCTCCGAGGTATGGAATGTCCTGCCCCCCTCAGGGAATTTGTGAGGAGGGTCACACCTTTGCCTGCAGGTACTGTGGTAAGCGCACTCGTGACGGACCCGGGTGCCGAGATCGATATAAGGTCTTGGAGCATCAAGACGGGTAACAGGGTTCTTGGGGTGGCACATGGCGATGGATACAGGGAGATCATAGTGGAAAAAGTGAGGTAGGTGTTAAGTCTATGGCAAGCCTGGCTAGTGTTCTCATAATAGGTGATGGGACTGCTGGAACCGTTGTGGCAAACAAACTAAAGTTCTTAGCTGGCAAGAGGGCTGAGGTCAGGGTGGTTGGCAACTCACAGAGGCACTACTACAAGGGAGACTTCATGTTCATCCCATTGAAGCTCAAGGACTACAAGGAGTGCTACAAGCCTCCTGAGTTCCTCTTCAACGCCGGGATCGATTACGTGAAAGAGGAGGTGGTGAGGGTTAACGTGGACCAGAGGCTCGTCACCCTGAGGTCCGGGAGGACACTGTCCTACGATTATCTCGTAATAGCCAGTGGCGCCAGGCTGGCACCTGAGGAGGTCCCGGGCTTTGAGGGCGAGGCGAGACACTTCTACACGCTGCAGAGGGCCATGGAACTGCAGGAGTACATGGACAGCTTCCAGGGCGGCAACCTCGTCATCGGGCAGTGCGCAGGCCCCATATCCTATCCATCCTCAACCTTCGAGTTCGCCCTCATGGCCAGGGACTACCTGGAATCCAAGGGGGCTGCTCCAGAAGTCCAAGATACACTTCCTGATGCCCAGCTTAGGCATCTATTCTGACAGCTCGACTGCAGGCAAGATCGCCTCACTGCTCGGCTCCAAGGGCATAGAGGTTCACAAGGAGTTCGAGGTCAATACGGTTAACCCGAAGAACAAGGAGGTCATCTCAGTCAAGGGGGGGGAGAAGCTAAACTACAGCCTCCTCGTTGCAGTCCCACCGCACAGGGGGGGCCAGAGGTTCGTCAAGGATTCGTCCTCGGGGGGGACGACATGGGCTTCATAGAGGTTGACAGGAACACACTCAACCTGAAGGAGCACCCGGAGGTGTTCGTTGCCGGGGGGGACGCTGCTAAGCTGCCCATCGACAAGACGGGCAGTGCTGCGCACTTCCAGGCAACCTACATCGCGAACCGCATAGCAATGGAGGTTGGCGGCAACTACACTCCGTCTACCTACATGGGCGAGAACGCATTCAACGCCGCAACCTCGGTGGGGGGGAGGGGGGGCATGACCTTCTACTCATCCTACAGCAGCTCCCCCGAAGGCCACCTTCGAGAGCATGTCTGACTTCCTGATCAAGTGGACCTACTCCAGCACCTACTTCTCCAGTGTGGTGAGAGGTCTCATATGAGGTGGTTCGAATGAGTGAGGAAGAGATGGTTCAAAACACCGAAGCGAACGACGACATTGAGCCGCTGATAAGGGGGGGCTCATTGAAACAGGGACGCGATCGAGTCCATGCTGAACTTCTTTGCAAAGCTGAAGAAGGCTGGGGTTCTGGACATGATGGAGGGCCTCTCCGAAGACTACCTGCCCACCGACATAGAGTTCATAGTGAGGTTCTTCAGCTCCAAGGAGTTCTCAACCGCACTGATCAAGGGTGCAAATGTCCTGATGAGCCTCCTGCACGCCCTTTCCAACGAGACCGTGGGAGATTCAATAAAGACGATAGCTTACAACTCCGAGAACATATGGGATGCCATGGTCTCCGGGGGGGCCAAGAACCCGATCAATATAGGCATGCTGAGGCTGATGGCCATACTCAGGATCCCGATGTGGCTGCCGGCTTCACCGCTGTTATCGCGGCCCTTAGGGAGATAGGGGGGGCGGCTCTGAGGAAGGTGCCGCAGGAGCCAGAATGAGGGTCTCTTTCACAGCGACAGAGAGGGGGGGTTCCTGACCACAACAGAAGGGAAGGAGCAGATACACATCAAGAACTCGGTTTCAAACAACCTGCAGGACCATTCCCCCCCCACGGAGCTGCTCATGCTGGCCATGGGAGGCTGCACCAGCGACGATGTCCTTAGCATGCTGGGCAAGATGAGGCAGAATGTCAGGACCTACAGGTGCGTTGTTGACGGGGGGAGAGGGAGGAATCCATCCCAAAGGTACTGAAGAGCGCTAACATACACTACATCATCGAAGGGGAAGTTGAACCGGAGAAGGCACTGAGGGCGATCAACCTATCTCTATCCAAGTACTGCAGCGTATCCATACTCGCGAAGAGGGGGGGAGGTACAAGGGTCACATACTCCCTCACCGTCAACGGCAAGGTAATTGCAGAGAGGGAGAAGGCGCCCCCTGGAAGGGAGCATAAGCCCCCCCGAGGTCAGTAACCCATAACGGTCTTTAGGCCAGCCCCCTGTGAGCACGAGGAGCGACCTCCCCCCTGCCATTTCCTCTTTTTATATGCAGCGTAAACGGTGGCACTGCTCACCTCGCAGAATAGGCCAGCCCTTGAGAGTTCGGCATGGGCCGACATTATCTCCTCATCGGAGACCATCACGCATGTCCCGCCGGTCTGCCTCACTGCCTCAGCCACCTGCACCCCGAGTACCGGTTTCTGCGTGACAAGTGCGTCTGCGACGGACTGGCCATCAACAGGCGGTTCGTACGGCCTGCCCTCAAGGATGTGGCATATCGGCGACACCTTTTCCGGCTGCACGCCCACGATCTCCGGCATGCTGCCGATCTCTCCGCTCTCCAGGAGGTGCCTGAGGCCCCCCCTGTGCAGGCCCAGCAGGAGCGTGCCTGCGGATACAGGCACAAATATGCGGTCAGGCATGGAGCCACTGTACTGCTGGAATACCTCATAAGCCAGCGTCCTTATGCCATCCCTGAACTCCGGCATGAGGACATGGCTTGCATAGACCCCCCCATCCGCCCCCCCCATGGCAGCCCTCTGGACGTCTTCCCTTGAGCCCTCCACCCTCACCACCTCGGCCCCCCCGTAGCTCTCTATCTGCCTGATCTTCTCCTCCCTTGCCCTGGAGCCCGTGAATATCCTGACCCTAAACCCTGCGGCCGAACCGTAGGCTGCAATGGCTGCACCGGCGTTCCCGCTGGAGTCCTCATTTATTGTGCCGTGGTCCATCCTGCCCCCCCTGAGGAATGAGACGAGGGCCCTTGCTCCCCCCCTGTCCTTGTAGGAGAATGTTGGCGAGAGATAATCGAGCTTGAAGTCTGCCCCCCCGCCGGCACTGACGATGGGTGTCTGCACCTCACCTAGGCTTATCCACCTTGAGACGTATGGAAAGTTGTCCTGCAGCCTGTCCGAGTACTTGCCACTGACCTCAATATCGAATGGCGAGCCGCAGTGGCTGCACCTTGCCTCCAACCCGTGCCTCTCCCTGCCGCAGCCCAGGCAAAAGACCCTGCACTCCATGCACCACAATGGTTAAGAAAAATAAAAATGGGTGTGGTCAGAGCTGTGCGTAATACTCTTCATCGTATGGTTCCGGCTTCAGGCCCTTCCTGGTCCTTATCTTGGCTACCACCTCGTCCTGAAGCTCGGGCGGCACCCTCTGGTACCCGTAGTTCTCGGAGCTCCACAGCACTTTGCCTCCGGTGGCACCCCCCCTGATGGCGGAGGCGAAGCCGAACATCCCTGCGACAGGCACCCTGGCCACTATGACCATCTCATCTCCCTCCTGGTTCATTTCTTCCACCACGCCCCCCCTCCTCTGCTGTATCTCGTTGGTGACCGCCCCCATGACTTCCATGGGGCAGTTGATGAAGACCTTCTGTATGGGCTCCAGGAGCACCCTCTTCGCCTGGCACATTGCACCGTATATGGAGTTCCTGCCTGCAGGGATCACCTGTGCCGGGCCCCCCCTGTGTATGCTGTCCTCGTGCAGCTTCGCATCAACGAGCAAGCACTTCACACCGTACACCCTCTCGTTGGCCAGCGGCCCCCCTCCTCATGACCTCCGTGAAGGCCTCGATGAGCAGCTCCATGGTCTCGTCAAGGTACTGAATACCCTTCGTAACATCGACCAGGACGTTCATGCCCTCAACCGCAACCAGGCCCCTGGCCTGCTCCCTGTCCATGCCCGCCTGCTGCAGCAAGTCCACTATGCTCTTCTTGTCCTTGAACTTCGAACCCTGTGGTATCTTGTTGTCCTTTATGAGGTCTATGACACCCTGTTCGAGGGGCTCAACCACGAAGTAGAACCTATTGTGCTTGTTCGGGGGGGACTTCCCCCCCTCGAACGGGCCGCCCCCCCTGTGGTCCACTGTTTCCCTGTACACGACTATCGGCTCGGAGGTCTGGACGTCCACCTTGTAGTCGTTCCTTATCCTGTACAGCGTGACCTCCAGGTGAAGCTCACCCATTCCCGAAATGAGGTGCTCGCCCGTCTCCTGGTTGATATCCACCTGTATTGATGGGTCAGCCTTGGATATGTTCCTCAGCACATCGATAAGCTTCGGCAGGTCCGCTGTGTGCTTTGCCTCTATGGCGAGCGTGACGACGGGCTCGCTGTAGTGCACCATGGGCTCGAACGGCTCCATCTGCACTGACGATACCGTGGCACCTGCCTGTGCATTCTTCAGGCCGACTATTGCGGCTATGTTTCCAGCAGCGATCTCCTCCACCGGTATCCTGTCCGGCCCCACCATCATTGAGAGCACCTGGACCTTGCTCTTCTGTGACCCAGCCGTGGATACGTAGAGCTCGCTCCCCTTGCGCAGCCTGCCGCTGAAGACCCGTCCCACAGCGATCTCGCCCGCGTGTGGGTCGATGATCATCTTCGTTATCATCATGCTGACAGGGCCATCGTGGTCGCAGTTCAGCATTGCCTTGCCTATCTCCGAATCAATGTCCCCCCCTTCCAGATCTGCGGTATCCTGTACTTCTGTGCCTCCCTTGGGTTCGGCAGGTGCCTTATGACCATGTTGAGGACTGTCTGGTGCAGTGGTGTCTTCTTGGCCAGTTCCTTCTGCCTCCCGTCCCTCACGTACTCATATATCTCCTTGAACGTTATCTTCGTCCTGTTCATGGCAGGAACGGATGTTGCCCAGTTGTTGAAGCAGAGCCGAATGCCACCTTTCCCTCTTGCACGTTGACCTGCCATGCCTGCTTGAACTCCGGTGGGGGGGAGTACTTGGCAAGTAGCCTGTTCACGTCAGTGATGATCTTCGCGAAGCGCCTCTGCATCTCGTCGGCGTTGAGCTTCAGCTCGTTGATGAGCCTGTCCACCTTGTTTATGAACAGTACCGGCTTGACCTTCTCCTTGAGAGCCTGCCTTATCACGGTCTCTGTCTGTGGCATAACGCCCTCCACAGAGTCCACAACGATTATGACCCCCCCGTCCACGGCCCTCATGGCCCTGGTCACGTCGCCGCCGAAGTCCACATGCCCGGGCGTGTCGATCAGGTTAATCAGGTATGAGTTGCCCTCAAACTCATGGACCATGGATGCCACGGCCGCATTGATCGTGATGCCCCCCCTGGCCTGTTCCTGCTCATCATAGTCAAGCATCAGCTGCTTTCCGGCCAGGTCCTCACTCATCATGCCTGCCCCCCCGGCAATAAGGTTGTCACTTAACGTGGTCTTGCCATGGTCAATGTGGGCAGCAATGCCCATGTTCCTGATCCTCTCAGGGTTTTCAATCAGTGACTGCGCTTTCTGGATGTTGTCCTCCTTTCTACCCATAAGTACACCCTTGAAGGTTACAGACCCATATCTGTTACCCTTATATTAATAGTGCAGAGTTGCCCTCAGTCTCTGAAAGTGCATTGGATTCCGCACACATACACAATAATGTGAATGCCCCGTGGAGGGGGGCGATTGGGGCTAATGCCCTTTCCCATGGCACCGGCCCAGTGGCGCCTCCTGCCCCCCCCAGATCCGCCCGAGCATGACCAGGCACACAACCGTCCCCCCCAATGAGATTGGCGGCCTGAACTGGATGTTCCGCTGGACAGGTACTGCATACCACAGTGGCCCTCACACTCACACCTGGGAGAACGGTTCAACCCTTGGAGCCACGATCCGGCTGCCCGCACGGAGGAGTCCCACCCATGGCCAGGTGAAAGCCTTGGCACGGTTGGATCAATGGCCATGAATTCAGGGGAAAGGATCACAGAGAAGCTCTGTGCCAAAGCTTGAGGATGGAATGCGCCGGGTATGTGTCCCTCAGGAAAACGATGAAGGGTGAGAAGTGTATCCGTTTCAGCCCGGCAGAATTGAAAATTCCATTGGGGTGTTTTTGAAAAAATTCAGCTCCTTATCTGGATCTCGATCTGGACGCCGTCAGGGATGGGCACCCTCATGAGCTGCCTCAGTGTCCTCTCGTCTGCATCGACGTCGATGAGCCTCTTGTGTATCCTCATCTCCCACCTGTCCCAGGTGCCGGAGCCCTCGCCGTCCGGGCTCTTCCTCACCGGCACCACAAGGCGCTTTGTGGGGGAGTGGGACAGGACCGTGTATCTCCACACCGGTCCTGTTGGCTATGCCCTTTATCTCGTTGCAGACCATGTCCACTACCTTGTGTTCGGTGCCGCTCAGTGATATCCTTGCCTTGTATGAGACCACAGGATCACCCTTACTTGGCTTCTACGTCTATGCACTGGCCAGCGGCAACCGTCTGGCCCATGTCCCTGATGGCGAACCTCCCGAGCTGCGGGATGTCCGACACCTTCTCTATGACGAAGGGCCTGTCCGGGACGATCTTGACCACGGCTATGTCCCCGGTCTTTATGTAGTCCGGGTTCTCCTTCAGCGTGGTGCCGTCCTTGGGGTTCACTGTCTTAATTATCTGCTCGAACCTGCAGGCCACCTGCGCTGTGTGCACGTGGAACACCGGCTTGTAGCCAACTGCTATCGCGCTCGGGTGGTTGAGCACCACTATCTGGGCCGTGAACGCCCTCACTACTGTGGGCGGCGATGTGACGTGGCCGCAGACATCGCCCCCCCTCTTTATGTCGTTCTTGGCTATGCCCCCCCTGACGTTGAAACCGACGTTGTCACCTGGCTCGGCCTGCTGCAGAGGCTCGTGGTGCATCTCAATGGACTTGACCTCGCCCTGCTTGTCCGCAGGCTGGAAAACGACCTTGTCGCCCACCTTGAGCACGCCGGTCTCCACCCTGCCCACTGGCACAGTGCCTATGCCGGTGATCGAGTAGACGTCCTGGACCGGAAGCCTGAGCGGCTTGTCTATGGGCTTCTCCGGCACCTTCAGGTTGTCCAGGGCCTGGAGGAGCGTTGGCCCGTTCCACCACTTCAGGTTCTCCGAGGGCTTCGTTATGTTGTCTCCCTTGTAACCGCTTATCGGGATGATGGGCACATTCCTGTACCCGATGGGTGTGAGCAGCTTCTCGATCTGCTGCTTTACCTCCTCGAACCTCTTCTGGCTGTACGGCGGCTGCGTGGCGTCCATCTTATTGACCACGGCAATGAGCTGCTGCACGCCAAGTGTCTTGGCAAGGAATGCGTGCTCCCTGGTCTGTGCCATCACTCCCTCGCCGTCCCTTGCGGACACAACCAGGACTGCAGCGTCTGCCTGGCTTGCACCTGTGATCATGTTCTTGACGAAGTCCCTGTGGCCAGGGGGCATCGATGATTGTGAAGTAGTACTTGTCTGTCTCGAACTTCCTGTGCGCCAGGTCAATGGTAACGCCTCTCTCCCTCTCCTCCTTGTACCTGTCCATGACCCACGCGAACTCGAACGTCGCCTTACCCTTCTCCTCTGCCTGCTTCCTGTACTCCTCAATTATGTGCGCCGGTATCTCTCCGTGCTCGTAGAGCAGGCGACCTACCAGTGTCGACTTGCCGTGGTCCACGTGCCTATCGTGACCAGATTTATGTGTGGTTTCTGCTGTGCCATAAACTTTCACCTGATGTCCTTTTCTACATTTCTTTCGCATATAAGGATTTTCTTTATCGAAAACCCCGGAATGGGTAACGCCGCTCAGCTTATAAGCACTGCGATCCCCCAACCTGCCGTATCCTGATGGGTATGCAAAAACAATTTATGCCAGCCCAGCCTGCAGGTGCCGTGATAAGCGCCGTTCATGTCGTACCGCATGGCGACGAGCTCATCGACCTCCCTGACGCGAACGCCAGGGCCATGAGCTCACATGTGGCTAGGGTTCTCGCCAGGGACAGCGCAGGTACCGCCCTGGTGATGTCACCCCACTCCTTCCGCCTCTCAGGACGGATAGGTGTATCCCTCAACGAGAGGGCCACAGGGTCCTATTCAACGGGCAGGAGGAGGATCCGGATGTCCCGGCGGATAGACACTGGACTCGCCCGTTCCATATCTGGCCTGCCGGACGCATGCTCCATCACATTCATGACCGAGAGGGGGGGGAGAAGAGCATATTCCCGCTCGACTTCGGCTCTATGATACCCCTACGTTTCATGCCTGCAAGGAAAATAGTCGTGCTGACCCAGGCCAGGGACCTTCCGAGGGAGAGCCTGGTCATGTTCGGGCAGAACATGGGGGGGAGGTTGCTTGATGGGGGCTGACGGCGCGTACTCTGTTATCTTCTCTGCCGACCAGGCCCACACCCATGCGGCAGATGGTCCCTATGGATACTCACCGGAGGCCAGCATTTATGAGGAGGCTGTCAGGAGGGCCTTCATTTCAGGGGGGGACCTGGCCCATCTCCTTGACATAGATGAGGAGACCGTGCAGGGGGGGGCAAAGCCCGACAGCTACTGGGAGCTCCTTGTGCTCCATGGCCTCCTCAAGGAACTGGGGGCTTCGCATCCACTACATCTACGGGTACGTGGCCCACTACTTCGGCATGATGCTTGCCTCCACTGCAGTTGAACAGTGAGGGGGGGAGAAGCATAGATCCGCACCGTTCCACTCTGCAGGACGTTTTGCGTTTCCGTGTGTCATTTAGTTCACTTTTGCCGGTAGAAAAAATATATTCATCCAGGAAATATCGTGGCGATGAGCACTGAGAGGAAAATAGAACTGGCCATAATAGTTGCGTCCGTTGTTACCGCCGCCTTTGGTTTTGCTGTTGTGATTAGGCCCTTCTGATTTTTTTTCTCGCCTGTGTCTTTCTCCTCCCCCCCTGTGGAGCGGAACTAAAATTAGGTATCTGTCATTACCCAGCCATGGACTACACGGACGAGGTCATGAGCCTGCCCGCGCAGGTGCTCTCCTCAGCACCGTTTGAGCTGGAACGCGGATACAGGCACATTGTATTCTCTGGCATGGGTGGCTCCGGAGTGGTCGGCAGGATAGCCTCTGAGTTCCTGAGCGTGCCAGTGGTGCTGGTGGACGACTACAGCCTGCCGGAGTACGTTGGCAAGGAAGACCTCCTGATATCCATAAGCTACTCGGGAAACACGGAGGAGACCATAAGCGTCACCCAGATGGCCCTGGAGCGTGGGATGGATGTCGTGGCTATAACCTCCGGGGGGCAGGCTGTCCAGTATGGTGAGGAAGGTGGTGAAGGTGCCTGGTGGCCTGCAACCTAGGGCAGCCCTGGGCTACATGCTCACACCAGTACTGGAGACATTCATCGGCAGGGAGTTCAGGAAGGAGCGTGTGGTCGAGGCCATGAGGTCCGTGGAGGGCAGGCAGGAAGAGATCGGTGGCCTGGCCAAAGAGATCGTGTCTGGAAGGCTGATCCCGGTCATATACGGCTTCTCCCATTCAGGGCCGTGGCGTACAGGTGGAAGACTCAGTTCAACGAGAATGCCAAGATAATGGCCTACAGCAACTACTTCCCGGAGCTGAACCACAATGACACTGTCCCGCTGAAGGGCACTTACAGGAAGGAAGAGTTCAAGTTCCTCGTTTTCTGGCCCCCCCGAGGACCCGAGGATAGGGAAGAGGATAGAAGTCACTGAACAGGTAACAGGATCGAGGTTCCAGAGGATAGAGGCAATCTCAGTGGACAGGGTCTCCAGGCTATTCGAGCTCATCTACTACGGTGACCTCCTAAGCCTCAGGGTTGCACATGAGAGGAAGGTGGACCCGAGAGACGTGTCCGTAATAGAGGAACTAAAGGGCAGGCTCCTCTGATTCCTTTGCAGCCCCCTCCATGGAGAGGATCCTCGAGCTCCCCCCCGGTGGGAGTACCCTCTCGACCTCGTCTCTGTCCACCCCGAGGAACTCCGATACCCTTGCGACCACCTCCTTTCTCCTCACATCGCCGGGCACGATTCTGACCCTCTTCCCTTCCCACTTCTCCCTGTGAGGGAATGCCATCACCAGTTCCTCGCCGCGGTAACTGTACATCCCTATGTCCAGGTCCAGCGGCAGGTCGAAGAGGTAGTTACGCTTACCCCCCCTCACTATCCATGAGCCTGTCGCCACATACTCACCGGATTCGGGGGTCTTGCTGACCTGCTGCGGGTAAACCCAGTATGCAGAACCTGAGCTTACGCCCGCTGGCCAGGCCCTGGAGAACGAGACAGCAAAGGCGCAGGCCTCCCTTATTGTCGCCTCGCCCGGCTGCTTGTCACCCTCAACCTTTATCAGGGTGCTAGGCGCGCCGTACAGGTCCGCATGCACGTAGAGGTCCCTGTCGGTCATGTGTTTCTTCACCAGTTTCTCATTGCTCCTGGCATCCCTGCCCGCCACAACAAGGAAGCCCTCAGAGGTGAAGAACCACCTGTATGCCTCGAACCAGTACTTCTGCTGCCTCCTGGGCCGGTTCTCGCGCTTCCTCGATGCCTCCTCGAGCCTCAGCGTCTCCTCAAGCGCCTTTGCTGCCCCCCCCTCTGCCTTCTGCTTCATCTCCTTGGCCTGGCCGAAGAGCGCGCTTGCGTTCTCACCTGCGCTCTTCCGGATATCCACACTGAATTCCATTCCCTCGCAGGAGACAACAGCAGTCCTGCTGGCCTTGTCAAGGGATACCGCCCTGCACTGCCCCCCCGCTTCGACGAGATCGCCTTCCCTCAGGTGCCTGATTATCGCATCGAGATCCTTCAGGTGGGACATGGCCACGGAGCCAAGTCTCCTGAACTCCTCTTCCCTCTTCCTGAACTCCTCTATGCTCCTTCTCTGGGACTCGATACGCCTCCTGAGGGGCGATTCCTCATCCGCTACGGATGTGGTGTCAAGGAACTCGGAGTATGCCAGGTTCAGGTCCTCATATACCCGGTCTGGCTCCCTTCCCAGGTGGCTCAGGAGGACAGGGGGATAGTATGCCCTCGCCGGAGTAGAGGTATGCCCTGCCCCTCGATGCTTCATCGAGTAGGTCCCTGAAGCCCCCTTAGAATGGATTCCGAAAGGCCAAGGCTCTGGGCCGCAGGCGCCGACTTGTCAGCGCTATCCTGTGTATCAGCTCCTCTGCGAACTCTCCACCGAGGTTCATCCTGGTGGCTACGGTCTGCACGAGGCTTGCACTGCTGGATGCAAGCATGGAAGAAATCTCCTGTGCGCCAAAGGCAGATGGGTCCGATAGCGAAGGTGGCACATATGGCTCACCGCGGAGTATCTTCCTGTTCCTCCACTCCCTGGGGGGGTTGAGGGCATACTCTATCCTGCCGTCCTGTACCACGATGAGGTTCCCCTCCCTGAACATCTCGAATACCACCTCACCGTTTCCCGACAGGGAGAAGCGCATGACCCTGTCGAAGTTAACCTGCTGCACCTCCAGTATCTTCCTGTCACCGAGCATCTTGCGCAGCATCATCGCCAGTGATGTTGGCTCTTCCGGCCTCTCCACATCCTTCAGGAATATCCCCCCCTTTCTAAGCGCTATGAAGAGCATGAGCCTGGAGGAGACCGGGGGGGAATGGAGCTGGAACAGGAAGCTGTCCGGGGGGGATACCTGGTAGACCTTCTTGATGAACGAGCCGGCCAGGGCTTCCCTGTTGGCGTGCAGGAAAGCATAGAAGTCAAGCGAGGAGGCCTTGTCCTTCATTTCCACTCCCCCCCTACACCGGGCACAGGTAGTCAGGCACGACAGCAATTACTGATGCAGATGGGTCCTCCCTGAGTATCATCTTCGCCACGTGCACCGCAGCTGCCCCCCCCTGGGGCCTGAAATCAGGCCCCCCCTTGACTTGAACAGGTCCACCCTGCTTCTCTCCGCATCCTGCGGAGACACGGTGAATGACCTGTCAATCACGGACGGGTTCAGAGCCGGAGGGAGGCTCTCCACATGCCTCCTTATGCCACCGAAGCGCTCCTCCGTCCTCTCCCCCCCCTGGAGGACCGCAACGATCCTTATGTTCTCGTTCCTCTCCCGGAAGAAGGCCCCCCCGAGGCCAGATATGATCCTGCCATCCCTCACGGGCACAACGATGTCCGTTATTTCCCCCCCACCAGCCTGGGACCACAGCTCCACGCCGGTGTACCTGTAATAAGCCCTTGCACCCTCCTCATCTCCGTTGAGGTCAAGGAACAGTTCCGCATCCCTGCCACGCATCACCGCGCCCTCCAGGCCCCCCCCTGGCACATGCATTTCCGGTGCGATGACCGGCCTTAAGCCGTGCCAGAAGCAGAAGGAGAGGAATGAGAGTACCTCATCCTCATGTATATCGGCCCTGACACTCATTCCGCTCCTGGCCTCACCCCCCCTCCTTTCCCTTTTCTCGTATATGGCCTGCAGCGCCCTCGACACGGCGTTGTTGCCTGGCAGGCAGTTCTCCATCTTCACATGAAGGCCATCCTGCAGCCTCACCAGAGGTGTGAAGTATGCCTGTGGGAAGAGCGAATCGGTTGACCATCCGCAGTTGCTCTCAAGACCTTCCAAACCGAGCACCACCCACCTCTATCCCTAATTCATATATGTTTTTGCACTAGGATGAGCTAACGTTAAGAGCAGCAGACCATTCTGGTTTGTGTGGAGCAGTCCGGCGAAGAGGCCATGAGGAGCGTCATGAGGGCTGTTGAGCAGCACCCAAAGCTCACAGGTAAAGTGCGCATGTGCCAGGGTGAGCAGTGCCAGTCCGAGGTGGAGAGGGCGATTTCCGACGGCTCGATCCTCATTATGCTGGAGCCCAGGGGGGGACCTGAGCCACTTTTCAGGAGGCTCTACCTGGTCAGGTCGCCGGCACTGATCCTGTGCGGTAGGCATAGTACAGTGAGCGAGACTGTGAAGTGCCAGAGGTTCCACGACCTCATAGAGGGGGGGTCAGAGATAGCATACACGAATGGACTCTCGGGAAAGGCCATGGAGCAGATTTTTACTCACGTGAACAATTTCCTGACCCGTGTCCTCGAGGAAGTCGGTCATGGAGATACAGGTCAGGTACTCTGACCTCGATACCCTGGGCCACGTGAACAACTCCGTCTACCAGAACTACTTCGAAATGGGGGGGAGGATCATGTTCCTGGAAAGTGCGGGTTTTCCCCCCCATGAGAGCGATAGGCACAGCTTCGTGGTGGCGCACATGGAGGTTGACTATATCAGGCCGGTGCACCTCGGGGGGGACAGGATAACACTGGAGACAGAGCTGGAAACCATCGGGAACACGAGTCTCACCTTCCGCCACACGCTTTACAGGGACGGAACGGAGGTGTGTGCAAGGGCCAGGGCAGTCCTGGTTTACAGGGAGAATGGCCAGAAGGCCAGGGTTCCGGACGCACTCAGGGCCCTGCTGCGTGAAGGTCACATCGGCACGACCACATAGGGGAACCAGCCACCCGAGGCAGGCACAAATGGTATCATAAGGTACAGGGCCAGGTGCGCGCATATTGCGGGGTACGGGTTCCTCTTCAGGTAGTAGAGGCCTCCGTAGAAGATGCCGGTCGCGAACATGTCGAGGACGAAGAGCACTGAATAGGCACCCGGATAGGCCCCTGGCTGCATCACCACAGCGCTGAGGTAGAAGACTGTGTACACTATGGACTGTATCACGATTGCCCTGCCCATGCCCACCCTCCTGCCTAGGTACACAGGAAAGATGTAACGGAAGTCAGGTCCTCTATCAGCACCGGATAGTATGCGGTGGAGAAGATGAAGGAGACCGGCTGCCTGTCCGCTATGTAGGCAAATACGAACACGATTATGACAGCCACGAGCAACCATATCCAGTTGTTCAGGAAGGCTCCCCTGAGGTTTTCCCTCACATCCCTCACGTAGATGAAGCACAGGACGAAGAAGAGCGGCGTTATGAGCAGGTAAAGTAGGTACGTTAGCTCGCTGGGCCTGCCGAGTAGCAGGTAGAAGAGCGAGACCTGCACAGCCTCTGTGGAGGCGAAGATGAGCGGATCACGCAACCTGCTGCCTGGCAACTCCAGGACCCCCCCTTGAATACCTGGACAGGACGAAGTTTGTGGCAAGCCACATTACGGGAATCGTCAGTGCCCACAGGTACAGTGAGAACTCGACCTGCTGGACGTCCGGGAACACCCCCCCACACGACCCTACCTCCTACAACTGTCACGTAAAATACGACCAGTGCGACCATGCTGAACATCATGGCGACAAACTCCATGTATACGTGCCTTGCCTGCTCATCCAGCGAGAGGTAACTCAGGGAGGTCAGAAATGCTGAGAGGAAGGCACTGATACCCATGAGGCTGAAGTACACGGGCGACGTGTACGCATTGTAAGTGAATGGTGGAACAAACCACAGGATCATCAAGATGGCGGCAGCGACCGCAAGCGTGTATGTTGTTCCCCTGCCCATCCGCACCCTGAAGCCCTTCATGCCGTTCACAAAGAACAGGAGGGAGAGCGCAAACAGTGACATGTCCGAACCGAAGAAGAAATAGACGCTTCTCTGGAGACCAAGTGATACCCCGATGGAAATGGCGGCCATGCAGAGGACAAGGAGGATCCCTGAGACCAGCGTATACCTCCTCATGCCCGTGAACCTGAGCCTGCCGGAGAAGACATCGATACCCATGGAGTACCTGGAGGTGATGAGGTAGTTCGTGGCTGACACGAAGGCCGCGCTTTCAATGATCAGTGGGAACACGAATACGCTTATAAGCAGGACGACCAGGCTGGGAAAGGAGGCCACTATGCTCTCACACTGGCAGCTCAGTGCAGATGCGAAACTGGAGAAAGTCCCACCTATGCCGTAGAGCCTGGAGCCCCCTCAGGTACGATATTATCGAGAGGTAGTTGTCCGTGAGCACAGCGGAGAGGAAGGTGAACAGAATGAAGGTCTGCAAGCTGGATGTGAGTGTGTACCGCCTGGTGAACAGGACAACTCCCCACTGGTAGAAGGCGGTGACACCTTTAGGAGATACATCGTCGTATATGGATGCCAGGGAGACACCAATATCTGCAGGGCTGTATGTCAGGCGGACTACACCACCTATCAGGTACATGAAGGAGTAAATGGCCATGAAGGCAAACGGCCTGGCCCTCTCGTAAACGCCGTGTACGTCCTTCAGGTACTCCCTCACGTTGATTGCAAAGCCCACCACTGGGAAGACCATGAGCTGGGGGGGATAGAGCACAGAGGCCGAGGCCAGAAGTATGAACATGGACATTGACAGTCCTGCGAAATAGGAAGAGATCCTGCTGTACCGCTTCCAGGCTGGCCAGGAGAGAAGAGTGATGGCGACTGCCAGCGATATGTAGAACTGCAGTGTTACGTCAGGATATATTATCACGATCCTCTCCAGTGTACCGAAGGCAAGAAAGGCCGCCAGGGAAGCATAGGATATTAGGAGGTCTGTCAGGGTGTGTGTCCTCAATCTACCACCCGACAGCCACCAGCCACACCGAAACGAGGATCAGCAGTAGGTACAGGTTGGAAAAGTGGAATGCCCTCTTCAGGGACGGCGTATCGCTGGAAACAAGCAACCTGCCCGTTAGGTAGAGGAACGCCACATCAGAGGCTATTGCTATTGGGAAATAGGCCCGGCCCAGGTCCATATGCACGAAGAACGGGATGAGTGTGTATGCAACCAGGACGACCGTGTTGGTGAATATCCACCTAGTGCTTGCCTTAACCCCCCCCTTGACCACCGGCAGCATAGGTACATCCGCTTGGATGTAGTCCTCAACCCTGCTCGATGCCAGGGACCAGAAGTGCGATGGTGTCCAGAGGAAGACCAGGAAGGCCAGGAACAGACTTGTTGAGGACACTGACCCGGTTAAGGAGGACCAGCCTGCAAGAGCCGGGAAGCTGCCTGCAATGCCACCTATTACTATATTCCATATTGTCCGCCTCTTCAGGATCACGGTATAGAGCACAAAGTAGCTCAGGAACCCACCGAATATGAAGAGCGATGTCAGAGTATTCAGGTATATCTGTGAGATAGCCATGGAGAGGGCAATCATAAGGGTTGCCACAGCGATGTAGAGGTTCCTTGTTTTCCAGTTGATCAGTTTAGTCCTGTACTCTGTCCTCTTCATCCTCCCGTCGATATCCTGGTCGTAGATATTGTTGAAGAGGGCAGAAGAGAATGAGGCCAGGGACCCTGAAACTAGGAGCGGTGCGAGGAGGGCAAGCCTAAGTGTGCTGCCAGGGACGCTAAGGAAGGCCGAGACCGCAACAATATCTATAAGGACTGTTATCTCAACCTTAAAAATACCGAGGAATTCCCTAGCCTTCAAATGAAATCACCGGTCTATGTCTGGATACGAGGTGGACAATGTCTGAGGTAATCATGTCCTGTGTGTAGGAGCACCCACAGTTAATTGAATTGGAAGAGTTCACTATTGAATAGTCCGTCACCACACTTGAGCTCGTTGTGTTGTTGCTTGGTGGGAGGCCTATGTATGGTGGGTTGTCCGTTATCACTATCAGTGCCACCATGGTTGTCGGGTGCACTGTGCACCAGTAGGTGTAGTAACCCGTCTTGTCAAACACGTATATACCCGTTGACTTATGGCCTATTGTCTGTGTGATCTGTGCTATTGAAAGCACGGTGTAGGCATTACCCCCCCTGTTCTCTGTCTTGCCAGGGTTAATTGTCAGTGTGTGCGGAAGGCCGTCCTCCTCGATCACAGTGAACACAACCTTTGTGCCTGGCTTAAAGTACAGTGTGGGGGGGTTTACCACACCGTGGTTGTAGTTCCAACCCGCAGCGTCTGCCCAGATCGTAACGTCCACCGTGTACTTGTAGTCGTTTGGATTGAAAGGCCTGCCGCCGGCCTGAGGGGGCTGTGGCTATGAACGATATGGCCAGGGCTACAACAACCACAACGGTTACTGCAAACACCAAACCTGGCTTTGCCAAATCACTCACCTCCTCCTGCCTCTGGGCTCGGCAACTCAATTCTAGATTCCAAGGCATTTGAAATATCTGTCGTGGGCTGCTTGACCCAGCTCTTCGCTATGTTGTAGAGGAAGATCAGCTGGCCGATGCCAATGATTACTCCGCCTGTAACTGCACCGTCCTGGAATGGCATGAAGAACGGGAAGTAACCCGCAACGTACCTCGGCATACCCAGGAAGCCACCGATTGTCCATGATATGGACATCAGGAAAGAGCCTATTGCGGTGAGGTAGAAGTGCCACCTGGCGAGCCTCTCATCGTACACCCTCCCGGCCGAGAGTGTCGGGAAGAGGATGTAGAAAGCCGCAAAGGTGCCACCCATCGTGACACCGATGAATATGAAGTGGAAGTGGCCTGTGACCCAGTAGGTGCCGTGCACTATCTCGTTAACTCCTACGTTAGACTGCATCACGCCTGTTATGCCGCCGATGACGAAGTCCATTATTCCGTTTATGACGAAGAGCATAGGTGTCGTGAGCCTTATGCGATTAGCAGTCCAGAGTGTTGCGATCCAGTTGAAGACCGTGAGCGCCGAAGGAATAACCACAAGGAAAGATGTGGTGCTGAAGAAGAGGTCCCACGTTATGCCAAGGCCTGAGTTAAAGAGGTGGTGGCCCCAGACTAGCTCGCTCAGAACCATGAGGAGCCCAAGGGCGAAAACTGCTGAAGTGTAGCTGTAAACCTTGGCATCTGTGAATCTGGAAATGACCTCATAGAAGAGGCCGAAGAAGGGAATCACAGCGATGTAAACTATCGGGTGCCCCCCAGAACCAGAAGAGCACTGCGAAGAGCAGGACTGAGTGCGTGGAAGCGGTGAAGAATATTGGGTTGAAGAAATCGTAGAAAAGCATGCCCAGACCCACCATTAGCGGGGGGGCGCAGAGGAGAGAATCATTATGACGGTGAACACCACTCCCCCCCAGACAAATACAGGCATCCTGCTCAGGGGCACACTCTCCGACCTGTCTAGGAATATTATCTTGAGTAGTACTGCGGATGCTATGGATATGCCCACGAATATAAGCTCTAGGCCTATGACAGCCAGCCAGTTATCGGGCCCTGCACCGTACGGAGCCAGCTGCAAGGCGAGCGGCGGATAGAAGTACCACCTGGTGGAAGTTCTCGAGATAAGTATGAAGACGCCGCCAAGCAGCCAGATCCAGTAAGCAGCTGAAGACCATGGGCCCATGTTGTCTCTCTTGATTTTGAGCATGGTTGGAACGAGGTAAAAGGAGAGACCGGTTGCTGAACCAAGCGCGAACATGTAGATCATGAGGGTTGCGTGCTCTGTTGTCAGTATGTTGTATATTATCGGCGGCGTTATAATCGGGTTGTAGTAGACAAGTGAGACCCTCATTATAACTCCGAAGGCCCCCCCTGCTATGAACATGAACAGGAGGCTTGTTATCAGGAACCTAAGGCCTATGCTCTTTGAGTCGTCAAAGAAGAATATGGATCCATCGAGTGCCCTCAGTTTCCAAGGTTCTTATCCCTTCCATAAGTACCTATATCTTCATATCCCGCCCTAGTGGCTTCCTCTTCGAGCGCGATTTTCTTTGTGTTAACGTAGTAGTAGAGGTAGAAGAGGAGAACCCCCCCAACCACGGATAGAGATATTACCGCACTGAGCAGAGTTACGAGTTGACCCATCAGCTCACCACCGTCAGGAATCCACGCATCAAATAGTGATCCTCCCCCCCACAGTATTCAACACACTCGAAGTAGTACGTACCGACCTTCGTTGGTTCAAAGGATACCGTGTTGTTGTGGCCGGGTACCGCGTAAACCTGTACTCCCATCTGCGGGATCAGTAGGTCGTGTATGACGTCTTGAGAACTTACCATCAGGGTGTAGGTGTGATTGACCTGCAGTGTCAGTGCATCAACACTCTTTGTGCCATTTGGATAGACAAATGTCCATGACCACTGTGCCCCCCCTATGACCTGGATAACCGTTGAGTTAGGCGGTATTGGGCTATTCGCCGGCCTCGCGATATCATACTCGTGGCCAACTACGTAGACGTAGTTAACAGTAGCGGAGCCGACAAGAACCACAACAACCGCAATGGCCCACATCAGTTCCTTTTTCAGTTTATCGTTCATCTGAAATCCTCCCCACGTCAGTGACCTTGACCCCCCCTTCTTGACCACTGGATAGTACAGGAGCATCAGAGTAACAGCACCACAGGCGATGCCAGTGCCCATGAAGGGTGCAGCGAATACTGCTACCTGCTGTCCCGGATCACCTCCAAAGAATATACCGAAGAGGTGGTACAGAATGAATGTGGCTGCAATCCCTATGACCACTGAAATAATGAGAAACATGGTGACCATTCTGGCACCGTGTGTCATAGGGTTAGTATTGAAAGACTGTATTTAAAATTTTTTAGCGAGACGCAGGCGGAAGCCTATTTTGTTGATTCCATAGAACATGGCCGTTCCTTTCTTAACAAATTGTATTTAAATATATCGCACCACCGTCCCCGGAACTTCCTATCTGTGAACGATCAAATATATTCAGGTTCAGGATATGGAAAATGTTGGTGTGGACCTGAACTTCAGTCCACGTCTGTGGTGGCTACCTTCACCTTCTTGCCCTTGGGCGTATCTTCTATTGGCTCGAACTTGGACTTATGCCTTTCGAGCACCCTCGGAAGCGATGTATACTCCATGTCATCCTCAGGCAGCCTGTGTGGCTCGAATGGGCCCATCCTCCGCAGGTAGTCAGCAATCTCGACTGCGGTCCTCCTTGCACCATCGAATGCGGGGGGGTCATCGAACATATCCACGGGCCCACTTAGTGCACCGTCCTTGTAGACAAAACCCAGGGCCACAACCCTCGGCGGGCCGTCAAATCTGGTCATCTTCGCATCCTTCATGCCCACAGGCATCAGTGGGCCGTTGAATGAGCCGCGCATCCACCCTGATACAAGGTAGGGGGGGTGCGCAAAGGCCTCGAGAACCTCGCCGGCAGCCGGTAGACCGGACTGTATCCTCACGACGCCAGCAGGGTCGTCCTTACCAACATATTCCCCCCCGGCTATGAGGGAGAGTTTGTCTGTGGAAATGACAGCAACGTTCTCGTCCGGCAGCTTCTCATGGGTCTTCTTGGTGTATACCCTCTTTATCACATACCTGCTCTTCGAACCTATCAGCCCCAGGATGTCATAGGTGTTCTCCGGCGTAGCCAGCTTGATCTTCTTTCCCTCTATTATGTCCCATATCTCGAAAATGAAACCCTCGTGCATGTTCGGGTCGATCACAAGGCCAGGTGTGTTGAACGGGTCTCCAAACATCCTGAAGATGGGCAGGTTGAAGGCACCGGGCTCGGTCTTATCCATCATGAAGACAATGAAAGGCTCTGAGGGTCTCGCATTTATCTCCATCTCCGCAACTCCAGGGCCCATGCCCTTCACGTTCCCTGAGAAAGAGTCCTTCAGCAGGTCCTGGCCCGCCCCGTACAGGCCATACTTCTTGGCAACAACGGTGCCCGCCTTGAAGGCTTCCCAGGCTAGCCTGTGGACCTCCTCGTCATCCGTCCCCCCCGTGTGTGAATCATAGTTATTTGAATGTCATCACCGACGTGAGAGATATAGTAGGACTTCAACAAGCTGCTCCCGTGCTCCTTCACATAGCCCTCGACTTCGTCCACGACAGGCTTGAATACCGTTGAGTGACCGGGCAGGCTCCCTATATCCGCTTTTATGTGCGAAATTGTTACCTTCATACATTACATATCAATCATATAGTATAAAAATGTTGACATGATTCAACGTTCTATACGTCACATAGCTTATTATTTTAATTCCTCAATACGTCATTTACGCACAGGTGTATGCAAATTCTGTCTTTCGTTAAGACTCAGTTCCGTTATCTGTCGAAAAAGATGAGAATGGGCAACTGCTCAAATGTTATAAATGCCTTTTCTCTTTTGTGGTACGTAATGATCAGCGGACTCGAAATAGCACTGATAGTCATAATGTTCTGGATCATGCTGATCCTCTACCTGGCCCCCCCAGGATAAGGGAGAGCAAGCACCTAGACCTCTTGGGCCCAGCACTCATGGTTAAGGCAATAAAGAGGAGGGGCATCCTGAAGGCGATCAGCAACCATTTTCCGTGGAGGACCTATTCGAAGGTCTCTGTGGTGATTGTCCTGCTCTCGTTCTTCTTCGCCATAGGCTTCCTCGCGTACGGGGCATACCTTGCCTCTTTCATAAGGCCTTCCCAGGCACCGTCACTGAGCCTCATACTGGCACTCCCTGGCATAAACCCCCCCGTCATACCCATTTCTTACGGGATCGTTGCACTCATGGTTGGAGTATTTGTACATGAAATAATGCACGGCATCGTGTCTGAGGGCCACAAGCTTGAGGTCAAATCGGTGGGCGGTCTCTTCTTCATAGTGCCCGTAGGGGCGTTTGTGGAACCAAAGGAAGAGGAACTACAGAACGCTGAGCCTGTCGTTAGGAGGAGGATCTACGCCAGCGGGCCCGGCACCAACATAATCATAGCGATAGTCTGCCTCCTCCTGATCCTCTTTGCGTTCGCTCCAGCGGCGGTACCGCACCACCCTGGCGTTGTTGTGGAAAGTTCTGACGGCGCCCTGGCACCGTCAGTGCCTTCTGGTTCTGAGCTGATATCGTTCGGCCCGTACTCTGGGAGCACCCTCAGCAACCTTGTTTACAACAGTACCTTGATGCCAGGCAGGGAGTACAACGCCTCGGTCTACTACAAGGGCGAGGTGCACACTGTGAAGGGTTACGCGGGGGGTGGCAATTGTCGACACCATAGATGGCTTCCCTGCAGCCAGTGCCGGTGTACCGGCTAACTCCATAATAGTCAAGATCAACAGTGCTGTCATATACAACGAGACCGGGCTAGCACAGGTTCTGGATGCAATCCCACCCGGCAGTACTGTGAACCTAACCGTTTTCGTTCCGTACGGCAACAGCCCCCCCGGGCTAAAGTACTACGATGTAAAGACGGTCTCTGTCTATTCCTACTACGAGAAGTACGATCCACTGGCCAATAAACCCGCCTATAAGAACGAGAGCTTCATTGGGGGGGTGGAGATAGATTATGCAGGTATAGGGTACGTGCCCCTGGCAGACATGAAGACCGAGGTGTTCGGCACAGCAATGCTCTCCTCCCCCCCGTGGGACGGGTTCATAGAGTTCATAGGGCTCCCGTTCTCCGGCCTCTCCCCCCCGGTGCCCTCCTACCTTGCATCCATGTTTTCGGTGCCCGTGAACCCAACGTTCTTCTGGGGGGGGCCCTGAACGTCCTCTACTGGATGTTCTGGATCAACTTCCTCCTCGGCATTACAAACGCGCTGCCACTGTCCATCCTTGACGGTGCCCAGTTCCTGAAAGATACAATAGTGATAGCGGGGAGGCACAGGATGCTTGGGGGCATTCAAGAGGCCGAAGGTCGCTGGCAACGTCACCAATGCCCTCGGCGTTCTGGTGCTATTCCTGCTCCTCTGGGAGATCATAGTACCGCACATAATATAGGCCTAGAGAAGGGTTTAAAACAAGAGATGCCATTAACCCGGGAACCGGTGAGGTCAATCTCACAAGGGTGAATGCAATGGCATTTCCTGAAGCCGTTGAGAGAAGGCTCAACAAAATGATATGCATGAGGTGTAACGCAAGGAACCCACCGAAGGCAGAGAGGTGCCGCAAGTGCGGTTACAAGGGCCTTAGGCCCAAGGCGAAAGAGAGAAGGGGGGGAGGACAGTAACTTAAATGCCTGATGGCCCGAAGGTCGCAGTCCTGAGGATGGAGGGTACTAACTGCGAGGAGGAGGCGTACCTTTCATTCCTGAGGAGCGGCGCATCTCCGCAGTACGTGCACGTGAAACAGGTGGAAACTGGCAAGGTCAGGATAGGAGATTTCGACATCCTCTTCATACCCGGGGGTTTCTCAGCAGGCGACTACATAAGGGCAGGCGTCATATTCGCAAGCAGGCTTATGGCGGCTGCCGGGAACCAAGTAAAGAGATTTGTGGATGAAGGCAGGCCCGTGATCGGTGTGTGCAACGGCTACCAGGTACTGGCAGAGGCCAACCTCCTCCCGGATCTTGGATATGAGGAGAGGGTCATTTCACTGTCGTTCAACAGGTCGAACAGGTTCGAGTGCAGGCACACTTACGTCAAAGTTATGTCAAGGAACAGGGTGATCGGGGGGGACCTTATGCCAGCGGGCACGGTGTTCCAGGTACCAGTTGCCCACGCGGAGGGCAGGTTCACAGCATCTCGGGAACAGGTCCTGGAGCGCCTCCAGGAAGGGGGGGGCCAGGTGCTCTTCACATACTGCAGCCCGGGCGGGACCGATGCCGGGTATCCCTGGAACCCCCCCAATGGGTCAGCAATGAACATCGCTGGGATATCAAACAGGGAAGGTAATGTGATAGGCCTAATGCCACACCCGGAGAGGGCTTACTACGGCTTCCAGATGGCCGGGGCGGAGAGGGCCTCAATATATGGCCCTGGAAAAACATTCTTTGACGCCATTGTAAGGTACGCCATAAGGAAGTAGTGTGGGCGTCACGGCCTTGGGAGGGACTGGAGGACCTTCCGGCTCTTCTCCCTGAACTCCTCCAGCGTGCCATCGTTCACTATCATTACGTCGGCCAGAGCTATCACAGAGCCTATGCCGAAGCTCAGTTCCCTCTTGTCCCTCAGAACGAGTTCCGCCATGCTCCTGACATCGTCTGGCCTCTGCCTGCCCAGTATGCGCCTGAAGCGCTCCTCCCTGTTGGCAAAAATCGCTATAACTATCAGGTTCCTGTCCCTTTCCCGGAATGCATCGACCTCTTCCATGTTCCTGACGCCGTCCACCACCGTCCTTTCTGGATCCCTTATCATCTCCGCTGTCCGCCTGGCCCAGATGTCCATGCCGTACTTCTCTCTCTCCGATGCTGCGAACCTGCCTATATCGCCGTCAGTGAAGGGTATCCCGCGCAGCCTGGCGTAGTGCCTGACACTCTCCCCCCCCATGTGCACGTCCATGAAGCCCACGGACCTGGCAACCGCTATGAACTCATCCTTTCCGGCCCCGGGCATGCCGGTTACGACTATCAAGAGATTT
The DNA here is from genome assembly GCF_001316105.1 of Thermogymnomonas acidicola JCM 13583. Lineage (GTDB taxonomy): Archaea > Thermoplasmatota > Thermoplasmata > Thermoplasmatales > Thermoplasmataceae > Thermogymnomonas > Thermogymnomonas acidicola. The sequence continues at coordinate 4,755 of NZ_BBCP01000012.1, read as the reverse complement.
CACCCGAAAATGAAGCCCATGCCACCTTCTGCGGAGTCTTCCTCTTCCTTCACCTTCGAGTACACCCTCTGGGCAGCCTCGTCCCTCAGCTCCTCAGCGCCGGAGGATACGAACCTGTCCACTGCAGCAAGGGCCTCGCTGCCACCTTCCACGATGATTATAACTGATCCGGGCTCTTCCCCCCCAACGCTCTCCCCCCCTGCCTTCAGCACCAACGTCTGCCTCCCGACGATGTCATCAGAAACTATTGCGTCCTTCAGTTTCCTGTTTTCGCCTGACAGTTTCAGTACCCTGTACATAGTGCCCCTATTTTTTGTATGGTATTATTGTTTTGTAGCCCGAAGGGGGGGTGTCTCCTGGGGGGGCGTACACCGTTCGCCCTCACATGTCAGGCATCTATGTGATATACCGGTATACAATACCATAGACTACTTCTGACCCCCAAAGATACACGCTGGATAGCAATATTTCTGTGTCCCTCTTAGATTTTTAACAAACTATTTTAATTCCATTGAAATCATGAGAACAATGTCTGAACTTGACATAAGTCTCGCTGTAGGAGGCCCTCAGGGGGGGGAGGAATAGACACTTCTGCCAACATGATAAGCAGGGCTTTTGCATCTTCTGGCTACGGGGGGGTCTTTGGGGGGTGAGAGAGTATCACTCCAACATCAAGGGGGGGAGGCACAGCTACATACACCTCAGGATCAAGGAGAAACAGCCCAGGTCCCTGAGGTACCCGGTGGACTACCTGGTGGCACTGGACGCGGACACCATATTCGAGCACTTAGAGGACGTCTCCCAGGGAACAAAGGTGATCTATGACCTCTCCTTCGAGAGGAGCGACCTGGCCTCTGCAAGAATGATAATGAGGGACACGGCGGAGAGGATAAGGAAGACCCTGGAGGAGGGGGGGGATACGAGAGGAACGTCAAGGGCGCCCTGAAGCTCATGGAGGACAGGGGGGGGCGAGGCTCATCGGTGTGCCCTTTGACGACCTTGTGAACTCCGCTGTTAAGGAGGGCCCTGCATCGAGGTACTTCAACACGCTCGGTGCCGCCATAACCCTCGGTATTGCGGGCCTGAAGGTGGAGCACACCATAGAGGGTGTCAAGGCAGTCTTCGCGAACAAGGAGCAGGTCGTGAAGCTGAACGTGGCGGTAGTGCAGGCCGCCTACGAGTTCTGCATGAATAAGGGGCTTGCAGGGAAGGAGCTTCCGGAACTGAAGGTGGGGAAGAGGTTCCTGCTCACAGGCAACGATGGTTCAGCAATAGGCAAGGTTCTGGGTGGCCTCAGGTTCCAGACATATTACCCGATAACTCCAGCAAGCGATGAGAGCACCATACTCGAGGAGCACGAGGCGCTGAAATGGATACAGAAGGAGACGGAGAAGCTCAAGGAAGCGGGAGTAGTCGTTGTGCAGACGGAGGACGAGATATCTGCTGTCACAATGGCGTCAGGTGCGGCGCTCACAGGCGTGAGGTCCGCAACCGCAACCAGCGGCCCTGGCTTTTCACTTATGGCCGAGGGCATTGGCTTCGCTGGCATGGATGAGGTGCCCCCCCTTGTGGTCACACTCTACCAGAGGGGGGGCCCTAGCACTGGTCTGCCGACGAGGAATGGCCAGTCAGACCTCCTGTTCGCGCTTAACACTGGCCACGGTGAGTTCCCGAGGATCGTCTTCTCCTCCGGTGATGTGGAGGAGTGCATATACGACGCCATGAAGGCACTGAACTATGCGCAGAGGTACCAGATGCCCGTGATACACATGATCGACAAGAACCTGGCAAACACCATGGACCTCATACCTGAAATAGACAGGAAGAGGGTCAAGATAGTGCCCCCCGGTGAGGGTTGAAAAGGAACCGTTCAAGAGGTACGACCTGGACACGGACACAGGCATTTCAGGTTTCGGCATATTCGGCCGCGACATCTTCTGGATGACCGGGGGGGACGAACATGACGAGCTCGGGCACGTGACGGAGGACCCGGTGATCAGGGACGCCATGATGAGGAAGAGGTTCCAGAAGCTCGTCACTGCTGACAGGGAGATACCCCTGGAGGACAAGGCCCAGCTCATGGGCCCATCCAGTGCGGATGTGACCTTCGTCACATGGGGGGGCAGCCAGAAGGGCCCGATACTCGATGTGATCGAAGACCTTAAGAATGACGGTGTGACCGCAAACCTGCTTTACCTGAAGATGTTCTCCCCGTTCCCGTCCGAGTTCGTCTCCAGCGTGCTCAAAAAGGCAAAGCTCGTAATAAACGTGGAGAGCAACATGCTGGCACAGGCGGCAAGGGTAATAAGGATGAACACCGGCATAGAGATAAAGAAGCATATACTGAAGTACAACGGAAGGCACATGACGGAGGACGAAATATACAGGGCGGCGAAGGAGATCATATTTGGTAAGGAGGAGAAGGTTGAGGAGGTGCTTGTGAATGGTGCATAACTTCAAGAATGACATAACGGTTGACTGGTGCCCTGGGTGCGGGGGGGACTTTGGTATCCTGACCTCTGTCATCCAGGCACTGACGGAACTGGACATGGACTAAGAGTGTGGTCTCTGTCTCAGGAATAGGGTGCTCCGGAAAGACGCCACACTACCTGAACATAGCAGGCGTCCACACCCTCCACGGGAGGGCCATACCCTATGCCACGGGCGTCAAGCTCGCGAACCCTGACCTCAAGGTCCTGGTCATGGGTGGCGACGGTGACCTCCTGGGCATCGGCGCCGGCCACTTCGTGGCGGAAGGTAGGAGAAACACGGGCCTCACCGTGATACTCTTCGACAATGCCGTCTACGGCCTCACAAAGGGCCAGGCAGCACCGACGATGGAGATGGGTGAGAAGACAAAGTCGCTCACGAGGGCGAACATATTCGGCAAGATCAACCCGCTTACTCTGGCCCTGAGCGCAGGGTACTCCTTCGTTGCCAGGGGATTCTCGTTTGACATGAAGCAGCTCAAGGAAATAATAAAGACTGCAATAAATCACGAGGCTCCGCACTCATTGATGTCCTGCAGCCATGCCCCACATACAACAACATCAACACCATGGAGTGGTACAGGAAGAGGGTTTACAAGCTGGAGGACGACAAGAGCTGGGACCCGGTGATAGCGTCGCCCGACGACCCGGAGGCACAGGCGAAGTTCGAGAGGGCTTACAGGAAGAGCCTCGAGTGGGGGGGAGACAGGATACCGACGGGCATATTCTACGATAACAGGACCATACCGCCTTTCACGAAGAGGCTCAACGAGTTCGTGCCGAACTACCTTGAGGTACCTCCCGCAAAGCAGAGGATACTCGACGCAGAGGGCTACACCCCCCCGGTTGACCCGGACCTGACCTTTGCGGACAAGATCATAGCACACTGACCGGGCCACCGGCCTCTAACTTTTCTGTCCCCCCCCATTTTCTTCCCTCTCCTTGTTTCCGGCCATTTCTGGCCATGCGGACTTGTCCTCAACTGTCAGACCGATACGCGGGGGGCATTCAAGGGCCTGTCCACCAAGGAACACAAGTCGGAAATGTTTTATGTGTGGCACAGGTATGGTCTGGGATGGCGAAATACGTACATGTCTGGGAGGTGGAGTGCAACCACTGCCATGGGAAGTTCGAGCACGTCTTCAGGGCATCGGATATCCTGAGACCGCATGTGTTCAACGAGCTCCTGTTCCAGTGCCCCCCCCTATGCGGGAGCAAGGCCTTTGACCCTGTAAGACCTCTGGGAAAGTACAGCAGGGACGAATGGGTTAGGGAACATGGGGGGGACAAGGCCTTCAGCGACCTCCCGGAGTATGAGTGAGACCCCCAACGAAGTCATGGAGACCCGAGGTAAAGATGGTGCGCCAAGCCTTCTAGTCTCCTGAATACACCGTGTGCCGCCAATGCATTTTTCAAGAGGCCTTTAGGTCCGTGGCCATTTACCGTCGCTCTGCACGGAGCTCACTCCTACCTCATACCGGAGAGAAGTAAGGAGACACCGAGATAGAGGAATACAGCCCCCCCAAATATGGCGAAAACGGCCGTGCTGAAGACCTTGACCGCTATCTGCATCCTTGAACCGTACCTCAGCTCTCCCAGCCTTATCAGGTAGCTGAGGGAGACGACCCAGACCGTCGTGCCGACAAAGAGGAAATAGAATGGGAATATCCCGAACCTTTCAAGAGTGCTAAGGCCAGCGCTGAGCCACCAGCCTATCTGGGCAGGGTTGCCGATGCCGACGCCCAGGCCCTTCAGGTATCCGATGCCCCCCCTAACCCCCCCACTTTCGGTCTCCCCGCTCCTGAGTGTGAGGTAGGCCAGCACTATGAACGCCGACCCACCTATTGTGTAGATATACGGATCGTACCTTGACAGGTCCAGGCAGAGCCGAAGAGGAAGACGATGATCAGGAATATTAGGTCCGCTGTCATGGCACCGAAGCCTATCAGTACAGCCCTGAGGACGCTGCGCCTGGCCTCAGATATTATCATGGCGTTTATAGGGCCCGGAGGCGCGGCGAGGGACACCCCCGAGCACCACACCGAAGAGCACAAGGTACGGAGTTATCAATGGCACCTTATCAGCTGCCCCGCATAATTAGGTTTTTGAATCGGTATCACGAAAGTGATGAAAGGGTGATCATTTCTCCCCCCCGCATTTCAGGAGTGACTAATGCGGTCAGGACACTGATTCCACCGCTCTGCGGCCCAGCAAAAACCCTTTAAAGCTCAGGCACATGTTGAAGAACATGGATGACAAGCTGAGG
>NZ_BBCP01000011.1 GCF_001316105.1 Thermogymnomonas acidicola JCM 13583 | reverse complement strand
TGTGCTGACCGTGAGCAGGAACGGAGACAGCCTGCATGTTTCGCAGAAGCAGTTCCTGCTCCTGAACGACGTGACGGACAGGAGGTACCCTGTGCCCATCACCGTTGTCCGGGAAGACAGGGTGGAGAGCGTCCTGCTGGAGGGCAGGGAGACCCAGATCGGCTTCATGGGGTTCAGGAAGCTTAACCACATGAACACTGGCTTCTACAGATCGCTCTATGCCGACGAACTCCTCGATCATGTCCTTAAACACGCAGGATCGGCCAGCAGGATAGATAGGTGGGGCATCGCTAACGACGCCTTCGCATTCCTCCTGTCCGGCCTCTACGACCTTAACAGGTACTCCAGGGTTGTGGATGCACTTTCACAGGACACGTCTTTCATGCTCTCCGACGAGATATCCAGCCAGCTTGTCAGGCTGTGGCTCGTATGCGGTGACAGCGTCCTGCCGCTGGCACGGAGATACTTTGACCAAGCCATATCGCACCTGGGCCTGAGGCCCCCGGAAGGGGGGGGAGAGCAGGGATGCACTTCTGGCCAGGGCATCCGTGCTCACGGGCGCATCGACAATAGGCCTGGATGTGGCCAGGGAGATCGCGGACATGGTGGGGGACATGCAGAGCATAGAGAGCGAGGTACACCAGGCCATACTTATAGCGTACGCCAGGACCACGAACGATTTCGATACACTCTCAAAGATTCTTGCCGGGGCCAGGACAGAGGAAGCGGCTGTGAAGACAATAAACGCCATGGCGTGGCTATCTGGGCAGGACAGGTTCCAGGCGGTCTTGGGCCTTATCAGGGAGGGAAAGATAAAGAGGCAGGACTCCTGGAGGTTCTTCGGGCCCGCGGGGGGGGAGAACCCCCCCGCTTTCAGGGAGCAAATGGCCACCCACGTATCCTGGGTCGTGGACTACCTGAGGAAGAACTACGGCGGGGGGGCCAGGGCCAGCAGGACCCTGGAGGCGGTAATACCTTATGTGGGCCTCGACCAAGACATAGGTGGGAGCCTGGCTGCCATAGAGGGCAGGGACACCACCGTTGGGATAAGGAAGGGCCTGGAGGTCCTGGAGGTGCACAGGAGGCTGAGGCAGAGGGTCAGGGCTGATTCAGAAGCCCCCCCTGGATATGTTCAGGCCATCCACCAGCACATATGGCATGAGGGAGGCCGAGATCTCCTCCCACCACCTCGTGTACCGCATGTCCGACGATGCCTCAATGACGTTTCTCAGTATCGAAGGCACGGAATCGCTTATCCTCATGCCCTCCCACCTCTCTTTTATCTCACCACGCCTCACCAGGAATACCCCCCCGTCCCTGGGCACTGTGGAGAACGTGCCGCTGCGGTAGTCCTGGAACCTGGTATACCATGTGTTGCCTATCACTATACCGTTCTCAATTTCATCCAGGATCTTCTCGTGGTCCCTACCCCCCCCTGGACCCACCTGAAGCTGCCAGGCATGGGGGTAGAGCACACCCGCGTTGCCCGTGCTCTCCCTCCCGTGCTTCCTGCCGGTTGAGTAGGAGTGCATGAAGGTCTTCAGGGTGCCGCGCTCGATGAGGGCCCTGTTCCTGGTCTCGGTGCCCTCGTCGTCAAATGGTGTGTACCCTTCTCCCTTCCTGTCCTGCGGCACATCCCAGAGGCTGAACGCCTCTGATGCCACCTCCTTCCCCCCCTCCATGCCTATGAAGCAGCTAAGGCCGGTGTCCACGGAATATGAGGAGAGGAAGCCTTCGGAGTATGTCATGAGGTTTCCGAGCACGTGCGGTGAGAGAAGAACAGTGTACCTGCCCTCCTCACCCTTCTTTCTCGGCACGCTGAGGGAGGCGGTCTCGCCAGCCCTGCGGCCCAGCGCACCGGCCTGCCTGCTGTCCACAGTGCCCTCCGGGCCAACATGCGTCTGCTCCTGCCCGGTGTCCCCCCCGTCTCTGAATGCCCTGACGACCATGTCCAGCGATACTGCCCTCACCTTGCCGTGGAAGCCAGGGGGGGTGTATGTCTCCTCCAGGACGTCCCGCCTGTAGACTGTTCCCGCGGCCCGCTGCGCCCCTCCTTCCAGGCGCCGGAGACCAGTGCGTCGGCTATGTCGTTTATGTCCACGTCCAGGTGAGCTTCGTGCACGAACGACCTGTCTCCGCTGTTAGGGGGGGCTATCCCCCATGTAGTTGGGGGGGTTTTCCGGTGAGGCTTTGAGTGACCTGACGAGATCCTCCAGGTAGCTTTCCGTCACCAGGTGCTGCTGAACCGATGTGGACACCACCCTTGAGCCCACCGAGGCCAGGATGGAGACAACGTGCTCACTCCATATGCTGTTGAGGTCCTTTGAGTCTGCGAAAACCTGACCTGTTCCACGCTGGCCTCGGACACCTGCACTATGTACTCCTCGACGCCCAGGAGGCGCAGTGCCTTCACTATGGACTCTGCATCCAACCCGATCACCTACTTTATGTATATATGCCTCAGCCTCATGTGGGGGGGGCCGCCCATCCATACCTCGACTCCCTGCTCCGGGTCACCCTTTCCGCAGGTGCCCGCACTGAACTCCAGGTCCTTGCCGACAGCATCCACTGCTGAGTAGAAGCTGATCGTGTCCGTCTCTATCACGGGCCTCCTCACCCTCCCGACTATGTCCCCCCCCTCTCTATGAGGTAGGCGTCCTTGCCCACGTACTTCTCGTGCAACCTTATGTCGTCTATGTTCCACTCCGTGAAGGATTTGATGTATATGCCCCCCCTGGATATGCCCTCGAAGAGCTCCTCAAAGCTGTGATCCCCCCCGGGCTCTATGTATGTTGTGCTCATCCTTGCCAGGGGCTCCATGTTCCAGGCGGATGACCTGCCACCGCCGTTGCTCTCCAGGCCGAGCAGCGAGGCGCTCTCCCTGTTCAGGATGAACTCGTTCGTCATGCCGTGCCTGTACAGATAGCGCTTCCTGGCCGGCACACCCTCATCATCATACTTGTAATAGCCGAAGCTGCCCTCCATTGTCGGGTCGTCCACAACAGTCACGGAATCGCTCCCTATCCTGTATGGAATGGGCTTGCCTGTCAGGAAGGACTCGCCGGCCTGGGCCCCCCTCCCTGCCCACGATCCTGTCGTATTCCGTGGGGGGGTGGCCACAGGACTCGTGTGCAACTATGCCGGATATCTCTGGGCCCACAACAACGTCGAAGTAGCCCCTCTCCACCCTGGGGGGCCACCGTGCTCTCCCTGAGGCCCCCCTTATGTCCTCCGATATCCTTTCCATAAGGGAGAGCCCATCGAAGTACCGCCTGCCCTGTGTTGTACCGAACTGCTCGAAGGACTGCTCAAACTCTCCCTCTTCAACCACACCTATCACATAAAAGTACTGTGTGCGGACAACCTCACCCTCTATGTCCGTTCCGGCAGTGTTCACAAAGTGCTCGAACCTTCTCCCCCCCACAGACATCGCGTGAGTGCTCACCTGGGCACCTTCATTCATGGCGTGCCTGTCCATGTCCCTAACGAAGGATAGCATGTCAGCTGTGTCCATTTCTGTGTCCGTGCCTGCTGACCACCTGTCCTTAACGGCCTTTCCGACCCATATCCTGTTCTTCCCGGGCTTCATGGAGGTGCGGATCACCTTCTCCACAACATCCCTGGCAAGGCCCCCCCTGTCCTCCCTGTCTATGAACCCATGGATATGCTCCTGTTCAGCGCGCGTATTGCATAGCCGCTCGATACAGAGCGGTCCATGCCCTCGTACTCCCCCCCCTGTTGAACGAGACGCTCTTGCCCTCCTCCCTCATGAAGCGCACCTCCGCGTACTCCGATCTTGAGGAGAGGAGCGAGAGGAGGAAGTCTGCGAACTCTCCAGCCATGGGCTACCTCTCCCTCAGCTTCTCTAGCCTGCCTTCGTAGACCTCCAGTATGTGTGAGAGGCACCTGGCGTAGTCCCAGCCATAGTCGTTCACAGTTATGTTTATGGGGGGGCCGCTGACGAGCCTTGTGCGCAGTGAGTACTTCACTCTACCGCCGCTCTCGTACCTCTGCACGTGTATCTTCAGGACGCCGCTGTTCCTGTGGGCCATCTTGAGGAGCCTCTGAGCAGCCTTTCCAACGAGGAAATAGGTGGCATCGTATAGGTCCTGGTCTCCCGATGACAGGCCGCTCACCTCAAGGGTGAGTCCCTCCTTTTCCTTCTTCGTGTCTATCGCATCTATCACGTCAGAGACCCCGATTATTCCAACCACCAGGCCAGAGCCATCGACCACCGGCAGGATGTGCAGCCTGTTCCCCACCATGAGGGCGCAGGCCTTGGCCACAGTGTCGTTCTGCGATACCGATACGGGGGTTGTCCATGAGGGAGCCGCATGAGATCTCGACCTTCTCCTTGACACCCGCATAGTCGCCCTTCCCCCCCATCCTCTGCTTATCCCTGAGGACCGTGTTGGCCGCGATCTCGTCCATCCTGAGTATGCCCACAAGCCTTCCGTCCTTGGACGATACGACCGGTATCTCCGATTCCTCCAGCTGCCTTATCCTCTCTGCCGCTATGGACACGTCATCCTTCTCTGTGACAGTCACCGGTCCGTGGCCATGAGGTCGAGGACCCTGACCCTGTCGGCCGGCATGACCTCTCCGATGTGCTTCATTATGTCCGTCCTCGATACTATGCCCACTAGTTCATGCTTATCCACCACCGGGAGGGCAGGGAGGCCACTGTCACGGAGGACGTCCACTGCGTGCAGCACGTCATCCTCCGGGCTGAGCACCGGGGGGGTCTTGACTATGTAGCCCTCCACCTTCGCGTCCATGTGGACGCTCCTCCTGCGCAGTATGTCCCTGTACGTGATCATGCCAACGTAGTTCTTCCCGTCCAGGACAGGGAGCTGCTCTATATCGCTCTCCCTCATCCTGTGTATTGCCTCGGAGATCCTTGAATCGATCCTCTCCACCTCTGGGTCCGGTGTCATTATCTCTCTCACTTTCATGCGCATCACCAGAACTGCATCTTCTCCTTTGCGACGACCTCGGAAACTTCCTTCCTCACGTCCTGGCCCTCCACAGCCCTCTGCATGAGCTCCGCTATCTCCCCATGTCGGAGAGTCCCATCCTCGTCACCTCTGAGAGGCCCACACGTGCCTCCCTGTCTATTATGATCATGTTCTCTTCCAGCACCCTGCTGACCCTCACGCAGCTGCCGCCCTTGACATATGCGGGGGGGTCACGGTCAAGTATGACCTGGTGGGAGCTGGTGAACCAGGGGGGGGCATACTTCACCGTGAAGCCCCTCTCGGAGAGCTCAGAGGCCATCTTCCTGGCGTTGGCCACCACCTTTCTTGCGTACTCCTTGCCATGCCTCTTCATCTCCTCCACGGCCACGCCCAGGGCCGCCACCCTGTTCGGGTGGTAGTTGTCCATGGTGCGCCAGGTCACGTTCGCCCTTACGTTCTCGAATACGTCCTCGTCGTTGGTCAGTATGACCCCCCCGCCCTGGGGCCCGAAGAAGGTCTTGTGAGTTGAGCCCAGGAGTATGTCGCAGTACCTTGAGACGTCTGGCTGGAACTCACCTCCGGCTATCAGGCCCATGACGTGGGAGCCGTCATATATCACGAGGCTGCCAGACCTGTCCGCTATCTCCCTCACACGCTTCAGGTCATAGGGCCTCACGAAGAATGACTGGCCCAGCACTATGGCCCTGGGGGGGCTTATGTTAGACACGCTCTTCTCCAGGGCAGTGTAGTCGATCTCCTGCCTTTCCCTGGAATAGGGGGGGATCCTGTAGCTCTGGAAGCCCAGGATATCTGGTAGGAAGCCACGTACGTAACCCGTGTAGCCGCCGTCCTCCTCGTATATGGCCATGATGTTCTCCCTCCTCCTCACAGTGGCCAGGAGGGCTATCTCGGCCGCTATGTGGCCGCCTATGGGCCTCACCTCTGCGAACCTGAAGCCGAACAGCGAGGATACCTCCCCCCTCCACCTGGTGCAGTATCTCCCTTGCGAACCTCGTGCCGCCGTAAGCATCATCTCCGTCCTGCTCCAGCGAGTACCTTGAGATCAGGTCGGATGACATGGCCTTCCTCACGTTTGGGCTGACCACGTTCTCAGAGGCCTGGAGGTTTAAGGCTGATGCCCTGAACTTATCGTGCCTGTCCACAAGATCGAGTATGGATGACATAGACACACCTTTAGAACGCACAGCCGGCACAGCAACATCATCCCCCGTGCGTACCGGCGTGCATGCTTAGAAATCCCTCAGGAAATATTTAACCTTGTTCAGGCGTGATCTGCCCGCCGGATACAGTCAGCCTGGCAAATCCCCTGCATTGCATGAAGGGGGGGTGCACATGACATAACAGGGGGGGGCGAGATGCATAGGGGGGGAGCGGGCGGCCCAAAAATGTGGGGGGGAGTAATTAAATAACGTTATATTGTAGTGGAGCATTTTAATCACAATGCAGCTCAGAATGAGGATCCTCGTGGCCTCCTACAGGAGGGAGGACGTGACCATCGAGCTCTACGGCAGGACCGACGATGGCATGTCCGTCACAGCGCTCTACTATGGCTTCAAGCCTTACTTTGACCTGGTGGAGCCCGAGGATTCTATTGTAGAGGAGATGAAGAACGACCCGGAATACTTCAGGATGGAGGAGAAGACACTCTGGTACATGGGCAGGAACAGGCGCGTGGTGCGCTTTTTCATAAACTCGCCGTGGAAAGTCCCTGAGTACAGGGAGAGGTACAAGAAGTTCTGCCCAGTCCTTGCTGCTGACATACCTTTCCACCACAGGTTCATCTATGACATGGACCTGGGCTCATGCGTTTACATAGAGGGGGGGGAGGAGGAGAGGGATCCCAGGTACTCCACAGACCTGGTGCTCAGGATATCGAAGATAGAGAACACAGATGAGTTCAACCCCCAAGCTGAAGGTCCTCTCCATAGACATAGAGAACGCCATACAGAAGGAGAAGAACGATGAGTGGGGGGGCAGGATATTCACCGTGGGCTACACGCTGAAGTTCGGGGGGGACAAAATCGAGCAGGGCGCCATAACCGACGACGATGAGAAGAGGCTCCTGGAGGAGTTCGTGAAGAAGGTAAGGGAACTGGACCCTGATGTGATAATAGGTTACAACATAGACGGGTACGACATGCCTGTGCTCCAGAGCAGGATGAAGAAGCTGGGCGTGAGGTTCTCCATAGGTAGGGACGGGGGAGTCCCCCCCAGCCGTGTCCAGGGGAGGTTCTGGAGGCTGCATGGCAGGGTCATATCGGATGTCTGGTGGTCCGTGAAGAAGATAATGCACCCAAAGAGCGAGACCCTAAACTACGTGGCAAAGGAGCTCCTGGGCGAGGGCAAGGACAACATAAACAGGCTCAAGATAGAGGAGGAGTGGAGCAACAGGAGGGACGATGTCATCAGGTACTGCATAAAGGACACCTACCTCACTGTGGAGGTGTTCGAGCGCCTCAGGGTGCTTGACAGGAACATGTTCATGTCCACGGTGACGAGGCTGCCGCTTGACGACGTGACGAACGGGGGTACAAGCAACTACGTGGACTCGATCCTCATAAGGAGGGCAGACAGGCTGAACATAGGCGTCCCCCTCACTGCCAACGAGGAAAAGGAAGAGAAGATACCCGGGGGTTACGTTCACACCATAGTCCCAGGGCTCTATTCCAACGTCGTTGTCCTGGACTTCAAGAGCATGTACCCTTCAATGATAATGAAGTACAACATATGCTTCACCACCCTGAGCCCTGAGGGCACGATCGTAGCCCCCCCTCAGGCGCCAGGTTCCTGGACAAGAGCGTCAGGGAGGGCCTCATTCCGTCCATACTCCGCGACCTCATGGAGAAGAGGGACGCGGTCAAGAGGCTGATGAAGTCCAGCACGGGCGAGGAGAGGGAATACTGGGACGGCATACAGAACGCGATAAAGGTACTGATGAACACGTTCTATGGGGGGGTGATGGCGTCGCCGTTCTACAGGTTCACGAACGTTGACCTGGGCAGCGCGGTCACCAGCTTCGCAAGGGACACCATAACGCGCCTGATAGACAGGCTTGAGAAGAGGGGCTTTAGAGTCATATACGGGGACACTGACAGTGTGTTCATCGAATCTGGTGCGAAGAGCGTCAAGGAAGCGGTGGAGCTTGGCAGCAGGCTCAGCGCGGAACTCTCCAGGGAGGAGGGGGTGACCATAGAGTTCGAGAAGGTCATGGACCCTCTGTTCTCCCATGGGGCAAAGAAGAGGTACGCGGGCAAGATAGTGTACCCGGAGGACGCAAAGGGCACGATCCTTGTCAGGGGCTACGAGACCAGGAGAACGGATTCCTTCGACCTGCAGAGCGAGGCCCTGGCCAGGGTCTTCGACCTCATACTGCAGAGGGACATCGAAGGTGCAATAAACTATTCGAAGGACATAGTGCGCAGGGTGCTCAGAGGGGGGGACCCATCAATACCGCTGGAGAAACTCGTCATATCAAGGAGTGTCAAGTCTTTCGACAGTTATGAGCAGGAATCGCTTGCGAACGTACGCGTGGCCAAGAAGCTCATAGAGATGGGGGGGAGACCTTCGTGCCTGGCATGAAGGTCTCATGGATCGTTACTAACAGCAGGAAGTCGCCCCAGGAGGTGGAGCCGTACATAGACGGGACAGAGTTCAGGGGGGGAACTCCTGACTGGGAGTACTACGCCAGGAGGATAGAGGAAACCCTGAACAGGGTGCTTGAGAGCCTGCAGAGCGAGATATCCGTGATATCGAAGTCCAGTGGACAGAGGAGCCTGGATACCTTCGTGGAGCAAAGGGCTGAGGAGAAGGGACAGAAGAAGAACGTCACCCTGGACAGCTTCTTCTGAGGTGGTTGCCCTGATAGACGCAGTTGTAGTGGGCGCTGGCCCCCTCTGGCTCATACGCCTCCTATCTCCTCTCGAAAAGGGGGGGTTCAGCGTTGTCCTCCTGGAGGAGCACGAGGACGTGGGAAAGCCCGTGGAGTGCACTGGCCTGGTATCGGAGAGGGTCTTCAGGATGGTGAAGAGCGGGTCCAAGGTCAACGCAGTCAGCGGGGGGGCCCATATCCACTTCCCCAACGGGGGGGAGAGCATCCATGTGGCCAAGTCCGAGAAGACCGTAGTCATGGACAGGGATGAGTTTGACAAGGACGCTGCGGGCATGGCTGTGGGTGCAGGCGTGGACCTGAGGGTTGGGGGGGGCAAGGGTGACAGGCGTCACTGCAACGCACAGGGGGGGGCAAGGGTGACGGTGCGTGAAGGTGGAGACCTCAGGACCTGGACTGCCGTGTGGTGGTCGGGGGGGCAGACGGTGTCAACAGCGTGGTCAGGAAAGAGCTCTTCGGTGAGGTACCGGGCAGGGTCATAAGCACGTACCAGGTGGATGCCTCTTACAGGATGGAGGATCAGGACAGCGTCGATGTGTTCCTGGGCAGCGGGTTCAGTTCAGGCTTCTTCGCGTGGGCCACGCCTGCGGGCCACCTCTCAAGGATAGGGCTCGGCGTGTACCACAGGAATGCCACGGCCTATTTCAACAGGCTCATCTCCATGTTCCCGGGTGCAAGGGTGCTCGGAATAAACGGCGGGGGGATACCGATCAGGTACCTGAAGAGGACCTACAGGGACTCTGCGCTCCTGGTTGGAGATGCTGCAGGCATAGTGAAGCCTCTCTCTGGCGGAGGCATATACACCGGCCTCGTTTCTGCGTCTGCTGCTGCGGAGACCCTGGAGAAAGCCCTGGAGAGCGACGACCTCTCGGCCAGGTCCCTATCGAGGTACCAGAGGGCCTGGAAGAGGAGGCTGGGCATGGAGCTCTCCTTTGACTACCTGGTGCAGAGGTTCTTCACGATGCTCTCAGACCGCGCCCTGGACGCGATCTACAGGGAGGTCTCGAAGCCAGAGGTGGTGAACCTCATAAACTCGGTGGGCGATATAGACTACCCGTCCAGGGTCGTGCTCAGGGTGCTCATGAAAAACCCTTCTATGGTGTTCAACTTCCTCCGCGGTAAATGAACAGGATCTATTACGTGGCGCTCCTTGTGCTTGTGACCTTCATATGGGGGGGCGTTACGTTCCCGATGATCAAGGTCGCGCTGGCCTCGGTTGAGCCATCCCCATTCCTGGCCCTGAGGTTTGCCATATCAGCAGCCCTCCTCCTGCCGTTCGCCCTGCGGAGGAGGGGTTCGTTTTCCCTCACCAGCTCAGTCTACGGCCTCATATCTGGTGCCTTCCTCTTCGCAGGGTACTTCTTCCAGACCCTGGGCCTGGACTACACCTCACCCGCACTCTCCGGCATAATCACAGGCCTGTACGTGATCCTGATACCCATCTTCTCTCTCCTCATCCTGAGGGCGCCTGTGGCCAGGATGGATATAGTTGCATCTGTGCTGGCGCTCACAGGCCTCATCGTCATGTCTGTGACGAGCCTCTCCTCGCGCAGTACCTTCCTGGGAAACATGCTCACAGTGGCCTGCGCCGTTGCCTACGCCCTTCAAACCATCTACGTTTCCAAGTACACGTATAAGGTCGATTCCGTGACCTTCACCTTCTACCAAATGGCCACAGTTGCAGCACTCTCCTCGGTCTTCGTGCCCATCACAGGGGGGGAGAGGTTCACAGTGCCGGGGAGTTACGCATGGTTTGCGATAGCCTTCACCGCTGTCTTTGCCAGCGTACTGGCCTACTACATAAACACCGTCGCGCTGAGATACATAGAGCCAACCGCGGCAGGTGTCATATACACAGGCGAGCCGGTGTTCGCCGCACTCACATCCTACCTCTTCTACGGCGATGCGCCGGGATACCTGACGCTCTCCGGCATGGCCCTCATGGTCGCCGCCATGCTCCTGACAACCCTGGACAAGTACATCAGGTCTAGGGTGCACTGACATCCGCGTGGCTCCCGGCGCTGTGGTGCACCTTCACCGCCACTCCCTTCCTGTAAGAGGCCATCTCCAGGCCAGAGACCGAGGCCTTGCCCACAGCAAGGAGATCGTCCCCCCCTCACTGACAACGAGGGTCTCGTTGCCGGCCACGATCTCCGGGTCAAAGTCCACTATGAACTTGAAGAAAACATTGTAGCCAGCCCTGTTGAAAGCCTCGCTCTCCCTGTTCACAAAGACACGTAGCCTTTTCCCACCGATGCCCTGGTGGAGCCTCCTTGCCCCCCTCCATCGTCAGAGTGAACAGGCCGTCCTTGGGCCTCATCGTTGCCACCTGCACCCCCCCGCCATAGGATATGGTGCGGATGCGCCCTGTTGCCCTGGACTTCACTATCTCCGTCCCGTCCGGGAAAAGTACCCTGCCAGCGCCCTTCCCGAACTGGTAGTCCGCGATTGCCCTTACCTTCTCCAGGTCAAAGTCCCTCAGCCTTTGGCCTTCTTCTTCCAAGGGACTGCCCACATCAGGGATTAGCCTTGCCTCCGGCCCAACGTACTGCTGCACGGGGGGGTAGGTGTCCTCAAGCTCCATTGGCACCCAACCGTGCATCCACTGCACCAGGAACGGCCTCTGGCTCCTCTCGTACCTTGATATGACTGCGCCCCCCCTGTTTCCCTCATATTCGGCCCTGGGGACGAAAACGGGGGTCTCCGCCAACGAAACTTTCCAGGAACCTTGACAGCCTAACCGCAGACGGGTGTTCAAGGGACCTGGTGTCCAGGTACATGAAGGAGTTCTTCTTCGATACCTCCGTGTATCTCTCGAGGAGCCTTGAATAGGAGCGCAGGGTCCTGAAGGCCTCGAGTAGCGTGGGGTGCGCCATGGCCTTCGACTGCACGTATTCCCATAGCGTCTGCTCCTCAATCCTGATGCGCACCTCACGGATCTCGCTGAAGAGCGCGTGGAGGTTGTGCAGGCTGAACCAGTAGAGCCTCTCCCTCTTGTCCATGGCAGCTATGTCCCTCTGCTGCATGTCCCTGAGTGGGCTCCAGTACGGGAACTCAAGCACCTCTGACGCATCCCGGGTGCCATCGGGAAAGAGGAGGCGGCCGTCCCTTGCGTACTTCACATAGGAGGCGGAATCGAAGATGTCCACGCCAAGCAGAACTGCCATGGGTATGAACATCGGGTGTCCCCCGCCGAAGAGGTGTATTGGCCTGCTGAAGGGAGCATTCACCTTTGAGTTCACTATGATCCTGACCAGGTCCGCATAGCGGTAACTCTCCAGCAGGGGGGGCACGACACCCCCTATGGGCAGGTAAGTGGCCTTGCTGCCGGACATGAGTTTTGCGGAATAGGCCCTGAGGTCATCGTATATGGAGCCCTGTATGGGGGGGCCGGCCAGGAGCGAGTCGCCCGGGTCCACCTCGTCGACCCTTGCCCTCGTGACCTCTATGGCCCTCCTGACCTGCTCGTAGGGGGGTCTTCCGGCTTCGTGAAGACGTCCAGTATCGTTACGATATCACTCCCTATGGACTTCTGGAACTCCACCATGCCGGCGTTGTCGTACTCCACACCACCGTAGACGTAGCTCTGGAAGGTGCCGCTGTCGGTCATTATAGGCCCGTCAAAGGACAGCATCGAGTGCAGGCCTGAAGATAGCGCCTTCTCTCTCAGTTCGGCGTTCCTCCTTATTATGTAACTGTTCGTTATTATGGCCCTGACCCCCCCTATCCTCTTCATCTCCGAGGGGCTCACGACTATGATGTTTGGGTTGATCACCGGCATGACCGTTGGCGTCTCCAGTTCACCGTGTGGTGTTGAGAACCTGCCTATCCTGGCCAGCCCGTCCCTGAAAAGGACCTCCATGCCTCATCACTGCGAGACATCCCTGTACCCACCCTTGTTGTGTTGCGATGCCTTATGGAACTGTCCCTTAACTAAATGCCCTTTGTGCTCCAGGCATCAGCTCCCCCCCCGGTCAGCTGAAGTAGTACTCCCCCCCGCTTTCCCTCTGCGACCTGTCCAGGCTGCTGCCTGGCTTGTTTATCCTTGGCCTCTTCGTCTGCTGGTCACGCCTGAAAGTAACACCAGCGTCTGAGAGGAACATGTTCATTCCCGAACGCATGTCCATCGGGCCGAAAGCCTCGCCGTGCCTTCCGCCCTCCCCCCCCTGAAGACCATGAGTGAGTCGGAGATCAGGTCTATGAAGTACACATCATGGTCCACCACGAGAGCGCTCTTCCTGTTGTTCTCCATGACCCTCCTTATGACCTTGGCGGCCTCCATCCTCATGGCACTGTCAAGGTGGGCTGACGGCTCGTCTAGGAGAAAGAGGTCCGCGTCCCTGGCAAGGGTGATCGCTATGGAGAGCCTCTGTAGCTCGCCGCCGGAGAGATCCTCGACCTCAAGGTCCATGAGCTCGTTTATCTGGAGGGGGTGCATTATCTCGTTGTTCACAAAGGTGTCCGCAGACCTTTCCTTCAGGGCTTCCCCTATGAGGTCTGCAACTGTGCCTGCATAGTCCACGCTTATGTACTGCGGCTTGTAGGCGACCCTGACTGTTGATGATACCGCCCCCGTGTCAGGCTGCATTATGCCTGCCAGTATCTTCACGAAGCTCGTCTTGCCGAGGCCGTTCCTCCCCAGCACGCCGACCACCTGCGTGAGCCTTATGGAGCCGCTCCTGGCCCTGAGTGTGAAGTCTCCAAGCGTTTTCGATACGTTCTCCCAGCTCACCAGCACAGGCGCATTGACATCCCTCCTGAGCGTGCGCTCCTGGAAGTCTATGGAGCTCTCCCTGATCCTGACGTTTTCCTCCCTAAGGTATCCGGACAGGAACTCGTTGACAGCCTTGTTTGTTGACTTCTGCTCCGTTATAACGCCGTAGGCGCCCGGCTTTCCATACACTATGTGGACTGCGTCGGCCATCCAGTCCATTATGGCAAGGTCGTGCTCGACCACAAGCACTGTCCTGTCCCTCGCGAGCTCCTGCACCACCCTGGCCACGCGCAGCCTCTCGGTTATGTCGAGGTATGAGGACATCTCGTCCATTAGGTAGACATCCGCGTCCTTCAGCAGGGCCACGGATATTGCCAGCTTCTGGAGCTCGCCGCCAGAGCACTTATCGATATCCTTGTCTAGCACACCCTCCATGGACATGAGGGAGACGACCTCATCCATGCGCCCCCCGATTGATCTGCATTTGAAAGTGCGTCCCTTATCCTGCCCTTGACAACCCTTGGGATCAGGTCCACATACTGGCTCTTGAGCACCACCTTCTTCCTGCCAGAGTAGAGGTCCCTGAAGTACTGGCCCATAACCGTGCCGGAAAGCCTCTTTACCACATCGTCCTTTGAGGGTGGTTCCCTGAAGTTGCCGAAGTTCGGGATCGTGTTACCTGCCAGTATGCTGAGCGTTGTTGACTTCCCCCCCATACCGTTCTGACCCAGTATGGCTGTCACCTTCCCCCCCTGCTGGACCACCGGCAGTGAGTAGAGCCTGAACGAGTTCTCCGAAAACTGGTGTACCTTCTCCTTCTCCAGCTCGTCAGGTATACCGACTATGGTTATTGCGCCGAATGGGCAACGCCTCACGCATATGCCACAGCCTATGCACAGTTTTTCGGTGATGAGTGGCTGCCCCTCTGCATCCGGGAACTCTATTGTTGGCGTCCCGCTCCTCACTGGGGGGGGCAGTAATACTGGCACTCGTGGTTGCACTTCTTGGGGGGGTGGCACCTATCCCTCCTGAGGACTGCAATGTGCAATAGCACCACCTAGCTGGCCTTCCAGTACTCATCCGGGATCTCTTCATAGAGCTGCGATTCCTCGCTCTTTACCTCCTTGACGTCGTTCACCTTCATCCTGGCCAGCTCCATTATCCTCGGGATGTTCAGGAGCCAGTAGTGGATCCTCCACTCCCTTCCGTCGTAAAGGGTGGTCTCCTCCCTCTCCGTCTGCAGCACCCCCCCTATGTCCTCCATGGTGTAGAAGGCATCCCTGTCCTCCGGCTCGAGCATGTTGTCTATGACCCTGTCGCTGTAGCCGAAAAAGTTGATTATGTGTTCCGCGGCCTCCATGGATTCCTCTTCGCCCATCCTTTTGTTCTGCAGGCTTAAGCCCTTCCTGATTGCCATCGCCAGCTCATCTATTGTCGTGTAATTGCGCTCCGTGTTGGGCCTTGCAAGCTCACCGGGAACCATACATAACCTCTCTGAGTGTAAATTTTACAATTGCCACTCATTTCACCCAGCCTAATAATGTTATCCCATACACACCCGTTAAATACATATCTGAATACATTTTAGCCGGCTGAACGCAGGAGTGCATATATGATCACATGCGATCCATGAGATATAAAGGTTGATAGCACCACGGCCCTACACCTGGGCATACACACTACATTTATATACAGAAAGTTATGTTTTAAGAATCATGGCAGTTCTGGCTGCTTTCCCGGCCAGGAGCAGGTTCAGAGGTGATGGGAGCAGGGATGCGTCCGTGGAAGTTTATTCAGACAGAGAGATGAGGATAGACGGCGTTGAACTGCTGGAGAGGTTCCAGGAGAAGGGGGGGAGAGATGTGTGGCACTATGTGACCAGGGGGGGCCCTGCACAGGATGTCAGGTCCCTGCTCATAGAGCTCTCGCAGTACGGTGAGGCCACCAGGGCCGTGGTTGACCGCATGCTCAAAGACCTCTCGAAGCCTCTTGAGGTGCCATGGTAATGGGGGGGATAATCAACGCCACACCCGATTCGTTCTACGAGGGTTCCAGGGTAGGTAGCGAACCGGTGAAGAAGATCGAGGAAATGCTGGACCAGAAGCCAGACATAATAGATGTTGGCGGCGAGAGCACGAGGCCAGGCTCTGACCCTGTGCCGCCGAAGGAGGAGATAAAGAGGCTAAGGCCTGTGGTCGAGTACCTGACAGAGGTCTCCGATATACCTGTGTCAATAGATACCAGGAACCCTGAGACGCTTGAGGACATGCTGCGCTACGACATTGATTACGTGAACGACATAACGGGCTTCACGAATGAGGCCATGCTGTCCCTGACGACGTCCGCTGACCTGAAGTGCATAGTCATGCACATGCGCGGAGACCCGAAGACCATGCAGAGCATGACCGATTACAGGGACGTTGTATATGAGGTTGCCTCCTTCCTCCAGGCACAGGCAAGGAAGATCATTGAGGTTGGCGCGGAACCAGAGAGCATAGTGGTTGACCCTGGCCTGGCTTCGCCAAGGACTCTGTGCAGAACATGGTACTGATATCCAACATGGAGTGCTTCAGGTTCGGCTTCCCGCTCCTCGTTGGGGGGGCGTCCAGGAAGACCTTCATAGGCAGAATAACCGGCAGGGATGTTAATGACAGACTTCCCGGGACGATAGCATCTTCCATATTCCTCATGGAGAAGGGCGTAGACATACTGCGTGTCCACGACGTCAGGGAGAACAGGGACGCACTAAGGATGTACCTAGCAATGAAGCATTTCAGGGAGGAGGCATCCTAGACCTGCACTCCCTGCAGACGCCGTTCATGATTATGCTGACGCTCTCTATGCTGTGCTCAGAGGTAATGAGAGCGTTCTGCACCTCCTCGCCCAGGGGGGGCACGTCAAAGATCCTCCCGCACACCCTGCATACCATGTTGCCGTGCAGTTCGGTGTTTGTCTCGAACCACATGGAGCCGTTGGCCTCAAATGACCTGACGGCGCCGGCTTCCCTAAGGGCCCTGAGTATATTATACACTGTGGCAAGCGTGATGGTGGGCTCCTCCTCCTTTGTGCCTGGTAGATGTCCTCGGCCTTGAAGTGTCCCGGTGAGTGGTCCTCAATGTACTTTATGACCGTTAACCTCTGGGGGGGTGTTATCTTGTACCCTGACCTCCTCAGTAGATCCACGTACTTTCCTGAGACCATTTAAAAAGACATCGTATCTTTATTTATAAGATTTATTAGGAAATTGTCAGTATTTCTTATGTCTTATTACACTGTATGCACACCCTCAGAGGAAAAGGTGAGCAGCCATCGCGTGATTTCCCGTGGCCGCTGCCAGCAAGGCCGGTACCAGGAGGGCCAGGATGTAGAGCCAGCCGTACCTTCTGTTGTGCCTGAGGGCAGCCCTGTGGTACCAGAGGGGGGGCCAGCCGACGAAACCCTCAGGAGGCCTCTCCGGCCTGGGACTCCTGAAGACCCTCACTGCATAGATCAGGAGTGGGAGGTTTGCGAATATGATTATTGACGTTATGGGTAGGGTACCGAGGAGGATCTCGACCACAGGAACGATGTACATGGCAACTATTATGGCTGCCCCCCCTGCGTACAGGGCCCTCCTCCCGCCAAGGAGAACTGGCATAGTCCTTATTTTCCTGGACCTGTCGTATTCCTCCTGGTCTACATGCTTCCCCCCAGAGTATGCTCATGACACCGAGGCCGTACGGGGGGGTGCCCACAAGCACCGACTGATAGAAGAAGTGGCCAGTTATTGCATAGACGCCACCGGAGACCATCACCGGGCCCCCAGGCGAGGAAGCTCGCTACCTCACCGAGGCCGTAATACTTCAGGGGGGGCTTCGGTGCGGCATCGTACAGGAAGAGGAGTGCCAGGCCAGCTGCGAGGAATGCCAGTGTGTATATCCCCCGACATGTATGTCAGGGCACCGGCTATTGCCAGCCCTGCCAGGAGTAAGAGGACTATGGAGAGCCTCGCCTCCTCCCTGGAGAGGATGTTGTCAGCTATAGGGTGTATCGTGTACATGCGGCGCGGTGAGTCCGGGGGGGTGTCGTCCCCCGCGGACATACCCGAAGTAATCGTTGGACAGGTTACTCAGGGCATGCGCTATCAGGAAACCGAAGAAGACCAGGATAAACCTCTGGACACTGAACGCGCCGTAGATGTAGGAGAGGATGCCAGATATGATCGCTGCCTGCGCTGATATGACCAGGATCACGCTCCTCGCCGAAAATAGGAACCTTGAGATGAAGTCGTAGTCCTCCGGCCTCCTCCTGTCGTAGAATCCCCCCCTGAAGGCGGAGTACCACATGATGAGGCGGTTCTTCCTGATGTTTTCCTGCCCGGCCATGCGGCATAATCACCGGGGCGGTTAAAACTGTATCTAAAAGGTTCTTTGAGGGGGCTCGCATTTGATGGGGGAATGTAACAAAATTATTATATATATTGAGCAGTATTATGTCTGACATATGGTTGACAGCGTTGGCCTACTTGTAAGATCCGCAGAGGATGGGAGTCCTGGCGAGGTGCAGGCTTCGGAAAACTACGTGTCCCCGGAGGAGAGGGAGATAGAGGAGATCGCGAACAGGCTTCGGGTCAGGATAAAGATCATAGGGTGCGGCGGCGCAGGTTCGAACACCATAAGCAGGCTGGCTGAGGAGGGTGTCACGGGTGCCGACCTGATAGCAATTAACACAGACGCGTCCCACCTGCTTGAGATAAACGCACCGAAGAAGATGCTGATAGGCAAGAACAAGACCAGGGGGGGCCTTGGCACAGGTGCAATACCATCCATAGGTGAGGAGGCGGCTATAGAGGATTTGCCGAACATACAGAAGATAGTGCAGAGGTGTGACATAGTGTTCGTAACCTGTGGACTGGGCGGTGGCACGGGCACGGGTGCAGCACCGGTTGTGGCGAAGGCTGCAAAGGACGCCAACGCGCTGGTCATCTCCACCGTTACGCTTCCTTTCACCTCAGAGGGGGGGAGGATTAGGATGGAAAACGCGCTCCAGGGCCTGGAAAAGCTCTCGCAGTACTCCGACACCCTGATAGCGATTCCAAACGACCTCCTCCTGAAACATGTCCCCAAGAAGCCACTGGACGAGGCCTTTGCGTTCTCCGACCGCTTCCTCGGCGAGGCCATGAAGGGCCTGACGGAGATGATCACACAGACCGGGGGGGAGATAAACATAGACTATGCGGATGTGAAGACTGTAATGAAGGACGGCGGAGTTGCCTCATCGGGATAGGGGAGGTCGACGGGGGCGACAACCGGGCTCTGAGGGCCCTGGAGATGGCCATTTCCTCACCCCCCCTAATAGACACAGACATATCAGATGCCAGGGGGTGCATAATAAGGATAGTCGGGGGCTCGATAACCCTCGCAGAGGCGGAGACCGCCACGAGAGAGATACAGAGGAGGATAAACAAGGACGCGAACATAATCCTTGGCACTGCTGTCGACCCGTCCATGGGCAGCAGGCTCAGGGTCCTGCTGCTCCTAACAGGCGTCAAGTCCCCGTACATGATAAAGACGCTTGAGGACGCCAAGAACCTGAGGAAGATGCTCGTCAGCGGAGAGGATGAGACACCGGTGGACATAGTGAAATAAATAATTAAGGCAGAGCAATGCCAGGGAAATGAGCGATGGGAGCAGGCTTATACTCGCGCTGGATCTGGTAGATGTGGGGGGGAGGGCCCTACGTATGGCTCAGGACATCTCTCCCCACTGTTTTGCCATAAAGGTCAACTGGCCCATCATTCTCCACGCAGGGCCGCAGATAATAAGAGAGATATCCAGGTTTTCGAGGGTGATATGCGACCTGAAGCTTGCAGACATACCCAACACCAACAGGCTCATAGTGGAGAGGGTCAGGGAACTGGGCGCATGGGGTGTGATAGCACACAGCTTCGTTGGCCAAGATTCGCTGAGGGCCGTGGTTGAAGCAGCAGGAGACATGAAGGTCTTCTCTGTGGTTGCCATGTCCCACCCCCCCGGGGCCTCGGATTTGCTCAACAGGTTCCATGACATGCTTATCGACATTTCCATGAAGGCCGGGGGTGTACGGCTTCGTGGCCCCCCCGGGCAACAACGAGGCCGTCCTGCGCCAGATAAGGGCACGCGCCGGGGGGGGCATGAAGATAATATCGCCCGGCATAGGCGCCCAGGGAGGCGATGAGGTCTCTGCGGTGGCGGCCGGTGCGGACTACGTCATCGTTGGCAGGAAGATCTACCAGGCAAGCGATCCGGTGAAGGTAGCCATGGAGATCGACCAGAGGCTCTCCATGATGCTCTGATCTCAAGGTTTTCATACCAATTCCCACTTTCTAATCGTGTACGTTGCTGAGGTGAGCTTCTACGGCAGGATCACTGACAGGTCTGTTAGGAACTACGTGCCGATATTCCGCTACCTCAGGTCAAGGAGGAGGGTTGGTGGCGTCCTGGTCACGATAAACTCGGAGGGAGGGGATGCCACAGCAAGCCAGATACTCTACGATGCCCTCTCCTCGCTCTCCTCTAAAAAGACCGTGTATGCATTCATACAGGGCCTGGGCGTATCCGGGAGCTACTGGCTCGCCTGTGCCTGCACAAAGATATACGCGATGGAGACCTCGCTTGTGGGCTCCATAGGCGTCATAAGCGTGAACCCCCCCAGCGTGAGGAGGTTCCTGGAACGCATAGGCATAGATGTGAACGTGACGAAGGTCGGCAAATACAAAGACATGCTATCTCCATTCAGCCCCCCCGCGGACGATGAGGCCAGGGAGATATACAGGAAGGTCCTCTCCGACATATTCTCGAGGTTCAGGGATGATGTCATATCGAGGAGGAAAATACCGCCTGAGAGGATCGACGAAACCATAAACGGCAGGGTGTTCAGCCCAAGGGAGGCCCTTGAGCTCGGCTCATAGACGGCATAGCGGGCAAGGAAAAGGTCCTGGAGGAACTCAGGGCCGCCACGGGTTCAGGGATGAAGGTCAGGCGGTTCGAGCCAGGGTTCCCCCCCTTATCTCCAGGCTTCTCGGTTCCGTCCAGGTAAGGGAATACCTACAGGACCTGGTGGAAGATGTGGTCACAGAGCTGATGTACCGAGGAATACGATGATCATTATGGGTATAACTATGAGTATTATAGAGGAGTAGACCGTCATGTAATATATGTTTATGGCCTTCTTTATGTCACCTATGCCGGGCTCGAAGCCGTCGTCGTTGAGTATGTACGAGCCCATCTTTTCCAGCCTGATGTTCATTGCAACTGCCATTGCACCCATGGTCCAGCCAGAGTTGACGCTCTCGACGAGCCTGCTCACTGACCTCAGTGACAGCCTCGGTATCCTGTAGTTCAGCAACTCGGCGCCGAGCAGCGTCATGTAGCCGGCGATCCTGGCCGGGATGTAGTTCACGACAGTCGATATTATCGCGGCCCACCTGCCGAACTCGAAGTACCTCTTGTTCCTCTTGCCCATCCTCCTGTCGAGTGTCACGACGAGTTTCACGAAGAGTGCCCCCACTGGGCCGAAGATGGCGAAGAAGAAGAGTGGGGGGGAGAAAACGTCGTAGAGGAGGCTCTGGCCAAGCATCTCTATCACCGCCGAGACCACATGGCCAGTGTCCAGCTCGCTGGTGTCCCTCCTCACAGACGCGATCAGGGCATCCCTGGCAGCCTCCAGCTCGCCGTTCTCCAGGAGCCTGACAACACGCCTGGCCGTGGATGCGTTCCTGCTCACCGATACACCAGCCTTCAGGTAGGCGATACCCACTATCACGAAGACGAAGGCCACGGGTGAGGAGACTGCAAGCACAAAGTAGGCCACCGAGGTGATGGCAGCTATAAACACTACGGCGAGGAGGAACCCGCCTGCGACTCCACCATTGAGAGACCTGAATGGTGGCTCCATATAAGATATGAGCCTGCCAAGTATCCTATCAGGGTGTATCCACTCCCGCGGCTCCCCGAAGATAATGTCCAGGAGGATGGCGCCTATGAGTATCGTTATACCCAGGACTATGTAAGGGTAGCTCACAGCACTAGCCTCTCGATGTAGTCCAGATCGAGGCAGGAGAGTATCCTCTCGCTAACCCTCCTGACCTCAGCCTCAAGGCCTTCCATGTAACTGGATACAGGTACCTTCCTCCCGAGAATGTGTTCGATGAGTTCCCTTGACTCCAGCACGCCGTGCACATTCGTGCCCATCACTGCCCCCCCGTCCCTGGACACCGCTCCCTCTGGCCCCCCCAGATCGGTCTCAAGGAATGGTTCCTCAGACAAGTTCCTCACCATCCCGTAGTGTATCTCGTATCCCCCCCTGTACCTCTGGCTCGTCAGGTGGCTGTTCCTTATATTATATTCCACCTCCCTTATTGTCTTTTCCTTCGCGTATTCCGTTTCAACGTCCAGGAGTCCCAGGCCCTCGGTGAAGGAACCGCTTGACTGCACGGCAGACGGGTCGCTTATGCTCTTCCCCCCCAGGATCTGGTAACCGCCGCATACGCCAAGGACGCTGGCGCCCCCCCTCTCCCTGGCCTTCATAATCAGCCTGTCGATGCCATGCCTCCTTATGTAAGCGAGGTCTTCAAAGACGAGCTTCGACCCGGGTAGCACCACCAGCCTTGCGTTAAGTATCTTGCCTGCATTCCTGTGGTCCACGTATGAGTATCCCACACCGTAGTACCTGAGCGGGTCAACCTCGCTGTAGTTCTCCATGTGGGGGGTAACGCAGCACGCACACCTCTTCCGATCCAGTGTCCCCCTGGTAGTCCATGGAGTCTTCCCCCGGGCAGGTTGAACTCGAAGAATGGCACGACGCCTGCAACCCTTGTTCCTGATAGGCCTTCGAGGAGCCTTATGCCGGGTTCCAGGATGGAGGTGTCCCCCCCACGCATCCTGTTTATGACCAGCGCCTTCACCTGGGACCTGTGGGGCATGAGCTCCAGTGTGCCGTAGAGGGACGCGAAGACGCCGCCCCCCCTCTCTATGTCTCCCACCATGACTATGGGGCACCCCCCCGATATCTCCGGCAGCAGGCCGTTGGACAGGTCGAACCTCAGGAGGTTTATCTCGGCCGGGGAGCCCGCACCCTCCGATACGACTATGTCGCTGTCCCCCCCATGGCCCACTGGATGGATTCCAGGATCTTCATGAGGCCGTCAGATGAGATGTACGAGTAGTATTCCCTCACTGCCATCCTTCCCATGGCCCTGCCGTTCACTATGACCTGCGAGCCCTGGCCCTCAGGCTTCAGGAGAACGGGGTTCATCCTGACATCTGGCCTTGCGCCTGCGGCCAAGGCCTGCAGCCACTGTGCCCTGGACATCTCACCGTTGTGCACCACCACCGAGTTCAGTGACATGTTTACAGCCTTGAAAGGGCATACCCTGTACCCGAGCTTCCTGAAGTGGTACGCCATTGCCATGGCTACAGTGCTCTTTCCGCTCCCTGACGATGTGCCTGTGACCTGCAGTACGCGTGCTGCCACCTGTGATGATTTTTCAGGTGGCAATAAAGTGTTGCCTCTGGATCCAGGGCCCAAGAAAAGTAGTTATCCTCCCCCCCTCTCAATACATGCGAATGGAGCTCAGGCTGCTGGGAAAGACAGGCCTAAGGGTGAGCGAGCTTTGCCTCGGCACAATGACCTTCGGCAGGGATGCCGGGGAGGAGACTGCCTTCAGGATCATGGACGAGTTCGAGGCAAGCGGCGGTAACTTCTTCGATACAGCGGATGTATACAACCAGGGGGGGAGGTCTGAGGAGATACTGGGTAAATGGCTCTCCAACAGGAACAGGGAGGACTACATAGTTGCCACCAAGGTGAGGTTCGCCACCTCCGACAAGCCCAACTCTGTTGGACTTACGAGAAAGCACATAAGGCACTCCGTTGAGGGGAGCCTGAGGAGGCTGAAGACCGATTACATAGACATACTGCAGGTCCACGCATGGGACCCCCCCATCACCGACCTCTCGGAGACGCTATCCGCACTACAGGCTCTCGTGGACGAGGGGGGGAAGGTGCTACACATAGGTGCGAGCAACTTCAGGGCCTGGCAGCTCATGCTCGCCCTCTCCATAAGCAGGGAGAACGGGCTCAGTGAGTTCGTGAGCCTGCAACCGCAGTACAGCCTGCTCTGCAGGGCCACAGAGTTCGAACTCATACCCCCCCTGTGCGTGCACGAGAACATCGCCGTCCTGCCGTGGAGCCCCCCTGAAGGGAGGCGTGCTGAGCGGAAAGTACACGGTGGGGGGGGAGAGGTGCCAGACGGCACGAGGCTTCGCAGCATGGTATCCAGGGGGGGCATAGACGTGCCTGGAAGGGGGGGCCGAAGACTACTACAGCAGGGTACTGAAAGCGGTGCATCGGATCGCACAGTCGAAGGGGGGGGTGACAGACGCACAGGTATCCCTCGCCTGGCTCCTGAACAGGAAGGGAGTGACTTCCCCCGATCATAGGTGCCAGGAGTGTCGAGCAGGTCAGGGAGAACATCGGCTCTGTGGACGTGAAACTGACCAGAGAAGAGATGGATGAGCTCGATAGGGCAAGTAGCCTCTACGTGACGTACCCATATGACGAGCAAGCAGAGAGGCAGCAGATGTCAGGAAGAGTTTGACTGTGAGTGGCTATTAAATGCAGTCATTCATCATCCAAGGAAACATCCGCTCAGAACCGGGAACTTCTGCAGAGGGTATAGACCCACGTCAAGTTTGCGGTGACCTGGCCTGGAAAACCATGGCATCCTTGCACTAATGTAATGTCATAATCATAGTTTCACTGCTACCATATTTCCCTGAAATATCTGTATTCCATAATTTCGTGTATTAAAATAAGTACAAAGGCCTTTCATAAACCTTAAAAGAGATGCTTGGTGTCCCTACTGTCAGATGTTTGAAAAATTAAATTTAAAAATGTAACTAAAAAGGTAAAAATTTGGCGGGCCATGCCCTCACGAGGAGAGCAGGCTCATCGTCACAAGGAACGAGTAGCTTTCATCCGCCGGGCCGGCACCCACTACGAATGCTATGTACAGGTGCGTGCTGTGGTTAACGTTGTCGAAGACTTCCGATGTCGTACCGGGTGATGCCAGGTTAAACTCATAGGTCGTAGATCCTGATGCAAAGTGGATCCCGCTGTAGCTCAGGGTGAACGGCTCGTTAGATACCCACATGGCTGTATCTTCTGGGAATGCCACTGTGCCAGAGACCCCCCCAGAAGGCACCGTTACGGTAATGTTGAAGTCGCCGGATGCACCGCTCGAGAAGTTGACGTCCAAGACGTTGACCTCATATATGGTCTCATTTGTCATGAAGCCGAGGGTTATGTTTCCCAGTATCTCGCTCTCGCTGACCGACTTGCTCATCCATGTGAACCCCCCCGCTGCACTGTGCGCCTGCATGTAGTTCGATCCTGGCTGCACGTAAAATGCATCTGGCACAGCCTGGGAGTTTCCGTTCACAAAGCCCTGCACCATCACGTCAGCCACAGCCACAGCCGGAAGCAGTGTTGCCACCAGAGCGACAATGGCTATCATGGTCTTTCTATTCATTCTCTCTTTCTCCTTCGCCCCCCCTCATGGGCATGTCTGTTACTGCTGCACGATACAAAAGGGGGGGGTGGAAGCAAAGATATGGAATATTGTTTTGAATGAATTTAGGGATTATTGTTACATATCATGGGAATGGTGCCCTGCAGGTACCGTGAGGGGGGGCACAGGAACACACAGATACAAAGGTGGATGCTCCATGGAGCCCCCCCTGGCAATGCTGCCCACGTCCTGTAGTTACTTCTTCCTCCTTATGACCCGCCCGTACGGGAAGGCAGCGAGCACCACTATGACAAGGATTGCAGCGAAGAAGAGGTCATAGGTATCCTTGGCCACCTCGTTGGATTGCGGCCACTGGCCGTAGAGCTTCAGCACGTTCAGCTTTATGAGTCCGAACCACGGTATGTCCCAGAAGGCCACACCGATGATACTGCTCTTGTTCACAGGGGGGGCGTTCGTTATACCGACGTTCTGGTCTGCCGCTTCATATGCATTAAGCGATGAGTTGTAGACCCCCCCGCGGAAGGCCAGGTTGAAGTCCCCCCCCACGGTTATGAAGCCACTCTCGTTGACCATGGAGGATATGTAGACAACAAGGTTCCTGTGTGAAAAGCCCACTTCCTTTATGAGGACGTACTTATCAGTGACCGTCATCCACGACTGGTTGTGGTATCCCTGCACAACGGGCCTGCCTGAAGACCAGGAAAGGTAGAACATAGCCCTGTGTATGATGGTCTGGCCATCTGAACTCCTGTACAATACTACGTTCCCGTACTCCCCCCCATAGGTCGAATAGTTCCTCTCCCTGCCGACCACGTACGTTATCACGGAGCCTGGCACATTGTCTACTTTCTTGACGAACACAATGTCTCCGACGTTCATTGTCCCGTACTGCCAGTAGTCGCTGTGTGTCATGCTCTCCGACGCTATCGTGCTCACTGGCGGTATTGTACCTGAATACACCGTTACGCCGACTACAAAGATCACCACGGCGGCCAGGGCTGACAGCTCAACGATCCTGCTTATCCTCAACCCTTACGTAGTCGCGTCATCAGTATAAATATTTTGTTGCAAGAGGCCTTTAAGATTTAAGATGGCGATGTCTAACTTCCCCCGCCCTTACGGACCCGACGTATCCAGATCACAGTGGAGTTTTCCTGATTAGTTCGTTAAAGAGGGTATCCACGAAGGTGGACTCCGTTTCAGGATGGGCCACCAGCATCCCTGTACAGGAAGTGCACCTCAGCCAGCAGGAAACCGAGCAGCACGCTGAACACTATGCTTGAGCCCACGGAGACCCCTATGGAGAGGTTGTATAAACCCTGGGCAGCTGGCCTAGGTATGAGAAGAATAGGAGCGAGGTTGCGGCAGACAGGACTATTCCGTAGACAGTTACGATGAGTGGGATCAGTGAGGAGACGTACAGCATCCTGTTGTAGCTTAACAGTGGCTTTATGCTCCCCCTCATTGCCTCGTAGAGGCCGGATACGTCTTCAACGGCCTGCATTGTCATCTCCAGATCATCCTCGGATATCTGTTGGCCCCTCTGGACCTTATCAAGCAGGCGCCCCACCACAGTGCTGGCATTGCTGTCAGAGAAGAACCTGACCAGGGTTTCAGCAAATACAACCCTCGTATACCTACCAACATCCTCCATGGCAGCTTCAAGAGTGCGGGAGACATCGCTGATTCCGGCCCTGAGGATGTGGCCGGCCACCTGTGTTGAGACTAGTATTGCCAGGGGGTATGAACAGGAGGGCCCAGAACTGAAGTCCGTGCATCTTTCTAACCAAAGAAGTCAAAACGCCCCCCCGATAGCATCTGGTTCAGCGTTGTTATGCCCTTCTCTGTGATGTTGACCCTCTTCACTCCGCCGTCCTCAGTTATCCTGACCATATCCCTCTGTTTGAGCCTTTCCAGCATAGAGAGAGCGCTCTCATAGTTCAGGTTGCATTTCCTGACGATCTCCGTGATCCGGCATGGGTGGTCACACAGGAGGCTGAGTATTTCCTGCACTATCTCTGCCCTCTGCCGCCTTTTTAACTTGGACCTATTCTCCGAGCCGAAAAGCCACACAACGTCCCCCGTCGTTCGGGATGATACCGATCTTGGAAGCCAGCACTATGCCGTTGCTCTTTATTATGCTCCTCTCCTCATGGGATATGTGCTTTCTGGCCACCAGGCAGAACCTGGCGCCTCCACCCATTGAGTTCAGCATTATGGCCGTTGTGATCTGCGCCAGCCTGTCCTGCTTGTTTCCTGTGAGCTCCTGGAACAGCATCTTGCACTGCCCACCGGACTCAAGGACCAGCCTGAACCTTATCCTCACATTTCCCACACTTGCCGTCCTCTCCCTCGAGACCCTCCAGAGATCACCTCTGAAGACCAGTTCACCGTTTTCCCTGAAGAAATAACCGCAGTCAGACGACAGATATGATCAACTCGATAAGCTATTCGAGTGGATATTATTTAGTTAGCTGCAACTCACGATTTAACAGTATTTATATAATAGTGGATGATCCTCTTTTATAATTTTAACAGTATGAGCGCGGCCGTTTGCCCAGCGCTGACCGGTGAATGGATAACCAGGCTGAATGGTGTTTCCCGTTACAGATATTGGCCTTTCAGATGAACCTGTAGATTGACAGCGCGGCAAGCAAAGCGTAAGAGATACCGGAAGAAGCAACTGATAGCCTCACAACGCGTTCCGGCTTGACGACCCACCAGACGTAATAGGACATCAACAACGACATAAGGATTGAGAAGTAAATGATGGCGAAAATCAAGGTCGAGGGTGCGTGGATGTGTAGGATCCAGCCAAGCGATGGGGTGCGGAAAGCGATGTAGGTGCAGAGGCCCGAACAGAAGAGGCCCACCACCTTCTTCACTCTGCTTCCAACCACCACAATGAAGAAGGTGGCTACCACTGCCAGTGCGTATGATATCACCACAAGGCCGTAGACTATGAAACCAGCTTTGCCCGAGATGAGGGGCACAACATCGTAGAGGGTGCTGTCACCCGACAGCCCCCCCAGGAATACCAGGATGAATGTGGAGACGGATAGCATTACTATCCCAAGCAGTGCCAGGTCTGACCCCCCCTGGCCCGTGATGAGTGGGCATGTGGCCACAGAACCTGAATCCCTCTTGAGCCGGCCCTTCACTATGAATTTCTCACTTACCCTGGAATGCTTGTGGAGCCCTGAGGCCATCAGGTTTCCGCCATAAGGTAGACCAGGAAGAGCGAGATCAGCATTTCCGGGGGGGCAGCATGCAGGAGAGAGGTGATGTGGAACAAACCGTATCAACGAGACCAGCGGCACTGCATTGTTAAGTTTTGTGAAATAAAAATACATATCATCTGTGGACACATGCCCGTGAAACATGCATTTCCGTGCTGGTTTTAGGACCAGGGAGCGCTCCCCGCTTAATTCCACGGTAATGGCCTGTGACACGTTTCCATCTGAACAGCCTCAGGCCGCAAGAGATGACCTGCAGGCGCAGGGGGGGTTTCACCCAGCTTTTAAGATCAGTGACCGAGCAGGATTCTCCCAACTATGGGCCTGATGACAGCACTGGATGTGAGAACCTCAGCTGCTGCCCAGCGTTGCATTCACATAAACGTACACCGTGATGGATGGTGCCTGGCCACAGCCTGCAGGTGTTGATATGCAGAGGTCAATGTAATTGGTGGAGCCGGCAGAAGCGTAAAGTGGGTATGGCCCCCCCGATTCACTCATGTTCTGTTCACTCCAACCGTTGAAGGGCAGGCTGGAAGAAGTGGCGTTCACGTATACCCAGTTTGACTGTGTGCTGTTTGCTACCCCGTATAGGATGTAGAACTGCCCCCGGGAGGCCATTCACATTGTCAAGAAAGAGAATGCCTGGGAGCAGAGGTCTCCGCCGAGGCAAGTAAGGTTCACTGTCAGTGCGCCACCGAGCAGTTCGGTGTTGCCGTAAATGGCTCCCCCCCCAAACGGCTTCCATGAAATGCCGCAGCACCCGTACTGGGTATTGAAGTCCAGTGCCAGCGGGCTGGCTACATGAACCCCCTCAGCCATGACAGCGGCTGAAGCCTCAACCTCCGCCTGTGATGGGATAGCCGCCGCTGACGCCACCACTAAGATGGCCAACATCCCGAATAGGAGTGTGCATCTGCGGCCGGCCCCCCCTTTCACGAAATACCAATATGGGCAGTAATATAAATATCAGCTAGACCTGACTTAAATTATAAGGAACACGGCATAAATGTTGGATTTAGTGGTCTTCATTCCTTCACAACAACAGGCTGCCCATGTGGGCAAGTGTCAGGGTCGCCCATGAGGTGAAGTATCCTCTCCGCAGTCTCCCTGCTCATGAGGTAGTCGAACTCCTTGACCTCCCTGCATGCCTCCTCCTTCGAGAGGCCAGCCCTGAAGAGCAGCGTTTCCATTGCCCTGTGAACTAGGGTTATGTCCCTGTATGCCTCCTCACCGTCCCTGCTCAGTATGACCATCCCGCCCTTCTTTGTGATCAGGCCCTTATCGAGGAGCCTCTTGAGCAGATCCGACACAGTGGGGGGGCTTCACCTGCATCCTCTCCGCAATCTCACTGAGCTTGACTGGGAAAGGACCGTTTGATGATTCCTTGATCGTGATTAAACAGTCACGCTCTTTTTTAGTTAAATAATCCATAGTTTAGCATTTTACTAAAATACTTAAACTTTGTTTCCGACGGGTGACATGGGATCCTTCAACAGGTTTCCCGTGAGTATGGCCACAACACGCTCATCCCTCGATATCTCCCCCCCTTCCTGCACCATTTTCCGTATCCCCCCCGCAACAGAGGCTGCAGAGGCGGGCTCACAACCGATGCCTGCCCTGTCTATGCACCGCTTGGCCTCGAGTATCTCTTCATCGGAGACAGATACGACCGTTCCAGATGTGTACTCTATGGCCCTCCTGGCCTTCTTCCAGCTCACCGGGTTACCTATCCTTATTGCTGAGGCCACTGTCACTGGCTCGACCCTCGATATGGACTCCGAGTGCTCCACCCACATCCTGTAGAAAGGGGGCTGCTCCCTCTGCCTGTACAGCGACAAGCCTGGGAACCTTCTTCAGGAGGCCAAGGGTGTCGAGCTCCATTATTGCCTTGCCTATGGCTGATGTGTTCCCTAGGTTTCCCGCCGGGACTGATATTATGTCCACGTCGCTCATGCACTCGAGGATCTCGTAGAGCACTGTCTTCTGGCCCTCCACACGCCACGGGTTTATGGAGTTGAGGGTGTAGCTTCCGTCCTCGACAAGATCCAGTGATTCCTCGAGCGCATTGTCGAACGTGCCGTCCACCTCCACAACCCTGGCACCGTAGGCCAGCGTCTGTGCCATCTTGCTTTGGGAGACCTTGCCAGCAGGGACATAGACCGTGCACTCCATTCCAGCCACTGCGCTGTAAGATGCCGCGGAGGCAGCGGTGTTACCTGTGGATGCGCATACAGTTCTCTTCATTCCCAGCCTCAGGGCCTCTGAGACCGCAACTGTCATACCGCGATCCTTGAAACTGCCCGTGGGATTCTCGCCGTCATGCTTCAGGTGCAGGCTGATTCCGGCATACTGGCTCACCCTGTCGCTCCTGTACATGGTGGTGGCGCCCTCGTTCCTGCTCACGGTGAGGCTCTCCGGTAGGGCCGGGTGGATGAGGTACCTGTACTTCCACACGCCCCCCCTCTTCCTGAAATCATACAACTGGTCCCCCCCGAACTCATGCGTGACTTCAAGGAGGCCACCACACCTGTCACACCTGTACCTGCTCCTGTCGATGCCATACATATGGCCACAGTCTATACACCTCAGAGAGGAGAACACCATTTAAACACCTTCCATGGGGGGGTTCAGTGGATAATAATGGCTCCCGCTGTGCCTGTAGTGAGAATCATGGAGCAGGGCGGGAATGCCATATGCCTGTTATTAACAAGCATGATTAAAATTTTTCGTGTTTCCAGGTACGTGGCCTCTGGGAGATGCAGATACTCATGATTATGAAACGATCAGGTAAAATACGTCCATCTCGCTCCATTAGGCGTACCGAACTCTGGGTGCAATCTTAGAGATACTTCACCTGCAACATGTTTTCAGTGTCACGGATAACGTTGGGGGGGGAGATCCGGTAAGGCCCGTAAAGAGAAATTCACCGGCTTCACTGGGGCTTCCGAAATTGCTGGGCCAATGCTTAAGATTATCAGGTAGGAATGTTACGATCCTTTCGTACAGGAGGAAACTGAGTAAAACCACAGTTAAAACATGGGACACTATTATCGATCATCAGATTTATATTCAGCCCGGGGAGGTGATAAAAGCCACCGCCTGTCATAACACGGTACACCCTGCTGGATCTGAAGGACTTGCACAAACACAGGCTCCTTCTCCAGGGTTTGCCGGACTGGAGCCAGAGAGAGATGGAATGGATGCAAGGGAGGAATCCCCCCCAGTGGAAATGGCCCTACTTATATTGGTCACAGCAGTGTTTCCCCCCCGAATTTCTGGTATTGGAAGCTATCATATTTACGTAACTGTGGTCATCGGGCTGACAGGCCTTGAGCTCGTGGCGACCGTGCAGACCTGCAGGATATCCGCCCTGGTCGTCAGGAACGCCCTAGGCGAGATCGCCTTCCAGGCAATGGGGGGGGTGCCTCTGAGTTGCTGGCTGCAGATGTTTTACCGGCGCTGGATGCCTTGTGCTACCATCCTGCCGCACCATCGCGCGTTACCGGGCACTACGAACACTGTGTTCACCTTCCACCGCGGTTGTTCCGGAGGGGCTTTTCCTCGGGCTACTGGCGGCAGTGGCGTTACTGAACATCTTTCCCGCCACAGGGATCAGGTTTCGGCAGGACAGGCCAGGGCACGGTATACCGTTCATGAGGCCATCAGGCTATATTTCACAGCCTGGAGCCCTCTCTACAGCCTGCACGGCGTGGCTATGCCCGATCTCCAGTAACCATGAAAGTGCCCACAGGAGGCGGCAACCTATCACCCTCACCGAAGGGGATGTTCTTACCTCAACGCGGTGCGTTGAAGCCTTTCTGATGGATGTGGCTCCATATTCGCTCGCCCATTCCCGTGGAACTGGATGGCATGTATCTCCGATCCCTGCCACCACTGCAGGGGGGGATGGATGCACATCATCATGGTTGTCCCTCTGGCATTACAGTTGGATTGCCTCCTGAGGCGTGCCGACATGGCCAGCTCACCCGCATCCTGGGTTCAGTCCTTCCACTGGAGCCTTGCGACTGCCCCCCCGCTGTAGTCTGTCATCGGGGCCAGCTTGGAGTGCATCATGTAAAGGCACTTCGAGGCGTCTAGAACCCTCTTTTCCGTCTCCGGCGGCATCCTGACGAGCACCCTTACGGATGGGATGTGGACCACCATTGCGGAGAGGCCCTCCAGCACGGGGGGGGT
The DNA here is from genome assembly GCF_001316105.1 of Thermogymnomonas acidicola JCM 13583. Lineage (GTDB taxonomy): Archaea > Thermoplasmatota > Thermoplasmata > Thermoplasmatales > Thermoplasmataceae > Thermogymnomonas > Thermogymnomonas acidicola. The sequence continues at coordinate 34,014 of NZ_BBCP01000011.1, read as the reverse complement.
GAAGACGATGCTCCTGAAGTATGGCCTGACCACATCAATCTCCAGGACACCTGTGCCACCGATCTCCCTGTTCATGGACTTCATGGCCTCCGGGCTCACTATGAGTCCGAGGTCTCCATCGTAGCCCTCTGACGATAACCTATCTATGCCCGTTATTATGTCGCTTGAGATCTGGCCTGCCTGCCCTATCTGGCCCGTCCTGACATGTGTCGACCTGTTCCAGGGCGAGAGTGGGTGCGACACCAGTATCTCTTTCTTTAGCCCCATACTGAACTTCCTCTCCTCCCTGCCCAGAACCGCAGAGGCGACCTCTTCCCTCAGGTCCCTCCTTATCTCGACCTGGTGTGTCAGGAAGCTGAGCTGGTGCACCTTGCCCGCGTCCTCAGGTCCTGGACAGATTCCTCCTTCCACTCGACCTCCCGGAACATCGGGAAGAGCCTGCCACCCACACCACCCTGTGCCTCCCCCCCTGAACCGCCGCTGCCCTTCTCCTGAAACGGAAAGTTCTCTGCCTTACCTATGAGGCGTGATGCCTCCTCCCAGCCACTCGCCATCCTCTTGAAATCCTCTGGCGAATACTCCAGGAGGAGCCTCATGAACTCACCGAAGTGCGCTATTTCCTCCCTGGCTATGTCTTCGTGCACTGCTTGAACGGCCCTTCCGGTATGTGCCTTGCTTGCTGCAGGTAGAAGTTTATGGCGTCTATCTCCGCCGCCATTGCAAGCCTTATCGACCTAACAGTCTCCTCCCTGTCGAATGGCTCCTTCCTTACCAGCTCTGATGGGTCCTTGGAGAACATGGATGAGTGTAGCTGCTGCATGTATATATAAGTGTATTACAGTCCTGTATCACCTGGCCCTTGCCCCCGAGAGGAAGTATGCCCCCCCGGCCTCACGTAGAGTATGAGGAAGGCAAGGAACGGGGCCCCCCCCACCGCAGCGGTCAGGATGAGGAACGATAACCTGTAGCCGAGCGCTGAGACGATGTAGCCGAAGGCCAGGCCTGTCACGACCTGGACTATGTTGTTGTAGGCTGAGAAGTATGAAAAAGCTACGTTCCTCTCGCTTAGGCCAGTTCCCCCCCTTGAGAGCATTATGGTAGACATGGGGAAGTTCAGCCCATGGGGTATGCCCAGCACCAGAGCGCTGGCGATTATCCCGGCCAGATCCCGTGCCAGGTATAGCATCAACAGGCCTGCCACAGTGAGGGATGTGGACAGCACCACCGGTACGGTGAGCACTTTCACCGGCCTGAAGGAGAGGTAGAGGCGCATGCCAAAGGAGGTGAGGAAAAAGAACACGAAGAGGGAGTATGCCAGTGTCCTCTGCACATGCACCACGGATATCGCGTATATCGGGAGGAAGGCAACTAGGACAACGAATGGCACGGAGTACGAGGTAACAGTGAGTATGGCGGCTATCAACCCAGGCGAGAGCCTCCCTGCATCCTTGTGCTCTCCACACCTCCCTTCGGGAACGACACCCTCGTCGAAACTATGGCTGTCAGGACGGCCAGAGGTATGAAGGAGACAAATATCTCCCTGTATGTGAGGAGGGAGAGCAGGTACGTCTCGAGGGATGGTCCAAGCACAAGGCTAACACTGAGGCCGACGCTGAATATGGCCAGCTGCCTCTCCACCTGCCTGGCATCCCCCCTGCGCGGTAGCACTGGCGTTCAGGTTCGGGAAGACCATGCCTGACAGGAAGCCGAAGAGAGCGGAGAAAGCCCAGACTGTGGCAAAGGAAGAGAAGTAAAGTAGAGCCAGGTTGACAGGTATGATTGACGATGAGGCGATAAGCGCCCGACGCCTGGCACCGCCAGTGAGCCTGGCGTTCAGGAACGTTGAGGACAGGGCAGTGAAGAGATAGATCAGGGCAGTTATGAGGCCCACCTGGAAGCTTGTGAAGGAAAGGTCGTAGCGCCCCAGGAGTGGCACTGTGGTGAACACCATGTTGTTTGTGGACCTGAAGGCTACCGCTGATAGTATGAGTATCAGGTAGTAAGGAAGATGTCTCCTCATCCTATTCCCTCATGGCCACGCTGGCCGCTATCACTATCGGGTCCCACACGGGGGGGCCGAAGGGCGGGGGGGAGTAGCCGAAGTCTGCGAAGAAGAGGTCTTCAAGCCTGGAGCCCCCCCTCGAGATGAGACCTGCAACAGCATTGAGCCTCCAGGCCGACCCAGGACCTCCGAACACCTCAGCACCTGCCACCCTGCCATCGGGAAAGTAGTGGAGGACGAAATCCACGTTCTCCCTTCCGGGATAATAGTTCGCCCTGGAACCCGCAGTTATGTGCACGGACTTGCAGCCAGCATCCCTTGCCCTCTGGCCAGTAAGCCCCCCCGTGAAGCCAAGCTCCTTCCCGAATATCCTGATCAGGGTTGTCCCCCCCAGGCCCCCCTGGGAAACTCATTTCACCGCCGGCAGCGTTTGCCCCCCCGGCCACTCTCCCCCCCATCTTGTTGGACACCTGTGCGAGTGGGAACCACCCGTAGTCACCGGTGACGAGGTCCCTGCAGGCTGCCACGTCACCCGCAGCATATACACCCGGTTCGGATGTCAGGCACCTCTCGTCAACCCTGATCGCACCGCTGCCCGTTGTCTGGATGCCTGCATCTGAGGCGATCCTGGAGTTGGGCCTCACTCCCGTGGCTGCAATCACCACATCGGCCCTGACCTGCCCTGAGCTGGTCTCGAGCAGCTTCTGGCCGCCCTTGCCCTCCACAGAGGCCACGGTTGTGTCCCAGAGTATCTTCACCCGGCCTTCCATTTCGGCAGCTACCAGTGCCGATACTTCCTCAGAGAGGGCGGATATGAGCCTGTGCTTCCTCACCACGAGCGTCACACGGAACCCGCCTTCCGAGAGGGCTGACGCAAGCTCGGTCCCGAGGACGCCGCCTCCAACTATTGCTACCTCAGATCCGGGCCTCATCGATGCCTTTATTGATGAGGCCTCTTCCATGCTCCTAAGGGTGTGCACGTCCGGCGAGGAGAGTTCGGGCGGCAGCACAGGGGAGGCCCCCCCTGAGGCTATGATCAGCCTATCGTACGGGAAGTCCCCGCACTGGGACTTCACCACCTGTTTCCCTGTGTCTATTTCAGTTACGCGACAACCTGTCCTGACATCTATCCCCCTTCTCTGCGTGAACTCGGTGACGGGGGGGTAGTGGAGGAGATCCTCCAGATCCTTGACAATGCCCTGGAGGTAGTAGGGCATGCCGCACTCTGCATAGGACACAAAGCGTCCCGCCTCCAGCACAGTTACGCTTGCATGTGGGGGGGATACCCTCTTGGCCTTCGAGGCTGCGGCCATCCCGCAGCCCCGCCCCCCACCCACCGACTATGCGCATGCCGGTGTATGCTTTCACTCTATTAGAATTTCACATGCATGAATGCTCTTTCATAAATTATACTGCTAGAAAGATTAATTAGACATGTTTAGCATGCCATCTCAAAATGCCCCCCGCAGAGACAGAAGCTAGGTAACACGTTCATAGTGGTTTCATATGTGCTGGCCCTGGCGGCTTTCTTCTATATAGGACAGAAGGTCTCGACCCTTTCCTACCTGGCGGAGGGCTACTTAAAGTTCATTTACACCCATGCTGCCCGTCTCAGGGAAATCGGGGGGGGTGCTGGAGGCCTGAAGAGGGCACTCAACATAGGCCTGCCTGAAAAGGAGGCCGTCGCCGGACTCCTTATCTTTGCCTCGGCGATAGCATGCTTGTTCTTAATTACCTGGGCTACTTCCACTAGGGGGGTGGAAGTTGCTTACTGCAAGGTATATGCCAACTGCGATTATCACAGCCGCGAAGGCCCTCTTGAGGTTCCTGGAGTCCGTCTTCTTCGAAAGCCTGGCTCCAGCAAGACCCCCGATTATGCCGCCGGCCACATATAGGATAGCGATCACTGGGTAGAGGTAGCCTGCTATTCCGTACCTTATTGCTGTTACAAGGCCGAAAGTCCCCCACTGCCAGAAGGGAGGTCCCCACAGTCCTGTTCATGCCAATGCTGGAAGAGTACAGGAGGGAGGGCACGATGAGGAAACCTCCACCTATTCCGAAGTACCCAGAGGCGAACCCAGCAACCAGGGAAGACAGGGATATCCTGCCATACCTGTTGCCTCCGGCACCCTGCCTCTCCCTCCTCCTCTCGAATAACATGTAAATGCCTATGCCGACCATCACAATGCTGAAGTAAAAGAGAAGGGAACTGCCCGGTGTGATCAGGCCCAGGGTGGTCCCCGCCAGGACGCCCGCCACGCCGATGCCGGCGAATATGGAGCCGATCCTCAGATCAGCGTTGCCGAGGCGCAGGTGCTGGGTGAAGTTGAAGAAGCTGTTCAGGCTCACAGCCAGTGCGGTTGTTCCTATGGCCGCATGAACGTTGTCTATCCCAACGAAGTATATGAAGAGAGGAATGGCGAGTATTGATCCGCCACCACCTATTAGCCCCAGGCTGAAACCCACAAGTACGCCTGAAACCACGGCGAAGGCGTATTCAATTGGAAACATACCCGCTAATCTTTCTCAGATAGATTAATGTTTCCCATTCATGAAAAATAAATCATATTTGTGAATTCAAATCAGTGCTGTGACCTATATATCATGTCGCTCAGTATGGAAAGTATTCTGCCCGCGTTCTCGGAATCTGATGTTATCCAGATCTCGTTGCCAAGCCTGTAAATGTTGCTGAACTCCACACCGTTGAGATAGAGGTATTCAGTTATGAAGAGCGAGAGGCCAGGAGTGTTGGAGGCCTCCTTCGGCGTCCTGATCCTTATGAGCGCGATCTTACCGGGCTCACCTGTCTTGCAGAGGCAGGTATAGTAACCGTCCCTCCTGACAACGAGCAGCGAACCCTCCGGCAGCCTGTCGTTCAGGCCGCACTGCAACTCGTTCAGGCCGTACTCCGCCCAGAGCGTTGCCTGAGAAACTATTCCGAAAATGTTGACATACCTGGGCTCAATGCGTATCTGGGTCAGGGCCTTAGTTATGGAATTGAGGTTCACCTGGCGGCCCAGCATCACCTCCACAGTCCTCTGTATCCTCTTCGCCATGCTTGTGTAATTGCAGAGCCCGCTGCTCACTATCATGGAGTAAGTGGGGGGGTCGCTTGATATTACAGACATGACAGCGCTCTTGATTGTTGTCATATAACCTCCATTGCATTCACATATATGAACAGGATTCGTCTGCGCTCACCATGCCTGAAGCTGCCTTGCCGTACAGATATTCGTTACACTTTTATCCATTATATCCATTACTTAAATGGGGGGGCAGGCGATGAGCGAAGAAATCGTCAACATAGGCTTTTTCTACGACGTGAAGAGAGGCCATGAGAGTGAATTTGAAAGGCAGTTCTCTGATGTGCTCAGGTACCTTAAGGAAAACGGCAAAGGTATCAAGGACGCAAAGCTCTACAGGGAGGTCGACTCCTCCAGTACCTGATACTGAGCACTTGGGAGAGCGTTGATGCCTTCAGGGAATTCGTTGAAAGCGAGGCTTTCAAGAGCGTGACCCACTCCGGGGGGGCCGAGATCCTTAACGGCAAGCCCTATCACAGGATATTCCTGACGCACATCCCCCCAGTGAGGGCGTGGACATGTGCCTCAGAGGTGCCTGGCTGATTCGGGCACCCAGCACTGCACAGGAAGGGAGGGCAAGCCCGGACCCCCACTTTCATGGCTAGGACGGCCCCCTTGCCTCTACGGATCGTGGGTTCCCACAGCATGAAGTCCAGCCTCCAGGCCGCCACCTGCATGCAAAAAGAGTTGTCTGCCAGCCTGGCCTTACTCCCCAAGCAACCCACAGCAGTGTGATATTCTCAGCATGCACAACATTATTATCCACACTACCGCTATTTGCCACCATGCTTCTGTCCCACCATGAGGATCCCATTTCGGCTTACAGGGAGAACATAGAGAGGAAGGTCAGGGAGTGCTATGACCTTGCCCAGAGGGCCCGTTCACAGGGTAGGGACGTTACCGACAGGGTTGAGATCCCCCCTGGCCTCAGATATGGCGGACAGAGTGGAGGAGCTCATCTCGATCCCTGGCATAGCGGCGGAGATAAGGGAGCTCGGGGGGGAGAAGATGAGCAGGGAAGAGGTAGCCATAGAGATGGCGAGGCGTGTGGCATCCAGGCTGTCAGGACAGGGGGGGACAGAGGCTGCACTGGACAAGGCCGTCAGGGTAGGCCTTGCCATACTCACAGAGGGCATCCTTGTCGCTCCTCTTGAAGGCATCGGCGGCGTGTACATATCAAAGAACGATGACGGCAGCACTTACGCGGGGGGGATCGTTTATGCTGGGCCATAAGGGGGGGAGCCGGTGGCACCGCGCAGGCTTTGAGTGTCCTGATAGGTGATGTGGTGAGGAGGGAGCTCGGCATCGGGAGGTTCTTGCCCACCGAGGACGAGATTGAGCGCTACATAGAGGAGGTACAGGCCTACAACCGCGTGAAGCACCTCCAGTACATGCCAACCGCTGAGGAGATCAAGCTGGTCATACAGAATTCCCCCCATATGCATCGATGGCGAGGGCAGTGAGGAGGAAGAGGTCTCCGGCCACAGGGACATGAAGAGGATCAGGACGAACAGGATAAGAGGAGGGATGTGCCTTGTGCTCTGCGAGGGCCTGATCCAGAAGGCAAAGAAAGTTCTCAAGTACACTAATGCCCTGAGGCTGGAGGAGTGGAACTTCCTCTCCCAGCTGACGGGCAAGAAGGAAGACGGTTCAAGCGAGAAGAAGTCAGAGAAGTTCCTGAAGGATCTTATAGCGGGCAGGCCGGTGTTCACGCACCCCCCCGGCAGGCCAGGTGGGTTCAGGCTCAGGTACGGGCGCTCCAGGGTCTCTGGCCTTGCAGCCGTCTCCCTTAACCCGGCCACCATGTACGTGATGGACAAGTTCATTGCCATAGGCTCCCAGCTCAAGCTAGAGATGCCTGGCAAAGCCGGGGCAATAACTCCCTGCGACGAGATAGACGGCCCGATGGTCAGGCTCTCCAACGGTGACCACGTGCGCATAGACAGGCTTGAGGACGCAAAGATGCTTGAGAATGAGATCACTGAAATAACGGATGCCGGGGAGATCCTCATATCCTACGGTGACTTCCTTGAGAACAACCACGTCCTCGAGACACCATCTTTCACAGCTGAGTGGTGGAGGATATACGCCTCAAGGTTCCCCGAGCTCTCAAAGTATGTGTCATCCAGGCCAGGCTCAAGGGAGGCTGTGGAGATCTCTGTAAGGTATGGGGGGGTCCCACTGCACCCCCGCATGGGACTACTTCTGGCACGATATCAGCGTAGATGAGCTCAGGGAACTCAGGGACCTGGCGATGGCCTCCAGGGTATCTGGAGAGGATGCCCTGATGGATGCCAGGGCTGAAGATACCCTGGTGAAGCTCGGTGTTGAATTCAGGAAGGTGGAAGGGGGGGCATCCTTGTCAGGGACGCGTTCGCACTCTTCTACTCCATGGGCCTCAGGATCTCTGGAGGTTCGGTGGAGAAGTTCGGGGGGGAGATCGAGGGAAAGGACGCTGTTGAGTGCGTGAACAGGGCATCCGGAATAGCGATAAAGCCACGTGCACCCACCAGGGTGGGGGGGGCGAGGATGGGCAGGCCGGAGAAGGCTGGGGGGGACAGGAAGATGAAACCCATGGTGCACGTGCTGTTCCCTGTGGAGAACTACGGCGACACCAGGAGGTCCATCAAGAACGCAGGCAAGACCGGGACAATAAAGGTGGAGGTACAGGCAAGGTCATGCAGGTCATGCGGCTACCAGGGCCCGCAGCCACTGTGCCCCCGAGTGCGGTTCCACCACATCGCCGGTGAGGACCACGGAGATGGATGTGGACCTAGACCTGATACTGAGGAGGGCCGAGGAGCGCCTCTCCATAGACCTGGAGCAGATAGGTGAGCTGAAGGGTGTCAAGAAGCTCATGTCCAGGAACAGGGTGTGCGAGCCCATTGAAAAGGGCATCCTGAGGGCCTACCACGGCATATCCACCAACAAGGACGGGACTGCCAGGTTCGACATGACAGACATACCCATAACACACTTCAGGCCAGAGGAGATAGGGGGGGTCAGCAGGGAGAGGCTCCAGGAGCTGGGCTACAGGGGGGGTGACGGAATCCTCGAACTGTACCCGCAGGACATAATAATACCGAGGCAGGCCGCGGAATACCTGCTCAGGGTTGCAAGGTTCGTAGATGACCTGCTTGTGAAGTACTATGGAATGGAGCCTTACTACATGTGCGAGAGCGCCGATGACCTCATTGGGCACCTGGTCATAGGACTGGCGCCGCACACGTCAGGTGGAATAGTTGGTAGGATCATAGGGTTCTCGGATGTAAGTGCATGCTATGCACACCCCCCCTCTTCCACGCGGCCAAGAGGAGGAACTGCGACGGTGATGAGGACAGCGTCATGCTGCTCATGGATGGCCTCCTTAACTTCTCCAGGGAGTTCCTGCCTTCCACCACCGGGGGGGCCTCATGGATGCGCCCCCCCTAGTGCTGACAGTGAACCTGAGGCCTGATGAGGTGGACAAGGAGGCCATGAACCTCGATACCATGTGGGAGTACCCTGAGGAGTTCTACCTTGCCGCGGAGAGGCACGCAATGCCTTCTGAAATAGAGGCATAATGAAGCCATACAAGAAGTTCATTGCTGAAAATGGAACCTACTACGGCATAGGTTACACGCACGACACCAGGGACATATCTGAGGGGGTAAAGGTCTCCTCTTACAAGACAATAGAGAGCATGGAGGAAAAGATATCAATGCAGCTGGGTCTAGCTTCGAAGCTCAGGGCGGTTGACGTTGATGATGTCGCGGCAAGGGTCCTGGAGTCCCACTTCCTCCCCCCCGACATATTCGGGAACTTCCGCCGCTTCTTCTCCCAGGAGTTCAGGTGCACAAAGTGCAACACCAAGTACAGGAGAGTGCACTGTCGGGAAAGTGCCTGCGCTGCGGTAACCCGCAGCTCACGCTGACGATTCACAGGGGGGGCAGCATAGTAAAGTACATGGACGAGACCATAAAGATGGCGGAGAAATATAACCTGCCTGGTACCTGAAGATGAGGATCGACAATCTTGTGAAGACCATAGAGGGGGGGACATTCGGAGAGGAGGAGAGGAAAGAGGTTATTGGGCTGGAGGCATACCAGGAAGGTAGCGATGATAGGTTCACTCTTCGTTACAGGCCCAGCTGGTACTGGAAAATCGACGCTCTGCGGAGCCCTGAAGGAGTGGTTCATAAAGCAGGAGTACGACGTTGCGGTCGTTAACCTGGACCCCCCCGGGTCAGAGTTCGTGCCGTATGAACCGGATGTGGATGTGAGGGAGATCATATCGCTACCGGACGTGATGTCTGAATTCAACCTTGGCCCAAACGGGGGGGCCCAGATAGTGGCTTCTGACCTTATGCTGGAGAACGTGGACAAGATGCAGGAATACCTCTCTGAGTTCAACGACTACTACGTTATATTCGATACGCCGGGCCAGATAGAGCTCTTCGCGTTTAGGCAGGGCAGCCCGATGCTTGTGGACAAGCTGTCCGGTGGCAGGGCCATGCTAGCATTCGTCACCGATGCGGTCCTCTCAACATCGCCCTCCGGCCTTGTCTCACAGATGATGCTCTACGGTTCCGTGTTTTCGAGGTTCTACAAACCAATGCTGTATATAGTGAACAAGACCGACCTCATCGGTGAGGACGACCTTGACGAGATCAAGACGTGGTTCAACGACTCAGAGGAGCTGCGCAACGCGCTGTTCGAGGAGAGGCAGGAGATGCTGAAGGACTACCTTTCAGGTGTGATAACGGCCCTGCAGGACAGCGGGATGTTTTCCGAGATCATACCCGTCTCCTCCAGGGACTTCACGGGACTCGAGGACATATACAGCAAGATGTCCCTCTTCTTCGAGGGCGGAGCGGACACGGACACGCTATACAGGGACGACTGAAAAATTCGGTGGCGCAGTTGCTCAGCCTGATGGTAAACTAATTTAGGTGTGACCGTATGCGGTCATGATGTCGGCCAAGCACCACTGCATAATATGCGGCACACTCATATATTCAGGCCTCTACTGTTCAACCTGCAACGCCGAGGTCACCAGGTCCAGAACCCTGGATGAAGAGAGCCTGGAGGAATGGATTTCCAGGAAGAGAGACGAGAGGTTAAGGGTCAGCAGGCACGGATCTGAGGGGGGGGAGATACCTCTCGAGGACTTCGCCTGAGTGCCCTAATGCATAAGAGAACTGCCATCCCCCCCTGAAGAGTGGAATTCGCCAGGCCCTGATTGCCTGTTGGCTTGGACGCTGGAAGTCCGTGTTCACATGGCCCTGCGTGGCTGGACGTGTTTTCCGCAGGCCATGGACTTACTATGAAATGGGTGAAGGGCAGTCCATTTCAGGTGACCATATCGGAATAGAAGGGCCCGCCTGACTCTTCCATTGGCATAAATAATTTATATATCATATCACTGGTCACCTGTCCCGGCAGTACACTCCCGAGTCAAGGGTACGTCATCATCTCCCCCCCCTGCCGGGACAATTTGTAAACTTGAACAACCATAGTATCTTCATTCCGGCCACTGCGTCTTGCAAATCTCGAAACTTTTTTACCTGTTGAAATTATAAACGAGCGGTGAAAACATGGCAGAGAAATGGGAGACAAAGGACAAGCTGAAACCCAAGGGACTTGACGGGATATCGGACCAGCAGATAGAGTACCACTTCGAGACCCACTACAAGGGCTACGTGAACAAGCTAAACGAGATATGGGAGAGGCTCCCAAACGCCGACAGGAGCAAGGCGAACCAGAACTACAGCGAGCTGAGGGAACTCAAGCTTGAGGAGACGTTCAACTACGACGGTGCCCTCCTGCACGAGCTGTACTTCGAGAGCCTTGCTAACGTGAAGGCACAGGTACCGGAATTCGTCAAGAAGCAGATTGAGAAGGACTTCGGCAGCTACGAGAAGTGGGTCGAGGATTTTAAGGCCACTGGCATAGCCTTCAGGGGGGGATGGTCGCTTCTCGTCTTCGACCTGAACACTGGCAAGCTCAGGAATATAGGCGCGGATGCGCACAACATGAACGGCATATGGAATGCCATAGTCATACTGGCCCTCGACGTGTATGAGCATGCCTACTATACAGACTACGGTGCAAAGAGGGCCCCCCCGTACCTCGACGCTTCATGAGGAACGTGAAGTGGGACGTTGTTGAGAAGAGGCTGAGGCAGGCCATAAAAGCCTACGAGGCCTTCAAGTCCTAAACAAAACCAATTTTTTCAGGTGCATTCGACACCGTTAAATCCGCATGTGCGTTTTCATTGCGTGCTGGCGCAAGGGAGTGCAGTGGAACGCCTCAGGGAACAGGTACTTTCGGGCTCGACCAGCGTTATCGACGCCGTTTCTGCCTGATGGATACGCCAGTGCGCTCTGAAGTCGAATCAAGGGCGGAGGAGTTCAGGGTGCTGAGGTCTTCCGATCCCCCCCTCACCCTCTTTGGCGAACTCTGCTTCTGCATCATCACCGCGAACACCTCTGCGGAACTCGGTCTCAGAATGCAGCGCCTAGTACCCAAAGAGTTCTTCGCCTTTTCCAGCTACGATGCACTCGTGTCCAGGATGCACTCCCACCACTGCAGGTTCTACAGGACGAGGTCACAGTACATATACAGGGCCAGGTGGGTACTGCCACTGCTTCCGGCAATCGTCAATGAGAGGGACCGCTTCTACGCCAGGGAGTTCATGGTGGCGAACGTCGATGGCCTTGGGTACAAAGAGGCGTCACACTTCCTGAGGAACGTTGGTGTGTTCGACTTCGCCATACTCGACAAGCATGTCCTGCGCCTTGTGTCCAGGGAAATCGATGTCTCGGCTTTCAGGGCAGGCTCCGCGAAGAGCTACCTTGCCGTAGAGAGAGAACTGGCTGGGATGGCGTCACAGATTGGCCTGGAGCCAGGCATATTCGACCTCTACCTCTGGAAGATAGCCACCGGAAGGGTGCTCAAGTAGGCTGTCCATGTTTATTAGGAAAGCCCTGATACTCAAACATGCTTTCCTACCTGGAATCTGCAAGGATAGACGCAAATTACAGGTACTTTTACGGTGACCTCTTCAGGCTCATGCTGAATGCAGGCCGGGCTGTCAGCGAAGTCGTAGAGGAGGAGTTCGGGAAGGGGGGGCAGAGGATATGCGTCGTGTGCGGGTCCGGGAACAACGGTGGGGGGGACGGCATAGTTGCGGCCTCCGAGCTCATAAAGTCAAACTCGGTATCCGTGATAGCTCTGAGGGGCAGGGAGTCTCTGTCTACGGACATGCTGAAGAGGGCAGTTGAGACATACAACGGGCCGATAGAGGGCCCGGAAATGCTTGACCAGTGCATAGCGAACTGCACCATAGTAATAGATGCGATCCTGGGGGGGTAGGTGCGCACGGCACACCGAGGGAACCATATGCCTCTGCAATCAGGAAGATCAATACCAGTGGAAAGGCCGTTGTGTCAATCGATGTACCCTCGGGCCTGGGCTCCGAGATAGCAGTGAGACCCCCCCACATAACTGTAACCTTCACGGATGTCAAGGAGGGCATGACAGGAGAGAACAGTGGTAAGATCGTCGTCAGGGACATAGGGATACCCAGGGACGCAGTGTACAGGGCAGGCCCTGGTGACATGCTCTTCTACCCTATCCGGAGCCGGTCGCACAAGGGCATGAACGGCACACTCTCGGTATTTGGAGGCTGGTCATACTACGGCTCCGCCGTGATAGCCGCCAGGGCAGCTCTTGCAGCGGGCTGCGACCTGGTCAAGGTCTACACCACGAGGGAGAACGCACCGCTCATAGCTTCGCATTCCTTCGAATACATGGTGTCGAGCATAGGTGATTCGGTGCCAGAAGAAGCCTTCAGGTCCAGGTGCATACTCCTGGGACCAGGCCTTGGAAGGGACTTTGACAGGCGCATAGTTTCACAGATCATAATGAGGGCCCAGAGAATTGTCCTGGATGCAGATCCCCCTGAGGCTCCTGCCCCATCTGGGCGACCTGTCCGGCAAGGAGGTCGTGGTCACGCCCCATGCATCGGAATTCAGGGATATGAGTGGCATGGACCCCCCCGTGCCGGAGAACGCCATGGAGTTCGCGAAGTCGCATGGTGTCGTCGTGGTCTTAAAGGGAGAGGAGGACATAATAACTGACGGCAACTCTTTGTACAGGTGCACTGGGGGGGGCAACCCGAGGATGACTATGGGAGGCACGGGCGACATGCTCGCCGGGCTGATCTCTGCCCTCATGTCAAAGGGAATGCCAGCACTGAGGGCATCGCTCCTCGGTACCTTCATCAACAAGTCAGCAGCCGACATGTGCATGGAGAGGAAGGGCCTATGGTACAGCGTATCCGACATGATCGGGGCAGTGCCGGAGGTGTTCCTCAGGTACTCTGACGGTGCAAAGATTAATAGTTTCAGGGCGCATTGAAAACCATGGATGGGCCCGGCCAGGATGAGGAGACCTGGCAACAGGAGACGTTCTACTCCTACTTCAGGAACGTCGCCGACTCCAGGAGGTCTTACCCTGCGCTTATCTTCAGGGGGCAAGAGGATAACATACCAGACGCTCCTGCGCTTTTCCGATTCCCTCTGCATGAACCTCACCACGCGTGTGCCCGTCACCGGGGGGGAGAGGAGGCTCGCTGTGCTGACCGGAAATACGCCGCCAAGCGTAATGGCGCTGCTGGCCGCCTCAAGGTCGGGCACGCAGGTTGAGTTCATCGACCCCACGCTGCCCGCGGACATAATCAGGAAACGGCTGGACTTGACCGGGGGGCCTCAATTGTGCTTGTTAATGAGGAGGACTTCCACAGGGTGAAGGATGCAGAGAGGACCACGGTGGTCTGCAGACCACAGGACTTCATGTCTTTCGAGGCGTCCGTGTCCTACTCCATAAGGACTTCGCTGAGGTCTGAGAGGAGGCCGAGGTACGGAGATGCTGTGATCAAGCTGACGGATCTAATATTCGATGGCTCCGGTGGTGTCCCAGAGAGCCTGGACGTTGAGACACCGTGCTCAGGCTGTACGGCTTTGATGCCTCCGGCTCACAGGCGGTCTTCGAGGTGTCACAGGGGGGGCAGTGCATGGCCCTCGCCCGTGCCTTCGCCAGGAGGTTCATGAACAGCGATGGCCGCCTGAACCTCGTCAATACCGTGCCAGCCTTCCATGAGGCGGCCATTGTTGACGGCATCATTGCACCCCCCCTGAGCACCGGAGGGTCCAGTGCCCTTGTCATGGATACATACGACACAGTGGAGGCCATATCGGCCTGCAGAGATGCGGGTCGGCCGGTACTTCTGGCCCCCCCAGGCCTGCTCCTTGACCTCATCGTACGTGAGGGTCTCCATGCCTCACTCCGCGGCGTTTCTGTGACGGTTTCCGTTGGCCACCCGGGCAGCCATGCCATGGAGCACTGCACAGCGTCCCAGTCACGGCCCTGATCGCTGCATCGCACCCCGCGGCCCCAGGGATATTCTCAGCAGAGAATGCCACGAAGGATCAGGCAGGCGATTCATACGGCACGCCTCTCGAGGGCGTTTCCCTAGAGATCGTTGGAGATGATGGTTCCGTGCTTCCTGAGGGCCAGGAGGGATACCTCAACATCAGGCACCAGTACGGGAATGTTGAGACGGGCATCAGGGCATTCACCAGATCCGGTCTGCTCCACATAAGGCGACCGCCCGGCGATGTCCTGATGAACGGTGGCTTCTACATAGACCCCGTTGAACTTGAGGACCTCATCTGCAGGTCTGGTGCAGTGAAGGAGTGTGCAGCGCTGTCCACAGATGAGGGAATAGAGGTCTTTGCAGTACCGGCCTCGGATGGGTGGGAGGGGGGGCAGCTTGGCAACTACTCGCAGAGGAACATCCCCTACTACATGAGGCCCTCGAGGTTCAGGAGGGTGGAGAGCATCCCAAGGAACATGAATGGCGAGGTGGTGAGGAGGCTCCTGGTCGAGGAAGAGTGATTCACTTCTCCCTCCACCTGGTCAGGTACCTTGCGGCCAGGAAATACACCAGTGTCTCCGCAACGAGCACGTATGCCATGTACGGGAGCGGCCTTGCCAGGCCGAAGAAACCCTGTGTGAGTACGGCGGCTGGCGTTGCCGGCGAGATCGAGAGTGCCCACAGTGCATACTTCGGTATGTATGTGTACGGGTAGAATGTGGGCGGTAGCACCGTCATGACCACAGAGAGGATGCCTGCGATGCCCCATACGTTCCTGACGTGCTTGATGCTCTCCGCTATGATGAATGCTATGGCAGATGTCGCTACAACTAGGAGGACAAGGACACCGAAGAGGCCCGCCGAGCCGAGGGGGGGTGTGAATATGTGGAACGCCAGCCCCCCAAGGGCTACGTAGAGAGCCATGCCCGGCAGGGAGAATACAAGGTAGCTCAGGGTGAGGCCAAGCATGTAGTCCACGGGCGATACGCTGCTAGCCACAAAGAGGTCTTGGATCCTCAGCTGGAGCCTCAGGAAAGCAGCGTCTCCTGCGCTTGACAGCGCAACGCTTGCCACCAGCGTTATGAAGCCGCCCGCTATGGCAAAGGGCAGCAGGCGGCCCCTGGATATAACGAAGACCAGGAAGAGCAGTGTCAGTGGAGAGCTCAGCGATGCCACCACGTAGGAAGGGCCCCTGGTGACCGTCCGGAACCCGTAGTACCAGGCGAGTAGGAATGAGAACTTAAGGTTCAACGAGAACACCGTGAGCGAGGAAGAGGTCATCAAGCGTTATGGCCTTCACAGTGCACCCCCTGTCAATGTAGCTCTCCGCCTCTGACCTGGGGGGGCGTACCCTATGAACATGTTTCCTATCCTCATTGAGGGGGCCACCAGGGTCGAAGGAACACTCCACCCTTATCTTCCCCCCCCTGAACTTTGAGAGCAGGTCCTGCACTGTTCCCTTCTCCAGCACGGTCCCGTTGTCTATGAGGACCACCTTTCTGGACAGTTCCTGGGCCTCCTCCATGTAGTGCGTGGTGAGGATCACGTTCCCGTCAAGCTCCCTCACGGCGGACCAGACCTCTATCCTGGAGAGGGGGGGATCAAGGCCTGTTGTCGGCTCGTCCAGGAAGACCGTGTCCACGTTTGCTGCCAGTGCCATAGCAACAAATATCTTCCTCTTCATGCCGCCGGACAGGGTGTCCGAGGGTGCGTTCCTGAACTCCCTCAGCCCCCCCAGCTGGTCAAGAGTCTTGAGTGCAAGCACATGCGCGTCGTGGAAGGACATGCCCCCCCTGCCCACAAGGAAGAGCTTGACGAGCTCCACTGGAGTGAGTATGCCTATGGGGCCCGATTCCTGTGGTATGCTCACAACGTTCCTCCTTACCTCCTGGGTATCCTTGAGTATGTCCAGGCCGTTTATCAGGGCTGTCCCGGAGGTTGGCTCGAGCTGCGTGGACAGTATCCTTATGAGAGTTGTCTTTCCTGCACCGTTCCGCCCTATTATCGATGTAACACCGTCTTCCAGTTCCAGGTTTATGCCCTTCAGGGCGTGGGGGGGCCCGTCCCTGTACCTCTTTTCAAGGTCAATTATTTTTATCATAATATTTCTCGACGGAGCAAAGTATTGGGCATGGCCATATTACCGTTTCGCCGCCCACGCAGGGGGGGTGGGAGATCGGTAAGGTTTTACCCATCGATTAATATTTAATGAATATGAAGCAAGCGATCGCCATGCTCGCGGTATTGATGATCACGCTATCTGCAATCACTTTAACTGCCGCCGGCAGCGATCGTGCTGGTATGCAGGATGTTCCGTATGTGGGGGGGAGCCCTGGTTCAGGGCCTAACATGACCGGAAACCTAACCGTGATGGTCATGTTGAAGCCCTCGAACCTGACATCCCTAGAATCCTTCCTGGCCAGCATATCAGACCCTTATAGCCCGGATTACGGGCACTACATCACCCTTGCCCAGTTCATAGAGAGGTATGCACCGCCTCCGGGCAAGTACAGGGATATTGTTTCCTACTTCCGTTCCTTTGGCCTTCAAGCCACGACTTACAGCAGCAGGCTTGCAATACAGCTGCAGGGCAGTGCCGGGCAGATAGGCAGGGCCTCGGAACAGATATAGTCGGAGACTCAAAGTCATTCGGGCCTTCTTCGAACCCAGTGCTCCCGGGGGGGAACGTCTCCGTTATGGTCAACTCAGTCATAGGGCTCTCCTCCTCGCCGCCTATGAGGCTCCCCCCCCTGCAGGTTCTCTCAGACCTCCCGGGACACAACATGTCATCCCCGGATACCACACCGTCCGGCTATCCTGCACCAGTGACCCAGAGTGGAGTACAGTACCTGTGGGGGGGTCCTGACATGCAGGTGGCCTACGGTGAGAGGCCACTGTTCAACATAACATATCCCTTCAACGAGACCATAGTCACGATACTGTGGGCCGGCAGCGACGAAGGTATCCAGGTTCCCCCCCCTTACGACCCGGCCAGCGTGGAGAGCTACCTGAACCTGACTCTTCCCAGCTGGGAGCCGAGGCCAAGGATCGTGCCATACCCAGTCGATGGCGCCCCGCTACCTGGCCCGAAGGCCCAGTACGATACCACAGGAGCTGTTATCGAGAACGAGCTCGACCTGGAAATGGCAGGCAGCATGGCGCCCGGGGGGGCCACCATAGTGAACGCGTACGGGCAGTAGCGCCAGCAACAACCTCGCACTCATAACCGCAGTCCTCACCAGCGTCCTAAGCAACCAGTCCGCGCTGTTCCAGAACCTCTCTGTGATATCCAACTCCTGGGGGACAGGGCTCTCCACAGTTTCCAACAGCACAGTGCAGGCCTGGCAGTACCTGCTCGACCTTGCAGAGGCCAGGGGGGGCATCACCGTGCTGGCCGCGAGCGGGGGGGATGCTGCGGACAGCCCCTTCTCCTCAAAGTATTCAGGCTCTATAGCGAACTTCCCTGCAGCGCTGGCCTTCAACTACACCGGCATAACATCGGTTGGCGGAGTCACAGATGTGCTCGGCCCGAACCTGCATATATCCTCTGCCTCCGCATGGTTCGAGGACACGTTCTCTTCCGGCATACTCGGCTCAGAGGGGGGGTTACGCGGAGCAGATACCTGAGCCCTATTACCAGGTGGAAACAGTGCCAGCCTCCCAGGACCCTGGAAGGTACCTGATGTTCCCTGACATATCGGCACTGGCAAACAACACGATAATTAACGGCACAGATGAATCGCCACCATCCACTCTGGTCGTTGCGGGAACGAGCGTAGCCAGCCCCCCCTGGTTGCCGGGATGGTAGCGGAGATCGATGCGGTGGCACAGCACATGGGTGCCCCCCCGCGGCTGGGCTACATCAACCCGATGCTGTTCTACCTGGGGGCAGACCAGCTCAGGTACAGCGGTGATTCACAGTACAACTCATCCCTACCCCCCCTCACGGCACTCTCCTACGTCACCTCGGGAGAGAACACGCTCTACTCTGCCCACTACGGCTACAACCTTGTGGGTGGCTGGGGTCAGCCTGTGGCGTACAACATTTCTGCCCAGTCACTTTCTGTGCCCCCCCCGGGGGACACATAGGCCCTATGAGATGGGAGTATTCGTGCACCCATTAAACGTGAGCTCTGGAGGGTACTCGCTGCACCTCTCGCCCATCCTGGCTGGCACCCTTGGGGGGGAGCCACTCTACGTCATCAACATAACGCTCAACGCCACAGGGAACGCCGTTTCGGGATACGTGCAGGCCTCAGCGCCATATCCCTACACCTACAGGCAGCACTTCGTGAAAGAGGAGACGGTATCCGCCGAGCAGGATGGGGGGGATATCAACATATCCCTGGAGGTTGTGAACGGAAGCAGGCCCTGGGAGGCCCAGACGGTGCTGAATGTTAACGGCGACAGCCTCACCATCAATACCCCGGGTGCATCCTTCATAATCGATGCTCCGGAACAGGCTTACACAGCGCAGAACGGGACACTGGCTGTCTCCGGACCCGGCCCTGGAGGGTATGCCGGGCCAGGTGAGCTCGACCCCCCCTCCATCTCGCTCAACGAGGGAGGCAACACCGATATCCAGGTATCAGCATCGTTCAGCACCGGCTCTCCCGGCATAGAGACCATAGCAGTTCCTGGGGAGCAGTATGGGCCATCCGTGGCCGAGAAGGAGCCGTTCTCGTTCTCAACGGATAACGGGTACCTTGTGGCAGCACCATCAACATCCACATCCTCTGCATACTTCTCTGTTCCGCGCAAACTGTACAACCTGACGGTGAAGCAGGGCGGACTCTATGCAGGCCAGGAGTGGGGGGGAATAGAGATCGATAACGTGGCTACCAGCGTCACCTCTTCTCCGTACATGGTGATCCCCGTGCCTGCAGGCAACTATACCGTGTCCCTTATCGCCCCCCCACCGTTTTCTACCCCTGACTCAAGCAGTATTCCACTCTCCGTCACGGGAAACACCTTCCAGTTCGCAAGCTTCACGACCAGGGCATACGTCGTGCAGTTCACCGAGGTCGGCCTGCCAGCAGGGGGGGAGGAGTGGAACGTGAGCTCATTCGGGATAGTGAAGTCCGGCACCGGCAGCTCAATTGACCTGTTCCTCCCCCCCAACGGTACATACACGTACACGGCATATTCCAACAACGCCACCTTCAACGCCGTGACAGGAACTTTCAAAGTCAGCGGGTCAAACGTGACGGTGGAGGTTGCATTCAGCAAGAGGGTTTACTTAATAGACTTCCACCAGACAGGCCTCAGGGACCTGACATGGTCAGTTGACCTCAACGGCACGGTCGAGTCTGGAAACGGCACTGACCTCTTCTTCAGGGAGTACTACGGCACTTACAACTACACAGTGACGCCTCCACCAGGATACCAGGTAACGAACCAGTCAGGCCAGGTTGTGACCGATACCCCGTCACCGGTTGTGAACCTGACCTTCGAGCCCTACCACTACAAAGTTACATTCAGAGAGCAGGGCCTCCCGGCGGGCCAGTTCTGGGGGGGGTGGTCGTGGATAACATGACCATTTCGGGCGACACAGCAGAGATCTCCGGTAACCTGACATTCGGAAACTACACCGTAATCGTTCTCTCGCCGGCCGGGTACGAACCACTCTCCAGCCCATCAGCGTGTCTGTGGACAGGAACGGTATATCCGTCACGGTGGACTTCAGGCCCGTTGAATCGCAGAGCAACGTCACAGCCTATGGCATAATAGCCCTCGCTGTGGTGATAGCAGCCGTTGGGGGGGCAATGGCACTGTTCAGGAGGAGATAGAGCATGAGGCCCTTCGTCCTTGATACGAGCGCCATCCTCTCCGGCAACCTGGACATCGCGGACGGGGGGGAGTTCGTGGTCACAGAGATGGTAGCCTCTGAGGTCAGGAACAGGGTGGACAGGCTCAGGGCCCAGCTCCTCCTTGAAGGTGCACTCTACAGGCCCAGCGAGCGTACAGTCGGCATTGTGAGGGAGGCTGCGGAGAGGACTGGCGACATAGGCGAGGTGAGCGAGGCAGACATTTCAGTCGTCGCTGCTGCCATCGAGACAGGTGGGGGGGAGGTGCTCACTGACGACTATGCAATCCAGAACCTCTGCAGGGAGGTGGGAGTGCCATTCAGCGGCGTTTCAATAGGCCCGATCACCCACAGCATCAGGTGGGCATACATGTGCACCGGCTGCGGCAGGATCTACAGGAGGCCTGTGGAGGCGTGTGACGTCTGCGGGCACGCCCTAAGGAGGGTCTCCAGGTCCAGGAAGAGGATAAGATAGGGCGCGCTGCCCCCCATGAACTATTTCTATTCGCTCCGGATGCTGCACTGCATCCGGCTGGGCTGTCGCATATTGAGGCTGCCAGATGGGCCGGACTGCATAGCCTGCTCTGGAGATGGTTGCTGGATGATCGACATAAGCCTGCCACTGAGGAATGGCCTTATAACGTATCCTGGAGATGCTGCCTACGAGGAGTACCAGTACAAGACACACGAAAAGGATCACGTGCACATAATGAGAGTGCTGATGGAGACGCACTCGGGCACACACTTCGATGCCCCTTACCACATGATAAGGGATGGCAAGAGGGCGAACGAGATACCTCTCGATAAGTTCATCGGCCCAGTTACCGTTGTACAGGTGGACAAGGACAGGATAGGCCCGGAGGACATACCCGATGTGCACAGAGAGAGGATAATATTCAAAACGCCCAATTCGGAGAAGTACGGAAGGTTCGATACCTCCTTTACCTACCTTACGCCTGAAGGTGCCAGGAAGCTCGCGTCCCGGAGAGTGAGGCTTGTGGGCATAGACTACCTCTCCATCGAGAGGTTCGGCTCCCCCCCGGAACCGCTCGCCCACAGGGAGCTCCTCTCCAGGGACATAGTGATACTGGAGGGCCTGTACCTCAAGGACGTGGAGCCGGGCGACTACGAGCTCATATGCCTTCCACTCAGCATGTACGAGGACGGTGCGCCCTGCAGGGCAGTCCTGAGGGAACTAGATGGATAGGTTATCTGCCCTCGAATGCTCGGCTGTGCCAGGTGTGTTGACCTGGCCACGGGCCTTTGCTGCATAAAATGGCACCTGCTGCTGGTCTGCGACCTCCGATAGAGTGCCCAAGCCATATTTGTGAAGGTGGGATCAGCCGGTTACCCTGCTGACCTTCATGCTCCCCCCCTTCCTTATCGTGTACTCCCTCCTCTCCCCCCCCAGTGATATTATCTCCACTGGGATGCCAAGTACCTTTTCCACATACTCCACATACTCCCTCATGCCCTGCGGGAGAGCATAGTAGCCCTTTTCTACCACCGCATTCAGCGTCTGGGCATCCAGAGGGCCCCCCCATCCTGTGAACTCCTTGTAGAGAGGCCTTATCCCCCCCTGCACATCCTCCAGGTTCCTCGGTATCACGTCTACCGGGCCGCTGTCTGATGCGTACTGGTAACACACCTTTATCCTGCCAAGCTGACCAAGTGTGTCGAGCCTTGTCATGGCTATGACGTCCACGTCGTTCATCATTGTGGAGTACCTCAGCATCGGTATGTCCAGCCACCCCACCCTCCTGGGCCTGCCTGTTGTCGTGCCGTACTCGTTGCCAAGCTTCCTGAGCCTCTCCGCCTCCTCACCCAGTATCTCGGTTGGGAAGGGCCCGGCCCCGACCTTGGAGACATAGGCCTTTGCCACGCCCACGACCCGGTCAACCTTCCTGAACGACAGGCCAGCCCCCCCAGGGAAAGGGCGCCTGCAATCGTATTCGAGGATGTAACGAACGGGTACATGCCGAAGTCTATGTCAAGCATGGCACCCTGCGCCCCCCCTCGAAGAGTATGCTCTCTCCTTCCCTGTAGAGCCTGTTTATCGTGATCTCCGTGTAGTCCAGGTAAGGCCTTATCCTCTCGTATGCGGAGTTGAGCTGCCTCACCATCTCCTCCCTCCTCTCCCTACTCTCGAACTCAGACCCCCCCTCGAGCAGGGCCCTCTTCATGCTGTAGATTGTCTCGACCTTAGAGCGCAGGATCTCGATGCTGGAGAGGTCACCCATCCTTATTCCCGTCCTGGCGTACTTGTCCTCGTACGTGGGGCCTATCCCCCCCTGGGCTGTGGTGCCTATGCTGAGCTTCGACCTCACCTCCTCCTCTGCCCTGTCCAGGTACTTGTGCATGGGTGTCACAACATGTGCCATGAGGCTTATCCTTATGTTGAGGTCCTTTTTCACCTGCTGCAACTTCTCTATCTCCTCTATCAGCGATATTGGATCGATGACCATGCCGTTTCCGAGTATTATGTTCCTGCACCTAAGGGCGCCAGATGGGACGAGGTGGAACTTGAAAGTACCGCTCTCCGTCACAACGGTGTGGCCAGCGTTGCTGCCACCGTTGAACCTCACAACGGTGCTGTGCTCACCGCTTAAGAAATCGGTGATCTTGCCCTTACCCTCATCACCGAACTGCAGACCCAGGACGGCTGTTATCAAAACCTGTACCTCCTTTCAGTCAGAATGCGGAATGCAACCACAGTCCTGAACTATGGTGTATTCAACTATTAACTTTGCGCTCTGTGCCGCAGCGCAATGCCTCGTGCCATGCCTGCGTACTATCACAGGCGCTGAGATAAAAGCATTTTAGGCCTGGAAGACATCACTGTGCGATACAGGATGACATACATAGAGATTAAGGAAGGCACCAGGCTCTCTGTCCCGAACAACCCCACCATCGGCTACATTGAGGGCGACGGCATTGGGCCGGACATAACAAAGGCCACTCTCTACGCCATCAATTCCTCCCTGGAGTTCGCATACAAAGGCGAGCGCTCCATAGAGTGGCAGAAGGTTATGGTGGGAGACGAGGCTTACGAGAAGACGGGCAAGAGACTACCCCAGGAGTCCCTGGAACAGCTTCGCAGGTGTGTTGTGAGCATAAAGGGCCCCCCTCACCACACCGGTAGGAGAGGGGGGGTTCAGGAGCCTAAACGTGACCCTGAGGCAGTACTTCGACCTCTATGCAAACATACGGCCAGTGAGGTACTTTCCAGGTGTGCCGTCCCCCCCTGTCAAGAACCCGGAGAAGGTCAACATGGTAGTGTTCAGGGAGAACACCGAGGACCTCTATGCTGGAATAGAGTGGAAATACGATTCTGAGGAGGCGAACCGCGTAAGGCAGTTCCTGAGCGAGCAGTTCAACATATCCCTTACGCCGGATACTGGGATAGGCATAAAGCCGATAAGCAAGTTCAGGTCTCAGAGGCTCGTGAGGAAGGCCATACAGTACGCAATAGCGAACAAGAGGAGGAGCGTGACGCTTGTCCACAAGGGCAACATAATGAAGTACACTGAGGGCGCCTTCAAGGACTGGGGCTATGAACTGGCCGCGACTGAGTTCAGGGACCAGACGGTCACAGAGGAGGAGTACAGTAAGAACCCTGAGGCTTACAGGAACAGGATCGTTGTGAAGGACAGGATAACTGACAACATGTTCCAGCAGGTCCTCACCAGGACGGAGGAGTACGACGTGATCGCCACAACGAACCTGAACGGAGACTATCTCTCAGACGCAATAGCTGCACAGGTAGGCGGCTTGGCATAGCGCCCGGTGGGAACGTTGGCGATGTGTATGCCATATTCGAGGCAGTCCACGGCACCGCCCCGAAGTACGCGGGCCTGGATGTGGCAAACCCGACATCCCTCATGCTCTCCGGCGTGATGATGCTCCAGTACATAGGCTGGAACGAGGCAGCGAAGGTGCTTGAAGATGCCATTGTGCAGGCATACAAGGACCAGAAGGTAACACAGGACCTGGCCAGGGTGCTGAATATAAAGCCACTGAAGTGCTCGGAGTTTGCAGAGGAAGTCGTAAAGAGGATGAAGCCGGTGGAGTAGGCTTCATCCTAGGAAAATGAGCTCCCTCCTGCGCACGCAATTGAGGATCGTTTCCTCAGGGCCAGGAGAGCCATTGGAGAACAGGGCCATTTCTGCCAGGGAGACCACAGATGCAGGTGGGGAGTTGAGCATGACACTCATACCACCCTTCCTGAAAAAAGCCCTCGCCACCCCCCCCTCGTCCTCGGTGTAGAGGTAGACAAGGCTTGAACCGAGGGAGCGGATGTGCTGGCCCAGGCTCTCCAGGTCCCGGTACCATGAGAGGAACATGTATGGGCCGGGTTCACCCCCCCTTTCCGGATTCAGGCCTGAGGCCTCCAGCACTGGTACCTTCCAAGATATGGACGGCCCGATGGGCACCGCCCCCCCTACTGACCTGTGACTGGATGGAGCCAAGCCAGGCCTCCCTCCTCCTCTCGGAAGTGAAGGCGCCCAGCCTGCCCTGCGGTGACTGCAAGTCCATCCTCTGCTCCACCTCCTCCAGTACCCTGTTCTTAACGTACTCGAACACCGCCTGCGGTGCGAAGAGGTAGCCTGTGGATGCCCAGGCCTGGCCCATGGAGAACGTGGCAGAGTCCACGAAATCGGATGCCACCCTGTCGTTGTCACCGTCAACGAGCACCACAACCGGTTTGACGGGGCCGATGAAAGAGCCGAAGTCCCTCCTGAGAGTGGAGTCTATGTGGGTGGCCCTGTCAGCCACTCCCTGTGCTGCAGTACACTGCCTGAATGCGGACACCGGCAGGCCCGCCCTTGGCAGCTCCTTCAGGATCCTGGCCACAGTGATTGAAGGCCCTTCTTCGCACAGCATTGCCAGTGGCGATCCGGTCAGCACAGATACGGCCAGAGGTGTGGATATCCCCAGGACCGGAAGCGAAGCATCGAAACGGCAGACCACGGGCCCTGGAACTGAGGGAGAAGTAGCGCTCGCCTCCCTTCCATGAGCCTGTGAGGGCGAGGAGCGAGCTGAATGAGGAGGCAGTCCTGGCCATGGCCAGAGAGGAGGAGAGCAACTCATTCTTCGATTCGGAGACTGTCTTTCCACTCTCCCTGGCGAGCTCGGTAGCGATCTCCTCCGGCTGAGCAGAGAGCCACCTGGCGATCCAGTGGACTGCTCCATCCTCTGCTCCACTGTCAGGCCCTCCAGGCCCTTGCAGGATTCTTCCTGCCAAGCCCTCCAGTCCAGGAGCAGGTCCCCCCCATCTTCGATCTCGCCCATCACCTCACCGGTGAACCTGTCCCTCACCTCCAGCGGAACCACCCCCCCACTCACACTATCTCGAGGTCAAAGTCCGGTAGCAGGCCCATGGATATGGCACGGTCATAGTACATTCTGAGCGCCCTCCTGCCCCCCTCTCTCCGAAGTCTACAGTGAGCTCATTCACGTACATCCTCACGAACTTCCTCTCAAGCTCGATATCACTGTACCTGGCGTACCTGAGAGAATACTTCAGGCGTCGTCCTCATGCTCCTTTCCATATACTATTGATGCCTGGAAATCCGCCTTGAAGCCATCTATGGCCTCCTTTCCGAGGTCCTTCCTTATGGCGTTGAAGCAAGGGGTATCGGTAGTTCCCCCCCTGCGTACTGCTTCCACTCCTCGTACAGGTCAAGGACCTTCACAAGGCCGCGCCTCTGGAACGTGAGCTGCTCGTCGTGTATGAGGATGCCAGCGTCAACCTTACCATTCTGCACAGCCTCTGGAATGAGGTCGAAGCGCATCTCCACCATCTTTGCCGGCTTTGGGCCGAACATCTGGTAGAGGAGGTGCGATGATGTGTACCGCCCAGGAGTGGCAAGCACGGCGCTGGAGAGGTCGATGTCCCTTCTCGCGACCACCATGGGCCCGTAACTTATTCCAAAGCTCGCACCGGAAGGAGTGAGTGCATACTTGTCACTCGCGTATGCATAGCCGTTGGCAGATATTGCGGTCACACCGTAAGTGCCGGAAGGAGCTTCCCTGTTCAGTGTCTCTATGTCCTTGACCACCTGCCTGTATGTGTTCCTGGTGCTGATCTTCCCCCCCTCGAACATCGCGTAGAACATGAAGGAGTCGTCCGGGTCAGGGGGGTGTGTGCTACAACAATTTCCATAAACTCGCATAACTGCATCGCACATATTGTTTTTGAAAAAAGGCAAGAAAATTGTGCATATCCTTTCCCAAGTGCTCAGGCGAGTTCAAGGAAAGGATGAATGCCTTAAATAGAGCGTTCAAATGGCCACACCCTGCGGTGTACACATGGAGAGGATCGTTATAGCGCTGGGTGGCAACGCACTCCAGGAAAAGGGTGACGATGGGAGCTACGAGAGCCAGCTGAAAAGGGCGACTGAGGCCTTCAGGTCGCTGCTCCCTGTGATCGAGGAGAACGAGGTCGTGATCACGCACGGGAACGGCCCGCAGGTCGGGTCACTCCTGATACAGGCCCAGGCGGCAGCATCGAAGATCCGCCCGTTCGATATGCATACCGCCGTGGCCTGTCACAGGGCATGATTGGCGAGGTGCTGGCGATGGCCTATGACCTTGCAAGGAGGGAAGCTGGCATAGGCAAGCCCCCGGCGGTGGTCCTCACCCGTGTAGTGGTGGACAGAGATGACCCTACTCTCAGGGAACCCAGGAAGTTCATTGGCCCGTTCATGAGCGAGGATGAGGCTGCCAGCATGGCATCGGCCTCGGCTGGAATGTGAAGAGGCAGGACGACAGGGGGGGTGGAGGCGTGTGGTGGCATCGCCAAGGCCTGTGGACATAATGGAGACTTCGGCCATAATATCCCTAATTATCGACGGGTTCCTGCCAATAGCGTGTGGGGGGGCGGGGGGGATCCCCGTCATAAGGGATTCCACTGGAATAACTCCGGTCAACGGGGTGATCGACAAGGACGCCACCTCTGCCCTGCTTGGCAACCTGATCGAAGCGCAGAGGCTCGTGATCCTCACAGATGTGGAATTCGTCTACAGGGATTACGGCAGGCCCTCACAGGAGCCGATCAGGAGGGCGAGTGCCGGGGGGGAGCTGGGAGGAAATGCTGCGCCGCGGTGAGTTCCAGGACGGGAGCATGGGGCCAAAGGTAAGGGCTGCGGTGGACTTCATCAGGAGGGGGGGTGGGAAGGTGGCACATATAGCCTCCCTGGAGAGGTGCACAGAGACCCTTTCAGGGCATTCCGGAACTGTGGTCGTGCCATGATTCACCTGACCCAGACCTCTCCGTTCCTCCTTATCCTGCCCATGTTCTCGAAGTCGCGCAGTATCTTTTCCATGTCCAGGGAAGACACGTCGAGCCCGTAGTCCCTCAGGAGTATCTCCCTTATCTCCGTTGTCTCCATGGGCTCCGACATGGACCTCCCTATAAGGTTGTCAAGGTCTTCGTATACGTTCCACGGGAATATGAACCAGGCCCAGTTCTTCTCGTCCACGTACCTGGCATAGTAGTCCGGGACGAAACTGGACCTCGACACATGGAGCATTGTCGCTGTCCTGACGGAGAGGGGGGGTTCAGGGACTTCACGAAGTCGTACGCGAGCCTCATGCTCTCCCCCCCCGTGTCCGTTATGTCATCAACCACGAGAACCCTCTTCCCTGTGAGGTCTGGCTTACCGTAGGTCTTGAGAACAGCCTTGCCGTCCTTTGTTGCCGTGATGCCCCCCCAGTGCTCGGTCTTGACGGATATGAGCTCCTTCACCCAGAGCTTGTCCGAGAGGATCCTCGCAGGCACAAGGCCCCCCCACGGGAGAGGCCGATGATCACGTTCGGCTCATAGTCGCCAACGATCTTCTCCCTGATTGCATCACACCAGTCCTCTATGTCCTGCCAGGATACCAGAGTAGCCTTGAACCGCATGAAGTTCTGAAATGTATACGCCGAATTCATAAAACCTTTTCCCGGATACCGTTTTATAACCCGTTTTCCTGACTGGCCAGTGCAGAGGTACTTGCTCACGGACAGTTTGGTTGAACTGGACAGTGACCTGGGCACGGTGGATCCCAGGGAACTTGCAGCACTTGCGAACGACCCCCCCGAGATACAGAGGACGATAGGGGGGGGCCACAGCTTTCCCTACCCGTACACCGTGTTCCATGCATCTTACTTCATAGACAGGAACAGGGAGATCAACGGAAGGCCCTTTGCCATAGACTTCGCCATAAGGGATGCCGTCTCACACGAACTCGTAGGCATAATAGGCCTCTCTGACCTCGACTCTTACGACCTGGACGCGCACGTTGGCTACTGGATAGGCAGGAAGTTCTGGGGGGGCATGGGCTATGCGACAAGGGCCCTCTCGCTGGTATGCGACTTCGCCTTCAGGGACCTCGGAATGCACAGGCTTCACACAAGGGTGCTCGAGGATAACCTCAGGTCACTGCGCGTGCTGATGAAGAACGGGTTCCAGGTTGAGGGGGGTACATGAGGGAGTGCTTCCTAAGGGACGGTGAGTTCCTCTCCATGTTCATCCTGGGCAGGATCAACCCTTACACAGGATCGCGGAGCAGCGACCAAAGTATGGCCTGAACCATTCATGGAGACGGACGCAGGGCTTTCCCTCTCGGCTTGGCAAAGTTTAAAATATTAAGTTTCCTTTTATAAAATTAAGATGACACCCCTGGAGATAGTCCTGATCATAGTGCTGATAATAGTGCTGATAATACTGCTCTCCGGCATACACATCCTGAAGGAGTGGGAGAGGGGGGGAGTTGTTCTCACGCTCGGTAGGTTCACTGGCCTCAAGGGGCCAGGCATAATTTACGTGACGCCCATCATAAGCAAGATGAACCAGGTAATATCCACCCGAATACAAGCCGTTTCCTTCAAGACAGAGAGCACGTTCACCAAGGACAACGTCCCGATAAACGTAGACGCGGTCATGTACTTCCAGGTTGTGGACCCCCAGAGGGCTGCGCTAAACGTGGAGAACTACCTGCAGGCCACCAACTATTCCGCCCAGACCACGCTCAGGGAGGTGCTGGGCAAGACAATGTTCGACGAGGTGCTTTCCGAGAGGGAGAAGATAGGAGAGGCTGCCAGGCAGATAATAGACGAGAAGACAGAGACGTGGGGGGGCGTCAAGGTATCGTCCGTGGAGATAAGGGACGTTGTCGTCCCTTCCAACCTGCAGGAGGCCATGTCCAGGCAGGCAGCGGCGGAGAGGGAGAGGAGGTCCAGGGTCACACTGGCACTTGCGGAGGTAGAGGCTGCCCAGAAGATGGTTGAGGCCGCAAACCAGTACGTGGATAACCCAACAGCCTTCCAGCTGAGGTGGCTCAACATACTCTACGAGATAGGCCTTGAGGGCAAGGGCACCCTGATGATGGTGCCCATCAACACGCCTGCCGCAGGGCTCGTTTCGAACCCGTTCACCATAAAGGGCATGACAGAGTCTACGGGTGACCACGCGGAGAAAGGCCCGTGAGCCTTGAGGCCAGGTCGAGGAATGCCTCCGGGCTGATCTGATCGGGCCTCAGTTCCGCATACTCCTGTGGGCACCCCCCCTCGAATATATTCCCCCCCAGCTTCTTTCTCCTCATGGAAAAGGCCCTCTGTATCACCTTTTCGACAGCAGCCATATCCACAGGCGTTTCCCTTGGCTGAAGGGAGACGATTGCAGAGTCCACCTTAGGCACGGGCCTGAAGTACTTCCTGGCCACGATCTTCTCTATCCTGGCGTTGAACCTGAGTGCCACGCTGACAGACAGCCTTGAGTAGTCCCTGCTCCCTGGAGCTGCCACCATCCTCTCAGCAAACTCCCTCTGCACCATTATCACCGCCCTCCTGAACCTGAACTCCGGGAGCCTGAACACGATCTGCGAAGTTATGTGGTACGGTATATTGCCTATTATGCCATCGTACTCCCCCCCGGCCTGGAACTCAAGGAAGTCCTGCTTCACCGGCACGAGCTGCCCCCGATTCCACAAACTTCTGGAACTTCCAGCGTATCTCATCGTACATGTTATGGTCGGCCTCGACGGCGGTCACCTTGAGCCCCCTCTCAAGGAGCACCTGAGTCAGGATGCCAGTGCCCGGGCCTATCTCCAGGACGTGGGAACCCGCGCCTAGGCCGAGGGTATCGGCTTCCCTGATCGCTATCCCCCCCTGTTGTTGAGAAGGACCTGCCCGTACCTCCTGTGAAGGTTAATACCGCTCATCTAGCCACAAATAGCTTGTACTTCTCGTTCCTCTCCTCGAGCTCCTGCAGTATACGGCTGGCGATCATCTTCTGGGGGGTTGTGTATGGTCTTTATTCTCTGCACAAGGTCCTCAAAGGACTCGAACGGCCTCTTCTTCCTCTCCTCGAGTATGTTCCACATGGTCTTGTTGCCAAGGCCAGGGAGCAGCTCCAACGTGTGCATCCTCGTGTTGATCGGCTCCGCCCTGTTGAAGAAGTCCACGAAGAACTTCTCCCTCTGCTTCACTATGTCCTCGATTATGTACGGGAGCTCGTTCGCCGCGGCGCTGGTGAGTTCCTTGTAAGATATCCTGCGCCTGACTGCCGCTATCTTGTCCCTCTTCTCAGCGTCCTTGCCTATGTAGACTCTGTCACCCACATTTATCCCCCCCGCGTCGGGCTTTGGGACGAGCTCCAGAAGCTTGAACTCTGTCTCGCCCAGTGCCAGTGCTACCGGCGTCTTCCTGTAGCCCTTCTCGTCAGCCCTGCCCTGCGGGAGGTAGTCTAGAATGTATGCGTACTCTTCCAAGTGAGATACCTCTTACAGCCCCCCCAGGAAATAATCCAACATCTTGCTTAAATTGTTTTCGTCAAGCATCACGCCGTAACTTGACAGGACCGCAACAAGTTCGTCCCTGGAAACGGGCTTCAGGTCGACAAGCTTCACGGCAACCTTCTCCGGCACCCTGAACTCTTCCTGTATATACTTAACGGCCTTCCTCGCCTCCTCAGGCTTCAGCTTGAGGAACGACTCGCAGTAGGCCAGCGAGTCCTTTTCCGGATCACTGTGGCTCTGCTTGGAGTGCAGTATCTCGTACGTCTCTGCTATCGTCCTGTACCTGATCCTCATTGGACCACTTTCTTCAGGTGCACAGGAGCTGCCAGAACCTTCTTCGTTACCCCCCCACCGACCCTGACAGCGACCAGGTAGCAGTCACCCTGCCTGGCCACAACTCTCCCTGTGAGCCCCCCCTGAAAGCCGTGATACGGCATGCCTGAGTGCACTGACGGCTCGATATCTATTGAGGCGTAATCGCCTACTTCGAACTCCTGCATGAACCTGGTAACGGGTGGCATACCCCCCCTCTCGCTCACCCGCTTGGTCATCTTCATCCTGGAACCGGCCCTTGGGCCGTGGGACATCTTTACCATGCTCAACCACCCTCTCTGTGTATCTCCACCACATCCAGCTCACTCACCACCAGTGGTGAGCCGTAAAGGGAGGACAAACTCGGTTTTGTCCTTCCACCGTCTCCGCTGACCATCTCCTTTATGTAAGTGCCTGCCTCTGCCCTCACCCTTATGGCCGCCCTGTCTCCCTCGCACCACAAGAGAGAGGCAGCCACTATCCTCTTTGGCCGTATCTTGTCCGCCCTTCTGCCGGATACCCTTAATGGAGTACGCTGATATATAAGTTTTCCAGATATGGAGGAGAGCGCTTCCCTAAGCCTGGAACAGTCTATGCTTCCCTCTCCCCCCTCACCACAGCCTCGTATGTCTTCTCGTGCTGCAGGGATTTTACCTTCACAACATCATCGGGGCCGGCCAGTGAAAGTGCATCAACCTCTACGTATCCAGATGCGTTGACCCTCTCTCTGAACTCCTCAAGGTCAAGGTGCCTTATCCTCGGGTTCACCACCTCGATAACGAAGTCCCTGCCACTCCCGAGCATCCTTACGTCCACATCCTCCCTGCCCGCCGCATGGAGGTGGTATTCCTTGCCACCCAGCATGTCACAGAGCGGCTTTCCGATGAAGTACTCCACAGACCTGTCGTCACCGACCCTGTGTATCCACCTTGTCTGCGGTATTTCCCTGCTCAGCTTCCTGTACCTGCCCTTTACGTAAAAGCCCCCCCTCACCGTCAGGCTGAGTGTGTCGTACCTGAGGTCATAGTTTGCTATGATGTCCGGTTCCTTCCGGTCGTGCTGCTTCCCTGTCTTTGAAGATATGAGCTTGCCAAGCTCCCTGTTGAACTCCCTCTTTATGCTCTCCCCCCCGAGACCCGGGAACAGGGCCTGGATAGCCTGCTCTTCTGAGACGGTCTCCTCCGGGAACGTGGAACCCACGAGGAAGGTCGAGAACTCGTACCCTGAGGTGGCGTCTAGGAACATGGAGAGGTACTTCTCCATCTGGAGGAAGGTACCCCCCCTGCAGACCCTGCAACTTCGCTCCGGAACAAATGAGAAGTCCCTGTTGCCTGTCAGCGACCGGATGGCGAACTGCAGCATCTCCCCCCCCTGCCCGTATTCGTGAGGCCGCTGTCCACAAGGGCAAAGATCCTGCCGGCACACCTCACGCAGATGTCGTGAGGTATCTCGGCCTCTATGCGTACCATGCACCTATCTTGCAATTACTTCCTTCTCTATGGGTGGCCTGGACTTGACAAAGACCCTTGAGCCGCACTCACACTCTATCTCTGCGGTACCGTAGCTCTCGCGCAGGGGGGGCCTGCCACACCTTATGCACTTATACATTCTGGGCCTCCTGTGTGATCTGCGCCGTTACCTCTGGCGTGTAGGAGCCACCGGCAAACTTATAGCTGCAGTAGGAGCATTCCCAGATGCCGTTTGCCACGCGCCTGACCCTCCTCTTGCCGCAGGACGGACAGGCATATGTGGCCTTCTTAAGCTTGTATATCTCGTTCCAGGCCTTCCTGACGGTTACCCCCCCGTACCTGGGCCCGAACCTGCCCGCGGCACCTACCTTAACTGTCCTCCTTGACACTGGACATCACCTGAAGTATTTCTCCCTGAGCTGGCGACCTATATCGCTTGATAGTTTTATAGCTTTTCTGATCTCCTCCAGGTCAAGGGTTCCCGCGTCGCCCTTCTGCATTGCCCTGATGTGTCCGTCCTCCGTGGTGGTCACAGTTATCCTCGTGCTGGAGAGCTGCTCTTCCTCCAGGTCTGGGTCGCAGAGGAGGTTGTCCCCCCCTATCTTCGCCATGGTCACGGATATTGGTATGCTGTTCACAGGCAGTGCAAAGTCCTCGCCACCCTCCTTTGAGGCTGGCACCACAGCGGTCCTCAGCGCCGCAACAGCACCGAGGGAACTGGCGTCTATGAGGTTGCCGTCATAGTCGAGGACATTTATGTCGATGAATATGATCCAGACCTTCTTGCCTGGCTCTATGACCAGCTTTTCCAGGTCAACCATCCTGCTCTCCCTTATCCCCCCCCTGTCCACGACCCTTGCTATCTCTATTGACTGCTCGTTTGGGGGCCCGGCCTCGAATGAGGGGAAGGCCATGGGCAGGAGCTCCAGGTTGGTTGTGAGGACACCCATGTTCGGCGTGTCGGGGGGGAACGGCTCCCCCCCGTCTCTATCTTAACCCCCGACGAGCACCTTTGTGTTGCCTAGCTCAACAAGGGCGGAGCCTGCAGCCCTGGGCACGTAGTTCGTGATTATGTTGATCTTCCTGTATTCCTTGGGCTTCCTTCCGTCTCCCCTGACACCCTCCTTGAGCCTTGAGA
>NZ_BBCP01000010.1 GCF_001316105.1 Thermogymnomonas acidicola JCM 13583 | reverse complement strand
TTCCCGCTACCGCGCCGTCCTGGTGGAATTCCATATCCAGCCTTCTTAAATCAGCACAACGGGCTACCTGAAATGCAGGCCCCCCCTCAGTTTCCCACCCTGGCGAAGATGCTCTCACTGGTGCTGTAACCGTTCACAACCCTCACGCTGGACGCAGCAATCCCCCCCCTGGCCTGGCCAGGGCTCCAGGACATACACCGACCCACTGGTAGTGTTCCTCTCGTAGGCGTCCCTCCAGAGGATGCCGTTGGGGGGGTAGGAGATGAAACCGGGCCCGAAGGACCTGAAGTGCAGGCCCTGGGAACCCGGGCCTTCCACCGTGACGACCATCTCAGAGACGTTCCCACCAGGGCCGTGGAGCAGTTCGACAGACACGATCCTTGCTCCTGAATCATGGACATGGAACGCAGGGAATGTGCAGACCGCGGCCACCGCTACCGCCACGGCGGCGTACCTGGCCACCCTGAGTACGCGCTGGCGCGTCCCCCCCTTCGAGGCCCCCCCTCCTGGCCTCTCCCAGAGGAATATCACGGGCACGAGGAGCATGGGCCAGAAGGCGAGGTAGTTGAAGAGAAGCCTGTAGTTGAAGAACATCACCAGGATCGGGAAGACAGGGAAAGAGAGGGCGAGACGCCTGAAGTCCACCGCATACAGTATGGCGAGGAGGGCCTCCAAGACGGCCATCAGCATGGTGAAGTAGCCCTTTGAGAGCAGGTAGATGCCGGTGAAGGAGATCAGGCTAGGCCCCCCCTGGCCGATCCAAATGAGTGCCCCCCCAGTCTCCGGCCTGGCTACCTCGCTGAGGAATGAGGCTGGAGAGGCGGCGATGTAGGGCAGGTCTATGGCCATGAAGGAGAGCACCGAGGAGAGGGCGAAGATGGCCGCCGACCTCCACCCACGCTGCCTGACCAGGTAGACCAGCATGAAGGGCGCCACAAGCAACGGTATCTGCTTGGCCGCAACGGAAAGGCCATAGGATACGCCTGAGGCGAGTGTGCTCCTCGCCATCAATATTTCTGAGAGCAGGAGGAAGAACACCCAGACGGTGTCCATGTCCCCGTTGGAGGCCAGTGAGACCAGTCCGAAGTCCATAAGGATCATGGCCACGGCGAGCGCACCGGCCCATGCCCCCTCCCTCTTCCATGCCACCATATATACGAGCACCAGGGAAACCAGAAAGAAGGTAAGGGGGGGCACCACGCCGGCATCTGCGTGCACGATGTCGAAGGGGGGGAGCATCACCAGAAACGAGAGTGCCGGGTAGTCCATGCCGCTGAAGAACCCGCCGGAGAGGAGGGGGGGAGTGAGGTCCGCCAGTGGCACGTGCTGCACGACCAGGGACTGCGCTATGTTTGCAGTGTAAGGGTCAATGCCCCCCCTGAGTGCCAGGTGTGAAGCGTAGTAGTCCAGGAAGATCTCGTCCGTCTGGAACTGGCCCGTCTGCGAGAGGTGCAGCCAGGAGAAGAGTACGACCAGGGCCATCAGGGAAGCAAATCCCGCCTGTTGCTTCTTTGCTGTCCATGCCGCGATGACTGCGGCAGAGGCTGCCACCGACACCGCTGTGACGGCATATGTGCCGAGTATGCGGAGGGCAGTGTTACCAGGAAAACGGTGAACGCCACCGAGGCCGGCGCTATGACCGTGGAGTACCTCAGCACGCTGTCCTGTCCAGTGTCAGGTGCAGGCCTCGAGGCCCTGAGGAATATGAAGAATGACATGAGGACGAGTGCCCAGCTCACTGCATCCGAGGCCATGTTCAGGTAACCGAATGAGACCCAGACAAGGTAGGAGGCGTACAGCAGCTGAACCGAGGCCGACCATGAGGAGTGGCCTGGCTACTGCGCTCCTCTGCATCATGGGGAGACCTCCCTTAGCACAACGTCCACGTGGCCACTGTACGGGGGGGCGCTCAGAGTAACATCTGCCAGGTACACAGGCACCACGAACTCCACCTGCCCCCCCTGGCTGCCCAGGTGGGGCCTCAGCACCAGGTCAGATATCCCATCACTTCCCCTGAGGGTATCGTTAATGGAACCATTGACAACGACGTATGTGCCAGGGGGGGGAGGAACCCTGTGGTGTAGTTACAGTACCCCGTGCCGGAAGATACTGGTTCCAGCTGCACATTCACCGGGGGGGAGAACGCCACAGGCCCTGAGTGCTGGCCCAGGGATATCAGTGTGAGGCCGTCCTCCTCAGAGACTATGCTGTATTCACCGCTGAGAAGGGCGTAGTTGAACCACGTCTGGAAGTAGGTGACTGCGCCAGGGGATATCACTGCCCCCCCGGGATAGAACCACTTGCTGTAAGGGTTTGCCAGGGAGTAGTTGAAGTCCAGCTCCGGCACCGGGCTCCAGGGCATGACAACGTTGTTGACCGTGGCGAGCTGCGGCTCATCGTTCTGCAATAGTACTGTCGTGCCTGGAGGCACCATGCGCACCATGGCCCACATGTAGGTGTCGTACTGCTTGGGTTCCATCTGTGACAGTGTGTATGGTGGTATTACATTTGACAGGTTAGGGTCGTGGCCATAGGTGTACTGGTAGGTGAAGGCCTCTCCCACGGGCTGAAGAGGGAGTAGGTTATGAGCGATACCGCAAGCACCGCGAACAGTGCATACTTCGCCCTGCCACTCCCGATCTTAGAGCGGAGGAAAGCGTAACCCTTTGCCGCTGAATATATGATGACCGGTGAGTATAGGGCAGGGTACTGGTAGAGCGTCACGGTGAAGTACGGCGTGTACGAGTAGGCTGCAACGAACAGGACGTATGGTATGAACATTATCGCCGATCTGGGCGACAGGAGGTACATGAACAGGGAGGTATGGACATGAGGATAAACCACATTACCTTCCTGGTCAGTAGGGGGGCCCCCAGGGTCGGAGACCATAGAGAGTATGGAGCCATGCCCACCGAGGTGGAGCCAGTTCAGCAGGTACCCCCCCGGCCCGAAGTAAAGCGATACTGCAAGGAATACAAGTGCACCTGCTGAGGCCGGCAGGACCGTGTACGGGATGCACCTCTTGCCCCCCCTGTACCGCCCCTCTATTACTGCGTAGACTGCGAAGGCGAACATGATCAGTGGCACCATGAGGTCGGTTATGGTTGCCAGAACAGCAGTGACGCCGAATAGCGCCTTCCTGTCTGAAACGTAGGCGTAGAGGCACAGCAGGAAGAAGGTGGGGGGGAAGAGCGCCATGAAGTGGAAGTCGAACCAGTTCACGCCCGCCAGTGGGAAGTAAAGCAGATAGGAGGAGGCAATGAGCAGGGCCTCCGTCTTCTCCATTCCCAGTTTCCTGGAGGCCAGGAACAGGGGGGGCACGGCCCCCCAGTGGGATCCAGATGGACTGGAAAACGAGGAGGAATTCAGGCCTTGGGTCTATGTCGTAGAACGGTGCAAGGACGAGGTAGATGAGCTTCTGCACCTGTATTGGCCTGGGATCCGCTGCGGTACCTATTATGCCGCCATGGAATGCCTTGTATATGGTCGCCGATGCAACGCCAAGGTCGAATACCGCGGCCCCCCCGAAGTGCAGGTACCTCATGAGCGAGATGTAAGACCAGACCGCGGAGTATACCGCTATCTCGGCGATGAGGATCCACTCTTGGTATCCCAGCTCCGGGCCACGGCACTGCATCTGAATTTATCAATATATGAGTTTTTGATAAAGTATGCTGAAATACAAAAGTGTCTACCTGCCTATCAGCCACCGTACGCTGCGGGCCTTATGTCCAGGGAACAGCCGGACACCGCACTCACCCGGAGTGACACGTTTCCCCCCCAAGGCCTGGCGTGACCTCAACGCTGAGCTGCATGGATGAGTCCTCCACCTGCCCCCCCTGGCTTGCGTTCACGTAGGAACCCTGTGAATCTATGAGCTCCACGCTCACTGGCGCCGTTGAGTTCACGGAGATAATGAAAGACAGAGTCCATGAGGCTTCCGTGCCATTCACACGGGTCTGGAGGTCGAGGTTCCCTGGCCCCCCCTCCGACACAGCCTCAAGGTAACCCGGATGATAATGGAAGACCCATGTGCCGTTGGAGTGGGCGAGCCAGCCAGGGTACGGGTCTTTGCTGTTGTACGTTGGGTAAGCCAGCTCAGGGTCACTGACCGGCGTAACACCGCTGACAGAGAGGCCGCCTGAGTTCAGGAAGGAAATGGAGGTGTTGTCGGTCACGAACAGCCTGAACGGTCTTCCGTCCGGGAGTAGGTCCACATAGCTCTGCGGGAAAATCGTCACGTTGTTATAACCAGGCCTGAGGAGGGCTCCCCTAGTATCCGCGGCACCCTTCATGGGGTCCGGTGTCCATATCAGGCCGTTTGCGTTCATGGTCTCGCCGTATGGTATTATCCTGAAGCCCACGTACGTGTCCTGCGTGCCCGTATACAGCACGGACACATCCATCTCTGTTATGTACCCTGTCACGTTGTAGGGGTCAGAGTAAGACCTTATGGATATCACCTTCAGGTCCTGGGATTTCTCGTATGCCTCCTGGGAGTGGAGGCCAAGTGGCACCGCAACAACAAGGATCAGAACGGCTATGGATGCGGCAAGCGCCTTCTTCCTTAGCGTGCCCGCAACCCTGTGCGCCCGCAACGGTTTCCTGCCCAGTGCAAGCATTGCCGCTGGTACGGACCACACAAGCACATATTCTGGGAGCACCCTGTAGTTCAGGAACATGACTATTGCAGGGAATACGACGAAAGAGAGGCGCAGTCTCTCGTACCAGAGGGCATAAGCGGTAAGGAGCATCGAGTAGGATGCGAACAGCGCTATGGTGAACACACGGGGGGGGCGATGCTTGCCAGGGCAAGGAATGAGAGCTCGGACACCCCGAAGCCCACCCCTATGGCCCCCCTGGCTCAGTGAGTGCTCCATTGCGTGTATGAAGGACCCTGGTGACATGGCCAGGAACGGCCCGTTTATCACCGAGAAAGATACTATGGAGAGGGCAAGGTACCTGATGAGGCCCTTCCTGCCATTCTCCCTGAAATGGAACACAGCGAGGAACGGGACAAGGAGGGCCGGTATCTGGTTGAACGAGGCCGCAAGCCCGCTGAAGATGCCGGAGATTGAGGGCCTCTCCGAGGACGAGAGGGAGAGTATGACGAACATTATCCATATGGTAGCCGAAGAGAAGTAGAAGGCAAAGCCCGCCAGCTCGGCGAATAGCGCGATGGAGAAAAGCATGAGGTCATACCTCTCCTCCAGGGCTATCCCGTTCTTGCGCATGTAGAGATAGTATGCTGTAAAGCTGACAGCCACAGGCACCTCGTATAGAACGAGGGGGTTCAGGTGCAGGGCCACCTCCAGCAAGAAATAGAGGGGGACTAGGCCAGGGTATATGAAGGCCGTGACGAAACCCCCCCCGTCCAGGGTAGGCGTGAACCAGAAGGTCGGGTAGCTGGATGATTGCAGGTAAGACCCTATCACTCCCGGCCTGTATGGGTCTTCACGGTGGAGTAGCGCGATGGCAGCATACCTGTCGATTATGACCTCATCCGTTATCCTCACCGGGTGGAAGTACCCAACTATGCTCAGCGCAGCGGCAATTGCAAGTGCCAGTGACAGGTAGGAGAGCCAGGTGGTCAGCCTCGAACCATAACTTTCTGAGGCGGAGAGCACTATGAGTGCTATGCCAGTGAGAAGAGGGACCATACAAGGGCAAGCGACGCAGTGTCAAGGTAGCCAAAGATGGCCCAGGAGACCCAAG
Source organism: Thermogymnomonas acidicola JCM 13583 (assembly GCF_001316105.1). Classification (GTDB taxonomy): domain Archaea; phylum Thermoplasmatota; class Thermoplasmata; order Thermoplasmatales; family Thermoplasmataceae; genus Thermogymnomonas; species Thermogymnomonas acidicola. Next base: position 85,089 of record NZ_BBCP01000010.1, on the reverse strand, counting down.
CCAGGTTCATCGAGAAGAGGCCTGTGCCCAGGGGGGGAAGAAGCCTCCTGCTGACCGCGCCCTCCACCGAAGCCATCTGGTCAGTATTGCCTTGGACAAATTTCAAACTTACCCTCCGTTTCACCCCCCCGAAGGCCCGTCGTTCCGATAAAAGGCTTTATAATAAATACTGATAAATCATGAGAATGCCGATTTACGAAGTTGGGGAGCACGAGATACTCAGGGAAGAGGCGGAGGTCGTGGACGGGGAAACCGTTGTGGCGCAGGGGACACTCTACCTCACAGACAGGAGGATAATATACGAGAGGAGGGGCAGGAGGGGTCTCATAAGGGCGGTCCCCCCCCGAAGATAATCCTAGACGTTTACCTGTACGACATTTCCAACGTGAGCATTGCAGTCCCCAGGCTGAAGCTATTCACGAGGAAGGAGATGGAGATCGAGTACAGGAAGGACGGCCAGAAGAACAAGATCGTGTTCAGGCTCAGCGACCCGCAGAGGTGGGACACTGAAATAAGGAAGTGGATCAATGATGCCAAGATCAAGAAAGAGGAGGAGATGAAGAGGGAGGAGGAGGAAAGGCACAGGAGGGAGGTTGAGCTGGCCAAGGCCAGGGCCCCCAGGGCCAATATAGGCATGGCGTACTTCGGGAAGGGCCCGGCCCAGGGCCAGGAACAGAAGCCGCAGGATGCAAACGTGTATGATGCGGAGGTCAGGGACATAGAGGAGCCCAAGAGGCTGGGCGAGGAGAAGAGGCTGCCCCCCCAAAAGTGCCCAAGGTGCGGCTCCGACCTGCCGGCAGGTGCGAAGTTCTGCCCAAACTGCGGGCAGGAGCTCTAGGCGGGTATTCACTATTGTATGACTTCGTATTTTACCGACTAATATTTTAATAAAAGTAATTTGATCCCCCCCATCAAATGACGATGAAGAGGTTCGTTGTACTTCCTACATACAGGGAGGCACAGAGTCTCTCGAGCTCCTCATTCGACTGGCACCCTTCCAGGTGATCGTTGTAGACGACGAGACGGATGAGCAGACCATGGAGGTGGTGTCCAAGTTCGGGAATGTGACCCTCATATCAAGGCCAAGGAAGCAGGGCCTTGTTTCTGCCGTCATAGTTGGCATGCAGGAGGCTGTCCGCAGGGGTGCAGACTACGTGGCCGTGATGGACGCGGACGGACAGCATGACCCGGCATACCTTGAGGAAATGTTCACGTTTGCTGAGCAGAACCACCACGACCTCGTGCTCGGCTCGAGGTACATAAAGGACAGGAGGGCAGGCATAGTCGGGCTACCACTGATAAGGCGGATTATCTCCAGGGGGGCTAACCTCCTCTTCAGCATGAGCTTCGGCCCCCCCCGCGTAAAGGACGCGACCACAGGCTACAGGATATACTCCAGGGCTGCATGTGAGTACCTCATCGCCAACAGGCCCAGGCACGGCTCCTACACGGGCCAGGTCGAGATCGTTGACAAGGTCTACAGTGCAGGCATGAGCATAGCCGAGTACCCTATAATGTTCTATGCGAGGAGGGAGGGCCAGAGCAAGTTAAGGCTGAGGGACATAATCTCCTTCTACATCTTCGCCATAACGCATGGAAACCTCTGGAAGTACCTTGTTGTCGGTGCTTCAGGCGTGGTTGTGAGCGAGCTTGTCCTGTATGCGCTCTCGCTGCACATAAACTACATAGCAGCTGAGGTCCTGGCCATAGAGGTGTCCATAGTGAGCAACTTCATACTCAACGACAGGTGGACCTTCAGCAACAGGAGGCTTAAGAGGACTGTGAAGAACGTTGTGCTCAGGTTCTTCCAGCACAACGGGGCATCACTGCTCGCCAGCGCCATCAACTTCGCGGTCTTCATGCTCCTGGCGCTTGTGGGCATAAACATACTGCTGTCCAACTTTGTGGGGGGATCAACGCCGCCTTCGCATTCAGGTACGTTGTGTCCGCGCAGTTCATATGGAGCGGCCACTAACAATTTAATACTCACCTGGCTTTTTTGCTCGATGGAACTAAGGGAAGTGAAAAGCTACCTGGAGACCGGGGGGGCAGATGTGAGGAAGAGCCTTGATGCATCAGTGGTTCTCGAAACTGGAAAGATGATCGCTGATGCCATAAGGGACGGCGGCAAGCTCATCCTCTTCGGAAACGGTGGCAGCGCTGCGGACTCGCAGCACATTGCGGCCGAGCTGGTTGGCAGGTTCGAAAAGGAGGGTAGGCCTCTGCCGGCCATGGCCCTGACCACGAACACATCATCGCTGACGGCAATAGGCAACGACTACTCGTATGAAGAGGTGTTCAGCAGGCAGGTGCGTGCCTTTGCCCGAAGGGGCGATGTGGTCGTGGGTATCAGCACCAGCGGCAACTCCAGGAACGTGATAGCCGGGATCCAGGCGGCTAAGGAGATGGGCTGCAGGACCATAGGCCTAACGGGTTCTGGCGGAGGGAAGCTTCTCTCGCTTGTGGACGCCTGCATCAGGGTTCCCTCGGACAGGACATCGATAATACAGGAGGTGCACATAGCGATTGGGCACATATGGTCAAAGATCGTAGAGGACGAGCTTAGGTGAAAGGTTTTAATGATTTCCACAATCACAAGACGATGGAGAGCCTATCAGGGATGAATATCCTCGTGACAGGTGGTGCTGGGTTCATAGGTACCAACCTGGTGCTGTCGCTTGCAGGGGGGGAAAACAGGGTCACTGTCATAGACAACCTCCACACGGGCTCCGAGGAGAACCTGAAAGAGGTCAGGGACAGGGTGGAGTTCATCAGGGAGATGCCAAGGACGCCCCCCCTGCTTAAGCATGGCTTTGATCTCATATTCCACCTTGGCTTCTATTCCGCCTCGCCGATGTACAGGAACAACCCGATGCTCGTGGGCGAGGTGGTGAACGGCATGATCGGCATCCTGGAGCTGGCCAGGAGGGTGCAGTGCCCGGTTGTCTTCTCCTCCACGTCCTCAATATACAACGGAATTAAGCCGCCACACAGGGAAGACGCGCAGCCGCTGGTCACCGACTTCTATACAGAGGCGAGGATCGCAGCGGAGCGCATATCACAGCTGTACAACCAGCTCTACGACCTTAACGTTGCTGCGATGCGCTTCTTCTCGGTCTACGGAAAGTACGAGAGGGCCAAGAACGGGTATGCGAACCTTGCGACCCAGTTCCTCTGGGACATGAAGGCCGGGAGGCAGCCGGTCATCTACGGAAACGGGAAGCAGAGGAGGGACTTTGTGTATGCAGGGGATGTTGTGGAGGCCCTTGTCAGGGCTACAAAGGTGAAGGGCTTCAGGGTCTACAACGTGGGCTATGGAAAAAACTATTCCCTCAACGAACTGGTGGCGAAGCTGAACAGCCTCCTCGGCACAGAGATAGAGCCGAAGTACGTGCCGATGCCCATTAAGAACTACGTGATGGAAACACTTGCGGACACCAGCAGGGCGGAGAGTGAGATAGGCTTCAGGGCGAGGGTGGGCCTGGACGAGGGCCTCAGGATAATAAACGACTTCTATGGCAGAGTATGAAGAGGAGGATGATCATATCCAAGACGCCACTCAGGATAACGTTCACCGGTGGCGGCACAGACCTGCCTGAATACTACAGGAACTTCGGGGAAGGGGCGGTCATATCAGCGTCCATTAACAAGTATATCTACATAGTGGTGAACAAGAAGTTCGATGACAGGATAAGGGTGTCCTACTCTGTCACCGAGATAGTGGACAGGGTTGACCAGATAAGGCACCCCACCGTGAGGGAGGCCCTGAGGCTCCTCAACATCGACGGCGGGATAGAGATCGTGAGCATAAGCGACATACCTTCCACAGGCACTGGCCTCGGTTCCAGCAGCACCTTCCTCGTGGGCCTCCTCCATGCCCTCCACGCCTACAGTGGCGAGTACGTATCGCAGAGGGAACTGGCAGAGGAGGCCGTGAAGATCGAGAGGGAGATACTGCGGGAGCCGGGTGGTAAGCAGGACCAGTACATGGCCGCCTACGGCGGCATCCAGTTCCTGAAGTTCCTGCCAGACGAGAACGTCGTGGTGAGGCCCGTTATCATCCCTGAGGAGGCCAGGGAGAGGCTGTGGAGGTCACTCTTCCTCATGTACACAGGCATAGAGAGGCGCTCACAGGACATACACAGGGAGCAGTCATCAAAGGTGTCCGAGAACGTCGATTCCTACAGGGAGATGGTACGCATAACCGAGGAACTCTATAAGAGGCTCAGCAGAGGAGAAGTGGACAGCCTCGGTGAGAGCCTCCACAGGAACTGGATGCTGAAGAAGACACTGGCAGGGTCAATCAGCTCCGGTTGGATCGACGAGCTCTACGAGAGGGCCATGTCAAACGGGGGGGCCAGGGGGGGAGGCAAGCTAATAGGAGCCGGAGGGGGGGAGGATTCCTGCTATTCCATGCCCCCGGATGTTGATAGAAGGAATTTCGTTTCTAAGTTCCCGGAACTCAGGGAGGAGCCGTTCGCCTTTGACTACCAGGGGGGGAGCCAGATAATATTCGTCGGTGACTGAGGTCAGTAGAACCTGAAGTTCCTGTAGACCCTCATGAGGAGCGGGCCAATCCTCTCCGAACGCCTGCCGTGCGAGAGCCTCATGGCAACTATGGCCGCAAGCATGAATGGCACTGCGTGGAGGATTGGCATCCTCGTGTTCTCGTCGTGCGTCCACTCTATGCCGACCTCCCTCACCGTAGCGCCGAGCAGCATGGCGTTGTAGATCAGGGAGACGTCAAAGGTCCTATCCCTGACTGCCACCCTCTTGACGAGCTCCTTTGCAAGGTCCCTCGTCATGCACTTCATGCCACACTGGGTGTCCTTGACCCTTATTCCCAGGATCAGGAAGTTCAGGTAGTGGAACATTCTGCCCGCTATTATGTTCAGCAGTGGCTCCTTTTTCTTCACCCTGGAATCCCTCATCCACCTGGAGCCAACGATCATCTCCATGCCTCTTCCAAGCATATCGGTGAGCCTCTTGACCTCGTACCACGGAGTGGAGCCATCTGCGTCTGTGAAGCATATCTTTTCCGTCTCCGCCAGCTCCAGGCCCTTGAGCACTGCCCCCCCGCCCTTGCCCAGCCTCTTCGCGTCCCTGTAGACCTGGACCATGGGGGCCGAAGGACCTTGCGATCTCCTCAGTTCTGTCGTTTCCGTCAACAACAACTATTACCCTTGCCAGCGTATCCATGTTATCGATCAGGTCGCGCAGTGTCTTGCCGATCCTGTCCTCCTCGTTGTAGGCGGGTATGATAACAGTGACGTCCCTTTCTGACACTTCAACGTGATAATAATGGGTATTAAAATTTCTTACCCTGTTTTTGATCTCCAGTGCGAAATGCAACTTAATATATCGCTTTAGCCATCAGGGATGCATGCCGAGAGTTCTGGTCACTGGCTCCGCCGGGTTCATAGGCAGGCACGTTGTGCGTGAGGCTCAGGAGGAGGGGATACGAGGTAGCCGGCATAGACGTGGTACCGGCGAGGGGGCACGGACGTGGTGGATATAACGGACTTCAGAGCACTTGAGGAAAGGGTGAGGGGGTGCGAATATGTCATCAACCTGGCCGCGGTGACGTCGAATGTAGAGTTCGAGCGCGACCCCCCCTACAGGTGCTATTCTGTGAACGTGAACGGTTTCCTGAACGTGCTGGAGGCCAGCAGGAGGAACTCGGTCAGGAAGGTCGTCTATGCCTCCAGCGCAGCCGTTTACCTTGACAGCTTCTCCGAGAATGTTGTGATAGACCACAACAGGCAGAGGAACCACTATGCAAAGAGCAAGCTGATGAACGAGATGCATGCGGCCTCTTACAGTGACATATACGGCCTCAGGTGCGTGGGCCTCAGGCTCTTCAACGTGTTCGGGCCAGACGAGAACCAGAAGGGCGACTATGCCAGCATTATATCCAGGTTCCTCAGGGATCACGAGGAGGGGGGAAGGACCTTATAGTATATGGTGACGGTACCCAGGCCAGAGACTTCATTCACGTGGACGATGCCTCTAGGATCATAATGGACATCCTGGAGAGGGGGGGAGAGGAGAGCGTATACAACGTCGGGACAGGGAGGAGCCACAGGTACATTGATATTGCGAGGGCAATAGACAGGGAGAGAATCAGGTTCGTCCCGAACCCCCCCCTGCGTAGCTACCAGATGCTCACGAGGCTGATGTCACCAGGCTCCGGTCCGTCTCGGACCTCTCTGGGCTCACCGATCCCTTCGAGTACATAGGGGCGGCGCTCTCCAGGCGTCCGGGCCAGGGAGCATGAGTTTCCGGAGGGGGATGGGCCTGTGGTGCAGCGTCCTCTCTTTAGGTGTAAGAACTGAACCTGCGGGGAAAGTGGAAAATCCAGGGATTGAGGTGGAGGAGCCAAACCCCCCCTGGGGGCCGTATATTTGGACTCCTGTTCACGCAATATTTATATATTTTGTTCTTTTCAAATAGGTGTTATGGTGGAGATTTCAGGTTTCCTCCTGTTGATCGTAGCCCTCGTTGACGGCCTGCTTTTTGGCCTCGCGATCAAGAAGGGCATACTCTCATTCGTCCTCCTAATAATAGCGATGTTCATAGCGGCCTACGTGGGGTTTGCCTTTGTGCCCCCCCATGTCTCCATAAGCTCGCTGGCCTCAAGCGTCATGCCCTACGTCAAGCAGTACGTGGGAGAGGTAACCAAATCCCTGAGCCTGGGCTTTGGGGGGATCGCTCTCCCTCACCGTGGTGCTCTTCCTGATAGGCCTCGGGATAGCCTCTGGAAAGGATGATACCACATAACCATGTAAGGGGTCAAACTTTACCTCTGGAGAACGTTCCCTGAATAAAACTCTGCTTTCTCTGTTCTTTACCCATCCTAGTGGATAAAATAGATGGGTGCGTGCCAGTCAATCACTCTTGGCCCTGGGGCTCTCCTGTGGCGCCCTCGCTCAGGGCCTTTATTAGCTTGTCGAGTTCCTGGTCCTCGGCACTGCTTTCTGTGGCCTTGACCTGCCCACCCGAAATTGATGAGAGCAGCTTGCTGATCCTCTCCTCGTTGCCTGAGGAGTTCTCGTAGACTGCATTGCTGATCATGTCCAGCTGGCTGGAAAGCGTCTCCTGTATCCTCTGCGAGGTGTTCACGATCCTCTCCATGTCCTGCTGCATCTGCAGGACCTGCTTCTCAGAGAGCTGGCTCTTCACCAGGTCCTCCTGACCCTTCCTTAGGGATGCCCATACCTTCTGGTTGATCTCCGCATACTGCAGTGTGAGGTTTATGTTCTCGAGCATCAGCTTGTAGTCGTTCAGCCCCCCCCTTATGGTGCTCTCCACCATGATGATGTTGCCCGCAAAGACCTTGGCCTTCTCCATGTTGCCGGTCTTGAGGGCCAGCTTGGCACTCTGGATGTTCTGCTCCTTGTTCTTCTCAAGCTGCCTTATGGCCCTGTCTATCTCTGCCTTCCACTGGCTTATCCTTGTCCTCCTCTCCATCATCTTCTCTTCTTCGCTTTTACCTATCTTGATTATAGACATTAGAACCTGCCCCCCCTGGCCCTGTGATAATAAACGATACTACATTATAAATCTTTAGTGAGGCAGAATTCAGCGATCCTTTCGCACCCCCCCTGACCCTGGCCGCTGCACGGTCATGCGATTCAGGTACACGGGAGTGCACCGTCGGGCAGCCATCAACCCTCCTGGTATGCAGGTTGTCCAGTGTCACAGCGGTCGGCGATTCACCACCTATATATGATTCCCCATGGGTTTAATGCATTGAGTCACCTCGGGGGGGCCACACACTGTTCCCCCACCATGGAGCACACAGCATCATGGTTCCAATTTGCACCTCCGACCATATCAGGCGCACGCAGAGCTATTTTGGAGAGTATGATGCCCTAACAGTATGGTGTGCCACAGGCCCTGTTGCCTGGGGGGGTTGCACCCCCCCCGCTGCGGGCATGGCTTGCCGATCCTTTTACTCCACTTTGGGGGGGCAACTTTTTAATTTGAGCCATGTTACCTATACAGGGTAGTGCTGATGAGTCTCCTGATACTGGACACGCTCCGTTACTTTGACGGAGAGATCAACGAAAACAAGGTCTCCAGGCTGTGCGTCACAGTGGCCAAGAAGCTCCTGGGCCAGGCGTACAACATACCCAACTACGCCATGGTCTCTGGAAGGATACAGGAAATATCGGTGTCCCCCCCTGACACAGAGAGGGTGACGGAGGCCTTGGTAGCGGGGGGGAGGGAGAGGCTCAACGGGTCAAAGTTTGAGGGCTTCTTCCTTTCATCTGGATCAGGGCAGAGGGACTACCTGCTCTTCACACCAAAGCTGGCCTCAACGCTCAGGGAGTACGCGATTTTCCCTGAGGAGTACGAGATGAAGATCGAGGTGGAGGTTGTGTCGTTCAAGATGAAGAAGCTGAAGGTCTACACCAAGGGAACCGTGATAGACAACGCGGTAATGAGGGGGAGGGGGGGAGCCTGTCTGACAGCGGATTCTGGAAAGATACTCAGTGTCCTGGAGAGTGCCAGGAGGGAGGAAAGCCTGGGTCACCTTGAAAGGGCCAGGGACCTCTACCTGGCAGCTACACCCTGATGCTGGAGGCTGCCAGCCAGGCCCCCCCTCCCCCGGGGGAGAGGGAGAGGAAGATAGAGCAGTGCGAGGCCATACTGAAAGCCTACAGGAGGGCCGGTGGCTCGAGGGTGCCGGCCATGGGAGGGGGGGCCCAGGAAAGGCACGAGGGAAAGGAGGAAAGTGTAAAGGAGGGCGAGGAGATCCTGGAGGAGATAGGGCTGGAGAAGCCGCAGATACCCAGGGTAACCTTCGAAGACGTCGCTGGCCTCGAGGACGTCAAGAGGGAGATCCTGGCGAAGCTGATCTACCCCCCCATGCGTTTCAGGGAGCTCTCCAGGGAGTACAACGTCCAGTTCGGGGGGTGGCATGCTCCTCTACGGGCCACCCGGCACGGGAAAGACGTTCATCGCAAAGGCCATTGCTAACGAGGCCAACGCCAGGTTCATAAGCGTGAACCCCTCCGCCCTCTACAGCCAGTGGTTCGGCATGTTCGAGAAGAACATAACGAAGCTGTTCAGGCAGCACAGCTCCTGGCGCCATCCATAATATTCTTCGACGAGATCGATGCCATCGTGCCCAAGAGGGAGAAGTCCGGATCTGATGCGGCCAGGAGAGGGGTTGCGCAGCTGCTGAACGAGGTAGGTGGCATAGGTTCGCAGAAGAACAGGGACATCTTCATACTGGCCGCCACCAACAACCCCTGGGAGATCGATGAGGCAATGCTGAGGCCCGGGAGGTTCGACATAAAGATCTTCGTCCCACCACCCGACAGGGAGGCGAGGAAGAAGATCTTCCAACTGAACCTATCCAAGGTGAAGCACCTTGGCCCGGTGGACTACGACCTCCTCTCAGCGGCCTCGGAGGGTTACAGCGGCGCGGACATAGAGTTCATATGCAAGAAGGCGGCCCAGGAGGCCTTCCTCAGGGCAGTAAAGAACGGGAGCCCTAAGCCCGTTGAGACCCAGGACCTCCTCGATGTCATGAGGTCAATAAAGCCCTCAATAGATTCCAGGCTGCTCGAGAGATACAAAGCCTACTCGACCTGATCGAGTGTGCCCTGCACAGCATCGCCTGAGGGGAATATGGACGGTGTGAGGAGGCCGGCCTCAACGAGGTCGAAGACTGTGTAGTATGCCTTTGTCCTTGTGATACCTTCTGGCCTTGTGAAGGAGCGGAAGTTGAAGCAGAGCCTGCACCTCGTAGGGTATGACATCAGGAGCAGGCACTCACCGTCCTGTGGTATATGCAGCTCCTGACAATGGTCCCGTCCATCACCCATCAACCCTGCTGAATAGGAGGTCCTGGAGAGGCCCGATGGAGGGGGCCTATGGACCTTTCCATGAACTCAACGAGTGTTACGTTCATGAAGTTCATGTATTCCACATCACGCCTGGAGAGTAATGAGGATATCATATTCAACGTTTGCTGCACCATTTCACCGTTGTTCCTTAGGCTCGCACTGTAGTACTGCGCCAGGAGGCCGAACATCGCCAGCGTGGGTACCCTTTCCATGCACTCCTCCCCCCCGGGATCCTGTCTGGCACGCCCCCCCGTTCAGCAGTGATGCCAGGGCCTGCATGGCCTCTCCGACCTTCTGGCCATAGTAATCTGAGGTCGAGGAGGCTGCCTGCACAGCCAGGGACGCCACCTCCATGGCATCCTGTACCATGCCACGCCTGGTGAAATAGCATGCCCCCCCGAGCGCATAGAAAGTCGGGAGGAACTCGTCCGTTATCCCGTACCTGGCCTTGAACCTCTGCGGCCTCTGCAGTGGCACTGAGAGGAGGAGTGCCCTGGACAGATCCTCCATGGCCATGGCTATTTCGGCCCAGTCCCTGTTGCCCAGGTTGTCCGCAAGGGTGCGCGATATGGAGGAGTGCTTCAGGGCCTCCTCATACCTCCCGTGGTCTATGTGGAAGTGCGCAGCGAAGCGGTTGAACAGGTAGCCCACCGTCTTGTCCTCCGCCATGTGGAGCAGCCTTTCCGCGTCCTTCATGTATGAGAGGCTCTCGTTGTCCCTGCCCAGCATGTGGTAGAGTTCACTGATGTTGTATGAGGCGTAGAGCCTGGAGACAAGGTCTCCGGCCCGGAAGGAGTCGTTTATGATCTCTGTGAGCTTGCCAATGGCTTCCACAAAGTTCCCGGAGAAGCTGTCCACTATGGCTATGTTGTTGAGCGTGCGAAGTACCGACATCCAGTCGCCCAGCTCCCTCTTAATCTCGAGCGCCTTCTCGAAATATGGCCTCGCCTTCTCGTACTGAAGCTGTTCCGCAAACACCGATCCACACAGGTTCAGGGCGTGCCCCAGCGTCTCCCTGTCGCCTGCCCTCTCAGCCATTTCCGCAGCCTCCCTGGCGAGCGACAGGGCTATGTCGTACTTTTTGCTCCTGAAGTAGGCCTCACCCAGGATCTCCACCACCCTCTGGCTCCTTGCGCCAGGCGTCATGCCCTCTATGAACTTTATGGCGTCGGAGAACCTGCCCAGCGATATAAGGGACAGCGCGTAGCGGGACACCGATGCTCCATGTCCACCTCCTCAAGCCTCTTCGATTCTATGCATGCTATGGCATCTTCGTACCTGCCTGTCTCATAGAGGCAGTCACACTCCATGAAGTCGAGGAGCCTCCTGACGCCAGGATCGTCGACGTGCTTCCTGAGTCTCTCTATGAGTGCTGGCGCCTCAGATATGTCATCCAGTTTGCCCACGAAGAGCCTGTAGTTTTTCCTCACAAAGTCCTCGCACTGCTTCCTCTGGTCGGAGCCGGCGAGGATCCTGACCTGGAGCCTTATCGGAAGCCTGTCCATGATGCCTGAGGCCAGGGCCCTCTCCGCAAGTGTCCTCTTCACTGCAGCGGTCATCCTTTCCAGGAATATGGAGGCCACCTGCCTGGACACGACCTCGTAAGAGGTGCCGACCTCCCTCACCAGGCCCTTTGAGACCAGTGAATCTATGGCAGATGCCAGCTGGGCCCTGTCCATGCCGGAGAGGAGGGAGAGCGTTTCGATGTCCACGGGCATCTCGATGAAGGAGAGGATCTCAGCCACCCTCCTGTCCACATCGTTCAGGGAGGAGTAGACGTTGTGGTAGTATATCTCCAGCCTCGGGGGCACGGGAGATACCTGAACTTTGCCTCCTCCAGGTGACCTTCCTCATCTATTATTCCGAGGCTCCTGTAGTAGCTTATTGCGTACCCCCCCATCCAGCTCAGGTCGTGTTGATGACCTTCCAGAGCTCGTTGAAGAAGTAGAGTGGGAGCCTGAGGCCCATGGCGCCTGCCATGGCCACCATGTCCTCGAACTCCGCCTGCCTGAGCGCTATAATGTTGGCCCCTCGGAACACCTGCAGCACTGCGGACATGTCCTGCCACTGCCCGGGCACCAGGGAAAAGAAGGCAACTGTGAAGACCTGGCTCCTGTCCAGCATTGATGTGACGTGCAGGAACGTGTCCAGGCCAGCTGCGTCCATCTCACCCAGGCCGTCGACCAGGATGACGCACTCCTTCCCGGAACCTGCCATCTCGGCAAATTCCCTGTAAACCCTGTCCAGGTCCCTTTCCGCGTGCCTTTCAAACCAGGCATCCAGGATTGAGTTATAGAGGGAGAGCCTGTCAAGGCCCTGCCTGTGCCTGGACACTATGACCTTCGTGCCCTGGCCCCTGAGTGAGTTCTCCAGGACCTCCAGCATCAGATCAAGCCGCAGCCCCTTCCACCGAAAACTATGTACGTGTTACCCTGGCCCCCCCGCCCTTCTTGAGGTCCTGTAGCAGGAAGTTGTAAGCCTGCTTCACTGCCAGCCTAAGTTCCATGTGCTATTGTCTTAAGTGGCGTGATAGATATATTTTTTTCACACACGTGTCGCATGCAGGCCTTCGATCCCTTCCAGGCAGGCTGGAGAATCCTAGTCCGCCAGAAGGTCAAACGAAATTCTATCTTCCCGCCCACAGGGGGGGTGCAGCGAAAGGGTGGAGGAGGGCCCAGGGGACATGCAGTGCAGTATCAGAGCGTTATCCTCCTTCCGCTCTCCACCAGCCTGCTCCGCCCGAACTCCTCCATCCTGTCGAGCTCATCGATGCTGAACACGGGACCGTCCCTGCAGAGCTGGTAGCCACCTATGGAGCAGGAATCGCAGAGGCCTATGCCGCACTTCATGAGCCTCTCCAGGGAGAACTCGACCCTTGCGTTCACCTGCCTGGACCTGAGCTCTCTGTATACAGAGAACATCATCCTCTCTGGCCCGCACACGTATATCTCCGTGAACCCTGACAGGTCAAAGGTCCTCAGGAAGTCAACGGTGTTCCCTTTGAAGCCCTCGCTGCCGTCATCGGTTGTGACGTGCACCCTGCCTGGCTGGAACGCGTCCCTGAAGATCAGGTCATCCTTTGACCTTGCGGATATGATCGCGTGGGCCCTGGGCCCAACCATGGGCCTGAGCGAGGCCATCCCCCCCGATCCACCCCCCTATCAGCAGATACTGTCCTGTGGGCCTGGTGAAAGGCCTGCCGTATGGTCCCCTCAGGTAGATCCTGTCTCCCGGAGACATCCTCGTTATGGCCTCCGAGACTGGGCCGAAGCTCTTTATCGTGATCGACTTGGTGTGGTCTGTGCTGGAGAGGGAGAGTGGGATCTCGCCCAGCCCGGGCACCCAGACCATGACAAACTGCCCAGGCTCCACCTTCCTCTCCCACTGGAACCAGAGTCCTCACTCCCCTGCCCTCCTCCTTCACTCCCGAAACGGTTGCGTATTCGTAGCTCACTGGAGGGCCACCCCCCCCTTCATTTCGCCTATGCCCTGTAACCCTCCTCCTCCATGAACTTCTCCAGTTCACAGAGTATGGAAGAGAAGATGCCGGGTCCGTTCCTCCACAGTGCAGTCCCTATCTGCACCGCGTCGGAACCTACCATTATGTACTCCACCACGTCCTCGAACCCTGATATCCCACCCACCCCCCCCACGATGGGTATGTCCATGGCCTTCCTCACCTCGTACACGCACCTTATCCCCCCCACGGGCTTAATGGAGGGCCCGGAGAGGCCGCCAAAACCATTCGAAAGGACAGGCCTCCTGGCACGTATGTCCACGGCCATGGCCCTGACGGTGTTGATCAGCACAAGCCCGTCCGCGTCGGAGGCTGCCCTGGCGATCTCCACCAGGTCGGTCACGTTGGGCGACAGCTTTGCAAACACCGGTACGGACGAGACGGACTTCACAGCCTGCACAACCCTCTTCACAAGGACCGGGTCGCTCCCCCCCACCTCAGAGCCGACACCCTTCACGTGTGGGCAGGAGAGGTTCAGCTCTATGGCGCTCACACCGAAGGACTGCATTCTCTCCGCAAGCCTGGAGAAGCCTGCCTCATCAGGAGCGAATATGCTCCCGATTATCGGCTTCCCGGCCCTCCTCGCAATCTCTATCTCGTGCCCATACTCCTCAATGCCAGGGTTTGCCAGTCCGATGGCGTTCAGCATGCCTGACTGGAGGGGGGGATGTACGACAGGTGGCCTGTAGCCGTTCCTCTCCTCCTCCCCCCCAATGGACTTTGTAACCGCCGCGGACGCCCCCCCCGAACGGAGGACACGGAGCATTGAGTAACCGTTCTCGTCGAGTATGCCGGAGGCAAGCATGAGCGGGTTCTCCAGCCTCAGGCCGGCTACCTCTGTGCTAAGATCGGCGAACATTTATTGGTCATTTTCAGGGCCATATTAACAGTTAGGTGGGATCCGATTACCCGCAATAATTTCACTGCAGGTAGGGCACTGCACCCTCCGGAAAGTCCTCAATGTTCTTCACGCCCTCCCTGATGACCGGTGGTCCTGCGTTGTAGAGCGTGCGGAAGGCGATGTCGGTCTGGCCCAGGCTGAAGAAGTCACCGCCTCCAAGGCGTATGAACTCGTCCACCAGGTTACGCGAAACAAGGCTCAGGACCACGGAATCCGAAACCTGCATGAAGCCGGAGAGTAGCCTGCTGTCAACATCCCTGCCAACCACAACCCTGGAAGCGCCAGAGACCAGGGTGTCTATGAGGTCCTGCACCCTCGCTGGCATGTTGAGCACAGTGACCTCACAGAACCTGGATATTTCCCTGTAGAAGTGGAAGGAGAGCTTGTACCTGGTGAGGGCGTCCATGTCCACGAGGAATACCTCGTCTATGTCCATGTAGAGGAGGTCCTCTGGCTTACCGATGCCCATGAGGCGGTTCCGGCTCACTGTTACGCACTTTACGAACAACCAGAGGGTTAGTGCCATTTACTATGATAAGTTTTTCCAGGCGCAGGTGGAGGGGGGGCGAGCATGATAATAACTGTCATTTCGCTCCGTAACTGCATGGCCTGCATGTCACACGCAGTGCAAAGATATCCACATTTTCCTTGATCCTGCTCGTGCAAGAGATGTGGGGGGGTCCTTTCGCACCATGCCATTGGGAATTATTATATATGTACATGTATTTGTTACGTTATGATGGAAGTCACCAAATCACTCACGCTCAAACTTGATAAGATCGCTGTCCCGATGGCACAGGGGGGGGACAGGTCTCCTGTGGCGCTCAGGATAGCCTTTGACCTTGCCCAGAGGTTTGGCTCGGAGGTGACCGCCTTCACAGTGAAGGAGGAGAGCAGGGAGATAACCTGGAGCGACAAGGTGAAGATGGTCACCAGGGCATTCCAGGAAGGCAAGGAGAGGGGGGGGATCAAGGTGGTGCCGAGGGTTAGGACCTCCGGGAGCGCCAAGGAGGGTATAGTGGAGGAGATAAACTCGCACTCATACGACCTTGTCCTGATAGCATCGCAGAAGCGCTCCCCCCTCTCTCCACCGCACTATTCGGCAGCATAAGCGACTACGTGATAAAGAATTCGAACACCATAACTGCAGCAGTGAGCACCCACGGGAACAACTACCCTTACAAGCGCATCCTTGTCCCGGTATCGGAGGGCCTCAACACAAGGGTCAGCGTGCTCTTTGGCCTCTACCTCAAGCTAGTATCAGGTTCAAGCATACTCCTGGCGGACATGAGGAGGTTTGACAAGAAGAGGACACACGGCTTCCAGTCACTGTTCGAGCATATGGAGCAGGTGTACGAGAGGTTCGGGCCCGAAGTGTCGGTGACAAGGGGGGGCGGCCTGGAGACGAACCTGAGGAACGAGGTGCACAGGATGATCGAGGACACAGGCTCAGACTGTGTTGTCCTCGGTGTCAGGCCGGACAGGTACGGCAGGATAAGGGTCAAGGCCGAGCTTAAGTCTGTTGTCAAGGAGAGCCAGGTTGACACCATACTGATCAAGAGGTGAATCTACCGGAGGACAGGGACGCAGGGCCCACAATGCCTGCGTCCATCAGCAGCTTTATTATCTGCACGTTCAGCCAGACCACGTTGACATAGTATGTCCCGAAGAGGGGGGGGAAGTTCTGCTGCACTGAGGAGTTGACAAGGCCGTACAGGTATGCAGAGGCCTCCCGCCTCGACATGTGCAGCGATGTGTTGGATAGGAGGAGGGATAGGTTGGTGGAGACCCTGGGGGGGATCTGGAGGTACGCACCCTGCACCGGTATATCCGGGTCAAGGCCAGAGGCCGAATAGGATACCATGGCGTACGGTATCTGCGACACGTTCACGCCCGGGTTCTCCTCAAGGAACTCCTCTATATACTTTATGGTCAGGTTCGTCAGCTCCGGGTTCCCGGGAGAGTACGGGTAACTGCCAGACTGTGATAGGTTGTAGCCTATGGCAGAAGGCCTGGGATGGAAGAAGATAGAGGAGTTAAAGGCCTCCGCCAGAAGGTAACTGCCGTACACGTGCCCGTCTATCTCCACCGGGTACCCCCTCTGCCTGGAAGGGCTCGACCTGCTGTGTGAGGAGGGATATGGCAGTAGGCACAACAAAGCCGAAGATGAAGAGGAAGGCCACCACAAAGGCGAACACCCTTGCGTACTCAGAGGGCTTCACCAGTGGACACCCCCCAGCACCATGAGCACGTATATGATCTTTATCGCTACGAAGGGCGTTATCACGCCACCTATGCCATAGATCAGTGTGTTCCTCCTCAGCAGCTCGTTCAGCGATGACGGCCGGAACCTGACTCCCCCCCTGAGCGCCAGTGGGATCAGGGCCACGATGATCACTGTGTTGAATATGAGAGCCGCGGTAATTGCCACCAGCGGGTCTGTGAGGCCCAGTATGTTGATGAAGCCCAGCTGCGGGAACATGTAGAACATGGCGGGTATGATCACGAAGTACTTCGAGACATCGTTTGCGATGCTGAACGTTGTCAGCGAGCCCCCCCTTGTTATGAGGATCTGCTTCCCTAGGAATATGACGTCCATCAGCTTAGTGGGGGTCGTTGTCCAGGTCTATCATGTTCGCCGCGTCCTTGGCCGCCTGCGTGCCGTTGTTCATGGCCAGCCCCCCCACGTCTGCCTTGGCCAGGCAGGGGCATCGTTCGTGCCGTCCCCCCCGACCATGGCCACCATGCGCTCCTTTGACTTCTCAGACAGCACCACCTGGTACTTGTCCATGGGGGGGTGCTGTTGGCCACATACTCGTCTATGCCGCTCTCCCTTGCGATGTACTGCGCTGTTATCTCGTCGTCGCCCGTGCACATTATCGTCTTTATGTTCATCCTCTTCAGGCTGTCCAGCCTCTCCTTTATGCCTGGCTTGAGCACGTCGTTAAGTTCGATGACGCCCAGGAACCTGCCGTTCCTCACCACGGGCAGCGCCGTGCCTCCCCTCATGGATATCTCCTTGCAGAGCGCCTCTATGAACGTGTCCTCCAGGCCATAGTTCTTCTTCAGTGTCTTCAGCGCACCCTTCACGATGTAGTCGCCGTCCCTGGAAATGCCGCTGAACCTCGTCTCCGCTGAGAAGGGCTGGAACTCGTATCCCTGGAGTTCCTCTGGCCTAACGTCCACACCCTCCCTCCGCGCCAGCCTGACTATGGACATGCCCTCCTTCGTCTGGTCCTGCAGGGAACACATGAGGCAGGCCCTCACGAACTCACTGTAGTCAACGCCGTTGTTCGGGAAGAACCTCACCGCCTCCCTCTCGCCTATTGTCACTGTGCCCGTCTTGTCCAGTATTATCGTATCGATGTCGCCCGCGTTCTCCACCGCCCTGCCGCTCTTCGCGATTATGTTGTACTCCGATACCTTGTTGATGGCCGCTATGCCTATGGCCGGCAGCAGGGCCCCCCCTATCGTTGTCGGTATCAGGGCGATGAGGAGGACGATCAGGATCATGATGTTGCTCTCTATGCCCACGAACCTGGCCTCGGCAAATATTGCGCTCACGACCACCAGGAAGACCAGTGTGAGGCCGGACAGGATTGAGGAGAGGGCTATCTCGTTAGGCGTCTTCTCCCTCGTTGCACTGCTCACCAGCTCGATCATCCTGTCTAGGAAGGTCTCTCCAGGGTTGGCGGTCACGCGCACCCATATTTTGTCCGTGACGAGTACTGTCGAGCCAGTCACTGTGTCACCGAGTACCTTCAGGACAGGCCTGGACTCGCCAGTTATGTTTGCCTCGTTCACGTAGCCGGAGCCCTTCACGATCTCTCCGTCTGTTGGTATCACCTCGTCCTTGTTCACCACCACCACATCGTCCTTCCTCAGTTCAGTTGACTTCACATCGACCGTGACGTCACCGCTGACCTTGTGTGCCGTGACCTCCTTCTTCAGGCGCCTCAGTGATTCCGCTATCTTCCTGCTCTTGCCCTCTGACATGGCCTCGCTTATATTGCTGAACAGGAGTGTCAGGAAGAGCAGCACGGTCACGGCAACGTAGAAGTGGGGGGGGATACGCGCCTGTAACGGGCAGGTCGAAGATTGCTGGCCTCAGAGTTGCGACAAGCGCAACAACGAAGGAGGCCTCCGTTAGGAACATCACTGGGTTCCTGACCTCATACCTGGGGGGGTCGAAGTCCCTGAGCGTTATCAGGCAACATCCTTCATATCCTTAAGAGAGACCACTTCAGCACCTCGAAATTGAAGAGTTTAGCCCATGAGAGTATCGGGCCAAGGACCAGCATTGGAAGAAGGATAGCAGGCCGATTAGTAGCATCACCGAGAAGAGGAGGAAGCCGAAGAGCTTCGTGCCCGGGTCTATGGCCCTCTCCCCCCCTGCACCTTGGCCTTCTGCGTTGAGAACGAGTATGCTATGACCAGCTGGAAGCCTATCAGGAGGTAGCGGCCAAGGAGCATTATCACCCCATCCAGGTAGTTGAAGTAAGGGCTGTTCGTTGCGAAGCCGCCCATCTCGGAGCCATTGTTCGCAGCCGATGTGGCGAACTCGTAGAGCAGCTGCGTGATCTGGTCAGGCCTGGAGTTCACGAACGTCGACATTACGCCAGGCAGCATGAGGGTGATACCGAAAGGCACTATGACCAGGAGCGGGTGTGTGACGAGGGAGAGCGTTGAATATCGGATCTCCTTGGAGCCTATCTTGAGTGTGAGGAGTTCCGGGAGCTTGCCCACCATCAGGGATGATATGAACATGGTGAAGATCACGTAAGTGAATATATTTAGGACGGACGTCCCGACGCCGCCAAGGGGGTCGTTGAGGAGCAGAGGTATCAGGATGCCCAGCACCCCCCCGGCGGGCGTGTATGATATTATCGAGCCGTTCGCCGCGCCTGTGGATGTCATGGTGGCACCCACCTGGAAGATCGTGCTCTGCGACAGCCCTATTGCGGTCTCCTTGCCCAGCATGTTGCCTGTGAAGAGCGTCCCCAGCGAGGTTATCTGTGGCACCCCGAAGTACTCGCCGAAGAAGGAGAGGTAAGCGCTGAAGAGGTAGAAGGCCATTATGACGGAGTAGAGGATGAGGCCGAACTTCCTGCTCTCGAACACCCTCCCAAGTGAGAGGATAGAGGCCATAGGTATCAGGTTAAATGACACGTATTCCACTATGTTCGTGGCCCAGTCGGGGTCCTCGAACGGGTACCCGGCATTCGCTCCGTAGAAGCCACCGCCGTTCGTGCCTATGTTCTTTATGGCCTCCAGCGAGGCAACAGGGCCCAGGGGGGGCACCTTCACAGCGCCCTTTGAGAAGAACGGTGTCACAAGGAGGTAAGTGTGCACCGTCTCTGGCACGCCCAGCGCTATGAGAAGCGCAGTCACAACAAGTGTGGCCGGCAGCACCACCTCGAAGAAGGCCACGAGGAAGTCGTGGTAGAAGTTCCCCAGGTGCCCCTTGTCCGTCA
Source organism: Thermogymnomonas acidicola JCM 13583 (assembly GCF_001316105.1). Classification (GTDB taxonomy): domain Archaea; phylum Thermoplasmatota; class Thermoplasmata; order Thermoplasmatales; family Thermoplasmataceae; genus Thermogymnomonas; species Thermogymnomonas acidicola. The sequence continues at coordinate 65,337 of NZ_BBCP01000010.1, read as the reverse complement.
GTATGCCCCCTGATGAATGCCATTGAGACAGCGAAGCCCAGCGTGGGCGAGAAGAACATGAGGCCAATTATCACGAACGTCGTGCTGAAATAGGTCAGGTCAAATGGGTTGGAGTAGTGCTGAAGGTCCGTGTTTGTCAGGAAGCTGGTGACCGTGTTGAAGGCCAGTGAGACGGTCATGTGGTTGTTCGCATAGGAAAATGGCAGGTCCCGCTGGAAGACCAGCAGGAGGAAACACACAGTGCCTGCAAATGCAGAGACAAGCAGGACTGCCTCCAGGTACTCCCTCAGCCTCATCTCCCTCCTGACCACTGGGCCCAGCATCCTCTCAAACAGCGCTATGGCCCTGCTGGAATACCCATGGAGTACTGTCCTCTCCTCCTGTAGACCTTGGCTATGTGGCCGGAGAACAGGTAGGCTGAAACCGATACGATTAATAAATATATGAGGATAATAAGGGAGCCCGACAACAACCTGTTCTCGAGAAAGAGCTGTGTCCAGAAAGACATCAGAGATCCCCCCCTTCAGAAGCGTTCTGCCCTCACTATGGTGTATATCAGGTAAACGGCCATGCCCAGGACAACCGCAGCAAGCACCGCGAAGGCTGCAAACATGTGCGCGATGTTTATTGGCGCTCGGTATTTAAACGTTTTTCATTGGCCCTAAAGTATAATAGTTTCCCTTGCTTGCCTCACAGCGACTTGGCCATGTACGGGCCCAGCCTCTCGTAGCCCATGTTTCTGAAATAGTTCCTCACGCCTATGCCGCTGATTACCAGGATCCTCCCGACACCGAACTCCTCCCTACTGACCCTCTCAGCCTCCGCCATGAGAGCCTTGCCGAAGCCCCTGTGCTGCCATTCTGCCTCCGGACGTGAGCCAACCGGCACCACTTCACCGAAGACCTTTATCTCCCTGACGATTGATGAGCCTATTACCTCCTTCCTGTGGGCCATATCGGAAGGCAGCCTCAGGCGGAGGAACCCTACGATGTCCCCCCCGCTTCCCGTCTCGTATGAGAGGAAGACCTCCCTCCCACCTGCGGCCATGTAATCCCTCCTGACGAGCCTGCAGTCCTCCAGGTCCGTTCCCCCCCTCTTACCCACTTCCCTCGACCTGATCTCCATTGTTGACATCCCGTTCTCCGCCAGCATCCTCTCCGCCAGGTTCCTTATGTCACTCCTCTTCACCCCCCCAGCGGAGATGAACTTGACGGGTATGTCCCTCTGGATCCTCTGTATCCTGACCCAGGGCTTTATGTTCGTGAGGACAAACTGGAGGAACCTCACGGCCCTCTCTGTGTCCGGTGGAGTGTACCTCCCGCTCCTCCACAGGCCGTAGAGCGGGGGGGTACCCCCCCTGACCACGAGTGTCGGGTAGATCTTCAGCATGTCAGGCATGAACCTTGGGTCCTCCATCATGAGCCTGAAGCTCTCCATGTCGTCTTCCTCGGTGGCACCGTACATGCCGGGCATCACGTGGTATACGATCTTAAGGCCAGCGTCCCTGGCAAGCTGCGTGGCCCTGACAATCTCACCGACGCCGTGGCCCCTCCCGTTAAGCCTGAGCACCCTCTCGTTTATGATCTGCACACCCAGTTCTACCTTCGTTGTGCCGTATGAGAGGGAGAGGTCTATCTCCCTCTCGAAGAACCAGTCAGGCTTCGTTTCAACCGTGAGGCCAATGCACCTCCTGTCCGAGTCCTCGTTAACCAGCATGCTCTCCTCCAGGCCAGAGGAGGGCTGCCTGTTCATGGCGTCGAGGCAGCCCCCCCTCACGAACTCCCTCTGGTAAGCCTCAGGCCTGGCCGTGAACGTCCCCCCCCATCACTATAAGGTCCACCTTGCTGGTGTCGTGGCCTATGGTCTCAAGCTGCCTTAGCCTGTTGAACGTCTGCTCGTAAGGGTCGTAGGCGTAGGTGCGGCCCCCCCTCAGGGCCGCGGGCTCATAGCCCGTGTATGCCTGCGGTGAGTTGTTCTCGACCCGCCCGGGCAGTATATGCAGCGGCCATGGGGGGGGCAGCGTTCCGGTGATGTCATGACAGCAACAACTGAGACGCCAGATATCGTCCTGGTCCTCTTTATCCTCAGGAGTTCGCGCTCCCCCCCTCACCCAGGTCAGAGGAGTGCAGTATCTCCACGTCCCCCCCGGGTATATAGCCTAGCCCGTACTTCCTTGCAAGCTGCACCTTGGCCCTGTGTAGCGCCTCCTTGTCCCTTATGGAGCCGGATCTTATCATTGCGAGGATTTCCTGGAAGAAGTCGGCCTCACCACCGCCGAGCATGGCATATACCGCAGTGCCGCCCTGGAGATATGCCTTGTGGTCTCCTCGCCTTCGATTACCGGCGCCCCCCCTTCTCACGGAATGCCAGGTGCCGGTATCACCTGGCACCAGAGGCGGAGGCCGCGGAGACCTTCTTTTTGGACGGTAGGAGAGGCGTGAGGGCGAAGGATACTGCAGCGAAGGCTATCATTATGTAGAGCACCCTGCCCAGTGGCAGGTAGAGGAGGAGGAGCGACATGACGCCTATGCCGGCCGCACCGCCCACGGTGTTCCCCCCCAGGCCCCCCCACACGAGGCCGTTTGATGTGGTGGAGAACCTCCTGGGCACGACCTCGTTCACATAGCCCATGAGCACAGGGAACCCGGTGAAGGCGGTCATGGCGAACACCGCGTATGCAACGCCTGTGATGTATATGTCCCTGGTGAGCATGAATGCGAGGAACGCCAGGGCCGAAATGCCTGAAGTCACGAGTATGGTTGTTCTGCCTCCCCCCCTGCTGGCGGTCACGCGGCCGAAGATGGGGGGGCCGCCCGCCACAGAGACTATGAGGCCCGCGCTCAGCACGGAGCTCATCAGGTACTTGCTGTGGTAGATATCGCTCATGTAAGTGGGCACGTAGGTGTTCACCGCAAGCATGAACATGGAGCGTATGAACACCACCGCCGTGAGGAAATACACGAAACCAGAGTACCTGCTGAACGGTTCAACGGTGGGCTGCTGCTCCACACCCGGCTTACCCTGGGCTACGGCGAACCTTGACCTGCTGAAGAAGTGCAGACCAGCAAGCGTCACGAAGGATGCGGCGAACATGTAGACCGCGAAGATGCCCAGGCCCAGCACCTCGCCGCCTATCAGGATCAGAGAGGAGATCAGGTATGGCGTGACAGCCCTGCCAAGGCTCCCGAAGGCCTGGTTTGTGCCCATGGCCTTTGAAGCCCGTGGCTTATCATACACATGTGAGAGGACAGAGGCACCGAGCGGGTGGTAGAAAGACTGGGCCACACCGAGCACCACAGAGCCAGTTATGATGAGTGGGAAGAGCAGCGAGTGGTAGACGAATGGAAGCATGAATATGAGGACAGAAACGGCGTTAAGAAGGAGGCCGGTGAATATGAGGAGCGAATCCCTGTCGTGCCTGTCCGCGTACCTGCCGAGGGGGGGCGTGCTCAGGAAGCCTGAGAGGACGTTGTATATGATTGCCACGGAGCCAAGGGCCACAACCTTTGTCCCGGGTATCGACTCGTAATAGGCTATGAGCACGGGGGGGAAGAGGAAGAAGTTCCCGTCGTTAACGAAGTGCGCTAGTGACGTATATGCAAGTGCCCGCCTTCCAGGGTCAGACATACCTTCGTATTGAATATCTCCATAAATCTGTGCCGCTCACTGGCCCTGCACGGACTGCATCTGGCTCTCCTTTGGTATGTAGCGGAGTATACCGGCGATCCCGCCGAATGCCCTGAGGAGGAGGGTGCCCTCCTCACTGTCTGCGGATATCATCTCCACCCTGGCACCGGACGCATCCGCAAGGTTGTATATGATCTCCACCAGGTCGTCCTCCCTCTCCAGCGACATCACAGAACCGTCAGCGGCACATGTCGGCACCTCGTCCGGCCTCTTCACGAACTCCTTCTCTGAACCGCAAGCGGGGCACTTGTAGACGTACTTCCTCTTGTTAAGTCCCTCGGAGAGCAGGACAGTGTCCAGCGCCTTGGCCTCCAGTGCCTGCCTCACCGCCGCCTCGCCGTAGACTGCCAGGCCGCCGTCAGGCTTCTTTATCTCCTGCAGGAACCTGTTCACGAGGTCCCTCTCCCTGGAGATCTGCATGTCCTTGATCGATTCCGAGGCCTTGGCCACCAGTTCCCTGAGCCCGGTCTCGTCTGTGTAGCCTATGTCGAAGAGGTCCTTGACCTTCTGCTTTATCTCGTTCCTCAGGTAGTCCCTCTCGAAGAAGTACTCCTTTGTGGCGCCCGGGCCGCCTATGAAGACGGCCTTCAGGTCCTTTATCACAGGCATGAAGGCGTTGTTCGCTATGTCCCCCCCACCTTCTTGAAGACTCATGCGCCGCTATCTCGATGAGCCTCTCGTAACGTCGCGATGACTGGCCGCCCTGGTGGTGCTTGCTGGGGACAAGGGACTGCTCGTTGGAGACCACAACGATGTTTGTCCCCCCCTTGAGGAAACCCACCGTGGCCTCCTTCCTGTCTATGACTATGAGGCCGTACATCTCCTTGGCCTCCAGCTGGGACATCAGGGGGGGCTCCAGGTGGAACTGGGAATCGCACTTGTAGATGAAAGTCTGTATGGGCTCGGGCGGCTCTATTATCTTCGTGTACATCTCCGTCTGGTCGCCCCCCCTGGTTGCCACATGCCCAACAAAGAACACCAGGCCGGTCTCGGGTGGCTGCTTGAAGTATTTCAGCCTTGACATTATCGATTCGATGGCTGAGAGCACGTTCTTCCTGGTGGACTTTGACTTTATGTTAGATGATGTTGAGTATTCTTCCCTCAGGTACTGGACAACATCCGATATCTGCTTGTCCGGGGGGGGATGTAGAGGGATATCAGTTCGGTCCCACGGCCTCGCAGTTCGGACAGCTCCTGCAGGGCCTTCTTGAACTCGTACCTTCGCAGCTGAACGTCGTCTGAAGCCATTACTTCAAAGAAAGTTTATAATCGTATTTAACCTTGATCCACAGGTTGCATGAAGTGCGTCGTCATATCGCTTGGCGGCTCAATTGTTTCCAGGCCTTCCCTCGACGTGCAGTTCATCAGGGACCTCTCCTCCGTGCTCCGTGACCTGCCTGTGGACAGGGTGGGCATTGTGGTGGGCGGAGGTGCACTGGCTAGAGAGTACATAGGCGCCCTAAGGCCTGCCGGTGTGAACGAGAACGTCCTTGATGAGATAGGTATCCACGCCACCAGGATGAACGCGCTTGCAATAGCGTCCCTCCTGGACGGAGCACCAACGGAAATACCGGAGAACATCAACGATGCCGCGAAGCTGCTCAGGCAGGAGAGGTACGTGGTCATGGGCGGCACGGAACCGGGCCACACCACGGACACAGTTTCCGCCCTGCTGGCGGAGAGGATCGGCTCCAGGGTGATGATAAACGCGACATCAGTTGATGGGGGTCTACACTGCCGACCCCAGGAAGGACAGGGGGGGTGCAAGGAAGCTCAGGAGCCTCACATATGAAGAGGCCATCGAACTGGCCATGCGCGAGGCCTCCGGGGGGGCAGGGCAGCACGTTTTTATGGACATAACTGCACTGACGATTGCAAGGAGGTCATCGATCAGGGTGCACGTGATCGATGGCAGGGACCTCGGTGCATACGTGAAGGCATCCAGTGGCGAAGAGCACGGTGGAACAGTCATAGGGTGAGCACTAGAATACGCTCTCCAGCAGGTCGTACTTTGCCGCCTTGACTGAGAGCGGCCTGCCGTTTGTGCTCTCGTACTCCTCCCTTATCCTCTTCAGGAGCTCGTCCGCCTCCCTGTACTTCTCCTCCAGGCTCATCTTCACAAGGCCCCCTCTTGTCCATCTCACCCGCGTAGATACTGTCCTCGTCCTCCCTCACCGGGCATATGAAGAGGCTATCCCCCCCTTCTCCAAGCTGCATCTGCCCAACTATGCCTGCAGTGGCCTCCACGTGTTCCCTGCTGAGCGTCTTTCCACCCGTGCCAGCCAGGACTATGAGGCCGACGTTGAGGCCTGCGGTCTTAAGGTTGTTCACTATGTTTATGGCATCGGTTACGTTGGTGAGGTTCCTGAAAGCCTTCACCACCCTGTTGCTGCCGGTCTCCAGGAGGAAATAGACCTTCTCGAGGCCATGCCTCTTCATGTCCTGGTAGTGCATGACGCTCTTGCTCTTCGGGATGGTGAACAGGTCTATGAAAGAATATATGGGCAGGTTGAACGTCTCCCTGACAGTGTCGAGGGCGGAGAGCAGCACCTTCTGTTCAGCATTCAGCGCAGAGGGGGGGTCCCCGAGGAGCACAGATGACCTGGCAGAAAGACCTGGACCGAAGAAACCCTTGACCTTTTCCACATGTGCCCTGAACTCGTCCAGTGTCCTGTACCTGACTTCCGAGCTGAATACGCCTGGCACAGCGAGCACCTGTTCCACCTGCAGCCTGTGGACAGCTGCACATAGAGAGAGAACGACCTCTCCGGAGGTAGCACCGGTATCTCGCCCGAATACAGGTTGGAGACAGCCTCAGCGTCTGATTTCAGGGACGCCCTGCCGCTGGATATGAACTTCCTGATGGCCTCGCTGGTTGCGCCCTCGGACTGTGGCAGGCACTCCTCTGCCACAGATATGCAGTTCTCCATGAGACCTGCTGATTCTTCCTCTGACAGCCTTGCGACGACCCTGACATCGTTGTCCCATTTCATCTCCACGACAGAGCCATCAAGGTAGCGCTTGAAAGACCTGCTGCCCAGGGTCGCGTAGAGCATCCTCCCGCTCATGTCTATGGTGACGTTTCCAGTCTTCTGGTCAGACATCATGACCATGCCGTTGTTAGCCCTCAGTATAGCCATGTCACTCCCTTATCCCTCTCTCCGATACGAATATTGTGAGCAGCACCATCACAATGGCCAGGACGGTGAGGTAGAGGAGGTAATGCGCCACTGATGATAGCTGCGCACCCGTCAGTGACCCGTTGAGCAGGACTGTCCTGATGGAAAGTGCTGACCATGAGACCGGGTTGTACTGGGCCACCCTGCTCAGCCATCCTGCCATGAGTCCCGGCGGGAAGAGTGCGTAGGACGCGAACATCAGGGGAAGGTTAACGAGGTTCACTATACCGAATATTGTCTCCATCCTGGTCATCCTCACGGCTATTATGCTGAATATGGACGAGAACGAGAAGGAAACGAGAACCACAGCGGCCGCTATTATGAGCGCATCTACCACCGTGAAACCGTGCCTGAGGACGAGACCGTCCGGGATCAGGAGGGCAGCGATGATCAGGATTGCCACCTGTACCAGGCCCCCCCTGACCGTGCCCGAGATTATCTTGGAGAAGACTATCGAGCTCCTCCTTATGGGTGCGGAGAGGAACCTGGAGAGAGGCCCCCCCATCCTCCTGTCCCAGATTATGTTCACTCCGGAGAACATGGCGGTGAAGAGCGTCGTTATGGTCAGGACGCCGCCCAGTATGAAGGTTATGTAGTCAGGCGCCCCCCCCTGGAACAGTGCAGAGCCACATCGATCCCGTGGAACGAGAGCTTTGCGATGTCAAACGCACTGCCGAAGAGGGCGATCCAGAAGAAGGGCTGCACAAGTGACACTATGAAGGCCACTGGTTCCTGTACCACTTCTTCAGTTCCCTCCCTGTCAGTGGAAGAAGACCGCTCATCTCCTCAGCCTCCGCATCCTCATCATCATGGACCTGAAGTCCCCTGGCTCCTCGTCCTTCATCTCCCTCCCAGTGTACTCCAGGAAGACCTGGTCAAGTGAGGGCTTCTGCACGTTTATGCCCGTGACGGATATGCCGCTGGAGACTATGTAGTTCATGAGGCTGGCCATCTCTCTGTCCGCGCTCTGGACCTTAAGCCTCACCCTGTTGCCGCCCAGGTCCTTGACCTCCGTTGCTCCCCGGTACTCCAGCATTTTCTCCACATCGTTTTCGGAAGAAACAGTAATCGTTATCACATCCCCCCCCTCAGTGAGGCCTTCAGCTCGGCGGGGGTGCCGGAGGCTATTATCTTCCCGTGGTCTATTATGGCCACCCTGTCGGAGAGCGCGTCGACCTCCTCGAGGTAGTGGCTCGTCAGTATTATCGTTACGCCAAGGTTCTCCCTCACCTCCTCTATGTGCTTCCACATCTGGCTCCTCGTCTGGACATCGAGGCCAAGCGTTGGCTCGTCCAGGAAGAGCACCTTGGGGGCTGTGGACAAGGCCTGCTATCAGTTCGAGCCGCTTCCTCATGCCTCCGGAGTACTGCCTCACGTACCTCTGCATAGCACCTTCAAGGTCCACGAGGCGGACGAGTTCCTTTATTGTCTCCCTGGCCCTCTCCTCGGGCACGTTATAGAACCTGGAGACCATCATCAGGTTCTCGATGCCCTTCAGGTCCTCATCCGTCGTGAGGTCCTGGGGCACCACCCCCCCCTATCACCTTCCTCACTGCGAGGCTGTCCCTGATTATGTCATGGCCGTCAATGACCGCTGTGCCGCCGCTGGGCTTCAGGACAGTGGTCAGCATCTTTATTGTGGTGGTCTTGCCGGCACCGTTGGGCCCCCCCAGGAGCCCGAAGACCTCGCCCTTCTCTATCTCGATATTGAGGTGGTCCACTGCCACGAAGTCACGGCCGTAGACCTTTGTCAGATCACTGGTGGTGATTATTGCCATCCTTTCCCCCCCTTCCCATTATCCTGTGTATGGTCTCCAGCGTCTTCCTGGTCAGATCGAGGATCTCGTTCCCGCCACGCACAACCTGTTCCGGCGTCAGGTTGTACACATCCCTGACAACCCTCAGGGCCAGGTTGTTGAACTCCCTGTAGAACTCCCTGCTCTCGAAGTAACCCGATATTCTCATGTCAAGGACATCCCTGTTCTCCTCCATGACCTTCTTCCCCCCCTGTTCCGTGAGGGCATAGTACCTCTTGTCCTTCCTCACGTAGCCCTTTTCCTGGAGCCTTCTGAGGCACGGGTATATGACGCCGGTGCTGGGCTTGTACCTGGAGCCGAACTTCTCGAAGATACCCTTTATTATCTGGTAAGGGTACTTGGGCCCATCTGACAGTTGGTCCATTACCAGGAGGTCTGTGATGCCTGTCATGCGCCTGGGCATCTGGAGTGCCATGTTACATAGATATATCTATGAAATAAATAGGTAACCACCTACAGCGAGAAGTCGCCTATCAGTTCAAGCTTCCTCCTGGACTTCGTTGAGACCACCAGTGTGGTTATGAGTATTGCAAGTATGACCGCAATGGCACCGTATATGCCGTATATGTACGGTGGCGAGAGGTCGAGGTACACAGCAACGACGACAGCAAATACCAGTGTCAGGGTGCTCACGGACGGGATCACGATGTGCCTGAGTATGCTGACCCTCTTTCCCTCCTTCCTCATGAAGGAGTAGAGGGATGTGTTGGTGAGTATGTGGACGAGGTAGGTTATCGGGCTCTCAAGGATGAGGAGGAAGACGGACGCGTTCAGGAGGCCGTTCACGGTGCCAGACGTTGCCTCAAAGGCCAGGCCAGTGCCTATCGTTATGATTGAGGCGAGGACCGCCACCAGGACAATGGCCTTTGTGGGCGATCCTGTGACGGCGTGTATTGACGAGAGCCTCTCAGGGAACACGTGCTCCCTTGCGAGCGAGAACACGACCCTGGTGGCATTGGTGCCCAGGGATACCGTTGCTGTGAAGAAGGAGTTCAGCACCAGGATTATGAGGACCGCAACCAGGGCTGTGCTGATGTAGCCGAAGTCATGCTGGTAGATGTATATCACAGGGTATGGGAACTGGCTGCCCCCGAAGGAGGCCATGTTCTGCGCCCCCCCAGCTTATGACCTGCGCGTAGGCTGAGAGGATTATGGTGATGCCGAGCACCGCTATCGTTATGAGTATGGCCAGCGGGACGTTTCTCTTCGGGTTCCTGGTCTCCTCAGCGATAGGTATCGACCCCCCTATGCCAACGTAGGTGCCTATGGCATAGACCATCATGGTCGCCAGTGCCAGCGTGTCGTTGCCCACGGGCTTCGGGGGGGTGAAAGGCACAAGGCTGAGCCTCGCGTGGAACTCATATATGAGTGCTAACGAAGTGGCTATGAAGAAGAGCACCTCCACTATGATCGTGTAGGACACGAACTGCAGCGAAGGCCTTATGCCGCTGTATATGAGCCAGGAGACAACTCCTATGAAGACCAAGGATAACGGGATCCAGAGGAAGGTGGGGGGGAAGGGGGATCTGGATACCAAAGGAGGGGAAAACGTCATAGACGAACCCCCCCATGAAGCCAAGGATACCGAAGCCAGTGAAGCTCAGTATCTGGTAAGAGAGATATGACAGTGCTGTGATGAACCCAGCCCTCTGGCCCAGCCCCCCCTGGACACGAAGGTGTAGTAACCACCGGAGCTTGACAGCTCCTTGGAGAACTCATACATGGAGAAGGTCATAAGGCCATAGATCACGAGGGAAATGAGGAGGATCAGGGGGATCGCGTAAGAGCCCGAGGGATATGAAGTGAAGGTCGAGGTGAGGAGGGCCGCGGTACCGGAGACGTATAGAACGATCGTGCCACCCGGGGGGGCGTTCAGGGCAGTGGCCTGCGAGACCGCATGCCTGAGCGTGAGCTGGTCCCTTCTGAGGTGCTTCAAAACTCTCCGCTGAGTTTCCACTTTTAATGAAATCGCTGATGCGTATTTAAGGTGTTTTTCAGCGCCCCAGCCAATAAATGTTTTTAACTGGGTCTGCAATTATCTCGTTTACAACCAGAACCTCTGCATGCAGTGGGCCCATTTTTGCGGCCCGGCAAGGCACGCACTCCGTGTCTGCCTTGATCCGCAGAGACATCACGGGCATTCTGGCTCGAATGGGCATGATGGGAGACTTTCTCGGCTCCCTCAGGCCGTTTGACACTGGTGCGGTTTACTCCTCTCCCAGGGCCCTCAGCTTCCTCTCAACGCTGTTCTCCAGATCCCTCCTGTCATCGACGCGCAGGATCGTTTCAACACGCGGATAGCCCATGTCGACCAGTGCCTTCTCCGCCCTGGCCACAGCGGCGAAAATCTGTTCCAGGCTCTCCGCCTCCATCACGGTGGCCATGCTGTTCGGGTAGCACCTCACACCGGCGCCCCCCCTGAGGGCCTCGATGGCCTTCTTGATTGCCTCCGATGCAGATACTCCCTTGCCTATTGGGTAGAAAGCAACGTCCGCAACGATCATGTGTGTGAATTGCTTTCTTGTATATCCGGGTTACACCGCATGGATGGGCCTGCAGTCCATAGACTCCCAGTGCCCCATGAAGGCAGGAAGCAGGTTCTTGCACTCCCTGGTTACTATAAGGTTATATATTGTGTTGTCCTGAAACCTAGATTAAACGCATGCAGGACTCCAGGGAACATGGATTCAGGATAGAGGAAGAGATGCCATTCCTCGACCCCCCCATAATAGCCAGGTGGTTCAACGGCAAGTACTCGAAGCTTACCGAGCCGCAGAGGAGGGCAATCCCGCTCATCCACGAGAGGAAGAACGTCCTGGTATCAAGCCCAACTGGCACCGGAAAGACGCTCACTGGTTTCCTGGCGATCATCAACGAGCTCTTCCGCTTCGCCAGGGAGGGCACGCTCAGGGACACGGTGTACTGTGTATACATTAGCCCACTGAAGGCCCTGGCGAACGACATCGACAGGAACCTGAACCAGCCCCTCAGGGAGATAATGGAGATATCGAAGGAGGAGGGCATGGAACTGCCACAGATCAGGGTCTCCGTGAGGTCTGGGGGGGATACAAAGCAGAGCGACAGGCAGAGGATGCTCAGGAAGCCTCCCCACATCCTGATCACCACCCCGGAATCCTTCTCGCTTGTCCTCACGGCCCCCAAGTTCAGGGAGAAGCTGAGGACCGTGAGGTACGTGATCGTGGACGAGATCCACGAGGTCTCGTCAACGAAGAGGGGATCGCTGCTCTCCGCAAATCTGGAAAGGCTGAGGGCTGTGACCGATGAGGACTTTGTGAGGATAGGCCTGTCCGCCACACAGGCACCCCTGGATGAGATAGCGAAGTACCTGTGTGGCTTCGACGGCGAAGTGCCGAGGCCCTTCGAGATCGTGGACGTGGACACTAAGAAATACCTTGACCTCCGCACCATCGTGCCGGTCCACGACCTGACCAAGGTGTCCTCTGAGGTCGCCAACGAGAGGATGTACGACATACTCACGGACCTCATAAACAGGCACAGGACAACGCTGATATTCACCAACACCAGGAGCGGGACGGAGCATGTGGCCATAAAGCTCAAGGCAAGGGGCATAGAGAGCGTGGAGGCCCACCACTCCTCCCTGGGCAAGGAGACCAGGCTCGATGTGGAGGATAGCTCAAGAGGGGGGGAGAACTGAGGTGCGTGATAACATCGACATCCCTGGAGCTCGGCATAGACATAGGCTACATTGACCTTGTGGTCCAGATCGGGAGCCCCAAGTCAGTATCCAAGGGGGGGCTCCAGAGGATAGGCAGGTCGGGGGGGCACGGCATAGACGAGCTCTCCAAAGGCAGGTTCCTGGTCTTCGACCTCGACGACCTAATGGAGTGTGCCGTGCTCACAAAGGCCGCGTACGACAGGGAGATCGACAGGGTCACCATACCCAGGAACCCGCTGGACGTGCTTTCACAGGTACTTGTCGGCATGTCACTGGAGAAGGTGTGGGGGGGCATAGAGGAGGCATACAGGACGCTCAAGAACTCTTACTCCTTCCACACCCTGGAATGGGACGACTACATGTCAGTCCTGAGGTACCTTGCGGGCCAGATAGAGGACAGCACCATATACTCCAAGATATGGCTCGACGAGGGCGAGGGCACGTTCGGGAAGAAGAAGAGCACCAGGATGATCTTCTTCATGAACGTAGGAACGATACCGGAGGACGCTGACTACCAGGTCGTGGGGGGGGAGAGGGGGGGCAGGCACCTCGGGCAGCTGAGCGACAAGTTCGTGGAGAGGCTGAAGCAGGGCGACATCTTCGTGCTGGGCGCCAGGACATACATGTTTTTGAGGACGTCGAGGAACCTGGTCTATGTGAAGGACGCCACGGGCATGAGGCCCACTGTACCCACGTGGACGGGGGGGGAGATGCTGCCCAGGAGCTATGACCTCGGCGTCCTGGTTGGCAGGTTCAGGGAAGAGGCTGTGAGAAAGATACAGAGGGGGGGGAGGACGTCAGGAAGTGGCTAATGGAAGACTACAGGCTTGATGAGTGGGGGGGTGCAGACAGTCTCATCTCATACATAAAGGGGGGGCAGATGAAGTACGGGGGGGTGCCCACCCACAGGCACCTCCTGGTTGAGGGCTACATTGACCGTGACAACCTGTACAGCGTGATTTTCCATGTCCCGCTGGGCAGGAGGGTCAACGATGCCCTCTCGAGGGCATACGCTCAGGCAGCATCCAACAGGTACGGGAGCAGCGCCAGGGTCACAGTCACTGACGACGGCTTCATGGTGACGCTCTCGGAGAAGCCTGACCTCAGGGAATTCGTCCACCTGGTGACCTCATCCAGCTTCGATGACACAGTGCGTGCATCCATAAGGAACACAGAGACCTTCAAGCAGAGGTTCAGGCACTGTGCCTCGAGGGCTCTCATGGTACTGCGCAGGTATAAAGGCACGGACATAAGCGTGGTCAGGCAGCAGCTCAGGAGCGACAGGGTCCTCAGGACAATAGGAGAGATGGAGGGCTTCCCTGTTGTCAAGGAGACGTTCCACGAGATAATGGAAGACATGATGGACGTGCCAGGGCCAGGCAGTACATAAGTGAGGTCATAGAGAGAGGGAATTACAGGGTCCTCGACTACACCGCTGAGACGAGCCCGTTCTCCTATGGCATAATACTTGCAGGCGTATCGGACCTGGTGCTCATGGAGGACAGGTCAAGGGTACTCAGGGAGCTGCAGAACAGGATACTGGACAAGATCTACGGCCCAGGGGGGAAATACGTTACATCTTCAGGGACGATGGGCCCGTGAGAGAATTCTTCGCCTCTCTGGTGCCCAGGGTCAGGGACATGGAGAGCTACGAGGCCATGGCAAGGCATTTCCTCCACATAGACCCGTTCAGGAACAGGCAGAACTCCCCCCCTACCCTTACTCTGACACGGACGCAAAGGCGATAGGTGAGGAACTGATAGAGAAGGACAGGATAGTCTCGGCCTTTGCCAGGATGCCAGTGTGGTGCCACATAGACAATTACCCCCCCATTCTGAGAACGCTGTTCCGGGATGCGTCCAGGGTCAGGCAGGAGGACCTGGCCCTGCTGGAACACTGCAACGGCACTACGCTCTCAGAGCTGAAGAGGGACACGGGCCTCAGCGAGGAGGACATAAGGGAATCCATGAACAGGCTGGAGGCAGCCTACCTGGTGAGGAGGAAGCTCCGTGGGGGCGTGCAGGTCTTCATCAGGAATGACCTGGAGGCGCAGGATATGGATAGGGAAGAGGCCCTCAGGGCCGCCGTACGCAGGGTCCTCCACTCCTACGGGCCCCTCACTATCGAGGAGGTGCTCATCCGGATACCCGTTGGTCAGGAGGAGGTAGAGAGGGCGCTGGATGCCATGGTCTCCTCCGGCGAGATCACTAGGGACTTCGTCACTCCTGTCTTCGCTCCCCCAGTTCATCCTCAGGGAAGACCTTGAAAGGCTCACCGGGATGCAGAAGAGGGACATCAGGAAGGACAGGGTCTTCAAGATGCTCCAGCCGGCAAGTGATGTGAACGACTACTTCATGAAGTACGGATACGCCTCCTCAACATGGGACCTCAGGGCCAGGGGGGGCGTGACTGTGACTACCGGCCAGCTGGCGTCGATGGTCGGAGACCGGTCGCTTGTCTACGGCCGCTTCGTGAAGAACAAATACGTGTACATGCACCCGGAACTGGCCAAGGCACTTCACACGCTCAGGCGCGAGGAGGCAGGGGGGGATGAACTGAGGAGCGTGTACAGGGCCATAGAGAACGGCGCCTGGAACGAGAGCCAGGTATCCGCGGTCACGGGCCTTCCCAAGAAGGTGGTGAGGGAGGCAGTGAAGGACCTGGAGTACTACCTTGCGGTGTGCAGGCTCCCTGACGGGGGGGGCCTCAGGCCCCTTTACGGCCTGGACAGCTACGGTGACCCGTCCGAGGCCATGTCACTGCTCGTGAGGATGTTCGGGCCCGCCACCCAGGAGGAGCTCTCGAGGCACTTCTGGTTCTACGCATCAAGGTTCGTTAATAGCATAAAGGAGACCGTGAGCCAGGGCGGGGGGGAGGTATACTACGGCAGCACAGGTGAGTACAGCGGGAGAGGGTCCATAGTGAGCACCGGCGACCCCCCCGTGACCATTTTCCTTGAGAAATTCTACACGGACAGGGACAGCAATGGCAGGTTCATCGCGGCGAGCGGCAACACCTACCAAGTGGAGGTGAGGGAGAGTGCCGACGCAGTGGTCATCGAGAAGTTCGAGGAAATGCCCGGTGAGGATTTCGTGGATCTCTGCAGGCTACTTGTTTCCCTCGTCTCCGGGGGGGGCACGTTCCGGGTCAGCGTGGTGCGCGGCATCTCCGGTGGCGAGGCAGGGGGGGTCGCTGAGGGCCTGGGCCTGAGGGCATCGGGCGACACAGCGGTGTACGGAGAGGTGGACATAGAGGACATGGATGAGGGCAGCCTGCTCTCACTGGCCCTGGCCAGGGCCATGAGGCGCTCCGGCGAGATACCCTTCGCGGTGATGAACGGGCGCCTGGAGGGCTTCAGGAGCGCACTGGAGGCTGTGCACAGCGGCATCTCGCCCACAGACGTGAGGAGTCACCAGGAGTCGAGCCTCCTGCTCAGCTTCAACGGCCCCCCCTTTGACATAGTCTCACTGGGGGGGACGCTCGGTGTGGTGGCCCTCTACAGGGCCTCAGGGAGAGGGAGATGGACGAAGGCGAGAAGGAGATCGTGAGGATCGTGCTTGAGAGCAGTGGCGCCACTGAATCGGAGATAGTCAGTGCCTCTGTCCACCCGCACCTGCCCAGGGTGAGGATAAAGGCGCTGTTCCAGAGGGACGTGCTGGCCAAGGACTACGAGAGGCGCTACATCGTGGTGCCTGAGAAGTACAGGAGGAGGGAGGCCATGCTCATTTTCCTCCGCTACCTCCTGAAGAACTACGGGTTCTTCGATGCCCAGAGGTACTCTGAGGCAACCGGGAACGAGGTCGACAGCGATTTCGTCTGGGCCGTGTCACGCCTGCACGAAGAGGGCAGTGCCAGGAGGGTGTTCGTCAGGGACCTCGGTATGGTAATGTATGTATCAACGGAGAGGAGGAAGAGGCCAGAGGGCCTATTCATATCGGGACCGAAGGACTTCATTACCAGGTACTTCTCCAGGTACCTGAGGGCAAGGTTCGGCTCCCTGAACCTCTACTTCATATTCATGGACGGGCAGGCAGTTGCGGCCGTGAAGGTCAAGAAGAGCGGCGAGAGCGTCACGATAGAGAAGGTCATCGGGGACAGGAAGTACAGGGACGTCTTCAGGAAGGAGATGAACGCCTTCGGTATTTCCGCAACGTTCTCGTGAGAGATATTAATTTAAAGTGTGCGTATCCACACCCATCATGGACCTCTACAGCACCTATGCGTCTGGCCTCATACTCATCCTTTCCGTGTTCCTCTCAGCCGTCTCCATGAGGGCTTACAGGAGGAGCAGGCTGAGGGCCGCAGCCCTGGTGTCAGCTGTGTTCATCCTCACCGCTGTGGTCGAAGTGGTACTGCTCCTCTCCACCTTCATGCTCCTCCCTCTGGAGGGCCATTCTGATGACATAATGTCCACTCTCATACTTGTAATCCTTCTCCTCTTCTACTTCTCGATCCTTAGGAGGTAGTGCTTGAGGACCGACAGCAGCGTCCGAGAGGATATATCGGAGGCCATAAGGAAGAACCCAGGTATACACTTCAGGGAGCTACAGCGCATGCTGGGCCTTGCTGTCGGCCAGCTGGAATATCACCTCTACAGGCTTGAGGTTGAGGGGGGGAGGATATTCTCAAGGCAGGACGGGAGGTACAGGCGGTACTTCCCTGGGGGGGATGAGGGGGGACGCAGAGGGAGAGGACTGTGCTGATCGCGCTCAGGAACCCTGACGCCAGGAAGATCGTGCAGGCCCTGTTCAGACAGGACATGAGCACAGAGGTGCTGAGGGCCTTCACGGGCCTGAGGAGGAAGAGGTTCGAGGGCGCACTGGCCTGGCTCAGGGAAAACGGTGTTGTCACTCTGGACGGGGACACCGCCAGGCTGTCCAGCAGGGAAGAGGTGTCCAGGGTGATCACCAGGTACAGGGAGAGCTTCATCGGCACGCTGGCAGACAACTTCCTCTCGCTCTTCGACTAGCGCCTTGACCTCCTGTACAGGGCGTAGGCGGCACCAACGAAGACAGTGCCCGTTGCCAGGCCACTTGCCAGTGCCTCGGAGTGCTCCAGTATGTATTCTATAACAAGCCTCGCAGCGTTGTTCAGGAGGGTGCTGTTGAATATGTTCACCCCCCCGCTCACTGACAGGAAGGGTCGTAGTGCAGCTCCAGGTGACCCTGTGGCACACGGAAGTAGAGCGTCTGCTCTATGCCCTGACCGTAACTGACGATCTGTGACCTAGCGTACATGCTCACACCGTTGACAGAGTAGGTGGAGTTCCACATGTATAGGAACGTGCCAGACGTGGAGTTCGGGGGAGAGAAAGAGAGGCCATCCAGGCTCATGTTGGTGTCCTTCTGGAACCCGTGTGCCTCAGCATACCTCATTGGTGCACCGTCATCACTGCCATACATTGCAAGCCTGATGAAGAGCATCCCGCTATCGATTTCCCGGGTACTGGTGGCGCCAATGGATATCGAGAAAGTCTGGTTCACATAGTAGCGCTGCGTCCCGTTTCCGGCGCTTTCGATGAGCGTCTTCACGGTTGTCCTGTTTATGTACACTGAGAGGTAAATGCCGAACGGCTTTTCCCTGCCCAGCCCCCCCGGAGCGCTCACTGGAACCAGGCGGATCATGCTTCTGTAAACGGTTTCGTTGGGGGCCCAGGCTCACCACGTGCCATTTCTCACTGAATATGTTCGCCTCCAGGAGTGACTGCTGGTTCACGAACGCTATCTGGGCCACCGAAAGGTTGAAGAACTCACGGTCAAGGTTCAGCTCTATTCCAGGTGTGGTCGGAATGACAACGGTGAGGCCGCTGTGCGGTGAGCCATAGTGGTGGCTGGCACCGAATGGGAGGAGGGCGAACAGGGCCAGTGCCACCAGGAAGCGGTACCTCAACACTCCTGAATCGATCTAGAATGAAATAGCCTTTTGGTACAAACTTTCAGGAGAACTCCTCCTCAAGCTCAAGCATTACCTGGTTTAGAACCTCCTCGAAAGTGCGGCCGGAGTACTCCCTGAGGCCCCCCCATCTCAGTCCTGAGGCGTGCGTAGTACATGTCGCCGTCCTGGTCAAACTCTATATCGCAGATAAGCTCCTCCATCAGGATCCTCAGGCCGCTCAATCCCTACGACAATAAAAAACTTTCAGTGGGGGGGCTGCACTGCAGAGGCCAGCAGTGGAGGCACAACCAGTACCCCCTGGCGCAGCAATTTGCCAACGGGGGGGCCTTGAGCCTCCACTCCCCCTGCGCCTGGAAGGGCGTGGCACAGGGGGGCCCGGCTACCCGGGGGGGTCAGGCCGATACTGCCTCCAGCGTCTTCCTGGAAGAGCGCGGGCCGAGCAGTGCTATTATGCCAGCTATGAGGCCAGTGACCGCTATGAACCTGAAGCCGAAGGCGAAGGAGAACGAGGCCACAAGGATGGGCAGGAATATGGCGCCAAAGGCCCCCTCCAGCGTGTCCTATGCCGTCCGTGAGCGCGAAGCCGGAGGTCCTTGCCCTTGTCGGGTAGCTCTCTGCTGTGTATGTGTAGGCCACCTGCAGGTACATGCCAAGGGCCAGGGCTGCCAGGAATGAGCCAAGGTAGATGAAGAGGCCCGTCTTGATGGAGAAGAGGAAGAGGCCTATGAACCAGACAACCGTGTCCGCGAAGATCACGAACTTCCTCTCATACCTGTCGGCAGTGAATGCCATAATTGCCGCGCCCACAGGGTAGCCCACCGCACCCACAGCGATGTAGCGGATGGATGATGCCACGGGGGGGAAGCCGGCCGAGGCAAGGATCGTCTCCGCGTCCCCGAGGAAGGCGTAGTTGCCTATGTACCAGAAGAACCACATGACGACGAGTATCGCAAGCCTGACGGAGTACGGTCTCCTGAACACGTACAGCGTTGGGAACTTCTGCTCTTCCAGCGTCACCTCCTCTGGCTTCGGTTCCGGGAGGCTCTTGACCCTCCTGAGTGCGGTGGATTCCATCATCTCCAGTACTTTCTTCGCACCTGCGATGTCCCTGGCCTTTGCGGCCAGCCACCTTGGAGATTCTGGGAGCTCGAACCTGAGGAGAAGGGCTATGAAGGCGATCACCGCACCGATGCCAAAGAGGTACCTCCAGCCATTATAGTACACGGGCACAAGCACCAGGCCTATGAACGGGGTTATTGCCTGGCCCAGGATGCCAACGATGAACGTGTACACGGTGATCCGGCCCCCCCTCACTCCCGGCGGGGCGAACTCGCTGACATAGCTCGACACCAGGTTCAGGTCCGCGCCCAGGCCCAGCCCCCCCGTTATGAACCTGAACACAGCCAGTTCCGGGACGTTGAACGATAGGGCATCGCCCAACGAGCCAACGGCAGTCAGCGCCATGGTGAGTATCATCGACCTGTACCTGCCGTAGATGTCGGCCACAGTGCCTATCACGTAGGAGCCTATTGCATAGCCTATGAGGCCCACAGACAGTGCCAGAAAGAGGCTCAGCGATGACCCGATGTGGAACTGCGCGTCGATTGCTGGCATTGCCAGGCCTATATCTGATATATCGTAGAAGGTGAAGAAGTACCCGATGCCTATTATGGCCAGGTAGGTGTAGGGCAGTGACCAGACAGGGATCCTGTTTGCCCTCGCTATGATCATCTTTATCTCTTCTTCCTGCGCCATTAGTTCACTAAAACCCCACGTGAAATAAATATCTTTTGCGATAAAATGGATCTGGGCCACAGGCTTTTCCAGTCGGGCCATGGTGCCGGCTGAACATGCCACGCATGTAACTAGGCAGCTGGCCGTGGCAGCACTTAGGCGGGGAGGTGTTTTTCAGAACTTTATCAGCACCCTCCCAGTGTTCTTCCTGGCCCTGATGTCCTCGTAGGCCCTGTTGATCTCGCCTGGCTCTATGTGCCTGTCCACCACAGCCCTTATCCTGCCTCCCCCCCTGGAGAGTTCGAACACATCCATCATGTCCTTCCTGGTGGAGCTGATGCTCCCCCCCTCAACCCTGTTCCCCCCCTTGAGTATTATCAGGCCCAGTGGTAGGCCCACGGCTCTGGCTGGACGTTTCCCACCACTACCACCGTGCCGCCGGTCCTGAGCGAGCGGAGTGAGCTCTCAAAAGTAGCGATCCCCCCCACAGCTTCCAGCGCCACGTCAACACCACCGTCTGTCAGCTTCTTCACTTCCCCCCCGTCGAACCTGCCGGTGGTCACGACCACATGGTCCGCACCCGCCCTGTGTATCGCTTCGACCTTTGACTGCGAAGTGGTCTCCGCAATGACGGTTGCGCCGAGCCTCTTTGCCACCTGCACGGCGTGAATGCCAACACCCCCCCCTCCAGCACCGGTTATGAGTACCCTGGAACCGTCCTGGACGTTTCCCACCACCTTCAGTGCGTGGTAGACCATACCAGTTACGCATGCAGCTATGGCGGCCTCGTCCTCGCCGATGTGGCCTGGTACCTTGACCAGGCTCTTCTCGCTGACGATTGCGAGGTCGGAGTACCCACCACGGAGCGTCTCCCCCCCGTAGACCTCCTTGTTGGGGGCACAGGTTCTCCCTGCCCGTCAGGCAGAACTCGCACCTCCCGCACGGCCTGTATATAAGGCTGGCAACCCTATCCCCCCCTCCTTCACGTATTCCGCACAGGGGCCAGCCGCCACAACTGTGCCGCTTATCTCGTGGCCTATGACCCCCCCAGGCGTCCTGACCCTGGGCATGAAGCATCCCTGGTCAGTATGTCCCTGAAGCATATCCCGGACACGCTCTGCCTGATGACGACCTGGTCCCCCCCTCGGGCTCCGGAACCTCCGATTCTGCAACCTGCAGATCCCTGCCAACTGCGGGCAGCACTATCTCCCTGGCCCTGAACGCCATTCACTCACCTCTCCCACACAGGCCACCAGGGCATGGACGAAAGCTGGACAAGAGGATGCCCCCCCTGGCCCTTCGTGCCATTATTAGAATGGGGCCAACAAATTAAAAGGTTCCTCACGCTGTCATACCCTGGCCACGGTCTGGCATGGCTCCCTCACTGCGTCCAGATCCCAGCCCAGCCTGGACATGTTGCGTTCTGGCTCGCGGAGAAGGCCCTGGGACACTGCACGGATCAGGACGTATGCGGAGAACGCAGGTGCACCCGTTGCACCGGGTGAGTTGTAATTTATGACGTGGAGCGATGAGCCATCTGTTATCATTACAGCCTCAGGCACGAAACCGCTCCTGCTCACCACAGAGCCCCCTCACCCCGGAAATTCCAGGGCCCGATATCATGGATGCCTTCAGTGACGGTATGAAGGAGGACAGGCGCCTGACCATGCCCTCCGGGGGGGAGGTGCTGCTCTCCCACTCGCTCCTGACCATGCCAAGGAACTCCAAGTTCGTGAGCAGCGAGAGCCTGGTGAGGACAGGCCTCTCGAACAGCCAGGACAATGCCTGCAGCGGAGATTCAGAGAAGCCGGAGTAGACATATGGCCCGGCCACCAGGGCCGCGTTTGGCCCCCCCAGTTCCCTGACGCCACTGTACCGGACAATGAAGTGCGGGTCAAGGAACGGGAACTTCAGGAACCTTGGGACACTGTATATGTTGTGCCTTATGGAAGGCAGAGCATCCTGGCGCAGGCGCCAGTAGTCGCCCCCCCTGAAGAAGAATACACTTAAATCCCTCGCTAGGCCCATGGAGTGCGCTATCCTCAGGGAGTTCGCACCCGCGCAGTTGAATACTGTCCTGGCCCTGAGCGTGCTCCCGTCAGACAGGGTAAGGTTGTACCCTTCACCCTCAACGATCCTAACGACGCTCCTGCCCAGGACCGTTGAGACGCCAGAGAGCGTGCCGCATATGGCCCTGGTCATGAGGCCGTAGTCAACAGATGTGTCTGTCTTCGAAAAGAACGCGCCCAGAGCCTTTACTGACCCCCCCTCAATGGCCTGGAGGCCATGGGTGTCGAGGACCTCATACTCCTCCCTGGACATGCCGTTCGACTCAGCGTACTCCGAATAGGATGATATGACATCCAGATCACGGTCGCTGAGGGCCACCTCAACCGTACCGACCTGTTCCCATGGGAGCGAGAAGTCCCTGGCGAACTTCATCCACATTGGATAGGAGAGTGATGCGGCCCTTGCGAACGTGCCCTTCTTCACCGGGTCCAGGTAAAAGGGCCTGTGGATGACGCCCGTGTTCCTTGAGGTTGTGTGCGATGCGACATCGCCAGAGGCATCTATGAGGCATACCCTGGCACTGTAGAGCGAGGAGATCCAGTGTGCTAGGCATGTCCCGAGGACGCCTGCACCGATTATGGCGATGTCGCAGTCCCTCTCCATTGCCATGGTACATCAAGTGCCGATTTTAAAGCTGCTCAACACCCATCCCTGCACGGCAGACGCTGCCTTAACACTAAGAAGACCTCCAACCCGCTCGGTACGCATGCCTTACACGGAACCCGACAGGCTGATCCAGGGCCTTCAGGCTGGCATATATCACACCTGGCCATTGACTGAGGCCAGGCGCCTCTGGTACCCATGCCCGGGGGGGTTTCAGGCCCATGATCGGCCAATTGTACCTGTTTGCCCTGCTGCCCCCCCTTTATCCCATTAACCCCCCCTGGGCCTGTGAACACTGCTTTGACCGCAGCCTTCCATGACGGATGAATTGCACCCGAATGGCATAGGGAGAATGGGTCTCCCCCCCATTGCCCCCCCAGACCGCCCAGGTGCTGCAGCCGGACACTTCACTGCTTCTGCTGGATCTTGACATCCACCACGCATATGTCCCTGAAGGAGCGCATCAGCGCTATAGGTATCAGGTAACGCCCATCCGGGTCCCTCTCAAACTCACCTTCTGTGGATGGGTCCAGCAGTTTCATCCCCCCCCTGGTGGGCTGCACTACAATGCTCTTCAGCTCACCGCTTGACTGGTCGATCCTCAGGTTCTCAACCGACCCCACAACCGTTCCGTCCGATGTTGCCACTGACTTCTTCAGGAGGTCTGAGACAAACTTCTTCAAGCCGTTATCCCCTCACTCCCGTAAGTATTGGCACAGAGATATATTGTTCTGTCGGGGGGGAAAAGGGATCGAAAAAGTGAAGTCGGGCTCACTGGTACAGGCCCAGCTCCTCCACAGGCGACTTTTTCTTCTTATCCATCACGTTCTTGTTTATGCTCTCCGACAGCTGGTCGTAGAACTTCAGTATCTCCTGGTCCACCGACGGCCTTATCACCTTCATGGCGTCTATGAAGTTCTGCTGCGTTATCTCCGTGGCGTCTGGGTTCTGCCTGTAGGCCATCATGCCCGCTTCGCGGCACAGGTTCTCGAGGTCAGCGCCAACATAGCCCTCGGTCTTCTCCGCTATGTACTTGAGGTCGACGTCCTTGGCCAGTGGCATCTTCTTCGTGTGCACCTGGAGTATCTTGAGCCTGCTCTCGGCGTTGGGTGCCGGTATGTATATGAGCTTGTCGAACCTACCGGCCTCAGCAGGCCCGGGTCTATTATGTCTGGCCTGTTGGTCGCCGCTATCACCACAACGCCCTGCAGCACCTCTATTCCGTCAAGAGATGTCAGCAGCTGGTTCACGATCCTCTCCGTTACGCCAGAATCCCCGTACGTGCCCCCCCTCCTCGGCGCTATGCTGTCGATCTCGTCCAGGAATATTATGGTGGGCGCGACCTGCTTGGCCTTCTTGAATATCTCCCTTACCGCCTTCTCGCTCTCGCCGACCCACTTGCTCAGCACCTCTGGCCCCCCCTTGACCGATATGAAGTTGGCGTTGCTCTCTGTGGCAACAGCCTTGGCCAGGAGGGTCTTTCCAACGCCTGGCGGCCCGTACAGCAGGAACCCCCCCTTAGACGCCTTAT
The DNA here is from genome assembly GCF_001316105.1 of Thermogymnomonas acidicola JCM 13583. Taxonomy (GTDB): domain Archaea; phylum Thermoplasmatota; class Thermoplasmata; order Thermoplasmatales; family Thermoplasmataceae; genus Thermogymnomonas; species Thermogymnomonas acidicola. The sequence goes on along the minus strand of NZ_BBCP01000010.1, from coordinate 41,124 downwards.
GCCCAGCCTCTGGAACACCTCCGGCTTGAGCAGGGGGGGCAGCTCCACCGCTTCCCTCAGCTCCTGCTTGACGTTCTCCAGGTCACCTATGTCGTCCCACCTGACGTTGGGGACTTCCACTGTGACCTCACGCAGGCTGCTCGGCTCGATGGTCTTCAGGGCCTCCATGAAGTCCTCCTCGGTCACCTGCATCTTCTCCAGTATCTCTGTTGGTATCGGCTTGTCCAGGTCGATCATGGGCAGGTAGCGCCTCAGTGCATTCATGGCGCTCTCCCTGGCGAGGGCCGCAAGGTCTGCTCCAACGAAGCCGTACGTGAGGTCTGCGATCTTGTCCAGGAACTCGTTCTTCTTCTCATCGTCCATGCCCATTGGCATGCCACGAGTGTGTATGGCCAGGATCTCCTTCCTGCCCCCCCTCTTGTCCGGGACACCTATGTTTATCTCCCTGTCAAACCTGCCTGGCCTCCTCAGCGCGGGGTCAACAGCATCGATCCTGTTCGTGGCACCTATCACTATGACGTGGCCCCCCCTCTCCTTCAGGCCGTCCATCAGGGTGAGGAGCTGTGCAACCACCCTCCTCTCGACCTCGCCCTGCACCTCTTCCCTCTTGGGCGCTATGGAATCGATCTCATCGATGAATATGATGGACGGCTCTGACTCCTCAGCCTTCATGAATATTTCCCTGAGCTTCTGCTCGCTCTGGCCGTAGTACTTGCTCATTATCTCCGGCCCGTTTATGGAGAAGAAGTTCGCACCGGACTCGTTTGCCACGGCCCTGGCTATGAGGGTCTTGCCGGTTCCAGGCGGGCCGTAGAGGAGGACACCCTTGGGTGGCTTGATACCCAGCCTCTCGAAGAGCTCCGGGTGCTTCAGCGGGAGCTCTATGATCTCCCTTACCTTGCCCAGCTGTTCCGAAAGGCCCCCTATGTCCTCGTAGCTGACCCTGGAGACGTCGTCCAGGACCTCAGATGCCGGCTCCTCCCTTATCTCTATCTTTGTCTCCTCGCCAACCTCCACCGGCACCTTGCTCGGAGTTGTCTTTATGACCTTGAACAGCAGGCCTGAATGGCCGGCAAGCGTGAGGCCAGGGACGCTTATGTTGTCGCCCTCGAGCATGGGCCTCCGCATCAGGGCCTTCTGGACGAAGTCGTCTATGCCCTCCCCCCCGAACTTGAGCCTCTGGTCCTTCCTTATTATTGGGGGGGCGAGCGTTATCTTCTTTGCCTCCTCCGTCCTCACCTTCCTGACCTTTACCTTATCACCTATTGAGCAGCCACAGTTATTCCTCATGACGCTGTCTATCCTAACTATACCCTTGTTCTCGTCCTCGGGCCTAGCGCGGTAAACCCTCCCGACTGTCTTCTTTGTCTTCTCTATCTCGACGACGTCCCCCCCGATCTCTGCGCCCAGGGCCATCCTCGATTCCTCGTCTAGCCTGACCCTGGACATGCCAGGATCGGTCGAGTTGGCCTCAGCGACACGGAGGATTATACCGTCACTGTACTGCATATTCCCATATTTGCAAGAAACTATTTTAAAATTGTGAGTTAAGTCCCGGGCGCCCTTCGCTTCGCCCTGCACACACACATGCAACCCTGTGTCCGCCGGACCCATGTCCCCCCCCATGCCGGACACCCACTGGTCCCGGGAGGGGGGGCCCAGCACCGTGAGCGATCGCCATGCACCCCTGTGGCCACCCGAGAGGGCCCGGCGCTCACTCCTCTCCGGTGGCCACCGGGCTGTCCTCGTACGAGACCCAGTCGCTCCATGAGCCTGAGTAGAGGAGGGGGGGATCAAGGCCCACGAGCTTCATGGCAAGTACGTTCACGCATGCCGTCACGCCGGAGCCGCAGTAGACAACCGGCCTGCCACCGAGGCCCCTGTAGACCCCCCTCCAGCTCCTCCTTAGGCCTGAGTGTCCCCCCTGCCAGAGGTGACCGCCGTGTAGGGTATGTTGACAGCACCGGGTATGTGGCCGGCCTTTGGGTCTATGGCCTCATGGACCCCCCCCAGGTACCTCTCCCTCTGCCTCGAGTCAACGAGCACATAGCCACGGCCCATGCGCCTGACCCAGTTGATGTCAACGACCATGCCAGCCGCAGGGTGCGGCTGAAAGTGTCCGCGCCTGGCACTGGGCACCTCGGTGCTGACCGGCCTGCCCTCCCTCACCCATTTCTCCCAGCCACCGTTAAGCACCCTTACATTCCTTATGCCGAAGTACCTGCACAGGAACCAGAACCTCGAAGCACCGGTCAGGTCATCGTCGTAGGCAACATACTCCGAACTCTCAGTCCCGCCTATCCTCTCGATCACTTCCCTGAACTGCTCCGGAGGTGGCAGCGGGTGCCTGCCACCGTGCCTTCCCTTTGGCCCGGACAGGTCTTTTTCCAGGTCCAGGAAATGGGCCCCCCCGGTATGTGTCCACTTAGGTATGCCCTCAACCCGTACTCTGGGTCGGAGAGTGAGTACCTGCAGTCCACTATTATTGAGTTTCCCAGCCTTTTCTCCAGCTCGTCGGCCTCTATCACGGGACACTCTGCCATGGTACCGTAATCCCCCCCCTGTGGCCTATTTCAGTTGTGCCCGGTGGGCGCTCCCATCACATGCGGCCAGACCGCACAGGAATTAGCAGTGGGGGGGTTTGCGCATTACTGGCAAGTTTATGATACCTCTACCGATTGACTGGCCATGGCCATATACTATGATGCCACAGATCTCATAGGCAACACACCTGTGCTCCTGCTCAGAAGGCTCACGGGCGAGGGCGATGCCGAGCTCTACGCCAAGCTTGAATGGTACAACATAGGAGGTTCCATAAAGGACAGGACCGCCCTGAACCTGATCGAGCACGCAGAGGCGGCCGGGGGGGTGCTGAAGAAGGGCAAGAGGATCATAGAGGCCACATCAGGGAATACTGGCATCGCCCTGGCGATGCTTGGCGCCATCAGGGGGGGTACGACGTCACCATAGTCATGAGCGAGGCGGTGAGCGAGGAGAGGAGAAAGATAATCTCGGCCTACGGCGCGGAACTCATCCTGACACCGAGCAGCCTTGGAACCGCTGGGGGGGCCATAGAGATGAAGGAGAGGCTGCTTCAGAAGTACCCTGACAGGTACGTTGCAGTGGACCAGTTCAGCGACCCTGCAAACATACTGGCACACTACCAGAGGACTGCGACAGAGATAATAAAGGACTTCGGGCACAGCCTGGATGCCGTGGTGGCCACGATAGGAACTGGCGGTACGACATCAGGCCTGGCGCTGCGGCTCAAGCAGTTCGACAGGAGGATAAGGGTGATAGGCGTCACTCCCGCACTTGGGGGGGTGAGGATACAGGGCATCAGGAACCCCCCCAGGGAGCCCAGGCCCTCGAAGCTGGTGCACACTGATTGGCTCGACGAGGTCGTGGAGATCACTGAGGAGCAGAAGAAGGAGTGCTTCAGAGTGGCCTCCCTTGCCGCCTCCAGGGAGGGCATACTCATTGGTATGAGCAGCAGCTGCGCCCTCTACGTGGCGATGAAAGAGGCGAGCAGGCTGGGCAGTGGGCACAGGGTGCTTGCTATACTGCCGGACAGCGGGTACAAGTACTTGAGCACTGAGCTGTACCAGGACAGGTCCCGGAGGGCGAGCCCAGATGAGGCCTGACCTGGCATCAGTGAAGTGCCTCGCCAAGAGGGGGGGTTTTGGCGATGTCACGCAGGCCCCCCCCTGTGAGGAACGAAAGGGCCCTCTCGCTGAGCTCTCCCTGCCTCCCCTCCACCAAGTTCAGGACCTCCCTGGCGCTTTCCAGGATATCGCTGCAGCCGCCGAGGCCCAGGGAATTGCAGAGTGCCTGCGCCTTCACGGCGTACTCCATGCACTCCTCCGCCTTCAGGGCCAGGCCGCAGACCCTCACCATCATCGAATATGCCTGGAGCCTCCTCTCTGCCTCGCCGAGGAGGAAGGAGTTCTCGATGGCCTTCCTGCAGAACTCCTCTGAACCCTCCAAATCGAGCATTGAAAGGTGGGCAGTGGCAAGGTCTATGAGGGTCGAGGTTATGCCCTTGCTCTCGAAGGACTCCTCGAATATCCCGAGGGCTACCCTCAGGTCCGAGATTGCACTTTCCAGCATGCCAAGGCCCATCTCCGCCAGGCCCTTCAGCCTTGTGATCTCGCCCAGGGCCTGCCTGTCTTCTATCCTGGAAGACAGTGCGCTCTTGCTTGCATCCAGCGCTTCCCTGTAGTTACCTGATTCGAGGAGGGCCCTTATGCACAGGCCAGAGGCCTCTGCCGCGAGGGCGCCTCTCTCGCTCTCAAGCACCTCAAGTGCAGTCTCGAGGGCCCTCTTATAACCGCCTATCTCGATCAGCATGTCCGCCACTGCCAGGGCCCCTTCGCTGCCACCGTCGATCGACTCGAAGCACTGCAGGGCCTCCCCGTACCTGTAGGAGTTGTAGAGGCATGTGCACCTCATGGTCTGCAGCAGTTTCCTCGATTCCTCGGTTACCATGGGCATGGCGCTCTCTATGAAGGACATGAGATCCGTCAGGGATGTAAAGCGCCGGAGCATGAGGCGCCAGTTCTCCCTGACCTCCGCGTCAAGTGCCTTGAGTTGCCTGATCTGAGGTATGCCACCAGCCTGGCCTGTAGGGGGGGGACGCCATTCATCAGGCCAGCCTGAACCATCCACTGGGCGCACCTCACGTAAGCATCCCTTCCGAGAAGCGCCACTATCCTGTCACCGAAGGGGGGGCCCTTGTTGAACGCTATCTCGCCACCGTCGTCCCTTGCCAGGCCCAGGCGGGAGAGGTCACCCACCGCGCTTGCGAAACCTTCGCCGAAGGCTGCCTCCAGTTCCACGCGGCGGTATTCCCTCCCAGATATGTAAAGGGCCAACAGGAGCTGCCTGGCCCCCGTCGCCAAGGTGGGACACGATCCTGGATGCCAGCGTTGGGGGGGCATCCGGGGGGGGATTGTGAAGTGCCTGTAGAGGCCCAGGTTGACGGTACCGTCGTCCCTCAGGATCCCGAGGTAGGAGAGGTAGCCCAGCACGTAGTGCGCTGCGTCGAAGTTCCTGTTGGACACCCTTGCCACAGCGGACACCAGGTCTCCTGGCATGTCCCTGAATCTCTCCCTCAGGTACCAGACCACGTCCCTGTCAGTTGGCCTCGAGAGCTCAACAACACCTATGCGGTCAGAATTTTCGCCCAGTAAGCTTGAGAACCCGGAAGAGAGGGAATTTGCGGTTGCTATCTGCCTGACATGGAAGCGGGAAGTGTTGCGCGAGAGGTAGACGAAGAAGTGCTTCGTGTGGTCGCTGAGCATGTCAAGGCCATTTGTTACGAGCCAGCCGTCCCACCTTATGGTTTCCAGAGTCCTGATTATGACGTCGAGCTCCCTCTGCTCGTGCCTGCCGGTCAGCCTGTCAAGCAACCTGTTGTAGGGAGCGTACTTCAGGATCTCCCTGTCATAGTATGGCCTGTGGGCCCAGTGCTTCTCGCCTGAGACGAGCATGTCCACCAGCTCCTGGGCACCCCCCCATCCGGGCCCACCGGTCAGGACTATGCACCTCTCTTCCTCCATCAGTTCCGAACAGCGTACAAGAGCTTCCTGCAGGTTGAGGCCCATCCATTAGTCAGCCCGCATCCTCATATAAATTTAGGGACGGTGTTCCCGTCAGGAAATGCCTTCCATGCACGGTGTGCACCAAAATAGTTATATATTGAGATTAGTATATTTAATGCGGTAGGTATGGCCTCATACAAATTTAAGTGCCGGGACATCGGTATGGATTGTGACTTCAAGGCCAGCGGCAAGACCGTTGACGAGCTGATGCCGAAGATCGCGGAGCACGCGAAGAACGCTCACCACATAGAGCAGATTGATGACAACCTGAAGCAGAAGGTCCAGTCCGCGATCAAGAAGTCCATGTTCTGAACGCGCCCGAGAGGGTGCTTATTACTTCTGATAATTATCTATTCTAAAACACTATTATTCACTTTATAATCGAAACCGCAATGAGGAGTGTCAGCGCGGTCGCCTTTTCATCATCCGCAAACCTGGGGCCCGGTTACGACATACTCGCATTGGCACACACTTCCTTCTTCGACAGGGTATCTGTGAGGGAGGGCAGCAGGACGAGGCTGTTCTGTACTGGAATACCACAGGAAATCGAGAGCAACACGGCGGGCAGGGCAGTTACGGCAATGCTCAGGGCCTGGACGTGAGGGCAGAGCTGGAGATACACATAGAGAAGGGTATCCCGTACGGCCTGGGACTGGGCAGCAGCGGTGCGAGCGCAGTGGGTGCTGTCACAGCGGCCTCCGAGCTGCTGGGCCTCTCGCTCTCTGGCGAGGAGATAGTGAGGTTCGCCATGCAGGGAGAGGTTGCCTCTTCCGGTGCCGCACACCCTGACAATGTTGCCGCAGCCACCTTCGGTGGCGCTGTTGCCGTGCTATCCGATGGGCCAGTCGTGAGGAGGATCCCAGTCCACAGCGCCTTCAGGTTCCTCCTGATTGTCCCTGGGCAGCAGAGGGAGGGCAAGACAAGGCTTGCCAGGTCCCTGGTCCCGAGGGCCATAGAGACAGGGAAGTATGTGAGGAACAGCAGGCGCCTGGCATCGCTGATACTGGGCCTGAGCTCCGGTGACAGGGAGCTCCTGCGCGAGGGCATGAACGATGAGATCGTTGAGCCTTCACGCTCACCCCTCTTCCCTTTCTACTGGCGTATAAAGGAAGAGGCGCTTGCACTCAACGCCGCAGGCGTGTGCGTGAGCGGGGGGGCCGGGCCCTCCATCCTGGTGATCTTTGACGAAAGGACTGATGTGTCAGGCATAGAGAGGAGGGCCACCAGCATACTGGAGTCCTTTGGCATGAGCACCAGGACCGTGAGGGCTGTCTCCGCAGGGGGGGGTGCGGCCATTGAGGAGCCCGGCATCGTTTCATAGGGATACAGAAGACCCGGTGGCCCACTCCCTGGTCTTCCCCATTTACCAAACCAGCTCGTTCCTGATGCCGGAGGGAGAGCACTACAGGTACGGGAGGGAGTGGAACCCAACGGTGGAGGAACTGGCCAGGAAGATGGACATGCTGGAGGGGACGCCATCGTCCACCTGCTTCAGCTCGGGCATGGGGGCCATCACCTCACTGCTCCTCTCCCACCTGAGGCCCGGGAGCAGGCTCCTTATACACAGGGACATGTTCTCAAGGACCTACAGGTTTGCACGCGAGTTCCTGGCGTCCTTCGGTGTCTCTGTATCGGTGGCTGAGCCCGGGAGTGAGGAGTTCATCAGGATGGTCAGGTCCGAGAAGCCTGACATGGCACTCCTGGAGAGCGTTACCAATCCAGTGCTGAGGGTCATGGACATACCGAGGATAGCGGAGGCATGCAGGGAGGTCGGCGCAAGGTTCATCGTGGACTCGACCCTGGCCACCCCGGTTAACCAGAAGCCCTTCGGCATGGGCGCAGACGCTGTGATACACAGCGCGTCGAAGTTCCTCTCAGGCCACAATGACGTCATTGCGGGTACACTCTCTGGCCGTGAGGAGATCGTGAGGAGGGCGGACGACATGAGGCGCAACCTCGGATCCACCCTTGACCCCCCCAATCGGCCTTCCTGGTGATGAGGGGCCTGAGGACCCTGGAGGTCAGGATGGAGAGGATCAACAGGGACGCCGAAAGGGTGGCAGAGGAACTGTGCAGCCTGGAACACGTGAGGGATGTCATATACCCGGGGGGGCTGAAGGAGCACCCTGATCACGATATATCGAGGAGGGTGCTGTGCCACCCCGGAGGCGTCATAACATTCCACCTCTCAGAGGACATAGACCCGCAGGCATTCATGAGGGCACTGGGCGTGGTTGCGCCCGCAAATACGCTTGGCGGCGTCTTCTCCACAATATCGCAGCCGTACACAATGTCCCACAGGGGGGGTTGAGCGAGGAAGAGAAGGAAAAGCTCGGTATCACCAGGGGGGGCATGATGAGGCTCTCAGTGGGGGGGCTCGAGGGGGGGCAGACGCCATAGTGGAGGACATAAGGGGGGGCGCCATATCCAGGGCTAGATTATATAGTCCCCCCCACCTGGGTCAGTGAAGACCCTGGCTGGCACCCTGTTGCGCCCTATCTGCACCCTCAGCGTTACGTAATCTATATCGCCGTACTTCGATGCCACATCACGCACTATTTCTGCGTATTTCCTCCGGTCAGCCTCCACGCACCTGGCCTCTATGAAGGAGCCCAGGTTCTGGACGACCCTGTACTCGCCTGTTATGTCGTCAAATGCCCTCTGGAGGCCCCCCCTCAGCCTGCAGTTCTGCGCCCCCCCTGGAGCGTCTATGAAGTGTGGCAGGACGACCATGTGCTTCTCCTCAAAGTAGTAGAGGGTGTTCTCCACAGGCAGGCCGGCATAGCCCTGCGAGAACGTCTTCCTGTGGCACTCCTCGCACAGAGTGACCAGGTTCCTGAAGGAATCAGAGCCGCCGTCCTTCCTGGGCACTATGTGGTGGACCTGGATGTTCAGGTGCACCCTGTTGTAACCTGCCCTGGACGGCAACCTGGTGACGGTTGATGTGCCGCAGAGCCTGCAGGAAAATGAGTCCCTGAGGAGGACTGCCCTGTAGACCCTGGCCCACGGCACGTTCGTCGGTGTCCTGTCACCCTCAGGGCTAAAGTCCTCGACCTGAGTGAAGCCCGAGAGCCTTGCGGCCATGATGAGGGTGTCCGCATCGAGCCTGGGGGGGATGTCCTTCAGGCCCCCCCTGTACCATCGCCCTGGGCACGAAACTGCCACCCTTGCCTCCATCAGCCTCACCCCGGTACCCGAGAGGTCAAGATAAAGCATGGGCTTGCCGGTAAAGCGGGCACCCCGGAGGCACCATGGCCTGTGCCCTGTCAGGGGGAGCCCGATGAAGCCGAACCACTCCCTGGCCCTGGCCTCGAATCCAGAGTCCCTGCCGGGGGGGAGCCATGACTGCCTAGCGTGCACGAGCCCCAGGCCGTGCTCCTCCTCCAGCTCCCTGATCACGCCACTGTCCGTGCTCATGAAGACGAGGGACGGCCCAGTGTCTGCGGTGAAGTATAGGCCTCCGTCCTTGACCTGGCAGCCTCTGCTGCCCTGACGGCTTCCTGGAACCTGTCGTCCTGCACGCTCAAACCGGAGGAGAGGAGCAGGCCGTGCATCTGCCACATGTCCTCCATGGAGATCCTGAGGAGGTCGTCGGTTTCGAGACCCCCCCTGCGGAGGGCCCGTATGAGCCTGCGCATCTTGAGGAGCTTCCACCTTGAGTAGTATGGCGACCTCAGTGCTGCGCTGTGTGCACCCTCTGTCCTGAGGCCCATTTCCTGCGGGATAAAGGCAAGGTGGACCTCCTCCCCCCCCGGCACGGTAGGGCGTAGCACCTCCTCTCGTCCATGTATGCGTATGATAGCCAGAGTGAAAGCGGCCCGGCCACAGACCTCGTGCCCGATCCGGAGGCGAGCCTCGCCAGCCTTGAAACGGAGGCAGGATCGGATATGCCGAGGACACCTGCGACAGCCCTGGCAGCAGCCGCGCTTACAGCCGCAGATTCCCCCCCGAGGCCCTTTCCAGCTGGGTATTTCCTCTCCATCTCTATGTAAAATGATACCTTTATATCCCTGCCGGACAAGGACCTGAGAGCCCTCATGGCCTTCTCCACCCTGGCCCTCACTGTCTCAGGGTTCAGGCCCCCCCTCACATATATCTGCTCTCTCCCTGATACTGCGCAGGCCACCTTGCACACCGAATAGTCAGCGGTGAGGGAGACCGAGGGGGAAGTTCGCTATGTTCAGGCTGCTGTCCCAGTAGCCCAGGAACTTCTCCAGGCCAGTTATGGGGTGGCCGTAGCCGAAGGAGATCAGGCCGTTCATGACCTCTATGTCCGTTTCCACAGGCTCGAAGTCCAGGCCGTAGTCCCTCAGGGCCCTCTCCAGGGCATCAGTGAGCCTCAAGCCTCCCAGACCTCGCCATCTCGTTCACATAGCGGAGGACCTCTGCCCTGGTCCTCCAGTAGTCCAGGTTATCGAATGCCCTTATGCCCATCCTGCCGCACTCCTCCAGAGAGTACCTCATCATGACCCTGTACCTCGGGAGCTGCCTGGCCAGGCGGTGGCCCGGTGATGAGAAGTGCGTATACTTCTCCCGCTCCAGCAGGCGCTCAGCGTTGACCCTCTCGTCCGATATGTACAGGTATAGGGGGGGTATAACGCCAGCCATGACATCGGCCTCGAGCTGCGAGGGTATGAAGTGCAGGGTCTCCACCACCAAGGGCTCCCCCCCATTGGATATGGCCCTCCTCAGTACCTGGTTTATCCCCCCCGTGTTCAGTATCCTCCCCTGTTCCAGGTATCCCCCCCTGAGTATGCTCTGCTCGCTCTCTTCCCCCCCGAAAAGTGACCAGGCCTCGTACACGCTCTTTGACATCACCTCCGCTTCTCTGCCGGTGAGCAGGGGGGCCTGACCATCTCCCTGAGGTAGTCGCCCGAGAGCACTATGTCTATGTCGAGCATCCGGGCCACAGCACCCGCCATGCTGGTCTTCCCGACGCCCGGAATACCGCCTATTAGCACCACTGGAGCCTTCAGGTTCACTCACCCCATATCTTCATGAGGTCCCTGGTATCGATCACCTCCACGGAGCGGGATATGAGGTCCAGGGCCTCGTAATAGACCCTCTCTGAGTATGTCGACGTTGCGTCCGATACCACAACGCTGAAGTAGTTCCTGGATAGCGCAGAGATGGAAGTCACGTAGACCTCGAGCTCAGTTGTGAAGCCCGTGAGCAGGACGGTTCTCTTCCCGGAGGCACGCACCGCATCCGCCAGGGCCGGGCTGCTGAAGGCATCGAATCCGGAGACCGTCACGAGAGTGCTCTTGCTGTCAGGAAGGAAGTAACGGAACCTATCCTCAAATGTCCTGTCAAGTACCGACTTAGGGGGGGCTGAGCCTCGCAGTGCCCTCTCCCTCTTTGCATCCATGTATTCCTGGATCTCACTGTCGTGCACTGCATGGGGGGGGCGCCGGAAGTGTATATCATCGGTATGCCCTTCACCGATGCCTTCTCGAACAGGTAATCGAGCGCCATCACCACTTCCATCTTGCTGAATATCCTGGAGAATGTGTCCATTGAATAGTTCATGTTGACGATCAGCGTCTTGGAGGGTTCCAGTATGGATTCCAGCCCCCCCATGGCGGTCATGCCAGGGTTATATTGAGCTAGATTTTATACCTCTGCCTCTTGCTGGGCACAGGTGCCCCCCCACACTATCCGAACCGTTCCACTGCCACTCCGGGGCATGCGTGTGGGCCCCCCCTGCCAGCGATACGGTTGCTGCCGTGCCCGCGTGCAAACTGTTTCCAGTCAGGGCGCATTCCCGTGATGCCGTCCCTGCCTCACACTGATCACAGTATATGTATCGTTCAGGTATGGCTCAGGGTCAAGCGAGAATTTGTTGCATGCACGCGCAATCTCAGAGCCCAGCCTCCCATGCACCTCACCATCGTCCAGGTGCCTGTATTCCACATCCGGCATTGCCGTGTCTGTGAAAAAGAGAGTGGCAGCCCTCTGGAACACCGGCCCATCGAGCAGCGAGGAGAGCGACACAAGGCTCTGGAACTGCCCATCCATGCCATCCGGCACAGCGATGCCGTGCGCTTCCAGGTAGGCCCTGACCCTCCACGTCTGCACCCTGGGCCCTATCAGCGTGAGGGGGGGCACGCGGCCCCCTCACATATATCCTTCCACCGACCATTCCCGTGCCCACATGGTGGCCCACCGGCTGCCTGCTGAGGCCGGAGTTCAGGACGCATATGATCCCTCCCGCCATGTACTCGCCCAGGTAGTCCCCTGCGGTACCGAAGACGAGGAGCAGTGGCCTGTTCTCCCCCCCATACTCGCGCATCTGTATGCCAGCCCTGTTGCCAACACTCCCCCCCGAATCACCACTGTGCCACCTTGCATGGCCTGGCAGGCCACATCGCCAGCATCGCCCATCACCGTTATATCTCCAGACTGCATCGTATCTGCGAGGTCGTCCTCACAGCTACCGTGCACGGTGACCCTTGGCCCATCTAGGAGGTTTGCGAAACAGTTGCCCGCGTCCCCGAATACCTCCACACAGACCTGGCCCTTCATGCCGGAGAGGAGGAACCTGTGGTTCGAGACGCCCCCTGATCCTGATGTCCCCCTGCAGCCGCCCTGGCAGCCACTGCCCCCCTGCAGTTCATCCGCACCGTACAGGGAAGCGTCTATCTCAACAGTACCTGATCCCGTGCCTGTCAGCCACCATCACCTCCCCCCCACCCTTAAGCCTCCTAACCTCCGGGTTCCCTATCAGTCGCTTTACCTGGTTGAGCTCGCTGGCCACAACCACCCTGCCCCCCCCATCTGTCCCCACGAGGAGTGGCCTGAGCTTTGACCTGTCCGCAACGGCCGCAATCTTCCTCATCCCTCCCTCCATGAAGGAGAAGGCCACAGAAAACGGGCCGTCCAGGGAAAGGCCCGGGAACTCATTCGAGAGTGGGTGAGTGCCAGCGAGGACTTGGAGGGCCTCTTCGGCTGGCATCCTGAACCTGTGCATCAGGACGAAGAGCAGGCGGACGATGACCTCGCTGTCTGTCCCCCCCACGAAGCTCCTGTAGCCCAGGTTCCTCAGGGCGTTCACATTGGCGCCGAAAGAGCTCACGTCACCGTTGTGCACCGCGGATATGTTCACAGAGGAGAAGGGGTGGGAGAATATCGGATAACTACCAGGCGAGTTAGTGGGCTGTCTGGTGTGTGCCAGCCAGGTGTCCGACTTTATTGATGTGAACCCAGGAACGCTGCCAGCCACGTCCGATGGAAAGCCTATCCCCCCCTTGACCACGTGCAGCCCCCCCTACCCACGCCCACAAAGCGTGCCCACTCACCCTTTTCTGGAGAGAGCAGCGAGTTTATTGCCTCAACCCTGTTCTCAATCTCCGCTTCCCCCCCATCGTCAGTGACGACGCTCATCTCCCACAGGAACGTGTTACCCCGACACGCCCCCCCTCAGGTGCAGTGCCCTCTCAAACTCTATTTCCCAGTGGCGCGGTATGAAACCCCGGGCCCTGTGGAGGGCACGCATGCTGGAGGCAAAGGCCTGCAGCGTGACCCTGTCTGTGTCCTCGAAGTAGGAGAACCCGGCGCCCAGGTTGCTCCCCCCCCTGTACGATATGCAGCCTATGGCGTCCAACACCTCAGCACCGCTCACTGGAGATTCAGGATCGAACACGGCCAGTATACCGCATGCGCCTGGGGGGGAAACCGGTACGTGCATCACTCACCACCCGCCTTTACGCCCAGTGACTGGCACACTTCCGTGGGGGGGAGGCCCACGGCACGGAGCAGCTCCCTGCTCCCCCTCAGCGACCTCCCCACAGAGGTTACGCCGGCTGCCCCTGAGAGGAGAGATATCTCCTTCTGTATGCCTGCCAGCAGGTTCTCTATGTGTTCCGTGGTGCCGCCCTTTGACACCACCACGTCCACCGGGACGTTTATAGAAACGAGATCGGCGCCCAGGCAGACCATCTTGAAGACATCCTCGGCACAGTGGACACCATCGCTTATGGCCAGTATGAAGGCATCCCCGCGCACCCTGTGTTCCGTGAGCCACTCGTCTATGCGCGCAACCACCAGCGGCGCCGGCTCGTCTCTTTCCTGCACGACGAAGAAGCGCCTCCCCCCCTCGTCCAGGGCGTCCAGGATCTGCTGCCTCCAGTCAGTGGAGAGGTACTCCACATCCGTGCACCATGTGCTTAGTTCCAGTCTCTGCCCCTTCAGCACAGGGACCTGCATTGACCTGGACACCATGTCCATGTAGGGCGAGGAAGCTTCCGCAGGTGATGCAACAGTGAAGCAGGGGGGGATGGAGATGCAGGGGGGGCCACCCCCTCAGCTTCACAGAGGTGTCTATCTCCTCCCTGTAGGGATCCACGCTTGGCCTTGTGACCTGTGCACCGTCTATGCGCAGGTAGTCCAGTAGCTTCTGCGTTCCGGACACGTGGGGGGGATCAGTGTTGCTCCCCATGCTCGATATGGGTGGGTGGGCAGGTGAGTTCCCGGAGAGTCCCGAGAGCCTTAGTATGTGCTCCTCCATGTGCTGGGGGGGAGCGGTACCTGCACTGGGAGAGGTGGGAATTCAGAGGGGGGGACATCTTCCTCCAGGCCTATCAGGGATGCCTCGGTGTCCAGGATCCCGGAGGGCTTCAGGAGCGACCTGTTCCCCACCACCTCCTCCAGCGATGCCACGCCAGAGGCCTCCATGATCCTGCACATCTCGTCGCGCCAGCCCCCCCTGAGGAAGTTCACCACGGAACCTGTGGCAAATTCGAGGGAGAGGCTGCCCCCCCTCCTGTCCGATAGCCTGTTGGTGATCAGTGCAGGGCAGAAGCCCAGGTGGCACCTGTGCACCATCACGCAGCCCATCGCTATAAGAGTTGCCGTGCCCAGAACAGCCATGTCTGCGCCCAGGGCCATGAGCTTGAACATGTCCTCCGGCGTGCTTATCCTCCCACCGGCAATCACCAGGAATCTGTCCCTGAGCCCCTCAGAGACCAGGGCATTGTGGGCGGAGGCAACTGCCACCTCAACAGGAAGACCTATGTTGTTCCTGACCACCTCCGGGGGGGGCGGCCCCCGTACCGGCTCCATAACCATCTATTATTATTCCGGCACCTCCCATCCTGGCCACACCCAGCGCTATGTAGGGAATGTAGTTGGTTGCCGCTACCTTCACCAGGACCGGCTTCCCTGTCATGGTGCGGAGCTGCCTTATCCTTCGCCCAAGGTCCTCTATGGAGTATATGTCGTGGTGCGGTGCCGGTGATATGGCGTCGATGCCCACGGGGTATCCTCCTGGCCCGGGATATGGCCTCTGTGACCTTGGACGCAGGCAGGTGCCCCCTATTCCCGCTTCGCCCCCCCCTGCCCTATCTTTATGACTATGGCGGAGCCTTTGACAGGGTGTCAGCGGTCACCCCAAACCTGGCGGAAGCCCACTGCACCGTGATGTTCGGTATGCCCGATACCTCAGGGAGCAGCCCACCCTCACCGGTGCCCGCGACCACAGATTCTATCTGCGCAGCCCTGGCGATGGCTATGTTCGGGACCCCCCCAGAAAGCGCGCCGAAGGACATGTCGCCAAGATAAACAGGCATGGATAGGTCAAGGGAGTTGAGGAACCTCATGCCCGTTTCCGGGTCCTTTACTGGGCCGCCACCTGTGCGGACACGGAGACGGTCGAGGAGCCTTCCGGTTCTCTCACTATCCGGTACGAATATCGTCCCGTCACTCCTGGCGTTTTTTGACATGAAACGGATATGTTCAATCCGCCACGTGCTCCAGAACTCATTCTGCTTCTGCTCTGGCAGCCTGAGGAATGTGCGTAGCTGATTGACACTATCTTGCACGATGGTCTATTTTCTCATGTTATTTAAAATTAACTTGGCCGATACGTAAAATGGTGAGTGAATACGTATTTCGTATCACGTGTCCTCCAGCCTTTCAATGTGCACCTCCTCCGCGTACGCCACCTCCCCATGGGCAGCAATGTCCCCGTGGTGCACGCTGGCCTCGTCCGCCCTGAGGGGGGGCACGAACAGCGAGATCAGCTTCAGGATGCCCAGGTTGGCGAGTAACACGTAGCCCATGACGAATACGCCTGAGAAGACCTGGACCAGGAGGAGCGATGGGTTCCCGTACAGGCGCCCCCCCTGAGGCCAGGCTCTATGTAGCCGTCACCGCAGGGTCAGCAAAGACACCGGTCAGTATTCCACCAACCAGGCCCGAGATGGCATGGCTGCTGAACACGCCCAGTGAATCGTCTATGCCCATCTTCGGCTCCACCCTGTTCAGGAAGAACCAGGGCACAGTGCCTGCGGCAATGCCGATGGCAATGGCACCCAGGCCGTTCACGTACCCAGCAGCCGGAGTTATCGCGACCAGTCCGGTTATGGCACCTGTCGTTGCACCTATGAGCGACGGCTTGCCCCTGAGGAGCTGGTCCATTGCCATCCATGTGACCGTGCTCACGGCCGCGGCCAGGTTTGTGTTCAGTACGGCTATGCTCGCATCTATCGTTGCGCCTCCAGGGTCGCCACCGTTGAACCCGTTCCAGCCGAGCCAGATGAGGCCTGTGCCGGCCAGGACGAGCATCATGTTGTGTGCCTCATGGCCTGAGCCTTCCTAACCCTTGGGCCCACCATCATGGCCGCTGCGAGTGCGGAGACGCCGGCGTCCAGGTGTATTACATACCCGCCCGAGAAGTCCACAGCACCCATCTGTGCCAGCCAGCCACCGGCGAAGAGCCAGTAGGCCAGAGGAGCATAAACCAGAACCGTGAACATCGGGACGTAGAGCATCCACGCCCTGAAGTTCATCCTTTCAATTACGCCGCCTACTATCAGCACTGGCGTTATTGCCGCGAAGACGAACTGGAAGAAGATGAACGTTGCGTTGGGGATGGAGAGCAGGGAGCCGCCCGGGCCATACGCTGACTGCATGCCCAGAAAGTATCCGGAGAGCGACGGTGCTGGGGTGCCGAGTACAGAGTAGCCGTGGACAGTGAGCAGGGAGCCGGGCCCGAATGCCATCCTGTATGCCACCGCAACCCAGACAATCAGGACACAGGCGAATGCGTAGAAGACCATCAGCGAGGTGTTGACCGCGTGCTTCCTCCTGGTAAGTCCCGCATAATACAGGGCCACACCCGGTATGCTCTGCAGGCCCACCAGCGTACCGGCGATCATCATCCAGGAGTTGTTCCCTGTGTTGAGCCAGCTGCTACCCGTGACCAAGTTGCCTGACGTAGCCTTTGGGCCGAACAGCATGCTCAGGTAAAAAAGGGCCGCTATAATGGCTGCGCATGCTGCTGCGTGATTCCAAGCCACTTACCCTGCATGATAGTGTTTCGCATTTACGCGACCCTATTTAATTTTTTGCAGAACTTTCTGACACTCTGTCAATGAAAAATTGATTTATTAGAATTTCAGATCACATTTCTCAACTACTTCTTTCTTCGCGATAGCAAACGTGCGGTTTCCTTGATATCATGTCAACCGAGAGTCCTCCTCGCCCTTGCCATCTCAAGGACAGCGGACCTTGCCTCATCATCGTGGCCGGACTGCATGGAGATCAGGAAGAGGGAGGACAGGAGGGCGTGCTTCTTCGTCGCATAGTCCTGCGGGCCCGGCTTGATGCCGAGGGTGTCCTGCAGGTACCTGAGGTCCTCGAGGAGCATGCCCCTGAACTCGTCCTTGAGCGATCCACCGAGTATGTCCAGGGCATCCCAGTTGAAGAGGCCGGCAGCAGCAGAGAGGTCTTCCCTGAGGCCACGGTAAGTGGACATTATGAAATCCACATCACCATCGCCCATTTCCTGGAGGCTGATATGCCGAATACCTCAGGTGGGAGGCCCATGCTGTAAAGTGCTGCCACAAATGTGATCGCCCTGGGCAGCACGATGCCGCCCTGGTTCCTGCTGTAACCGAAGAGGCCTATGTGGAGCTTCCTGGAGCGCCTGGGCGGAATATACCGGGCACACACGTTGATCAGGCCTGCTATGCTCTCGAGCATCCTCTGGTACCTGGCAACATATGGCTCAAGCACCTTACGGAGCTGCACGGCGTCCACCGGCATGGGCTCCTTCACCACGTTCCTCATAAGTGATTCCACGGCACTCCTGGCCTCGTCCCTCCCATAGTCGTACCTGAATGCAGACTGTGCGGTGAAGGTATGGTAGCCCCCTGTACTCGTCCATAACCCTTTTCTCGTTCCCGGGCACCAGCTACCCCCCCTGAAGACTGATGTTCCCGCCCCGAGTATGGGGGGGTAGAAGGGTATCCCCCCATGCCCTCGGACATCCTGTGGATCTCGTGCACGGCGTACTTTGCAAGCAGCGTGGCGGAGATGAAACCGTAGTTCATCGCGGGGGGGTCCGACCTTGCAATGAACACCCTCATGTACTTGGGGTATGCAAACCTCACGTACTCCTGCACGATTTCCCTTATTTTCAGGACCGAGGGCATGTCCTCTATGAGTGGGATTATGTCGATCTGCTTCGGCTCTGAATCGCCGATCCACTCATCAACGGTCATTCCGCTGTCCAGGCTAATCCTGCCCTTTCCCACGACCACCTTCCTGTAGTAGCTCAGGACTGATATCAGATCCTTCGAGCTTGTGGTGAATGGTATTATCACCTGGAAAACCGGGGGGGAAACCTTCCTCTCATAGAACCTGCTCGCAACGTCATGGCTCACTGGTATACTCTCCAGGGTCTCCATCACGACCTTCCTCTCAGGGCCCTCGATGCTCGCGTTTGGTATCCTGTATGTCAGGAACAGGTCCCTGCCGAGCTCCCTTTCCCTGAAGAAGTCAGGGTACCTGGAGAGAATCTTCCTCACAACATGGTAATCGACGTCCTTTCCCTCAGCGTCCCACATCGCCTCGTCAACGCCAAGCTCTGAATACGAGCGGAACGTCTCCTCCACCTCTCCATCGCCCTGGATCACTGCATCTGCCTGCCACCATGGTGGAGAGGCGTTATCTGGGTGCTGCGTTGACATGACCCTTGGTACCATGTGCATGCGGCCCCATGTCCCGGTGAGATAAAAAACCGTGAACCGCACGGGTGGACGTACCTTCGGAAATTGCGGCTGAAATGAATCATATGGACGGCTCTGGATCGGAACACATGCCACTCTGATAACTGCGCAGGGCAAGCGCAGACCCCAGTGAGCATGTGGCGCGGCTCGGTGCAGGCTCTTCAAAAATCCCTAAAGTTTGATATACGCTTTGCCCAATTGTGTATACCATGGATCATACAAAACTGCGCAACACCGGCCTGACGCTGGACAAGCTGTTCCTGAAGACGCTGCTGACCTCGGGGGGGCACAGGTACCTGACGGATGGGAGGGTGAAAACCGGATACGGTGAATTCTACGAGGCGGCGGTGGGGGGGGTTGCGGGGGGGGCTCCACAGGCTGCTGGGCCAGGACAGGGTCGTGTCAGTGATGGACTGGAATTCCATGCAGTTCGCGCAGCTCCTCTATGCTGTGCCAATCTCTGGAAACATAGTCCACCCAGTGGATGTGAGGCAGCCCACCGGACAGGTACTCTCATCCATGAGGGAGGCGGGGGGGAGCAGCTGCCTCCTCTATTCTCCCCCTTTCAAGGGCCTGGCAGAGGCTGCAGTGTCCGCAGGCCTCGTAAAGGATGAGTTCTGCATGTCCATCGATGAGGCCACAGGACAGGACCTTTCCCATGGGAATGGGGGGGAGACAGGACTCCCGGAACTGGATGAAACAAGGGTGGCCTCTGTCCTCTTCTCAAGCGGCACGACTGGAAAGCCCAAGGGAGTTAGGTACAGGCACAGGGATATTGTGCTGACCGTGTGGGCTATGGAAACAGGCCTTTCGGCCTTTCCGGGCCCCCCCTCCAGGCTCACCTCTTCTGATACTGTGTTCTCCCTGATCCCGTTTTTCCACCTGTGGTCCTGGGGCACGCTGTACATATCCACCCTGATAGGCTCGAACTACGTCCTGGGCGGCCGCTTCGACCCGAGAACAACGTCTGAACTGATCAAGAGATCAGGTGCCACCTGGATGAGCATGGTCCCCCCCACCATGTTCAGCGCACTCACTTCATATGACAGGGACTCACTTGATGGTATGAAGGTGCTCATAGGGGGGTCCGCCATACCCTCCAGCATACTGAGGTTTGCTTCGGAGCACTCAATAGAGCTGGCGGGGATCTATGGCTTCACCGATGGCCTTGCTGCCGGCATAGGCACCTCGGAAATCATGGATGACCTGCCCTCAAGGAACGCTGACGCGGTGAATGCGGTCACGCCACTGGTGTTCACAGATTTCCAGATCGGTGGAGACGGGAGTGAGCTGGGGTTTCAGGGCACCCTGGTTACCGGACGGTTACTTCAATGTGCATGAGGAAAAGGCATACAGGGGGGGTGACTGGTTCTACCAGGGGGGGACTCTGCAGAGATAACGGGAGATGGCAGGATAAGAATAAGGGACAGGATCAGAGATCTGATCAAGAGCGGTGGCGAGTTCATACCCAGCGCACTCCTCGAGTACTACATATCGGAGATAGACGGTATCAGCGATGTTGCGGTGATAGGAGTGCCGGACGAGAGGTGGGGGGGCGAGAGGCCGGTTGCAGTGTACCGGACAAGTGATAGCTTGAGGGTTGGTGATGAAGTGATTGTATCCCACCTCAGAGACCTCGCCTCCAGGGGCCTGATCAGGGAGTGGTGGATCCCGGAGCGTTTCATCCGGGTCGAGAGCATGCCTATGACTGGAACAGGAAAGATAGACAAGAAGGCGCTAAGGGCAGCGCTGTCACAACAGCCTGGGAAAGCACAGCCAGGGAGCAGACCTGATTAAGATGGTGCGGTGCCTGTAAGCATGGAGTTCCTGGAGCCCCCCCTGCAGGGCATGACCGGTGCCACTCCCGCACTTCCACGGCCACCGTTTCGAAGACAGGTGTCATTACAGATGGCCTGGAAGACCGGATCCGGTCCGGATATGGTCCGCATTACATTACCCATGGGCTGGGCACACACCGCGGCCTCCGGCAGGGTTGGGAGTTGCAGCAACGGCATTTGGGCTCCGTATCCGGGAGCCTCACCTGCCACCCAAACCCGCATCTGGTTCGTGGCCGGGCCATGCCATAGACATATACACACCGTGGTGCCATGTGCCGGGCCAAAGTGGCGTGGGGGGGAGCAGTGCACAGGGTGGCCCCCCGCACCGCCGTACCTTAGCCCAGGCACCTGGAGATGAAGGGCAAGGGAAATGCCGGGCGAACGTCTCATTCCGGCACGGGAGATTCAGTGGCGCTGAAAGCTGAATGCTGCAACAATTGAATCTGGCTTGTTGCGCCAGTGGGCCTATCTGGCCGGCGCCTGGGTTCAACGTAACGGTCAGGGTACCCTGAACCTGAACGTCCTGGAGCCCTCATAGTCCGTGTGCACCACAAACAGACTCCCGCCCATGTCCCCCCCAGGCTCATTGGAGGATGCTGACGTCACGTAGAGATCGCTCAGCCCGTCCCCCCCGGCAAAGACGCAGGATGTTATGTTCTTTGCGGGGAAGACTATCTCATCGACCTTCCTCTTCCTCTCCGGGTCGTGGACAGATACCCTGCTGCCACCCCCCCAGTGGGCAACCCAGAGGTTCCCGTCGGCGTCTATCGTCATTCCGTCTGGATTCCCGTTTTCGTTCCTGAAGTCCACTGCAGTGCCGAGCCACTCAATGTTCATGCTGCTGTCGTAGGAATAAGCATCAACCTTTCTCCTCGGTGTATCTATGTGGTAGAACACTCTCCTCCCAGTGTCCCAGGCGATCCCGTTGGATATGACCAGGCCACTTAGGATGCGCCTTGCCGTGCTCCCGGAGATAACGTAGAGCGAGCCGATGGGCCTCCTCTCCTCCAGGTCCATGGTGCCTGCAACGTAGTTGCCGAATGGGTCTGCCTTTCCATCATTGAACCTTGTGGCCCCCCCTTGGTCCTTTTCGACCTCGAGCAGGAGCCTGTGACCCCCCCTGACTCGTCGATCAGGTAGAGGCCGTGGTCCACTGTGGCGGCCATCTCCTCGCCGGTGGTTGGTACAATGGACGATATCATCCCCTTGGACTGGAAGGTCCTCATCTCGGAAGCCCCGAGAGATAGGTAGTGGAATTTTCGCCCCTTTATATCAACAGTAGACCCGCCTCCTCCTCTCATCGTATGTCGAGCCCTCACCGAGTACATCTACCTTCCTGAAGAGAACCTCGGGTTCCATGTGCATACATCCATGCCAGGTATAAGTTTGTGTGCGGTGTGCACGCTTTGCCCAGACGGTGCCCAACGGATGACAACATGACTTTCACAGGAACCTATCTGGCTCTCAGGATAGGGATGATTGCCGGTGAGATTGGAGCGGTCTGGCACACTGGAAACACACTTTCTTCTGTAGTGTCAGCCAAGATAACGTGCTGGAAACACCGAAGGCAAGTTGCCGGCGCGACCTGCCACCATCTCCCCCCCACCCGGATGAGGAGTATATTGAGACCCAGGCCCATAATCCGTTACAGAAGGCCCCCCCGGGATTGGAGGTAGATCTGTATCACTGACTGCAAGTGTTGTGATTACAACGGCCGTCAATACAACAACAGTTCCAAACAGAAAAGAAGCCTCCTTTAGCCCGTATGACGCAGCCATATAGCCCGTGATGGTACCAGCGGTGCCTGCACTATGTAGCCGGCGGCGTCGTTCAATACCGTGGTAAAGCCCCTGGAAGTGCTCATGCTCAGATCCAGGCCTGCGGTGACCGTCATAGTCCAGGCGAATGCCTGGTTGATTCCCACCCCGATGTTATCCCATTTGAAAAAGTCAGAGGAGACAATAAAGAGTGTAGAGAGAAGATGCTGAACACCAAACTAACAGGGAATAACAAGAGCACAATCTGGTATAGGCAACAGAAGATAAAGCAGGGTCTGCCTCTTAAAGTTTGTAAGAAGCGTTCAAAGCAGTAGCTCCCCCCCTGCTCCAGCATTGATATTAGTATTTTTTTCACTTTTATAATTCTCTTTTATTACCACTGAAACAGGATTAACTGCAGAGCCAATATTTTTTCGTTTTTGCGGAAGAGGTGTGTAAGGAGAGCCTGAAAATTTCAGCGTGGAGATGCTATAGTGGAAAGCTAAAGCTGCTCCACTACCTCTCTCCGATACGGATTGCGGAGGGCCGGATTTGAACCGGCGAACCCCCCCTGCGGGAATGGACCCTAAATCCATCGCCTTTAACCTGGCTCGACAACCTCCGCCCGATGACATGTTATGTGCCTCTGATATAAGAAACATATCCAATCCTATCTACACATGCATTTCCCCCCCGGCCAGGTGCACTTCCGGGGGGGCACCAGACAGGAAGCCACGGCCTGCACCTCGGCAGACCTCCATAACTGCGCTGTATCCTGGCACTCTAAAATATTGTTATACGCATAAATATTCCAAACATTGGAAATAGTCAAAACATTGGAGATGTACGAATTAATTAATATGTTAGTAATGACAGGCCAAGATGATAGGTAGATGCGTGAGCTGAAATTCCTGATACCCTACGTTGTATTCACGTCCTTCTCGTATTTTTTCGCCAAGGACGGCCTCCAGTATGCTTCTCCCCCCCTGGCCTTCATGGCTTTCAGGTACCTGATCGCGGGCGCGATCCTGCTGGCAATTTCGAGGAAGCTAGTCCTCAAGATGGATGTCATTTACCTTACCCTCTTCACTGTTGCCAGCACGGCCTTCTGGATCTATGGCCTCGCCTACGTCTCTCCCTCCCAGTCTGCAGTCCTCAGCTACACAATGCCACTTTTCTCCCTGCCGATAGCCTTCCTGCTCGTCAGGGAATCCCCCCCATCGAGGATGGAGGTCCTGGGCATAGTCGTGGGCTTTGCCGGCGTTTTCATCTACGGTATCCCCCCCCTTGTCCACGGCTTCACCTTCCTGGGCATGGTTCTGACCATTGTCAACGCAGTGTTCTGGGCCACCTTCACAGTCCTTTACAGGCGCCTGAGGGAGGAGGAACCGATCAGCGTGAACGCCACCCAGTTCGTGGTGGGCGCAGCCATACTCTTCGCCCTCTCCTCATTCAATTTCAGGGTCAGTTTCAACCTGCAGTTCACCGAGGACCTACTCTGGATGGCGACCCTGGGCGGGGCACTGCAGTTCCTGCTCTGGAACCTCATGGTGAGGGTGAGCAAGGTCAACAGGGTGACCGTGCTTGCATTCTCCGTGCCGATATTCACCATAGTGCTGGAGGCGGTGATGAACCACTCCATGCCCACATACTACGGAATTGCCGGAGTAGCAGTTATGTTCATCGGAATACTTATATCAAGGCTGCGCGGAGGGATAAGCATAGTGCGTCCTCCGCAGGAGACCGTGAAGTGACTCCGAATACCTTATTTCACCCTTTATGATAATAAGAGCACGTCAGTGCTCGTTGTCGGCAACAGCAACATAATTGGCCTTAACCTAATGAACAGGTTGATAGAGAACGGCGTCCTGGCAATAGGGGGGGTGAGGGGGGGGCTAGAGGATATCCCCCCCGGCGCTCTCCGAAGGCTGAGGGTGTTGAGTACGTTGTGAACGCCATCTACGGTGAAGGCATTGCCGCTGCAGTGCCTGAAGATGAGAGGGCAGGGGAGGCAGTGAAGGTGGCGCAGAGCATAATCAAGGGCCTCTTCCCAGGGAGCATGCACGTCCTGATATCCTCTGACCTCGTCTACCTTCCACGTGGTGGAGAGAAGAGCGAGGAAGACGCAACAGGGCCGGCCACTCCACTGGGCGCGAAAATGCTGGAGGCGGAGGCCACAGCCGGTGAAGGTGCCCTCATAATCAGGACCGGAATACCCCTGGGGCACTGCGCCCCTAACCTCATGGACAGGTGGGCCGCAGGGGGGGCCACCGGCTGGGCACCGGTTACCGGCAGGAGGAGGGCCTTCGTCCTGAACAGGGACCTCTCCACAGCTGTCATACGGCTTCTCGGGAGGTCCGGCATATACAACGTCTGCGACTTCAACATGGCCGAGGAGGAGTTCGCAAGCGCGGCCGGCATCAGCAGGCCACCCTGTAGATCCGATCGCTCCGACTATTCCCTTTCGTGCAGGAAGCTGACGCATGAGACGGGCCTCGAACCGGCCGGCAGGGATATACTGGGCGCATGGTACGGTGGTGTGCCCTAACAGGTTAGGGAAAAGTGATTATTGGCCAAATCCCATGCCTGGCTGATGCCAGGAGAGGAGGAGATGGTCAGGGATCACGAGGAGGCGAACAGGCTCCTCAGGGATCTGCTCAGGGCGATAGATGGGGGGGCGAGATCGACATAGACCTGTTCGAAAGGATATCCGTAGGCTCAGGAGGCACATCTACGCCGAGGAGGAGGACATGTTCCCCAGGGCCCTCCAGGCCAGGCCAGACCTCTCTGCCAAGGTCTCGGGCCTGGAAATGGAGCACGCATCCATCTGGATGCTTCTTGACAGGGTTGAGGGAGAGATAAGGCGGAACGAGGTGGTCAAGGCCCCCCAAGTACGTGCAGGAGATCTACGACATCCTGCAGGCCCACAACGTGCAGGAGGAGAAAGATGTGTACCCAGTGGCAGGCACGGACCTCCACTTGCTTCCTTCAGGGTGCCTGATGGGTGGGTATGCAGGAAGCTCCGCAGGCCGGCCTCCACAGGCACTGAGGCTGAAACCCCCCCCAGCCCTTCCTGTCACCTGAGCACCTTTGTGAGCCTGTCCGGCCTGTCCGGGTTCAGGCCCCCCCTGGACTGGGCCAGGCGCATGGCATAGAGCTGCCACGGGATTATCTCGAGGACACACCTCTCAGGATAGTCAAAGCCCCTGATCACCTGTGATCCCAGAGACCCATCAAGTACCTGTGCACCGAAAGAAGTGCACTCCTCCCTGATCCTTGCTGTCACCTGGTCTTCTGAGAATGTGACTACAGCATCTTTGCTGCCTGCCACCTGGATGTAGCCGTGCTCGAACTCCTGGGCTATGAAGGCCTCAGCCTTACGGATGCAGTTTCCCTAAGCTTCAGGGCAGCCTCCCTTGCGGTAACGTATGAGTATCCAGAGCCCAGGAAGATGTAGTTGTCCGCAGACACCACCTGCAGGTTCTCCGCCTGCCCGACCACCTGCCCTACTGATGCCGCCACCTTCCTCATCACTGCCTCTGAACACGAGCCCTGGATGGCGGAGCAGAACTCAAGGGATGCCATGAGCATGGCTGTGAAGGACTTCGTTGCGGCCACGGCTTTCTCCGGCCCCCCCACAGACAGGTATATTTCAAGGTCAGAAAGCTTCGAGAGAGTGCTCTCCTGCGAGTTTGTGAAGGATATGATCCTTGCGCCGCTCTCGGCCGCCTCCCTGGCCGCCCTGACGGTGTCCCTGCTCTCGCCTGACTGGCTGAAGAACACGTATATGGCATTCCTGCCGAGCGAGCGTATGTAAGTGCCTACTTCAGAAGGCGCAACTGGCACAGCAGGCCTCCCGCTGTCGTTCAGAAGGAGGGAAAGAAAAAGGGAAGCGTTGAAGCTCGTCCCGCTTCCCGATACCACGAATCCCATGGCCCCGGAGGCCATATCCTGTATTTCGGAGCTCTTCCTGTGTGCACTCTCCCAGGCATTCCTCACACTGGTTGACTGTGACCTGATCTCCTCTTCCATCTGGTACATGAACCAGATGAACATTGCATTTCAGTTTAAATGTTTACTGCAGCTTCTTCTGGTCCTCCAGGGGGGGTGAGAAGAGCTGCTCACCCACCAGGGCCTTTATCCTCCTGGTTTCGTCCCTAATTGTGTCCACAAAGTGTAAGTGTATTTTGTGGAACATGAGAGAAATCAACTGCAGGTTATTAATAAATATTCGTTCGTCTATAAATCATGCAATATTTCGGAGGTGAAAAATATTTAAAAATATATAAGCAGACAAATATTTTAAGATGTCTGACACCGCACAGCAACCTTTTTGCCAGACGTTTCCAATCTTTACCCATGTATAGGCACGGGTTTGTTGAAAAGGATATAGACCCATCGGACGTGCATGAGAAGGTGAAGGAGTTCCTGGTCAACGACGGCTTCAACATCACTTCGGACGAGCACCATGACCAGATGTGGGAGATACATGCCAAGAAGTCCGGGAGGGAGAGGATCGTATTGGGCAAGGTCAGGGACGTGGATGTGGTCATAGCAGGGAGCAAGGGCAAGTTCGAGGTGCAGCTGCACGCAGGTATCTGGGGGCAGGGACATGGCTGTGCCCGCTGTTGAGGGCCTCCTCACGCTTGGCCTGGCCACGGCTGTGGAGGTGCATGAGGGCCACGAGTACGAACTGAACCTCTGGAAGAGAATAGTGCACCTCATAGACCCTTCGCTCCTCGTGTGTGACCTGGACGGCCTGCTCTTCAAGTCCAGGGACGACCTGGAGAAGCACATAAAGATGGCGCATCAGCAGAACAACACTGGAATGATGATGGCCCCCAATGATGATGGCTGGCATGGGCCTGATGACCATGGGCATGTTCGGGGGGGGATTCGGCGGTTTCGGGCCCGGGTTTGGTGGGTTCTGGATCTGACTGTACCGCAAATTGCTTAACCCGTCAATCCATAATTGTCCGGGCCTGTGAGATAGTCAGGAGAGCCTGTCGGCCTTCGGAGCCGAACACCCGGGTTCGAATCCCGGCAGGCCCGCTATATTCCATTTTGATTAAATAGCACCGTGACCCCCCCCTATTGTGCCATTGGAAAATATAGAAGCAGGAGTTATGCAGGGGGGGATCAGCTATTTTTTAACAGTGTTAATTATGTCAGGAGTGCCTTACATCATGGACGACGGTATCGGGTGCTCAGTATGAAGGGATCCTACAGAACATGGCTGCTCCTTTTTGGGCCGGCATGGCTTGCAATGATCGCAGACATGGATGCCTCCTCGTACATAGGGGGGGCTGCATCGACAGGGGGGGCAGCCTTCGGTTACGGTCTCGTTTGGCTCATGGCACTTCTCGTAATCCCGCTGTTCATCATCCAGGAGCAGGCAGGTAGGATCGGTATAGCGACCGGCAAAGGCCTTGGGACAGTGGTCAGGGAGAGGTACGGCAGGAGAGCGGCAACCGCAGTGGCACTTCCCATGGCGATCACGGACATGGTAACCTACGCGATCGAATACCTGGGCATAGGCATAGGCCTGGAGGTTGCTGGAATCCCGATACTGTATACGGTGCCGCTGATCTACGTGCTCCATATAGCCATAGTGTCCTCGGGCAAGTACAGACAGGCGGAGAAACCCCCCCTCATCGCAATGTCTCTTCTGCTCATCGCCTTCCTGGTCGCTGCACTGGTCATCAGGGGGGCCACTGCCACACACAGACCCCCCCGAAGCGAACATGTTCCTGCTCGGTGATAGCAGGAATTATTTCCTTGTACTGGCAGCGGATGTTGGGGGGGCTGTTGTCATGCCTTTCATGGTGTTCTTCCAGGCTTCCGCCACAGGAACGAAGGTCATGGGGATGAGGTCAAGCAACATCGCGGTTGAAGGGAGAGCAGCCATCAGGTCGATTAGATCGGAGACCCTGGTGGGGGGCCATGGTGACTGAGGGCATGATGATCGTGGTGGTGATGGCCTTTGCAGGCATTGGCAGTGCTTCCAGCGCATCATTCTTCGCCACACCTGCAGAGCTATCAAGAACGCTCAGAGTCCTGGCCGGCGACTACGCACCAGCTGTCTTCAGTGCCGGGCTGGTGGCTGCGGGTTTCATCGCCCTGATCGTGATATCGCTTGGAAGTGCCTGGGGGGGAGTTGCTGAGGCCCTGGACATGAAACAGAAGAACTACTGGCTCCTGTACGTCACTGAAAGCCTTCCCGCAGTGTTTGCCTCGATACTCGTAAGTGCATCGTTAATGATTGAGATCGTCCTATACCTTCTCGTGTTCTTCGTTCTAGCACTCATAGCGCCCCTTTCGGTAATGTGGGTCATAGGAAGGGACCCTGAGGTCATGGGGGGGCCCTTGACCATGCCAAGGCGTGTCCAGGCTGCATACCTGGCTTCCTCTGCACTTGTCGTATCAACAGCGTTCATCGCCATGGCCACGTCCATATAGGAGATGGACAGTGCTCCCATGTCCTCACAGTGCAAATAAGATATACACCGCAACACCTATACCGGGCCGATGTCCGTTAAGAAGGACAAGGTCGGTTTCTCAGTGTTCCAGAGCCTGGACATAAGGGTGGGGGGGGTCATAGAGGAAGTCAGGGACTTCCCAAAGGCCAGGAAACCGGCCTACAGGCTGAAGATCTACTTCGGACCCGACATAGGGTACAGGCAGTCATCGGCGCAGATAACCAACTACAGGCCTGAGGAACTCGTGGGAAGGAAGGTCATTGCGGTCGTGAACTTCCCCCCAAAGCAGGTGGCGGACTTCATGTCAGAGGTTCTCGTCCTCGGCGCCCTGACACCGGACGGAGTGAAACTGCTCTCAGTGGACGAGGGAGCACAGCCAGGCGATGTTATCGGGTAGCGGTGCGAAATAAATATTTCCGTATATTCGATCGGTATGCATGCAGTACTTCGACCTCACCACTGCCAGGGACGAGATACCGTGGCTGCGGGAGAGGTTGGACGAACTGCGCCTCATATACAGGGAGCTCGGCAGCCGTGAGGTGTGGGTACCGAAGGAGCAGAACGATGTCCTGTACGCGCGTGGTGAGGCCATCCTGGAGGAGATAGGGAGAAAGGGCATCATAGTCAGGGACATAGAGGCAGGCCTGGTGGACTTCCCTGCGGTGATAAACGACATGCCGGCTTACCTGTGCTGGCTGGAGAACGAGGAAGACATAAAGTACTGGCACTACGTTGACGAGGGATTCGCGGGGGGCGCAAGAGGATCACGGGAGAGGAGAGGATCCTGGAGACCAGGTAACTTGCACGGGTGGATCGGTGGCACTACGTGGAACCCTGGCGGTTCATTTACCGTCGGAGCTGTTCTTCAACGTTTATCTAACGGATTGTTATCTACCACCCGATATCGATGTTCGAAAGGGCTTTCAGGAGGCTGGCCCTAACAGTCACGAGGCACAGCGGCAAGGTCATCATAATCTGGCTCGTTATCCTTGTCCTCTCACTCCCCCCCTTTGCAGGCATACTCTTCAACGACACCTCGTACAACATAGCGTCTGACATTGTGCCGGCGAACTCGATGGCTAACACCGCCCAGAACCTCTTTAACACGTACTTCGGTGGGGGCGGGAACGCGTCGTCCAACTCCACACTCGTGATAGTGACTAACGGGACGCCCATAGATAGCGTCAGGGGGGGCATAGACCTCCTGGCATCGCTGCAGGGCGCCGTTGCATCGTACCTCGATTCCCTTGGGAGCGGCGTGAACATAACCAGCTTCCTCACTGTGGAGAACGAGACCCTGCAGTCCTTCAGCAACTCGTCAAAGGCACTGCTGAACGGCACCTACAGCCTGCTCTCGACCCTCAACGCGGAGGAGAGCGAGCTGAACCAGACCACAGTCGGCCTTGCCGAGGTTGAGTACGGTCTGCCCGCGGTCTTCATCAGGGCGTTCAACGCGAGCGAGGCGTACGGCAACGTGACGGTGGAGGACTCCGTGGCATACCATGCCGCACTGTCAGCAGCGGGAGATATGCCGGCCCAGTTCTCCAGCCTCGCCACCTCTTACCTTGATCTCTTCAGCTACGCCTGGAACAGCACGGTGAAGGAAAACGCCCCGTACAGCGTGCTGGTGCAGACAGGGTCCGGAATAGTGAGTGGTATTGACGGAAAGCCAAACGGTGGGTTCTACCGTGCACTGAACACAACAGAACCACTTCTGGCAAACATAACCGCAGGGCTGGCCGGCAATGTCACCCTGGAACAGTATGTGGAGAATATGCAGCAGTTCAACTCCACGCTCCTCTCATTCTCCCGGGCCTTCGCGGTCAACTACACATCCAGCTCGCTGGGAAACAACAGCAGGGCTGAAGAACTGCTGAGTGCACTTAACCTCACCCCCCCCTCGTACATTGCAGAGCAGTCCTGGGCCTCGGGAAAGTCCATGACAGGGCCTGTGATCGAGGGCTGGACTGTATCCGATGTCGAACAAGGCCTCATTGACTCCTTTTCTGGAAACCCTGAGGTCCAGCTAAACACCCAGACCCTTACTGGCTACCTCACAGCACTGAACGGGACGAGCCCATCGAAACTGGCCTCATACACCATCCTGTCCGGCAGTTACCTCACATACCCGATCGTGCTGACACCCGCCTTCCTGCACCAGTTTGTTGGTTACGACAACTCCACAACCATAATACTCATAAGCACACAGTTCAACCTCACACCGGAGCAGGTAAACACCATACAGGCCATAAGCGACAACTTTAAGTCGGTTGAGCCAGACAGCAGGTACTACGTTGCAGGAGCCTCGGCCCTGGACCAGGAGATCGAGAGCGAGGCCATAGACGGCCTCCTGAGGGCCCTGATAATAGGCATTGCAATCTCGGTAGTTATAGTGGGCATTTTCTTCAGGTCACCTGTGGCAGCATTCCTGCCGCTGTCCATGTTCGGCATGTCCGCGGTCATATCTTCTGCAGTTGATGGCCTGATATACAGGAGGATACTACACTCCACAGTCTCCTTCATAACGCCCACGCTCCTCTACATACTCCTCCTGGGCCTCACCAGCGACTACATCGTCTACATAATGGCCAGGTACAGGAGGGAGGTGAAGTCAGGTAACCCGGAAGCGATTGTGGATGCGGGCCAGTGGGCAGGCAACGCTGTGCTCACCTCCGGCCTCACCGTTGCGATCTCGTACATAATTCTCTGGCTCGCAGACGTCCCGCTGTTCAGCGATTCGGGCCTCGTGAACGCAATTGGCGTGGCCGTGGCCATACTGATCGCGACCACGTTCTTCCCAGCGCTCTTGAAAAGGGCGGGGGGGCCCAGGGTCTTCTGGCCGAGGCACCCGGCGCAGCTTCAGTCGATACCCATGGAGAGGACTATGTGGAGGATATCGCGCGCAGTGCTGAGGAACAAGGGGGGGAAGATAGCCGTTGTGTTCATCGTTGTCTCTGTCATAGCCCTCTACGTATACCTCATCACGCCCACGAACATGGACGTGTTCAGGCTGATACCCCCCCAGAGCTCGGGAGTGGAGGCACTGCAGGTCGTGAACGACACCTTCCACGGGGACTTCTTCGACAGGGGGGGTTACGTTATCGTGAAGTTCCCGTCACCCCTCTTAGCTGAGGGAAAATACAACATGACCGAGATGGCCTACATAACCGGGCTGGAGGAGAACCTCAGTTCCGTAAAGGGTGTCTCGGAGGTCTTCGGCCCAAGCTACCCCTTCGGTTACTACGTGAATGTGCAGAACGTCACGCATGGGCGCTTTTCATCAATATACAACAGCACCATAAGCAGTGACATAGGCAGCAACCCTGACTACGCCATGGTGACCTTCCAGCTGTCGCAGGTCGCCTGGGACCAGTACTCCTCTAACACGGTGAAGGACATAGTCAAGGACTTCACCCAGGGCTCCAGGTACCCTGCATATGTGGGCGGCCTCACTGAGGGGGGGCTTAACGCGGCCTACTCCGCTACACTTTCCGCCTTCCTGAAGATCATACCTATCCTGCGGCTGCCATATTCGTTATACTTTTAGTCCAGCTCAGTTCTCTCTTCACGCCCATCAGGCTCATAGCGATGGTCCTCGCATCAGTTGTCATATCCCTGGCGATAACGTTCGGTATAGTGCACTACTCCCCCACTTGGGATGCCGGTCCTGATTTTCGTGCCCATGTTCACCTTCGTGACCCTGCTGGCCGTTGGCCTGGACTACGACATCTTCATGGTAACCAGGGTGAGGGAGAGCGTCATTAAGGGATCAGGGGACGAGGAGGCCATTGCGCGCGGCGTCACGGAGAACGGGGGGGCGTGATCGCAACCCTGGGCAGCCTGCTGTTCGCAACCTTCGGGTCCCTCTACTTCAGTGACATAGGCATCATACAGGAGATAGGCATAGGCCTGGCACTCGGTGTCCTCATAGACACGTTCGTCAGCTGGCCCTTCTTTGTGCCGTCAGTGATGCTGTTCCTTAAAAAGTACAACTGGTGGCCCAGCAACATCGCGAGGCTGAGGGAGAGGATAGGCGGCAAGTGAGCACGGCGGGTTATGGCCCGGGAAGTGCCAGAGGACTGCCACATTGGCGGGCCGACCTATCCTGATTGGCATGGGAGGGTGAAGTCAGAGGACATGCCAGGCCGTCCCGGGCAGTACCAAGAGTGGCTGGCACACGGTCTCCGCCGTGGAAAAACCTAAATATGTTTCTATTATGAGGGGTCTGAATCCAATGAAGACTTACCTGAAAGTTACGTTCTCAAGCGAGGGTGCGAAACCCAGTGAAGTGATCAACAGGCTTCGTTCCCTTGGCTTCAAGCCCGTCATAGGGGGGGAGCAGGACATGGTATACGAGTGGGGGGGCGAGAACGCAACAGCAGAGGATTCGATCTGGTTCGCGGACAAGATACAGGCCACACTGGAAGGATTCAAGGTTATGTTCCAGATCGAGACGCTCAACGACTGACCTTTTCCAGCGGGATCCTCCTTATATCACCGCAGTGACCGCAGTGCACGATCAGCAGGCGCCTCCTTATCCTCAGCACGGTGCCGAATCTGTATGGCCACTTGCATACCTTGCAGTATGACCTCTTGATCTCCTTGGGTAGCGTGAGATCCATCCTGAGGGCCAGCCTCTCCATGATCACTATGTATCTTGCGGCCAGTGCTGGGTCATCCTCCACTGAGGCGAGGTCGAACATGTGCCAAATGCGTTCCCTGGCGATGGCCCTGAGCTCCCTCTTCCCGAACGTTGACCTCATACAATACCGTACTTCCCGAGCGCCTCAACGAAGCCTGAGGAGTTCTTTCCTGATGTCACGGTCTCAGCCATGGACATGAGGACCTCGTTTGTGCCCACGCAGGCACTGTGCACGGCCTCCCTGAACATGGGCATGTCGTTCTCTGAATCGCCAATGACCAGTATCTCGTCTTTCTCCAGGGAGTACATCTCCATGAGCTTCCTGAAAGCGAACGCCTTGTCCTGCCCGGGGGGGTTCAGTATGTGCCATGAGTAGCCGCTGTTCGTCACGGTCACCCCCGAACTTCTTCGCCTCCTCCCTGACCCTCTCCTCATCGTCCTCCCTCATCCCGAAGCCCATGGAGGTGAGCCTCCAGGCATTAGAGAATATGCCGTATGCCGACGTGATCCTCTCTATGTGCCTCAAAAACTCCTCCGGCTTCTCCTTTGAGAAGAAGGCCTCCACGTGCTCCTTCATGATGTAGCAGCCACCGTTCTCCGCGAATGCCGGCGCGTTGAGGCCTATGAAGACCTCCAGCCCGTACATCACGGGTATGACGTTCCCGCTCACAAGGCTCACCAGGATGCCCCTGCCAATGGCCTTCCTGATTGCCTCTATGGCCGCAACGTCTATCCTCCTGTCCCTGTGTGTAATCGTGCCATCGACATCGGAGAGGATGAGCCTTATCACGGCCCTGGATCGCCTGGTGCATTAAATCATGATCGGGGGCTATTTCAGATCTCGAACGAATTCACCCAGGGGGGGCTCCTCAATGGCCTCGTACCTATCCAGGACGGTTTGGCCCCTCATTATCACCGTTTCCGGGAACACGGCATCGAAGCCGTTGAACGGAGTCCACGGGTTTTTGGAGTGCAGCCTCTCCTCGTTCACCCTCCTCATGGAGTTCAGGTCGACACACATGAAGTCTGCGTAGTAACCCACATCTATCCTGCCCTTTCTTATGCCCATTACCTCGCAGGGTTCGAACAGGCGGTCTCTATGAGGACCTTCATGTCAAGCACCTTCTTCTTCACCAGCGCCAGCATGAGGGGGTATCCTCGTCTCAACCCCCCCCACGATCCCCGCCCTGGCGTACTCGAACTCCTCCTTGTCCTCCTGCGTGTGGGGGGGCGCGTGGTCCGATGACAGGACGGTGTAGTAGCCCCCCCTCAGGTATGCCTCCAGATTGGCCTCAACTGTGGGCTTGTCCCTCAGTGGCGGGTTCACCTTGCCCAGCGGCCCCCCCAGGCCCATGCTGTCATGGAGGAGGAGGTGGTGCGGTGTCACCTCCCTCACCACACTGCTCTCGGCGCTCAGGTAAGGGTATGTCATGTGGGCCACGACCCTCTTCCTTATCTTCAGCGAATCTACTGCCTTCCCAGCCGCCACCTCACACTCCAGTGGCCTGGACCTGTTGTATTCCCTCGTGTCCCTTGCCTCCACCTGGTGTGCCGCCAGGCACCCCCCCTGGTCCTCCGCATGGAAGGCCACAGGCACGTTGAATGAGTCCAGGGCCTGGCCTTCCTCTCGTCGATTTCCGGGACAACCACCGAGTTCGTGGATCCGCCCATAAAAACCTTGATCCCACTCGTCTCCCTGGATATGACCTCCTCGTTCGAGCCCGTGAACATGGTGTAGAGTCCGAAGTCCGCATATGACCTCCCCCCCCTCACCCTAGCCAGCTTCTCCCTGAAGACCTCGTAGTTGTCCACCGGCACTGCATTGTTCGGCATGTCGAACACCGTGGTTGTGCCGCCGTATATGGCAGAGAGCGACCCTGTCTCGAAGTCCTCCTTTTCCGTCTCCCCCGGGTCCCTGAAGTGGACGTGTATGTCCGTTCCAGCGGGCAGGACAGCACCGGGGGGGAGGCGCTTCACCGGAAAGCCCCTTATGTCCATCCCAACCCTCTCGATCCTACCGTCCCTCACGAGTACCTCAAGCTCCCTGAACTCGCCTAAGTAGTAGAATATGCCAGAATAAACCGTTTCCTGCAAGATCCACCACCTCACACGCCCCCCCTGGCCTCGCCCCATATGAACTTGTGGAACTGCGGCAGGAGCCTCACAGGCAGCGCGTCCCTGACCACGGCTTCTGCCAGCCAGCGCATGTCAGTGCCCCAAGCAGGCTGGAAGACCACGTTCACACTGCGCTGCATAGACCTGATGAAGCCTACGGAGTAATCGTAGTCACCCCCCCTGCTGGCTATGACGAACTTCACGTAGTCGTTATCCCTTATATAGTCCAGGTTCTCCTTCAGGAAGTGCTTCTCCTCCCCCCCGGAAGACGGTGTCTTGATGTCCATGTCTATGGAAACCATGGGTGAGAAGGTGAACTCCTTTATGGGCAGTGAGCCGCTCGTCTCCAGGAGTACCTTTTTGCCCATGGACACGACCCTCTTCGTGAACTCCAGCGCTTCCCTCTGGAGGAGGGGCTCCCCCCCACCAGTGAAGCAGACCCACTGCTCCCTGCTCCTCTCCACCTCCCCCCCGAGCAGTTCTTCCAGTGGTACCTCCCTGCCACCTGTGAAAGTATACTTCGAATCGCACCATGTGCATCTCAGGTTGCACCTGTTCGTTCGCACAAACAGCATGGGTATGCCCATGTAAAGTCCCTCGCCCTGGATGCTGTGGAACACCTCGTTATGAGCACATAACCACATCACTTTGCTGGATATATCTCTCCCTGCTAACTGTTATATCTACATTACCACTCTTCCCACCATGGACCCGAAGAGGATATTCGAGTACGCCAGGGAGACAGACACGATCCTGATATTCAACGGTGACGAGAATTCCGTCGACAAGACCTTCTTTTACCTGACCGGGGGGGCAGATTCAGGGCTCTTCGAGCACTCTGCTCGTGGTCACGCCGGAAAGCGTGAAGATCGTGACATCGCAGCTGGAGGAACAGTCAGCAAGGGCAACGGGGGGGCTTGAGGTGCTGGTGTTCAGGAACCAGGAGGAGTTCAGGGACATCATAAGGAAGGAGGTGGAGGGTGTTGACACGATAGGCCTCAACTACTCCGCCCTGACGCTCTCCAAGTACAAGGAGATATTGAAGATGATACCTGACAAGGAGTTCATAGACGTGACAAGTTCGATAGCAGAGGCCAGGAGGCTGAAGACAGAGGAGGAGATATCGAAACTCAGGGAGGCGGCGAGGATAGGCAGTGAGGCCTTCGAGAGGGTGCTGGACAGGCTCCGTGAGGGCATGACGGAGCTGGAACTGGCCGCAGAGCTCAACTACGAGATGATGAAGGCCGGCGCAGATGGGCCCTCGTTCAGGTCGATCATAGCCTTCGGCCCCCCCAATGCGTCCATACCGCACTACGCACCCGGTGACAGGAAGCTCAGGAGGGGGGGCGACTTCGTGCTGATGGACTTCGGGGGGGCCCTTTACAGGCGGTACTGTTCTGACATAACCCGCACCGTGGTATTCGGCCATGCGAGTGAGGAGCAGAAGTACATGCACCAGGTTGTCTACGAGGCCCAGGAGGCTGCATTCAAGGTGATAAGGGAGAACGCAAACGGGAAGGACGCTGACCTTGCTGCCAGGAATGTCATAGACAGCACAAAGTACAAGGCAGGTTCATACACTCCCTGGGGGCACGGCGTCGGGCTGGACGTGCACGACCACCCTGCGCTGACGCCAACCCTGGACTTCCCGCTCAAGAACGGAATGGTCGTTACAGTGGAGCCCGGGATATACGTCCCGAAGTTCGGCGGTGTCAGGATAGAGGATGACGTGGTGGTCAGGAAGGACGGCAACGAGAGGATCACCACGGCACCGAGAGACCTGATCGAGGTTTCATGAACCTGCCAACCAGGGAAGGCTTCCTGGAGTTCAGGGCAAGGATCGGCACGCTGCTGGGGAGCAAGGAGGGCACTGAGGCCAGGAGGAGGGCCGTTGACTTCCTCGAGTCCGTGGCGCGGTCAGAGAAGCCCGACCCGAGGGACAGCGACACCTTTTACCTCTCCCTCTGGATACTGCGTGCCATAGATGAGCAGGGATTCACCACCAGGGCTCTCAACACTGCCCGGGACCATGTGGAATCTGCGGTGAAGCAGTCTGACCCGGAGGATGCTGTCTCATATGCCTCTTCCATGGGCATGAGGGCATCCTTCGACTACAGGAGCCACAGGTTCCTTGTGCCTGTGTTCGACTTCGTGGCCACCGTGAAGAGGGTAAGCGGGCCCACATACAGGCTCGTATACCAGGACGTGGACTCCGGTACGGTGAGGGTGAGCGAGGACGTGTTCGCAACGCTTGTGAGGGAGAGGTTCGTGGCCCTGTTCCTTGACCTCTACAATTCCATCGAAGTTTCGGAGGCCAGGGAGGCCCTATCTGGATATGCAGATATGGTGGAATCGCTGGGAAACCTCTTCAGGGACCTTTCCAGGAAGTGGGCCGATGTGCCAGGGGGCCTTGACTTCAACAGCTTTCCACCGTGCATATCGACCTACCTGAACCAGATGAGGGATGGGGTGAACCTCCCGCACATGGCCAGGTTTACCCTGGTGAGTTTTCTCTTCAACGTTGGCATGGACAGGGAGGACATAATGAGCCTGTTCAGGACCGCCCCCGACTACAACGAGAGGATGACAAGGTACCAGGTGCTCCACGTCACAGGGGGGAGATATCAGGCAAAGTCTATTCACCACCAAAGTGCGCTGTCCTGAAGTCCAACCACCTGTGCTACGCAGGCGACGATGCCGTCTGTGCTAGGGAGTGGCTCAGGCACCCGCTCCAGTACTATTCTTACAAGAGGCGCAGGAAAGTGCCCTAGGACAACTTCCTCTCTATCATCTTGATGAGTGTTGATTTCTTCACGTTGCTGTCCACTATGTACATCTTGCAGGGCTCCCATGGTATCCTTGGGTACCTGGCATCCCTGACCTCGAACTTCAGCCTCAGGGACCTCAGAATCTCCTCGAGCCTTGCATCGGAGTAATTCCGGGCAGCCTTCCTGGAGATCTTCCTGCCGAGACGCCTCGTATTGCTCTCCCTGAAGTACTGGGAGTAAAGGGTTACCTGCACCATGGCTTCACTGCACCAGGACGGCGTTGATCACGCCTTCCTGCCCGGGCCTTGAAGTTATCCTAGCATCACCGAGTTCTGTCTGTATTATGGTGCCCTTGTTCATTATGTTCCTCTGCACGAAGTGCGGGTTGGCCGGGTTGGCCTTCACCGTTAGGATCCTGACCTTCTTCGTTGTCCTGTCCTTTGGGCTATAGACGTTTGCAAACTCTGCCCTCATTATGAAGGTCTTCGTGTTGCCGCCCCCCCTGACCCTGATGGTCTTCCTGCTCTCCGGCCCAAGCCTCGTGAGAGTTGGCTCCCTGCCGAGCTCAAACCTCCTCTTGTTCCTTAACTTCTTGTACTTCCCGCCTGTGAACTTCTTTGAAGCCCTTCCCTGAAACACGGTCATCCCGATCACTCTGTACCGAACGTGCTGGGCATCATGCTTCCTTCTTTAACTTTATGGGGGGGTTTAATGGGGGGGCGGAAGCCCCCTT
Source organism: Thermogymnomonas acidicola JCM 13583 (assembly GCF_001316105.1). Taxonomy (GTDB): domain Archaea; phylum Thermoplasmatota; class Thermoplasmata; order Thermoplasmatales; family Thermoplasmataceae; genus Thermogymnomonas; species Thermogymnomonas acidicola. The sequence continues at coordinate 2,179 of NZ_BBCP01000010.1, read as the reverse complement.
CGGTGTGGGAGGGGGGGATGGTAGTGAGCAGCGGGAGTTAGACACTGAGAGCATATCCTCCACTCCAATTTATCTGAATTCACGAGATACCTCTCCTAAAAGGCTGAAAGGGCTGGTGGGAGGGTAGTGAAGGTGAATCCAGCGTATACCTAAGAAGTATGCCAGGTGTGGATACGTCAAGAATGAACTGTCCCTGAAAGACCGTGTGTTCGCCTGTACTGAGTGCGGTCGGACTTTAGAGCGTTATCACAGCGCTCCCCCCCTAAACGTTCCACGTGAAGGGCCGGCACTGCCCTTAGAGCCTGTGGACAGGAGACCTCTGCTGTACATTCCCTTTTCCGAGGGAGTGTATAGTAAGTTTCCTGGAAGAAGCAGGAAATCTTCACCGTGAGGTGGAGATGCCCCCCGTCCGTAATGGCGGGGTAGTTTACAGGCTTTGCAGCTCTGCCCTCCTGACCTCGGGCATGTGGTCCTGGAACCAGTAGGAGAGCTCCGGGTCAACCACCATGAGCGTCCTCTCCGTGTAGCCGAAGGAGCGCACCCTATCCAGCGCAACCTCGTTCACGTGTTCCCAGCACGACCTCTCAAGGTCCCAGACCACACTGGAGAAGAGGCGGTGCTTGGCCCTGTACATTGAATCCGTGACCTCAGAGTTCAGGCTCCTGAGGTCCTTCCAGTAAGATCGCAGGTATGACTCCACTGTGTCAGAGACCATCAGGAGCATGTTCCTCTTCACCCTCTCCTCCATGGTGTCGGCTCCGGCCATCATGGAGGAGTAACAGCCATGGTTGGCATCATGCACCATGGTCACCCATGCATCGACTATGCTCTCCACCACCTCCATGTGGGCATCCCTCTCCGCGCTGCCCTTTAACTTGCTCCCGTCGTAGACAAGGATCACGGAGGATGGGGGCAGAGGAGGAGATGAAACGCATCAGCGATGCCCTCTGTGGGCCAGATACCCACTCCGGCAAGTGGAAAGGGAAAGAGGCTATGCGCATGGCCTGGCATGTCCTGGTGGCTATTGTAATTTAGGAGAGTAGTACGTAGAGGGCGGTGCCAGCCAGCACAGCGGCAACGATGTAGTCCACGGTGGCGGGCCTCAGTCCCGATAGGCCCCTCAGGTAGCCGAGCATGGACACATAGACCATGCAGACCACGGTGGCCACTGTCACTGCCAGGAAGACCACAATGGCCACCGACAGCGTATAGAGGCCGGATGGAGATGCAAGGAGCAGTATGGGGGGGACAAGGGCAGGGTCTGGGATCACGCTGGCTGCCAAGGATACCTGCTGCACCTCCGTGCCCGCGGACTGTTCCCTGATGGCGTTGGCTACGATGTAAACGGACACAGCGATCAGGAGCACAAAGGATATGTACCTCACCAGGGCACCGCTCAGGAACACGAGGCCCAGGAATGCAACGGAGGCGGAGAGGGCGGAGGTGGCCAGCCCGTGTGTGATGCCGATCAGGAGTGAAAGCGAAAGAGTCTTTCTCTGCGTGTATCCTGACCTCACGCTCAGGGCCGAGAGCGGTACCCAGTGGTCCGGGGCAACCATGTGGAGTGCCGCGATCGCTGCAGCCAGTCCAAGGATGTAGTAGATCAACAGAACCCGATCGCCAGGCAGTATTGAACTCTTCCACCTGCCAACCATGCCTGGCACGGCGGGGGGGACTGCAGGCCTGGCAGTGGTCTTGCCCTGTGCTTTCCGTCCACCACTGGGAACCTTCTGTACTGAATTGGCCTGTGGCCGATGTGAACCTCTATATAAAAGGTCGTTTATGCATGTCGGTGAAGTACGAGCAGAGCTTCGGCCTCTCCGGATCGCTGGTCTTCGTCGCCATACTGCTTGCCACATTCCTCTATCCGCCTGTTGACCCGGTCATAAGGGTGCAGCCGTTTCCCGGCCTTGTGGGGGGGCCATACACATGGCTGTCTTCCCCGTGATCGGTATATTCGCATCAGCACTGGCCAACACCATGAGGACGCACGCTGGAGCCATAATGATAACGCTCTCAGTACTGGGCCTTGACATCTTCCCTGGGCTCTACATACTCTCGTTCGCCCTGATTCTCATAGGCGGCATGGTTGCTGTTCTCAGGTGATGCCAGGAATGCACATGTATAAAAATTATTATAAGTATCCCTCTTACACCCAGCAAAAATGTACCTCTCACCT
>NZ_BBCP01000009.1 GCF_001316105.1 Thermogymnomonas acidicola JCM 13583 | reverse complement strand
CCCCACCCAAACTGCCCACCAATAGTTGTCCCTCTTTTAGAGGTTAGTGACGCAATTCCCGAAGGAAGTGTTTCATTGGCGCCTCCACCTGGGCCAAAACCCAGGCTTCGACGGCTCCTTCCTACGCTACGCATCGGGAACCGTATCACAGCTACAGGCTGCAGTAAAGCTCCACGGGGACTTCGCTTTCACGTGGGAGAGACTGGATTGTGCACCAGTGCATCGATTTCACGGGGCTGAACGCGGGGACAGTGGGACCCACGTTGAACCTTCATGCAAGCCGCCAATTAAGCGGCTAGGTATTACGCTACCTTAAGAGGGTCATAGTTACCCCCCCCGCCGTTTATCGGCCCTTCTTCCCCCCCTTGGACGGGGGCTTTCAGGTACCGACACTGGGCAGGTTTCGGCCGCTATACACATCCTTTCGAACTAGCAGCGACCTGTGTTTTTGGTAAACAGTCGGAGTCCCCCCCTTGCCACTGCGACCTATCCCTCCCGGGATAGGCACTCCTTCTACCGAAGATACGGAGCTATTTGGCCGAGTTCCCTCGCGTCCATTAGACCCAAACGCCTTGGACTTCTCATCCAGGGGGGGCACCTGTGTCGGTTCTTGGTACGGTCTCTGGCTTGACCCGATGCCACCTTTCACAGGCTCCAGGAATTTCAGGGAGCCCCCCCTTACGGGGGGGCCTCACCTGCTTTCGCCGGCTTCTCGTCATTACGACTCTCCACCGGCTTATACAGGCAAATGCGTAGGCAAGCGCACCCCCCCAATATCCCGAAACAAGTGACACCGGCAGAACACCAGAGGTGCTGGAATATTAACCAGCTTCCCTTTCGACTACCTCCTGTTAGGGGGCAGTCTTAGGACCGACTAACCCTCGGCTGACGAACATTGCCAAGGAACCCTTAGCCCTTTCGGCGGAACCGATTCTCACGGTTCTTTTCTGCTACTTTCACCAGGATCCGCGATACCACACGGTCCACCCCTCCTCTCGGAGAGGCTTCCGCCCATGCGGCACGCCCCCCCTACCGGATCACCTTTCGGTGCCCTAGGGTCTCGGCAACTGGCTTTAGCCCCTTCCATCTTCGGGGCACATAGCCTCGGTGAGTGAGCTGTTACGCACTCTTTAAAGGATGGCTGCTTCTAAGCCAACCTCCCCCACTGTCTTTGGCCATGAACCCCCCCTTTAGATCGCACTTAGCCAGTATTTAGGGGGGGCCTTAACCCTAGTCTAGGTTGTTCCCTTCACGGGTACAGAGCTTATCCCTATACCCTAGCACCCAGCTTCTACGATCTCGGCAAGTTCGGAGTTTGATAGGTCGGCGCGGCCTTTCGACCGCTGACCAACCAGTCGGTCGCTCTACCTCACCGAGCATCTCAGCTGAGGTCTACCTGCGGGTAGTATCGGGGGGGGAACCCGCTATTGCCGGCCTAGATTGGCCTTTAACCCCCCCTACACCCAAGTCATCCAAACGATTTGCACATCAGAACTGGTTCGGTCCTCCACCTAGCTTTCGCTAGGCTTCAACCTGCTCAGGCGTAGATCGACCGGCTTCGGGTCTCCCACGAGTGACTAAACGCATTTGCTACGCTACCCCCCCTCCATTGCTGTGCGGGTAATCGCTTTCGCTGCGGCTACTCCCTAAGGGATTAACCTCGCCACTCGTCAGAACTCCCTGGCCCGTTCTTCAACACGGACAACAGAACACCGGTCAACCGTTATTGGCGGTCTCATCCCTTAAGTGCCCTGTAAGTTTATCGCTGCTTGGTTTCAGGCTCTTTTCACCACCCTTTCGGGTTACTTTTCAGCTTTCCCTCACGGTACTTGTTCGCTATCGGACTTGGGAGGTATTTAAGGTTGGATGTTAGTGCCACCCGTATTCCCGCGCGAATTACGACGCACGGTACTCTGGATACAGTCCCTCGTAGCTTCCTGCCTTACCCCCCCTACAGGCTATCACCTTCTATGGCCCACCTTTCCAGGTGGTTCAGGTTCAGCAGGGAGGCATTGGAGACTGTCCAAACTCCACATCTACCACCCTTTTCAGGATGGTATTCGGTTTGCCTTGTGCCGCTTTCGGTCGCCCTTACTAACGGCATCTCTATTGATTTCTTTTCCTCCGGGTACTAAGATGTTTCAATTCCCCCCCGGGTTCCCCCCCTCCTTACGGAGTGCCAAAATGGCAGGAAGTCCCATTCGGAGATCCCCCCCGGATCTAAGGCTCCCTGCGCCTCCTCGGGGGGGCTTATCGCAGCTTGGCACGTCCTTCTTCGGCCCCCCCCAAGCCAAGCCATCCCCCCCCAAGCAGCTTAGCAGACGCACAATCCATCTCGCTGGCCCATTGGTGGTGTCACAGGTCTTTTGAACCTCAAACCCTTCCCCTCTGAACATAACATTTCAGAGAGTGCATTTGTGAGAGCGTAAGAGTGTGATAACTTACCGAGATATAAGCATTTTGGTAGTCCACAAACTGCTCCCTTCCTTGCCTGGGAACTTCAAGATAGCCACACCTGTGTAAGATATGCCTTCCTTGCTTGCCTGGATGTGTGAAATGCATTCACAACCACTGCAACCTGTGGAAATATACTTATAAGTGCAGGGAGATGGCCATATCACATGGAAACCGGTGCGCCAGGCTGGAGCGAACGCCATTCGTACATAATCGTCCCGATCATGAGAGGCCTGGCCCTGTCTTCTTTCTCCCTCCTTTGGCTTTCCCTGCCTTACATGTTCACCTACTTCCGGATAGACCTTTACACGTTCGGGTTCATCGGTGCTGCCCTGGTACTTACCAACCTCATAGGCCGGCTCATCTCACGGTTTTTGTACTGGAGGATCCCCCCCATGGCGCACCTGGTTGTATTCACGCTCTTCCTCCAGGGCATCGTGCTGAGCCTGGTTTACCTGAGGCCTGGCGTGGCCTCATCGGCCATCTCCCTCTGTGTAACTGAGTTGCTCGTTGGCATCTCACAGCCTTCAATTGCGAGGTTCTTCTCATCCACGGCATCTGCAGGCAAAGCCAGAAATGCAATCTCCAGGCTCTCCATGCTTTCAGGTTTCCTGGTAATCATGGTGCCACTTTCATTTTTCCAGGTACCGTTCCCCCCCCTCCTCTACGGTGTGCTGTCCATTGCAACAATTTCATCGGCCATAGTGATGATGCCATTTGCACTGAAGGTCAATTACCGCCCGCAGAAGGACCAGAGGCTGAGTTTGGTAAGGGTGGATGAAATAAAGAGGTTCAGTTATTTCCAGACCGAGCAGTCCCTCAGGGCCCTTCTGGCGCCTGTTACCACTGTATTGATGGCCCTCTCCATCTTTTCAGTTGTCTTTTTCCTGCCCTCCTCATCCGCGAGGAGCGGAATTTCACTGAGGGAACTCGAGTACCTCTTTTCCCTGTTTGCTGCAGCATTCATGTTGTCGGAGCACTACATCTGGAGAGTCGTTCCGAGGTTTTCTGATAGGCTTAGGCCTGTCTACCCTCTTGTAGTTGCCATACCCGTTGTCCTGCTCTCACTAATGATGGATTCAACGACGTTCCTGGCCTCTTTCTGCGCACTCTCCCTCTGGCAGTTCCTGGACATTGGGCCTCGATGTACCTGTTGGTAGGTGCATCAATGACTACTACCTCAGGGACTGGACATCAGGGGGGGATGTCATGGCTGTACCGATCGCCCTCATTGCGCCAATAATAGGGGGGGCTGCCCTGTGGGTCTACTCACCAAAGTTACTCTTTTCCGTTGCCCTGTTCCCTGCAATAGTGTCAATACTCCTGGCATTCTTCATCGTCAGCAGCGGCAGCCCCCAGCAGGACGTCGGCCTGAGGATTCACAAGTCTTATGCATACCTCACGAATCTTACATTATGATACCTGGCCGAATGAACTCAAGGGAGATCAAGAGATGATGGCCCAGATGGGCATAAAGTCCACAGAAATGACTGATGTCAAGGAGGTCATTTTCAGGGGGGGAAAGGAAAAGGACTATGTCATCTCGGACGCACAGGTCATAATGATAGAGGCACAGGGGGGGCAGAAGACATTCCAGGTATCGGGCACCATCAAGGAGGTAAAGAAGGATACTGCTGCTTCAAAAGCGACCGAGCAGGCGGCACCTTTCAGTGAAGATGACATAAAGCTTGTGATGGAGCAGGCACATGTCACAAGGGAGAAGGCCATAGAGGCCCTGAAAGCCGCAGACGGAGAACCGGCACAGGCCATTGTTAACCTCACGGGCAGTTAACATGAACCTTGATCTTGTCCTCGCGTCCATAAGGCCTGACAGGGAAGAGCAGGCCACCATAGACAGGGTCGTTAGGGAACTGACGTCCAGGATATCGGATATACTGAAGAGGGACGGCATAAAGGCGGAGCCCAGGTTGGTGGGCTCCGTATCAAAGGGGGGGACGCACCTGAAGGATGCTGACATAGACATCTTCATAGTCTTCTCCAGGGAGTACAGGGAGTGGGAGATGGAGAGCATGGGGGGGCTGAGGGTTGGCCATGAGGTGCTCCCGGAAGGGCAGGAGAAGTACGCGGAGCACCCGTACGTTTCCGGCAGGTACCTTGGAAGGAAGGTGGACATAGTGCCCTGCTACCAGATACCCCCCGGCACAAGCATCATAAGTTCGGTTGACAGGACGCCGCTGCACACGGAGTACGTGAAGGACCATATCACTGATGTCCAGAGGGACGAGGTGAGGCTCCTGAAGGCGTTCATGAAGACTGCCGGTGTCTACGGATCTGAGGTCAAGGTCTCTGGCTTCTCGGGCTATGTCTGTGAGCTGCTGGTCCTGAACTTCGGCACCTTCATGGAGACCATAAGGTACTTCTCCACCCTCACAGGGCCGCTCACAATCCCTGAAGACAGGGAACTCCTCTCCCAATTCGATGCCCCCCGGCGGTAATAATAGACCCGACGGACCCGGGTAGGAACGCTGGGGGGGCAGCTATCAGCCTTGAGTCCCTCTCGAAAATGAAGATGCTTTCGAAGATATTCCTCTCATCCCCCCCATCAGAGAAGTTCTTCAGCATGGTGCAACCGGAGGGTGAAATTTTCGGAGGGAGCAGGGACTCCACATTTGCACTCTTCACGCTGCCGAGGCCAGATGAGATAGACGATGTTATATACCCTCAGGCCGTGCGCCTAAGGAACATCCTTATGGGCCTCCTCTCCAGGGAAGGCTTCCTGCCCATAGATTCGGAAGTTCTCGTGAATGAGCGTGTGCAGATCCTGGTCGAGTGTGAGAGGGGGGGCACACTTCCCAGGATTAAGGTGCACGAGGGCCCACCCGTCGACAGCAAGAATGCCATGGACTTCTACGCAAAGTGGAAGGGCAGGAGGAGGCTCCGGGGGGGGCCTTACATCAGGGGGGGTAACAGGCTCTATGTGGACGTAGAGAGGAGCGAGGTGGGCCTTGAGGAGGTTGTTAGGAACGGCCTGAGGCAGTACAACATAGGCGCACACCTCAACAGGCTCCGCGACAGCTTGGAGATAATCATCACGGCAGAACCTGATTCAGGGATGGAGATATTCCGGAAGTACCTGTCAAGGCAGATCTGGCCGTGAGGCCTGCCCTGTAATGCGAAATTCGTATCGGGATAACTGTCAAACCTTATATGTTAGGCTGCTGTATTATGCACAAAGGGTGTGATGTTCTCCTATGCCAGAACCAGATGGGTTGTGAAGAGGGACGGAAGCGAAGTCCCGTTCGATAGGGAGAGAATAAAGAATGCGGTCTACCGGGCCATGCTGTCGTCTAGGCTGGGGGGGAGCATGTCTGATGCAGAGGAGGTCACAAGGCGTGTGCTTGGCCTCCTGCAATCCGATAAGGTAGATGTTGAGACGATCCAGGACAGGGTCGAAGAAGTCCTAATGGAGTACGAGCGTGACGGTGTCAGGTTCGCCCAGGTCGCGAGGGCGTATATACTCTACAGGGAGCAGAGGAGGCTCGTAAGGGAGACGAAGAGGAACCTTGGCGTGAACGATGACATGAAGCTCACGCTCAATGCAGTTGAAGTCCTAAGGGCCAGGTACCTCCTGAAGGACAGGAATGGTAACGTTGTTGAGACCCCCCAGGCAGATGTTCTGGCGCGTGGCCCTGAACGTTGGCATGGTGGAGCTTGTATACGAGTTCCTGAGAGGGGGGGGAATACCAGGGAGGGCAAGTTTTACCAGCTCTCTCCCACACAGATCAGTGAACTGAAGAGGATATTTGAGAAGGTCTGCAGCGAGAAGGGGGGGCTGAAGTGTGACTGGGAATCCTTCAGGGAGTTCGTGGAGAGGCCTTCCATGGCATGGACTTACATAGAGCAGTTCTACAGGGAGATGACAGAGCTCCGCTTCCTCCCCAACTCGCCCACGCTGATGAATGCGGGAACAGAGCTGGGCCAGCTCTCGGCCTGCTTTGTACTCCCTGTGGGTGACAGCATAGACGAGATCTTTGAGACCTTAAAGAACACCGCAAGGATACACAAGTCTGGTGGTGGTACAGGCTTTTCATTCTCCAGCTCAGGCCAAAGAACGACGTGGTGGGCTCGACGATGGGGGGGTGGCCTCTGGCCCCCCCGTATCTTTCATGAAGGTATTCGATGTCACAACGGACGTGATAAAGCAGGGCGGCAAGAGGCGTGGGGGGGCGAACATGGGGGGGGTGCTGAGGTATGACCACCCCGACATAATGGAGTTCGTCACGAGCAAGGACCCGGCAAACACGGTGCTCAGGAACTTCAACATATCGGTTGCGGTTGATGAGAAGTTCTTCGAGGCGCTCAGTAACGATGGATACATAGACCTGGTAAACCCCAGGACCGGGCAGGCCACTGGCCACCTCAGGGCACAGACGCTCTGGGACGCCATAGTGAGGAGCGCATGGGCCAGTGGTGACCCTGGGCTTATCTTCATAGACGAGATAAACAGGCACAACACCGTCCCCCCCAACCTGGGGGGGAGCATAGAAGCAACGAACCCATGCGTGGCTGGTGACACTTTCATATTCACCTCCAGCGGCATCATGAGGGCCAGAGACCTGGCGAGGAAAGGCGGGAGGATCAAAGTATCGATAGACAGCAGGTTCAGGAAGGGCCAGCAGAGGCAGGCCTCCAGGGTATTCACAACCGGAGTGAAGAACACCTACAGGCTCATAACCGAGGAGGGCCTCTATATTAGGCTGACACTGGACCACAGGGTCTACAGCGACGATAGGGGGCTGGGTAACGGCTGGTGAGCTGAGGAGGGGGGGCGAAAGGATCAGGATCTATTCCGGTGCGGGCTCTTTCGGGTCCCAGGGCACAAGGGAGGACGGCGCCAGGATATACAGGAGCATGAGGGGGGGTTAGATGGTGGGGGGGCGCAGGCCCTTGTCCATGTCTCCCTGATTGAAGAACTCCTGCAGATGAGCAGGGAGGCACAGGAAGGTTTCATATCTTCAATGTTTGCAGAGGGGGGGGACAATGGGGGGGAGCAGTTGTCGGTAGACGTAAGTGACATGGATGAAGAGGCGATCAACGCCCTCCATGTACTCCTGATAAACAACGGATTCCAGGCCAGTCTATATGGCGATAAGCTCAATGTAAGGCGGCAGGGGGGGGAAGGTGGAGTGAGTTACACTTTTGCAGGCCTGGAGTTCGAGGGGGGGAGGAGGAGGTCTTCGACATTACAGAGCCAGTTACCCACTCCTTCATTGCAAACGGCCTTGTGGTGCACAACTGCGGTGAGCAGCCACTGCTGGATTACGAATCCTGCAACCTCGGCTCCATAAACCTGTCGAAGTTCGTTGTGGATGGGAAGATCGACTTCGATGCCTTGGAGAAGACTGTGCGCCTTGCGGTGCGCTTCCTGGACGACGTGATAGACGCGAACAGGTACCCTGTAAAGGAGATAGAGGAGGTAACAAGAAAGACAAGGAGGATAGGCCTTGGCGTCATGGGGGGGTTCGCAGACGCCCTGGCGCTCATGGACATTCCGTACGATTCCAACGAGGCGCTGAGCGTGGCTGAACAGGTGATGTCGTTCATACAGGAGACCTCCCACTCGGAGTCCGAGAGGCTTGCGGAGGAGAGGGGGGGACATTCCCGGCCTGGGAAGGCTCGCTATGGCACGCGATGGGCAGGAAGATGAGGAACTCGGCCACAACCAGCATAGCCCCCCCACGGGTACTATATCGATCATAGCCGGGTGCTCCTCATCGATTGAGCCGTTCTATGCCCTGGCCTTCATAAGGCACGTGCTGGACGGGAAGGAGCTCATGGAAGTCAACTGGGTCCTAGAGAGGAAACTCCGCGAAAGGGGGGGCCTCTATTCAGAGCAGCTGGTGAACAGGATAGCATCCACGGGCACACTGGTGGGGGGGACAAGCGTGCCTGAGGACCTCAAGAGGGTCTTCAGGACCGCTCTCGAGATAAGGCCTGAGTGGCACGTCACCATGCAGGCCACGTTCCAGAAGTACGTGGACGCAGCGGTTTCGAAGACCATAAACCTGCCAAGTGACGCCACTGTGGAGGACGTGGAGGAGGCATACAGGCTGGCCAGGCAGCTTAACTGCAAGGGTATAACTGTTTACAGGGACCGCAGCAAGAGTGAGCAGGTTCTATACGCTGGCAGGGAACAGAAGCCAAAGGCAGAGTTCATCGTGGAGGTCCCGGAGAAGTACGTGGAGGTGGACGCTACCTTTGACCCCCGCCTGCCCCCACCGGCAAGTGCGATGTACTCTAGCACGGTGCACCATCTGGAACGGGATCCAGAAAATTATCCACGCCGGAACCTCAACTCCATTCTGGAATGAGTACAACATATAATTTAAATAAGTTTCAGGTGATATCGGGAGCGGTGGTCATTTGGTAAAGCTTGAGACTCTAGACTACAAACCGAAGCCCATCGATGAGAACTTCCTTGAGGACACCGAGCACTACCCTGTCACCGGAAAGCACCACGATCACGAGGTCAGGGCAGAGGGCATACAGAGGTACGATGCTGATGGCAAGCCCTATCCCACAAAGAACGGAATACACGGCACAAAGGTCGCGATTGACTGGGAGGCATGCATCGCGGACGGCGCATGCATGGACGTGTGCCCGGTAACCCTGTACGAGTGGTTCCTGAACCCGGGGGGGCAGATGGGTACCGGCAACGACAAGAACATAGCCAACGACAAGGAGCTCTGGGACAAGTACAGGACAGACAAGTGTGACCCTGTTAGGGAGAGCGAGTGCATCTTCTGCATGGCCTGCGAGAGTGTCTGTCCGACAAGGGCAATAAAGATAACGCCATAAGGCAGACTACACCACGTATAATATTTATTTTAACTCGCATTTCCCAGTAGCAAGCCCCCGTGGTGTAGTGGACAAGCATTTCGGACTTTGGATCCGACGACGCAGTTCGAATCTGCCGGGGGGGCTGTCCATGATAACGGTGGTGGGCCGGAGGAGGTCTGTGATCGAGAAGCACGGTCAGATGACCGTGGACTCAATGTTCGATAGGCTGGGCCTTAGCAGGGAGGCCCACATAGTCCTTGTCAACGGATTTCCAGCTACGTCCGACAGGGTTATAGACGACGGGGATAGTGTGGTCGTTATGGAGGTATTCTCTGGGGGTCAGTAGTAGCCCGACAGCTTGACACCGTACTTCGGTATCTCTATGCCGCTGCCGTTCTCCACGTGCCCTATCTCCTTGAACTGGACCTTGTTCCTCATGGCGTTTATGAAGTCGATCCTGCTCTCCGGGTCTATGACTATGACGAAACCTATGCCCATGTTGAATATCTCGTACATCTGCTCGTAGCTCAGGTTTCCCATCTCCATAAGTTTCTTGAAGACGTTTTGTGGCTCTATTGGGTCCTCTATGACATACTTCATGTCCTTCATTCTCACTATGTTCTTTATTCCGCCCCCCCCGGTTATGTTGGCCATCCCCCCCTTTATGTTGACGATGTTCATTATGTCCAGGACTTCCCTGACGTAGATCCTGGTTGGCTCAAGCAGGACGTCCACGGTCTTCTTGCTCTCCCCCCCGGGGAACTGGGAAAACAGGTCAATCTCGTTCTTGTCTATTATGTCCCTCACAGTGGTGAAGCCGTTGGAATGCAGGCCGCTGCTCTGGAGACCAAAGATCAGGTCGCCATCCTGTATGTTCTCCCCCCCCGTTACTATCTGCGACTTCTGCACAATGCCTACCACTGCCCCCCCTGACACGTCCACGTGGTTCACCAGGTCTGGCACTATTGCCGTCTCACCGCCCACCAGGGTGACGTTGGCCATCTGCGTGCCAACGTTGAAGCCTGTGCCCAGCTGCCGTGCCACCTCGTTGTCCATCTCCTTGAGCGCTATGTAGTCCACCATGGCAATCGGGTCTGCACCAACAGTTATGGTGTCGTTGACGTTCATGGCAACGCAGTCGATGGCTATAGGCTCCCACCGGTTTGCCCTCTCCGCTATTATTGTCTTGGTGCCTACGCCGTCGTTGTTGAACGCCAGGGCCAGGTTCCCCCCAGGTCGATGAGTGATGTGAACCCGCCAAAGGACCCTATTGTCCTGAAGTCGCTCCTCTTGAACTTGACCTGCCTGATCAGGTTGGTTACAAAATCACCCTGCATCTTCCTGTTGATTATCTTCTGTTCAGAGGCGGGCATATGAAGTGTATCGTAGCATTTAATAAATTTTTAATCTCGGTTAACAAACTGGAAATGGTGCAGCTGGGGGATATAAATGGGAGACCTGCCGGGATCCGGAATCTCCGCAGGCTGCGGTCACACGTTGCAGGGCACCATGTACCTTGAGGGGGGGACACATCAAGGTTAAATCCCAGATACGCATGGTGCAGCTATGAAGATAGTTGCAGTTGTGGACGAAGACAGGATGCTCACCCCCCCTCTGGATTACGGGGGGGACACCATAGTCGAGATAGACGAGGAGAAGAATGAGATAAAGGAGTACGAGAACCCCCCCGGCTACGGGATGCCCCCACGGGGGGGGTAAGGAGATAGCGATGAGGGGCATACTGACACTCAAGCCTGACGCCATAATAGTCAAGGAGGGCACGCTCTGCCCCCCCGGTTCATACCACATGTCGCAGGGCAGGATGAAGTACATACCTGTGGAGGAGGACACCCTCGACGAGGTGCTCCAGAAGCTTGACCAGGTGAAGGGCAAGGCCGTTGACCAGCTGGAGTTCTTCATGTTCAGGGAGTGAGCTAGGGCCTCCCCCCCCTACTGACACCATTTTTTAGAGCACCCGCGATGAGGTGTGCGAGCCTTAGGGGCTCCGGCGTGTGGCCCCCCCTTATGGTCGACGCCTGATTATCTCTCTCGCAGTATCAAGGTCTGTGCCTTCTATGTTCAAAAAGGCCGCGTGGCCATCCACCTCCACCCTATGGGTCGTGAGTGCCCTCAGGATCCCTATCTTGCCCTCAGGCCTTACCGTGTGTTTCTGAATCGCCTCTGCCATCCTCTCAACATCTGGCATGTGGTCCACGAAGCTGATCACTGGCACACCAGTGGCCTCCGCCACCTTCCTTATATCGCACACGTTCAGGCCACCGAAGGTTACCCCCCCGTCCGTGAGCACGGCCAGCACGTTGCCTGCGGAGGAAACTATGTCCGAGATCCTCTCTGTGGAATCGTCGCCATCCACCGTGACCTCGCCAACGAATACCTTCTCTACATACCCGGAGAGCCTTGACATGACCCCCCCAACGATATGTGTTTTCCTGTCCACCCCCCCTCTCCTGAAGGGTGCGTCATCTATACCTATCACCCTGGAGCCAGACTTCAGCATGGGATCAAGCTAACATCTAAGGCTATCCACTTATCTCAACATTTCCCCTACTGCAAATGGTGAGGAAAATGGACAAGGCAAACTCACTCTTCATAATAGGCGTCGCCGCCCTGATCGTCGCTGGGGGGGCGATCGGTGTGGCCTGGGTCATGACATACAACTCATCACCTTCACAGCCTCAGGCCTCGGCTGTCCAGAATGGGCCCTACCAGCTCACTCTCGTGATCACCACGAACAACTACTTCAACTCGACCGTTGGTGACCAGCCTGCATTCTTCGTGCTCGAAAACGGTAGCCTGGTGCCATCAACCACGATAACTGTTCCATCTGGAGTGGAGATAAGCATCACCATAATATGCTACGATAACGGCACGGCCCCCCCTGTGCCCGCCTCCATGTCTAGGGTCTTCGGCACCGTGGGTAACATGGAGCAGATAGTGAACAACACCATGGTCAACATGACGCAGGCATCCGGCGGCCTGGAGATCCTGTCAGGTGCTCAGAATGTCAGTGCGGTGAACCAGAATGACATAGCGCACACCTTCACTCTCTTCAGCCAGAGCACTCCAATAGTGAATATCCCCCCCGTGCCGCCCACCTCTGTGGTGCATGCTGTGATACCTGCAATGTCGCCAGGTGTTTACCAGTGGCACTGTGAGGCGGCCTGCGGCTCTGGGCCCAGCGGCTGGTCCGGTGCCATGGACACCCCCCCCGGCTGGATGACCGGCGGCTTCATAGTATCATAAACGCCCGGCGTATCCATTTTTTAACACATTTACCATTACCCCCCTATGCTGGAGGATCGTCCACTTTGGCCAGGGCCGATCGGGACAGGCCTTTATAAATGAAGTGTCCACGTCCCTCGGTGGGGGGGTACCATCGGTGCAGCTCGAGCCTGTCAGGAACCACGGGTTCAGGACATGGCAGTTCCTGGCATCCATACCTGGCTCCTCTGTAAGGGTTAAGCAGGTCGACCTGGGCTCGGAGGACCTGGTCTTTGTCTTTCCAAAGTGGGTGTACAACTGCCCGGTAGTCAACGGGTTCCTCTCCAGCGCCGATCTGGGTGGCAGGAGGATCGCCCTGGCTGTCACCTACACATCCGGAAACATCTCCGGGTATGTTGAGAGGTTGACCAGAAAAATAGGGAAGAGGGGGGGTGGGAAGATCCTGCTATCAATGCCGGTCAAGAGGGGGGGTTCGGAAGAGGACAGGGAAAAGTTCATCGACGGCCTGAGGCACCTTTCCGGGGGTGATTGACTCGGATTCCGTGGTGGTCCTGGCAGCGGGGGCTGTCAAGCGCTTTGGTGACAAGAAACTGCTGCAGGACGTCTGCGGCATGCCGCTCTTCAGCCTCACGCTCCGGAACGTCAGGACTGGCCCGTGGCAGACATTCATCGTCGTATCGGAGGCGAGTGGCCTGGCCGACAGAGATACGGGTGTCCCGAAGGTGATAAACAGGGATCCGTCCCAGGGCATGTCCTCCTCCATAAGGTGTGCGGTGGAGGCACTGTCCAGTTCAGCCAGGATCGTATTCGTGAACGGAGACCAGCCACTGGTGCGTGCGGAGCACATCGAGAGGCTCATTGCCAGATGCACTCCTGGCAGGATATGCGCCACACGGGTGAATGGTGAGACGGTCACGCCGGTCTGCTTCCCCCCCAAAGAGTTCTACGGCGAACTCAGGGCGCTGCGCGGAGACAGGGGGGGCCAAGCAGATCCTGGACAGCCACCCGGAGGATGTTGTTTTCATCGACGCTGATGCCGACAGCCTCACAGATGTGGACACACCAGAGGACCTTGCCATGCTGAAAAGGAAGCTGGGGGGGTGCCTATGAGGCCACCTCGAGCGATTTCTTCATGTCACCTATCATCTGGTCTATGTACTTCTTCGCCTGCCCCTGTATCATCCTGGCTCCCATTGTGGCTATTGTTCCCCTTATGTTAAGGTCCACATCCCAGTCAACCCTCGAGCCACCGCCTTCCTGTGCAATCCTGCAGTTCACCGTGAAATCCACGGCCCCGCCCTTTCCAGAGCCGGCCCCCGTTATTGTGACAGATTCGCCTGGCTTCGAATCCGAGACCTTGACATTAACGTTAAACGTCCCCTTTATGAACGATATGCCGACCTTGACCGTGAGGTTGAGCGAACCGTCACCAGAAACAGACTGTCCCTCCTTGTCCGGCACCACTGAGGCCAGCTTTTCCGGGTCAGTCAGGAACGAATACACCTTCTCTGGTGGCACGGATACATTGAATGAGCCTGGAACTTCGTGATGCACCACCGTCCACACCATTGTTGCTGGGGAAATAAGGATTTTCCATCCAAAAAGAGATTTATCCTGACGAACTACGGGTAACCATGGCAGAGACCCCCCCGCTGATATCGGTGGCGAAGTTCGTCTTCAGCCACGACAACAGGCTGAGGAGGGCCATGATCGCACTGGCCATGGCCGGGATATTCATTGATGTCTGGGATCTTACCTCCTTCTCCTTCACGCTCGCATCCTTCAGGATGGCTTTCCACCCGGGCGGCCTCCTGCTCGGGTTTGCGGTGGGTTCTGCCAACATCGGGGGCAGTGGTGGGTGCACTTTTCGGAGGCCTCATGACCGACCGGCTCGGCAGGAGGACCATGCTCATCTACAACCTCCTTGTCTTCGTCGTCATGGCAGCGCTCCAGGCTTTATCGACAAGTGCTGTGGAGTTCACTGCATTTAGGGCTGTGATGGGCTTTGGCCTTGGGGCAGACGTGGCCACCGGCTTCACGTACATTTACGAGTTCATCAGCACGGCGCAGAGGAAGGAGGTCTACCCACTGTGGGCCTATGCCTTCTCCATGACTGCCCTTCTCGCAGTGGGACTGGTGCTCCTCCTGATCCACGTTGCAGGGTACGGCCCAAACACCTGGAGGTACCCTGTTGCTGTTGGAGCAGCCGCCGCCCTCGTCGTCCTCATCTTCAGGTCGAGGATACCTGAGACGCCGTTCTGGCTGGCCCGGACGGCAGGTACAGGGAGGCTGACGAGGTACTGAGGAGCATATACGGAGAAAGCCCCCCCAACATTTCTGGTAGTGCCGAGAGGGCCTCTGGCACACTAAGGCCATCCATCGGGGCTGCCCTCTCGTCCGGGAAGAGGGGCGTCCTAATCTTCTCCACATCCCTCAACGTGATCGTTGGGATCATCTCCTGGGGGCTTCAGCTTCTACATCACCTACTCCCTCCTTGAACTGGGCCTCGGAGGCGTGACCGGCTCACTGTACTTCGACGTGCCCATATACGCTGCCGCCCTCGCGGGCGGCTTCCTGAGCTCAAGGCTGGCCTTCAGGTACGGGACAAAGCATTCTGCCACTCTGCCTTCGTTCGGCATAGTGGCATCGCTCTTCATCGCTCTACTGGCGTCTCTGGGCATTCTCCCCCCCAGGGTTGTGTTCGTGCCCATGTCAGCACTGACCCTGTTCCTAGAGTACCTCGGCCCCCCCATGTCCTACAACGCCATCGTGAACCACGCCTTCGGCTCCAGGTTCAGGGGCACCGTGAACGGCTTCAACTACATGGTCAACAAGGTAGTTGAGGCCCTTACGGGCATCGCCGGCGGATATGTCATATCTTATTTCCACGTCTCAGTTGACATAACCATATTCCTTGTGCTCACACTGGTCTTCTGCATCGTCGCATACACACACTCCTCGAACGTGGAGAGGATCGACCCGGTTGGCCTGGAGTCGGACTGAAGCGGAACTGGAAAACTATTCATACCATATATCACTATGAAAGCGATGCCCATCTGGAGTTCTCCAGGGGGGGATGTGGAAGCGTCCCTGCGCTCTGCAGGGTACATACCAGACAGCAGGATATGCACATCCCTCTTCCTGTCTGAATTGCTGGGCAAGCCGCTGCTGGTTGAAGGCCCACCGGGGGGGAGCGGGAAGACAGAGCTTGCGAAGTCCGTGGCCCAGTCAACGGGGATGAAACTCCACAGGATTCAGTGCCATGAGGGCATGGACTACAGTTCCGCTTTCTATGAGTGGAACTACCAGAAACAGCTCCTCTTCCTCAGGACCTCTGAGGCAAATGACATGGACTACAGGCGTGTCTTCTCTGAGGAGTTCCTGATAAAGAGGCCCATTCTGGAGAGCATATCCGGCGGCCAGAGGTCTGTTCTCCTCATTGACGAGATCGACAGGTCAGATGAGGAGTTCGAGGGCATGATCCTGGAGTTCCTGGGAGAGTTCCAGGTATCGATACCCGAGCTCGGTACCATAAGGGCGAGCCAGAGGCCCGTCGTTATAGTGACTTCGAACAGGACCAGGGAACTCAGCGACGCCCTGAGGAGGCGATGCATCTACCTCTTCCTGGACTACCCAGACGCTGAGAGGGAGGTCGAAATAGTCATGTCACGGGCCGCTGGCATCAGCCCCTCCCTGGCAAGGGCTGCTGTGGAGGTAACGAGGAAGGTAAGGAGGCTGGAGGGCATGGTCAAGAAGCCTGGCATATCTGAGACCATAGACCTGGCGCTCTCGATGGTGTACCTGGGTTTAGGGAACCCAGAGGTGCTGGCATCCACCATAGCGAAGAACCCTGAGGACTACCGCCTTGTTGTGGAATCGAACGTACTCGGTGCCGCAGATGGAAGAGAGGCTGTACGCTAAGGCGCTCCTCTTTTCAAGGCACCTGCAGGCCTCCCTCGGCAGGAGGGACATGGTTGCAGTATCGGACTTCATGGCAGCGATCGAGTGGTGCGGCATAACAGATAACCAGTTCGTCCTTAACGCTGCTGTCTCGCTCTTTGCCAGGAAGCCAGAGGAAATACAGGTTGTCAGGGACGCGTACCAGAGGTGCTGGCTTTTCAACAACTGCGTCGATCTCGGGCCACCGGCACAGGTACCTTACAGCAGGCCAGCAGGGCAGAGCCCATCCAATTACTTCATTAGGACGCTCTACGGCTCCCGTGGGAAGACAGTGGAAAGGAGGGTAAGCGCGGAGAACGCCTATTTCAGGATAGGGAGGGAGATGACCAGGTACCTGCCCCCTGGTGGAGGGCCACAGGCCAGGGAAGGGCCGGAGGGTCATTGATATGCCCGCCGCCGTGAGGGAGGTGGCCAGGGACAGGGAAGTACTCGATTTGCCAATGAGGGGGGGCAGGAAGAGGAGCAGGGGGGATCTTTCCTGGTGCTCATAGACGTCAGCGGGTCCATGCACGGCCTGGAAGGCTGGGAGGTTTCCCTGGCCCTCTCAATACTCAGGAGCTCAAGGGGGGGGAGCCATGTCTACGCAATCTCATCCGAGTACCGGGAGATAACTGACTACCTCAGGCTGCGCTCGATGCAGGGCGAACTCTCCGCCGTGATATCCTCAATGGACACGGGCACTGCTATAGGCCCCCCTGCGCTGGCAGGCCTCGTCAGGGAGCACCCGGAGCACGCCGAGGGAAGACATGCTGTTGTGGTGAGTGACGGCCTGGACCTGGGCGACCCAGCAAAGATGGCCGAGGGCGTGAGGGCGCTGAGGATGCTCTCCCGCTCGATCCTCTGGATCGACCCCCTGCTTGACAACCCTGGCTCCTCTGTGAGGACAGATGGCCTGCTGGCCTCTCTCCCGTTCATAGATTCGCTGGTGTCAAGGAGGGACCTGCTGACCAGGCCATTCCACGAGGCCTTCAGAAATGGCGTGTTGAGGGTCACCTCTTACCGTGTATGACCCTCCATACCTTTTCAGGCGTCACCGGCATGTCTATGTGGTCCACACCGTATTCCCTGAGGGCATCGACAACTGCATTCACGAATGCCTGCGGCGATGCTATCGTCCTGCCTCGCCTATGCCCTTTACACCGAGGGGGGGTTGTGTGGCGACGGAGTAACAGTGCTGTCTGTCTCTATGTTGGGCAGTTCCATGGCACCCGGCACCAGGTACTCCATGAAACTGGAGGTGAGCAGGTTCCCGTCCTTATCATATACAGACTGCTCGTACATGGCCTGGGCCAGTCCCTGCGCGACCCCCCACCGTGTACCTGGCCCTCCACTATCATCGGGTTGATCTGGGGGGGCCCGCAGTCATCCACCGCAACGTAGCGCAGAATGTGCGGCTTACCCGTCTCCCTGTCTATCTCCACCACGCACACGTGGGTCCCGAACGGGAATACGAAGTTCTCAGGGTCGTAAAACGTGGTTGCTTCCAGCATGGGCTCCACGCCCTTTGGCAGGTTCGAAGCCATGTATGCTGCGTTGGCCACCTCCTGTATGCTCACACTCTTTGTTGGAGCCCCCCCTTCACCGAAAACCTTCCGTTGCTGAACTCGAGGTCCCCCCCTCTGATACCTCCAGCAGAGAAGCGGCTATCTTCCTGGCCTTTTCCACGACCTTCCTGGCGGAGAGGGCTATGGACCCACCTTCCACAGGCGTTGTCCTGCTGCCGTATGTGCCATGCCCATCGGTGTCAGCTCGGTGTCACCGTGCACTATCTCGACATCCTCAACGGGCACACCCAGCTCCTTTGCCACGATCTGCGCGAATGTTGTCTCCTCGCCCTGGCCGTGCGGGTGTGCACCCGTGAGCACCTGAACCTTGCCTGTGGGGGGGTGTACCCTTATGGTTGAAGAGCCCCCCCAGAGGCCGCCACCGAATCCGGTTGCTGTCACCACAGTGGACGGGCCCAGGCCGCACATCTCAACGTATGAGGATATGCCAATGCCGATGAGCCTGCCCTCCTTCCTTGCCTTCTCCTGCTCCTTCCTGAGCTCTTCGTATCCAACCTTCTCCAGTGCCTTCCTCAGTGCCGCCTGGTAGTTGCCGCTGTCGTACACGAGGCCCAGGGGGGTTCGGGTGCGGGAAATCTTCAGGCCTTATGAAGTTCCTCATCCTCACCTCCGCGGGGTCCATCTTCAACTTTTGGGCCACCATGTCCACAACGCGCTCTATTATGTAAGAGGCCTCTGGCCTTCCGGCACCCCCCCTGTAGGCGTCTGTGGGGGGTCGTGTTGGTGAACACCCCCCCTGTTACAGTGACGCTTGCGGCCCTGATGTCGTAGCACCCCCCCGTTACTATGAGGCCGAAGAGTATTGTGGGCACGCCTGGGCCTGCGGTTGAGAGGTATGCACCCATGTTAGCCAGGGAACTCACCTTCAGGGCCCGTATCTTTCCATCATCGTCGAATGCAACCTCGATATCCTGCACATGGTCCCTGCCGTGTATGGTGCCCAGGAAGTTCTCGGTCCTATCCTCCACCCACTTTATGGGCCTGCCAGTCTTGATGGCAAGGTAGCACGCTATGGCCTCCCAGGGGTAGACAGGTATCTTGCTGCCGAAGCCACCCCCCCGACGTCAGGTGATATGACCCTTATCCTGTGCTCCGGGATTGAGAGGATCAGTGAAAGGAGGAGCCTGTGCACGTGCGGGTTCTGTGACGTGACGTACAGTGTAAGCTCCCCCCCTGCCGCTGTCATAGCTGGCCAGTGCTGCCCTGGGCTCCATAGCCGCAGGCTGCAGCCTCTGGTTTACTATCCTCTTCTTCAGCACGTGCTTTGCCTTCCTGAACTCGCCGTCCACATCGCCGCCGGATACAGTCCACCTGAAGGCCACGTTGCCCGGTGCCTCCTCATGGAGCTGAGGCGCACCCTCTTTCAGTGCTTCCTCCTGCGTTGTCACCGCAAGCAGTGGCTCGTAGTCCACCTTCACCTTCTCCACAGCGTCCTCTGCGGTGTACTGGTCGGATGCCAGTACGGCGGCAACGGCCTCGCCCGCGTACCTGACCTTCCCGTTGGCAAGGGGCGGGTAGGGCACGGCCTTGATGTCGGAGTTCGGGATCACCCATGCCGTGGGTATGTTGGCCACTCCGTCCCTGATATCTTCATAGGTGAATACGCCGTAGACGCCGGGCATCTTCAGCGCTTCGGACTTGTCTATGCCCTTTATCCTGGCGTGTCCGTAGGGCGACCTCACAAACTTCAGGTACAGGGTGCGTGGCATCTCTATGTCAGCCACGTAACTCCCCCCCCTACCCGTCACGAACCTGACATCCTCGAACCTCGGTATCCTGGCTCCAAAGGCGCTATCCAACTTATCACCTCCCCCCCTGTGCAGCCTCCTTTATTGCCTTCACTATGTTCACGTAGCCCGTGCACCTGCAGAGGTTGCCCCCCCCAATGTGGAACCTTATCTCCTCCTCACTCGGATTCCCGTTCCTGTTCAGTAACTCGACTGCATTCATTATGAAGCCAGGCGTGCAGTAGCCACACTGCAGGCCGTGGTTGTTCTGGAAGGCCCTCTGGAGGGGGGGGTGCAGTTCCCCATCACGGGCCAAGCCCTCTATTGTAGTGATCTCATGGCCCCTGGCCTGCACAGCGAGCATCGTGCATGACTTGACAGCCTTCCCATCGAACAGGACTGTGCATGCGCCACAGTGCTCGTGTCACAGCCTATGTGCGTCCCCCCCGTGAGACCGAGGACATCCCTTATGAAGTCAACGAGCAGCATCCTGGGGGGCACCTCTGCCCTCACGGTTTCGCCGTTCACTCTCATCTCCACCGCGATCTTTCCGGACATGGTTCAGTCACCCCCCCTGGCCCTGGAATAGGCTGAACGCAGGCTCCTCAGTGCCATAACGCCTGCCATCTCCCTCTTGTACTCCACCGAACCTCTTAGGTCCTCCTGGTACTCACCTGCCTGGCCTGCCACCTTTTTAATCTCATCCGCTGCTTCATCAGGCGTCCGGCCCTTCACCACATCGTTGATCTCCACTGCAACCGGCACCTCTCCCGCGCCTGCCAGGACAAGTGTGGCACTCTCTATTGAACCTCCTCTGCTTACCCTTACGGATACCGCGGCGCCCACTGTTGCGAAGTCGTCAGTCTTCCTCTTCAGTTTCGTGTAGGCCGTGCCCTGTCCCTCACTGAAGGGCACCTCCACGCCGACCAGGATCTCGTTCTCCCTAAGGTCTGTGCTGAATGGCCCCCCCTTGAAGAAGTTCCTGGCCATTACCTCACGCCGGCCATCCACGCTCTCCACGATGAGCCTGGCGCCAACAGCCACTGCAGCAGGCCCCCAGTCACCTGCAGGGTCAGCATGTGCCATGGAGCCGCAGGCCGTTCCCATGTTCCTCACCTGCGTGTCGCCCAGCTGTTTCGAGACGTCCCTGAATATCTCCAGCTGTCTGGGAAGCTCCCCCAAGCTCGAAGTCCCTGTGCCTGGCCAGGGCGCCGAATCTCAGGACTCCCCCTCCCCCGTGGTTATGTAGCTGAGTTCTGATATCCCGTTTATGTCTACCAGAGCAGCAGGGCTGGCGAGCCTTGTCTTGAGAAGAGGTATGAGGCTCTGCCCCCCCGGCCAGCACCTTGCTGCCGGGCCTGCTATCCAGATACTCAAGGGCTTCCCTGAGTGTCCCGGGGCCTGAATACTCGAAGTCCGGTGGTCTCATCCTTACCGTATATCAAATGATATATACTATTAAAGCGTTGTGCGTGTCCCCTATGCCCGTGCCCTCATCTTCCATGCACGTATAATATAAGCGCAACGGATATTCAAGCCGATGCTGACCAGAGAATCGTCCTGGATGACGTTGCGGACGAGTTTGCCAGGATGGCCAGGGGGGGAAACAGGTTCCTTGACGTGGGGGGACAGGCTTCGGCATAATGCTGGACAAGCTCATGCTGATCCCGGGTGTCAGTGTGGTAAGCATTGACCTGAGGCCTGGACGTTCGAACAGATCTCATCAAAGTACAGGGATGAGGTCTCCTCCGGCAGGCTCAGCCTTCTCAGGATGGCCGGGGAGAGGCTGGAATTTGGCGACAGTGCGTTCGATACGGTATTCTCCATAGGGGGGGCACTTCACCACATGTCCGATCCTGTGTCGGGCCTGAGGGAGATGGTCAGGGTGGCAAGGCAGAGGGTCCTAGTCGCTGACTGGGACAGGGAATCGGCAATGTGGATGAACCCACACACGGAGGAGGAATTATCTGCTTCGAAGGAGCTCGTTGTCCCGGGGGGCCAGGGAGATGGGGTTCAGGATAGAGGAATACGGGACGTTCTACACCCTTTACCTTGATGTCAGGCCCTGAGGATCCTGGATGCCTCCTCCTCCAGCTCTGACCTGAACCTGGGGGGGTGTGCCACCGAAACCATCTCTGTGACCCTTTCCTGAATGGTCTTGCCCCTCAGTTCGGCAACACCGTACTCGGTAACCACGTACTGAACGTGGTTTCTTGTCGTAGTAACTCCAGTCCCCTGCATCAGGAACGGGACGATCTTCGACTTCCCGTCCCTGGTCGTGGACCTCAGGGCTATTATTGATTTCCCTCCCTCTGAAAGTGACGATCCACGGACAAAGTCCATCTGGCCACCGACCCCCCCGGATATGACCCTGGGCCCTATGGACTCTGCGGACACCTGCCCCCCCCGTGAGGTCAACCTCCACTGCGGAGTTTATGGAGTGCATCATTCTGTTGCGCCTTATGACGGATGTGTCGTTCGTGTACTCCACGCTCCTCATCTGCACCGATGTGTTGTCGTCCAGGTAGTCGAAGACCTTGCGCTCTCCCTTTGCGAAGGTACCAACCGTGTGGTACCGGTCGATGGCCTTGAGCCTGTTGTTCACAACTCCTCTCTCCATGAGTTCCACAATGCCATCTGAAATCAGCTCGGTGTGCACTCCCAGGTCCCTCCTGTCGGAGAGCGAGAGCATGACAGCATCCGGCACCTTGCCTATCCCGGCCTGCACCGTGGCACCGTCCGGTATAAGCTCTGCAACGTTCCTGCCGATCTTCATGTCCACCTCATCCGGCCTCTCCCTCTTGGTGACGTGGAGGGGGGGTTCGTCATGCCTGAGAAAGTGGCTCACCATTCCAGGTGTGATTAGCGAATCCCCCCCGAAGGTCCTTGGGACCTCACCGTTGACCTGAGCAATGGTCCTGCGTGCAACCTCTACCGCAACCTTCGCGGCCTCGACTGTTGGGCCAAGGCTCATCATGCCCTTGCTGTCCGGCGTGCTCACATTGACTATGGCAAGATCTAACCTTATCTGCGTCCTGAGAAACCAGGGGATGTCGGAGAGGAAAATGGGTATATATCTTGTCCAGCCCTTCTGCAGGGCATCCCTTGCGTTCGCGCCCACGAAGAACGAGTAGTCCCTGAACCTGTCTGTATGGTCTTCCCTGAAGAGGAAAACATCACCGCCGAGCTCGATGTGGTAGAACGATAGGCCACCTATGTCCATCTCTCCTATCATGTCCAAGAGGTAAGTGGGTGTGGATGCACCACCCTGGATATATACGTTCTTCGCCTCCCTCAGGATCTCCCTCAGAGCAGATTGTGTTAGCTCAATCACATGGCACATAAAGCTACGTTGCTTATCTTGGTTACATGCCGGGGACTGCGTAAAATTGAAATCGGAAAAGTGCATCACACTAGGCAGGCCGTGGTAGCTCAGTTGGGAGAGCGCCAGACTGAAGATCTGGAGGTCGCCGGTTCAATCCCGGCTCACGGCATACCTCCAAGAAGGTTTATGGCTGTCATGTTTCTGCAATATTCACTTTGCCATTTCATGCATTGGAGTGTCTCATCTCTTAGCGAATGACGATCTTCATCATTTTCCTTGTCCTCCCCCCCTTTCCTATTGTTTTGATACGATCATGGGTTATGCCCCCCCTTACCTTCAGCCAAATTGCGTAACCGTAATCGCCGTTCCCCACATACCAGGCTTTCTCCACACACATTATTCCTTCAAGTACCAATTGCTTCATCCCCATCTGCCAACCCAGTGAACCCAAGGGGGGGAAGTTACACTGGAGACACTGGTAGGAACAGCTACTGCGCCTATCGGTGCAGAGGAAGGTGTGCCATAAGAAACAATGAATACAATAATAGATATACATGACACTGTGGTAATTGCGGGTGCTGCGGCTCTTATGGCAGCCATAGCAGGTTACAGAGCCCCATTCCTTCTCTCTTATAAATGTACAAACAACCGGATTAAGTTCCATGCTGGGACATTCGTTTGAGTTACCGGAACGCTTCCTGAGGACTTCTGGAATGCAGGGGGGGCTGATGGATAACCCCGTGTGTGGACTCAACCGTCCACTGACAGTAGGGGGGGCAAATTCAATAATTTGCTGCACTGGCCAGAGGCTACCATTCCCCTGGGCACCCTTTCCCATATCCCTCACCATGACGCATGGAACCTTGGCGTGGACGAACACGATTTTAACGTATGCATCCATTACGCGCTCTGGGCCAGTCACCACACATCCCTTATGCCTTAGAGGACCCATGTGGGTGTACGTGGATCTCGCACGCGCAGTAGCAGGGAGATCCCCCCCTGTGAGGCACCGGGTAGCCTCCAGTCAGCCCTTTGGATGAAGTGCCTGGCGCCGGTTATCTTTACACCATTCAAATCAAAAGAAATGACATTCATGGCAATACCGAAACCGTCACGATTAAGCACCTGCTTATGGTAAAATCATCCCCCCGCTCCCTCGATCCTTAGAATGTAGGCTCCCTGGCCTTCGGTTATCGGGCGGGCCAATCATGGTAAGGCACTCCTTACAAAAATTTATTTATTGTGGCTCAATCCTCAGAAGATGTCAGGCAGTCCTTACAATACTCAGGGAAGGGCTATAGTGGCGCTTTCCATGAGTATCCTGGCATCAAGCTACAACATTGCAGCAATATCGCCCCAGCTTGGCATCATCAGGCAGTTATTCAGGCCAGGCCCAGTTTACATGGATCTGCTGGCAACTTCAGTGCTGATCGGTGCCATGGTGGCTGCCGTGGTGGGAGGTCCCATGGCCGACCGTTTCGGGCGTCTCAGGATACTGCTCTTCGACCTCCTCACATTCATACTGGGCGGCGTGATCGGGGCCCTCTCATGGAACATGTGGGCCCTGCTCGCATCCAGGGTTGTTGTTGGCCTCGGTGTGGGCCTGGACTACGTTGTCGTATTTGTCTACGCATCAGAGATATTCAGGAGGGGGGGTAGCGCACCATCCAGGATGATGCTCATAATGTTCTTCGCCAACTTCGGCATAATAATCGCATACTTCAGCGGCTTCCTGTTCGACATGGTCGGGGGGGCAGGCCTGTCCTGGAGGCTCGAGCTGGCATCTGGAGTGGTGGTGGCGGCAATACCAATATGGCTGAGGGCCAGGCTACCAGAGTCATATGCATGGTTGCAGGCGGAGCACAGGCCTGTGAGAGATGTGGTGAGGAGGGTTATGGAAATGGGGGGGAGGGGGGGCCTCTTCAAGGTCTACTCCATACCATGGTTCCTGTACCAGATCGGCGACCAGGGCCTGGCAGTGTACATGCCTTACCTGCTGTCCAGCGACCTTCACGTGACATTCACTGATGGTGCTGGCTACAGCGTCATTGTGAAGGCATTCACGATCCCCGCCTCTTTCGCAGCCATAGTCCTGGTGAGGAGGCTCGGCATGCTGAGGCTCCAGTTCATCGGCTTCATTGCGAGGGGCGCGTCCCTCCTGATGCTGTCAATATTCATACTCGCCTCCCTTCACATGGACCTCGCCTTCGTGATCCTGCTCGCTCTGGCATTCTTCTTCGGGGGCCATGGGCCCGGACAAGACAACCGTGATAAGGCCTACTGGCTGGTCTGACACCCAGACCAGGGGGTGCATTCCAGGGTATATCAGAGGCTTCAGGCAGGCTCGGTGGAATCCTGGGCGTGCTGGCCTTCGCCGTAGCACCGGATGTCCTCCCAGGCTCCGGCTTCCTCCTGATATCTTTCACCTGCCTAGCCGGTGGGGGGGTTGTGACCGTGTTGATCGGAAGGGCGAAGGCCAGCTCCCTGGCCTCGGTGGATCCCAGGTGACCACCGGCTCAGTCGGTGCCGGTTACTGTATCGTCGACCTCACCTATCTCCGGGCTCTTCTCGGACCCTTTGACACCCAGTTCCTTCATGCTCCTCGCGTAAGGAATCAGGTTCTCCCTGAGGCTCCTCGCCCCCCCTCGTTGTACTTCTTAACCACCCTGGAGATGTCCCTGCCGATCTCGGAAAAGCTTGATAGGAACCTGTTCGCACTCTCGTACACCTTTCCGCCCATTTCAATGACCCTCTCCATGTTCTGCTGGAGAGTGAACTGCTGCCAGCTCATTGCCACAGACCTCAGTATGGCCAGAAGTGTAACTGGCGAAGCAACTATGACTCCATTCTGTATCCCGAAGTCCATCAGTTCGGGGGGGTCGAACCTCAGGGCCGCGGAGAAGAAGGACTCGCCTGGGAGGAACATAACTACAAACTCAGCTCTCCTGGGTCCGGAGGAGTATTTTTTCGACGCAAGTTCCCTTAGCCTCTCCCTGACCTGCCTTGAGTACGCTTTCAGGTGGTCTACGGCCTCATCCTCGCTCTGGGCCTCAAGCGCCCTCAGGTACTCAGATATCGGCACCTTGGCATCCACCACTATTTCCCTGTTCCCGGGGGAGCCTGATCACCATATCGGGCCTGTTACCCTCGCCAGCCACCTGCTCCTCAAAGTCACAGTGCTCAAGCATTCCGGACGCTTCAACGATCCTTCTGAGCTGTATTTCCCCCCCCACCTGCCCCCCCTGGCCTGGTTGTTCTTGAGCGCGCTCGCCAGGTTCCTCGTCTCCTCTGAGAGGCGCCTGCCGGCCTCTTCCAGGGCCCTCATCATCTGCGTCACCTCGCCGTAGTTCTGCTGCACACTTGACCTGAAGGCGCTCACCTCCTGCCTGTATGCTTCGAGAACCTGCCTGACGGGCTCTATCATATCCTTGATCTCTGTCTTCTCCAGCTCCAGTGCGTGCCTAGTCTCCCTGGACACATCCTCCATGGATGCTTTTGCGCTCTCTGCTATGGCCTTTGCACCCTCCTGCACCACTCTCTGGTAGAGTTCCTGTGTGGTGTCCCTGATGGCCCTCTCGTACTGCCTCCTGGACAACCTCTGGTAAAGTACCGTGCCTGCCACTATCCCCAGCGCAAACCCTGCCAGGAAGATGGAAGCATAGGTGTATGTGAGCATGCCTTTCACCCGCTCTCCAAATCTGGTGGGCCTGGAGCTCAGTCCCTCACAGCCAGGTAAACTCCATGCAGTTTCATCAGGCCACCAGGGCGTGCCAGTGGGAAGCCTTCACCCGAGAGCTTTTCCAGGTATGCCCTGCATGCCATCCCCCCCTGGGCACTTTCAGAATCCAATGGTGAAAGCCACTGGTCGAAGTCCAGGCTGTTGACCATGATGCTATGCTCCACCTCCCTGAAGCCAGCCTCTTCAAGTTCCATAAGCATCTCTTCCTCGCTTAGTGCCCAGTGGTGGCTGCTATCCCTCATCCACTCCAGCCTGTTGAACTGCTCCTCCCAGCCTGCGGCGCTACCATGTCAGATATGCAGAGCCTCCCGCCGGGTGCAAGCACCCTGCGGAACTCCCGCAGGGTCTCATGGACATTGTGGAAGTGGTGGAGGGCCCTTCTGCACGTAACTACAGTGAAGGCACCGTCGGGGGGGAGTGGCAGTTCAGGGAGGGTTGAGAGCACGAAGGAACAGTTGCGTGCCTTTTTCTCCTTTACAAGTTCCATCGCCTTCCTCAGCATGCCGGGGGGTGCCATCGTGTATGACTGTGCTGGAGACCATCTCCGAGAATTGAAGTGCAGTGAAGCCAGGTCCGGCAGCGGCGTCGAGCAGGACGTCGGTACCCTCTGGCCGCACAATCCTCACCATGATTTCAAGGTCTTCTCCGCGGCTATGCAGCCTGCTCCTGCTGTAATGCTCCACATTCTGTCCGAAAAATTTCTGGAAGTCCATGGTTGAAAAGGGAGGGCTTTGTAATAAATGTCGCATGTCCGGTGTCCAGTGACCTGAAAAAGGTTATTATATAGTTGAGCATTATCGGATGCCCGCATGATTTTCATGACGCTAACAAAGTTTGAAAAAGCAAGGATAATTGGGGCGAGGGCCCTCCAGATTTCAATGGGCGCCCCCCCGGTTCTCATCGATGTGCCAAGCGGGATGGTGGATCCCGTGGACATAGCGATGCTCGAGTTCGAGAACAACCTGATCCCCCCCATAACAATAAAGAGGAACATCCCAAGCTCGCAGGAATCGGGCAAGTGAGCGTGGCTTTCGCTCTTTCTTAATATCGCGTTTATGCAATTAAGATCGTGTCCATGGCCTGGGTAACCACGGCCCTCTCCCTGCGTCAATAGGGCATGATGCCGGTGTCTGGTAGGGATCAGAGAGGGCGTCTTCGCAGTGCTTCCGGTGCAATGCAGGGAGTACTCCATTTTGCCAAAGCAGGATCGGATGGCAGGATGTCCTTTAACCTGCACGCTTCACAGATCCACATTGGCCATGTGGCGCACCGGCTCGCAAAAGGGTTAAATATGAAATTAACATATCCTAAATTACGCTCTAAAAGAGGAAAAGAGCGAGTATATCCAGCCTTAAAGGCGGACAGGGGACTGCCCGTTGGGGCGGGGTGAACTAATGTCATTCCGGGGCTGGTAAACATGGGGCAGTGAGTTGTTTTATGCTCACTTCCGACAAGGGTGAAATGGTGCAAACCACGGCTCGCCAGTTCCAATAATTGTGACAGGATTTAACTCCGGTTGATCCTGCCGGCGGCCACTGCTATCAGGTTCCGACTAAGCCATGCGAGTCAAGGGGGCCGTAAGGCACCGGCGTACCGCTCAGTAACACGCGGATAATCTGCCCTCAGGTGGGGGCATAACCTCGGGAAACTGAGGCTAATTCCCCATAGCCACTCTATGCTGGAATGCTTGGGTGGTGAAAGCTCCGGCGCCTGAGGATGAGTCTGCGGCCTATCAGGTAGTATGTGGTGTAACGGACCACATAGCCTAGGACGGGTACGGGCCCTGAGAGGGGGAGCCCGGAGATGGACTCTGAGACACTAGTCCAGGCCCTACGGGGCGCAGCAGGCGCGAAACCTGTGCAATGCGCGCAAGCGCGACACGGGGAACCTGAGTGCTCTGGCTCAGCCAGAGCTTTTCTCGAGCCTAAAAAGCTCGAGGAATAAGAGCTGGGTAAGACGGGTGCCAGCCGCCGCGGTAACACCCGCAGCTCGAGTGGTGGTCACTTTTATTGAGCCTAAAGCGTCCGTAGCCGGTTACGTAAATCTCCAGGTAAATTCTTCCGCTCAACGGAAGATTTTCTGGAGAGACTGCGTGACTTGGGACCGGGTGAGGTTGAACGTACTTCTGGGGGGGTAGGGGGGGTAAAATCCTGTAATCCTGGAAGGACGACCGGTGGCGAAAGCGTTCAACTAGAACGGATCCGACGGTGAGGGACGAAGGCTAGGGGGGGAGCAAACCGGATTAGATACCCGGGTAGTCCTAGCTGTAAACACTGCCCACTTGGTGTTGCCTCTCCGATGAGGGGGGGGCAGTGCCGGAGCGAAGGTGTTAAGTGGGCCGCTTGGGGGGGAGTATGGTCGCAAGGCTGAAACTTAAAGGAATTGGCGGGGGGGAGCACCGCAACGGGAGGAGCGTGCGGTTTAATTGGATTCAACGCCGGAAAACTCACCGGGAGCGACCTTCGGATGAGGACCAGCCTGATGAGCTTGTCCGATAGAAGGAGAGGTGGTGCATGGCCGTCGTCAGCTCGTACCGTAGGGCGTTCACTTAAGTGTGATAACGAGCGAGACCCCCTATCCCTAATTGCCATCCTTCACGTGAGTGGAGGGGGGGCACTTTAGGGGGGGACCGCCAGCGCTAAGCTGGAGGAAGGAAGGGTCGACGGCAGGTCAGTACGCCCCGAATCTCCCGGGCAACACGCGCGCTACAAAGGGCAGGACAATGGGATGCGACCTCGAAAGGGGGGGAAGCTAACCCCGAAACCTGCTCGTAGTCAGGATTGAGGCTGTAACTCGCCTCATGAATGTGGATTCCGTAGTAATCGCGGGTCAACATCCCGCGGTGAATATGCCCCCCCTGCTCCTTGCACACACCGCCCGTCAAACCATCCGAGCTGGTGCTGGATGAGGGTACGTCCGGGAGGGCGAACTCGAATCTGGTGTCAGTGAGGAGGGTTAAGTCGTAACAAGGTATCCGTAGGGGGGAACCTGCGGATGGATCACCTCCTAAGCACGGCGGGCCGTGGGCATTATCATTTCACCTTCAAATCATAACCGTTTTTTGGGAAACTATTTAACTCGAGTTTCGATCTGTTCTTCTGGTCTGCTCTAAGTGGTATTGATGTCGTTGGATGATCGTGTGGAGGAAATACAGGAGCGCATCGAGAGGCGCATCGGGGGGGGATAGGCAAGGGAAAATACTCAAGGATACTCAGAATGGCCAAGAAGCCCGACAGGGATGAATACATCAAGGTGGTGCTCATCACCGGTGCAGGCATCATACTCCTTGGCCTCCTGGGTTTCTTCATATACCTCCTGATGACTGTCTACTTCCCCATACCATAGGTGATCAAGATGGTCGAGAACACATCAAGGTATCAGTGGATCGAAGTGGATCTTAAGGACGAATATGAGATGGGATGCGGAAAGGAGCTCAGCATTCCGATAACTGTCAGGAACATACAGGGAAAGAAGAGGAGCTTCACCCTCTCACTTTCAATGTCCTTTGAGCAGAAGGACAGCCAGATGGAGTGGTTGGTATCAACCGACCTTAGTAAGGGCGATAACTATTCACTCTCACCAAGGGACAACCGGAAGATAAGCGAGCAGTTCGATGTTGATGGGAACAGGCAGAAGGAGATCGCGGTCAAAGTCTCCACCCCCCCACGGGGGGTGGCTACATAGGGGATTCGTCAACTATCTCACTCTCGGTATCCTCGGATGATGGCATACACTCCTTCAGCAGGGAGGCAAGGATAAACCTGAAGCCAGTCATAGTGGCGATGAAGACAACACTCGGCTCGGAGCTTTCTGTGGCCATAGACCTGGAGAACAGGGCCATAAGGGACTACGAGGACAGGGCGGCAACCAACCCACTTGCAACCAGCGAGGTCATATCCATCATGTTCTCCCCGGAGGTCAAGGGATACGTCTTTGTGGAGACCATGCACCCTGACCGTGTATTCTACCTTGCCAGGGGGGGAATAAAGAACTACAAGGGCATGGTGGAGGGAGAGATAAGGCAGAGGAGATACTGCACTACCTCACGCCGAAGCCTGCTGTATCGGGCCTCGAGCTTGGAGCATTCGTCGAGTTGATAGACGGGCCGTTCAAGGGAGAAAAGGCCAAGATCATGTCCATTGACACTGCCAAGGAGGAGGTCACGGTGCAGCTGATCGAGTCCATGGTGCCTATACCTGTCACCGTGAGGGCAGAGGCAATAAGGATGCTCGAAAAGAAGTGAACGGTGCGTCCAGTTGAGGCTCAAGGCCAGGTCTGAGGAGGATGAGAGGAAGTTCATCACGCAGGTGCAGGAAATCCTCGCAGACCCGGGGGGGTACTCGTGCCCCAGTGCCTTGACCCGGGTCTCTTCTGCCCATTTGAAGGCTACAGGAAGAAGCTGAGGGCAGTCGATTCACCCGGCGACCTGCTCAGGTTCTCAAGGTCTGCTGACCAGTTCCTCTCAGGGCTGGCCGAGAGTGCGCGGGCTGTGGAGAGCGGTGGTGCAAGGCTCACTGCCATGCTGAAGACGCAGTACGGGAGCGTCGAGTACATACAGAGGGGCGGGGGGGACAGACCCCCCCGGTGCTCGCTGGTATCCAGAACGGCAGGGACGTGGTATGGAGGATGCTGGCCTTCACCTCCCTCTCTAAGACGAGGGGTGTTAAGGTGTATTCCTCAAGCAACTACTACCTGGCTTCGTGCAAGTCCACACCGCCACCGCCTGAGTTCTTCCAGGACGCGCTCAGGGACGAGGGTATAGCCACAGGGGTGTCTGATGGCATTGTCGAGGTTGGCACCTCCGGCCTTTCGGTATTGGTCGGCTTCCTGGGCAAGCCTGTACTGAGGATAAGGGAGGATTCGTCCTGGAGGTCCGGGGCTGCACTCATGAAGCACATACTCGTGGGCGAGGCAGGGGGGGCGTTCTCATTCATGCCCGAGTTCCTGGATGAAGTGCAGGTGGACGTGCAGCAGCACCTCCTTTCTTACCTGGCGGGCCAGGCGGATGACAGGGCGGTGGTGAGGAAGGTATACGATTCAAAGGTGGAGAGCGCTGTAAGGAGTGGCTTCTACGTCTCCAGGATGAAGGTGTACAGTGACCCCCCCGAAGCATTCCTGAAGAGCCTGGACCCGGTGGACGTGCCCGCTGAGGTCCTGATCAAGTACATGAGGAAGTACGGCAGGGGGGGTATGCAGGCGGACACCGGCAGGAAGGTGCTTGAGGCCCTGTGGCCCCCCCAGTTCTCCAGGGAAATACTGGCTGATACAGTGCCTGGCCTGGGAGAGGACGCGGGAAAGTTCTCGAAGGGACAGCCCCCCGTGGAGATGATAGCAGCAGCAAGGGAGTATGTGATGAGGAAGGGGGGCCGGATTACCCTTCGAACCCTGGTCAGAGGATAGCAGGTTTTTAGCCGATATAATTGTGGAGTACAGGCTGTTCGGGAAGGAGAGGGCTGCGGATTTCGCACTCAGGAACATGGGGGGGTACTCCGAGATGAGGCGCGTCATATCTCTCTCATTCCTCTATTTCACCGGTGCGGTGTCTGCGGGTGAGTGGAAGTTCTCGGAGCATGAGGCGGCCCTTGCCAGGATCCTTGAGAAGAGCCTCAGGGCCTTGATTGAGGGCAACGACATTTCTGCTCTCAGGGACATAAGGGCGGTGATAGGCTAGTGTCCAGGCACTTCGTTTCAAAGAAAGAGGCGCGTATGGTATCGCAGAAGATAAGGGAATTAGGCCTGCAACTCTCCGACGGCCCAACAGAGGTGGAGGAAGGCAGGGGAGTGAAGGTCTACTTCATCTCCGGCATGCCGGTGCTCTTCTCCTCAGGCATAGAGGTGCCGACACTGCACCTCATAAACAGGAGCAGGCCGCAGAGGTCATGGATAGAGGTGGACGACGGTGCAGTGCCAAGGATATCATCCGGTGCGAACCTCTTCGCACAGGGGGGGATCGTGTCCATGGACACCGCCATAAGGAAGGGTGATGTGGTCTACATCAGGGACGGGAAGGGTACCTACGTGGCTGTGGGCATAGCCGAGCGTGACGGCCAGGAGATCATGGCAAACAAGGTTGGCCTCGCCGCCAGGGTGATCCACCACGTAGGCGACAGCATCTTCAAATCGTACCAGAGGGAATGATGAAAGCGTTATAAGCATGCTCCTGTTATTCATTCATGGAACTACTCCAGGTTGGTGCACAGGCACCTGACTTTGAGTTCACCGATACGGACGGAAAGAGGAAGAGGCTCTCCGACCTCAGGGGGGGCAGGCCCGTGGTCGTTTACTTCTACCCCAAGGACAACACACCGGGCTGCACAACGGAAGCCTGCGGCTTCAGGGACAGCATGCAGGCGTATGAGAGCAGGGGGGGAGTTAAGGTCATAGGAATAAGCGTTGACAGCGAGGAGTCTCACAGGAAGTTCAGGGAAAAGTTCGGCCTTAACTTTCCACTCGTGCCGGACCCGGAGAAGAGGATAGTGAGCGCCTATGGCGTCCTGGGCGACCGCTCTGCAAAGCGCATAACCTACATCATAGGCCCGGACGGGAAGGTAGCATATGTCTATGGGAAGGTGTCGCCAAAAGACCACCCGGCCGAGGTGCTCGAAAAGCTCAGGGAACTGGGCTTCGCAACGTGAGGCTTAGGGTAGGCCACCCCTGCCACACGGGATACCCCCTTCAGAGCGGTGCCTCCTGCCCCAGTCCAGTTACGGGAATTTTCAAAAAATGCCCGGTATAGATTTCCACTCTCCAGTTCACGTGGAGGTGTTGCCTCTCCTGCCACCGCTATCGGATTCCATGGTCAGGAGCGTTATCAATATGGAGCCCATGGCCCATATGACAGATATGATAATGAGTACAGGTATGAAGAACACGACGGAGAGGACAAATAGGGTTGCTGGTAGGATATATTTAAATATCCCCCCCAGAAAAACTGGTAAAAATCCATCCAAGATCATCCGAAGAGCGAGCTGAGGCCAGCCATTGCATCTTCCTCAGATGCGGCCTTTTCCTCCTCCTCTTTCTTCTCCTCCTTCTTCTTTTCCTCCTTCTTCTCAGCCTGAGGAGCAGCTGGGGGCCGCCGCCACCGGCGCGGCTGCAGCGTTCTTCAGCACCTCTTCGATGTTTATCTCCTTCAGGCTCGAGACCAGCGCCTTCAGCCTGGCCTCGTCGGCCTGCACCCCCCCGGCCTCTGTGAGCACCTTCTTCAGCTTCTCCTCGTCTATCTCCTGGCCCGCTGCGTGTAACAGCAGGGCACCATACACATACTCCATTCCTTTCAACCTCCTTCATCCAAACAGGGCACTCAGCCCCCGCAGACGCATCCTCTTCACCGCTCTTCTCCTCTTCCTTCTTCTCCTCTCCCTGGCCTCTTCGGCCGCTGGAGACTCACTGCCGCCCTGCAGGGCTGCGTTGAGCGCGTTTGCTTCCCTAATAGCTTTGAGTATAAATAATTGCACGTTGCTCTCGGTCAGGAAGCCAGCCGCTAGGGCCAGGCGTCCGCCTCCAGCTTTGCCTTGGCAAGGAGCTCTGGCACCACCTCAGGCACCATGAACGTCGCCCTGAGGGCCAGCGCCTTGGCCCTGGCAAAGGCCGTGGCCACATCAGCCGCCACCTGCTCGGGCGTTATGGACAGTGATTCCTTTGTGAATATGATCCCGTCTTCGTAGGCACCCAGGACATCGAGGCCCACTATGAGGGGAAAGATCTCCAGCCTCTCGAGCACCTTCGCCTTCTCTGGCGTTATGACCTCTCCCTTCTTCACTAGGACTGCTTCCTTCTTTATGACTATCTTGCCCTTCTCTATCGCAGTCTGGAGGCCCACCTTCTGGAACTCACTTATCATGGGGCCTGGCGGGAACGATGTCTCCTTGGCCTCTACCACTATGTCATGGTCCGCTATCTCCCCCCCTCCCCCCCTGGCAGGTGCCTCTGCTTGGTCCCCCCCTCCAGCCTCCTGTAGAGAACGGGTGCCCCCCCTATGTTTCCGGTCACCACTGCCACCTGGCCAGAGACGAACTGTTCCAGACCCTTTATGTCCTTCTTCTGTGCTTTTTCAAGCGCCTTCTTTATCAGTGTGCCCCTCATCACCCTGATCTTGACTTCTCCCCTCAGGCTCTTCCTTATGTCCTGGAACTGCTTGTTCCTGAGCCCCCCCTTTATGCTCACTATGGCTGTTACGTTGGAGCTGCTGATCTCCTTCGCGACCTGGTCAACAAGCTCAACCTTCCACTGGGCCGGTTTCCTCATTTGATCGCCTCCACATCTATCTTCACAGCCTTACCCATGGTCGTCTTGATGTACACAGATTCAATGTTCGACATGCCCTTCTCGAGCTTGCTTGCAACCCTCTTTATGACTGCAGTCACGTTCTCTCCTATTTCTTCGTCCTTCATGCTCTTCGTCCCCCCCACGGCACGTGGAAGGTCCTCCTGTCCCTTGTCCTTATCCTCACGGTCTTCCTGAGTGCAGATATCATAGGCGCAGGGTCCTGCCCTGGCGGTATGGGCTTCGGGATCTTGCCCCCCCTGGGGCCAAGCACAGGGCCCAGGGTCCTGCCTATGTTCGCCATGAGGGTGGACTCCGCTATGAAGAAGTCAACCTCGTTTGCTACCTTCTTGAACTCCTTCTTGTTCTCCGCGAACTTGGAGAGGTCTTCTGGGCCGAATATGAGGTCTGCGGACCCCCCTCGCCTTGGCCTTGAGTTCCTCGCTTCCTATGACTGCTATTTTGGTCTCCTTTCCCCTGCCGTTGGGCAGAACAAGCTCATCATTGATCCTGTTCTTGGGATCGGAGAGGTCCACGTCCTTGAGGTTTATGGCAAGTTCAAGGCTCTCCAGGAACTTCCTCTCCTTCGACTGCTTCTTCGCTTCTGCGACAAACTTTGAGACGCTGTCAGCCATTCACAACACCCCTGTAGTGACCGAGATGCCCTCTCCTACAGGACTATATCTCGATTTCGCCTGACTTAATAAGCCTTTGTACCTCCTTCGGGTCCTTTCCATCAACATTTATACCCATTGAAACGCAGGTTCCTAGGACCTCAAGCACAGCGGCCCTGAGGTCATAGGACATAGTAGAGCCCAGCTTCATCTTGGCAACCTTCTTTATCTGTTCGAGGGAGGCGTTCGCGGCTATGGCCTCCTTCCTTTTCGATGCGCCCTTCTCTATCTTGAGTTCCTTCTTGAGAAGGGCCGATGTGGGCGGTATGCCTATCTGTATCTCGTACTTCTTCGATGCAGGATCCGTCACAATGACGGTGACCGGCACCTGCATGCCCTGAAAGTCTTTGGTCTTCTCGTTGATCTCCTTGACCAGCTGGCCAAGGTTAAGCCCCCCCAGGGGGGGCCAAGGGCTGGGCCCAGGGGGGGTGGCCCTGTAGTGGCCTTGCCGCCCTCAACCATGGTCTTGACCGTCTGTGCCATGAATCGTAACACCTTTCGGGGGGGAATATGGCACGATTCTATATTTACCTTTCACAAAGGCATGGCGGTTCCCGGGAAGGTCACATATTTTATCCACAGAATCCATAGAGAAGCGGATGGAAGTTGTCATAGAGGACGGCAGGAACCAGAAGGACTTCGAGGAGGGAACGAGGGTGCTCGTTGACATATTCAGGTCGACGACCTCAATCCCGATAATCCTGCACAGGGGGGGAGCAACCAGGGTGATACCGACTGGCAGCGTTTCTGTGGCCAGGGCGATGAAGAGGGAGGATCCGAAGAGGGTGCTCGTGGGCGAGAGGTTCGGCCTGAAGGTACCTGGCTTCGATTACAACAACTCCCCCCCATCAGAGCTCATGGGCGCGGACTTGCAGGGGCGGGAGGTCATTTTCACCTCCACCAACGGCACAAAGGTCCTGGAGAGGATACGCAACAGGGGGGGAAGGGTCTTCCTGGGGGGGTCATTTGTGAACTTCAGCAAGACTGTTGACGCAGTGAGCGGTGGCGATAGGGTCTTCATAACCCTGTCCAACAGGCCAGACGGGGGGGAGGCTGATGAGGACAGGATATTCGGCGAGTTCATCAGGGAGAAGCTGGAGGGGGGGGAGACCCTGACTTCGGGCGCTACGCTGAGATGGTCAGGAGGGGGGGCAGGGGGGGCTCCAGGAGCTTGCCATGATGGGTGGCCGGATGGACATAGAGGTAGCCCTCTCCCTAGATTCTGTGCCCGTGACGGTTGCACTCAGCGGTGACTATCTCGTGAGCAAGTAGCCGTCCAGTCTGGCTAATTGCCATCACTGTGTGGGCATTTCCTCACCTGACCTCGTTGCTGAAATGGGGGGGTGTGAGGGTAGATGTGGCTGGATATTGTGTTCGCCGGTGAGTTTTCAGGCCCCCCCGATTCACTGCTTCGCTGGCGCATGCTGTGCCGTTCCAGATGGCCCCCATGAGGGGGGTGAACTGGCCTGCCTAGATGTCAATGAAATCGCCTTCGATAAGTTCTCCGCCCCCCGCTCCTGGGCGAGGCTGAGAGGAGGGCCCTAGCCCACTTCAGCTTCGCCTTCTTCCTCTCCGGGTTACCCTTGTGCACCGGGTGCTCGAAGTCAAAGCCCACAAGTGTAATCCTCCTTGCGCCGAAAGCGGCGGCTATGAATGCTGCCCTGTCGCCGTCCGTGAAACCGTAAAAGTTGTGGACGAATCCAACAGGCCTGTTCTGCGTGGTGCCCACAGCGCCCGGGAAGAGGAATGGCGCCAGCCTTTCCACCTTCTCCACATTATCCCCGTGGGCATGGACGAAGACGATTGAACCCTTCCTGGCGCACTCCATTATTCCGTCAGTGTCACCGTCAAGGTCTGTCACTATGAAATCTGGGCACCCCCCCATGATGGAGTGGAATGTGCCTATGGCAGAATCGGCAACGAATACCTTGCCTTCTCCCACAGAGTGTAGTAACTCAGCCAGGCCAGGCCCGTTTCCTATTACATAGACATCACCGCCCCCCCTGAGGCCGGACAGGCGATGGTCCGATAGCCTCAGGCAGCCCCCCCTCTCACCTATTATGTCCGAAAGGCGCAGCGACGACACGAGATCCATTGCAGGGTCAATGCCAAGCTCCCCCCCAGTTATCGCCATGTAGTAACGGGACCATGAATTCCAGTCCATGCTTACTTGTTGGTCATGTCGTTGGATATCTTCGCACCCTGCTCCCTCTCCTCACCCCCCCTTGATTCCCTGGCCTCTGAATAGTACCTGTTGATCATGGAGGAGAACATCGCTATCACGAGGCCGAGTATCAGGAAGAAGACACTGGCGATGGCTACCCTGAGGGTTATGAACCCGAGGATGTACCTGATGTAGTTCATCATACCATACACGATGAACGCTATGGAGAGGGAGAAGAGCAGGCCGTACCACACGCTGTGGGTTATGGGCTTCTTGTAAACAGCCATCTCAATTGCCGAGCCAACCTCCCTTGTGAAGAAGGCACCGTAAAGCCACCAGGTGAACATTGAGAGGAAAACCAGGATCGCGTCCACCGGGCTCTTCGTTGTGTCCCTTGTTATGACATAACTGGATGCTATTCCCACCAGGATAAGCATCGAGGCCACAACGTACGATAGGAAGAGCACCCTGGTCTCCTGTGCGTACCTGTAAACCGAGTGGAACAGGCCGTTGACCTTTGCCCCCCCGACCTCGAAGCCCCCCCTCTCAAGAAGGTACCCTCCAAGGACTATGGTAACGAAGGTTATGGCACCTATGCTCGGGTCTATGGTTGTTATCCTCGCGCTGACCAGTTCGTACAGTATAAAGGCAAGAGAGACCACACCGTAGGTCAGGAAAACTATGCCCAGGGGTATTATGAACTTGTTCACCACTTTCTTGTCCTTAAGCGCCTTTACTATGTAGTAATACAGGGATTCTATGTTCTGGTTGTGCCTCACGATAATAT
Organism: Thermogymnomonas acidicola JCM 13583; assembly: GCF_001316105.1. Lineage (GTDB taxonomy): Archaea > Thermoplasmatota > Thermoplasmata > Thermoplasmatales > Thermoplasmataceae > Thermogymnomonas > Thermogymnomonas acidicola. The sequence goes on along the minus strand of NZ_BBCP01000009.1, from coordinate 53,388 downwards.
GCTTCACATACCTTATCTTTCTCCTAGAGACCAGGACAGGCACTATGTAGTCGTCCTCTGCTCCGTCTGATACAAGGATCATGTCATCATAGTTTCCCCCCCTGGACAGGACGTCATCTATCTGCCTTCCCAGCTCCGTGTCAGAGGTCTCGCCCACGTCCTGGTCTCCCGTTATAAGGCATATCTCAACGTCCTCTCCCCCCCTCTCCCGGAGCTCCTCATAGTGCTTTATTGCGCCGAAGAGGGCATTTGCATCTGAATCCTCAGGGTCTGTGGTGATGAGCTTTACTGCAGCATTGTAGCACTCGGAGTACCCAACGACCGGCCCTTTTATACCAGCCTTCTCTCCAAAGTCGTTGTCCCTGTCTATGTTCACTATGAGGGTGGTCATCGGCTACTCTCCTCTTGATACATGTGTCGCATTTTAATAACCTTTGCACGCATAAATATATGTAGGTATTAATTAATGTCAGGTGTTAAAAAATTGAACTTCTGGCAGCTGCCACACGTGGGGGGGCGTGCCTACTTTAAGGCGTAGTAGCCAGCACTCTTCTGCCTGGCCACCCTCTTGACCAGGCCCTTGCTCTGTAGCTCCTGCAGGGAGCTTGTGACAATGGCCTTTCCAACACCTGCAGCCTTCATTATGTCATCTGCAGACTTCAGCTTGTCTTCCGAGGTTGCCCCCCCAGCTTCTTTATGGCCTCATAAACCTTCTTGGCATTTGGACTAAGCTCGTCCGCCATGTTTACCCTCGCCGATACATAATATTTCTGTATATATATTTATAGGAGGCAGGCCCGCACGCCTCTCTCGTCGGTGCAGACGTGGAAAACATGGCCCTGGCATGAATGGTCCCGCCTCAAAGTAAAACGCAGTTTTACACTCCTTTATATCCATGGGGTGCATAATGTTCATATATGGGAGATCCCGTCGTCGTGGCAGGCGGTACAGGCGCAATTGGCAGGAATCTCGTGAGGTCACTTGCCGAGTCCGGCCACAGGGTGGTGATCCTCACAAGGGGGGGCACCTCCAGGGAGGTTGGTGGCACCTCAGTGCAGTACAGGCAGTGGGACCCATACAGTGGCAAGGTGCCTATAGATGCCCTGGACGGGGGGGCCTACGCTGTTGTGAACCTAGCCGGTGCCCAGATCTTTGCACCCTGGAAGGCAGGCTACGAAGAAGAAGTGGTCAGGAGCCGCGTGCTGAGCACCAAGCAATAGTTGATGCCATGAAGGCGTGCAAGGATCCTCCAGATGTCCTCGTAAATGCGTCTGCATCGGGGGGGTACTACGGTGCCGATGGATGGGATGACCAGCCGGTGACGGAGGACGCCCCCGGCAGGGAGCGACTTCTGGGGGGGAGACCTGGTATCGAGATGGGAAGCAGAGGCCATGAGGGCTGCCGACACCGGCAGGCGTGTGGTCCTGCTGAGGACGTGCCCCCCCATCCTGATGGCTGACGCTGGCCCCCCCATGGCAGTCCTCCTCCCGCTCTTCAGGAGGGGCCTGGGAGGCTATGTGAGGCCGGGCAACCAGTGTTCCCATGGATACACATCACCGATGAAGTGGAGGCCATACGCTTCCTAATGGAGAGGGAAGCTTCGAAGGGACCCTACAACCTCTCGGCACCAGGGATAGTCAGGTTCAGGGAGTTCACAGACCTACTGGCATCAAAGCTGGGCGGGAAGGCCAGGATACCAGCTCCAATGTTTATACTACGGCGCAGGTTCGGCAGGGCAGCCGAAATGCTCCCCCAACGGGAAGAGGGTGGTGCCGAAGAGGCTCAATGAGGAGGGCTTCACCTTCAGGTTCCCGGGGGGGCTCAGTGAGGCCCTGGACGACATACTCCGATCCACATAGGCAATTGACGATTTTCATTTCGTGAATAATTATATATAGAATAGCTTTCAACTACGCTGGATGTCCGGTATAGTAACTTATGGATCCTACATTCCCAGGTACAGGATAAAGCCTGAGGAAATAGCAAGGGTGTGGGGGGGTGAGGACGCAGAATCCATCAAGAATGGCATATATATTCTGAGCAAGTCCGTACCTGCACCAGACGAGGACGTGGCCACCATTGCGGTGGAGGCCGCGAGGAACGCACTGAGGAGAAAGAGGATAGACCTAAGCGGATCGGAGCAATATACGTGGGCTCTGAATCCCATCCGTACGCGGTAAAGCCGACGGCAACGATTGTGGCAGCAGCCATCGGCGCGGACTTCAGGCTCTTCTCGGCGGACTATGAGTTTGCCTGCAAGGCAGGCACTGCGGGTATGCAGAACGTGAAGGCGATGGTCGACTCCGGCTTCATTGAGTACGGAATGGCCATCGGAGCAGACACGTCACAGGGTGCCCCAGGAGACGTCCTTGAGTACACAGCATCCGCCGGTGGCACCGCTTTCATACTCGGCAAGAAGGACGTAATAGCAGAGATAAACGACACAGTCTCTGTTACTTCTGATACCCCGGACTTCTGGAGGAGGGAGGGGGGGCAGCCGTACCCCAGCCACGGCGAGCGTTTCACGGGAGAGCCGGCCTACTTCAGGCATCTCACATCTGCGGCGAAGATGATGATGGAGAAGCTAACACAACGCCCAAGGACTACAACTATGTGGTGTTCCACCAGCCGAACGGGAAGTTCCCGACGAGGGCCGCGAAGATGCTGGGCTTTGAGGAGTCGCAGTTCAGGGAGGGGGGGCTGCTCACGCCGGTGATCGGTAACACGTATTCCGGCTCCATGATGACCGGCCTCTCAGCGATCCTCGACATAGCGAAGCCAGGTGACAGGATCCTTGCGGTTTCTTTCGGCTCAGGTGCTGGTTCCGACGCATTCGACATAACGGTGACCGACAGGATAGAGGAGATGGAGAGGCATGCGGCACCAACCATAAAGGAACAGCTGAGCAAGGTGAAGTGGCTGGACTACGCGATGTATGCGAAGTTCAAGAAGAAAATAGTGGTGGGTGACGGCATTGAGTGATGTCTACATCATAGGTGCAAGCGAGACAAAGTATGGTGAGCTCTGGGACAGGTCATTGAGGGAACTGGCTACCGAGGCCGGCTTAAAGGCTGTGGAGGAGGCCGGCATCACTGCCAAGGACATACAGATCCTCTACGGGAGCAACAGCCTTGCGGGCTCCATAAGCGGCCAGGAGAACATCGGTGCCTGATATCTGACTATGCGGGCATAGCGGAGAACCACATACCGTCCGTGAGGGTCGAGGCCTCAACTGCATCGGGTGCCGCTGCTGTGCGGGAAGCATACCTGGCCATAAAATCGGGGGAGTACGACCTGGTCATGGTTGGCGGCGTGGAGAAGATGACAGATATCTACGGTAACGAAGTGGTTGACATAACCTCGTCCATACTCGACAGGGAATGGGAGGCCTTTTTCGGTGCCACTCCAGCGGCAATGGCTGCCATATCCGCCAGGAGATACATGCATGACTTCAATGTGCCAAAGGAAACACTCTCTCTGATATCTGTGAATGACCACCTAAACGGCTCCATGAACCGAACGCACACTTCAGGAACAGGATAACCCTTGAGCAGGCCATGTCATCAACGCCCATAGCGGAGCCCCCTGAACCTTATGGACTGCAGCCCCATGAGCGATGGGGGGGCCTCCGCAATAGTGCTTGCCTCTGAGTCATACGTGAAGAGGAACAGGCTGGACGGCATCAGGATAGTGTCGTCAGGCATATCGCAGGACTACCTGGCTGTACACAGCAGGAAGAGCGTTTACTCCATTGAATCCGCAAAGCTGGCTGCCAGGGATGCACTCAGGCGCTCCGGGAGGAGCCTGAAGGACATCTCCTTCGTGGAGCTGCATGATTCCTATTCGATATACGGTATCCTGCTGCTAGAGGAGCTGGGGATTCGCCCAGCCAGGAAAGGCAAGGGAACTCGTGGAGCAGGGCATCGGCATCTCAGACCCCCCTCCCGGTGAACCCCTCAGGGGGGGCCTGAAGGCCAAGGGAAACCCCCCCTGGGAGCCACGGGCGTTGGCCAGTTCGTGGAGGCTTACCTGCAGCTCAAGGGCAAGGCCGGGCAGAGGCAGGTCAAGGGAGCGGATCTCTGCATGCTGCACAGCATGGCAGGAACAGGCACGACATCCATCGTGCACCTGGTGGGTGAGTGAGCATGGGACAGGTTTCTAGGATATGGAGGGAGAGCGAGCACAGGTACAGGCTCACGGGGGCGCAGGTGTGGAAACTGTGGGAGGACCTACTTCCCGCCCAGGGACGTGTGCCCGGTGTGCCACAGGGAATCTATAGGCAAGATGGAACCTCTCGAGCTATCCGGGGACGGCGAGATAGTCTCGTTCACGGTGGTGCATGAGGCGCCGCCCGCCTTCCAGAGGCAGAAGCCTTACATACTGGCCGTGATCAGGCTGGACGAGGGGGCCATGCCTCACCGCAGATAGTGGACTGTGACCCAGGCGATGTCCAGATAGGTTCCAGGGTCAGGTCAGTCTTCAGGCGCATCTCACAGGAGGGCGAAAGCGGCATAATCCACTATGGCTACAAGTTCACCCTCATGTGATCGCCATAGTGCAGGGGGGGCTCAGAACCTCATATTTTTATCCCATTTTGCTGTAACTTTCATCCGATCCGCATGGAGAGGGAACCATTCTACTTTCGGTCCTACTACCACTGCGTGAAGGGGGGGATGGCCCGGAACCCCAGGGAACTGGCGGATGAGATGGAGAGGATATCGAGGTTCGATCCGGCCTGTGTGCTCTGGCACCTGCAGCAGGGCCACTTTGTGAATTGGCTCTACTACATAGGCGAGGAGCAGCTTGCCAGGTCTATATCAGGGGGGGCGTCGAGCATAGAGGAAGCCATGTCAGTCCTCAGGCAGGGCAGCCCTGAGAAACCCGGGCAGAGGAGGAAGAGAACCGTGGCAGGCACCAGGAAGGCGTCCACCAGGGCCACGGGAAGGGGGGGTGGCGCCAGGAGCACTGAGGGCTCCGGTGGACAGAAGCGAGGAAGCCAAGGAAGTCCTAGGATCATGGGTCCCTGGAAGCGATCTCCTCTGAGATCTTCCTGGACTTAATGGTGGCACTCTCTATTGCCCTCATGAACGCAGTCCTTATGCCTGAGTCCTCGAGTTCGTAGATCGCGTCTATCGTCACGCCACCGGGCGTCACGACCAGGTCTTTGAGAACAGATGGGTGGTTCCCGCTCTCACTCACAAGCTTCGCAGAGCCCAGGATTGTCTCATAGGACGCTTTAAGGGCAAGGTCCCTGGGCAGGCCAACCTTGAGGCCAGCATACATCATGGCCTCCATCACGGTGAGGATGTATGCAGGCCCGCTCCCGCTTATGGCAGTGAGCGCGTCCATGTACTTCTCCTCCACCTCCATGACCTCACCGAAGCACTCCAGTATCTTCCTGCACTCCCGCTTCTCCCGCTCCTGCATGCCTGGGGGGGCACAGAATACCGTGAAGCCACCGCCGACCCTGGCCGCTATGTTGGTCATGGCCCTCATCAGCCTCCCGTCCCCGGTGTAGCGGGCCATTGCAGAGATGGGGGGGAGCGCAGCTGCCATTGATATTGTCGTCCTCTCCGCTAGCACTCTGGCGTTCCTCTTCACGAACGCAAGGACGTCGTATGGCTTGAGCGAGAGGATAACCACGTCCGCATCCAGTATTGCCTCCTCGCTCTTCGAAGAGACACGGATGCCGAGCCCAGCCAGCGTCTCTATCTTCGATACGTTCCTCCTTGTGGCGGTCACATCGTAGCCCCCCCTGTTTTTCAGCGCCACAGATATGGCCTCACCTATTGTGCCAGCACCCACAACCGTGATATTCATTGTCAGGCAAGTGTGATGCCTGCATGCATTTTTAAATTTTTGGCACCAGGCACTTTCAGTATTCCCCCCCCACGGGGAATGAGACCCGGATGCTCTTTCTCCGAACCATGGGCAGGCAGCCTGCCATGGCCGTAGGTGGCCTTACCGGCGACCTACACGGTGCATCCGAGGCGCCTCAGGAGACCTTTCTTAGGACGATCCTCTCGCCGTCCCAGAAGAAGCCCAGGATGTCGCCACTCTCCAGGCCCAGCACCTTCCTGGCGTTCACGGGCACAGTGACCTGGAGCTCACGCCGTTCTTCCTTACAATCACCGATCCTATGAGAAGTACGTCTGGCACCCTTAGGGTGTGACAATAATTCAATTAAGTGTTTGTAAAAAACTCTTTTAAACTTTTGACACCACCCCCCAGGGATGGGTATCTTCTCTTGTGCGGATCCCTGTGGAAACATTTTATACAGCCCCCCCCACATTCTGCCCGGTATCAGGGCAGGGCCTGTGCACCCCACACCGTGGGCATTCAGGTGTTGGATGCCAGGTGCTGAATGTGCCCTGCTACCGAATAAAGGGGGGGAAGGTTCCGGTTATGCGGCCGTCCGGTTCGTTGAATTCTGTCGTCGCCATCAGGCCGGTGGCCGCTGTAATAGCAGCCGAGTTCATGAGGACGTTCACCAGGTCAGCTGCCTGGATATTCATGCCCCTCTACCTGGAACGTGTGAGGCACATCCCCTACGGCTTCATAGGCCTAATATTCACAGTGGCGTCGATGGCGGCCTTCCCTTTCGCCCTGCTGGGCGGCAACCTCATAGACAGGCTGGGGAGCAGGAAGATCCTGCTGACAGTGTCACCTCTCCTCTCCATAGTCTTCTTCTCCATGTCGTTCCTCGTCTACAGCGAAGCAAGGAGCATATACCTCTACGCTGCCTTCATATCCTCTTTCCCCCCCCTGGCAACCGTGCAGGCCACTGCGGACAGCGTGGTGGTCACCCACGCCACGGAACTGGACCAGAGGATCACTGCCTTCAGCCTTACAAGGATTTCCGCCAACGTAGGGTTTTCCGCAGGCCCAGTGCTGGGGGGGGCGCTCTCAGTGCTCTGGGTTACCACATCATATTCGCCATGCCTGCCATCGCTGCAATCTGCGAAACGCTCCTCTATTGGGCCATAGTGAGGCAGGACACCAGGGCCGGGGGGGCGTGGAGGGGGGGGCGGTTTTCCACTTCCCATGGGATGACAGGGTCTTCATACTCGTGGTGTTGCTCGTATCCCTCTCCTGGTTCGGTGCAGGGCAGTGGGGGGGGACAACGCTCACCCTCTTCCTGAGCAGCCAGTACGGGATAAGCAACCTGATGATAGGCGCCATATACGCATCGAACGGAGTAGCGGTTGCAGTGCTGCAGCTGCCCATGAACAGGCTCCTCCGCAGGATCGATGAGGTGTTGAGGATAGGCCTCGGCTCCGTTATATACGGCGTGGCCTTCTTCCTCTACTCTGTGTCGGGCAACATCTTCTTTCTCATAGGGAACACCGTGTTCCTGACCCTTGGGGGGGAGAACACGATCTCACCTGTCATGAACTCCCTGGTATCGAGGATGGCACCCCCTGAGAGGAGGGGGGGTGCTTATTTCGGCACACTGCAGTTCTTCAATGGCTTCATTTCCCCCCCATTGGCACCCCTCATGGGCAGCGAGATGCTACAGTCAATAGGTGGCCACCACCACACCTTCTGGGGGGGCATAATAATGGCCATCAACCTGTCGGTGGCCGCAGCGATACTCTCGGTGAGGAGGCTGAGGGGGGGGTGAGGGAACGCCTCTCTCTATGAGAGGCCGGTTATGTTTCCCTGCTCATCCACATCTATGCCCTCGGATGCTGGCACCTTTGGCAGGCCTGGCATCGTCATTATGTCTCCGAGCATGGGCACTATGAATCCTGCCCCTGCGGAGAGCGAGATGCTCGAGATCCTGACCTCGAATCCCCTTGGAGCGTTCAGAAGCGCTGGGTTATCGCTGAGCGAGTACTGCGTCTTTGCCATGCACACGTACGCATCTGACATGCCTGTGCTCTCCACCAGCCTCAGGTCTGAGAGGGCCCTCTCTGTGAACGTCACTCTGCCAGCTCCGTAGACCTTTGTGGCTATTGCCTCTATCTTCTCCCTCGGGTCCATGTTCCTGTCATAGGCCCTCCTAATGGTGTAGTCTCCCACCGACCTCAGCACCTCCTGTGCCAGTGCAATGCCCCCCCTTCGCCACCCTTTGCGTAGACATCGGACCGGGCGTGCCTCACGGAGTGGCTGTCGAGTATCTCCTCCAGGGCCTTCAGCTCCCTCTCTGTGTCAGTGGGGGGAAGAGGTTGATTGCCACCACCGGGTCTATGCCGAATGACCTCACTATCTCCACATGCCTCAGGAGGTTATCTGAGCCCCTGACAACAGCGTCCACGTCCTCCTTCTCAATGCTACCCGAGCCATGGTGCTTCAGCGCCCTTATGGTCGCTACAATAACGACTGCGTTGACGGAGAACTTCCCCCCCTGCGCCTGGACTATGTCGAAGAACTTCTCGCCACCGAGCTCTGAGCCGAAGCCTGCCTCTGTGACAAGGTAGTCGAATGCGCTCAGCCCTATCAGGTCAGCGGTTATGCTTGACGTGCCGTGGGCGATGTTCCCGAAGGGCCCGGTGTGCACGAATGCCGGTGCGCCCTCCGTGGTCTGGACGATGTTCGGGTCCATGGCGTCCCTGAGGAGTGCGGCCATGGCACCCTGCCCTCAGGTCACTGGCCCTCACCACCTTCTTCCCCCCCCTTGCATAGACCACAATCCTGCCCAGCCTCTCCTTCAGCTCCCCCCCTATGGAAGTGGAGAGGCCGAGTATCGCCATGACCTCGGAGGCTGGCGTTATCACGAACCTGTCCGGCGCCATGACCCCCCCGCTTGCCCTTTCCCCCCCGACGCCCACTATTATGCTCCTCAGAGACCTGTCGTTCATGTCCACTGTCCTTGGGAACATTATGCCCTTGGGCTCCATGCCCAGTGGGTTCCCGTGGTACATGTGGTTGTTTATCAGTGCAGAGAGGAGGTTGTGTGCAGCGCTCACTGCCGGAAAGTCCCCCCCGGTGAAGAGGAGGTTTATCCTGTCGCTGGGCTCAACCATGGACCTGCCCCCCCCGCCAGTGCACCGCCCTTGACGCCGAAGCACGGGCCAAGGGACGGTTCCCTTATGGCGCACGCCGCGTCCTTGCCCAGGCGCCTCAGGGCCTGTGTGAGGCCTATGGTCGTCGTTGTCTTTCCCTCGCCGGCCGGGGGGGTGGGTTGATGCCTGTGACCAGAATGAGCCTTCCCCCCCTCTTCCTTCCCCCCTGTACCTGTGGTCGACCTTGCCCATGTACCTGCCGTATGGCTCGAAGTGCTCCCTGCCTATACCGCACTCCTCCACTATGTCCTCTATGGGCCGCAGTGTGCCGGATGGCATGCGTGAGTATATGCAATTAAGTAATTAAAAATTACAAAGACGGGAAATTCACAGGAACACAGGCTCCCTGTCCCTGACGAATGTCCCCCCCCTCTGCAGGTCCAGGAGTGCCTCCTCTATCTGCTCCTGCGTGTTCATTACTATTGGCCCGTACCAGGCGATCTCCTCGTTCAGGGGGGGCCTTCCCGCTATCATGATGAACCTCACCGGCTCCTCATCCGTCTCTATGCTGACCATGTCGTTTTCCCTGGACAGTATATATGCATGCCCAGGCACGAGCTCTGCATCGACCTCGGTGTAGGCCTTTCCGGAGATCAAGAACACGATTGTTGTGTAACCCTCGCCTATATAGTTAACAAACCTGCTCTCCTTCTGCATCGAAACGTCAAAGTACTTGGGGGGGTCTATCCTCCTGTTCAGCTGGAGGGTGCCTTCAGCGTCGAGGTACTTCCCGGCTATGACCCTCACCGTTGAGCCGTAATCGTCCTTAACGACAGGTATCTCCTTCTTCGTCACTCCCCCCCTGTAAACTGGCTTCTTCATCTTCTCGTCTGCAGGTATGTTTATCCAGAGCTGGAAGCCAGTGACGCTGTCCGGGTTGCCTGTAAGCGAGTCCTGGAACCTCGGGTTCCTCCTCTCCAGGCCGTGTGGCATCTCCTGGTGGAATATGCCGCTGCCCGCTGTCATCCACTGCACGTCACCCGGGTATATGGTGCCCTTGTTGCCCACGCTGTCCTCATGATCTGTCCTGCCGTCAAGCTGGTAAGTCACGGTCTCTATGCCCCCCCTGTGCGGGTGCCAGGGGGAACCCGTTGATGTAGTCTGCCGGGTTGTCAGAGCCGAAGCTGTCCATGAGAAGGAAGGGATCTGTTATGCTAACTGTCCTCTGGCTCCCGAATATCCTCCTGAGCCTCACACCGGCCCCATCCATCGTGGTTCTGCCGGTTATGTCGTACTGCACGAACTTTACCTTGCCGGATACCATATTTCAATATTTTTTGATAGTATTAAAGGATTATTACCCAAATATGTGTAGCAGATGCCTTCCAGCTACGAACGCGGCTCAGCTGCCCGGGACAGGCTCCTTCCCTGTGTTCCCTATCCTCATGAAGAGGAGGAAGAAGATCAGGCTGACGGATGCCTCGAGGGCCCCCCCAAGCACAAGCCACATGGGCACGAACGAGTGGAACCTGTCAACTATGTACCCGGACATGGGCGGCCCGAAGACAGCACCGAGGTTTATGATGGTCAGGCTCAGGCCACTGAACACACCTACGCCATTCCTTGGACCAACCTCAGAAATGGAGGTGACGTATGCACCGTTCCACGAAACAGAGGTTGCACCAGCCAGGAAGGCGTAGGCCACGTCTGCGGGAAAAACCGGCGGGAGTGCCGGGAGTGCGAGCACCACCAGGCCTGCCAGGCCACCGATGGCCGATAGCAAAAGGCGCCTGTTTCCCCCCCTGAAGAGCCTCTCGCTCAGCACCGCCCACAGGGATCTGCCCGCTATTGCACCCAAAAGCACGACCGAAAGGCTCAGCTCTGCCAGTTCGAGCGCCAGGCCCCCCCTGCCGTGGAGGAATATCACATAGTAGGCAAGGAGCGTCTGCTGCACCCATGCGTAGAACATGGCGGTTATGCTCACCATCAGCAGCACCCTGTGCCTCAGGGCCGACAGGATAAGGCTCCTGAACGGCTCCCTCCTGCCCTTCCTCCCCATGGCATGCGAGTTGGCCAGCATCACTATTGTGGCTATGCACAGGGACGCCATGACAACGTAGTTGATCCTGAAGCCAAGGGCCAGTGCCAGCGGAGGGAACACAATCGCGCCTATGAAGCCGCTTATCGGCACGCCTATCTGCTTCAGGCCCAGCAGCTTGGCGTGGTGAGGGTAGTATGCGTCCATTATGGCCCTGTTGGTTGAGGGCGTGACCATACCGTAAGAGAGACCTATCAGCAGGTAGGAGACCAGGAGTAGGGTGAATCCCCCCCTGGTAAGTGCTGTCATGGCCATGGCCACCGTCATCAGGGACATAGAGAAGAGCAGCGTTGCCCTGGGACCGGCAGTGTCCACCAGGTAGCCAGATGGAATCGCAGCCGCTGAAACCCCCAGGAAGGTGAAGCTCGGGACAAGGCCCACCTGCTCCTGTGTCAGGTCGTATGCCGACTTGAAAAATGCGTCCAGTGGGGGAGAAGGAGGTGTTTGCCAGGCTCCCGGCCACCTGGGCGGTCAGCGTGACGCCGAAAAGGAGAAGGGATACCCTACCTGCCCGTGACACAGCATGGCATCTCAGCCCTCTCCTTTACCTTTTTCACAACTGTAAAAATGTTGTTGTTCCCATGCGTAATTCACTGTGCTATCTCCTCCACCATCTTCCTGGTGGTCCTGGGCCCGAGGATCAGGAGGTCTGCGACAACAATTGCAACGAGGAACCATATGAACTCGAAGACCGCCAGGTTACCGTGCGGCTTTATGAAGGCCGCGATCAGGAGGACGAGGATCGATGTGGAAACCCTGCTCAGCGCATAGACGAAGCCTGACGCGGTTGTCCTCACCCTGGTCGGGAACACCTCTGCGTTGTACTGGTGGAGGAAGTTGCTGAAGTTCCAGAGGGCGAATGACGTGAGGAAGCCGAAGACCACTGCCTGCAGCAGGGTGTGGACTATAACGAAGAGTGTGCCGAACGCGCCCCCCCCAAGTATGGCAGACGCTATTATGCCCATCTTCCTCTCGACCCTGTCTATTATGAATATGTTGAATATGCTGCCAACAACGAAGCCGGAGAAGATTATGGAAGCAAAGCCCAGTGGGTCACTCTTCGGGAACGATACGGATATTATGCCCGGCGCGAAGGTTACGAAGCCGTAGAATATGCCTGACTGGAAGAACTGGAATATGGCCATCATGAGGGTTGTGCGCCTCACGTCTGGAGCAAAAATGTCAGCAAACCTCGAAGGCTTCTCCACAATGTTTGTCTTTGATGACAGGGGGGGAGGGAGTTCCTTCAGGTTCAGTTCCCTCTTCACTCTGTCCTCTATCTGCCTCATTATGCGTCTGCCTCCTTGTAGCGCCCGTGGACCTCGAGCCACCTCGCGACTCCGTAAGCCTTAGCCTCACTGCCCAGACAGCAAACCCCCCCGCCACGCCCATGATCCACAGCGGTATCCTGAAGGAGTAGTAGCCAGATGTGATGTGAGCGAGGTGATGTAAACGATGAGTGGTGCTGCCGTCACGGCTATGGTATAGATAAGGGCCAGCCTGGCACCCCTCTGCTTCCCCCCTGAACACCTCCGTGCCATAGCTGTCCACCAGCGGGAACTCGCCCCAACCCCCAATGCCGCCTATGAAGACGAACAATGCAACAAGCTGCCACAGAGGCATGAAGCCGGCGATGAGCATGCCGGTGCCGAAGAGCAGCTGGTTGTACAGGAACACGGCCTTACGACCCCTGGCATCGGCCAGCCTACCGAAGAATATTGAGCCAACGAACTCACCTAGGAAGAAAGGCACAGGCAGTGCATAGGTCGAGTACACCCCCTTCAGGGAGAAATAGGCTGCCACGAGGCTCAGTATGGCTCCGTTTCCCAGAAGCATGAGGCTCTCTGCCCACTCCCCACTGGTTAGCATCAGGAGGAAGTTTCTGTGGAACTTACTGAAGGGTAATCTCTCCAGTCTGTCCGCAATGCTCCCCCCCTCATACCCTTTATTCTCTTCCATCCATGGTTGTAGGTGGTGGGTGTATATAATTGGACATTATAACTAATTAAAAAGAAAATGTCCTTGCAGTATCGTATTCAGGTGAACCTTTCCACAATGGCCCTAACGATCTTGCCCTCCGCCCTCCTCAGGTGGTAGAGTGCGGTCACCTTTGATATGTTGAACATGGAGCCTATGCTGTCAGCGTCCAGTTCCCTTGGCCAGCTGTAGAATCCGTGCAGGTAAGCGCTCTTCATAATCCTCCACTCCGTCTCGGTGAGGCCGAGGGCGTAAGGGTGAAGCCCCCCCTGAGTGTCATGAGTTCGAGAGCTTCGTGCGCACTGCACCTCTGGTACGTGTATGCCTCTATGTCATTCAGCCTCTCAACGCTTGACATTATGCCTTCTGCGTCCCCCCCCTGGAACTGACTATTACCCTGAACCTCTCGGTTCCGCCTGTGGCGATGACCGGGAACACCAGTGTGCCCCCCCCGCCCAGTATTATGGCATCCATGACACCGTGGCCCTTTTTCCTGCCGGTTATCAGGGTGGCCTTTCTGTCTGCCTCTATCCTGAACTTCGTGAAGTCGCTGGACAGGGCCTTCCTTATCTCCCCCCCAAGATCCCTGGAGAGCGTCAGGGCCGCAACAGAGTTCACCGACGGCTCCATGCGGAAGACGTCCAGTATGAACAGGGAGGCATCGGTCCTGGTTGCAACGGCGGATAGCCCGCAGCTGCTCCTGACCGTGAAGTCCAGAAGATACATGTTAGGATATCAGTGTGTATTTGCTATTAAACATTTCCAGCCCTGCTCTTCCCCCCCTCACCCATCATGCCGTTGCCCTCACCCAGGCAGGTGCCCTCCCTGGCCGGGAACCGCCTATGGGTATTCCGGGGGACAAGGATGCTCCTGCCCCCCCGTACTCCACCTCGACCATCTTTGACCTCGCGTGCTCGTCAACGAGCAGGTCCCAGGGCCTCCTGAGCTCCGCAAAGCCGACGTTTGCCCTGGCCAGCCTTGAGGACAGTTCACTGGACGGCATTGATGCCACTATCTCGGAGATCCTGGGTATCAGCTCACCCCCCCTTAGCCTGTGCCTCATGGCGTTTGTCTTGTATTCTTCCCTGTCGAGTTCCGGCGCTACCTCCCTGCAGAATGCCTTCCACTGTTCGTCGGTGGTCACAGCCACGAAGACATCCACCCCCCCGTCCGATGTCCTGAAGAAATCGTACACGCCCCCCCAGGAAAATCCCACCTCGTTTAACGGTGGCACTTCCCTTCCTGTGACCTGGTACGTGGCGATGTGCTGCCCCCCCACAAAGAACATGGCCGTCTCGAAGAGTGCCGATTCAACGAACTTTCCCTCACCAGTCCTCTCCCTCTCCATGAGGGCTGCAAGGACTCCTATCACACCGAAAAGTGCTGCACCCATGTCAACGAGCGAAGCGCCCACACGGAGCGGCCTACCGTTCAGGCCGGTCATGTACGCGAGGCCGCTGTGTACCTCTATGGGGGAAGTCCAGCGACTTCCTGGCCTCGTACGGGCCCGAGCCGTAACCCTTGATCGATAGGTATATGATCCGGGGGTTCACCTCCCTGAGCTTCCTGTAGCCTAGTCCCAGGGCATCCATGGCACCTGGCCCAAGGTTGTCGATCACCACATCGGAGCCCCCCCTCACCAGTTCCAGGAACTCATCCCTACCAGATGCCTGCCTCAGGTCTATCTCCACGCTCCTCTTGTTCCTGTTGAAGAACGGGAAGGTGCCTGCGCTGGAACCCTCTAGCTCCCTTGCGATGTCTCCCCCCCTGCCTGGCCTCTCCACCTTTATGACCTCAAAGCCCAGGTCAGAGAATATGAGCCCTGCTGTTGGCCCGGCGACTATGTGGCCTATCTCAATGACCCTTACCAATGACATCACCCGCGATCCTTACAACATCATCCACTTTCAGGCACACGCCCCCCCTCCTGGCAGACTCGTCCTTCACCCTTGCCAGGACCTCCCTTATCTCAGCCTCGGACGCACCGATGCCCCTCGATGCCAGTATTTGCTCCACCATTGCCCTTCCGGCATATACGTTGATGCTGAATTCCGACGCCTGAAGACCCCCCCACTGAAGGCAGCGTGGGTGCCGGCAGTGTGCTTCTGGCATTTGCGCCGAAGAATGGCAGGTTGTCGAAGAGGAACGTCTCTCCTACCTTGCTGACCAGTATGGACGCAAGGTACCTGTAGGCCTCTGCCAGGGCATCCATGTCCAGGCCATCGCTGCCCAGTGCCCTGGTGGCGAAGTCAGAGACCGCTGCAAGATCCGCTATGCCGTTCCTCTCCCCCCCTATGCCCATAATGGTGCAGTCAGCCCTCTGGGCGCCACTCTCCAGGCCGGCCAGAGTGTTGGCAACCGCAAGCCCCCTGTCGTTGTGGCAGTGCACCTCCACAGAGGCCCCCCGACACTGGAGGCAACCGCAGAGACCACTTCCCTCATCCTGCCTGGTGTGGCCTGGCCGAGTGTGTCCGGAAGCTGTATGATGTCTACACCAAGCGAGTCCAGGCGCTTCGAAATCTCGACTATCCTCTCCAGGCTCCACTCACTCACGTTGACCACGGCAACGGCAACGGGCCGCCCTGTGGACCTGGCGTAGCGCACCGCCTCCATGGCCCTGTCCAGGTGGCCGAGGTCGAAGGGCAGGTGCATCGCGATGCCCGCGCCTGTCCTGAATACCGTTTCTGCGTCCTGAACGGTCGTCCTCCCAAGGCCGAATACCTCCCTGAACAGCCGCATCTCAACGACCCTTTCAGTGAACTCGGCCTCAGAGGGGGGGTGGGCAGGGGGGGGTAGGCAACTATTGCAGACCGCACCCCTGCTCTTGATATCAGGCCTGCCAGCCTTAACCTCTCCTCCCTGCTGTACGCAAGGCCAGGGGGGGCCTGCATGCCCTCCCTCAGTGTATCGTCAACAATCATGATGGTGAAAGCGGTGAACGCGTATTCAAAGAATACTCTAACCTATTAGCACCATGCCTGCAAAAAATGAATAAGGTAAGTGCAGATCATTGAATGAGGACGCAGAGATGTCGGCAATAGTTGCATCCGGCATGACCAGGTTCGGGAAGAGGAAGGAGGACCTCCTGTCCCTGGGGGGCGAATCTGCCCTCCCTATACTCAGGAAGTACAGGAGTGATATCGATTTCCTCCTTGTATCGAACTCCTACTCTGGTGAATTCAACTCAATTTCAGGCATCAACACGCTGCTCGCCACCTACCTGAGCCTTGACGGCGTCCCTTCCCTGCGTGTGGACAACACCAGTGGCAGCGGTGGCACAGCAATCTTCCTCGCTGACATGCTCATCAAGTCAGGCCAGGCCCGGGCGGTGCTTGTTACCGGCCTGGAGAAGATGTCCACCATGGACACAAGGCACGTGACATCAGTCATTGCGTCACTCCTGCCAGAGGAGGAGAGGCGGCAGGGGGGGCCGTCCCTGCCATCGCTGGCCGCACTGCTGGCCCAGCTATACATGAGGCGGTACGGCGCCAGCAGGGAGAGCCTGGCACAGGTTTCAGTGAAGAACCATAGGAACGGTGCAGCCAACCCTTATGCGCACATACAGAAGGAGGTTACACTGGAGGAGGTCATGCAGTCCCCAGTGGTTGCGGAGCCACTGAGGCAGTACGAGTTCAGCCCCATAAGCGACGGGGGGGCAGCATCGGTGCTGGTGGTGGGCGACGGGGGGGATGCGGAGAGCTTCACAGACAGGCCAGTTTACATAAAGGCGGTATCTCTGGCCAGCGACAGTGCATCCGTCACGGCGAGGGGGGGAGACCTCATGGGCCTGGAAGCGGTGAGGAGGGCCGGGAGGAACGCAATGAGGCTCTCAGGAATATCCAAGCCGGATTTCGCAGAGCTCCACGACATGGCCACTGTGCTTGAACTTGTCCAGATGGAGAGCCTGGGGGGGCTCTGCGAGCCAGGGGGGGAGGCATGGAAGATGGTGCTGGAGGGCGAGACCGAGGTGGGGGGGGAGCATGCCTGTGAACACCAGCGGGGGGGGCCTCAATTCAAAGGGCCATCCGATAGGTGCCAGTGGCGTGGCGCAGGTCGTGGAGGCCTTCTCTCAGATAAGGAAAGAATGCGGTGGTAGGCAGGTCAAGGACGCAAGGACTGGCCTCTGCCTGAGCATGTCCGGGTTCGGGAACAGTGCGGCTGTCACGGTGCTGGGTGATGAGCCATGATGGTGAGCGAATGTGCCAGGTGCAGGGCACGCTGGTTTGTGAGGCGCCTCATGTGCCGAAGTGCGGGTCTGAGGAAATCCGTGCAGTGGAAGTCCAGGGTGAAGAGGAGGCCTCAACGAGGCTCCTCGTCACTCCCGCTGGGTTACCTGAAAGCTACAGGGTGAGGCTGGTGAGGGCAGACAACTGTTTCTACCTGGAAATGCTGAATGAGTGATCCCTGTCGGTACCAGGGCCTGGGTTTCACGGAACACAGGAACTTTTTTATCGTCAAAGCACTGTTAAACACTGGCATCCGATACGCGGTACATGCGGAGCAAGGGTGGGGGGGCCGCAGGCGAATCCGGCACGTGGTCATGGTCGACCTGCGGTAAATGGCCAGTGCAGGCCCCCCCCGTTTGGGCCTCAGGGCCTTTGTCTCCCTGCCTGCACACCCTGCTTTCGCTGTGCCCTGGTTCAGTGGTGATGGGGTGATCGAGTGCAGTCCTCACTTGGTGGTATAAGGGTGGTAGACTTCACGGTGGCCATGGCGGGGGGGCCCTACTGCACCATGATGCTGGGTGACCTAGGTGCTGAGGTAATAAAGGTCGAGCCTCCGCAGGGAGATGTGACCAGGTCCTGGGCGCCCCCCCGTATATAGCCGGTCAGTCCGCTTACTTCCTGAGCGTGAACAGGAACAAGAGGAGCATATCTGTGGACCTGAAGGACGAATCGAACAGGGAGAGGGTAAGGAAGCTCATAGCATCGTCCGACGTCGTGGTGGAGAACTTCAAGCCGGGAGTTATGAGGAAACTGGGCCTTGACTACGAGAGCGTCAGGCAGCTGAACGAAAGGATCATATACTGCAGCATTTCCGGCTTCGGGCAGACAGGCCCCCAGGGCGGAGCAGCCGGGGGGGTTCGACCTCACGATATTGGCAATGAGCGGACTGATGAGCATAACAGGTGAGCCCGAGAGGCCACCGGTCAAGTTCGGCGTTCCGATCGCGGACATAGTCTCTGGATTGCATGCTGCAATAGCCATAGTGGCAGCAATCAGGCACAGGGACAGGACAGGGGGGGAAGGCCAGTACATTGACATGTCCATGCTCGAAGCCAACATGTCTGTGCTGACACACCAGGCCTTCAGCTACTTCGCAACAGGCAGGGACCCGGAAAAGCATGGCTCTGCCCACTCCAGCATAGCACCCTACCAGGTCTTCAGGGCCTCTGACGGGTACATCGCAGTTGCTGTGGGAAGCGAGAAGCAGTGGTCATCGTTCTGCAGGGCAATCGGGAGGGAAGACCTTGAGAGGGATGAGAGGTTCAGGACAAACCCTGACAGGGTGAGGCACAGGGAGGAACTTGTGGCAGAGCTTGAAAGGGTCTTTATCACCAGGGACAGGCAGTACTGGGTGTCAGCACTCATGGCTGCGTCTGTACCAGCTGCCCCCTGTACTCAACGTTTCAGAGGCAATGCATGACGAGCAGGTCAAGGCGAGAGAAGTGTTGGTGAAATCGACGCAGGTTATGGCAGGGTACCCGTTATATCCTCACCGTTCAGGATGTCAAAGACACCCGGGACTGTTAGGCTCCCTCCTCCCCCCCTGCTGGGCCAGGATAACGAGCTGCTGGAGGAAGTGCAATGATGGAGAGGAGTAGCCTGGGCAGGGACGTTCTAATGATATCGTTCTCTGCCTTCTTTGCAGACCTCGGTTATCAGGCCGTTATAGCGGGGGGGTATCCCCCCCTCTACCTAACCGTTGCCCTGGGCGCCCCCCCGTTTTCGTTTATGGGATCGCAGAGGCCCTCAACTACGGTGTGGGCTCACTCTTCTCCTACATAGGTGGCAGGATCTCGGACAGGTTCGGCAGGAAGAGAGTCGCTATTGTGGGGGGGAACAGCTTGATACCCATTCTCTCTTTCACAGGCCTTGTCAGGTCAGTACCCGGCGCAGTGGCGACATTTGCATCCGGCTGGTGGTCCAGGAACTTCAGGTCCCCTGCGAGGAGGGCACTCCTGGCCTCGGCGGCTGGGCCAGAGGACCGATCGAGGGCCTTCGCCTTCCTCCACTCCCTCGACGTTGGTGGAGGCATGATCGCAACGGTTCTGGTAATACTCCTGCTCCTCATCCGCCTGCCGCTCTATGAGATCTTCCTCTTCACTGTGCCACCGCTTGTCATATCGACCCTCCTCCTGGTGCCTGTCAGGGACAGCGGCAGACAGGCAGAGGGGGGGCCGGCTCGCAGGGCAAATACGTGATGAGCCGCGCAGCCTTCTTTTCAGTACTTGCCGGCACTGCACTGTTCGGGTTCAGCTACTACAGTGCGGGCTTCACGATCATCGTGTCGGAGCGCATCTCAGGCAGCGAGGAACTGGGTGTGCTCTCCTACACGATCCTGATGGCAGCCTCATCACTCACGGGCTTTGCCCTGAGCAGGTTCCGCCTCAGGAAGGACCTCTTTCTCCTCTCCCTCCCAGGTTACCTCCTGGCGGGCATCTCATCACTGGGCATATCGGCCTCCATAGTCTTCGGCGCAGGCCTGCCTGGTGTCTACACAGCCGTTGCCCTCCTTGGTGTATCCCTCGGTTTCGTTGAGACGCTCGAGCCCACCATAATTTCGAGGGCAGTCTCAGCATCTGGCACTGGGCGTGGTATGGGCTCTCTCTCCGGCATGAGGAGCGTTGGGCTCTTCCTCTCGAACCTCGCGATGGGAACGCTGTTCAGCGTGCAGCCATACTATGCATTCTACTATGCCACCGCAGTCTCCACCGCAGCGGCCATACTGGTCATGTGCGGCAGCATTCTCGAGAACAGGTGGAAAAATAATGGCGCCCCCCCGGCAACTGTGAACTGACCGGGGGGCCCTTCCCTTCAGTGCACACTCAGTCTGCGTTGCCGTGCTCGAAGTACTCCTCAAGGCCGGCTGTGCCCCCCCTTTTCCTCCTCAGCGCTATCCTTATGGCTGTCTCGGCGTCCATGCCGTACTCCATCAGGGACTCAAAGGTCTCGTCCTCTATCTCCACCCTCTTCATTGAGTGACTGAGTTTGTCATTGTATTAATAATTTGCTGAAGTCTGCATCGCTTATTGACGGATCAAATCACCATATGCTCCCTCGGAACACGCCTCTCCTCCACCCCCCAGGTCACTTACCCTGACCCTCTCTCCGTTGTAGAGTTCCGCAAACTCTTTCCCGCCAAGGAGTGCAGAGACGATCCTGCCCGCCGCGTCCCCCTTCATGATGCCGCTTCCGCTGGTGCCTGTGGCCACGATCACGTTCAGATCCCTGAAGATGTAGTGTGTCCTGTCGATGGTGTTGTAGGCGTAGTGGCCAGCCCACATTGAGGTAACGCGGGCCGATGACAGTATGGGGGGGAGGTATGAGCGTGCAACGGGGAAAACGCTCTTCTCATAAAACTCAGGCTCTGGCTGCGGATCCTCTGTGAAAGAAAAGTCCCTGCCGTACTCGTCAGCCACAGAGATCCACAGTGACCTGCTCCTGGGCTCCGGCCTCATGTACACCCTGTGGCTGGGCAGGACGACGAAGGGCACAGTGTCAGCGCCTTCAACCATGGGGTGCTCCACGAACCTCCCGATCTCCGGGCCAGAGACCTGGAAGACCTGCCTCTTCTTTGGCCTAATATGGCTATCTATGCCTGTTGGGTCAAGGAGTGCGGTTGTCCAGACGTCGGTGCAGAGCACGTAGGTGTCCGCAGAGACCTCCCCCGGAGCTCGTCTGGAGGCTCCTCACGGTCTTTTCCTGCCACAGGAAGGGCTCTCCGGGATAGTTGAGTGGCTTCACCGGTTCAAGGGCAACCCTCTTCACCTCAGTCCCGTACATTGCCTCCACACCCATCTCCCTTATCTGTCTGTCGTAGAACCCGCAGAGCTTGTCCGGCTCTATGATTCCGCAGTTCAGGCCCAGGAGCCCACCTTCAATGTCCGAGAGGCCCATGAGCTCAGCCTCCGACCTCTCAGGCCTGAGTCTGAACCCCCCATCTCCTCGATCTCATGCTTGTCCACAAACCTTGACCTGCTCTTTGCCGCTGCCTCCCTCGTATACCCAGAATCCAAGGCACCGCTCCCGAGTAGGAAGAGGTAGCCGGTGAACTTCATGCCTATGTCGTGGTGCAGGTCTTCCTGCACGTGCCTGTAGAAGGAGATGGAGGACGAGGCGAGCTTCCTGTTCATCTCGGATGAGAAGACGTCCCTGAAGCCTGCCGCACTCCTCCCTGTGTTCCCCCCCTGGGCGAAAGTGCTCTTCCTCTCCAGAAGTGCAACCCTCATGTCCGGGTTCTCCCTCTTGATATGGTAGGCCGAGGAGAGGCCAGTTATCCCGGCGCCGACCACCACAACGTCGAACTTTTCCATGCCGCTTTATATTGAAACACAAATTAATTTGTTTCACTCCGCGGGATATGAAGAAACTGGATAACAGCTCCAGTCTCCGTGCACCGACTGAAAGAGAATGGGCGCTCCATTGGCCGGGCATTCAGGGGGAAGGCCCCCCCTCCATGGGGGGGCCGTCCAGGCACCCGGCCAGAACCACTAGCCTGTTACCTTGA
This sequence comes from Thermogymnomonas acidicola JCM 13583, assembly GCF_001316105.1. GTDB lineage: Archaea > Thermoplasmatota > Thermoplasmata > Thermoplasmatales > Thermoplasmataceae > Thermogymnomonas > Thermogymnomonas acidicola. Next base: position 31,635 of record NZ_BBCP01000009.1, on the reverse strand, counting down.
TGTCCACGGTCCTCCAGTCAGTATTAGAGGCGTGCTTCCCGCGCTTCTTCTGGAGGTAGTTGTATGCGCTCAGTGCAGCCGTGGCACCCTGTCCGGCGGATATGACCACCTGCTTGTACGGCATCTGCGTTATGTCGCCTGCCGCAAACACACCCTTCCTGGACGTCTGGCCGAGGCTGTCCACTATTATCTCGCCTTCATCATTCATTTCCACGAAGCCCTCCAGGAACTTGCTCCTGGTGACGTACCCCCCCATCTCCACGAAGACTGCCTCGCCCTCTATCCTCTCCTCCTTCCCCCCCGCAGACTGCAGTGACACCCCCCCTCACTGTGGCATCACCCTCTATGCTCCTGACCTCGCACCCTGTCCTGAAGCGGACATTGTTCCTGGACTTGAGGGCCTGGAGCAGCTCCGGGTCGCCCCCCGCACTGTGTTCGGCCTCTGCACCACGGTCACGCCAGAAGCGACGCCTGAGAGGTACAGGGCTGCCTGCAGCGCGTGGTCCCCGTGGCCCACGAGTATCACTTCCTTCCCCCTGTACAGGGGGGGTCCATCACAGACAGCACAGTAGGACACTCCACGCCCCCCCTTCAGCTCGCTCTCACCCGGCACGTTCAGGTCCCTGGGTGTCTTGCCGAAGGCCAGTATAAGGGCCTCAGCTCGAAGGACGCCGTGGTAGTCTTAACCGTGAACCTGTCCTCGCCACTGACGGAGACGACCTCGTCGTAGAAGAACTCTGTGCCGTAGAGGCTGGCCTGCTCCTGGAAGATGGACATGAGTTCGAAGCCGCCTATGCTCTTGAAGCCGGGGTAGTTCTGTATCTCCGTTGTGAGGAGGGCCTGCCCTCCGATGTCCTTGGTTATCACCAGGGTCTTGAGCCCCCCCTGCCTTGCCATGTAGAGGGCAGCCGTGAGGCCAGCGGCAGCTCCACCGACCACGATCACGTCGTATTTGCTCTCCATCAATCTACCTCAGTTCAGGACGAAATTCCTCTTTATCTTGGTCTCCAGGAAGGCCCTGGGCACAGCCCCTATCACCGCGTCCACCGGCTTGCCGTTTGCGAAGAACATGATTGTGGGTATGCTCCTTATCATGAACCTCGAGGCAACCATGGGGGGGTTATCGTCCACATTCACCTTTGCGAAGTCGATCTTGCCGGCGTAGTCCTTCGCAAGCTGCTCCACTATGGGCGAAACCATCCTGCACGGGGGGGCACACCAGGGTGCCCAGAAATCTACGACGACATACCTCTTTGAGGACACAAAGCTGTCGAAATCGCTGTCCGTAAGCGGAACAGGCTCAGTGTTCACAACTCTCACCTCCATACTAGGCTCTCTGCCCTGGGACATGAACTGCCTCAGCATGCGTTCCCTTATCCTCTGCAGTTCCTCATCATCAGAGGGCATCTTTACCAGACCTGGATTTTGAGCTGGCTTATATTTTTTGTTATTGCAAATGACATGCAATACCGTTTAATATGCATTTTACATTACCTCAAGCATGGAGATGCCCACATCACTCCTGGACAGGAGTGCCAGCTGCTCTGACTTCCTCTCCTGCCTCTTCGCACTCAACGCAACTGACGTGTCCGTACTGTTCTCACTTTCGTCCGCAAAGAAGGCGACGCTGGACAGCATAGCGGAGATCACAGGGAGGGACAGGACCACGGTCTTCAGGAGCCTTGAGAGGCTGATAAGCGCCGGCTTCGTGACAAAGACCTCCTCAGTGGTGGACGGCGGGGGGGGCACCAGGAACCTTTACTCGGTCGTTTCGGAGGAAACGCTCATGGAGACGATAAGGTCCAGGGCTAGGGCTGCGGTGGATAACATACTGGAAGCGGAGAAGAGGGCGGAGGAGGAGCTCCGCCGGCACCTCTACCAGTAGCCTGGATGGGCCCTGCAATTCTGGCTTGCATGCCTGGCCACAGTACACGGGCGGCCCGGGCCCTGCATCAACTGTCGCCGGTTACGCCCATTTTCCTCAGGAGGACGTATGCTGCTGCCAGGTCTTCCAGGCCTATCCCCCCCATGCTCTTGAACACCACCCTATCCTTCCTGTACGCTTCAGGTTTCACCATGAAGTCCTTCAGCTCAATGAGCCTCTCCCTGCCGTGTTTCCTGACGTAGTCTATCACCTCGCCGCTCTCAAGCAGCGCCTGCTCAAGGTGCTCCACCACTATGAGCTCGCTGCCCTCCAGCACGTCAGGCGCAGCTCCCTCCTGTTAGGCAGGTTACCTCCTGCGAGGTTGACTATGTACCTGTCAGGGAGGTCACCGCGGCTGAATATGGCCTCGTTTGAATCGGTGATGCTGTTCACTATATCAGTATCCCTCAGGGCCCTGTGCACGTCGCTGAATGGCTCTATGCCGAGGCCCGTCACCTTTGACATCCTCTCTGCAAACTTCCTGGCGTTCTCAGGGTGCCTAGAGTAGACCCTGACCTCCTCGAACTGGAATACGGAGCACATAGCTGTGAGCTGCGTCTCTGCCTGGAAGCCGGAACCTATGACTGTGAACACCTTGGGTTTCCACGTGATCGCCTCCCTGGTGAACATGGCCGGGAGTGCTCCCGTCCTGACCTGGCCGAGCCTGTTCGCCTCTATCACAGCCATCAGTTCCATCGAATCAGTGTCGAATACGAGCACAACGAACCTGGCGCCCCCCCCTTGCCCGCTATATACGTCTTCAGGCCAGCCATGTGCCTGTCCGCGTACAGGGCCGGCATGGTGTTCAGCACCATGCCGTCACCGAAAATCCTATCCCTCGGGCTGCTCTTTGACCTCCCTGAACCGTACGAAAGGAATGCGTTCCTCAGTTCCTCGATGACATCCTTCACACTCAGGTTCCTGTCCACTTCCTCCTCTGTTATATAATGCATAGAACCATATTGCAAATAATACAATAAAGGTTGGATCGCGGCAACCAAGGTAAAAGTAAATGTAACATGCGGGGATGTTCAGCCATGTCCAGAAAGCCATCCATTGAACTGCAGAAGCTCAGAAAATACGTGATGGCCAACTCATCTTACAGCCTGGAGGAAAAGGGTAGGGAAATAGTGCTGAGGTTCGTGCCAAACTCCCCTGAGCAGATGGCGCACTTTCCAGAGGGCCAGCCGGTCGAGCACCTTATGTTCGGGTATGTGGAGGGCGGAAGGGTGTTCTTCTACAGGTTCACCACAATAAGCAGCTTCGGAGAGACAACAACCGAGCTGGACGGAGAGGACGACCCTGTCATGGAATGGCTCAAGTACATCTGATCCGCAGGCAGGATACTGCAGTGTTTGGAATCCTTCAGTAGAAAGGTGCATGGTCGCACGCCACGCAGGTGGGATATGGGTCTGCCCCCCCTCCTCACCACTGCCAGGGCTGATACCGCCTTTCCGGAAGCCTTATTCTGGTGAACCCTGGAGATATCACACCGGTGTGGGCATGGTCAGGCAGGATTGTTGGCAGGGGAAGCCCGCATCAGAGTATTGCACCGAACAGGAGGGGCAGTATCACCGTGGCATCGCCGTAGACGTTCACGAACTCCGCGTCCTCTCTGACCTTCTTCCATGAAATTGCCTCCTCCAGCTTGGCGCCAGAGAGCGAGCCGTCGTACTCCTGCGCCGTGGTTATGTAAACCGCATAGTCAAGGCCACCCCTGAACTGGTTCCACCAGATGGTGTGATGCTTTGATATGCCCCCCCCACCGATCATGATCGCTCCCGTCTTCTTCGCCTCGAACACTATGTCCGAAAGCTTGTGCTCGTCCTCAAGCAGGTTGATCTTGAAGTCCCTGTGCATCTCGTAGAAGCTCCACATCTGTGAACCGACCGACCCGTCTGTCATCCCGGGCACAAACACAGGTATACCGTTCTTCGCGGCGTTGTAGAGGATTGAGGAGTCGCTCCCGAGCCTCAGACCGATCTCCTTCACTATCTCGTATCCCGCCCACTCCTTCTTCCTGCTGTAGAGTTCATCGAGGAGGGGCATCATGAAGGCCTCTATGGCCTTTCCGTAACTCTCGTCAGGTATGAACACGCTGCCGAGCCTGTTTATCCCCAGGTCCCTGAGCTTCCTATCACTGAACTCAAACGCACCGCAGTAGTAGTTGCTCACCGTCCTCGCTATGTCGTGGTCAAGGGTGCCGTTGGTCGTTATTATGACGTCCACAAGCCCCCCCTCTTCACCACCTCGTTAATGATCCCCCCCTGGTACCTGTGGATATGATGTCGGCAGGAAAGGAGAGGAATGTGGTGTTCTCCTCATCCACCATCTTCCTGATTATGGAGTAGGCGGTGTATATCTTCGAAGAGGTGAAGCCCCCCCCGCTCCTGGCGAAGCTCTCCATAAGCTGCCCTATCGTGGTATCCCTCGATGCCTTTATGTCCACAACTGTATCCCTGAGAAGCTGGTCTCTCTGCATGGAATGAAATAGACCGGCATTATAAAGAAGTTAACTGGCGCAGCAGGGTAGCCGGCCGATATGTGGAGTTAAAATTGAGTGTGCAGGTCTTGGCCCCCCCTGGCCTCACCTTGCAGACGCGGCTATCCTCTCAACCTCTTCCTTCCTGCTTATTGCGAAGGAACTCGTGTCGTTCCTGGCAGCCGCCATGATCTCGTCGGCCAGGCACTGAGCTATCGGCTTCTTGCTCTTGAACGAAGCGCTTGTTGCGCCTATTGCGATGTTCCTGAGGGCCACGTCCAGCCTCCTGGACGGAGACACGTCCACGGCCTTCGGCACGGCTATGCCACCGTACTTCAGCCTTGTGACCTCTTCCCTGGGTGCGGCGTTCTCTATTGCGTTCACAAGGACCTGGACAGGGTTCTGCTTGGTCCTGCTCTCAATGATCTGGAAAGCCTCGTGTAGCACCCTGTACGCGCTGTACTTCTTGCCTGTCCACTTGCCTGTGCGCATCAGTTTGTTCAGGAGCCGCTCAACAGTGTTTATGTTCCTCTTTCCCGCGGAGTAGCTGGAGTACCTGCCCCCCCGGTGTGCAGGTTCAGGTTGCTGGTCAGGTTGATGTACTTCACCAGGCCCGGGTCATGCACTTGCACGTCTGTAACTGTGTACTGATTGAAGAGTTTCTGCTCCATCTTCACCTCACCGTCTTCTCCTTCCTTCCCTTCACCAGCTCCTTGAGGGAAATTCCGTTGACCTTCACGACCTTATACCTCACACCCGGTATATCTCCCTTGCTTCTCCCCCCCTTCCTGCCGCCTATGCCCTCCACAACGACCTCATCGTGTTCGTCTATGTAGTTTATGGCCCCCCCATCACCTGGCGCGAAGGCCGTTATCTGCCTACCATTCTTTATGAGCTGGAGCTTCACGCACTTCCTGATGGCAGAGTTGGGCTGCTTCGCTTCGATTCCGATCTTCTCTATCACTATTCCCTTGGCCTGGGGTGCCCCCCCCTCAAGCGGGTCGCTCTTTTCCTTCAGCCTGAGCACCCTCCTCTTGTACTTCGCCTTGGACCACCTGAACTTCTTCCTCTGCGCGAGCAGCTTTCCTCCAGCATTCTCACCGTTCGCCAACTTTTCCCCCCCACCCTTTCAACAGGCTTTGACAGTGAAACACCACACCACAGCATGTGGTGCTGACTCCTTACCGATAGCAGGACTCTATATTAATCTTTTAACTCTCCAGATACGGGAGGACCGAGAAGCGGGATCTGCGTCCAAAGTGGCACCCATGAAAGAGTGCATTCCAGGCCCAGGGAGGGGGGGCCTGGGGGGGATCAGGGGGGGGATTGCCAGAGAGCCAGGCCTATGGGCAATGGGGGGGCAACAGGACTGTGGGGGTGTCCCCCCCACCCCCCCATGGGCCATGGGCACATGGGCCGCTTCCTCGCCTGGACACGTGACCGGGATGATCGCACACACTCCATTTGTAATAATGGAGGATTGGCTGTTAAAAATTACAGAACTACTTAATTATTGACTTAATTGCATAATTTATGTCAATTAGTGTAGTAATTTTTAAGTCGTGACGCAGATTTGACCCCCCCATGGCTCAGAAAGTCCTCCTGCTCTACTCTGGAGGCCTGGACACGTCTGTGATGATAAGGTGGATCAAGGAGAACCTCGGTTATGACGTGGTGACCCTAACGCTCGATGTGGGGCAGGACAGCAACGATCTGGATGCAATAGCGCAGAAGGCCGTGAAGATTGGGGCGGTGGATACGATAACGAAGGACGTGAAGGAAGAGTTCGTCAGGAACTACGCCTTCAAGGACGTCAAGGCCGATGGCCTGTACCAGGGGACATACCCGCTCTCAACAGCGGTGGCCAGGCCGCTCATGGCGTCTGTGGCCGTGGAGGTCGCACATGACACCGGCTGTTCGATAATAGCACACGGGTGCACAGGCAAGGGCAACGACCAGGTGCGCTTCGACCTTGCAATAAGGTCCCTGGACAGCACCTTAAAGGTGATAGCACCGGTCAGGGACTGGAACATGAACCGTGACCAGGAGGCAGAGTATGCCAGGAAACACGGTATACCGGTGAAGAACGGAGGTAAATACTCCACAGACGAAAACCTCTGGGGCCGCTCCGTGGAAGGCTCTGACCTCGAGGACCCGTCTATGCCTGTACCCGAGGATGCCTACCTCTGGGTGACGCCCCCCCTCCAAGGTGGACGGCACATTCGAGACAGTGACGCTTGGCTTCACCTCCGGCATCCCGGTCTCGCTGAACGGCGAACACATGGATCCCGTGCAGCTGGTGAAGAAGCTCAACGGGATTGCTGGATCAAGGGGGGGCGTGGGTGCCATCGACCACCTGGAGGACAGGGTCACGGGGGGGATAAAGAGCCGTGAGTTTTACGAATGCCCTGCGGCTGTAACGGTGCTCACCGCCCACAGGGCCCTTGAGAAACTCGTCCTGACGAGGAAAGAGCTGGAGCTGAAGCACTACATCGACAACATCTGGTCGAACATGGTCTATGAGGGCTTCTGGTTTGACCCACTCATGGCGCACATAAACGCCTTCGAGGAGAGCGTGAACACGCCTGTAAGTGGAAAGGTCACACTCAAGCTGGGCAAGGGTATGTGCATCGTCTCTGGGGGGGTGGAGAGCCAGAACTCTCTGTACAACTACGGCCTCACGACTTACAGTTCAGTGCAGACGTTCGACCAGACCCAGGCGCCCGGCTTCATAAGCATATACGGCCTCCAGTCAGTCCTGGCATCTTCAGTCCGCTCTGTCATGAAGGAAGCCGAGATAACGCAGTGAGTGTGGCCATGAACGCAGGCAGCCCGATCTGGAAGGGTGGGCTTGCCCACACCGATGTGAAGAGTGGCGAAGACTTCACTGTGGGCAGGGATGCAACCTACGACCTGATGCTCTACCGGTACGAGGTTCTCTCCCTGATAGCCTACCACCTTGCCCTGAAGGACACCGGCCTCATCGGTGATGGCCTGAGTGACAGGACAGTGAAGGCACTGAGGCAGGTCTACGGTGAAGAGCCCAGGAGCCTTGGCGGTGCAGAGGACGTGCACACACTGGTTGAGAACATGGTCTCGTCCATCGACGCTGAATGCGGCGCAGTGCTCAGGACTCTCCTCTCCAGGAACGAGCAGGTGCACACCGACCTGAGGCTCTTCTTTGTCGACCACCTGCTCTCGGCCTCACTGGTGGCAGCTGATGCGTGCATCAGGGTCATGGGAACAAGGGGGGGCGAGGACGGTGACATGCCGGGTTACACCCACTACAGGCAGGCTATGCCCGTGAAGTTCAGCACCTACATGGACTACGTCTCCCGCACACTTCTGAGCATTTCCGAGAGATCTCTCGCCCTGGCGGACATGCTCTCTGAGTGCCCACTCGGCTATGGATCTGGCTTCGGCTCACTGTCCCCGGTGGACAGGGGGGGATCACTGGCAGGCATGCTCTGTATGAGGCCAGGGAGTGAAAACCCCCCTCCACATGGCATCTCTTAGGGGGGGCCTGGACGAAATCCAGGTTCTAGACCTGGTTAAGGACGCCTTCATCTCCATGTCCAGGATCGCGCAGGACCTCATAATGTGGAGTTCTGAGGAGATAGGGATACTGAGGCTGCCTGACGACTTCGTGACGGGCAGTTCCCTGATGCCGAACAAGAGGAACCCAGACTTCCTGGAAATGGTGCAGGGCTATGCGTCCATGGTGACCTCCATGGCCTTCGGGGGGGCGTCAGCGGATCTGCTCTCGAAGTCCACGGGCTACCACAGGGACTTCCAGGTTCCGAAGTGGCATGCGATGGAGGCGCTTTTGCTGCTTGAGAGGGCAATACCCCCCCTTTTCGGGGGGGACCTCATCTCCAGGGTGCAGTTCGATCCTCAGAGGGCCAGGGAACTGGTGCTCAACTCAACCCACGCGACGTCCTACGCATCCTCGCTGGTGCTTGGCGGTATGCCCTGGAAGGAGGCCTACAGGTCTGTGGGCTCGATGCTTGCGGGTGGGAAGAGGATACCAGAGTCACCGGCCCCCCCTGCCTTCAGGCCTCTGGATGGACATGAGGTCTCATCCCACAGGGATATGGTCTCAAAGAAGATCGAGGAGAGGAAGAGGCGTCTCTCAGGTCTACTTGGAAATGTCTGATGCTCCTGCAAGTGCTTATGTGCAGGGCTCCCCCCCTGGTTTATGGGGGAATGGCCATATCCGCTGTCCCCCCCTGCCCATGAAGCTCTGCTGTTTGGTAATGCGTAGGGGGACGCACGCAGATTTCCCTCACACGTCTCCGGCGACGTAGACCCCCCCGGCGGGGGGCCTCCAGAATATACGGAATCGTTTGAAAGATGTGTGGCACCCGGATATCAGAAGAACTGCAGCGACGTTGCCAGGAAGATTATCGCCACCATCAGTGCCAGTGAGAAGTAGGACATCACGTGCGTGTAACGCCTGATCCTCTGGACCTCCTGTATCTTGCCCTCCCTGGCCAGCCTCGTTATCTTGCGCCCATGGTATATGTTATTGAAGTAGATGACGAAGATCATTATACCAACGAGTATGACCTTGGCCAGGAGTATCCGGCCCCCCTTCAGTGGCAAGCAGGTCGTAGTTGCCGCCCAGGTACCAGGTGGCGTTGTATATGCCCGTGACCACCAGCGTGGCTATGGTCACATGCGTGAAGTAGGCGAACCTCTTGGCCACCCTGCCCACCATGAGCGTCCTCTCCCTCTCGTCCTGTGTCACCTTGAAGGATGCTGGCCACAGGACAAGCCACATGAAGAATGAGCCGCCTACGAATATGATGGCACAGAATATGTGGATCCAGAGGACGATTATGTCAACAATCAGCACGGCAATGGTTATGCAAACGATCCTTAAACATGTTTTCTATTTCGCCCTGCTCACTATCTTTACCACGTCCCCCATCCCTCAGTTCGTGCTCCTTCCCGAGGGCCCTCTTCGTCCTCCCGTCTATGGCCCTTATGAAGCCATCGCCTATCTCTGTGTGTATCATGTAGGCGAGGTCAAGAGCGGTGGTGCCCTCAGGTACCATGAGTGCGTCAGGCAGAACGTTGCCCTGAGAGTCCGTCCAGTGTGTCTCGTCCTGGACAGGATAGACAACGATCCTCCTGAGCCTTTCCTTCGCGACCGCCCTCAGGATTTCCCCCCCGGCCCTCTTGAGCCTCCCAGACCTGAAGGCGCTCCTTATGGTCTCCAGAGCCTCTGCCTGCCTGCTGTTTGCCCTTCCAGAAACGTCGAAAGAGGTGTCTGTGCTAGATATAATGCCTAGGTTGAATGCCCTGGTCAGGGTGAGCTCGTAGTCGGCACTTATCACATCGCAACCAGGCAGTGCTTCCCTCACTTCCCTGATCTCACCATCGCTCAGCAGGTCCCCCTTGTTCGCGACCCTCACTATGGGCTTCACGGAACGGAATACCTCACCAGCGAACTCATGGAAGTCGTCTGCCCCCCCCATATGGACAGCCTCTGTGGGAAAACGCCCTTAGAGAGGCATGTGGAGATATCAGCCTCGCTGAGGCCAAAGGATGCCAGCTTTGTGTGCAGCGACCTCTCTATCCTCTCTCCGGATGCATCCGCCCTCCTCGAGAACCTCTCCCAGTCCCTGGCCATCCTGTCCGCAAACCAGGTCACTATCTCCCTCTCCACCTCCTCCGCCTGTGCGGCAAGCCTTTCCTTACCTCCCCCCCTCACAGACGTGCCGTCGAAGAGGTTTATGATGGCATCTGAATTCCTTAGGGCGTCCAGGAACTCGTTGCCCATGCCCTTCCCCCCCTGGCTCGCGCCCTCTATGAGGCCGGGCACGTCGACAACCTCAACGGGTACTGCCCTCATCCCGTTCCTGCAGAAACCCTCCCTGGGGGCTGCACTTCCTCCCTATCTCGCCCTCCGGGCACCTCTCCATTATGTACGAGAGGCCAACGTTCGGCTGTACGGTTGTGAATGCGTAGTCGGCAATGTCCACCTTTATGCCAGTGAGTGCCGAGAAAAGAGTGGACTTTCCTGCGTTTGGCCTGCCAGCAATGCCTATCTTGAGCCTAGCCATCAGGCTTCACTGGATGATGGAGATGCTCACTCTCCTCATGTCGTAGCCCTTTGGGCACTCCAGCCTGCCCTCAATGGCCTTTATGGTCGCCTTCGTGCCCTCCCTCTTGTGCACCAGGTTGCATACCTCTATGTTCGGGCACGTTATGTGGTCACAATTCATGGACTTGAGCGTTATTGTGGAGCCCTCCTGCAGTTTCTTACCGAACTGCATGTTCACGTATTCCTGTATCTCCTCGACCTCCACCGTTGCAACCTGGTCCCGGTTGAACACAAAGCAGGGGTTCACCTTGTCCCTCACCTTCGTTATCCTGTAGTTCCTCCCGGGCTCAAGGTTGAAGCAGACGTTCTTTATCTTGCACGAGGCACAGCCCACCAGGGGGGGCGTTACGAAAGTGAACTCCAGCCCTTCCCTGGCCAGGTCAACACCGATGAGCGTTATCTTCGCCATCCCGTCTTTCCCTCATATTATGCCTGTTATCTCAAGCGCCCTCTCGGCGGCACTGTAACTCAGGTCCCTCTCGCCGAGTATTGTGTACCTCTCCGGCCTTATCCTGTGTGCCGTGCTGAGCGCCTTTATCATCGTTATGTCACTGATGTTATAATCCTTTGCCCTTATCGAGAGGCGTATTTTCCTGTAGGTCTCCGCGAGCTCCTCCCACCTGCCGCCGTGCAGGTACATGGATACGACCGAACCTATTGCGCACTGCTCTCCGTGGATGCTGTTCCCGGCACCCAGCATCTCAAGCGAGTGTGCGATCAGGTGCTCGCTCCCGCTGGCTGGCCTCGAAGAAGAAGCAATGGCCATTGCCGTGCCTGAGGCGAGTATCTGCTTCATGACGAGCCACACGCTCTCTTCCACTCCTGGCATTATCAGGTGGGCCTTCTCTATCAGCTCCCTCGCCGCGTACTGTGAAAGTGCAGCCGCGCTGGTGCTGAAGTCCTCACCATGGAGCCTGTTCGCCAGCTTCCAGTCCAGTATGGCGGTCTCGTTCGAGATAACGTCTGCCGCACCCGCAGCAAGGTACCTGTAGGGTGCCTTAACCATTATGGACGTGTCTGCAATGATGGCAACTGGCATCGCTGCCTCCTCTGAGAGGTTACAACCGGACCTCTTGATCGATGCCCTCGGCGATGCTATGCCGTCATGGCTCGGCGACGTCGGTACGCTCACGAAGGGCAGGTCAAGCTCGTATGCAGCCTTCTTTGCGAGGTCTATCTTGGTGCCACCGCCCACTCCTATGACCATGCCAGCGCCGACCTCACGGCAGAACTCCTCCGCCATGTTCAGGTTCTCGGTGTTCGCCTCTCCCGTTATATGTACATGCACATCGAAGCCGGAGGACTCGATCAGTTCAGCCACGGTCCTCCCGGCCATTGAATAGGTAGTGTTCCCAGTGATGACAGCAACCGATCCCGATCTGAGGTTCCTCGAGACGACGCTCCCACATTCTCTATGACGCCGTGCCCGACGAACACGTCCCTGGGAAAGTGCATTGTTCTGAATTTGTCGAACTCCATTCCTGCATTTGATCTTCAGGATAGATATAAAGATTGATGTCCTGGATATATGTGATACTTTTGTGTGATGCTTTATAAATCATGTTTCGATGTGCAGCCAATGCTGCTGGCATCCCTCTATTTCCTGTGGCCAGCTGCCATCGGAATGGTGATCGCGAACTCCATTTCAATCTATCTTGCACGCAGATCCTCAACGATCCTGGGCAGGCTCGTAGACTACCTCATCCTCACCATGATGAACGGGATGCTACTTGGCCCACTCCTCCACTTCATCTTTCCATATTACCTGAACTTCCCAAGGACTGTGGAAGTCTCGGTTTTCCTGATGGCTGCAGAATCCCTGCCGTTCGTCGGAAGGTTCATATCAATGGCCCTGAACGGTACGCAGGGCTCAGGGAGGCCGGTGCTTTACTTAACCGCGTCATTTGTCCTGGTCGATGAGGCCCTGATGAGCATCGACTTCAGCCTTGCCACAGCCAGAGGAGCTGCAGCAGGCTACCTGGACTTTGCACACATCATGGACTACCTCTCATCCTATTGGTTCGTTGTGCCGATGGGGGGGCTTGAGATGGCGCTCTCCTCGGTACTCCTCACCAGGGACTTCAGGAGGGAGCATTCGGTGACATTCATGGTCCAGGCTGTGGCCATGGCGCTTGTGCCAACCGCCTTCAACCAGCCCCTATGGGTACCTGTGTCCATTTACCTCTCCGGTTCAGTGATGACAGCATACTTCATCTATATGTTCGAGCACCTCTACAGGTCAAAGGCGGTTGAAACTGGTTTCTCTGAATACCTCCTATTACTGCTCCTCATATATGGTTTCATGATGGCGGGGGGGATTTTCCTCTGGCAGTACAGTGGAGATGCTGATATCCTCTCAATAAGCATGCTAGCTCTCATGGCTCTTTACCTGTATGGTGCCCTATGGAAAGGTGCGCTGGAGGGCAGGAAGAGGTACTGGACAGTCGATGCCAGGTGGACGCTCCTCTTCATGCTCCTCGTCTTCTTTGCGGAGTTCTTCATGGGCGCAGTCTTCGACGCGCAGTTCTTCGGGGGGGCACGGCAATTCGTCTCTTCGCTCTCCCTCGTAGCCATTCATGGCGGCGTATCCGGAAAGATCGCATCCTCCCTCTACGACGGCTTCATGTTCCTGGCTGAGATTTCTCTGTCCACATGGTTTCTGGTCATGATGGGCATAGAGATGGGTTCCCTTGGATACTTCAAGGCCAGGGAGGCCAGGAACACCGAAAACAAAGTCAGGCTTTACCTCATGATTGCGGCATACGGCATATACTCCGTCCTGCTGCCTGACTTCATCATCCCCAACCCGTCCGCAGTGCCATTCATCGGTTGGTCAATGGGCATCGGTACAGGGGGGGGCCTCTTGCGCCTGTGTTCATATTGCCGATACTGCTCACCTACCTGATAAGCGGCATCCTGTCGCTCCTCTTCGGTGCCAGGCAGCTCTGCTCGGTGTTCTGCACTGCACCCCCCCTCATGTACCAGGGGACGTTCTACAGTGCCATGAAGTCTTTCAACAGTGGCAACAGGGTGGCCAGGTCTCTAACTGTTCACGACAGGAGGGCTAGGCTCCTGTACAGGGCCACCTCGCTCATGGTTTACTCGTCACTGGCCGCCGCAGGTGCCCTCTCTTTACTTGACAGCATACACGTGCTGGACATCCGTGTCTACGGTACAGATCCTGAGTACTTCGTGTACCTCATGCTTTTCGGGGTGGCATGGTACGTTACCTTCCTGACCATGCCCCCCCTCCTGGGCTCGTATGCCTGCATCAACACAGGCTACTGCCACTGGGGGAACTTCAACAGGTTCGTGTCAAGGTTCGGCCTGTTCAGGCTGAAGGTCCTTGACCCATCGCTGTGCGTTAAGTGCAGGGACAAGCCCTGTGCGAAGGCATGCCCGGTCGGTAACCACGCGCAGCCGGGCAGCTTCATTGCCACTGGCCAGTACAGGGATTCGAGGTGTGTTGGCATAGGCGAATGTGTTGAGGCCTGCCCGTATGACAACATTTTCTTCTATGACATAAGGGGGGCTGGATAAAAGAAAGGCTTAGGGGGGGGCACCGCGGGCCACTTCAGAGGACTGAGGGCTGGCCCTTGCCCACAGCCTCTGATACTGTGCTTATCTTTGCCAGGTCGAGGACATTTGTGAAGTAGATGAACATCGAGACTATCATGCCACGGCCAGTGCCGCCCATGAGAGGCCGAAGGGGGGGTGGGAAACCACCACGGGCTCCACTATGCCTATGGCCGACAGGGCGAAAATTGCGAAGAAGAGGCTCATGAACTGCCTCTCTCCACTGGTCAGGGAATTCCTGTTCTTATAGACGAAGCTCAGGAGGAGGTATATGGAGACAACCATCAGCACAGCATAGGCTGCAAGCATTATTGTGACGAACTTCCCTGGGCCCGCGAGGGCGGGGGGGTCTGCTACCTGCATGAGGAACACGGAGAGAGAGAACCTCCTCTGGAAGCCAGGGCTCAGCCTGAAGGCGAGGAAGTAAAGCATCTCCACAAGCATGGGGGGCAAGGAACAGGTAGTATGTTACAGACCTTCCGAAGTAGGCCACGTATAGCAGGCCGCCCCCCCTCGCAGAGACATGTACTCCAGTCAGGGAGAAGAGGAGCAGGGCCATGGAGACCTCGTTCCAGGTTATGAGGCCCGATATCCCTATCACAGACATCGGTGAGGTGTAGCTCTTCTTTGCGTTCACGGCAATCCAGAAAATGTAGACGAGGGCTGCGGTCATGAGTACCATGCCGATTGTAGCTGACAGGACGGTATCGAAGAAGTCCTTCGGGCTCACTATGTAGTAGAAGAAGGCATCAAGCATGCTGCCCATCATGACAAGGATAACGATGGATATCGCGTATGGCCTGAAACCCAACTGGCCCATGTTCTTCCTGGTGTAATCGATTATCCAGACTATCAGTGGTGTCATCACCACCTCTGTGAGCACTATGAGCAATGGGCTGTACATCTGACAGGTGGTAATGTTATGCCGTCTGATAAAAGTTGGGAATGGGTCAGAAATATTCTACAGCATAGGCCATGTTGGTGTTCGAGGCTGCCACAGCCTCATCCTCGCTGACTGCTATAAGGCCGACCGAGACGTTACCAAAGGCTGCGATCTCTTCCCTTACTATGTCCTCCAGCCTCTTGGCACCTATCCTGGAATAGACCCTGTAGCACAGCACTCTCTTCAGTATCTCCTCACCTATGCCTGTGGCCACAACCGCTCCCTTCTCCCCCCCGCAGTATATGCCGGCCCCCCCAGGATCGGGGAATCGCCTATCCTGCCCCCCCTCAGCATTGGGGACGCCCCCCCTCCTGTGGAAACCGCAGCAGCAAACTCCCCCCCGTTCACCCTTGCCACTGCACCCACTGTGTCTGTGGTGCTCAGGAGCTCAGGCATGCTCCTCAGCACTTCCCGCATCACAGAGTACTTCTCATCTTCGCCAGTCTTCTTGCCCTCGAGCGCAGACATCATTGCCCTGTACCTCTCCCTGGCCTTCTCTGTGCTGGGGTCATAGTCCCTATGGCCCATTGCCCTGGCGAACCTCACGGCCCCCCCGTCACCGGAGAGTATGAGGTGCGGTGTCCTCTCCATGACATCCCTGGCCACAAGCACAGGTTCTTGACCCTCTCGATGGCCGCAACGGCACCGAAGCGCCCCCCCGGTATCATTACGGCAGCGTCCATCTGTATGCTGCCGTCAACCCTCATGACTGAACCTGTGCCGGCGTTGAAGTCCTGGTCATCCTCCATCTGCACAACGGCAGAAATCACGCAATCAAGTGCGCTCTTTCCATTAAGCGATCTTTTCGCGTAAGCCTTGAGGCGTTCAGAGAACTGGTTGCTTGAGCCTGCACCCCCCCGTGCAGGACAATTGTGTTGCTCACGGGGGGGCAATACTCACGTTATTTAACTTTATATTGTTTCAGCCAGTCAGTGTAACCAGGATCTATTAGGAGTTTCACTATGTCAGGGCATTGTCCCTCGGCCTTGGGGGGGTACTTCGTAGTTGGAACTCTGCAGTGCGGTGAGCTGTGTGGCTCTGGTGTGGTCACTTAGAGCGCCATTCCATATGTCAGTTGGCCATTCCGAACCGGAAAAACGTTTAATACCGAACAGCAATCCCTTAGATCGCTGGGCTCGTAGTCTAGTTGGTATGATGTCGCCCTGACACGGCGGAGGTCACCGGTTCAAATCCGGTCGGGCCCATTTAATCTATTAATAGAGTAATTCCTACCCTGCCTATCTTTACGCCCTTATGACAACAGAGCCGGGCTTTCAGTGGCAATATTTTTCATTAGAACTTTGATTCCCTTATCTCGAGAGTTTCCTCAGGATCTCCACTGTAATACTGTATTGATGTTAGATAGTTCAGAAAAAGAATGCCGCGCCTTCTCGTTGTAATCATATAAGATTTTTGGTATCTGCTATAGAAATTGTACCGCTTATCCCTTCTAGGGCATTCCTCAGATTTCCTTTGCTTATTTATATCCTTTCAGACATTCATAAGGCATGGAACAGCATGCTCATGATTGTTTTCATATTTAGCCTAGAGATGCACAAAACATTTTAATAACTTAATATTAATAAAACTACAATGGATATTTATTCTAACCAAGTATGGAACGTTAACACTAACCCGATTTCAAAGAATCCAATAAGTACCGGAAGTGCATCTGTGGTTTTAGGCAGTAGCGCCTCTGTGACTGTAAGTGTAGGTTATAATGGGTACGATACGGGAACCGTTTCTGGTGGAAATGCCCTTCCCTATGGTGAATTCGATTGGCAGCACTCGTTTACTATGCCACAAATAGTGAAGCCAGTGTAGAGGGGGGGAGTGTTACTGTTCAATTCTATATGTGGTGGACAGAAGGCTGGAACACTTTCTCGGTGTTTCCGACATTTATATACATTCTTTTCTTTGCGTCTACAGCGTTTCTGATTTCTGCATCGACTTCCAGGCCGTCACTGTCCATATTAATTAATTTCCTCGTGGTTGCCTTTCTCTATTTTTTGTGGATACTATTAGTACACCTTTTGAATGTCGCTTTTATTTATCGAATGTTGGGTATCAAACAAAATTCATCAGCAGCTTTCTTATTAGAAAATGAAGAAAGCTATTTCATCCCAACTCAGGGGGGGTATAACAATTCAATAACACCTCTGGGAAACCCTTCGGTGGTCGGCTTTAATTTGCAGAATTTGCTAGTATATTCATTCAATGGTATGCAGAGTTCGTTATTTCATTCCCTTGAACTGAGCCTTATATTTATGATACCTACATTTTCTACACCGTAATTGTTTTCTTTGTATTGAATTGGCGTATTTCTAATCTTAAGGATAATTATTGAGACAGCGTGTCCTTCCAACACACTCTGACTAACTTAAACATTAACAGCATCTTCCAATAATCTCGTTAAGCAAAATTGTGGCACTGAGTGAGGATCAGAAATATATATTGTTGCATCATGATAATAAGGAAAGTTAAAGAAATAGCCTCACAAGGCAGAATGGTATGTAAATATGATGTGAACCTCGATTCTGATAGGGTAAAAATTGACAGAAATAAAAAGGGGGGGCCCAGCCGCTAAGAGAACGGAATTGACCGACCTTCAGGCTAGCTTGATTGTGGGATGGAGAGACGAACCTGTGGAGTTGAGAAAGGTCGTCATTGAGTCAAACCACGGATAAAGGGAAAAATCAGAAACATAATATTCTATTATAGAAATAAAACCTCATTTTACAAAGCTCAAATATAAATATATATTGTTATACTGGAAGATCCTGATGATAAATCTAGACGGTCATTATACTGTGGCAAAGGTCATGCAAGATCACTGCAGCTCCACACCGGTGGCACATAATATGTACTGTTCACGAGTTCTTACTGCTTAATCTAGGCGAGTTCTTACTGCTTAATCTAGGCCACAAGTGCGTGGAGTAGAAGCAGGTTTTTAGAAGAAAACCTTTGGAATTAGCCCATCCTCTGTGCTTGCAGCTGTTGTGTAGTTTTATTGCGGACTGTGCTACGAAAACTTTAGTACATGTAATGTACACCCCCCCATCTAGTTTCATTTATGTTGACCGTTTACGGTTTTTATTTAAATAAGGGTGGTTGGCCTTATGTGCTTCTTATATTATAGTTTTTGAATTATATTAGTCAACATATATGACTAGCAGATTCTGCAGTATGAGATGCGTATTATTTGGGGGGGGTGAGCAATGTGTTGGTGAATAGGAGAGTTAGCGTGAGACTCTATCGCGGAGATACTTATGAGGGTATACTGAGGAAATCAGAGATGCCGGGCTTCCTGCACCTGGGGGGGCAGAGGGTTGCAGGTGGAGTGGTTGACAGGTACATACATCTCGATGATATAATGTACTTCTGGTATTTAGTTAATGGAAAGAAAAAGATATACGAGGTTCGCGTGGTAAACCGTTTCCGGGGGGGGTTTTTAGCTTAATCCCACCACATCTTTTCGGACTGGCACCTTGAGAGGGGGGGGTGTGCTGTAAATGTCTGAATCCGTTGGTAAGGATATAGGTACAGCCCTGGCTATAATCTTCCTCGTCTCTGCCCTGGTCATCCTGCCGCTGTATGTGTCCTACTATTTCTTCAGGTGGTGCAGGTAAGGACCCTGAAGCCGCCCCCCCTCGTCGTCGTTGCAGGCTCGTTGCAGGCGCTCTATTCGTTTCACCAATAAACCCAAGCAGTTGCGGTGAAAACCTGGATCTCGCACAGCTGGCCTTTTCCATGCTTATGATAGGGGATGCCATGCTCTTCTGTGAATGGGTCGCTGGTCAGATCTACAGGCTGGCAATAGGCAAGAAGGGCAGGAAGAGGCTTAAGAAGATCTACAATACCATGGATTCGTTAGGAATGCTGTGGCGGAACACCACCTGGTCCTGGCTGCAGTGTCGCCTCTCCCGTTCATCCTACTCTCGCTGATAGACTTCAGCTGGATCAGTGGGGGCTGCGGCTGACGATTTTTCAACCTTCTGGTACCTGATCTTGCTCTTCTACCTCTTTTCCGCTGTGGCAATCACCTTCGCATGGATCGAGGAGACTTTCGGGTGAGGCTGGAACAGATCTGGGCAATACTCCATCCCAGTTCATCAGTCCTGACCTCTCCACCTTGCTTACATGGAACAGTGTGCCACTCCGTTCATATGGTATAACGTGTGGAAAGGGCCGGGTACCCTATACCATAGTAGGCGTGCATTGAAAATGGCCTTGGAGACGTGTGGTATGCAAGCGCAGGCCTCTCAGGATCGGTGGTCTGCCCCTATTAGGCGGGAAGATCCACTAACCGTATTATGTGATTCACTCAATTTTATGTATTTAACAGAACTGAGATCTCATGGACTTCAACGAAGCGTGGTACAGGATCCTTGATTTTGCGAGAACGCACAAGAGTGTGAAGACGCTAGTGAGGAAGACCGAAAACGAGATCGTTGGAGTGAGTGAGAGTGAGATAAGGGCAGTTTCGAGCGTCCGGAGGAGGGGGGGGCGTCTATCCAAGGAACGCGTGCTCCGGAAGGAGGAGTTTGAAATTGCCTGGAATATGCTGTTTTCCAAGGGTAGCGTCAGCTCGAGAGACATTTCACCGGTACTCATGGGCAGGAGGCTCATTATACTGGCACTCATGGCCAGGGCACTCGGGCTGGAATGGAAGACAAGGCCGGTGACGGTATTCATTGGCAGCGAAGGCCACCAAGCCTGATCCGTGGCCCGTTGCCTGGTTCACCATATGGGGGGGTATGGGCCAGCCAGCAGCTTTTACTCTTCCCTGCATCTTTGATCTTCATCCAGTATCCTGCGAACTCTCTCTTTGGCTCCATCGTTGCCAGGCTCAGCTGCCCTGCAATGGCCCATCAAGGGGGGGCAGAATGCATCCGCCACAGGATGCTGGGAGGCGCCACTCAACGTACCACACTGTCATGGCAGTTGTCAGATCCTTAAAAGCAAGGAATCCGGACGGAACTGCACCTTTCCTGCCATTATCTGAATGTCCCAGCACTGCAGGCCGACCACCTACACAGGAGGAAAAGCTTCCAGGAGAGGCCTCTGTTCTCGATCTGGCCTGGAGTGTTCACATCGCTTCATGGGGGAAAACATGGGCCTCCTGGCCCTGACGACCGTACAGTACACGAACAGGCTCGATCAGGCATGCCGTCATGGAAACGCCGCCAAAAGGCCAAGGTATCTCTGGGCCGTAACAAGCGCCGCGAGAGGGATTCGAACCCCCGATCCACTAAGGGAACCAGATCTCAAGTCTGCGCCGTACCACTGGGCCATCGCGGCACTTAATAAATGGAGTTTACCTTCTCAGCCTCCCATTTGCCCTTATGGAAGGCCTGCTCTTGGCACTGCCCTTCCTGCCTGTGCGGAGGCCCCCCCTGCCCTTGTAGCCAGCAGACGTGAGGCCCCCTGTATACTCTTCCCTTGTGCTGGGGGGGCTCATTTATCCACCCGAGGTTCTTGTCCGCCATGACGTCCGGGCAGACAGGGTCGACCATTATGACCTCGTAATACTTGTACTTCCCGTCCTCACCAACGTAGTATGAGTTGAGCACCTCGCAGTTCGGGTACTTGTCCGCGGCCCTCTCCTCCGCTATCCACTGGAGGCTCTTCTTGGGCGTGAGCTTGTTGTAGGCCATCCTCCTTGGCCTCCTCCCACCCATGATCTTGGGCCTGTTCAGGCCTCCGCGCCTGACCCTTGACCTTACAACGAATATGCCCCCCCTCTTTGCCTTGTAGCCGAGTGACCTCGCCCTGTCGATCCTTGTCGGGTACTCGAGCCTCACCACCGAGGGGGCCGTTGCGCCACTCTATCATCCTTTCCTTGTGAAGCCTGTATATTTCCGACTTCTTCAGGCTCTTCCAGGCGTCCCTAACGACGGAGTATGTTGAAAGTGTCTCTGCCATCTGAATCAGCCTTTGACCGTTACGTAAGGCGATAACTAAGATACCTATAAATATGTTGCCGGCACCAGGATGCTGCACAGAGAGCACCCTCCATGGCCCACGGTGTGAACCATGTACGAAATCAAGAGGCCCAGGTACCGGCAAGGGCCCGGGCATTCCCCGGCTGCATGGGCCTGCCATGAGTCCAGGGGGTGCGGGAGCACTTCGTTGTGTGCCATTATCGCTTACATTTTCAATCCTGGCAGGAGCATACCTTGCGCACCCCCCACATGCAAAACTGCATTTGGTGGTTATCCACCATTCCAAACATGTCTTTTTAAAGGTGTGGGGCCAACCGTAACCTAAAATTGGCAGACGCTATGACATGCCATTGAAGTCCTCCAGGCTCAGGAAAAGGTACATACTTGTGGAATGCCAGAACAGAGAGGCGTTACTCTCCATGGAGGCCAGGGTGTCACCCCTGGGGGGGTGAGGCGGAAGTACTGGAGGGGGGGCAGGTACGCGATTTACCTGGCCAACCAGTTCAACAAGAACGATGCCATTGACCTCATGAACTCCGTTGATGGTGTCAGGACGCTTCTGACCAGCGGGAGCATAAGGAAGCTCAAGGGCCTCACTGGGAACGGAGGAATGCCTCCTCCTTATCAGAGATATGGAGCCAGGAGGCAATAGCATCCCATAACCTCTTCCTCTTCCTCAGCTCGGAGAGTATCCACAGGCTCGATGAGGCTGCTTCGTTGCCCATGTGGCAGAGCATCCTGAACTTCATCAGGAGGGAGTTCCTGGTGTTCCTGCTCTCCCTCATGTCAGACATCTTCTTCACGTAGGATGGGAACTGGTACTTCACAAAGTGTTCGTTCCTCTTCCCTATGAACTGCGCTGACGAAGCTGCGATCTCCTGTGCGTACATCCTGAACGCGAAGTGCTGCTTCCTGCTTACCCTCCCCCCCAGGAAGACGTCCGCGCGTGAGAGGATGTCGTATGCGGAGGCAAGGTCATCTGGCTCCTTAGCCTCCTCGTGGAGGTTCTCGTCCATCCACATGACCAGGTCCTCCGCCTCCAGGTCGCTCTCATCGATGCTCCTCAGCGCCACGTCCAGGTTGCCGGACTTAAATATGCTCTGCATCACGTCGAACGGGGGTCTTCTTCGTATCCCTCCTCATCACGTCCGCTGTGGACGCTACCATGCCAGCAATGTCGTTTATCATGCCCCCCCTGATGTCCGTGCCGTTCCTGTCCATGATGGCCTGGATCTGGTCCTGCGAGAGCCTTATGCCCTCCTCCTCGCCTATCTGCTGCAGCCTCCTGGTCAGGCGCTGCCTGTAGCTCCTGTAGTCCAGGTCATTCTTCCTCCTGTACGGCTTGAACTCTATCACCATCGAGTTCTCCAGCACCTCCCTGGCAGCGCCCTTCCTCCTGAACTCGTAGAAGTCGTTCATTGTTATGACAATCGGGTTCCTGGAGACCCTCAGTACCCTGGCCAGTTCCGAGAGGCCACCGGCGTCCCCCCCCACCCGATTCCCCTGCCCCCCCTCCCCCCCCTCAAAGAAGTTGTCCGCCTCGTCAATGAGTATGAGCCTCAGGCCCTCAGTGCCTGTGCCCGATATGTCCCTGTACAGGGAGGCCATCAGTGCAACCCTCCTGACACCGTCCCTGTTCCTCTGGTCAGAGGCGTTCATCTCGACAATGGGCCAGCCCATCTCACCGGATATGGCGTAGGCCATGGACGTCTTCCCGACGCCAGGCTCCCCCCCGTAAAGCAGTAGGGCCTTCTTGGTGACCTCGCCCCCCCCTCCAGGCCTGGCACCACTCCCTGACCTGCCTGACTATCGAGTCCGGAGCGATAATCTCCTCCAGGTTCCTGGGCCTGAACCTCTCCGTGCTCAGCATCAGGAAACCCTCAGTCCCTCTCCTATTTCTCTGTCAACCGTGAGCAGGGCAAGCCTGTCTTCCGTCTCAACCGCAAGGAGCATGCCTTGGCTCTCAAGGCCCATGAACTTTGCTGGCTTCAGGTTTGCCAGTATTATTATTGTCTTCCCCCCCACGAGTTCCTCCGGTCTGTAGTAGTCCGCGATGCTTGATATGATCTGCCTCTCCTCGCTTCCAAGGCTTACAACGAGCCTGAGGAGTCTCTTTGATTTCTCGACCTTTTCACAGTGCTTCACAAGCGCTGTCCGTATGTCCAGCTTCTTGAAGTAGTCAATGTCAACAAGTTCCTCAGCGCACATGTGCCAGCTAATCACTAAATTTATTTAACAACTGCGTTACGTCCAGCGTTGTTAAGCTCCCGCTCACCAATGCTGGTACTGCAGAGCGCTGTGAACGGCATACTGGGCTACATAGGGCTGTTCTTTGTAACACGCTTCATAGGCGCCACTGCTTACGGTTACCTCGCGTTTGGCATGGGGTTCGCTGGCACCCTCTTCTTCATGAACGACCTGGGCTTCTCGCAGGCGCACATAAGGAACATATCATCGGGGGGGGCCAGCTTCAGGGAGGCCAACGAGACGTTCCTGGCGATCAAGCTCCTGCTTGGAGGCATCTTCGTCATCGTTGTCATCTCTGCACTGCTCATCTGGACCGACATTCTGCACAAGGGCTTCCAGAACCCTGTTGAGTTCGACGTGATCCTGGCACTCATACCCTACTACTTCTTCCAGAACATGCTAGGCTTCTCCAACGCGTTCTACACGGCACGCCTGCACTCCGCCAGGATGAGCTTCCCCGGGCTGGTGGAGGCCACATTCAGGAACTCCACGTTCATAATCATAGGTGCCCTGGCCCACTTCCATGTCATATCGGTGGGTGAGGCACTGGGTGGTCTCATCCTGTCGATAATATACAGCGTCTCATACACCTTATACTTCACGGTCTCCTACCTTATTGGACGGCCCTGGAACATCGGCAGGCCCAGGCTCACGCTCCTGAGGAGCTACATGGCCTTCGCCCTACCCCTTGCAGTCTCCTCGTCCCTGTCCACGGTGAACGGCAACATTGACAAGGTAATTGTACAGTTCTTCTGGCACGCGGATGCACAGGTGCCTTCTATGCATCGCAGAGGATCGTGACGATCATAACCACGATGTCCTCTTCCCTCTACATATTCTTCCTCCCCCCCCTCTTTGTGAGGATGCTGCTCAAGGGAGGACTTCGACACATCGGTGCAGGAATACGAGAGGATAGTCTCGCTCTTTGCACTGCCAATAGTGGTGGCGTTCATAGTCATGCACCTCTACATAACGAACCTCTTCACTGCAGCATACGACAGTTACTCCGAAATGCTGATGTTCCTCTCTGCCAACGCATACATTGCTGCTGTAACGATGCCATACTCATCTGCCCTCACGGCGGAGAACAAGACATGGGTGGTTGGCAGGATATCGATATATGCGGTAATAGTGAACATAGCCCTGAACCTGCTCCTTGTGCCGCCCTCAATATTCGGCTTCAGGGCAATATCGCTGGGCGCAACTGGCGCATCGGTCAGCCTGCTGAGCGCAACGCTCTTCAGCAGCTTCCTCTACCGCTACAGGGTGTGGAGGGACAAGGGGATCGGGTACGAAGGGGGGGATAACAGTGCAGGCTGTCCCTGTGGCCGCCCAGGCAGCTTTCCTCTACATCTGCTCCAGGGTGCTGCACCCCCCCTATGACATACTCATCCTGGCGCCCGTCCTAGCCGCATCGGTCATAATATACCTGGGCTTTGCCGTGCTCCTGAGGCAGATAACCATAGGCCAGATCTTCATGTTCATAAGGATGGTCAACCCGAAGAGGATAGTCTCGGGCATGAGGGAGGAGAGGTAGAGTCACCTAATGTATTCCCTACCCAGCGTCTCCCTTGCAATTATGGTTTTCATCACCTCCCTGGAGCCCTCCGCGAGGAGGAAGGACCTTATTCCCCTGAGGGCCCACTCCTCGGGGGGGCAGTCCTTGGAGTACCCGTAGGCCCCCTGCCACTGCATGGCATCGTTTATGGCCTCGAAGGCCCAGGTGGTTGATATCAGCTTCGCGATCGCAACTTCCCTGCTCACCTGAAACCTGGAGAACTTCCCGTGCCTCTGTTCCTGGTCATAGGTCCAGAGGGCCCTGTACCCCATGGTGAGGGCCGCCTCCATCCTGGCCACGTCGTCGGCCAGCTGGAACTGTAGACCCTGGAACTTCGCGATAGGCGAACCAAAGGCGATCCTGCTCTTCATGTATTCTGCACCGTTGGATATGGACTTCAGTGCAGTTGCCGCGCTTATCACGGCTATCAGTGCCCTGGCGAACTCGAACCCCTCATGGATTATCTTGAACCCCCCCTGGTCAACGCTGCCTATCACGTTCTCCTTTTGCACACGGACGTTTTCGAACGTTATGGCGCCCCCCCATGATGAGCCTCCCTCCCCCCCATCTCCTCCAGGTACCGCACGGACATGCCGTCGCTGTACGGGATGAAGAGCAGGGTCACCCCCCCTCTGGAGCCCTTGTCAGGGCTTGTCTTCGTGACAGTCACGAAGCCACCTCCAATTTCTTTGACGTCCCTCACCAGGCTTATGAAGCTCTTCTCCCCCCCGTTCACCACATACATTCCGTCCTGGAGCGTAGCTGTTGTCCTCATGGAGGCTATGTCGGATCCGAAGTTAGGTTCCGTGGACGCGATGCCGACTATTTTCTTCCCCCTGGCAACATCTGGCAGTATGCTCTCCCTGAGCTCGCTGCTCCCGTACTTGCTCACAAGGTAAGACCATGCGTTGTCCACAAGGAAGAGGACCGGTATGGAGCATGTGGGATCCGCCCTGGCGATCTCCTCCGCTGCTATTCCAGTAGTGACCGCATCTGCCCCCCCCATGCCGCCGTACTCCTGCGGCACGGTCATGCCGAGGAGCCCCCCCATCCTGGCAAGGCCATCGTAGACCTCCTTTGGGATCCTCCTCTCCCTTATCATGTCCCTTATCCTTGGTGCGATGGTCCTTGTGCAGAACTCTCGCACGCTACTCCTGAGTAACTCCTGGTCCTCTGAGAACTCGAAGCTCAGCATACTGGAAGATGGCAAAGGTTTTAAAATAAGGTTGCGGGGTCAGGATACCCTGATCCTGGCCCTCTCCGGGTCCCTGGCCAGCAGGGCAACCCTGCTGTCACTCCTCTCGCCCGCTACCTGGTACCCGGTCCTCTCGGCCAGTGCCCTGGAAAAGTCCATTATGTCGGCATGGGAAGGCATGTTCTCTATGCCGAGCCTGGCAATGGACTGGCCCACGTGCACATAGCCCTTGGGCTCTATGAAGTCTGGCATGCCTATCATGTCGAGCCTTGCGTATTCATCCACATAGGGCATGTTCACTCCCTTGACGAGTGTGTGCCTTATGACTTTTCTCGTGTCGAGGGAGGGCAGGAGCTCAAGCGTCCTCATGAGG
This sequence comes from Thermogymnomonas acidicola JCM 13583, assembly GCF_001316105.1. Lineage (GTDB taxonomy): Archaea > Thermoplasmatota > Thermoplasmata > Thermoplasmatales > Thermoplasmataceae > Thermogymnomonas > Thermogymnomonas acidicola. The sequence continues at coordinate 5,280 of NZ_BBCP01000009.1, read as the reverse complement.
TTCTGCCACCCGTTCCCTATGGCAGGGCTCAGGAGCTCCTTGAATATCTTCTCGTTCGGGGGGGCCGCCACTGTGACGTAGAGCTGGGTCGGCAATGGATCGAGCTTCTCAAGCACCATCGGCAGTGTCCCGTTGGTGACAAGGAAGGTGGTCATGCCCCTCCTGTGGGCCAGCTCTATGAACTCACCGAGCCTTGAATATAGCGTCGGCTCCCCCCCTGTGAGCGATATGGCAATGTGCTTCGGCTCCATTGCCTCCTTCCACCTCTCCTCGCTCACCTTGGGGTTGCCCTTGAACCCTGAGAGGAGCTTCTTGTGCTGCCTTATGCTCTCCTCCAGTATGAACTCCGGGTCGTCCTCATAGGATATGTGCATGCTGTCGAACCCCCCCTGGAAGCGCCAGCAGAAGGAGCAGTTCTCTGTGCATGCGTTCAGTGCTGGGGTCATCTGTATGCACCTGTGAGACTGGATGCCGTAGAAGTCCCCCCCCTTATAACAACCTGGCCCGCCGGTGAGCTCGCTCTTAGTCCAGTGGCACACCTTAACCGCGGAGTGGCTTCCCACAAGGCCGTAGTGCTGCTTTTTGTAGATCTCGGTGTAAGCGTTCAGGGCCTCCCTCTTCTTGACTGTGATCATAAACGGTACTCAAATTCGGCAGAATATAAAAATTTAGTGAGGTGCCTGTTGTTCGGGCCCATTCCGGTATGCCTGCTGCCTGGCCATCTCAGGCACCGGAATGGCCTGGCCTATCCTTATGGACCAGGTGCGAAGCTCCATTGAGACGCCTTCCACGATCCTGAAGAAATCCGGCCTGACTATGTCAGGGACGAACGTGCCCAGGTGGAACGACCTGCCGTAAAGCCTCTGGGGCATCGCCATGGCCACTGTCCTGTCCGCAGTGATGCCGTTCACTAGGCGCTCCACAACCGGGTTGCTGAAGGACGCAGCGTAGATCCTCTCTTCCCTCGATATCTCAGAGACCCAGTCCTCGCCACCGCCTATTATGTTTGTGTCGTCATAGAACACTGCCCTGAAGTTATCCTCCAGCAGATATTTCATCTCCCTGGTCCACTTGACACCCAGGGACGTTATCACCGGGTCATGGGAAATGTCTATGTACTCAGGTGGCACCAAGCAGTCCAGCTGGTAATAGGTAAGCGGCATGGCGCTGCATATCTCCTCGAAGGATGAGAGAAAGCCCTCCGTCGTGACCTTCTTCTCCACGGCGAAGTCTGGCATCCTCCCGTAACTGCCGGCAAGTGCGCTCCAGAGGTTTTCCTCATCACTCCTGTGGTACCTGAGGTATACAGTGTAGACGCCTTCCCTGATCACAGCACCGTCAATGACAAGGGATGGCACCTCGTTGATCCTCTGGAATGCCTCTATCAGCGGGGGGGATCCCCCCCTCAGGTCCCTGGCGCTCTTTACCGCCCACCTCGTCTTTAAGGAATCACTGACCTCAAGGCCACCTGTGGCAGGCATGTTGTAGATGCCTATGCCCCCCCATCCCTGGTGAGCCTGAACCTGACGGCCACGTTAATTCCGTGCCTTTCAGAGACTGCAGTGAACTCATCATCGTGATAGAAGGACAGCACAGCCCTCCTGTCCAGCCTCGTCCCTATCTCTGAGGGAATCATAAGAGGGAAGTGAGCATGCCCTTATTTAATTTAACTGCATGGGATGGCGAAAAACAGCTCTGGACGCGCAAGCGAAATGGAAAATATGCAATGGTTTGTGGAAAATATACTCAAGAATAATGGCGGAATTCAGTCTTCGCTGTCCCCGCCAGAGGAGGAGCTGCTCGAGCTGCTGCCAGACGGCGGGTTCGGAGTCTTGGAGGCCTTTGTGGCTATCACGTCGTCTATCCTCAGTATCATGACTGCGGCCTCCGTGGCGGCATCTATGGCCTGCTTCCCAACCCTCACAGGCTCAATGACGCCGGCCTTCTCCATGTCCTCCACCTCGCCAGTGTAGACGTTTATGCCGTACGTCTTGTGTCCCTTGGCGTGCTCGCTCCTTATCTTTATCAGTATGTCTATGGCATCAAGGCCAGCGTTCTCTGCAAGGGCCCTGGGTATCTCCTCGAGCGAGTCAGCGAACTTCTCTATGGCCAGCTGCTGCCTGCCACCAACGCTCTTTGCGTAGTCCCTGAGCTTCATTGCAATCTCTGCAGCGGTGGAACCGCCACCGGTGACGTAGGCGCCATCTTCGAGCGCAGCGGCGACCACGTGGATCGAGTCTGTAATCGACCTCTCAACCTCATCCGTCACGTGTTCGGTGCCGCCCCCCCTGACCAGTATGCTCACCGCCTTGGGGTTCTTGCAGCCCGTCACGAAAGTCAGGTAGTCCTCGCCTATCTTCACCTGCTCCACCAGGTCCGCCGTGCCAAGGTCAGCAGGAGAGAGCTCGTCTATGCTCGATGCGATGGCAGCGCCGGTTGCCTTGGCCAGCTTCTCTATGTCGCTCTTCTTGACCCTCCTGACAGCGTATATGCCCTCCTTTGCCAGGTAGTGCTGGGCCAGGTCATCTATGCCCTTCTGGGTTATGACCACGTTCGCCCCCCCCGTCTGCTTTATCTTCAAGACCATGTCCCTGAGCACGCTCTCCTCCTGTGCCAGGAACCTCTGTATCATGGACGGGTCGTCTATCCTTATGTTCGTGTCGAACTCAGGCTTCTTTATCTCAAGGGCTGCGTTGAGCACAGCGATCTTCGCGTTCTTGACAAAGTTGGGCATGCCGGGTGGACCTTCTCCTTATCCACTATCACGCCGTATATGAGCTGCGTGTCCTCTATCTCGCCACCGTGCTTCTTCACTATCTGTATGTTGTCAAAGTCCACGTGCAGCTTGCCATCTATCTCCTCTGCCACTGCCTTGACCGCCTGGTAGGATATCTCCGAGAGCTTCTCCTTGCTCCCTGAGGCGCTCTTGCTGCTCAGCGAAGTGGCGGCCATCTTCATGAGGAGTTCCTTGTCGTCCGGCTTCACAGGCTTCGATATGCTGTCAATGATCTTCTTCGCCTCCTCGGCTGCCATCCTGTATCCTTCGGATATCACTGTGGGGGGGTGGACATTCTGGTTAATCAGTCCCTCGGCCTGCTGTAGCAGTGCACCCGCTATGACCACCGCTGTGGTGGTGCCGTCGCCCACAAACGAGTCCTGGGTCTTGGAGACCTCAACCATCATCTTGGCCGCTGGGTGCTCAACATCCATCTCCTTCAGTATTGTGACACCATCGTTGGTGATGACGATGTCGCCGAGGGAGTCCACGAGCATCTTGTCCATTCCCCTTGGGCCAAGGCTTGTCCTGACAGACTGTGCGATCGCAATTGCCGCCTCAATGTTGTTCTTAATCGCGTCCTTGCCAGTCTCTCTCTTTGTGCCTTCCTTTAATATGAAGATGGGTTGTCCGCCTATCATGCTGATCGAGGATGTAAAAATAAACTTCTATATAAGTATTTCTAAAACATCCGGGGGGGCACACAGTCAGTCCCGTATAAGTCTTCTGGGCAGGGGGCTCCGTGCTCTGTCAGTGGCATTTCACCGGCACTTCCCACACGCATTCCCAATACGCATGCAATGCAGAGGCCTTCTGCAATGAAAGGGAAGCCCGCTCAGGAAAAATAGTGAATAACGAGGAAAAAAAGGACTCACGGCTTCAGGACAACCCGGCCCTCAACCTTTCCCTCCTTCAGCTCCCTCAGCACGGTGCCGGCCTCGGAGAGCCGCCTCTGCTTCACCATTGACCTGAGGACACCGTCCGCTGCCAGTCCCAGGACTGCCCTGGCGTCCTTCCTGAAGCCGGATGCCACGCTGGTTATGTCCTTCTCCCAGGTGAACGAGGTGAACGGGATCTCTATTCTGTCCATTATTGCAGGTACCACCACGGTGCCACCCGGCTTAACGGATCTGGCCGCTTCCGCCACGGCCCTGCTGTTCGGCGCGAACACTATGGCTGCGTCATAGGGCCCTTCCGGTTTTTCGAGTACCTGCGATGCACCCGCTTCCTGGGCAAGCCTTGCATGCCTGGATGTTATCGCTACTGCCTTCGCACCAGTAGCCTCTATCAGCTGGATTGCATAGTGGCCCAGGCCGCCGACGCCGAAGACCGCCACCCTCTTTCCCGGTTCTGGCCTTACCCTCTTAACCGCAGTGTATGCGGTGATGCCCGCGCAGAACAGGGGGGGTGCGGCCTGCTCGCTTGGCAGTCCCTCGGGAATGGGAGTGACGTAATCGCCGTTGAGGCTCACCAGCTCGGCGTAACCGCCGTGGTGGTTTATTCCCGTCACCGTGGCGCTGGGGGGGCAGAGGTTCTCCCTTCCGCTCACACAGTATTCGCATTTGCCGCAAGCGTCATAGAACCACCCTATGCCGACCCTTGTGCCCTCCTTGACCCTGGGGTTCCTGCTCTCTATAACCTCCCCCCCAACTATCTCATGTCCAGGGATCAACGGGAAAAGTTCCCTCGGCACCGGGACGTCACCCTCGACTATGTGCAGGTCGGTGTGGCAGACGCCGCTGGCCTGAACCCTTACAAGCACCTGCCCATCCTTCAGGGCAGGGTCTTCGAAGTCCCCCCCGTACACTGTTGGGTTCTCCTCTATCTTTCTCTGTTCCCTGATGTAGACTGCTTCATAGTGGTGGCATTCCAGGGCAAGATAAATATGTTTTACTATAATAATGATGCCACACATAGTTGTGCATACATCTGAGCCCGAAAATGCATTCCAGCGGCAAGGGAAAAAGATATCCAGATATGTGTATTCCTCTCCGATGCTCCAGTTTGATAGCGTTGAAATAGAAGGCCACAGGTTCCAGTTCCTGCAGTACGCTGTTGGAAACGCCCCCCGCTGCTGGTCCTGAGGGGCAAAAGGGGGGTACGTGATGTGCGGTTATCTTGACATAGAGACTGCCGATAGGGTCGGTGATGTGGCCGTCAGGGTAACGGGCGTCAGGTCCCTGGGCGATATGCTGTCTGCAACTGTGAGGTCCGTAACCGGGAAGGCCAGGGAGCTCGGGATCAGGGAGGGCCAGAGTGTGAGGGAAATACTGGGGGGGCTAATTGCATGAGGGACAGGTCCAGTGTCTCAATAATATTCAACAGTGGATCGATAGTGTCATAAGGAGGATCGAGAGGCCAGACGATCCATGGTCTGGCCAGATTGCACTCCCGGCGGCTTTGCAAAGCCATGGGGGGGAGAGGCAATGGTGGAAGTGCGGCAGTCAGGGAGACGCGGGGGGAGGAGGTCGGGGGGGATCTTGCTGGGGGGGCCATTGGGGGGG
>NZ_BBCP01000008.1 GCF_001316105.1 Thermogymnomonas acidicola JCM 13583 | reverse complement strand
GGGTGGGAGGACTGCAGGGAATCCCCCCCCTGAGGGCCTGCTGTGTCTCGCTCAGCACGAACGTGCCCCAGACGTCCCATGACGGGAAGAGCCTGTCTATGAACTTGTAAGCCATGAACGTGGCGAAGCTCTCGTTGAGCCAGAGGTCGTTCCACCACTCCATGGTCACGAGGTTCCCGAACCACTGGTGCGCTATCTCGTGTGCTATGACCTCGGCCACCCTCCTCCTCATTGCAGTGCTTGTTGACTGGCCCACTAGTAGGGCAACCTCCCTGAACGTTATGGCACCCCAGTTCTCCATGGCCCCCCCTGCGGCGAACTCTGGCACTGCTATCAGGTGCATCTTCGGCAGCGGGTACTCGATCCCGAAGTACTCTTCATACTTCTCGAGCACCTTCTGCGCCACCTCAAGGGGGGGAAGTCCGTGGATAATAGGTGCCCCTTCGGAGCGGCGAGGATTATGTCCTTCCCCCTTCCACTTGACTGAACGTGAATCGAATTTGCCCACACCTATGTAGAGGAGGTAGGTGGACATCCTCGGCGTCTCATCGAACGTGACCTTCTTCTTGCCCTTCAGGTCCTGCACCGTTCTGACAGGCATGTTGGAGATGGCCTCCAGGTCGCTGTCTATGATCAGCGATAGCCTGAACTGCGCCTTGCAGGCTGGGTTGTCGACGCAGGGGGGGAAGAGGTGCCTGGCCCCGGTGGACTCGAACTGCGTTGTGAACATCTCCCCCCCGTAGGAAGTCCTCGAAACGTACATGCCTGTAGGCCGTTGGATATCCTGGACGTGAAGGACACAGTGAGCTCGAATGTATCCCTCGTGGGAGCATCTATGACGACCTGGTCTCCCTCCACCCTCCAGCCCGCGCTCTTGCCGTCAATGCTCACGCCCGTCACTTCTATGTCTACAGCGTCCAGCCTGACCTGGCTCTCTGCCTTCAGTACTATTATCGTCTCCGTTCCGCTTATCCTGTGCTCCTTCGAGTCGATATCGAGCGTGATGTCGTAGGAGTCCAGTGAAATGGGCATGCTGCTCCCATTTTCTCTTGTGATAATAACCTTTTGAAACCACAGAAGGCCGGGCAACCTTAATTCCGTCATTGCAATACAGCCCTGTAATGACTGTTGTAGTCCGTACAGACCAGTGGCACCCCCCCGATATGGAGGCGGTGAGGAAGGGGGGGGCATCCGTGATTAAGGCAGGCGGCACCGTGATATTCCCAACCGAGACCGTGTACGGGCTCGGTGCCAACGCGCTGTCAGCCGAGGCCTGCCTGAAGGTGTTCAGGGCAAAGAACAGGCCTGCAGATAACCCTCTCATCGTCCACGTGTGCGATATGGAGGGCTTCTTGAGGGTGGCAGAGAACCCGCCAGAAGGTCTGGTAAGCGCTCTGAAAGCACTCTGGCCCGGCCCGCTAACTGTCCTTGTCAGGAAAAGGGACGTGGTGCCCGATGTAACCACAGGGGGGGGTCGCCCTACGTGGCGGTGAGGATGCCTGATAACCCGCTGGCCCTGGCACTCATAAGGGAGAGCGGTGTGCCCATTGCTGCCCCCCAGCGCGAACCTTGCCACGAGGCCAAGCATAGTGGACTCCTCCCAGGCAATCCGAGAGATGTACGGAAGGGTCGACCTCATCTACGACTGTGGCCCGGTAAGGATAGGGGGGGTGGAATCGACGATACTCGACATGAGGGGGGGAGGGACACCGAGGCTCCTTAGGCCAGGTGGGTACCCGGTGGAGTTCCTCGAGCGCCACTTCGGGGGGGAGATAGAGGTTACGGATGAGGCCAGGGGGGGACTCAGGCTGAGCCCGGTTGCCCTCACCCCCCCGGGAATGAAGTACAGGCACTACTCTCCCTCTGTACAGATGTTCATGGCAGACGTGGATACCATAAGGGAGCTGTGCGCCACGGGTAGGAAGGACATAACTGTGATAGCAGAGCACTCCGTGTGCGGGGGGGTGTGCAGGGCGGACTGCATAGACCTCGGCCTGACCATGGAGGATGTTGCCAGGAACCTCTTCTCGGCCTTCCTCGCACTGGAGACCAGGGGGGGAGCAGGGCAGGTTTCATACAGAAGTTCGGTGAGGGCGGCCTTGGCCTCGCGATAATGAACAGGATCCGCAAGGCCTCTTCTGGCGAGGTCCACTCCCTTGGTGAGGCCCTCGCACTTGTTGGCGACGGCCCCCCCAGTGGTATCGGTGGCGGCGCGCTGAAGGGGGGGCATTGATAGCATGATGAGGATGCAATGTGCCCGGATTGCACCGGAACCCATGTCGTGTTGCATTGGGCTGTGGCCCATGATACGCCCGCAGGCATCCGCCCCCTCTGGGCACCTGATCTCGCAATGCCGGGTGGGGGGTGGTGGAGTGGATGTTTATAAGTGCTGCAGGGATTGGGAAGCATGCCTAAGGTTGCAGTCATAATGGGCAGTAAAAGTGACTATGAGCACCTGGTCGATGGCATAAAGCTGCTGAGGGACTTTGGCATCGAGACCACTGTCAGGGTCGTGTCCGCACACAGGACCCCCCTCCCTCATGTATGAGTTCGCACGGAGTGCGAGGGAAGAGGGATACGAGGTTATAATAGCAGCTGCGGGCGGCGCTGCCCACCTCCCGGGCATGACCGCGTCCATGACGACGCTCCCAGTCATAGGCGTGCCTGTTCCCAGCAGGCACCTCAAGGGCATAGACTCCCTGCTGTCCATAGTCCAGATGCCTTCAGGGGGGGTACCGGTAGCCACCGTTGCAATAGGGAACTCAGTCAACGCTGCACTCCTGGCACTCAGGATACTGTCCATCAGGTACAGGGAGGTGGAGGAGAAGCTGGCCCAGTACATGAAGGAACAGGAACAGAAGGTGCTTGCACAGAGGGTGGAGTGAGATGCCCGAGAAATTCGACCTCGGGATCCTGGGCTCTGGCCAGCTGGGCCTAATGATGCTGCTGGAAGGTACTCCCCTGGGCCTCAGGTTCTCCGTTTGTGACACCGCCCAAGGGCCCGCTGTAAGGTTCGCCCACGGCTATTTCAGGGCAGACGGTTACAGGGAATTCGTCGATTCTTCACAGTACGTGACCTACGAGTTCGAGCACGTTGACGGCAGGGCCCTGGAGTACGCGGAGGAGCAGAACAAGCTGAGGCCATCACTGCTCCCTGTGAAGCTGAAGAGGGACCGCTCGCTCGAGAAGGAGTTCTACGTCAGGCACGGCATACCCACCGCACGCTATGTGGTGGCGGACGGGAAAAACGAGATCATGAGGGCAGTGAAGGACATGGGTGACTGTGTGGTCAAGATGTGCGAGGGCGGCTACGATGGAAAGGGTCAGTACTACTTCTTTGACGGCCGGAGGGACGAGGTGCCGGAAGGGGGGGCCGGGAAGGCAATAGTGGAGGAGTTCGTGAGGTATGAAAACGAGGCGTCCATAATCTGCTACAGGACTCCCGACGGCAGGATGGGTGCATTTGAGCCCTCGTTCAACCTGAACAGGAACGGCATACTCGTCTACAACTACGGGCCTTACAGGGGGGGGAGCGAGATGAGGGACATAGCCTTCAGGCTCATGGCATCTCTCTCGTATGTTGGAGTTATGGGCATAGAGTTCTACAATGTGGGTGGCAGGTTCATAGTGAACGAGTTTGCCCCCAGGGTTCACAACACCGGCCACCACACGCTCTTCGGCTTCTCTGTATCGCAGTTCGAGCAGCACGTGCGTGCAGTGGCTGGGCTGCCCGTACATGAACCCATGCAGTTCGTCTTCGGGCATAGTCAACATACTTGGCCGCCCGCTGGACGCTGCTGCCAGGGAGAGGATACTCGCGCTTGGGGGGGGACACCCACCCTTCTGGTACGGGAAGGACGAGGTCAGGAGGAAGAGGAAGATGGGCCATGTCAACATAACTGGCAGCACAGTGGAAGAGGTGAAGGAAAAGATAGATAAGGTCATGGACATATTATATAATGGTCACCTGGACGACTACATCTGAGGGAGTGTCCGCAGTTGAACCTCATAGACCTTCACCAGGACCTGGCCTTCTCATCCCAGAGGCAGGATGTGATCCACGGGAGTGGGCAGAGCAGCGTTGACATGCTGTCCAGCCTTGGCAATGCCATGGTCTTCTCCGTGGTTTTCCCCCCACATCTATACCGAGAACGAGAGGGCAGAGGAGCTGAGCAGGAACTACGGCTTCCGCACCCAGTCATCTGCACCTCTTGTGCAGGTGGCGATGGAACAGTTCAAGTTCTACTACTACCTCGAGAGGACCGGGAGGGTCAGGATAGTGCGCAACGTTGAGGACACATCGTCCTGCGGCCTGCTCTTCCTCATCTCCATGGAGGGCACGGATGTCCTCACCGACCCCCCCTATGACCTCGACCTCTACTACAACCTTGGCCTCAGGAACCTTGGCATAACGTGGAACTATGACACCAAGTTCGGTTCGTCCTGCATGTCGAAGGTTGACTACGGCCTCACAGGCTACGGCACGGAGCTCGTGGAGAGGTGCAACTCGCTTGGCATAATAGTTGACCTTGCGCACGCATCGAAGAGGACCGTGCTGGACACCTGCTCTGTGACAGGCAGGCCAGTTATATGCTCGCATGCAAACGCTGCGTCGGTCCACAGGCACGTCAGGAACCTGGACGACGAGGAGATAGAGGCCATCGTGGACACAGGTGGCGTTATAGGTATCACAGCAATCACGTCCACACTCGGCCCCTCAGCCTCCATGGACGACATGGTGAAGCACGCTGAGTACATAGGGAACAACTTCGGCTGGGAGCACGTTGCCATAGGTTCAGACTTCCTGGGCATAGAGAAAACACCGTCAGGCTTCGAGGACGTCACGAAGTACGGGAAACTGAGGGAAAGGCTCGGGACGCATGCAGACCAGGTCATGTGGTCCAACGCACTCAGGGTCATAACTGAGAACCTAAGGTCATAGTATGGTCACAGCCTCCACGCCCTGGACTTTCCTGATCTTCGGTATAACCTCAGGCGGGACCGGCCCGTCGGTCACGATAAGGGCCGTCGGGTTCTCCACAAGCTCTGGGTCATCAACTATGACCTGCCTTATGGATATGCCGAAGTCCGCTATTACCCTTGAGACGCCGGCTATTATGCCCGGATGAGACGCAGACGTGGGTATTATCCTTATTACGCCCAGGCCAAGCTTCGAACTTGCCATGGAGAGGTTGGTGGTGGGCCTGAGGGCGCCGAAGAAGCTGCGCAGTTCAGGGTCCTCTATGATCCTCCTCAGGGCCTTGGCCACCACCCTCCTGTCAACTCCAAGCGCCTGCGCTATGGCAGCTGTCCTCACCTCTATGTTGTCGCACGTGACCCTTGGGGGATCCATCAGGGCCAGGGACCACGCTCAGGCCGAGGGAGATGATCTTCCTCACGACTGCCAGCTGTGAGGGGGGGTAATCCCGGAACCTCTCCCTTATGGTGTCCCAGAAATTCCGCATCAGACCCCCCCGTCGGTGATGCCGTCCTCTGTTACCTGTATCACCGTTTCGCCCTCGGGCAGGTGCGGGGAGTCTATGAGCCGCGCTATCCTCTTGCCACCCTTTGCCTTCCTCAGGTAGATCCTGAACGTGGCAGTGTGGCCCACTATGTTCCCACCTATGGGCGCCATGGGGTCTCCGAAGAACACGTCTGGCCTCGCGGATACCTGGTTCGTCACAGCGATCACGGCGTTGTTGATCGTACCGAACTTCAGGAGGTCGTGCATGTGCCTGTTCAGGAGCTGCTGTCTCTCTGCGAGGGAACCCCCCCTGCCCATGTATTCGGACCTGAAGTGGGAGGTTAATGAGTCGACTATGAGCAGCCTTATGGGGAACTCCTTGGCCATCTCCAGCGCCTTCTCCGCAAGGAGGATCTGGTGGTGGCTGTTGTAGGCCCTGGCGACGTGTATGCGCCTGAGGACGTTGTCTGAATCGAGGTCCTTGGCCCTGGCCATCTGCACGATCCTCTCAGGCCTGAAGGTGTTCTCCGTGTCTATTATGAGGACATCGGCATCAAAGCCACCCTTCTCCTTCGGCATGGTGGCGTTGACGGCAAGCTGGTGCATTATCTGCGTCTTCCCCCCCGATCCGAACTCCCCCCCGAAGAACTCCGTTATCGCCTGCGTCTCCAGGCCACCTCCGAGCAAGCCGTCAAGGTTCTTGCTCCCGGTGGTGAGCTTCTGTATCTCCCTCCTCCTCTCGAGGATCTGCTCCCCCCCGGTCTCGAAGTTGCCCACATCCGCATACTTCCTCGCTGCCGATATTATCTTGATGGCCGCGCCCTCACCTATCCCGCAGACCTCCGACAGGTCCTTGGGCGAGGCAACCGCCAGTGTCATGAGGTCGTCATAGCCGTTCTCCCTGAGCTTCTCCGCCGTGGCCTCACCAACACCCGGGAGGTCCTCTATCGTGTATTTCTTCTCTCCTTCCTTCTCACCCATAGATCTTCATACCCCCAATATTGAGCGAGCTGTCAGTTGCATCGATCGATGCGTCCCTCTCCATGCTCCCCCATCAGCCCTGATGGCGTCCACGTTCTCAGGGACGACATCGCTCTCCTGGTGAACAGCCTGGATGTAGCTCACCCTCCTACCGGATACCCTCACTGCGTCCCTCCATATAACCAATTCGTACATGTCAGAGCGGTCCCTGCCCAGTTCCCTGGCAAGGTCCATGACCTGTGCCGTGGAGGAGACCCCCCCGTCCTTGCCGTCCACCAGCATTATCCTCCTGCGCGAGCTGAAGGCCGATATCACGTCAGACTGCTGCACCTCTTTTTTGAGAGTGACGTTCAGGACGTGTATGTGCATCAGTGTTGTCGGTGCCTTGATCGCCACAGTGTCTATGTCCACTGGCAGCACCGTCCTGAGGTCAGGTGCGTGGTGCGACGGGATCTTCAGGCTCGGCTCCAGCGCGTTTATGGGCCCCCCCTTCTTGTGGTCGTTCGGGTCCGTTGCCCTCCTGATTATGGTGCCGTCCACGTGCTCCACACCGAACTCGGAGTGCAGTGCATGCAGTGACCTTGCAAGGCCTGTGGTGTTGCATGATACGACCCTGGCTGAGGACTTGCCAACTGCGGAATCAAAGCATGAGTAGGCGTTGAAGCTGACGTCTGCAACCCCCCCAGCCTCTTCCCCCCCACCCTGGAACACGGCCTTCACACCAGCAGTTCTGTACATGGGCGTGTTCTTCTTCCCCCCCTGGCCCTCAGGGGGTTGCATCCACAACCACATCGCTCATACGAATGAGGTCACTGAGCACGCCTTTCACCTTTATGCCAGCGTCATCGAACGCCTTCAGGTAGCTCTCGTCGGGGACGAATATGCTGAACCTTGAGGAGGCGACCCGGGCCACATAGTCTGGCCTTGTCTTCACTATGCCAACAACCTTCATGTCCCTCTGCAGCTGAACCGCATTTGCCACTCTCCTGCCTATCGTGCCGTAACCGTTTATGCCTACCCTGATCATCCACCACTACCATTTTTAATGCAGTTATAAACGTATCAGTCCCGGGAGATAATATATGTTTAGTGGAGATCACGGGAAATAGATGAGAAACATTAATAAGGTATTACTGTTATCATTAGTAATTATAATATTAATGGTGCAGGCGGGTGGCACTAACATTGTCAACACACAACGGCTTAACGCTGAACGGCCTCTATCAGCACAGGTTGGTGGCAGTATATCGTTCCAGGGCCTGGCCCATGGTGCTTTTCCGGCAAACCAAAGCTGGATAGCTTCTCTGAGGTCGGCTTCGAACCCTTCGACTTTGCCGGGGGCCTGCATACCACACTTGGGAACGCATTCGCTGTCATGACATATGGCTACGGAGGCGACAGGGCCGGCGTCCTGATTAAGACGGATGTACCCTCGATCAGGATCACAATGGCCTGGAACGACAGTGCAAGCTACTCAATGACCTCTGAGAACCTTTCAATATGGCTCTCAGGCAGGTATGCCGGGTCCCTGGTGTTCGGCGTCAGAAACGGGACGATGTGGTTCGTATCCCCCAGAGGTTCCTGGGAGGCCGTAGGCACGAGGCCACCGCAAGACTCGCTCTTCTCTTTCTCGCTTCTGCCATACGGCACAGAGGACTACCTCTCAGTGGGACCTCTCAACGCAACCGTTTCCGGTATATTCCTGGACACCGCCGGAAACGTGACGGTGGAGGTTGGAGGCCCCCTTCTCTTCAACCTCCATATACTCCATAACAGGTGGAAACCAGAACCTCAGCGCCGCAGAGGTCAATGGATACCTGTACAGCAAAGAGGAAAAGGTGAATGGCCCCGGCCTCCAGTTTGACCCCCCTATCTCTCCACCACAGTTAACATCACAGGCCCCCCCTCCGTGGCGTTCGTTAACCCGGCCACAGGTGCCGGGCAGGCCCTGTACGAGAGGGGTATGTCCATCGAGTCATACTACTTCGGCTCCAGGTACCTCTACCTGCTTTTCTCCAACGGTACAAGGGCGTCAGTAGTCACCGTGAACTTGTCCACCCTTGCAGTCACCTACCATAACCTCACGTTGCCCGGGAACACCACGCACGCGTACGTGGCAGGCGGTTACATAATAGGGACAGGGCCAGCAGGAGTAACGGTATCCGCATACTCGGGGGGGCCTCCAATGTCTTTCCACCTTAACAGCACCACCCTATTATCCTTCGGTGAGAGGAACGGCAACCTCAGTATCGCACTTGGCAGCGGGGGGGAGAGCATAGAATCCCTGGAAGTTCTGGGGGGGAAAACATCGATATACTGGACGAGGTTCGCCTGGGCTACACAGGCACTGGATTCAATGACTCGATCCTGTTTGACGGGTACCTCTACTCGGTTGTAAGGGTGTCTGAGAACGCCTACTTCGTTGCACTCCCAGGCGGCCTGCAGCTTGTAGCGCAGCCCGTGGCCAGTGAGGTGCTCTCGCAGGACATTGGTGCCTCATGGGACTCACTGTTTTCGCCTCCAGTGAAGGGCCGCTTCACCGTCGAGCCGGGTGCAGGTGTCCTGGCAGTATGGAACGGCAACAGCACAGAGTTCTTCAGCAAATATCCGCCCAGGGAAGTGCAGGCGTCTCTCGTGGCCCAGCCCCGGTACGTATCGAACTCAACGCTGGTGGTCAGGCCATCTGTAGTATGCCCTGTGCCCTACCACATGGTGCTCTCCGCCTTCGGCGAAAACTTCACACCTATAAACGGCACCTTCGAGGTCAGCACGTCCTCTGTACCGAGGGGGGGAGATACACCGCCACCATAACCCTGATCCCGGTGAGCGGAGAGAGGGTTGTGAGGCGGTTCAACGTCACGGTGGACCACTACAGCCCGGTGATATCGCCTGAGCCATCCAGTGGAAGCTACATACTCTCCGGCTCAAGGGTCACGGTGAGCGCACGTGACAGGAACGAGATCGTGTGGATGAGGGTTCAGGTACTGAACCGCTCGGTCTATGCATCCGGGAACAGCACTTCCTTTACAGTCCCCACTGTGGCTGGCACACTGCATGTAAACGTAACAGCCATGGACGCTTTAGGCGTGGAATTCAACTCCTCCATCCTCTACCATGTCCTTGTCCGTGGCGGAGGAGCAGGCACCATGGAACCCATCAACGGGAGCGTACTGAACACCTCGGCCGTAGAGCTATGGTGGCCTGCGGTAACTGGTGTCAGCATGTATATGCTGGCCCTTTCATCCGGCAACGTGTCCATAAGGGAGAGCCTCACATTCAACAGGACAGTTGAGCACTTGGGCAACGGAGAATGGAACGCCACGGTGTACGGTATGATCAACGGCACTGCAGTGGCCCTCTGGCACACCTCCTTCACTGTTATCACCTACGCGCCCTCCATCAGACTGGTGGTGGAAAGGCACGCTGTGTCGTTCAGCGGGAACGGAAGCGTGAAGGACGTTGAGGTCTTTGTGGCAACGAACACCACATCTGTTATTTCCCTATACATAAACGGGGGAACTGGTCGCTTCCGGCCAGGGCGAAGGCCTCACATTCAACGTCACACCCGAGTTCGCGCCAGGGGAGGAGGGGAACATATCGGTCATGGCCACCGCGACCGGGCCAAGCGGGGGTGGTGGCCGTTGCGCATTCTTACATATACTACAACAACAGCGGGCCTCCGGCCATTGTCAGCGGCACAGTATACACGTCTTCCCACACCATCCGTATAGGCACTGACGGCCTTGAGGTCACGGTTCTTCCTGAAGCTGGTCTCAGTGCGGCGCTGAACGGCAGCACCATGGATATATACCTGGAGACCGTCGGCACTTACAACATCACGCTGAACGTGACCACAAGGTGCGGCGTGTGGTCACTGGAGGGGGGGTTCACAGCAGTATACTCAGACCGGGCCCCCAGCAATTTCAGCCAGCGTGACCGTCCACGGCAACAGCATAAATGTGAACTACACCGTCACCTCCCAGGTACCGCTGCGTTACGTAAACATCACCGTTGGCAACAGGATCCTCCGTGCACGGGCCCCAAGCGGCAACCTGGAGTTTGAGGCACCCTCCAATGGGGGGGTTTACAGAGTCAGAATAGTGGCATTCGCGGACAACGGGCTCAACAGCAGCTACAATTCGAGCGTTACAGTCCTCTTCTACCCCCCCGAACTGGGCTCCATTTCCCTGTCCTCCACAGACACCTGGCTCGGCATATGGGTGCACATTGTGGGCCGGGGGAACCTGTCCCTCCTGAACATAACCTGGTTCGTTGGCGGCTCCAAGGCGGGGGATGGCACAGGCATTGTGGAAGGTCTTCTGCCTGGCTCTATACAGTCTCGGCCAGGGTTTCGTACAGGGGCAGGGCCGTGGAACTGAGCGGGACTTACTTTGACCCTGGATTCCTCCCCCCCTACGCTGCTCCCGTGGCCGCAGCCCTCTACCTGTCGCTTGCAACAGCCCTAAGGAAACCTCCGGACCGGGCCCTCGAAGAGGAGATAATTGCCATGCTGCCTGCATCGTACGCCTCCGTCAGGAGGAGGGCCAGGGAGCTCGGGTACAGGCCCGGTGCAGCCAGGAGGTGCGTTTCCTCGCTCCTGAGCGACCGTAAGATATCTCTCGGGAGGGACCCGGACGGCAGGGTTTTCCTCAGGCCACCTGGGTAAGTATATTAAGGGGGTTCTCGATCTGCTTCCACCCTATGAACAGGAAAGGGACTGTAAGGCTGGCCTCCCTGGCCGTCGTGGTTCTGCTCGCACTCATGCCCTTCATAAGCTCTGCATCGGCACCACCAATACCTGCACCGCCATCCACCCTGCCCACGATAACCTACCACGTGGTCGGCACAAATGAGAGCTACAACATAACAGATACCGACTGGACCACATTCTTCACCGACATCATAGACAACAGCACCTACGTCAAGTACAACTGGTCAGCCAATGCATCCCAGGACCTGATCATTTTCGACCTCTCCTACACGGGCCTCAACCCGTACGGTGCGGAGTTCGTGGAGGCACTTTCCCAGATTGGCTCTCCCACCATCAAGAACATGACGCTTGCCTTCGAGAGGATAGAAAACGACCCATCGCAGGTGAAGGGATACACGAACATCCAGGCCCTGAACGCAGGTGCCTACCCGGGCTTCTCTTGGTCAAAGCCCAAGGTGGCCGGGCCCGTGGCCACTTACAGGGACGTGGCAATAATAGTGGCGATCATCGCAGTGGTGTTCGTCCTGTACTTCGTGTTTAACAGGAAGAAGTAAATATCCAGGCAATACTACACATATATGCGGATAGTGGTGGGCGTAACCGGCGGCTCCGGTAGCGTGATAGCGCTCAGGTTCCTCCAGTCCCTGAAGGGGGGGCACGAGGTGCACCTGATCGTATCTGAACACGCCAGGCTGGTGGCTAGGGCCGAACTTGATCTCGATGCACGTGAATTTGAAAGGTATGCGGAATACGTGTATGATGACCGCGACGTTGCGGCAAGGGTGAGCTCCGGCAGCTTCATATTCGATGCCCTGGTCATAGTGCCATGCTCGATCTCAACGCTGTCCAAGATCGCTGCAGGCATCTCTGACACCCTCATAACCAGGGCAGCGGCGGTTGCACTTAAGGAGAGGAGGAAGCTGGTGCTTGTTCCCAGGGAGACACCGCTGAGCACACTGACGCTGAGGAACATGCTCTCGCTCTCCGAGATGGGCGCGGTGATACTGCCGGCCATGCCCGGCTACTACACCAGGCCAAAGAGCGTTGAGGACATGGTCGATTTTGTGGTGTCCAGGATACTGGACCAGATCGGGGGGGTGGTGAACAGCCTGATCCAGAGATGGGGTGGCTATGGCCCGGGGGGGCTTCATGGCTGACGGCATGCTCGGGAGGCTCTGCAGGTGGATGCGCCTCCTGGGCTATGACGTAACATACGCTGGCAGCGAGAAGGAGGACGCGGAGATACTGAGGGAGTGCGAGAGCCGTGGCCTCTTCCTGCTCACCAGGGACAGGGAGCTGAGCAGGAGGTACAGGGAATCCATGTACCTTGAGAGCGATGACTGGCGCAGGCAGCTGGCCCAGGTGATGGCAGCGTTCCCGCCGGAGAGGTCGGCCATGTTCACCAGGTGCCCCCTCTGCAACTCCTCCCTTGTGGCTGTGGGCAACGGCGAGGTCTCCTCACTGGTACCTGACGGTGTCCTGGAAAGGCACGACAGGTTCTACAGGTGCACGGGCTGCGGAAAGGTTTACTGGGAGGGCTCACATTTCAGGAACATAAAGGGCGAGATAGATAGGCTGCGTGGTACCGATGAAGATCATAGACAGTGACAGCTCAGGTGGCCTGATGCACATCCTGATCCAGGGCCAGGACGACCTCTGGTACATCAAGAACCTGGTGAAGCCGGGCGACCTGGTCCGGGCCACAACCCTGCGGAGGATGGAGAAGCAGGAAGATGCGGTGCGCTCAAAGGAGAGGTCAAGGGTGCCGGTGACAGTCACGATATCCGTTCAGGACGTCGGGTTCGTGGAGTTCACTGACAGGGTACGCATACTCGGTACGGTAACAGAGGGCCCAGAGGGTGTCACTGGAGAGCACCAGTCCCTGCAGCTGGGCCCAGGTGACGACTTCTACCTCATGAAGAGGTCAATCACTCCATCGGAGAGGAAGCTCCTCGAAGAGGCGCTCAACGGTACACACCAGGCCAGGCCATTTTCGTGGTAATGGACGACGAGGAAGCCACCATCTGCAGGCTGCGCTCCTATTCTGTGGAGGAGGTGGCGCGGATACCATCGCAGAGGGCGGGCAAGGACTATGAGCACCAGGAGAGGGACGGCGAGTTCTTCTCTCAGGTAAGGAACGCGCTCAGGCCCCTGGCCCAGCAGGCCACAGCAGTCATCGTCCTGGGGGGGCCCGGCTTCACTCCAGATGCCTTCGGAGAATACCTCAGGGCCGACCAGGGCTTCAGGGGCATCCCGGTCCGCGTTGTCCACTCCGACAGGAGGGACGCGGGTGCAGTCTACCGGTTCCTGGAGACGCCGGAATCGGAGGCCGTGATGAGGGAGAGCAGGGCAGCCGTGGAATCCAGGGTGATGGCGGAGTTCATGAGAAGGCTCTCAAGGAACGGTGCAGTGGCCTACGGCCTCGAAGAAGTGAAGAGGGCAATTGACATGGGGGGCTGTGGACACCCTGATGGTGCTGGAGAACAAGTTCAGGGAATCTGAAGAGGTCAGGGAACTGGCTGACAGGTGCGTGGAGAGAGGGAGCAGGATGATCATATTCAGCCGGTTCACGGAACCTGGAGCGCAGCTCGCGGGCTTCGGTGGAATCGCTGCCCTCCTGAGGTACAGCATCGCCTAGACGCCAGTCCTGACGTTCCTGTACATCAAGGTAGATGCGGTGAACAGCACAACAGTTATGGCTGCCAGGGCAGAGAGGTCTATGAGTGTGGAGAGGGAAGCAGCACCGAAGAGGGATGACCTGATCACGTCCACGACGTACGTCAGCGGGTTGCCCAGCGATAAGTACCTGATGACCACCTCGCTGTCTGGTGGTATCGGGTAGAAGGCAGAGCTCGCGAAGTCCAGGATGAAGAAGAGCGCTATCGTTATGGTGTTGTAGGCCTGCATCGTCTTGGCAACAGCCGATATTATGAGGAAGAGGGATGAGAAGAGTATCGTGCCCACGCTATGCCGACCACTGTCAGTGCGACGGTGTAGGCACTGAACAAGAAACCCCCGGAGACCACGACAGATATGCCGAGCATTATGAAGCTGCCGAGAACGGCGAACACGATCGCAACGAATATGATCCCCAGGAGGTAGTCAGTCCTCTTGAAGGGGGGGCCGACCATGAGCTGCTCGAACATGCCCCACCTCCTGTCACTCCACAGCATGCCACCGCCTATGTTTCCAGCGGTGAGCGTCTGCATCGCCACTATGCCGGGGGGGCCAAGGAAGTGGGTGTAGGAGACGTGCTGGGATGCAACTGCCACCCCAGGGACTATGTTCTGCAGCATCGTGCCCATGACAAGGAGGTAGAGGCAGGGAGGCCAAGCATGAAGATCATCGTGCCCATGTCCATGTTAACGATTATGTTCCTGTAGGTCAGCCTAAGGGAAGCCGGCACCCTCACGAGACACCCACCACCTGAATGAAGACATCGTCAAGGGTCGCCTCCCTCATCGTTATGTTCTCAGGATAGACCCCATTGGCCTTGAGCACCTTATGACCTCGTCAAGCTCTCTCGATATGTTCCTGCCGATGACCTTAACAACGCTGCCGTCGACGGAGACGTCTTGGGCGAGGCCCCTGGAGACGATTGCCTCCCTCAGAGCGGCAGGATCCCGTACAGCTCCCGGCGTCAACTTCCAGAGTCCTCAGGCCACTGTACCTCACCTTGAGCTCACTCGCCTTCCCCCCCTGCGCCACTATCTTTCCGCCGGCCATGATAGAGATCCTGTCGCAGAGGTAGTCTGCCTCGTCCAGGAAGTGCGTCGTGAAGACCACAGTGAGCCCCCCCTCACCTGCCCTCCTTTTGATGTAGTCCAGGACCTTCCTCCTCATTATAGGTCCATGCCCACGGTGGGCTCATCCAGGAAGAGGATATCCATGTCGTGCAGGAGTTCCCTGGCCACCTGGAGCCTCTTCTTCTGGCCTCCTGATAGCTCGAAGGCCCTGGACTTCCTCAGGGGGGTTCAGGTCGAAGAGTTCCATGAGTTCCTCCGTCCTGGCCTTCGCAACCTCCCTGGGCACCTCCCACAGGGTGGCATAGATCTTCATGCAGTTCTCAACCGTTGTGAAGTCTATCGATTCGGACTGCTGCACAACCCCCCCTATCCTCTTCCTCACCTCCAGGGGGCTCCCTCTGCGGGTCAAGGCCCAGCACCTCAATGGTCCCGCTGGTGGGCTTTATGAGCGTGGTGAGCATCCTGATTGTTGTGGTCTTCCCAGCTCCGTTTTTCCCCCCCAGCAGCCCGAATATTTCACCCCCCCTCTTCACATCGAAGGATATTCCGTCAACGGCGTACCTGATTCCATCGTAGGTCTTCCTGAGGGATCTCACCGAGATAGCTAGGTCGCTCATGATGTACCCGTACTATGCCTCCTCACTATTTAACGATCTGCCAGTTGGGCGAAGAGGGGGGGACTTATGTTCATGATTCACTGAAACTGAGCTCTATGCCCCTCCTCCTGAGGCACCGGCGACCTTCCCGAAGACCCCCCCGGCCTTCATGGCCAGCTCTTCAGGGCAGACCACGCCGTGGAGGTCTAGGTCTTCGCCGAGCAACAGCTCCGCCACGGCACATGCCGGTGCAGCCGTCGTAACAGACATGGAGGTGAGGCCATCATCCTTCCTGTGAACGTGGATCATCTCCATGCCCCCCCTATGCACCCTTCTTCCCCCCCCTGAGGTACCTGTGGCAGTGACCCTGAGTATTATCATGTCCCTGACACCTTGGCCCTCAGTTTGCTGTCGAATAGGGCCGCTGTGAGGTCCCTCGGCCTCACCCTGTATCCAGCGACATCCACAGCGTCGCTGCTGAAGAAGCCCAGGTCACGCAGGAGCATGACCTTGTCGGAGTGCCCCCCCATGTAGCGTATGGTCTTCTCGAACATCGTATTCTTGACCCTAACATTCCTCAGGAGCGTCCTGAGGCCGTCTGTGAGGAAGGCCTCGAGTGCGAAGGGAAAGCCGCTGAGATGGAACTCTTCTGTGCCGGAGAGGGCAGGGTCAACCCTGACCTGTCCACCGCTCACCCAGGTGACGCTGTTCACATACTCGTCTATGACACTCTGCGACGCGAAGGTTATCACGTAGTCCAGGGGGGGTGGCACAGGTCTCTCTGGTATGCCACCAACATATATCTTCAGGTCTTCGGTCTCATCCATTACAGAATGAAAGTACCCGGCCGCCATGTTGCTGAGCCCCCCCGGGGCCAGGCCGCAGTCCGGGATGTAGAGGGACTTCCTGTTCCCTGTGGCCTGTTGGCTGAAAGGGTCATCGTTGCCGAACGTTACGTCAACCACCCTGGCACCGTACCTGAGGGTTAAACCGATAAGGGCTGGCCTCTGCTCAGCAGGGAGCGCGGCCATCACCAGGTCGCTTTCAGCTATGTGCCTGAATGTATCTGGAGAGAGCGGGTCTACCCTTTTCACCCTCAGGTTCCCCCCTTCCCGGTTTCCTTGGCATAGGGATCGAACACTGCGATTTCCTCTGAGGGCATGCTATTCTCTAGGTCCTTCACTATGGCCCTGCCAATCTTCCCGTACCCGAGAACTGCGATGGCCATGACCGGTCATGGCCCTGTATGGACTTAACGCTTTCACTCCCATCCGGTGTTTCGAGTTAGTGCCCCGTAAGGTTACGATGAATGGGAGCGTTTGGCTACACCAGGCCTCCGCCAGCTCGGCCCTGCCATTGGCCAGACAAGTGGGAAGTGTCTACGCAAGACCTGAGTCGGTGGACCATGATCTATTTAAGACCCAATATTTCAGTGCGCATGTGAAATATATTGACTTATTAATGTATATTTTGTATCCTTCCGAGACCCCCACAGAAGTAGCCAGGTTTCCCAGAGAGAGGGACAGGTTTGTGTGGAAGGATCAGTACACGTACTACCTCCTTATACTCCCTGCAGTGGCTTATATAGTTATCCTTTCATTCTACGCGGCGGCCTGGCAGTCTACAAGAGTTTCTTCTCCCCCCCCACGGTGTCCTTGGCCTTTCCAATTACCAGAGTGTAGTTTCACAGGGACTGGGTACTTCCATAGTGGACACCGTAATAGTCAGCCTGGGCGCCCTTGCGATACAGTTCTTCCACGCACTTGGCATCGCCGTGGTACTGACAAAGAAATTCGCTGGAAAGGCTGCATTCTCAACCATAATGATACTCCCGTTCGGAGTCGCCACTGTCGTGTCTGCCTTCATATTTTCAACGATATTCAGTGCAGTCGGGGGGGTTTGCCAACTCATTCCTAAGGCTGCTGGGCCTTCATGCTGTAAACTGGTATTATTCCAGGTTTTCAGAGATGGGCGTAGTTATGTTCTCCGATTCATGGAAAAACACGCCGCTCGTTGCACTCATAATGCTCTCAGGCCTAAGCTCACTTTCACCAACCATACAGGAGGCAGCACTTATAGACGGGGGGGCTGGGCCTGCAAGGAGGTTCTGGCATGTAATTCTACCAAACGTAAAATCAACGCTTGCAATAGCAATGATGATAAGGGGGGGTCAGCGAGTTCAACATATTTGCTCTCCCACTTGTCCTCATAGGTTACCATCCAATTCTTCTGACGACTCTCGTGTACCAGAACTATAACCTATATTCTCCGACCATCTACTACGCCTACGCGGCTGCCGTCATACTCTTGATATTTATCCTGGCCTTCGCGTCAGTAATACTTGTTATGGGAGGTGTGAGGCAGTATGAAGCCCAGTGAGGTCGGCTTCATAGTTGCCATAATAATCTTGTCCATATTTTTCCTGTATCCATTCTACGTCCTGTTCCTGATAGCATTTGAACCCGTCAGGTACACCTTTGGCTCCCTCTATCCCAGCCAGATACCTCTCGGCTTTACACTCTCCAACGTAAGAAGCGCCCTCACATCACTCAGCCTGATCGGCCCCCTTGGAGAGGAGCTTCTATGTTGCAATGATCGTTGCAGTCCTGGCCCTGCTATTCGGCATATCTGCCGGCTATGGCCTGAGCAGGATCAGCCCCCCCAAGATTGCGAACACAATAGTCGTCCTCCTGTTCTTTTCCAACATGATGCCCGGGATTGTGGTAGCAATACCCATTGCTTCCGAGTTCCTGAAATTCGGGCTGTATGACAACTTCATGGGTATAGCGCTAGCACAGGAGCTGGTTGTCCTCCCACTCTCTGTATTCATAATGCTCGGCGCATTCAGGTCTGTACCGAGGGAGCTTTTCCTACAGGCAAGGGTGGACGGCGCAGGTATATTCGCTTCGCTCGCCAGGGTTATACTCCCCCCCTGGTAATACCTGGACTCATCGTGACGTTCCTCCTCTCCTGGATGACCTCCTGGGACGAGTTCACGTACGCAGTGATAATATCTCCGGGTGCTCCGACATACCCTGTTAAGCTCTACGATTATGTTTCTAGGGCACTGCCCTTCCAAGCCTCAGCCTTTGCCCTCATAGTAACCATCCCTGTACTGGTGATCGCAGCGTTCCTGCAGAGGTACCTTAAGGGCCAGTACCTTACAGGGGGGTTGGTAGGATGAGCACGAAACTCGAACTCAGGAATGTTACTCAGAGATACGGATCCAAGGTGGTTCTGAACAGGCTCAGTCTAGAGATTGAAGATGGGGAGTTCTTTGTCATACTTGGCCCCCCCTCTGGCACAGGCAAGTCAACACTGTTACGGACCATCGTGGGAATAGAGAGACCTGTAAGTGGTCACATAATACTGGATGGCAAGGACATAACACAGCTGCCACCAAACAAAAGGAACATTGCCATGGTCTTCCAGAACTATGCTCTCTATCCCAACATGACGGTGTACGAGAACATATCCTTTCCACTCCGCATGGCTCACATGAACAAGCAACAGATTAGGGAGAAGGTAACTTCAATTGCAAAGAAGCTCAATATCGAAGAGGTTTTGGATAGGAACGTGACTCAGCTCAGTGGCGGGCAGAAACAGAGAGTCGCCCTCTCAAGGGCCCTGGTGAGGAACCCAGCCATGTTTCTACTGGATGAGCCGCTGAGCAACCTGGACGCAAGGGTCAGGTTCACTGCTAGGGAGGAGCTGAAGAAGATCCAGAGGGACTTCAACCAGACATTTGTCTACGTTACACATGATCAGAGCGAGGCCCAGAACCTGGCCGACAGGGTGGCGGTGCTGAGGAACGGGAGGATAGAGCAAATAGGCAAGTACAATGAACTTTATGAGAACCCTAAGACAAAGTGGATAGGAGACTTCATAGGGGGGGACTACCCGATGAACTTCTTGGATGGCAGTGTCCTGGGCCTGGATGGGGGGGTAGAGATAGGTTTCCGGCCCTATTGGGTGGAGTGCGACTCAGGGGAAATAGAGGGCAGAGTAATTTCATTTGAGATAGTCCACGAGTCTTACTTTGTATACTGTGATGTCAAAGGGAAGACCGTAGTGGTGCGTTCTACGAGTCCCGTGGAGTCAGGAGATTACATAAGGTTCTCAATCAAAAAGTTCAGGAAGTACAGGGATGGCAACTTGGTCGAGGACGGGCTCTAGCAGAATAAAATATGTTGAAATAAAATCTTATAGAAAGTTCAAACCAGCAGCGGCTGGAACTCTCCCTTTTCATATTCCTGTGCGACTGTGGAGTTGTAGTTGCTCAGCAGGTACTCATACAGGCTGTGGTTCATACTGCTGAGTTCATTGTATATGTTCGTGTAGTTCGTTCCGTGACCGTCCTCAATGAGATAAGTCCATGCCTGGTCCATTAGGGTCTGCCACTCCGTTATCCAAGGAACCGGTGTCCTGAGGAACACTCCTTCGTTGATTGCCTGCTCTGATACCTGATCTACGTTGTCACTCTGGTTCACAAGCTTCATGCCCAGTGCGGTAAGGTTGACTGAACCAGGCCACTGGCAGTCCATTATTGTGTACTTGTTGCTGGCCAAACCCTTGTATGTGGCCCAGTAAGATGTCTTGTACTCGGGGGCTGAAGTACTTGCTCAGGTTTGCCAGGTACCATATTGCGTTGACATCCCCCCCGGTGTCGTTGAAGTTGAGCGGGTTACCTCCAAACTGCACCATCCACTGGTACAGCTCAGTGGCAGTGCTAGCACCACCGTGCCCCTGGAAGTTGACCATGCCGACACCGTACTTCTGGTAAAGGATCTTTGCGTCCGTCATCAGCTGTGTGAGATTGCTCGGTAGGCTATCTATGCCCGCGTTCTTGAGAGCAGTGTAGTTGACCCACACTAGAGGTATGTTGACCCTCTCTGTTATGAAGTATATGCCTCCAAACACTTTCTCCTCATACTGGGTCACCTCCTGGATGGACTTTATGATGTCGCTCGGAACGAGTTTTGGCTCTGCAGACGTTAGGTTGGCTAGGTAACCCCCCGTAGAAGAGGACACCCACATCCAGGTTGTCTATGCTCATAACAACTGGCTCGCTTATATTCCCGTTAGTGGCAGCGCTCTCCAGGGCCTCTATGCCGCTGACAATATCTGATGCCTGTTCATTGATGTAATGTACGTGTATGTTCGGGAACTCACTCTCGAATGTCGCTATTATGGTATTCTGCACAAAGCTGGCATCTGTCGGGGGGGTTATATCGTCGTAGTAGTATATTGTGACTGTGGCATTGCTGGGACTGTATATCGTCGGTACCACATTGTTCGAAGCGCTGGCCTGTCCGTACGCGTTGGTATCAACTGGTATGAAACCAGTGTAGTTGAGGTATAGCTGCTGCACATAAGGCGACATCATATAGGCTATGAACTGTTCTAGGGCTGACATGTCTGGGGGGGAACCCTTTGCTATGGCAAGGACATCACCTCCAACCAGGTGATCACTGTTCACAGGCCCTGCAGGGCCGGGGGGGTAGACAGCCAGATACTGCGCCTGCGCCTGAGCTGCCGGTCTGTGGGTTTCAACGTAAGCAACCACTGCAACGATCACTATCACGACTACGACCACAGCAATTATAGTGCCTAATCGCCGCTTCTTTGGTTCCTCTGGTATGGGCTCTTCCTTATTATGCTATATAAATCATTGTATTTATAAGTTAATTTATTTAGTCAATACAATAATAATATATGAATTTACTGTAAATTATGGTTAGCCTCCAGTAAAATTCTCCTTCTGTGTCGATTCTGGTCGCACCTGAACGTCTTTGGAATAGGGTACCTTTAACTATGCCTTGAACGACAAGCATCATACCAACTGCTATAGGACGAAGAAATTGCGGTTCACACACATCACGATTGAAGATGGGGGGTGAATAGCCAGAGATACCATACCGGCGGTAGGGTTTCAACTTCAAAACGCACCCACTCTGTAATAATCCTTTTCTGCACGGAGAATGCCGTCGCATAAGTGTTTCCCCGTGTTTCCGAGTACCTATGGCATTAATTGGCTGTCTTGCCAATCCATTGGAGCCCGCTTCTAATTTAAGGCTACCTGCGAGTGAGCGCCTACGGATCATATTTCTGAAATACACACTAATGGCACTGCTGGCCCATCCGCAACGTCAAGCGCACTGAGGGACCAGCTGGGATCGGAAACCCAGTCCGCTTTGTCTGATCAGGCCCCATATGTAAGTAAGGTTATATCTCTCCATTCCTGGGAATACAGTTATGTTCAGGACTATTGTTGATACTTTGGTGAATGCGCCGCTCTACAACTCCTCTGGTGTGGAACATGGCAGACAAGACTTCCTCCCTAAAGAGGTAATGAAAGACAAAAATGAATGGCACTCAAGGAATATGCCCTATGGCCCTAGTGTCACGATTCTTGTGTAAGCCTAGGGATACCCCATCTGGGAGATGCCCCCAACCGTATCCATGCATTTATAGAGTCCAACCAGCGAAATGAAATACCATCTCCATTAGAGTTCGGCTACCCTAGGTAGATGGCCTTCATGGCGCTCTCTTCGTATTGAGGTGTACCGATTGACCTGATCACCCCTGATCCCACTGTTCATCATCTCGGTCATATTCGCAAAATGTATCGATCTATTTCATGAACCTCCTGTGATCTCCTTACACGGATCCTGTGACACTATCACCACGGGGTTGTATGCAACTATCTCCAATACAATTGCGGAGTTACAATTTCGGTTCTCCTGACATACCAAACAATCTATGCTATAATCACGAACTGGCTCACAGACTTAGGCGTGTCTGGAGTGATGTTGGGGGGGTAGGACAGATTATCAAGGCATTTTATTCCAATTCTGAATTTCTGGGAGGATATGGCGATCGGTATATTCTTCACATACAGTCACAACTAAAGGCCAATGCAGGGTGCTTCTTTCCTTTACTTCTGATATGGAATCGGGCCCTAAGGTAGGTCTCGGTCTTTGACCTCTAACTCTTATACCCTTATAAAGATAGGTATGTTGTCATCAGACCAGTACCACCTTCTCCCTGCCATCTCTCTACCAGATGCATATTCCTTCCAGGTGCCATGGGGGGGCAGGTAAAAGTCACGCCCGGGTCGTCCATCCATCTGGCGAGCGACAACAACGTTGTGACCGGCCATATACTCATCATCTATGTAGAGTGCTTCCCTGTCCTCTGGAAAGTCGTAGAGAGGGGGGTCTGATTATTGGATGCCCTGATGTGTGAGCCTCGTTGGCCAGTTCTCTCAGGTATGGAAGAAATTGGTAACGCAGAGTTATCGCTCTGCGTATCATCTCTGTGTATATTGGTGGCATCCTAAAAGGCTCATTGTCCTTCCCGTTCTTGATCCTGTGGTTCCTATACAAGGGGAACAAAACTGCCATTTCGTAGTACCTGCAGACAAGGTCGTAGCTGGGATCTCCCCCCCAGAACCCTCCCAGGTCGCAGCCGCAGTAAGGCATACCGGAAAGGCTCAGGTTAAGCACCATTGAGAGTTGAAGCCGGAGATCCTCATACGAAGCCTTGTTATCTCCTGTCCATATGGCCGCATGTTTTTTGTATTCCTGGATATCCTGCCCTGGTCAGAATGAATGGCTTATCCATGACACCCTTAAGGGCTTCATAGGTAGTCATGGCCTCGTAGTAGGCGTAAAGGTTGTGCACCTGTGAGTTCCTAACCTTTATTCCGTTATCAAGCGTGTGGACTGCGGCTGGGTCTATGTTGTTGCCGAATCCACCCGCATCCCTTGTTCTGTGCATGGAAGGTTCGCTCATGTCCAGCCAAATGCCACCCATTCCTGGTCTGTAGAACGACTTTATGAGGTCTCCCCATATCTGCCTCGCAGAAGATCTCAGGAAATCAGGGAAAATGCAGGTACCCGGCCAGACCCTGTCAAAGTATAAGTTTCCCTCTGAGTCCTCTATCGCATTTCCAATGAATTTTTTGAAGACATCATACCCCTGATCCGCTCGTACACCTGGATCAATGATTGGTACTATGTAGATACCTCTCTTTGAACAGAAGTCGAGGAGAGCCTCTGGGTCCGGAAACTCTCCCGATCCCAGGTGAATATTCTATAGCCGTTCATGTAATCAATATCTAGGTAGAGAGCACTAACAGGGAACTCTTTCGTGTAATCCTCTATAATTTCAGTGACAGAACTTTGAGGAAAGTAGGTGAATCTTGAAACCTGGTGGCCCAGGGCCCAATCAGGGAGTTCAAAGGGCCTCCCCGTAATCTCCGTTAGCCTTTCACTTATCTCAGAGGGAGTTCCAGAAAAAAGGAAGAGTTCAAACGGGGGGGATTTAGCAAATGAAACAATAACCTTATCATATTCCTCCACACCCAGATCAAAATTCACCTTACCTGGCATGTTAAGGAGCAAACCATAACACCCAGATTCACCTATGCATAGGAGGAAAGGGAATGATGAGTATATACTCTGTCTAACGTCGTTATAGTCCCAGGATGACGAGTTGTACAGGGAAAAGCGCCCCCCCTGTTTCTTATCAAACCTGAGGGTTGCTCACCTAGCCCAAAGAAAATGTCACCATCCATAATATCTATCTTAATGAAGAACGAGTCCTCTCTCGTGAATATCTGTACCTTTCTTTCCAAGAATGATAACGGTTCGCTTGGATTGCTCAGGCCCATTTGCTGATCCAGTGGGCCGAACCTGAGAACCAATATCATTAGTGTCTAATGAAAGATAGAGAATCTTATCGTTCTGATAGACATTAAGCTGCACAACTATCGGATACACATCTTTTTTTAATAAGTTGTTTGGAGGGCAATTTAAGACGGTGACGTAAGCGTATTATAATTTAACAGATTTTAAACTCATCGTTTCGGTATACATCTGCATCAGGATGCCCAATGTTTAGCGCGCCATGATTTTTGAGACAAGGTAACGAATTCCGCGCAAGTGGAACATGGCGGGTTCGTGAAATGAAACCGCGATCAAAAGTGGGGGGGTGATATTTCTTCAACGGAATAGAAAAAGGCTACCTTGTGACTATGCCGTAAATGAGCAGCATTAGACCAACTGCCATGGGAATGAAGAAGTTGGGCCTCACACCCCTGATGAGAAAGAGAAGCGCGTCAACCAAAAGAAGCAAAGCACCGGCGGCCAGGAACCTTATCTTCAAACAGAAAGCCTCCTGAATGACCTCCATTCCGCAGGGTGCAACACGGCATAAATGTTCGCCTGTGCTACCATACTCCCATGGCAGTACGGTACTGCCCTGAATCTGGCGTGCGTGCAAGCGATCTCTTTAGTTGCACTCAGTCCTCGTGCTCCCTTTCACGAAGCTCGAAACGCACCTTCAATCTGGTCATAACGTTGTCAGGAGCCGAGGCGAGGCACACTCCTGCTCCATCGAGTCACCGGGCATGCCTTGACCGAGCCATCATCTTGGCAGTGACACCTCTTACCTCCTGTCAATACAATTATGCTCCGACCGGGATTTGAACCCGGGTCGTCGGCTCGAAAGGCCGATATGCTTGACCGGACTACACCATCGGAGCGAAACACTTCGTAAAAGTTACTTTTTATATTTAGTTTTGCCAGGTGTTTTCTGCAGTTGCAGTTGGCATCTGCCCAATCATGGTTATATCCACCTGCACCATGTCTGGTGGATTGAGGCTACCCAGGCTGAGGGTGAGGAACCTCCTGATTCTGGAAGGTGTCATATCGATTTCAGTGAGTTCTTACCTTGCGACCTCCACCTATGTATTTCACGCACACCTCCTGGGCCAGACCATCCCGGTCGCCCAGAGGAGCTTCTCGTTCGCTTCCCTCTTCGCAGGGCTCTTCATGGTGATTCTGGGGGACACTCTCCACGTCCAGGACCAGGGCTGTCTGGTACACATCATTCCTCCTCCTCTCGCTGGAGGTAGTGATATTCCTAATCAGCCTGGGCAGGAAGTCCCATGTCTCGTTACTTGGCATCATCCTGGCAGCCTTTACGATGTTCCTCCTGATCAGGAGGAGGAAGGACTACGTGGAGCCATCGCAGCTCCTCACCGACCCGAGGCTAGCCGTTTCCCTGATCATAGTGGCCTTCACGGCTGCTTACGGCGTAGGCGGCTCTCTGCTGCTGGGCCAAGACTTCAGGCCACCGATCACATCAATAGGCACAGCAATATACTACGCAGGCGAGACAGTGACCACGCTGGGCTTCGGTGACATACTGCCGGTGACACTTTCCGCCAGGCTATTCACCGTATCGCTCTCGGTGATGGGTGTTGCCGTCTTCTTCGGCGCACTCACCCTCCTGATCACTCCCGTAATAGAGAAGAGGATCGGTGGTGTTACCATGACGATGGAAAGGCTCGGAGTTCGCTCCCTCAGGGACTACACGCTCATATGCGGCTATTCACCACTCGTGCAGGCATTCATATCAGCGCAGAGGTCAAGGGGAAAGAACGTTGTTGTGATAGACGATGAGGTCGGTCAGGAGGCCCTGGCCTCCCTGGGCGTCCTGACGGTGAAGGGGGGAACCGGACGACGAAAAGGCCCTGTCCGTCTTCCAGCTCGGGAACTCAGAGTGCATTGTTGTCGGGACGTCAGACGACAGCAGGAACATGCTCATATGCGCTGCACTTTCACAGGTTGTGGACGGGGAGACGAGAAAGAAGGTTAGTGTCATAGTGAACTCCCCCCCGAGGAACAGGAACAAGTTCGCTCCGTTCGGTTTCCGCATCATCGACCTCTCGGAACTCGTCAGCCGGAGCCTGGGGGGGTGAGGATCACTCCCCGCATATCTGCCCGCCGTCCACCACAATCTCCGTTCCCGTTATGAAGGAGGCCTCGTCAGATGCCAGAAATAGGACAGCGTTGGCCACATCCTGCGGCTGGCCGTACCTGCCCAGGGGGGGATTTTCCTTATGTATTTCTCTATCTCTTCCTCAGGAGTCCCGGCCTCCCTCTGTATCTCTGTCATTATGAAGCCGGGGGGGCAGACGGAGTTCACCCTTATGCCGGACCCTGCAAGTTCAAGGGCCAGGGTCTTTGTCAGTGTAATGATGCCACCCTTCGCTGCGTTGTAGTGTGCCAGCCCCACCTCACCCCCCCTGAGGCCGTTCGTGGAGGATATGTTCACTATCGACCCCCCCCACCCCCCCTCATCATGGGCAGCAGGGCCTTCGTGACCAGGAAGGTCCCGCTCAGATCGGTCTCCAGGACCCTCCTCCAGCTCTCGTAGGTAATGTCCTCGAACCTCTCGTACCTGGAGATGCCGGCGTTGTTCACCAGTACGTGCAGGGTGCCACTGAAGTGTTCTTTCACTGCACGCGAGAAACTCTCCACGCTCCCAGGGTCTGACACGTCGCAGTGGAAGAACCTGCACCCGCCTCTGAGGGCCATCTCCACCTCTGAGCCCCCCCTCTCCCTGTTAATGTCGCAGAAGGCCACCTGTGCCCCCCCCTCTCTCAGGAAGGTCTCCACTATTGCCCTGCCTATTCCCCCCCTGGCCCCCCCACCGGTGACGACGCATTTCTTTCCCTCAAGCCTTAACCGCGGCCCGCTCACCTCTCGCCCCCCCCTCCCTGCCAGCCTCTGCCACCATGTAGCTGACAACGCTCTCTCCGAGCTCGCCCTTCCTGGCCTTGTAGAGCGTGTAGGCGATCACACCGACCACTATGAGCAGGGCCATGACAACGAACCCGAAGTACGGTTCCACCAGGTTCCCTATTATGCCCTCATAGAACGTGTAGACGAAGAGGGCTGTGCCGCCTATGGGCACCACGAGGCCTGAGAGCACCTTCCTCGCTGTGGAGAACTTTATCTCCCTGTGCCTGGAAAGGAAGGCATAGAGGCCGAACTCGGGCACGAAGTGGTGGAAGTACCACAGGATGGTCGATGTTGTCCCTGCAACGAAGAAGCCAAGGCTGACCGTGTCCGCGTTGTACCCGTATACCTTGACAAGGACTGCAGCCACAACGAGCACTGTGAAGAGGGCGAACGCGAAGTTCACCATGGCTGCCCTCCTCGGTACCTGCGTCTTCTCGTCAAGTTTCCTCAGCCACTGGCTCTTGATGAAGTTGTCCCTGGACATTGCCCAGAGCAGCCTCGCCTGGGAGCCGC
Source organism: Thermogymnomonas acidicola JCM 13583 (assembly GCF_001316105.1). GTDB lineage: Archaea > Thermoplasmatota > Thermoplasmata > Thermoplasmatales > Thermoplasmataceae > Thermogymnomonas > Thermogymnomonas acidicola. Next base: position 79,322 of record NZ_BBCP01000008.1, on the reverse strand, counting down.
CTCCAGCCCCCCGTAGGCTATCATCGATACCACAAGAATGAACATGTTCAGGCCCACCAGGACACCGGCAGGGATGTAGTGTATCCAGGTGACAAGCTGCGGTATGGAGGCCTGGCCCACGTTCGCCAGGTCGCTCTTGGGCACAGAGACCACCTCCGAATAAGCACTGAGTGCTATGACAACCGCGGAGATCGTGAGGCCAACGTAGACCGCCTTCCAGAGGGTGCGCCTCGCCTGGACACCCTCCTCACCGTAGAAGAGGGCTGCGCCATAGCCTGCGAAGAGGTAGAAGCCAAGCACCGCTGTGCAAGGGCTATGCCGGTGAAGCCGGATGGGCTGTTGGCAGGGTTTATGTAATATGCGGAGTTGTAGGGGGCTCCTGGCAATAACATATATGGTAAAGGCTGTGACCAGCACTGTGGTGGCCACCATAACGATTACGAGTATCCTGCTCAGCAGCCTTGCTGGCTGGATCGTCATGACCAGGGTGATGACAAGTGTGAGGACGCATATGAGCAGCCAGAACCATATGGGGAGCATGATGCCGTAGATTATGTAAACAGTGTCTATTGCAAGCCACCCTATGAAGAAGCGTTGGCCATCTGCCAGAAGTTGTAGAAGAAGTAGTTGGAGAGAGATGTGAACTTGCCAGCCTTCCTGCCGAAACCGAGCTCTGCCAGGCCGTAGTAACCGCCTGCGAACGGGGCGATCCTCGTGTACTCCAGTATGGGGAGGGAGACGAGGACGAAGAGCAGGTAGCCCAGGATCACGGGCCACATGGCGGCGGGCCCCCCCGCATCCCCAATGAACGATGCAATCTCTATTGGGCCGATTATGGCCAGCACACCTGCAAGGGTGAGCATGACCATGCCCGCGAAGCTCACGGAGTTCCTCCTCAGGCCTGTGGTGTTCGAAACGTTGTTCTGCACGGGACTCCGATACATATACTACATATTCAATACTTTCGTATAAAATAGTAAATTAGAGGTAAAACTTGAAACACTGACACTCTTTGTCACTGTAATAGTAAATCCAAGCCTTTCAAAAGTTATTACGGAGTGCGCCATGGAGTCTGGTATAAAAACATGGATTATTTTTATGGATATGTAAGGAAAGAATTTAGGCTCAGGACCACCTTATCTTAACCTTGATCTCACCCGGCGTCTTTGAGGTCAGGGCCTCCCTGACACTGTCCCTCTCTGTATGGTCCAGTACCCTTGTTATCAGGAGGGATGTGGCAACGGGGAACATGACCTTCCAGGCGGCGAGCCTGTTCATTGCACTCTGGAAGTGGGGCTTCTGGCCGTTGATCAGGCCGACCACGGCTATGGACCTGTACACGAGGTTCTGCAGGTCGGTGTGGGAGAAGGATGCGTACCCGGACCTGGGGGGGAAGCCGAAGAGGCCAAGCACGCCGTTGTTCTTTATGATCCCGAGGAGCTGCGGGAGCATCGATGCATCCGCGCCCGAGGCCTCGAAGACCAGGTCGAACTCCCCCCCGTGCTTATCCCTGAGGGCCGAGTAACCTGAACTGGAATTGTAATATGTTATGTCCGCATCGTCGAATATCTTTTGCTCCTCCCTGCTTGGCTCCCTGACGTTTGAGATGAAGACGCCGAGCCCGTAGGAGCGGAGAAGGAGCGATGTAAGTATGCCTATGGGGCCTGTGCCGACAACGAGGGCCTTCCTGCACCCAAGGCTGCCGTCCGGGCACTTCCAGGGCAGCCTGTTCTGCACCTGCATTACCTCCTCCATAGACTTCTCAAGGTCGGATAGTGGCTGGGCCATCACCGCTATGTCCTCTATCCCCCCCTCGGCACCCTCACAAGGTACCTCTCCTCGTCCCAGTATGTTTCCCTCATGAACCCGTGCATCCCTTTTATTCCGGCCTCCACGAAGCCGCCAGTCTCGCAGAAATCTGGCCTGCCGTTCAGGCATGCGAGGCAGTGCCCGCAGCCCCCCCTCCTGTTCACGGGCATCACAAGGTCTCCCTTCCTTATGCTCTCCCCCCCGTCCTCCTGGACAACCCCCCCTATGGCCTCGTGGCCAAGCACCATGAAACTGCTCCCCCCCTGGGCAGGCTCGCTGAAGCCATCTGCCCGTTGACGATCTCCCTGTCAGTGCCGCATATCCCTGTCTCCCTTATTCTGACAGGTATGCCTGTACCGTCCTCCTCCTGAAAGTCCACGTACTCGATGCCCTTCTTCGGCGGCGAAACAACTATGGCCTGCATGGCGTGGTATTGGTTATCACAGATTTATTCCTTTTCCGATCGTGTGGAATTGAACGGCAGACCCCCCTGCTGTGGCTATCCCGCTACTTCCCACATGGGTTTGGTCTCCTTACATTGTGTCCATCCATTGGGCAGGCACCGGGCACTGCAGGCCTTAAGCGGGTTTCAGGTGGTGGGGGGGAAACCGTGGCCTGGGGGGGAAACCGGACCCGGGGGGTAGAGCTGTCGATTCCAGCCTGTCCACGGGCGTTCAGGTCGGTGAGAGACGCTGCCAGGGCCTCTGGGCAACGCTCACGGCACTCCAGGGGGGGCCAGTGCCTATGGGAACATTTTTATGCACACCTATTATGTTATTCTATGCCAGTACGCTGCATTGCCACACACACTATCAGAGGGAGCAGCCACACAGGGAAGGGCAGGGAAGCGGAGGACCTCATGAAGGGCCATGCGCACCAATTAGTGCCTGCCTGGAAGGGGGGGCAACCAGGTGAGCAGTGAGTCCTCGCGCAACGGGGGGGGTTACCTGGCCTTGAAGATCAGCGCAGTCATACCCACGATCAACGAGGAGAAGACCATCGGTGATGTCATATCAGGCCTGCGGCGGTCTGGCGTTGAGGAGATAATAGTTGTGGATACGAACTCCACGGACAGGACAAGGGACATAGCCAGGTCGCTGGGAGCCAAGGTTATAGAGGAGCCCAGGAGGGGCTACGGGCGTGCGTACAAGACAGGCCTTATGCACGTAACCGGGGACATAGTGGTGTGCCTTGACGGGGGGACGGCACATACCCAGCGGATCTTGTTGGGCCACTCGTGCAGCTCCTCATAATCAACGGTGTGGACTTCATTTCATGCGACAGGATGACCCTCAGGACACCAAAGAACTACACAACGCTTCACTTTGTGGGGAACACCGTCCTGAACAAGACCATGTCGCTGCTCTTCAAGTGCTCTCTCAGGGACTCGCAGAGCGGCATGTGGGTCTTCAGGAGGGAGATATACATGAAGATGAAGCATTTGAGCGACGGGATGTCGTTCTCGCAGGACATAAAGATAGAGGCGATAAGGAACGGCACCCTCATAGAGGTGCCGATAAGGTACGGCGTGAGGGTCACCAAGCCAAAGCTGAAGACCTGGAGGGACGGATTCCATAACCTGATTCACCTATTCATAAAAAGGGTGAATAACTGAATCACTGGCTTATGGCCCTGTACATGACTGCGTATGCCGCCAACCCCCCCACCACGTTTATGGCGAGCAGCAGGAGCGCCAGGTACCTCCCGAAGGTCATGGAGAGGTGCACGTAGACCACTAGGGACACGATTGATTCGATCAGGAAGAGCGCTGAGAATAGAACCATGCCTAGCATGGCCCTGGCCTGCAGCCTGCTGTAAGACCTCGCAAGGCTGACCGTGATGATCAAGAGGAGCAGCAGCTCGACCGCAATTATCCCTATGTTTATACTCCAGATTATTCCCGTCTCTTCCCCCTCCTTATCATCTCCTCCAGCTCTCCGAAGCCCTTCTCCATCTGGCCGGAGAGGAAGTAAACCTTTCCGTAACCGTTGCCCTGGGTGACAACCAGGCGGTTTTCCTCAAGCACCTTCAGGTGGTGCTCCACTGTCCTGTAGTTAAGGTCAAGTGCCCTGCATATCCTGTTAATATTCGAAGGCTCCTCCTTATGAACCTGGCTATCCTCAGCCTTGTTTCACCTCCCCCCCTCGTGGCCACGAACAGCCACCAGAGAAGCCTCTTGAAGTCTGTATCGAAATGGTCATCACCGGGCAATTCTAAAATGCATATGGAAAAAATAATTTAAGGTTCGCAGTGACCTCAGACCTTGCTTAGGGGTCCCTTGCCAGTTATCTGGAAGGTCTCCATGTATATCATGAAGGGCATCTGGCCGCTGCTCTGCTGGAAACCAGTGTTCAGGTAGGTTATGCTGTACGAGACGTTTATGTAGTCAAACTGGCTTGTGTTCGTTGCGTTCTGCACCACGAACTGCACAGTTGCCTGCACGTGTGCCATGTCTCCGCTTACCTGCACAACTGGCGGCTGCTCCGTGTAGAACCAGACTGCGCTCCAGAGCGCGAAGAACTTGTTCCAGGTCTCATTTATGGCGGCATAGCCATGGTACACGCCGTTGAGCGGTCCTCCGACCCAGTTGAGAGTGGCGTTGCTGAGGTACTCCTGCATCACAGACGTGTTGTTTTCAATCGCAATGTTGTTCCAGTGCTCGAACGCCTCTGCTGTCACCTGGTTTACCAGTGAGGACTCCTCCTGGAGTGATATGTAGCCTGTGCCCACTATGTGCCACACCTCACCAGTTATGAGCCAGTTCTGCCCGGACTTTGTGTAGTTCAGCGTGTAGCTTATGTTCAGGTACTGCACCTGCTGTGGCTCTGAGAACGGTGTGAGAACGAACTGGTTCATGCTGAGCACCTGTGCCATGTTGCCCGAGACACTCACGCTCGGTGGCGTTATGGTGTAGAACCAGACCGCGCTCCAGATGGCGAAGAACTTGTCCCATGTGTTGGTGATGTTCTGCACCCCCCCTGTGTAGGTCCCGCTCAGTGGGCCACCGATCCAGTGCAGGGTAGCATTGCTTGCATACTGGGGGGCCAGAAGGGAAGCGTTCTCTATGGCTATGTAGTCCCAGTGTGCGTACGCGTCATCCAGCACCACCGATGCCTGCACGTTGCTGTAGCTGGTCTTCAGGTTGCTGTATGAGCTGGCTGTCTTCGAGTACTCCATGTAGGAGTAGCCGAAGAGCCCGGCCAGGGCAACTGCCACAACAGCCACCACGACCAGGGATACGAGTATCTTGTTCATACTCCAGCCAGCCCCTCCCATCGATATCTTCTTTTCTCAGATTCATATGCAAATCTCCCGCAGATATCCCCCCCTGAATCCCTCAGGGGGCGCTGGATCTCTGGCTGTACCCTTATCCGGACACACAAAAATATCCAATTTATTTCATGAAATTTTATATTATAGAAAGGCTACCATGTCTGGTCACGGTATGTCATGGAGGGTTCTTGTCTCGGATGAGGTCGATCAGGTACTCCTCTCAACCCTGGAGGACAGCGGAATGCATGTGGACTACAGGCCAGATATTGAAAGGCAGGACCTGGTATCGTCCGTCGGCGGCTACAACGTCCTAGTTGTCAGGAGCAGGACAAGGGTGGACAGGGAGGTCATAGACGCAGGGCGCGCGCTGAAGGTCATAGCCAGGGCAGGTATAGGCCTGGACACCATAGACACGGAATATGCCAGGTCAAAGGGCATCAAGGTCGTCTTTGCCCCAGGCTCATCCACAAGGTCGGTAACCGAGCTCACATTCGCAGCCTTCCTATCCATCTCCAGGTCATTCTGCACCCTCTCCACAATGGCGAGGGAGGGGGGGAAGTTCCTCAAGAAAACCGGCCGGGAGGTCTCGGGGGGGAAGACGCTAGGCATAATAGGCTTTGGCAGGATAGGCCAGGACATAGCGTCCGTGGCATCTGCCTTCGGCATGGAAGTCCTTGCATACGATGTTGTGAGGAACGAGGAGGCGGCGGAGAGGCTGGGTGTATCGCTGGTCGCACTGGAAGACCTCCTCAGGGGGGGATCGGACTACATATCGATCAACGTGACGGTGAGCCCTGGCCAGCCCCCCCTCATCGGGAAGAAGGAGTTCTCCGCCATGGGCAGGAGGCCGGTGATATCGAACACCAGCAGGGCCGCCGCCGTGGACGGAAATGCCCTACTGGAGGCACTGAAGAGTGGAGTGGTCAGTGTTTATTACACGGATGTGATGTGGAATGAGCCTCCAAGGGAAAAGTTCGAGATGGATCTCCTGAGGATGGAGAACTTCGTCGTCACGCCACACATAGGCGCCCAGACAGAGGAGGCCAAGAGGAGGGTCGCGATGGAGACTGCCAGCAACATAGTGAAGGCCTGGAGGGGGGGAGAGATATGATGCTCATACCCGGGCCCGTAGAGGTGCCAGCAAGCGTGCAGGCGAGGGCCACCATGGTGCTAAATCACAGGTCTGGGGAGTTCAGGGAAATAGTGCGCTCCATAGAGGAGAGGCTCAACAGGTTCACCGGGGGGGCAGAGAGGAGCGTCGTCACCACTGGCTCCGGCACACTCGCCGTCGAATCCATGGTCTTCTCGATACTCAGGAAGGGCGACAGGGTTGTGGCCGCCCAGAACGGCGAGTTCAGCAGGCGCCTAGTCCTCTCACTGAGGAGGAGGGGGGGCGTGGACCTGAAGGTCGTGGACTCCGGTGAGGCTGGGGGGGCAATCGGTGTGGAAAGCATCCTCGCGGCTGCAGAGGAGTGGGGGGGCGCCACTTACGTCGCCCTTGTGCACAATGAGACTGGAAATGGCACGGCCATCAGGGACATAAACTCCGTTGCATCCCACCTGAGTGCCAGGGGGGGATAAGGGTGCTTGTGGACTCCGTGTCAGGCTTCGGCGGTATGCCGGTATCGGTAGGGGGGGCAGGGATATACGCGATGGCAACCTGCAGCCAGAAGGGCATAGCCTCTGTTCCAGGCCTCGGAATAGTGTGCCTCTCCGGTGAGGCGGCCTCTGAGATAAGGGCAGCAGAGGACATCCCCGCGTACATGGACCTGAGCGAGAGTCTGAGGTTCCTTGAGAGGAACGAGACACCATTCACACCGGCCACAGGTGCATTTGCTGCGCTTGAGAGGGCACTGGAGCTCCTGGAGTACGAGGGCTTGGCAGGAGGATAGAGAGGCACCACGCATGCGCGGAGCTCCTCAGGTCCGGCATAAGGGATCTCGGCCTATCCCTCTACGGGAACGAGGAGAACTACTCCGATACTGTGGTGGCGATAAGGGACCCAGAGGCCTCAAAGTCAACGGCCCTGCTCGCCGCGAAGGGCATAACGGTCTCCAGGGGGGGATGGGGGGGCAGCTGTCTGAGAGCATGGTCAGGGTGGGCAACATGGGTATCGTTGACGGTCACAGGATACTCGCTTTCCTGAGGGCGTACGCGGAGGTGAAGGGCAGGCACCTGGACCTGGACGAGGAACAGTTACCGGACAGCTGCTTGCTTCCAGATGGCCTGGTCAGTGAGGCCGGACAGACGGGCTGATGCGGGTATGGAGGTAGGCAGGAGGGCGCTGCTGTTCACATCGCTTGCTCACTTCCTGAACGACGGCACCACACTCCTTTTCCCCCGTGCTCCTCACCTACTATGTTGAGATCCCGGGGGGGACGTCTGTAACAGTCCTGGGGGGGCTCATGGCGGTGATCTACAACGTCATATCTGGCCTGTTCAGCGCACCGGTTGGAGTGGTGGCTGACAGGATCGACCGTGACAATGTCCTGATCTCCACTGGACTGCTGCTCAATGCACTGGCCATATTCATATTCGCCCTCCCGTTCCTGTTCGAGAGGTTCGCCCTGTACCTGATAGTTGCAGGCGTCGCCTCGCTGGGCTTCGGGCAGTCATTCTACCACCCCCCCGTGGGCGCAAGCGTACTATCAGGCGTGTACAGGAAGGGTGGCGGCGCGCCAAGGGCCATGGGCATCAACGGTTCATTTGGCAGCCTGGGGGGGCGTGCCATAACGCCCCCCCTGCTCATAGTGTCCCTCATTGCCCTCCTGAGGCCCTCACACTCCCTCTTCATACTCGCAGGCTACACTGCGGTCGGAGGGGGGGTCGCTGTGCTCCTGGGCCTCAGGCGTGTGAGGAGGTCTGCTCCCTCGGCTAACAGGGGGGGGAGAGGAAGAGGGTGCCGCTGGGCAGGTACAGGTCATTTATCCTACTCCTCACCTCGCTGGTTTTCATTAGGTCCATGTTCCTCCTTGGATCAACAACGTTCGTGCAGACTACCTGGATCTTATCTACGGGAGCAAGGCCCTTATGGGGGGGGACCTCCTAACCACCTCAATGGTCATAGCGGTTATGGGCCAGCCGTTCTTTGGCCATGTGGTGACTAGGATAGGGGGGGCAAGGCCACTGTCATGATCACGTTCATCCTGTCAACACTGTTCTTCACCCTCTTCATGTACTATTCAAAGTCCGTCATCCTCGCCGGTGTGTTCTACTCGCTGTTCGCCTTCACAGCATACACCCAGTTCCCGGTGCTCCTCGGGTACGTGGGGGGGCGTGTGGTCCCCCAGGGAGGTCAACACCACCTCCAACTCAATGGTCTGGGGGGGCGTAGGGCAGACGGTTGGCGGCGCAGCTGGAATTGCCTTCATCTCCCTCATGGATAAGGTCATCCCCCCTCTGGACTGCCATCTGGTTCTCAATACTCTTCGCTGTAGTCACTTCATTCATTATGCCCCCTGCTGCCATCCGACAGGGGGGGGAGCCCGTGGCCGACGGCGGTGCCTTGAAGGCATGATGTGAAAAGATATTATTGGGCGTAAACATGAGAGAATGATAGGGGGATGCCACTGTTCAGGAGGAGGGGGGGCCAGGAAGAGAGTCAGAGGGAGCCAAGGAGGTTCATAGACCTCAACGACGTGAAGGTGGAGGACGAGGAGGAGAGGCCGGTCTCATACGTTAGGGTCGCGGAGGTCAGGAGGACGGACGACCTCGGGCGCGTAAGGGACCTCGTGCACAGTGGGAACATTGTGATAGTGGACTGTACCCTTGTCTCCTCCGACGAGGTGGTGCTGAAGAGGATAATGGACGAGATGAGGATAATAAGCAGGGACGCCAACGGGGACGTGGCGGGCCTGTCAAAGTCACTCTTCGTTCTGACCCCCCCGCGGGATAAAGATAGACAGGAACAAGATCAGGAGCCAGGTTTGACACCAGTCCCGCCTGGCTGCCCCCCCTTATGGCGGAGTCTATGTTCATCCTGAGTATCACTGCGGTGCCAACGACCACTATGGCCGCAGCAGCTATGAAGTCGTAGGAGTAACCGACGTACTGTGCCATGTATCCAGATATGAAGGAGCCCGCGATCTGGCCTATCCCCCCCAGGAAGGAGTTGTAGAGGCCCACTGCCCAGCCCCCCCTTGTCTCCTGGTCGGCCATCCTGGTTACCGCTGTCACCTGCCCCCCCATGCCTATGAAGCTCCAGAGGCCACCTATTATGCTGTAGAATGCGACCATCACGTACATCCAGAGGTGAGTGGGGGGGGCTGCAAGCATGGCGATCACGGAGCTTGCAGAGAATATTAGGATCCTACTCCCGAGGGCCAGGGAGAGTGCCCTGGATATGCCTGATTTCCTGACCATCCTCCCCCGCCGGAACGTATGTGAGTGCGGTCATGGCACTGTTTCCCATGTACATCAGGAATACGATCAGCTGTGATGCTCCGTACCTGTCCACAAGGTACACCGGGTAAGGCACAAGGAACACCTGGAAGCCCACCATCAGGAGGCAGGCGCACGCTATGGTGGCCCACAGTTTTCCGGGCAGGTGCCTTGCGTTGCCTTCCCTGTAGGCAATGAAGTGCACTATGTGGCTCGGTGAGAAACGGTTCCTCTCGAGCACGCGTATGGAGAAGATGGAGGAGAGCCTCCTCCTCTCGAGTTTCTTCTCCGACTCCCTGAGGAGGAGGGCTGCCGAAATGGCTGAGACCAGGTAAATGGCTGATGAGTACACGTAAACCATTGTGAGTGCTCCGGGACTGCTGTTGATGAACGTTAACATGGTGCCCAGGCCCAGGCCTATGACCGTGCCCACGGCAGAGAGCATGTTGAACATGGCCATGACGTTGGGCCACAGCCTCTCCTCAGTGTTCTCCGCTATCAGGACCGTGGCCACGGGCACACTGGCGTTCGCAAGCACCTGGTAGAGCACGAGCACACCTATGTAGTCGTACACGTTCCTGACGAGGAGTATCAGGATAAGTGAGAGGAACGATCCTGCGAAACCAACTATGATGAAGGGCTTCCTGGCCTTTGTCCTGTCGGATAGGTTTCCCCCACAGTATCAGGGAGGGGGGGACAGATGCAGCCGAAGAGAGGGCGCTTGCCAGGCCCACATAGAAGACCGTGGAATGCAACAGGAGGACCGTATAGAGCGGGACCAGGGGGGGCGATATTATGCCGGAGGCAACGTTGGAAAGGAGGTAGCTCGCAAACCACTTTCTCTCATAGGCGCCCCCCCTGCCGGCCTCAGTGTTCATCCATGGGTCTCTGCCCGTAACTTCAGCCTGTATAATTTTATTTCTACCCTGGGTGCGTCTCCGGGAGCAAAGCTATATTTACATGTTACAGATCAGGCTGGCGTGACACAGTCTATCAGTAACGATTCACTTCCCAGGGGAGTGATAGGCCAGTTCAGGCTGGTGTGGCAGGCCATGGGAGCCCTATCCATAGCTGCTGACGCTGCTTACCTCCTCACCGGGGGGGTGGCCCTGTTCGCCCTGGGTGCCACTCCCCTGTCCATACTCCTCGGTGTCATATTCTACCTCTTCATAATGAACACCGGCTACCAGTTCTCAAAGTTCGTATCTTCCGCAGGCTCCTATTACAAGTTCGCGGCTCTGTCCCTGGGCGGTACGGTTGGCACATTCCAGGCCTGGAACATGATATTCTACACAACCCTGGGCTACGGGTCCTTCGGATTCCTCGGCCTGGCATCGTTCATAACTCTCATAGACCCCCCCAAATACTCTCTTCCTGAGTTCTGGATACCGGTTGCTGTTGCTGCGGCGCTGGTATCGTTCCTTCTCACTTACTTCGGGATAAGGGCATCCACGGACTACCAGATACTGGGGGGGCCTGATAGAGGTGGGCGTCATAATAGCAGGCTCCATCGCTATAATAGTGTCAGCGGGCCACAGCAACACGCTTGAGGTCTTCACCACCTCACTCCTCCCCCCCGGCGGAGTGTCTCAGCTCTTCTACTCGATGATCTACTCCGTTGTCCTCTTTTTCGGAACCACGCTTTCAGTGACGTCCCTGGCAGAGGAAACAAGGGAACCGGAGAAGTCCGTGACCCGCGCACTGATAACCACAACGGTGATTGCAGGGTTCACTCTGGTCCTTGTCTCCTACGCTTTCACCGTTGGCTGGGGGCCACGCGATATGTCATCGTTTGCAACCTCTCCGGACCCTGGCCTCATCCTATTCAGGGAACACGGCGTGTTGCTCTACGCCCTCCTCATCGCAGTTACGGTGAACAGCTTCATGGGATACAACATAGCGGTGAGCAACTCCAACTCCAGGGTCTACTACACCTTCGCCAGGGACGGCATACTCTTCCTCCCCCCCAGGTCGCTGGCCAGGGTGCACAGCAGGTACGGCTCACCCCCCCATGTATCGGCCACGTTTGTCCTTGTCGCCTCCCTTGTGGTCGCACTGGCCTTCGGCCTCGCCTTCGGGCCGGCAGAGGGTGGCCTCCTCATGCTGTACGCGAACGGTTACTGTGCATACCTTGAGCACATTGTAGCTCCATCGGCCTCCCAGTCATGGCCAGGAAGCGCGGGCAGTTCCGTGTGGTGCAGCACCTATTGTTCCCGGCGGTAGCGGTTGGTGTCCTGGGAGCGGTCATATTCTTCTCATTCTACCCGTCACCTCCCGCTTATCCCTTTGACCTCGCTGCATACATAGGCGTTGCATGGATACCGTTCTCCGCCATCATGGCAACTGTGGAGTACAGGCTGCACCCAGAAAGGGTTCTGGCAGCCGGTAGGGCGCCATCAGAAGCAGGTGGGGGGAGTGATCGAAATAGTTTTATAGAAGTTTTTACTTATATATATCGGTGGTAACAATGCGCTGGGCCTTCGGGGATTCCGGGCATTGTACTGCTGGTGGTGGGTGTAGTACTCGCCATACTGGGTGGAGTCAGGGTCCTCCATCCGATGCTCTGGTACATGGTGCCCGGCATCGTCGTGGCAGTGGTCGGCGCTGCCCTGACGGCACTGGGCTGGATTGGCTGGGGGGGAAAGAAGTCTCAGAACGTTGCTGGCAACCAGAAGGCCGGCACAACATGAGCTCACTTCTTTCCCTGGCTCTCCTTTTTTGCCTGCAAGGGCTTCACGTCGAACTTCACCCCTATCCTCTTGTTTATCATGTCCAGGTTCTTGATGACCTGCAGGCTGAACCTTTCAAGTTCCTCCGTACTTATCCCTAGCGCGTATGTTTCATGGTGCGGGGGGGCGCTGGCCGTAGGGCCCTCATCACTCTCTCCCTTTCCAGTTCCTCCCGATACCTCGAATCCCGCATCCACAGCCCTGGGGGGGGTGTTATCGACCTCAACCTTCCTGCCCCTCATGGAGGCCAGGCTGTAAGCCCAAAGGCAAATTGAAACTACGGAGAGGGCAATGGCAACTATGCTGATGTACTCCATGAGCTGAAGATTCGGAGTGGATTAAAATTTATCACTCGTTGCCAACGGAGGCATACTTGAGCGATTCACCCACATCTTCCTTTATTATCTTGAGAGCTATGGTCGTGTCACTCCTCTCCACGCCCTCGGTCTTGCTGAGCTCGTTCACGATCTGTTCCAGCTCGCTCTTCGTCTTAGTCCTTATGAGCACAACGAAGTCATTTATGCCGAGGACGAAGTAGACCGCCCAGACACCCTTTATCTTCGATATCCTCTTGCCAACCTCCTCCGCGTACTCTGGCCCGTACTTGGCCTTTATCAGGGAAATCGCTGTTATCTGGTTATCCACATAGTCCTTGTTGATTATCGGGATTATGCCCTGGAGGAAGTTGGCATCGCGCATCTTCTTGAGCCTGTTGTGCACCGTTGACTTTGAGATGCCAACCCTGTCCGCCAGAGACTGCAGGTTGGTGTCCTTGATATCAAACATTGCCTCAAGGATCTTCTTATCGGTCTCGTCAATAATAGTGTTGTAGTCTGTCGCCTTTGTTTCCATTGCACCATGGTAATGCTTTATTTGGTATTAAATCCATCGTCTTATTAAGCAAGGTGTAAAATAACCCTAACCGGAAGCTATGATATTTATTTTTTTATCTGTGTTCTAATACCGATCCCGGGTCGGAAATCCAGGGTAAACATCCAGGCGAATGGAAATGCCAGAGGACTCAGGCCGGATATCCGATCTGCCCCCCCATCAGGCCCTGAAACGGTTTTCAGAGTTAATCACATGGTTTCCGTTGGTTCTCTGGAAAATTTCACCTACACTCAGCTGAAGGGAAAAAACATAATAGATATACTGTGAAAAGTTAAAATAGTTACAGAGAATAGCCTCAGTATGGGCGCCATACAGGGTAGCACATACGACCGGGAAAGGGTATCCAGGGTTACCAAAGAGCATACATACGGCACATGGAGGAAGCAGGGCCCATGGAATCCACTGGTTGTTGAGAGGGCGGAAGGCGTCTACTTCTACGATAAGGATGGAAAGGCTTACCTTGACTTCTCCTCGCAGCTCATGTGTTCCAACCTCGGCCACAGCAACAGTAACGTGATTGAGGCAATGCACCGGCAGGCCGAGAAACTGGCATACATACAGCCCTCATACACAATCGATGCCAGGGCGGAGCTGGCAGAGGAGCTTTCTTCAGTCCTGCCAGGGAACCTGGACAGGTTCTTTTTCGGCACGAGCGGGACCGAGGCAAACGAGGCGGCTGTCAAGATTATAAGGATGTACAACTCTTCCAGTGGAAAGGTGAAGATAATATCCATGTACAACTCTTACCACGGCTCCACCGCAGCCAGCATATCGCTGACAGGTGACTTCAGGCGCATACAGGCTGAACCGGACTTTGGAATAAACGGCGTTGTCCACGCACCGCCCCCCCTACTGTTACAGGTGCCCGTTCGGCCTGAAATACCCTGACTGCGGCCTGGCCTGTGCTGATTATATTGAGTACATGATAAAGAACGAGGGGGAACGTCGGGGGGGGCCTGATCATGGAACCCGTGACCGGGACCAACGGCGTGGTGATACCCCCCCCACCCGGTACATGGAGAGGGTGAGGGAGATAACCGAGGAGAACGATGTTATAATGGTAACGGACGAGGTCATGTCGGGGGGGTGGGGGGGCAGGACAGGGGAATGGTTTGCGGTGGACCACTGGAACATAAAGCCAGATATACTCACCACCGCAAAGGGCATAACATCGGCATACTTCCCGCTCTCCCTCACGGCCACTGACAGGAGGATATCGGAGTACTTTGAGGACCACTACTTCGCACACGGCCACACTTATGAGGCGCACCCGGTTGGGATGGCTGCTGCGACAGCTGCAATAAGGGAGTACAAGCGCCTCAACCTTATAGAGAGGGCCAGGGAAATGGGTAAGTACCTGTCAGGCAGGCTGGAAGAGCTCAGGGAGAGGCACCCATCGGTGGGCGATGTGAGGTCCATAGGGCTTTTCGCTGCGGTTGAGATAGTGAGGAACAGGGAGACCAGAGAACCGTTCAACACTTACAGGGACAAGGTGGAGGGAAGGCCACTGATGACAGACAGGATAGCGTCAGAAATGATGAAGAAGGGCGTCTATGTGAACACCTGGGTCAGCCACTTCGTCATCGCGCCGCCACTCATAATCACAAAGGAAGAGATAGATGCAGGTGTCTCTGCAATGGACGATGCCCTGAGGCTCGCCGACTCGGAGGTGAAATGAGCGCACAGGCCTCTCAACCTCCAGGTCCTGTTTTTAGATCATGGGGTTGAGGCAGGCCTTAACCTTCAGCCCTTGGCCTATAACTATTCACGATCTTCATGCCGTTGCCCGTGATTGCTCTTCTCCCACATCTTGTACGCTTGAACTCACACAGTGTTTCAGTACGTCTACCTCCGCCCTGGCAAAATCTAAATAGTGGAGAGAATAACCTCTCATCTTCATGGAAGTGACCTTATGTCCTGTTGGATGTAAATATTTTCAGCATTACAGGCCTATTTATGTAAAAAATCCTTGGAGGACTTTAGATATGAAAACATATAAATATTTGGATTGGAATATTCTGAAATATGAAGGTATCAACAATCGCGATCATAGTCGTTGTCGTAGTGATCGTGGCAGGGGGGGTGGCTGCTTTTGAGATCCACAGGCCCCACTCGCAGGTAACAACGCCATCGGTGATCGTTGAGGGCTCGGCAAAGGCACCGGGCCACCTTGACCCGGCCGTGACGTTCAGTACCGCTGGATGGGAGATAGCGAACCAGATATACCAGGGGCTTGTGGCCCCCCCAACGGCACCAGCGAGGACACTTACGTTGGTGTGCTTGCAGTGAACTGGAGTGTATCCCCCCCAATGGCATGCACTACACATTCTACCTCAGGCACAACGTGACATTCAGCAACGGATACCCGTACAATGCCTACGTGCAGTGGTACTCCATGTACAGGACGATAATAATGAACCAGGCACCATCCTTCATCCTGTCGCAGAACTTCAACTACTCTAACG
This sequence comes from Thermogymnomonas acidicola JCM 13583, assembly GCF_001316105.1. Lineage (GTDB taxonomy): Archaea > Thermoplasmatota > Thermoplasmata > Thermoplasmatales > Thermoplasmataceae > Thermogymnomonas > Thermogymnomonas acidicola. The sequence continues at coordinate 63,775 of NZ_BBCP01000008.1, read as the reverse complement.
GCGTTAATTTCACAGTCACGCCGCAGGAACTGAACACTTTCAACTTCACTGACCCCAATGCGAGTGAGCTGCAGGTGATGGAGTACCCGTACCAGTCCTTCCAGGTGATAAACAAGTATGAGATCAGGCTGAACCTCGGTTACGGTTACAACGGGGATGTGCCATTCAACTCTCTCCTCGCCACTCTGACAACTCCCATGGCCGCAGCTGTTGACCCTGCATATGTGGATGCGCACGGTGGCGTCCAGTACGGAACGATAAACTCATACATGACGACCCATGCGCTGGGGACAGGGCCATACGTGCTGGAAAAGTACGTCCCGGGACAGACAGCTGTCTTGGAGGCAAACCCGCACTACTGGGCATACAATATAAGCAGCAGCCAGTGGAACTACGCCATCCACCCGCCCTACGTGAAGGAGATCGTGATAGACTACCAGCCAGTGTCCACCTCAATATCTGCAGCCAAGGCGGGCCAGCTGCAGGTAATAGACGATCCCTCAACGCAGTATTACAGCACGCTCAAGTCACTCCCAGGCTTCAACGTCACTGTGCTGCCAGTGCAGTTCGGTAGCTCCGAGGGGGGGGCATACTGGGTCTACATGGACCGTACGGCTACAAGCCGTTCTACAACCTCGATGTCAGGGCAGCGGTCGTTTATGGAATAAACTACACAGGGATAATAAGCACGGTGTTCCACGGCCTGGCCACCCAGTGGATAGGCCCGATACCTGCCGGGTTCCCGTATTACAGCAACGTCACCTCAGGCCTGCAGAACTACACATACAACCCCCACACTGGCCGCAGAATACCTGGCGAAGGCAGGATACGAGGCCAAATTCCCCAACGGCACAGTGGTTAACAAAAACAACCCGCTGCCACCAGTCAACTTCACATTCAACTCGGGCTCAACATCGCAGTCAGAAGAGGCGCAGATAATAATATCTGACCTCAACGCAATTGGGTTTGACATAACATCTGACGGTGTCACGCACAGTGCCTGGGAGAGCATAATTTACTCCACGGACAACAGCACCAGCGGGTTGACATACCCGATGGGCATAGGCTACTACACTGAAGACTACACAGCCAGCTCTGACTACGCGACCGCCATAATGGACGAGAGCTATGTGGAGGCACCCTGGTTCAATGAGACCATGTTCAACCTTACGGTGAACGGCACCTCGACGTACAACACCCAGTACATAGTGCAGAACTACACGGAGCTCGTCCACGCAGTCTACCACCAGTACTGGTTTGCATGGCTCAACATACCCTACATGCTTGCAGTCCATGTGGACACGCTCACAGGCTTCATAGAGAACCCAGCCGGGTCAGCTGCAGGTTACTTCATGTTCTGGAGCGACGTGCACTACACCTCACAGACATCCTATCTCCCCCCTGACGTGCAGATGATGGCTGCTACCAGGGAGGGTGAGGGGGGGATCTGATCTCTAGGCGTGAGCTCGCAGTCTACATCTCAAAGAGGGTGGCCGAGGGCATACTCCTGCTCATCGGGACGATAATAATCGTATTCCTGATCTCACACCTACTGAGCCCGGATCCTGCCAGGCTCTGGGCTGGCCCTAAGGCCAGGGCCTCCACGGTGCAGTACGTGATACAGGAATACCACCTCAACGCCCCCCCGATCTATGTCCAGCTCGGAATCTTCCTTAAGTCTTACCTAACGGGCAACTTCGGCATCGACCCGGAGACGGGCAAGTCCGTCCTCTCCGAGATAGAGTTCTATTTTCCCAACACACTGGAGCTGGTCATAGCATCCTTCGTGATCCTTATCATCCTGGGCGTGGGCCTAGGATACATCTCTGCCATGAACTTCGGCAACAAGAAGGATTCTGCAATAAGGGTTTTCTACCTGGCCTCATGGGCCACACCAACGTTCCTTGGCGCTGCACTCGCAATAATGGTACTTTCATCCGACCTGGGCCTGTTCCCGATAAGTGCATGTACTCACCAACGCTGACCCCCCCTCCTCCGAGGATAACTGGCATATTCGTCCTGGACTCGCTTATAACCGGCCACTTCCAGGACTTTGTGAACGGGATGTACCACCTGATACTCCCGGCCCTCACCCTGGCGTTCCTGAACTTCGGCTGGTAACCAGGATCACGAGGTCGGGCATACTCAACGTGAAGTGGCTGCCATATGTCAAGACAGCGTACGCCAAGGGCATCGATGAGAAGCTCGTGCAGAGGAGGCACATCCTCAGGACCGGGTTGATAGAATCGAACACTGTCATAGCTGTGATGTTCGGGTGGCTCGTGTCCGGCACGGTTGTTGTCGAGGAGCTCTTTTCATGGCCAGGCATCGGCAGGTTCGCCTACAACGCAGTGGTTTCAGACGACTACCCTGCCCTGGTTGCGGTTGTTGTTGTGTTCACCGCTGTTGTTATCATAGTGAACCTCATAGCAGACATACTCTACGCCGTCCTAGACCCAAGGATAACGCTCTCGGGTGATGCCAGGTGAAGCAGGCAGGGCTAATTGGGGGTGCAAGGAAGGTCCTCGGGGACATCTACCAGAACAGGCTGTCCATGGCTGGGCTTGTCCTGTCAGCCTTTTTCGTATTGCTGGCAGTGCTTTACTCCATACTGGGCACCAGATGGTGCCCTACAACCCGTACCGCCTCGACCTTTCCGCTGCGAACCTCCCCCCCCGAGCATGCAACACATCTTCGGCACGGATGCCCTGGGCCGAGACATATTCTCGAGGATAATCGCGGCCATGCCCATAGACATGGCCATGCCGGCAGGTATAGTCCTCTTCTCCCTCCTCATCGGCATACTCCTGGGCAGCATCGCCGGCTACTTCAGGGGGGGCGCGGCGGAAGAGGTGATAATGAGGCTCACCGACCTGTTCCTCGCATTCCCCCCCAGCATAATCATGGCCCTTGCAATAGCCGCCACGCTCGGGCCGAGCATCCCGCACGCCATGCTTTCGGTCATGATAGTGTGGTGGCCGCCCTATGTGAGGCTGGCAAGGGGGAGTGTCCTGGAGGTCACAGCGCAGGACTTCGTGACAGCCTCGAAGGCCATGGACCTATCGTTCCCCTACATCCTGCGCCATGACATACTGCCGAACATACTGCCCACAATGATCGTGTATGCCACCATGGACTTCGGCACCGCGCTCCTCACGATCTCCACTCTGGGCTTCCTCGGCGTTGGCATACCGGTGGGCACTCCGGAACTGGGCCTCATGGCCTCGTCCCTGACAACAACTCTTTACACATACCCGTGGGAGGGCCTTATACCTGCAGCCTTCATATTCCTCATCGTGCTGGGCTTCGGCTTGCTCGGAGAGGGCCTCAGGGACGCCCTGGACGTGAACCTCAGGCCGCACATCATCAGGCGCGTGCCCAGGAAGGCCGACGAGGATAGGCCGCTGGTACTTATAAAGGACACCGGCCAGTCAAATTAAAAAAAATTTATTAGGTGAACATTACATATAGACATATTATAGGTAGATGACCATGACGGTGGAAAAATTTAGTGAGAACATGATGTACATAGGTGGCGAGTGGTCGCAGTCATCCGACGGGAGCACCTACAGCCTTGTGAATCCGGCTACAAGGGAGGATATCGGGAGGGTCCAGAGGGGGGGCACGGTGGAAGATGTCAGGAGGGCCATAGATGCGGCCAGGGACGCGTTCGACCACGGCCCATGGCCGAGGATGACGCCGGCCGAGAGGGCTGAGATCGTCTACAGGCTGGCTCAGATGATCGAGAGGGAGAAGCAGGAGTTCATGAGGCTGGAGGTGCTCAACACGGGAAAACCCGTGAAGCAGGCCGCAGACTACGATATCGGGGGGGCCACCATAGACAACATAAAGTTCTTCGCTGGCGCATCGAGGGTTGAGAACGGCATAGCGGCCCATGAATACCTGCAGGAGGGCACCAGCATCCTGAGGCGTGAGCCCGTGGGCGTGGTCGGTGTCATAGTCCCATGGAACTACCCGCTCATGATGGTGGCCTGGAGAGCAATACCACCACTCCTGATGGGCAACACCGTGGTGCTCAAGCCCGCATCAAACACGCCGCTCACTGCTATCAAGCTCGCATCCCTCATACATTCACTGGGCATACCCAAGGGGGGGCCTTCAACCTGGTCACGGGACCAGGGTCAGTGATCGGGGGGGAGGAGATCTCGAGGAACAGCAAGGTAGACATGATAGCATTCACAGGTTCCACGGAGGTGGGCTCCAGGATAGCATCCCTGGCCTCGTCCACGGTCAAGAAGCTGTCCCTGGAGCTGGGCGGCAAGGCACCTTTCATAGTGTTCGAGGACGCGGACATCGAGGCCGCAACCGAGGGTGCCGTTGTGGGCTCACTCATGAACACTGGCCAGGACTGCGGTGCGGCCACCAGGCTGTACGTGCACGAGAGTGTCTATGACAGGTTCCTTGCAAGGCTGCTGGAGAAGCTGAGGAAGGTCAGGGTCGGCGATCCAATGGACCCGAAGACGGACATGGGGGGGCCGGTGGTGTCGGAGGACCAGTTCAGGCGTGTGAACGGTTATATAGAGGTAGCGAGGAGGGAGGGCAACGTGGTGCTCGATGGCTCCGGCAATGGCGAGAGGGGGGGCTTCTTCCTGAGGCCCACAGTTGTGGAGGTGGATAACGATGGTGCACGCGTGGTGCAGGAGGAGATATTCGGGCCAGTCCTGTCGGTGCTCCGCTTCTCCACATACCAGGAGGCCATAGAGAGGGCCAACAACGTGGTGTACGGCCTGGCATCCTCCGTCTGGACAAGGGATGTGGCAAGGGCCATGAGGGCCTCCAGGGACCTGAGGTTCGGCACCGTCTGGGTCAATGACCACGCCCCGATACCGTCGGAGATGCCCTGGTCACCCCCCCTCAAGCGCTCGGGCTTCGGTGCCTCCACATCGATCTTCTCACTGGAGGAGTTCACGAACCCCCCCAAGCACGTCTACGTCGACATATCTGGAAAAATAAGGAAGTCCTGGTACTACCAGATATACGGGGGGAGCCATGAGGAGGTCACTCCTCCTTCTCCCTGTATTCCTTCAGGCTCTCCCTGAGTGCATGATGAAGGCATCTATGTCTTCTTCCGTGTGCTGCGTGGAAAGGGGTATCCTCTCGAACATGTCCGGGTGCAGGTATATGCCCCTCCTGAGCATGTAGCGCTGCAGCTTCTTGTACTTCTCCCAGTCGCTGTCAATGCTCTCCCTGTAGTTCCTGACACTCTTCCTCTTGGTGAATATGAAAGACAGGAGGCCTGTCTCCCATGTGACCAGTATGTCCTCGTCAAGCTCGTCCGCAACCTCCTCAATGCCCTTGGCCATCTTCCTTGTGATCCTCTTCAGGTACCTGTAGGGCTCGAAGTCGTTGTAGGCCAGCAGCCTCAGGTTCTCGAGTGCGCCCGCCAGTGCAATCGGAGACGCGAAGTAAGTGCCGCCGTACGCAACGCCGTTTCCTATCAGTTCCATGTACTCTTTCTTTCCGGATATTGCTGATATTGTGAGCCCGTTGCCCAAGGCCTTGGCCCATGTGGAGAGGTCTGGCTGAACCCCGTAGAGCTTCTGTGCACCACCCTCGCTCACCCTGAAGCCAGTTATGACCTCGTCCATTATCATGAGTATGTTGTACTCATCAGCGAGTTCCCGCACGGCCCTAAGGTAGTCGTCGTCCGGCAGTATCACGCTGGAGTTGGCCATTATGGGCTCCATTATTATGGCCGCTATCTCGTTGCCCCCCCTTATCTTCAGTATCCTCTCCAGGCTCTCCACGTCGTTCCAGTTCGCAACAACCACGGTGTCGAGGACCTCGCTCGGTATGCCAGCTGTGTATGCCAGTGGCCTCGGGAACCACCTCAGGCCGCTCACAACCGGAGGCGACTCCACGGAAATCGCCGCATAGTCGTGAAGGCCATGGTAGTGCCCCCCCTCGAACTTCAGTATAACGTCTTTGCCGGTTGCAGCCCTGGCGATCCTGATCGCATTGAACGTGGCGTCGGAACCGCTCAGTGCAAATATCACCCTGTCCTGGTTCGGCACAAACTTCATGAACATTCTTGCAAGCTTGTATTCCAGCTCGTTTGGCGCACCGAACAGGTACCCGTTCCTCATCTGTTTCTTCACTGCGTTGTTTATCTTGGGGGGGTGCGAGTGCCCGTTGATCAGCGGCCCGAAGGCCATGAGGAAGTCTATGTACTCGTTTCCGTCAACATCCCATATTCTGGACCCCTTGCCCCCCCTCTGTATGAACAGCGGGTACGGGTCCCACGAGGACGTCCTCATCAGGGAACTTGCCCCCCCGCTGGGTATAAGCTTCTTCTGCCTCTCAAAAAGCCTCTCAGACCTGGAGGAGTTCCACTCCCTCCGAGTGTGACTTTCCGATCGGTTCAGGTTTTCTGCCTCCATAAAATATCATCGATATGTGTATTGCCTTCTGGGTATATGTAGTTTTTTGATCCATCGGCATTTTGCTGTAATTTTTCTATATCACTGGGTCTGCTACTTTTTTATTTTTCCAGCAAACGAGTTTGCTGGATACAATTTTCAAAGGTCGATCGACAACTATTTATTTGTCAATACACTGTAAACAAGTATGAAGTTTGCCGTGGTGGGAGGCTCTGGGATCACTGGGAGCGCGGCCATAAGGGATCTCCTGGCCAGCAAGGATACAGAGCACATCCAGGTCATTGACCTCCAGGAGAAGAGGTTTGAGGACCCCCAGGGTATCATTCAGGCGGGTGGACATCAGGAACCACGAGGAGCTCTCCAGGACCCTGAAGGGCTCGGACGTGGTGATAAACGCGGCGCAGTATTACTTCAACCTGGACGTCATGAAGGCCTGCCTGCAGGCGAAGGTGCCATACATAGACTTCGGCGGCCTGTTCCACATGACAAGGAAACAGATGGAGCTCGACGACACCTTCGCCAGGGAGGGTGTGCTGGCCATAATAGGGATGGGGGGGCACAGCCGGGCATATCCTCCGTGGCGGCATCTTATGCGGTGAACAGGATGGATACCGCAGAGAGCGTGGTAATAAGGGACGGGTGGGCGGACAGGACGCCAAACGCCCCGTACTTGTTCACATGGTCACCGCTGACAATGATTGACGAGATGACCATGAACGCCGTCCACTTCGAGGACGGCAAGTTCGTGGAGAGCCCTCCCCCCCTCTCAAGGTCTGAGGTCTATGACTTCGGCCCTGAAATAGGGCAGTTTGCAGTTTACAGGACACTGCACTCTGAGATAGCGACCATGCCTGAGAGTTTCAGGCAGAAGGGCATAAGGTACGTGGAGTGGCTGGAGGGCAGCAGGGATATACTGCTCCTGAAGCAGGTTGTGGACATGGGCTTCGGCTCCACGGAGAAGGTCAAGGTCAATGGTGCCGAGATAGTGCCTAGGGAATTCTTCATAAACTTCCTGAGGCAGCAGGGCAAGCTCACGCCGCCAGAGGGCATCCAGGTCATGGACTATGAGAGGACTGTTGTGGAGGTAAGGGGGGGCAAGGAAGCTGGAAGGGAGAAGAGGGTCGTGATCACTGTTGACTTTAAGTATGACGAGAGGCTGAGGATGTCGGCATCGCAGAAACAGGTGGGCGTGCCGGGATCAATAGTTGCACAGATGGTGGCCTCGGGCACAATAAAGGGGGGGAAGGGCGTGAAGCCTCCGGAGCAGATAGTCCCTCCGAAGCTCTTCTTCCTGAACTGGCCAAGAGGGACATAAAGGTCAGGTCCGTGGAGGCCAGCGACCTGAACTAGGGGGGGGTGATAGCAGGCCTTATGTATGTTGAAGGCTACAGGATGGGTGAGTTGAACGACAGCATAGTGGCCGTGGAAAACCTCAACGTGAGTTTCTTATCCGACGGCCAGAGGTTGCCTGTTCTCAGGGACATAAACATGGAAGTGAGGAAGGGCGAGAGGGTCGGCATTGTTGGCGAGAGCGGTTCTGGCAAGTCGACCCTTGCGAACGCCATCATGGGCCTCCTGGATTCTCCACCCGCCGTGCACGAATCCGGGGGGGCGATAAGGTTCAAGAACGAAAAGGTCGGGCCGACCCTCAAGGAGGGTGGCAACAGGTTCAGGGGGCAGGGGCGTGTCTATGGTGTTCCAGGAGCCACTGGTGTCCCTCAACCCCGTGTACACGGTAGGCTTTCAGCTCATGGAATCCCTTTCGGTAAAGGATCCGGGAGTGACGCAGAAGGGGGGGAGGAGGAAGGAGGCCCTGAAGAGGATAGTGCGCACACTGGCAGATATGAACATAGAGAACCCAGAGGGCATACTGGAAAAGTACCCCCCACCAGCTCTCCGGGGGGGCATGAGGCAGAGGGTAGCGATAGCCTCGGCGCTCCTGCAGGAACCTGAACTGCTCATAATGGATGAGCCAACGACCGGCCTGGATGCCTGGTCCAGCTGAAGATAATATCCCTCATTGAGAAGATCAGGCGGGAGACTGGGGGGGTTAGCCTTCTAATAATTACGCACGACATATCTGTGGCAGCCCAGCTGTGTGACAGGATATACGTTATGTACGCAGGGAGGGTTCTGGAATCTGGGCCCGCGGAGGAGATAATCGAGAGGCCCATGCACCCGTACACGAAGACGCTGATGTCCTCTATACCGCATGGCTTTTACGATTCACCTGACCTCCCGGTATCGCAGGGGGAACCTCCGGACCTCAGGCACCTGCCCCCCCTGGCTGCCCGTTCCAGCCGCGCTGCCCGCTCTCCTTCGAGAAGTGCGTCAGCATGCCTCCAGATGTAACTGTCAATGACAGGATGGTGAAGTGCTGGTTGTATGCCAGGTGAATACATACTCGATGTTAGGGACCTGGTTGTCAGGTTCAGGGTTAAGGGTAGGGGGGGCTTCACCGAGGCCCTCAAGGGCGTCTCGTTGGGCGTGAGGCGCGGAGATTCCTACGGCATAGTGGGGGGGGAAACAGGCTCAGGCAAGTCCACACTTGCTAAGACCATATTGGGCATAAACAGGCCGACCTCAGGAAGCATTTACCTTGAAGGGAGGGAGATCGATTACTCTTCGAGCAAGGACGTCAGCCTAGCAAGGAGGAACATAGGCATAGTGTTCCAGGACCCTGTGGGTTCACTTAACCCCCGGGAGCCGGTGTACAGGATAATAAGGGCAGGGCTCATAAATTCAGATGTGCCGAAGGACCGCTACGAGGAGAGGATAGTTGAGATATCCAGGCAGGTGGGGGGGATCCCTCAGGGCAAACTGTGGTCCTATCCAGGACAGCTGAGCGGAGGTGAGAAGCAGAGGGTCTCCATAGCCCGTGCACTCGTTGCACCGAAGAAGATCCTGATCCTGGACGAACCCACAAGCTCGCTAGATGTGAGTATCCAGGCGGAGATACTCAACCTACTCAGGGACCTCAGGAGGTCAATGTCCATCACATTCATCTACATATCACATGACATAAACGTCATACGCTTCATGTGCAACAGGGTGTCCGTGCTGTACTACGGGAAGGTGGTGGAGTGCGGGGGGAGACGAAGACCGTGCTCTCGTCACCGGCCCACCCGTACACCAGGGTGCTCACCGGGAGCGTGCTGGGCATACAGAGGTCTGAGATACAGGCATCAGACAGCGTTGCAGGCGGGCATGTGAGCACGGAGGGAGGCTGCATTTTCAGGAAGGTGTGCCCATCGGCATTTGAGAAGTGCAGTGTGGAGCCAGCACCCACGGCCCTGGATGGTGACCACAGCGTGTGGTGCCACATATACGAGAAGAGCGAGGAGGTCTATCAGTAGTACCTGGAAAAGTCTATTATCTTCCTGGTGTCGATGGAATTCCCGCTCTTCCCGTTCTTCCTCTTGAGCACCTCGTTGAGCTTTGTGGCAACCCTGATCACGCCGAGGTGGGTTATGGCCTGCGGGAAGTTGCCTATGAGCTCTCCCGTGTTCAGGTCCACCTCCTCGGAGAAGAGCCCCCCCAGGACATTGGCCTTGTCAAGCAGCGATTCGAACACTTCCTTTGCCTCCTCCACCCTGTTCAGTATGATTAGGTCCTCCACATACCAGAAGGAGAGGAGGAGGAACGGGTTGTCTGGGCATGCGAAGCCATCGTCTTCGGTGTACCTCTTGAAGAGGAAGTTCCTGACCATCAGTTCCTTCTCTATCCTCTCAACAGTGCCCGTTATCCTCGGGTCATCCGGAGGCAGGAAGCCCACCATGGGTATCCTGAGGAGAGCCGCGTCCACGCTCTTCGACCCGTAGTACTGCGTGAAGCTGTTCAGCTCAGGGTCATAACCGTTCCTGAGTATGTCCTCCTTGATCTCGTCTGCCGTGGCCTTCCACTTCCTGTAGGGCCCGGAGAACCCCCCTCCTCCCTGCCCATCTCTATTGCCCTCGTGAACGCAACCCAGCACATCAGCTTGGAATAGACATAGTGTTTGGGCTCTGTCCTGAACTCCCATATGCTCGAATCCGGGTTCCTCCATATCTTCGAGATCTTGTCAAGGGTCTCCCCCCCAACGAAGTCCCACAGGTAGGAGTTTATGAGGCCCCCCCTATCTTGTGCAGGTGGTACACTGCATTTATTATGGACCCGTACTCGTCCAGCTGGAGCTGCTCAGAGGCCTTGTTACCTATCCTGACTGGCCTCGAGAACCTGTACCCCCCTCGAGGTCGAGTTCCTCCTCGTTCAGGTTCGAATCCTCGTTTATGCTGTATATTGTCCTTATCCTGCCCTCCCTCTCTATTATGTGCATCAGGTCATAGAGGAACTTGGTGGCCTCCCTCTTGTAGCCTATCATTGCCAGGGCCTCTATGACGTATGCGGTGTCCCTTATCCAAGTGTACCTGTAATCCCAGTTCCTCTCTCCACCCACACACTCCGGGAGGCTCGTCGTGGGTGCGGCAACCATCAGGCCGGTTGGCTCGTAGAACAGGCCCTTCAGGGTAAGTGCGGATCTGATGACATCCCCGTGGTAGAGGCCGTTATAGGTGCTCTGGTTGCACCACTTCTGCCAGTAGTTCACAGTTTCCTCGAGCCTCTCGTAGGACTTGTAGTCAGATATCTTTCCTATGTGGTCCACACCGTGGAGTGCCACGAACCAGTTCGCACTCCTCCTGGGCAGGTGCAGTGTGCCGCTGAGCCTGTCATTGAACCTCTCCAGCTTGAAGGGTAGGGCGAGGCCAACGCTCTCCCTGGTGTCCTTGAACACGTAGCCGTGCTTCCTCTCCTCTATCCTTGCACTCTTCCTGCCGTAGTCGAAGGCCACCTTGAATGATACCTCAACATCCACCTCCTCCGAGAGCGTCTCCACAAGCCTGTGTATCTCTGGAAAACTGATGGTGGAGTACTCCGATGTGGGCATGAAGTCCGTTATCCTCAGTATGACCTTGTTGTTCCTCACGAACTCCGTGATCAGTACGTTAGTGAAGTCCTTGTATGACTGGTGGACATAGAGGTTGGAGGTGTCCAGGGGGGGCGTGATGCGGAAATAGCCCCCCCCTTCTTCCTGTCCAGTATCGAGAAGAATACGGGGGGGGTGAGTTGAAGTTGGGCAGGCACGCCCAGTCGATTGTGCCGTTCATGCTCACCAGGGCAGCAGAACGGTTGTTGGCAATCATCCCGTGGTTGCCGATCTTTGTGAATCCATCAACGTCTATTTCGTCGTAGGGAGTTAAACCCCCCCTGAAACCCAATGGGATCTACCGGCCTTGACTAGGGAATCTCATTATATCAACGTTTCCTCCACCGGAACTGCGAAATCCAGCACTGTATACAGAATTTCGGTAGGCAGATCTCAGGGTGGGTTTCACCTGCGCAACTAAATTTAAGTTAAGGTGTCACATAATATCACGCAATGGCTTCCATTGAGGGCCAGAAGGTCATAATTGAGAACGAGGGTGGCAAGACGGAGGCGATCATAGGCAGGGGAGTCATAGAGCACACGGTCGAGATCGCCTCATCCTACACCTCGCTCGTCCTGATGGTGAGCTCCAGGGTGGCCTCGCTCTACAGCAGCATAATGCCCAGGCTCGAGACACTCGACAAGAACACGGTGGTGCTCAACGTACAGGACGGGGGGGAGTCGCTGAAATCGATCAAGAACTATCAGAAGATAATGAGGGTGCTTGTGGAGAGGGAGGTGGACAGGCACTCCCTCCTCATATACATAGGCGGCGGGACTGTGGGGGGGACCTGGCAGGTTTTGTTGCCGCGACATACAAGAGGGGGGGCATAGACCTCCTCGCCGTTCCAACGACCCTTCTGGCACAGGTGGACAGCTCTGTGGGCGGAAAGAACGGCATAAACTTCGCAGGCGTGAAGAATGTCATCGGGACATTCTACCAGCCAGGGTAATACTGGACGAGATCTCGTTCCTGCTATCTGCCCCCCCCGACGAGGTGCTGAGGAACGGCCTACCGGAGGTCATAAAGTACGCATTCATAGGTGAGCAGAGAATCGGGGCACTCCTCTCGGAAGCAGGCGGCCTCTCGAAGCTGAGGTCAGAGCAGGCCCTCATGGACATAGTCTCCTGGTCCGTGAAGTACAAGGCCTCGGTCACAGCTGGTGATTACCGTGACCGGTCTGGCCTCAGGGCGGCCCTGAACTTCGGGCACACCGTGGGTCATGCCCTGGAGGCCGCATCGGGGGGGAACAGCATAGGCCACGGTGAGGCCGTGGCCCTGGGCATGCTCGTGGAATCATTTGCGGGCCAGAGGTACGGAATCACTCCGCGGGGGCACGCATGACAAGATAGCCGATCTCATCTCCATGTACGGGATAAGGCTGCCTGACCTCTCGGAGTACAGGGTAGATGGCCTTGTCAGGTACATGATGAACGACAAGAAGACAACCTCTGGAACGATCAGGTTCTACGTGCCTGCCCAATCGAACACGGTATCTGAGATGCCTCTCTCCCAGGATCAGGCCAGGAGGGTGCTCAGGGAATACATTCAAAACCAGGGAGGCATCTCCCATTAGCATGCTATCAGGTATCATAGGTCACCCGGTCTCGCACACCTGGAGCCCCTATATATACAGCAGTTTGGAGCGCATCTACGGCGTAGAGATCGATTACCTTCCTGTGGACATAAGGCCAGAGTTCGTCCCGACCTTCTTCAGGAGGGCATCCAGGAATTTTTCATGGTTCAACGTCACGGTGCCGCACAAGGTCTCAAGCATGCGCTTCCTTCACGAGATCGACAGCTCCGCACGAATGTCAGGTGCCGTTAACCTGGTCACCGTGAACGACGGGAGGCTGATCGGCTACAACACGGACCTGCAGGGCTTCACGGACATGTGCAGGAAGCATGCTCTCGACCTCAGGGGGGGAAAGAGGGTGGCTGTGGCCGGTACAGGGGGGGGTGCTGCCAGGGCGGTTACCGCTGCACTGGTGGGGGGGTCTGACGTGACACTGATCTCGAGGTCTCCGGGAGACAGTGAATGGGGGGGTGCCAGGGCGGTTGATTACGGGACAGCAAGGTCGATGGAGTTCGATGTCCTGATAAACTGCACACCCGTGGGGGGGATGTGGCCCAACAGCGCTTCGGACCCGTTCGAGGGCTTTCGCCTCCACGCTGGCATTGTGGGCATTGACCTGGTCTACAACCCTGTCGACACGCAGTTTCTCAGGAGAGTCAGGAATGCAGGCGGTACGGCGGTCTCGGGCCTCTGGATGCTCATATATCAGGCACTGGAGGCATTCCGGATAGTAACGGGGATCAGGGCTGCCGAAGGGCTGGCAGACACCCTCTTCAGGAGGCTGAGTGCCCTTGGTTGAGTCTGTGCGCGTGCACGCTGATGCTGCGGTGACAGTGTCGTGCGCGTTTTCCGGTGCCCTGGGCTCTGCGGCAAAGATCGACCTGCCTTTCACCATGGATGTGAGCAGGGGGGGACCCGGGGGAACTGAGGGGGGGCCTCTCCAGGGAGTGCAGCAGGGCATTCTCCGTGGGCGGTGAATTTCACTTCGAGGTGGTGGACAGGATACCGGAGGCACAGGGCCTCAAGAGCAGCAGCGCGCTGGTGCTCTCCGCCATGATAGGGGGGGTTTCTAGGCTGCTGGGAGCTGAGCTGGAAGGAGAGGAACTCCTGAGGCTCTGTGCGGAAGCGTCTGTGAGGCTCGGGCTCTCTGTGACAGGTGCGCTTGACGACCTCTCCGCAATATACTACGGCGGGGGGGTATCTGTGACGGACAACGCCTCCAACAGGATCATCTTCACCGACAGGATGCCAGACCTGCCAGTGCTTGTTGTAGAGTCCAGCGACCGGAGGATCTCGTACAGCGCCAGGGTCGATGAGTACAGGAAGATGAGGAGGGCCTGGAGGGCGGTGGAGAACCTGCTGATGAGGAGGGAGTTCCTGGAGGCTATGGTCATTGACGGGTACCTGTGCAGTCTCATCGAGGGATCGGACGGGGGGGATGCCATATCTACCATGCTCCTCAACTCTGCCACGCATGCCTGCCAGAGCGGTAAGGGGGGGCCCGCAGTGTCGGCGTCTTCAGGAACGAAGGGACATGGAGAGGTGTGCATCCATCCTCGAATCCAAGGGCCGCAGGGTGAAGCGGTCAAGGTTCAAGAACAGCGGCATCTGGGTTGAGCACATATGATCCTCTCGTTCTCTTCGCCCAGGCTCTCCGGATCACTGGTGGCCCCATCTTCGAAGAGCTACTCCCAGAGGGCCATTCTGCTTTCAAGCGCTATCGGTGGTGAAACCCTTGTCACACCGGTTTCCGGGTGTGACGATGAGATTGTATCTGAGGGTGTTGCAAGGGCTGCGGGGGGGTCTTCCATACGCGAGGAGGGCAGTGGGGGGGTCCGCATAACCCCCCCAGACTTCAGGTGCCCTGGCAGTGTCTATGTGGGCGAATCTGGGACCACATACAGGCTGGCCATGGGCCTTCTGGCAGCAATGGGCTGCACCGTTGACTTTAACGGGGGGGAGCCATCACTCTCCAGGAGGCCCATCGGATGGCTCTTGGAAGCGCTCTCCAGGTGCGGTGTATCTTTCAGCCCCCCCAAGGGAGACGGCTTCCTCCGTATGGATGCTTCCCGTGTTCTGCCATCGCCCGTGGATGCAGCGGCCATGGAGAGCTCACAGTTCGTGAGCTCGATGATGCTCTTCTACGCACTTTCAGGCCAGAGGGGGGGAACCGTGATCCGCTTCCTTGAGAGGCCACCGTCCATGGAGTATGTGGAGGTCACCGCAGAGGTGCTCAGGTCCTTCGGCATGAGGGTGGGCGTGACAGGGAAGGGTGTGGAGATGCACGGTGACGTCAGGTCTCCGGGCACATTCCATGTTGAGGGTGACTACTCCTCCGTATCCTTTATCGTGTCAGCCACTTCACTCCTCGACGGCTCGGAGGTCAGGGTCTCTGGCCTGAACAGGCAGAGCGTTCAGCCAGACAGTGCCCTGGTCAGGTGGCTTGAAAGGAACGGACTTGCGGTCTGGGACAGAGACGTCCTTGTGGTGAGCGGTGGCAGCACGGGCGGGATAGAGGTCGACGCTGACAGGACACCGGACCTGGCGCCCGTTGCTGCGGCCATCGGAATATCAACTGTGGAGGGGGGGCAAGGATCCTGAACTACGGGAGGCTCAGGTACAAGGAGAGTGACAGGGTAGCCTCTATACTGGATATGGCTAGGAGGTTCGGTGCCAGGGTGGATGTTAGCGATGGCTGTATCAGCATCCGAAGGGGGGGAGAGAAGCCGGGTAGGGTGGCATGCGATTCCAGGGACCACAGGATCATAATGGCTTACACGGTCGCTGCCATGGCCCTTTCATGCGATCTCGAGATAAGGGAACCGGGCCACGTGGCGAAGAGCTACCCATCTTTCTTCGGAGACTTGCGTGCACTCCTGGGGAACGGCCTGAGAACAATTTTATAGCAATCCACTATGGGCAGGCATGCTCCTCTTCGACGACTTCCTTGACAGGGTTGTCAAGATCGTGACCGACCGATTCCCGTCCTTCGACCCCCCCAGGGACGTCTCGTTCGATAACACCGGTAGGGCAGACCTTGCCATAAGGACTTTCAGGCTCAGCTCGAAGCTGGGTATTGACCCGCGGAGCGTATTCGCCTCACTGGAGCCCGCACTCAAATCACAGAAGTTCGTCGAGAAAGTCGTGCTTGAGGGTGCTTACATAAACATAACGCTTGACCCGTGGTCCATGCTTTCGACAATAACGGAGAGCATAGAGAGGTCGGGCAGGTTCCCGGACGTTTTTCAGGAATCGGAGAAGGTATCGGTGGAACACACAAGCACCAACCCAACCGGCCCCCTTCACATAGGCAGGGCCAGGAACTCCATAATAGGTGACACCCTCCAGAGGGTGCTCAAGAGGTACGGATACAGGGTAACAACACAGTACTTTGTGAACGATTCTGGCAAGCAGGTGATGGCCCTATACCTCGGCTACACGAAATACGGAAGTGGGGAGAAGACACTGCAGGAGATACTCAGGTGCTATCAGGCCATATACCGTGACATGGAGAAGGACCCACAGGTGGAGAGGGAGGTTGAAGCCCTCATAAGGAGGTACGAGGAGGGTGACAGGGAACTCATAGAGGGCATAAAATCCACAGCGAAGGTGGCTCTGGACGATATAAGCAGCTCCATGAGGGCAATAGGCATAGAGATCGATGATTACACCTGGGAGAGCGACTTCATAACCGGCGGGGACGTGAAGAGGATCATAGAGAACAACAGGGAGAAGCTGCAGAGCGACGATGACGGGGGGCGCTGTTCGTCCAGGTCCCTGGGGGGGGAAGAGGATGTACCTCACGAGGAAGGACGGGACATCACTGTACCCACTCAGGGATGTGGCATACCACATGTACAAGGCAGGCCTGTTCGACTGGTTCGTGGTGGTCGTGGGGGGGGAGGACCACAGGGACCACGCCAAGGGACTGGAGTACATACTGCGCGAGATAATAGGCCTGAAGCAGAGGATATCGTTTGTTTTCAACGCCTACGTATCGCTAGAGACAGGGAAGATGTCAACAAGGCGTGGCAACATTGTTACACTGCAGCAGCTCACGGAGAGGATGGTCGAGGAGGCTTACAGTATCGTGAAGGAAAAGAGGCCTGACCTGGGGGGGGAAGAGAAACTAAGGGAGATCGCAAGGGCCGTGGGGGGGGTCTCATCGCTAAGGTTCAACATGGTGCGTATCGGTGCAACCAAGCCCATGGTCTTCAGGTGGAGCGAGGCTCTCAATTTCGAAGGGGATTCGGCGCCATTCATCATGTATGCAGGGGGGGCACGGGCATCAAGCCTCCTGCGCAAGGCCAGCAGGGACTTGGTGGACTTCCCACGCACGTTCAACGAGGATGAGAGGCGCCTTATCCGGGAGATGTACAGGTTCCCGTACGTGCTCTCCGAGGCCAAAGAAACGCTGAGGGGGGGACCTGATAGCCTCTTACTCCCTTGACCTTGTGAAGGTATTCAACGAGTTCTATAACAGCTGCCAGATACTTAACGCTTCAGACGCTGAATACTCAAAGAGGATAACTCTTGTGAGGGCATTCAGGTCGATCCTCATGGACCTCTACGACCTCCTCGGCGTAATCCCGGTGGAGGAGATGTGATGTTCGAACCCTCACCGGTTCTCTTTCAAGCTGGGTTTTGAATCCACCACATCCCCGGGGGGGTTTCTGAACTTATCCTTTCCGCGGGAGGAGGTTCCAGCACCAAACTGAGAGAAAAATTATGAAGGGCCTCGACTGAGGGCATCATTCCCGTATAGGGTGTCTCCGTTGAACGCAATAAATGGATCGCACGGGGTGCCAAAATGCCACCCCCCCGTCCAAGGTCTCACTTCTTCTTCTGCTCAGGCTTCTTCTGCTCCTGCTGCTTGTTCGCAGGCCTCTGCGGCTCCCTGGGCCTCGAGGATATCCTGTAGTAGACGTAGCCAACGACTATAACGACCACGATAACGCCTGCTATTATGGCAGGTGTCCTGTAAGCGGGCGGGGGGGCTATGCTCACGGTCTTGGTGTAGGCACCAACGTTCGCGAAGAACGCGGGCTCGGAGCTAGTCGAACCCTTGAACTCCAGAGGTAGGTTGCCGGATGCGGATGGGGGGGTCCATGTAAAGCTGATGTTGGCGGAATGGCCGGGCAGAAGGTCGTGGTATTCCTCAGTGGCCACCGGGACGCCGTTGACGTAGAGCGTTATTGTGTAGTTATAGGCCTCAAGCGTCCCGTTGTTGGACACGTTTACGTATATGGTTGCGCGCTCTCCCTGCACCAGCGGCTTGGGAACTGTGAACCCGTTAATCACTATCCTCGCTGTGTCTATGACCATGGTGAGGGTCTTGTTGTCATATCCGGAAACTCCTGATGGGTTTGTGACCTTGAGGGACACTATCATGTTGTCCACGGTCAGGAACCTGACCTTGATCCAGGAGCTTGTGTTCGAGCCGGCAACTATCTGGTAGCTGTCATTTCCGGGTTTGGCCACAGTGCCGTTGCTGTACTCGAATGTCCAGTTGAATGTCAGCTGGCTGAACGGGTAATAGGGATCTGTGGTTGAGTTCGCTGAGAGAGTTGTGTTCTGGCCAGCCACAGGTTCAGTCTCCACAACTCCGGTTGCATTGTAGAGGGTGATGGCTGCACTTGGAGGTGTTGTGTCATTGACGTGGAATGTCAGTTTCATATGGGCCATAACGCCTGCAATGTTCGTGACATTTATGTAGCCGTACTGGAGGCCCACCTTTATGTAGGGGGCTGCTGAAGGAGTATGTAATGTTCTCGCTTGTGCTGGTGAATGATGGCAGGCTCCAGCTGTAAACTAGGGGGCACCATGTAACTCGTACCCGGCACTGCCTCACTGGAGTTGTACGCACTCATGCTTATCAGGGTGTTCTGAGGCACATAGTAAACGCCGCTGGTAGGTGTAACTGTCTTGCCATCGACCACCACGCTGACCCTTACTGTTGGTGTGCCGTTGTAAGCGTAGACGGTGAAGTTAGTCTCGTTGTAGACACCAGAGGCACTCTCCACCTTCACGGTGATCATATTTTTGCCTCTAAGTGTAAGGGATGCATTGTACATGCCATAGTCCTGCGGCACAACGGTGCCGTTGACCATCCATGTTATGTTCTTTGATGAGGAGATATCGTAAGATGCCGTTGTCGGGTTGTAGAATGCTTTGCTGAGGTTGTAGTGGACGCTTATGCCGCTCGGGACTATGAAGACTGTGTTATTGTAAGTTGAGTTCAGGATGTAGTCTGTGCTCACCTGGTTTGGCCAGTACAGGCTTATCTTCGGGTCAATGAATATTGGCTTCTTTGCAGGGCCAAGTGTGAGTGAAACCCAGTGGCTCGTGCTCTGTGGGGCCACCTCTATTGGGCTCACGAATGTGTAGGTCGACACGTTAGACTTGACCAATGCTACGCCCTGCAGCGAATAGGCAACGGAGTACATATATGTCAGGGATCCCGGCGTGAACCGGGTACCGCGTGTGAAGAGTGAGATGCTGACATTCTGTGATGGCGAGATCATGGTGTTCGAGTAGGAGTAGTTGACAGTGGCGCTGAAGGAAGATGTGCCTATGGAAATTGATACCACTCTCTCCGATGTGAGGTTGTAGTTGTTGCTGTTGACGAACATTGTGTAGTTTGTGTACCTGCCAAGTTCACTGAGCAGGTACTGCTCAATTTGGGGGGGTGCGCTTGAGCTTGTTATGCCGTCCAGCCTGAATTGCCAGTACAGCGAGCCCACGCTGGAGTTCGCTAGGAACGGCAGGGTGGTGTAGTTGCCCAGGCTGTAGTGTATGCTGATGTTGAGGCCCTGGAGGGTCGAGTTCAGTGAGAAGTTATAATATATGTAGGACTGGGCAGGTGAAAGCGGTACAGTGTACACAGTACCTGGCACGATCTGGGATATGGTTGACGTGTTGTACCCTGGCGAGTAAATAAAGAGCCTGTAAGCAGAGTAGTCATTCAGTGATATCTCGAAAGACGATGTTGTAAATTTTTCAATCGAATATGTGGAGCTGGTGCTGTTGTATGCCACAACATATACTGGCTTAACCGGCGCACCGCTCACGCTCTCAACTATTCCGCTTATCGTGCTGGATGGCTGCACTGTTATCCTGGCAACGCCACTCGTAAGCTCAGTGGCGACCAGATAGGTATTGCCAGCCTGCTTGACCGACACAAGGAAGGGTGTGGATGGCATGTAGTATGTCAGGCTGGCCACACCCGTGGAGTTTGCAGTCACTGTGCTAGTGTAGTATTCAAGGCCGTTCTCTGTCTCGAGCGCAATTGTTGCGTTGCTGCCTGCCACCAGCCCACTGACATACAGCGTGCCGGGGACGAGGCTCTCTATAGGCACGCTCAGCGTTATTGACTGGCTCGGCTTGTCAACTGTGACAAGTTCACTCAGGCCAAGTGATACCGCAGGCTGCCCGTTCACGTACACCAGGCCCGAGGGAACAGTCACGGTGTAATTTCCATAGTCGAGCTCCGTCTTGTTAACTGGGCCCTGGAGTGAGGCAACGGTCTGGCCAGCCAGGGTAGTGAAGTTAACAGATGCGTTAGATGAGAGCGGTGCGACCTCCTTCCCGCTGGACGTATAATAGGCTGTGTAGCTGACCGCCCCCATCTGAGGCGTTATGGCGTGGCCAATACCGGCACCAAGCAGTATGCTTCCGATCATCAACAGTGAGATGATTGTTGCGTATGCTCTATTCAAGGACATCTCCTCTATCCTTTTCAGGCGAAAGAAACCTTCCAATATAAATATTGTCTTGAAAGCATTAAATATCCCCCCCTGCCCCGGACCATTGGTCATAATTATGGAATGCTGAAAGTTTCAAACGATCTCATCCTACCCTGGTGACTATATCGTAGGCACTTTCATCGCCCATGAATACTATGAATGCCCTTGGCTCCGAACCGAGAAGAGTGTATGCGTTCCAGGTTGCCATTGAAATTATCTTCTCTGGCCCTATCCTGTGCAGGCCCCCTCTGGTACCTGTAGAGGAAGTCCATCTCAGAGAACATGTCTGGCTCACTTACCATTGCGTTGTCGGTGCCCAGCATGAGAGTCACGCCAGAGTCCAGAAATGCGGAGTAGTCCGGCCTCTTTCCATAGAATATGTTTGACCTGGGAGTGATGGCCACTGGTATCCCTGCATCCGCAAGCCTCTTCATCTCGTCTTTCGTGCACTGGATCCCGTGCACTATGAAATCCGGCTCCAGTGAAAGGAGTAGTTCAAGGTCCTCCCTCCTGTCCTCGTTGAAGTGTATCGCGAACAACTTCCCCCCCATCCTCCTGCATGCGTCCCTCGAAGCATCTAGGAGCGCAGGGTCCACGTCCGAGATCGCACTGAGTGCGAGGCCATCGCACATTGAGATAACATGCTCGAGGCTCTCATCCCCCCCAGAGGATGGCCTGCCCAGTATGATAGCCTGCATATTTCTGCGCAGAGCCTTCCTTATCAGTGAGATCCCCCCCTGACCCCCCCAGACTCCCTGAAATCTGCGAATCCGAATGTTCCAGTTCTGAGCATGTGGGAAAATGCTGTTGCCATGGATCTTAAGAGAGTGGCTTCCTCGGCACTCTCAAGCATCCTCTGCTTGAACCCTCCCGGCCCAACCACCTCCGGCAGGGTGCCCACAGGTTCTTCCATCACAAAGGAGTCGCCGAGATGGGTATGTGCATTGAAAAACGCTGGTATAACGGTCCTCTCCACCTTCATCTCCGGCTCTTCACTGAAAGACAGGGAGTTCCCCTTCCTGTACAGGGTACCGAGGAGGAACTCCCCCCCCTCCAGAAGACCTTACCTGATATGGAATCTGCATGTATCAACCCTTCACCACCCCCCCCACGGTATGTGCCTTGAGACTATCCTGCTGATCCCAGCACCTGCGACAGATGCCACAACCTCATCCACATCCTTGTAGCTGTATGGCGCCTCCTCGGACACGACCTTCTTCGACGCAGCCCTAAGGTATATGCTTTTGCTCTAACTCTGAGATGACACGTGATGCGGGGGGGTATGTGGATGTGGCCTTTGACCTGCTCAGCATCCTGCCGGCACCGTGGCATGAGCTGCCGAAGCTCTCAGACAGGCTTCCAGGGAGGCCCACAAGCACGTACGATGCCCTGCCCATATCCCCCCCCGGTATGAGCACTGGATGGCCGGTCTCCCTGTACTTCCTGTTGTTCTCCTTCCTCCCGGCTGGAAAGGCCCTGGTGGCCCCCCCTTTCCGGTGCACGAGCACCTTAACTTTTTTCCCATCCACATCATGCTCTTCCACCTTGGCTATGTTGTGAGCCAGGCTGTAGACCAGATCGAGGCCGAGGTCTTCCGCCGGGAGGTGCATGACCCTCCTGAATGCTTCTCTCACGCTGTTCACTATCAGCTGCCTGTTGACGAAGCCGAAGTTGGCTGCAGCCTCATGGCCCCCCCATATATTCTTGCGCTATCCTGCTCTTCAGGAATGCAGAGGTAAGCTGCCTGTCTGGGACATCCCTCACGCTGTCGCTGCTCTCGTTCAGCCTCTTGATGTAATCAGTTGCAACCTGGTGGCCCAATCCCCTGGAACCTGTGTGGATCATCACAGTCACCTTGCCCTCCTCTATCCCGAATGCCCTGGCTGTGCCAGGGTCCATGACCCTCTCGACCACCTGGATCTCAAGGAAGTGGTTCCCGGCACCGAGCGTACCTATCTGCGGTATTCCCCCCCTGTTCCTGGCCTCTGAGGACACATGCGCGGGGTCTGCACCCTCCATTCTGCCGTACTCTTCAGTCTTCTCCCTATCGTCTTCGGTGGCGTATCCCCCCCTGTTCACGGCCCAGTCAATGCCCTCTGCAAGGATGTTGTTCAGGTCCTGGTGGCCTATGCTGTACCTGCCCTTGGAGCCGACTCCCGAGGGCACCAGGCGGAATATCTCGTCCACAACCTCCTTGAGCTTCGGCCTGAGGTCATTCAGGGTGAGAGAGGAACGTATCAGGGTAACGCCGCAGTTGATATCATAACCCACTCCCCCCCCGGGCGATACTATGCCCTCGTCGTAATCGAAGGCTGCAACACCGCCTATCGGGAACCCGTACCCCCCCCAGTGGATGTCGGGCATCCCTATGGAGGGTCCAACGATCCCCCCCGGCAGAGTTGCAACGTTCATCACCTGGAGTAGGGAGTTATCGTTCTTTATTGAGGACATCAGACTATCGTTCGCATAGACAATGCCGTCAGTCCTCATCCTTGGCCACTGCGAGGAGGGCAACCTGAACTTGAACCCCCCCCGACCTTCTCTACCCTGATCTCCATACTTCCACATGGCTTCGGCGATGATAACGCTAACTGACCTCCAGCGCTGACGTAGGCGTGAACACTCCTCGGCACCCATTGCTACAGGGCACGACGGCGTGGACTGCCCCCCCCTCACGGAATGGGGGTCTTCCCCCCCTCAACTCCATTAAGTTAAAGTCACTGTGTTGCCATTGTGTGCCGATGGAGTTCAGGGTAGAGGATTTTCCGGAGGAACAGGGGGGGTTCCAACTGAGGTTGCAGATCGCCCTGCTCATAAACGCGAAGAACATAATGGCGGTCTCGGAGAGGCCTGAGAGGTTCCAGAAATATATAGAGGAGAGGAGGAGGAAGATAAGGGAGATAGTGCAATCTGATGGAAATTTTGTAGTATACTATGGAGGCAGAGAAATATACCGCTCCTGTGATTAGTCTAAGACACTACCTGCTTGGGACAATAGCGGGATAATGCCTGAAAACACGGCTCCTGGAGAACATGGAACAGTGAAACGAGGAATTTTATTCAGGTTTGACATGTGGTAATCATGGTCATTGACGACAACTCGCAGGAGGATGTTGACCTGGAGAACTCAATATTCAAGGAGATCCAGAATGACATAGAGACTGTCAAGAGGCACATAACCATAATAACGACTCTTTTAAGGGAACAGCCAGCGGGCATAATCAGGATTTCACAGGTCACAAAGATGCCGGAGCATAAGATCAGGTATTCCCTAAGGATCCTTGAGAGGGAGGGGGGGCTCATTGAGCCATCGAGAGAGGGGGGGCAATACTGACCCCCCCAAAGTTCGTGGATAACAAGCAGAAGATCGCCGAACAGGCGAAGAAGCTGGCCAAGGAGATGGAGGAGATCTACGAAAACCTCAGGGTCTCTCTAGGCGAAGCCAGCTCCCAGAAGAAGTGAGGCAAGTAAACGGATAAATACCGTGAAGGCAATACATAAAACATGGATTCGGCTGAATTCGCGGGCATTCTCAGTGACATGGTCAAGAGGGGGGGCGACAGGTTCGTGGTCGCCACGGTGGTGGCCACATCAGGCTCCTCCATAGCGAAGCCCGGGTTCAAGGAGATAATATCTGAGAGCGGTGAAATAGTGTGGGGGGGCACGCTTGGTGGTGCATGCCCCGAATCCGTAATAATAGATGAGTCTCTCTCTGTCCTGAGGAAGGGGGGGAGCCTAAAACAATCAGGATACACCTGGAGAAGACTGAGGCCGCTGTCCAGGCCCTGCTGAGGAAGGAGGAGAACGAGATCTACGTGGAGACATTCTGTGGGGGGGGACAGATAGAGGTGTTTCTTGAACCATACCTGCCTAGGGAGAGGATGATAATAGTGGCCCAGGGGGGGGCAGGGATGACATAGAGGACAGCCTTGTGGCCCTCGGCAAGAAGATCGGTATGGAGGTCGTGGTATTCGACCACGCCCCCGCAGCTCAGGGAACAGCCAGACAGGCTCATCTCCGGCCTATCGGGCGAGCTTGAGCAGTTCCAGACATCCGACAGGGACTATATAGTCGTCCTAACCAAGGGCGAGAGGGACATACAGACGCTCAAGGACCTCAGCGGCAAGAAGTTCAGGTACATCGGCCTCCTGGCAAGCAGGAAGAGGGTGCAGTACGACTTCGAGAGGCTCCGCTCCCTTGGAGTGGGAGAAGATTTCCTGAAGAGGATCCACGCCCCATAGGGGGGAGAACATAGGCGCGGTAACGCCAGAAGAGATTGCGGTGAGCATCATAGCGCAGATCATAAGGGTCAGGAGGGCACCTGTGAAAGAGGAGAGAATGGAAGAAAGTCCAAAAACAAGTGGGGGGGCCTGCTGACGTTTTAGCCCTAATACACATTTAAGTATCTGGAAAGCATGTGAAAGATTGCCATGAGAACGCAGTACTTCGAGTACCTGGCACCGAGTAGCATCGAAGAAGCCGTAAAGATGCTGAAGGAATATGAGGAGGCAAAGATACTCGCTGGAGGCCAGAGCCTCATACCGCTCCTGAAGACCAGGATAACGGTGTTCCCGTACCTGGTATCACTATCGTCCATTCCGGGCCTGAGCTACATATCGCTGGATAAGGACAAGCTGAGGCTGGGCCCAATGACTGTGGTCAGCGACATAGAGTACTCCGGCGACCTCATGAAGAGGCTACCTGTGCTTACTGAGGCGGCCTCACAGATAGCTGATCCGCTCGTTCGCAACATGGGGACAGTGGGTGGAAACGTCTCACACGCAGATCCCAGCAACGATATGCCACCGGTGATGCTGGCACTGCGTGCAAGGTTCACGGTCCAGGGGGGGCCATCGGGCACAAGAGAGATAAGGGCCTCCGACTTCTTTGTGGACACGTTCCAGACAGCGATGAACCACGACGAGATCCTGAGGGAAATATCGGTGGATCTCCCAGAGGGCGCTCCGCAGGCACCTACGTGAAGTTCAAGAAGCGTGCTGGTGACTTCTCCCTGGGAACGGTTGCCCTCAACGTCGTTTTCGAATCGGGGGGGAACACGGTGAAGGAGGCGGGCATCGCTGTGGCATCTCTGGGGGGGCCAAAGCCCCTCGAGATCACCGACGCGGAGGAGTACCTGCGCGGGAAAGAGCTCAACAGCAACGCCGCCGAGCACGTGGCCAGGATCGTATCGGAGAGGGTGGAGCCAGTGGCGGATTACTACGGAGATGTGGACTTCAAGAGGAGGATTGCAAGGGCAATAACCCTTGAGGCCTTCAGGAGGATAAACGTTAAGGTGGGGGGGTGATGGTATGGCAAAGGTGAATGTCAGGATAAAGGTGAATGGCGAGGTGAAGGAGGCCGAAATAGAGCCTAGGACACTTCTCGTGCACTTCCTGCGTGAGGTCGTGGGCCTCACTGGCACAAGGACGGGTTGCGACACATCAAACTGCGGGGCCTGCACGGTCCTCCTGGACGGCAAAGCGGTGAAGTCTTGCACAGTGCTAGCCTTACAGGCGAATGGCCATGAGGTGACCACAGTGGAGGGCCTGGGCAAGCCAGAGCGCCTGCACCCCATACAGAGGGCCTTCATAGAGAAGCACGCGTTCCAGTGCGGGTACTGCACCTCGGGCATGATAATGACTGCCTTCTGGATACTGAGGAAGAACAAGGACCCGGATGAAAAGGAGATCAGGCGCCTGCTCCAGGGCAACCTCTGCAGGTGCACGGGTTATGACAACATAGTTGACGCGATAAAGTACGCTGGCAAGCTGATGAGGGAAGAGGAACAGACCGAGGAGGAAGAGGTAACAGTCAGGAGCTGATGTTGCAATGCTGAAGAGCGACATAAATTTCGTGACCGGTAACACAAGGTACATCGATGACATATTCCTGCCAGGCATGCTCTACATGTCGGTGGTAAGGAGCCAGTACGCCAGGGCCAGGCTCCTATCGGTGAAGGGCGGCATAACCGCAAAGGACATAGGCTTCCTGAGGATGGCATCGGTGGGCGAGGGCGCTTCCGAGGACGCGAACAGCCTGATGCACCCCCGTTCTGGCCTGGGACTACGTGAACTATGTGGGGGGGCAGCCCATTGCGGCAGTGTTCTCCGACGATCCATACAGGTCCCTTGACCTCCTGGAATCTGTTGACGTTGAGTACGAGCCCATGAAGCCGGTTGTGGAACCGGAGGAAGCACTGAAAAGGGAGCCCATACACCCTTCGATGAAGAGCAACATACTTGCAGAGCACGAGCTGGGTGAGAAGTTCGACATAAAGGACGCGCCAATAGTGCTTGAGGACAAGTTCTACAACAGGAGGATCGTCCCGAACCCAATAGAGACAAGGGGGGGCGTGGTGGCCAGCTACGATGGGGGGGACAGGCTCACCGTCTGGACACCCACGCAGTCAGTGGTGGCCATCAGGGAGGGGGGGCTCTGCGGCGTCCTCAACCTGCCAAGGGAGAAGGTCCGTGTCATACAGACGGACACAGGTGGCGCCTTCGGGGGGGTCAAGAGTGCCCTGTACCCGGAGTATGTACTAGCTTCCCTGATCGCCATGAAGGAGAAGAGGCCCGTGAAGTGGGTCGAGACCAGGAGGGAGCACCTCTCCGGGAGCAGGCCAGGAAGAGGTGTGATAGGAAGGATGAAGATATTTGCCAACAGGCAGGGGGGGGAGGGTCCTCGGCCTGGACGGGGGGGAGGTCATCGTGGACGCGGGTGCATATGGCGGAGGAGCCGGCGAGTTCTCATCCAGGTTCATAGCCTACCAGATCACAGGGCCATACGACATAAAGAAAGTGCACATGCATGCACTGGCAGTCCTAACAAACAAGATCATACAGGGCCCGTACCGGGGTGCAGGTAGGCCGGAGGCGGCCTTCTTTATGGAGAGGATGATGGACCTCCTCGCGGACGAGATCAAGATGGATCCTGCAGACGTAAGGCTCGCGAATATGTCTGAGGAGCCACTCACGAGCCCCCCCCTCGGCCTAAAGATAGAGGCGGCAAAGCCATTCTTCACCAGGCGCTCAGGGAGATGGGCTATAAGAAGGGAGAGAAGGCTGGCCTTGCGTTCTTCGTCCTGGTGCCGGCGGCCATGCCGGGGGAGAGTGCCAAGATTTCGGTTAGGGACTCAAAGGTGCACGTGTGGCTCGGCGGGAACCAGCACGGGCAGAGGCACGACGACATAATAGTGAACATACTCAGGGAGGAACTGGGCCTGAGCAGCGAGGAGATCGTGGTGCACAAGGGCGACACAGATGAACTGGGAGAGGGTGTCGGCACATGGGGGGCAGCAGGTCCGCCATGATGGGCGGGACCGCGCTCATACTCACGGCCAGGAAGATCAGGGAAATGGTGGTGAAGGAGCACGGTAAGTACAACCCAGACCTACTGCTGTCCGGCAACTACGAGGCCATGGAGTTCTACCACCACGACACACCGCTGAACTCTTTCGGTGCGAACCTGATCCGGGCACGCGTGGACAACCTGGGGGGGCATGTGGAGATAGAGGACTGCATATCCTACTACGATGTGGGGGGGAAGGCGCTCAGCAGGGAGAACGTGATCGGGCAGGTACAGGGCGGGTGCGCACAGGGCATCGGCCAGACGCTGTACGAAGAGGTCGCTTTCGATGAGGAGGGGGGGCAGCTCATAACCGCATCCATATCCGATGCAGGCGTGCCATATGCGTCGCTGCTGCCGAGGTTCAAGGTGCTCCTGGCGGAGAACCCATCGGAACTCCCATCGCACGCCAAGGGAGTGGGTGAATCGCGACCATAGGTGTGCCGCCTGCGCTGGCCAGGGCAATAGAGCTCGATATAGGCAAGAGGATAAGGGAAACGCCCATAAGGCAGGAAATACTGCTGAGATGATCCATAAGGTGTGCCCAGTCTGCCACTCCGATAGGGTGAGTGGCGACTTCTTTTTTATAATGGGGGACGTACAGGTGCCAGGATTGCGGCTACGAGGGGGCCGTTCATAATAGAAATGGACGATGAAAGTTACAGGTCTCTGCTGGAGGATGACAGGAGGGGTCAGAAGACCTGAGTGAAAGCATCCCCCCCTCTGAGGTCAAATCCAGCCCTTGTCTCGTGCGATACCGTTATTCCCTGGGCGTGGCCCATGAGGCTGTTGAGCGGCTCCACACCCTTTGCTCCTTCTATCCTGAGGCCAGGCTCCACGTAGATGTCCGATGTACCGTAAATGGTCGCTGGGTATGCGAACCTGGGCCTGTCTATGCTCTCCTGTATGTCCAGGCCAAGGTCTATGAGCCTTATCAGGATCTGCACGTTGACCTGCGGCTGGACATCGCCACCCATGCTCCCCAGGAATATCTTCCTGTCCCCCCCGCGGGCCAGCGTAGCCATGAGTGTGTGGAAGCTCAGTTTCCTGGGTGCCACGCAGTTATGGTGCCTCTCATCAAGCGTGAAGTAAGAGCCGCGGTTGCTCATGTTTATGCCTGTGCCGTGTATCGTGTGGCCTGAGCCGAAGCCCATGTAGTTGCTCTGGATAGCGGATATCCCGAAATCTCCGTCAAAGACAGAGAATGCAGTTGTGTCAGAAGCCCCCCCGAATGTCATCTTCCCTGCCCTCTGTGCAACTGACTCCACAGGGCCACTGAGCAGCCACTCTGGAAACCTAACGTACCTCGGGTCGCCTATGTACCTGGCCCTGTAGAAGTAGGCGGTCTCCATTGTTTCTATGGCACTCCTGAAGGTCGAGTCATCGTTCTCCCTGCCTTCGAGGAGCCTCAGCCACACTAATTCTGTCAGACCCTGGCTGTTCGGTGGGTTCGTAAACACATCGTACCCCCCCTGTACCTGACGTGCGGCGCCTCATACACACCAGGCCTATACTCCTCCAGGTCTCCCCCCCTCCTGAGGAGGCCTCCTTTCCTCACCATGTCCTCCTCTATCTTCTTCGCTATCTCGCCTGTGTAGAAGGCATCGAGATCTTCCGAGAGCACCTCCAGCGTCTTTGACAGGTCTCTCTGCACCAGGAGATCCCCCCCTGTCTCCCTTGCGGTGTACGTTGCTTGCCAGTCAGGGTCCTCCGTCATTCCTGACATGAGCCTTATGGCAGCGGCTATCTTCTCGCTCACCCTGAACCCGTTCCTCGCTATCTCTATGGCGTCCCCCCCCATCAGCTCCCTGGGCTTCATGCTGGCCCTTTCGGCCAGGAACTTCCAGGCCGCCGGTATGCCGGGCACCATGAAGGATGCATGCGGGCCTCTCTTCGGGATCTCACTGTAGCCCTTGGACCTGAAGAACTCCGGAGTGGCCGCCTCCGCGGAGAAGCCACTGGAATTGAGTGCGACCGGCTTGGTCTCATCTGTAACCAGGAACATATCGCCGCCCAGCCCGTTCAGGTTAGGCTGCACCACAACAAGGCAAGCGCTGGCTGCGAGGGCAGCATCGTATGCGTTGCCTCCCCCCCTTTCCAGAACCTTCATGGCAGCCTGGTGCTTAGCGGGTGGCTGGTCGCGGCAGCGTAATCTCTCCTGCCTGCCATATCATAACATATCAGTGATGGATAATATGGTTTCTGTGGGCCATTCATTAATTAGGACTCTTGACATGCACAAGGGTTGAACGGCTCTGTTTACGAAAGGGAGCTTGCATCGATACTTTCAGGGGGGGATCCGGGCAGTGTAGAGAGATACTCCAGGCGGGTGGCCCAGGATACGCAGCAGGCAGTCACGGGGGGGCTGATCCAGAGGCCGTTCTATGTGGTGAGGGCTGCCGGGTCGCTGGGCGCCGACCTTGTGGCCGTGAGGGACGATTACACCCTGATAATAGAGGTGAAGAGTTCGGCTAGCAGGAGGCTCTCATTCTCTGAGGCGTCCTACAAGAGGCAGGAACAGGCAGAGAGGCTGGTTGAGCGCTGTTCTAGGGCAGGCCTATTCCTGACATACGCATTCAGGCTGAAAAACGCAAGGGAGGACCCGTGGAGGCTGTTCAGCCTTGGCTCTGTGAGGCCTGGCAGGATGGCACTACTGAAGGCCCTCATACCCGAGGTGGAGCAGACCAGGAGTGGCAATTACCACCTAGTCTGGGAGCACGGTGTCCCACTATCGGTTGTTATAGACTACGTAAACCACGGTACAGTTTAACTGCCCATATCCATTATGTGTAAGGGCCGCCTGGGGGGGCCTAGTCCCTGATGACCGTTCCTGGAAACGAAGTGCGCTCGAAGGACCTCACCAGCACCTCCATGCCAGAGCCCATGGCTATCTCAAGGGAGAGGGGGGGTGTAGCACCTTTGCCCCTGCGGAGCACAGTTCATGCACTTCCCTGAACGTCATAGAGGCAACGGGGGGGCGGCCGTCCAGCAGTATGCCCTCCACGTCCTTGTAGAAGACAACCTTCCTTGCCCCCTATCAGCTTGCCACCGCTGCGGCTGAATAGTCGCTCCCGTTCCTGCCCAGCAGAACGGGCATTCCAGAGGCATCGCAGGCTATGAAGCCGGTCACCACAGGTATCCTGCCACTGGATACGATCTCCGTGACGGCATCCCCGGAGGCCCCCCCGGGAGAGGGTAAAGTCAACCCTGCTGTTCATGGGGGTCGCCGCTGGCCACGAGCAGGCCGCTGTCTGTGTCCACAACCTCTGAGGCTATGCCATAAGATTCCAAGTACATGGATACAAGGCGTGCAGATAGCCTCTCGCCGAGTCCGTAAAAGTACGCCCTTGTGTGCTCCCCCCCGTAGTCCCATGTGGAGACCATGCGCTGCAGCCTCTCGATGAGGAGCCGGGATGACCTCATGAACTGCTTCCTTGCACCGGGAATGCACCTCTCCGCGATCTCCACATGCTGTGAGAGCACTTCCAGGGCAGAGCACGGAATGCCGTTGTTCACGTGCCTCTCCCAGATTGCTACCAGGTTATCGGTAACGCCCTTGAGGCTGAAACCACCAGTACCGGTTTCCAACCGCCAGAGGCCTCCTCCTCGACCCTCTCTCGCAGTTTTGGCAGAGAGTCAGGCCCGGAGAGGCATGAACCCCCCCCGAACTTGAGGACCTCAAGTGCCATCAGAAACCACCCGAGAAATAGGTCTCGGCAAGTAGCACAGCCGCGCCTGCAGCCCCCCCCTTATGGTGTTGTGGACAAGGAGCGAGTACCTGAGCCTCCTGCCTCCGTAAGAGAGGCGGCCAACAGTGACAGCCATTCCACGGGCCCTGTCCGGTGACCCTGCGTCAACATCCAGGACTGGCTGCGGCCTGTCAGGCTCGTTTCTCACTATGATTGGCCTTTCAGGTGCAGTCGGCAGGCGCTTCTCCTGTGGCAAGCCCCCTGAAGCCTTCCATTGACGATACGATCTCCGGGAGATCCTGTTCCTCCTGAAAGTGACCTCCACCACTTCGAAGTGCCCCCTCCTTACGGGCACCCTGGTGCAGAATGGGCTCACCTCAACATCCCATGGCTCTATGGCCCCGGACTTCAGGCGACCGAGCATCTTCCTGGGCTCTGCCCTCAGCTTTTCCTCCTCATTCTTTATGTACGGCACGATGTTTGAGAGGGCATCAAGGATGGCACACCAGGGTAGCCGGCGCCTGAGAGGGCCTGCATTGTCACCACGCTCACCCTCTCTATCCCGAAGCGGACGAGAGGGGGCAAGCGTCAGCACAAGGCCTATGGTGCTGCAGTTTCCGTTGGCTATTATCGAGCCCCCCCTGTTACTGGCAAGCCGCAGGTGCTCCGGGTTGACCTCAGGCACCACGAGAGGTACATCGGGATCCATGCGGTGTGGCGAAGCATTGGTGAAGACTGTAACTCCGCCATTCCTGAGCCTGCTCTCGACCTGGCCCGCAACCTCTGTAGGCAGTGCGCTGAAGACAGCATCGTAGTGCTCTCTTATCACCACATCGGTGTCAAGGCGCTTTATCTCCTTCTCAAGCAGGTCCCCCCCTGACACCGGCCTGTCAGCCAGCTTCAGCCTGTCCCGGAGCCTCTCATTCTCGGAGCGCTCTGACCCGTACAGGTCAGGCTCCTCAAACATGGGGTGGCCTGAGAGGAGCTGGCAGAACCTCTGGCCCACCAGGCCAGTGGCACCCAGCACCGCACACCTCAGCCTGTCACTCATTACCTCCACGCCCTGGGTTGCCTGATCCCCCCCTTAACTCCACATGGGCCGCTGTGCATGTTGAAAAGGTCCTCTCGCTTCCGCAAATAATGGTGATTTCACACATAGCCACGGGTTGGATTTACTGGTTAAAATCGTGACTGATACCCTTATTACCTGCGATAATCATATATCGAAAAGTTCACGTCAAGGAATACATGCTGTACACATTGGTGGGTATCCATAGGAAAAGGATAAAAATAAAAATGATATATGAGAGGGAAAACCAAATAGAGGAGGACTCCCGGGATCCTGTATGAGAACAGCAGCGGGGCTTGCGGTATTCTTCATCGTGCTGGCCCTTTCACTGGCAGCGCTCATCATAGCCATAATCAGCCCACAGCAGGCCATAGCTGTGCTGACAATTGCCATGCTGAGCCTCATTTTTGTCATCCACCCCGCCCTGAGGAACTTCAGGGCCTCTCCCATTGAGCACTCTGCACTCCCCGTAAGGGTGAAGAGGGGGGGTGGGGGGGGAGAACAGGCTGACGATATAGACATATTCTCAGGTTATGCCTCCAGGGTACCCTGGTTCCTGTACATCGTATGTGCCATCATCATAGCCGCGGCAATAGTCATCATAGTGAGGTAGGGGTGTACGGAAGAGGATCTTATAGAGGAATTACAGTGCGGCATAGATGAGGCGGGCCGTGGCCCTGTCATAGGGCCTCTCGTGGTTGCCATGGTATGCGGAGGGCAGGGGAAATAAGGTCCACAGGGGCCAGGGACTCGAAGAAATTGAGCCCAGACCTCAGGAACAGGGTATCTGAGAGGATCATGAAAGGTTTCAATTGGTGGGTGAAGGTCATAGACGCAGAGGCCCTGAACAGGCTCATGGAAAAGGCAACGATAAACGAGATAGAAATGGAGGTCGTCACAGAGCTCGCCTCCGCTGCACCCTACACCGTTTACATGGACTCATTCGATACCGTTGAATCTAGGCCCGGGGGGGAGCTGATTTCAAGGGCAACAGGTAAGAGGGTTATATCGCTACACAAAGCAGATGAAAGAATCCCTGCGGTTTCAGCCGCATCCATAGTGGCGAAGGTCACAAGGGACCGCATCATTAGGGAAATCGCGGAGAAGTACGGGGGGGATTTCGGGTCAGGCTACCCATCAGATCCGAGGACAATCAGGTTCCTGAAGGAATCGATGAGGGAGGGCAGGGACATATCGAAGATCGTGCGAATGAAGTGGAAGACCCTTGAGAGGGTCTCCGGTAAGGACCTCTACGACTTCTGATGCAGGGACTTCCACTGGCACCTCTCACTGTAGAGTGATGCGGATACCGAATACACAGGGTCATCCACGAGTTCGGAGAATATCTTGCCTGCCTCTTCGTATTTCCTCATTTCGTAAAGCAGGAGGCCGACCCTGTACTTCACATCGCTCTCGGCCCCAAGCCTGACCGCTTCCATGCACTCCTCGGTCGCCTCACCAGTTCTGCCAATGGCCTTCAGTATCTCTGCCCTTACTGCGTGGACCTCTGGATCCTCGGCGTAGTCTTCCATTGCGGATTCCACATGTTTAAGAGCGTCCTGCAGGAGCCCCCTCTCCCTCTCGATCCTGGCCAGTGCCAGCAACGCGTCCGGGGGGGCCTCCCTTGAGAGCATGGAAGCCTGGAGCGCATCTTCCATGGCCATGTCAGGGTCATCCAGTGCCATGTAGAGGTCAGAGCGGTCCAGCAGCAGGGTGTAGTCCTCGGGATCTATTTCTATGCACCTGTCAATTATCTCAAGCGCCTCCCTCAGTTTTCCCTGCTCCTCTTTGATTTCGAAGATAGCCCTCAGGGCCTCAACATCGTTTGGGTTATCCTCTGCGATCTTCCTGTAGACCTCCTCTGCCTCGTCATCCATTCCCGCCTCCCTGAGGACAGAGCCAAGGTTGCGGTTACTCTCCTCCGAAGGCTCCAGCGACACTGCCTTCCTGGCCTCCTTGACCGCATCCTCCTCCCTTCCTAGGGCCAGGAGTATCTGGCTCTTAATTATGCTCCTCTCAGCACTCTCCCCCCCTCTCCTTATTGCCGAATTTATGGCCTGTAGGGCCTTTTCAGGCTTTCCATTGTAGAAGAGGGCCAGGGCGTACAGGACGCTGTAATCCGGGTTGTCCTTCTCCAGGGACTGCGCAATGCCTGCAAACTTCTCCGCCTGCTGGTAGTTTCCTATCTGTATCATGCAGTCTGCTGCAAAGGCGTTGTAATACGGGTCCGAGGGATCCTTCTCAAGGAGTGCCTTGATCTCCCTTAGCGCCTCCTCAAACTTGCCCACCGAGTAAAGGGATACAGCGTACTTCACCCTCGATTCGTCTCTCTCCTGCAAAACAAACACTTCCTTGGGCCTTATGCTCTGCATGGATAAATATTTGCGACCTGGAGCCCGGTCACTGGAAAAGTTAATATCGAATTTAGATATCGTGATCCGATAAGCATGTACGGAATGAGGAGGGGAATGAGGCACCACGGGATGTTCGGGGGGGCCTGCGCACCATGATCCTGAGCATGGTATCGAGCGGGCCGAAGAACGGGGGGGCTGAAATAATAAACTCCATAGATACAGCCACAATGGGCTGGTGGAGGCCGAGCCCTGGGTCTATTTACCCGATGCTCTCCTCTATGGTGGAGGACGGGCTGCTGCAGAAGAACAGTGACGGGAGGTATTCCCTGACAGAGAAGGGGGGGCAGGCGGAGCTCGCCGCAAGGAGGTCCATAATGGGCTCCTTCGGGCCCTTCAAGAAGCTGAACTCGCCAGAGGAGGTCATCTCTGAGATAAGGAGCGACCTTGAGTTTCTCATGGACCTGGGGGGGGACAGCCTGAAGGACAGGAAGAAGGATATTGAGGACCTCACGGAGATGATGAAGAAGATCCTCTCCAGGTTAGAATGAAGGGCCGCAACATCGGCTCAGAAGGATCTCTCAACTTTTTCCAGTATTTTCCTGAACTCATCTATTTCTTCTTCGGTGAGCCCGTCGAGGGCCTCACGCAGGAAACGGATGTATATCTTCTCACACTCAGCGAGCTTCGATTGGCCCTCCTCTGTGAGGGTGACGTTCACGAACCTCCTGTCGTTCCTGTTCCTGACCTTCGTGATCAGCCCTTTCTCCTCAAGCGTGTCTATGGTGTCTGTTATCCATGCCGGGCTCATGTTGGAGAGCTCCGCTATCCTGTTCAGTGAGCACTCCTTTTCCTCCCTTAGGATGTAGAGTATCCGGACCTCCACGGGCTTTATGGAGGCCCTTGCGAAGGCCTCCTCCATCTTCCTCTTACCCTCTGTGAACACACGTATGAAGGTGTGCCAGAGGTCAATGAGCTGCTCGTCCTCGCCCCCCCTGATCATCTCTTTCCCACCTGCTGTGTCTTCTCCTTCTCGGCCAGCACACTGCTCACAGCACCCGGCTTACCCTGGGACACCGGCTTCCCCTCTGCGCCAGGCCTCTCCTCCTCTCCGTAGACATAGCGCCTTCCGCGGAGGGCAGAGAGCACTGCCGCAACTGCCAGTATCCCTGCTCCGGCGTAGAACGAGGTGTGCAGGGCCTTCATGAATGCGGGTGCCAGGGTGAGTGGGAACCATGTCTTGCCTGTGAGTATCGCATAGGTTGCCGGGCTTATGTACGATGAGAAGCTGGAAGGCAGTAGCGAGAGGATGGTGCCAACGGGGGGGTTGTAACCCAGGAACGCAGAGAAGAGGGCAGAGGTTGGGGGGGGTATCTTGTCGAACACAGGTATCAGGATTGCCGCACCAGCGGACTGCAGGCCAGCGTTGAAGTATGTGGGCAGGAGCGCGCTCAGTGTCACGAGGACTATGGTGAAGAAGATGCCCATGCTTGAGGTCTGGCCAGTGTTCTGCATCGTCGTCCTCATGCCAGAGCCTGTGCCCCCCCTGTAGTGCGGCGGGAGCGAGTTCATCACTGCGGTTATGTTCGGCGCTGCGAACATGCCCATTCCGGCGCCCATCATGAAGAGGGTGAGCGCGAACGGGATGTAATTGAAGTTGTACGGGAATATTGTGAGTATCAGGAAAGCAGCTGCCGCGACAGACATGCCGAGTGTTGTGAGGAGCCTTGCGCCCATCCTGTCTGAGAGGGCACCGCTGACGGGGCCAAGGGCAACGAAGCCCACCATCATAGGTAGGGTGTAAATGCCTGCCCAGAAGGGCACAGAGGAGTAGGAGTAGCCGTGGAGCGGGAGCCATATGCCCTGCATCAGTATGATTATCATGAACATGGCACCGCCCATACCCATGGACTGCAGCAGGCCTGCAAAGGCACCGAAGGAGAATGGCCTGAAGCGGAAGAGCTTCATGTTGAACATTGGCTGCTCAACGCGTGTCTCCACGAACGGGAAGGCAACCAGGAGTGCAGCGCCAACGGCAATTGTCGCTATGACCATCGGGTCGCCCCCCCAGCCCATGCTCGATCCCTTGTACGGCATGAGGCCGTAGGTTATGCCTATAAGGATGAGCGTGAGGCCCCCCCCGGCGAAGACAGCGTTGCCTGCATAGTCGATCTTCTGGTTCCTGTCCCTCACGGAGGTGTCCTTCAGCTTGAGGTATGACCATACGGTGCCCAGGATGCCCACGGGCACGCTCACCAGGAAAACATACCTCCAGTTGATGGTCGAGAGGATGCCGCCGAGTATCAGTCCCACAAGGGAACCGGCAAGGCCAGCGATCTGGTTTATTCCCATGGCCTTCCCGCGCTCTGTGGCTGGGAAAGCGTCGGTGATTATAGCAGCTGAGTTGGCGAACAGAAACGAGCCGCCAATGGCCTGTATCATCCTGAAGACTATCAGCTCGAGGGCACCCTTATCGCCCTTCGAGGGCGTCAGGAAGAGCAGTATCGAGCCTATCGTGAATATAAGGAAACCGAAGTTGAATAGCCTCACCCTTCCGTATATGTCGGAGAGCCTCCCAACGGTGACAAGGAGAACCGCGGTGACCACCATGTATCCCATGAGTATCCAGAGGAGGTACTGGAACGAAGATGGCAGGAACGGATTAAGATTTATACCTCTGAATATTGCAGGTAAGGAGATCAGCATTATGGTTCCATTGATGGAGGCCATCAGCACCCCTATCGTGGTGTTTGACAGCGCCACCCACTTGTACTGAACCATAGGGGGGGCTAATCGTTTACCGATATAAAAAGTTAATTACAAAATCGTTTACTAATTAATTGTAAGAAAATTCTTTATAACATAAGGAAATTGCCCCCCTATGATTTCACCGAAGGTATCTGTGGTCATAGCTGTGGTGGCAATCCTGATCTTCGGTGGCCTCACATACACCGTTGCCAAGGAAGCGTCATCTTCCACGAGCATATCGATATCCTCATCCGGGGGGGTCCTTTCAATAACCCCTGAACTCACGCCTGATTCGGTGTACAAGGTAAACAGCACCACTGAGCTTCCGGTTTACTACGTGCTACCAGGAATGCAGTACATATGGCTCAACTTCACCATGAACAGCACGGCACCAACGGTCTATGTTTATGATATATCCCCCACTGAACAACACCAGCACCAGCTGGGTAAACCTCACATACTTCAATAAGACCGAGTACCCGTACAACTACATAACGATCAGCAACGCCAACGGCACAGGCATAAAGGTATCACACAGGCTCTACATAAATGAGAGCGCATACGGGATGATGAAGCCTGACACGCCATATGTTGTGCGGATAATACTGATAAGCTCCCAGGACAAGGCCACCGGTCTGGGCCTCATACTAATAAAGCCAGGCCAGGCCTGAAATAATCAGTCTACTGAAATAACCAATTTATTTTACCTTTAGATAATCGAGGGCAATGGCAGACACACTCTACATTGTAAACCTCAAGCATTACAGGAACGCTGTGGGCCGCAGTTTCCGAAGTTTCATGGAATCCATGGGCAGGTTCAGGCATGTGGAAAACGTTGTCTTCGCGATACCCCATGTGAACTTCCCAGACGCACATGCCATGGACGGTTTCAGGTTCTTCGCGCAGGACATAGACCCCCCCAGCGGATTTGGCGCATACACAGGCAGCGTCTCCATGGACGTCGCAATGGAATACGGCATAAGCGGCACGCTGCTGAACCATTCGGAGAGGAGGGTGTCAGACGAGAGGATCGCGTCCGTTGTCCAGAGGGCCGCATCACTATCTTTCGACGTGGTCCTTTGCGCCAGGGATGCGGAAGAGGTTCGCAGGTTCAGTTCCCTGAACTGCAGGTATATTGCCTACGAGCCCCCCCCTGAACTCATCGGCGGGAACATTTCAGTGTCCACCGCGAGGCCTGAGGTAATAAGGCAGGCAGTGGAGATAGCCAGGGCCTCAGGGAAGAGCCTCCTGGTTGGGGCCGGCATAAAGAGCAGGGGAGATGTCGAGAAATCGATTGACCTGGGCGCTTCCGGAATACTCGTTGCTTCGGGCGTCGTTCTAGCAAATTCTCCACCGGATGCGTTAAGTTCATTAATCGTCTGACAATCAGTCCCCCACCATGCAAGGCCGAAGGACAGTACGCCCATCTTTGAGGAACCGAAGTTTGACGAGCTGCAGTTCCTCAGGGATGAGAGGGAACGCGCCAAATCCATCATAGTCGTGTTCATACTGGGCGTACCCCTTGGTTTCCTTTCAGGCTTCCTGATGCTGCAGGGCTACTGGTACCTGTCAATCATCATAATGTTCCTGATCCTACTCTTCCTGAAGCAGCTCATCACCTCACTCGGAATAAGGTTCCCGAAGCGTGCTTCACACAGGTTCTTCATGGGCGCCGAGCTCGTGTTGACATGGCTAGTGTTCTGGATAATCTTCCTGAACCCGCCCCCCCTGCACCTGGTATCGGGCCCTCAGGTGAGCACCCTGCAGGAGATGGAGAGTGGCAAGTTCGTGAACCTCACTGCAACGTCATCCAACCACTATTCCGTGGACACACAGAGCGTAGACTTAAGGATGTACGTGTACTATGTAAAGCCCATAAGCTCCGTCTCGGTCTCATACTATATAGAGGGGGGGAACCCTTCTCAGGTGAATACTGTTAGCAGCACATATACGCAGCCCTGGGTGTACTTTAACCTCTCTGGAACTGTGGGCCAGGTAGACGTGGTGACGGTGCGCGCAGTGGGCAGCAACGGCATTGTAGGGAGCGATACGTTCTACCTCTCCTTCTGAAAAGTAAAAATACACTCTCAACATTTCCCAGTTACCTGCAGGTGTAGTGTAGACTGGTCTAGCACGAGAGCCTTCCAAGCTTTCGACCCGGGTTCAAATCCCGGCACCTGCATAGTGGGTTCTCTTGATGATGTTCTCTCCTCCTGTTCCTTCTCGCAAACGGCTCACGGTGAGGGGTGCTTTTACCATATCCTCCTGCGCCTGCACCCAGTATGGATGAACTCAGGGCACCGATCTGCATTGGAGGGGGCATTGCAACCAGGCGATTCCCTTTGGTATTGGCGACAGTGACCGGACGGCAACAAGTTTTATAACCTAACTGTGCCTACGTCAGATGCACTTAAGGATGTGCCTGAGGTGGACTCAGCCTCTGCCAGAATAAAGTGCGATGAGGGGGACATCTGGAGTTGACGACCTACACCGTGAAGGGTAATCAGGTTCTCAGGGGGGGCCCGGACCTGTTGGTTCCTACGAGAGGGAGAACGATGGCATCAGGACCAGATCGGTAAAGGTGACAGCTGGCAGCACCACCATAGAGATGCAGAGGCGCAGCAGCGGGAGGTTCGAGATACTCAGGTCAGGCGTGCCTGTGGGGGGGTACGAGGAGCGCGGTCTCCGAATCGTGTATGAGGGCCAAGTGTACGAGCCGGAGAGCAGAAGGGCACTCGTGCACTTTGTCAACGGCTCTGAAAACAGACTCGTTATTATGAGCATGGGTATGGAGGCTGTGGTGGTCGAAAGGTCTCAGGATTCCATAAGCGCAACATCAGATCTGAATCCAGATGTGGCACTGGTCTGCCTTGGCATGCTCGCCCCGTATTCCAGGCCTGCGGTTGCACAGGCTGTGACAACATATTCGCCCTACTCCAGGAGGAGGGCCTATTACAGGCTCAGCCTGGTCTCAGGGCAGCTTCGATACTGGTATCCATTTTCGGGCTCATGCTGCTCGGAGGGTTGCTCAACCTCTACTTGCCCATACCTTACTATGTGAGTGTCATCGGGGGGGGTTCTTGCTGGCCTTCGTGGTTCCCGCCATCATAGGCGTGCTCGGAAGAAAAAGGGCCATGAGGAGGGCAGAGGAGGTCGCCATGGAAGGGGGGGATGGAGGGGGGGCAACAAGGCCCGCTGATGGGAGTACCTGCCTAAATTTTTGTTTTCCCGAAGCTTATCCCCCAGCATGGATGTGGAGATCGACGGCAGGACGCTGAACATATTCAAGGTAAGGGTGGTGGCTGAGAACAGGGCTAAGGTGCGCATACCGGGGGGGCATACGAGGGATTCATTGGGTGCCAGCAGGCATAGGTTCATGAACCTCATCTCCTTGGGTCTCAGGGTCTACGGTGTGAATACAGGTTTCGGTAGCCTCCTGAACGACACGGTGAGCGCATCGGATGCATCGGAGCTGCAGGCTAACCTCCTGAGGAGCCACTCATCAGGTGTGGGCAATCCACTTAGCCCTGAGCATGTGAGGTCGATCATGCTTGTGAGGGCAAACTCCCTGGCCGTGGGTTATTCCGCGGTTGATCCAGCCTGCTTGACCTCACATGCGAAATGATCAACAGGGGGGGCCTGACGCCTTACGTGCCGTCTCTTGGGTCTGTGGGAGCCAGCGGTGACCTTGCGCCACTGGCCCACATTGGCCTCGCCATGATGGGCGAGGGCGAGTTCATTTTGGACGGAAAGAGGGTGAGATCATCAGAAGTCCTGAGATCCGTAGGCCTTGAGCCGTACCGGTTCGGCGCAAAGGAAGCTGTGGCTTTCATCAACGGCACATCCTGCATAACAGGTATACTTGCCTACGAGCTTTCAAGGGCCTACGAACTGATGCAGGCAGCGGTCGTATCCTCCATCATGTCGCTGGACGCCCTCGGGGCAACGAGGAAGGCGTTCACTCCATGGGCAGTTGCTCCAGGCCCCCCCACCCGGGCCAGGTGATGATAGGGGGAGGCCATCTACAGTGCGACTGAGGACAGCGAGATAATGAACTCATCACAGAGGGTGCAGGACGCTTACACGCTGAGGTGCATACCCCCCCAGGTATACGGTGCCACACTCGACGCCATGGACTATGTCAGGTCGGTGGTGGAGAGGGAGATGAACTCTGCAACTGACAACCCACTCTTCAACGGTTCGGAGGTGATATCCTCAGGGAACTTCCACGGCCAGCCTGTGGCCCTGGCCTGCGACTTCCTATCCATAGCGCTCACCTCCATGGGCTCAATGGTGGAGAGGAGGGTCTCCAGAATGGTGGACTCGAACCTGAGTGGCCTCCCTCCATTCCTCGTGGAGAAACACGGCCTCAACTCCGGCTACATGATACCGCAGTATGTTGCCGCCGCGCTGACTAACATGAACATGGTGCTGAGCCACCCATCGAGCACCGGGAGCATACCGACATCTGCAAACCAGGAAGATCATGTGAGCATGGGCATGAACGGTGCCATCAAGCTCTCGCAGATCGTGGACAACCTCGGCAACATCCTGGCCATAGAGCTGCTCCTGGCGGCACAGGCACTGGAGTTCTCCAGGGGGGGTAAGCCGTCAAGCCTGACGGATAAGCCTACAGGCTGATAAGGAATGAGATACCGCCCCCCCTGGATTCGGACAGGCCACCATACCTGGACATAGAGAAGCTCCGTTCCCTGCTGCCCTCCATAGCGGAGATCTCGCCGGTAAAATTCGGGCAAACGTAGCCTGTTATATACCTGAAGGATTTCACTGCGCATATGACGAATTCCCTTGTCTTCACAGCCAGGCCAGGAAAGAACTACATGGAACAGATACCACGGGATGTGAAAGGCAGAGCAGTGGCAGTTATGGCTGAGGGAAAGATCTACGACCTCAGGCTATCACCGGAAAGGGAAGTTGAGGCACAGGTTGTCACCCAGGACAGTGAGGAGGGCATCAGGATCCTGAGGCATTCTGCTGCCCACCTGCTGGCCCAGGCGGTCACTGAACTGTACCCTGGAGCGCTTCCAAACGCAGGCCCTGTTACTGAAGATGGCTTTTACTATGACATATTCATGGATCCGATAAGCTCGCAGGACCTTGAGAGGATAGAGGAGAGGATGCGCGAGATAGCATCCAGGGACATTCCTATAGTGAGGGAGGTGCACAGCCGCCAGGAGCTTCTCAGCATCTTTTCCTGTAATAGGTTTAAGCTGGACAAGATCAGGGCCAATGTGCCGGAGGGCGGCCAGTCTACGGTTTACAGGCAGGGCGAGTTCGTGGACTTCTGCCAGGGACCGCATGTGCCCAGCACCGGCTACCTGAAGCATGTGAAGCTGCTCTCGGTTGCCAGCACCAACTACCTGGGTGACCCTTCGAGGGAGAGGCTCATAAGGATCTACGGCACCGCGTTCCCGGATGAGAAGTCCCTCAAGCAGTACCTGAAGAACAGGGAGGAGGCCCTCAGGAGGGACCACAGGAGGATAGGGGGGGAGGAGATGGACCTTTTCGTATTCAATTCCGAGAGGGCCCCCCCAGGCTTCCCACTCTACACCCCATACGGCGCGGCGATAAGGAACGAGCTCATCCAGTACATGAGGGATCTCAACAGGGAGAACGGCTGGCTGGAGGTCTCGACGCCGCACATATTCAGGGACACCATATGGAAGCAGTCCGGGCACTACGCCAAGTACAGGCCAAACATGTACGTGTTCCAGCTTGAGGACGGCGACGGCTACGGCGTTAAGCCAATGAACTGTCCCGGCCACATAACAATCTTCGAGAGGAGGATGTACAGTTTCAGGGAGATGCCTGTGAAGCTGTGTGAGGCGGGCACTGTTTACAGGTACGAGAAGTCAGGCGAGGTCGGTGGCCTCACCAGGCCCAGGATGTTCACCATAGATGACGGCCACGCGTTCCTGAGGAAGGACCAGATACAGGAAGAGGTAATTTCCATACTCAGGATGATAACCAGGACGTTCAGGGAAATACTCGGCATAACTGACATGAAGTTTGACCTGAGCGTCATAGACAGGGAGCACCCTGAGAACTACCTCCTCTCCTACAGGTGCCACTCCTGCTCTTCTGTCTCTGAAATACGCGCGGCCTCACTACAGGGTGAACTTGCCTGCCCGGTATGCGGTTCCAGGGAAATAGAGCCTGACTTCTCGGCATGGGATGAGGCCACGGAACAGCTCAGGAAGGCTCTGGAGTCCCTGAACATCCAGTACAAGGAGTATCCGGGAGAGGCTGCATTCTATGGCCCGAAGATCGATGTGCATGTGAAGGATGCCCTGGGGAGGTACTGGCAGTTCTCAACGGTGCAGCTCGACTTCTTCATGCCCATCAACTTCGACCTCACGTATGTGGGGAGCGGTGGCAGCAAGGAGCGCGTGGTGATGATACACAGGGCCATATACGGCAGCTACGAGCGCTTCATGGCGCTCCTGCTTGAGAACTTTGCAGGCAAGCTGCCCACATGGCTGTCCCCCCCGATCCAGGTCTACATTACTCCGGTTAGCAACTCCTACGATGACTATGCCGCTGAGGTCTCCAGGGCACTCTCGAGAGAGGGCATCAGGGTTGAGCTGGACACCTCTCCAGAGACTGTTGCCAAGAAGATCAGGATGATCCGGCAGAAGCGCCCGGCATACATTGTAGTGGTCGGTGAGAGGGAGAGGTCATCCGGGAGCGTGACGGTCAGGAACAGGAAGGACCAGCAGAACAGCTACGGTCTTTCCGAATTCATCTCGAGGCTCAAGGAGGAAATAAGGGAGAGGAATCTGGAGCAGACCCTGTGACCCCCTCATTTCAGTGTAAACTGCACTGGTTAGGTGCGCTTACATTCCGGTCCCGTCCACCTAATGCCAGGTGCCACATTAAGCTGACCGTAGAGCCGGCGTGACCATCAGGTGCCCCCCAGGCCT
The DNA here is from genome assembly GCF_001316105.1 of Thermogymnomonas acidicola JCM 13583. GTDB lineage: Archaea > Thermoplasmatota > Thermoplasmata > Thermoplasmatales > Thermoplasmataceae > Thermogymnomonas > Thermogymnomonas acidicola. The sequence goes on along the minus strand of NZ_BBCP01000008.1, from coordinate 18,944 downwards.
TATGCAGATTCAGTCCAGATCCAACCTGTGTGTGAGAAAAGTCAGGCCTGAATAGCCAGTACTGGGGTAGAGGAAAATGTATGGTATCCGTTTAGCCCAGGGGTTCAGCCATACTTGTACTTCACTCCCCCCCTTCCTCCCCCCCTGGTGTTTGTCCATGTCACGCTCCCGTGGCTGCACGCCACCGAGCATGTGCCGCATTCCACGCAGTCCTCGTACTTGAAGTTGATCTTCCCGTCTATGAGAGTGTAACACCTGGCCGGGCAGGCAAAGGTGCAGAAGTGGTCCGGACATGTCTCGCATATGTCTGGCTTTATCGTAATGTGTGCGTAGCTCTTGTCTGTCTTGTAGTTCAGAAGCGCAAGCCTGTCTTCAATTTTCATGCTCACATCCTCCTCATCATGCGGTATCCCTCGATAATCGCGTCAGAGGTCTTCATCCCGCTCCTGCTCAGGGCATCCATGACGATCCTGGATATGTGCTTCTTCGGCTGGCTGTCCTCTGTGAAGAGCTGCTCGAACACTCCTTCCATGACCCTGGGAATGACCCTGTGCACAGTGTCGCTCCAGGTGACGCCCTGTATCCCCCCTAAAGTCCAAGAGGTCACGTAGCACGAAGGAGTTCATCAGCCTCTCCCTGTAGGCTGCCAGTGCCTCCTCTGAGAAGTTGTTCTTCGACTTTGCCTCAATGGCGGTCTCGGCCGCGGCAATGCCGGACGCTATGGCATAGTTCATGCCCTGGAGGACTAGGCCGTTGCTGAAGGAGAAGCCAGCTGCATCGCCAGCTATCATGTACCCGTTGCCGTAGAGCTTGGGCACACCCTGTATGCCTCCCTCCTGGACGAGGTGTGCACTGTACTCCTCAACCTTGCCACCCTCTATCATGGGCGCTATGTAGGGGTGCTCCGCGAACTCCTCAATTATGTCAAAGGAATATGTGGAGCCGTTCTTCCTCAGGTCCTTCATGGATACAACCACGCCGAGCGAAACCGTGTCCTTGTTGGTGTAGAGGAAGCCGCCGGCCTTCACACCCTCAGGCAGGAAGCCAAGCACATACTCTCCGGCAAATCCAGACTTGCCCCCCCTGAGGTTGAACCTCTCGTTTATCTTCTCCTCTCCCAGCTTGATAATCTCCTTCACTCCTATGGCCACGTCCTCATCCTGAGCGGGGGGGCCTCAGTCCAGAGTCTATCGCTACCCTGGGGGGGTTGCACCCTCAGCGAGTATGACGACATCGGAGGTTATAAGGTCACCGCCCTGTTCGACTCCCTTCACCACACCGTCCTGGACGGCAACCCTCTCCACAGTGACCCCAGAAATGACCATCGCGCCGGCTTCCCTGGCCTTCCTAGCCAGCCACTGGTCCAGCCTGGCCCTGAGCACTATGTGGCCGGTGGCTTTCTCGGCCAGTCTCCTTGACCTGAAGTCTATGTTTATAAGGGAATCCCTGGTCAGGAAACCCACGGCCTTGGATTCGACCACCCTTTCGTAGGGGGCCTGTTTCTCCCAGCCCGGTATTATTTTCTCAAGGTCGTTGCCCCCCCAGAGCACTCCGCCGGAGACGTTCTTGGTGCCTGGAGGGTCTGCCCTCTCCACCAGGAGCACGTTCATGCCCGAAGAAGCCATCTTGATCGCGGCAGATGTCCCGGCTGGCCCTGCACCGACGACAATGGCGTCGAACTCGCTCATTGCTTCCATATGTTTACTAGACTTATAACATTTTCAGGATGCGTCTCGCATCTTTTAATTGCTAAAACTGTATGACGATATTCGTCATGCGGCTTGCGCCCGGTTCCTTTGCAGAGGTATACAGAAGGCTCCTGCATGCCTACGGTGACCTGCACTGGTGGCCAGCCGAAACGCCGGACCAGGTGGCCATAGGGGCCATACTGACGCAGAACACCTCCTGGAAGAACGTGGAGAGGGCCATGCAAAACCTCATTTCCGCTGGCCTGGACAGGCTGGACGCATAGCAGTAACGGGAGCCGAGGAGCTCTCCGCTCTCATAAGGCCGAGTGGCTTCTACAGGCAGAAGAGTGCACGCCTCATTTCATTTTCGAAAGCCGTTTGCAGTGCAGGTGGCCTTATGGCCCTTTCGGGCGATGAGGAGAGGGCGGAGAGAGTGCTCTCCTCCATCAGTGGGGGGGTTGGCAGGGAGACGCTCACCTCCATAATGCTCTACGCCCTGAACTTCAGGAGGTTCGTAGTGGATAAGTACACGCTCAGGGTCTTTTCAAGGCTCGGCCTGGGCGACTTCTCCAGGAACACCAGGGCCTTGGAGGACATGGTCTTGGGGGGGGAAAGGGAGTGGACAGTGGATGAGCTCAAGAACTACCACGCGTGCATAGTGGAGCTTGCAAAGGAACACTGCAGGAAGGAGCCTGTATGCACAGGGTGCCCCCTCTCGGACGCTTGCAGCTACGCTATGGAGAGGATGTTCCCGTAGCCTATCAGGCGCCACCTGTTGGATATCCTCCTGCCTATGGCTACCCTCTCGCCAACGGTGGCGGCCACAGGGTACTTGAGCGATATCTCCGCTGTTGTGTCCCTGGCTGAAGTTACAGTGCCCACGGTGTTTGAGGTCCCGACGGTGAGCATGAGGTTCTCCTTGCTCTTTATGGGCTCGACCTTCAGTTCCTCCTGGAAGCCGACCACTCTCTTGAGGAGGTGCGTCTCTATGGTCATGTTGAAAACTATAGGTGGCACCTTTCCCACAGCACCTATGATCCTGCCAGTGAATGAATCGCCCTTGGTGAGGAACGGGTCAAGGTAGGTGCCGACGGCCGCGAGCCCTCCTGGCCTTATCCTGTCATAAGAGTTCCTGCCAGCCATCAGGCTGGCTATCTCCGTCACAACGTTTTCCCACGTCTGCCGGTTGCCCTTGCCTGTCAGTATTCCCGGTACTATCTCTATCTCCTGGCCAACTTGGAGTTCTCCCTCGACCAGCGAGCCGCCCAGCACGCCGCCCCTAAGCCTGTCAGGTGGTGTGCCAGGCTTGTTTATATCGAAGGAACGTGCAACAAACATCTTGGGTGGGCTCTCCTGATTGAACTTGGGCGTCGGTATCTTTGTTTCAATGGCCTTAAGAAGGATGTCTATGTTCGTGGTGTGGTAAGCGCTCACGGGTATTATTGGAGCCCCCCCCTCTGCAATGCTCCCCCCCTTCAGGAACTTCTGTATCTCCCTGTAGCTCTCGAGCGCCCTCTCCCTTGTGACCAGGTCTATCTTATTCTGCACCACTATTATGTTCTTGATGCCCATTATCTCAAGGGCCGTGAGGTGTTCCCTGGTCTGTGGCTGCGGGCACTTCTCGTTCGCGGCTATCACTAGCAGGGCACCGTTCATTATGGCGGAGCCGGATAGCATCGTAGCCATGAGTGTTTCATGGCCGGGCGCGTCCACAAAGGATACAACCCTTGAGAGCTCACAGCTTGCATCCTTGGGCTCCCTGGTGTAGTATTCGTTGCCCTGTGCGTCGTAGCACCTGTATATGGGGGGGTGTCAGCGTAACCCAGCTTGATGGATATGCCCCTCTTTATCTCCTCTGAGTGCACATCGGTCTTAATTCCCGTGAGGGCCTTGGTAAGGGTGCTCTTCCCGTGGTCAACATGGCCTACCATGCCTATGTTGACCGATGGCTGGGGGGGTATAACCTCGTTCTTCAACATGCCTCTATTCCTTCTTCTCCTCTGTACCCTGACCTATGGGCGACGGGCCGTACTGTGTTATCTTCATGTTCAGCTGGGTTATGTCCGGGCCCACTATGGATCCCCCCCTGAAGGTAACCCTCTTCCTGAGGCCCCCTCTTGCCCCCTCTTCCCACTGGAGTACTTCACCAGTATTCTCTTCTTGCCCTGTATGGGCAGGTCCTTCTTCATCGGGAAACCATCAACGGAACTGCCCCCAGTTATTGTTAACTTGTATCCGGGCAGATTGAGGAATATGCCATCCACCTCGTCTCCTATCTTCCTACCCGTTAGCGCATTGAGGCTCTCCTGTGGCACCTCTATCTTGTAGGTCTTACCTGTCTTCGTATCCGCAACAACAGCTACAGTATTCGCCATACCTGATCACTCTTGGGATGAAGCACCTTGCCAGTGACTCCCCCCCACATAATGGCACATGTAGATAAAAAGTTTAACAAACCTGGTTTAAGAGGGGGCAGGCTCCCCCCCTCATGTGATTGCGTGCCTGGGAGGCCACAATGCGGGCGAGTTGTCACATCCACTGAAGATAGGGGATAGCCACATGGTACGTAATGGATATGGGCCCCCCCACCCAAGCTCTGCCTTCAGTGCCTGTGCGCAGTAAACAGTTGCCGGACACTCCCACTTCCGGTAGGTGGTAGGGCCGGATAGGCCGGGAGGAGCAGCCGTCCGCATGATGTTGAGGCGCCAGGTCCTCTGGGCCGGTCAGTTCATGGATGGTATCGACCGGCACGGTTGATAACCGTCCAGGCATACCAGCATGCATTGATAGCAGTGATACCTGTGAAGTGGTCCTCACGCCTGCCTGGCAAGCACATGCTGCCGCTCAGGGGACGGCCCATTGTGGAGATAGTGTACAGGAAGGTTTCAGACTTGATGGACTGTGTTGTGCTCTCGAAATACGAGGTCAGCGTCCCGTACGAGAAGGACAGGAGCGAAAACATCCTGGATCTGGTGTCCCGCCTGATGGAGGAATACAGCGATGGCTTCATGCTCATAGGGGGGGGAGACATGCCCTTCTTCCTGAGAGAAGATATTGCAACTATCCTGAGGGCGGGCCAAGCACAGGGGGCGTCACCGACAACACCCGTGGGCCCGGAGCCGATGTTCACGCTCTACAGGCCATGTGCATTGAAAGTGAGGAGGCTCTCAGATTACATTGTCGGGTGCAGGTACAGGCAGGTCAGTGCCTCATCACTCTCACCGCTGGCACTCTTCAACGTGAACACACCAGAGGACTACCTCAGGGCAAGGGCCATATCTTCAGAAAGGCCAGACCTAATACTCTGAAGACGCAAATATTGGCGCCGGGAAAGGTTAATTACCAGTAAGCAATGATTCGAGCAGGATGATATTTGATCGCTACGGCCGCCCCGTGCTGAGCATGCGCATCCAGGTCAATACGGTGTGCAACTTCCACTGTTTCTTCTGCCACATGGAAGGGACAGGGGGGTGCACGCCGCGCAGCTGGATGCGGAGGGTATAGAGAGGATAGTGGAGGTTGCCAGCAGCTTCGGGGGGGTCAACAAGGTGAAGTTCACCGGCGGTGAGCCTACCTGAGAAGGGATATAGTGGACATTGTGAGGAGGACTAGGAAGCACATTAGCGGTAACATATCGATGACTACAAACGGCGTCATGCTCCCAAGGCTGGCCAGACAGCTCAGGGAGGCTGGCCTGGACAGGGTCAACATATCCATGCATCTACCGAGGAGGAGGGCTTCAGGATCATCACCGGAACAAACTTCCTGGGCCGGGTTAAGGAAGGGATAAGGGCTGCGAAGGAGGCGGGCCTGGGCCCGATAAAGGTCAACTTCGTCGTGCTGAATGGAATAAATGTGCACCAGATCCCTGCCATGATGGAGTTCTGTGCGGAGGAGGGCGTCACTCTCCAACTCATAGAGTATGAGACGACCAGGGAGAGGATGCACTCGGAGGAGTTCCAGAAGTACCATGTGCACTGGAGCCGATAGAGAGGGAGATAGCCTCAAGGGCCAGGGCAGTTGAACACAACTCGCTTCACAGGAGACCTGAATACTTGGTAGAGGTCAACGGAAAGGACCTGTGGGTGGAGTTTGTGAAGCCAATGCGCAACTCGGAGTTCTGCAACCACTGCACCCGCATAAGGGTCACATCCACCGGTGAGCTGAAGCCCTGCCTCATGAGGGACGATAACCACATTGACATAAAGGAGGCCCTTGAGAAGGGGGGGACACGGACGCGCTCAGAAGGCTATTCATAAGGGCCGCCCTCTCCAGGGAGCCTTACTGGAAGCCCTACGAGGACCCCAGGGTGGTTCAGGCACCGGAATCCTTCTGAGCCTGATCAGCACACGGAGTGTGTGGAACTCGCACCTCCTCGCTGTCCCGGTGAACATCAGGGCAGTCAGGTTCACGAGGGCGAAGACTGCAATCGACACCGCAGTGGGCAGTCCAGGGCCCGCAAAGTTCTCAAATATTATGTAAAGGAGGACAGATGTAGATGCCAGGGCTACAGCTGCATCAAGCGCCCTCCTCCTGCTGAGCTTCACTAGAGCGGCGTTTGAAAATATATGGACCTCCGCAAAGCACACAGCAACCACGGTTGCCAGGACCTCAAAGGTGCCGTAAAACCCGAAGCGGAGGTGAGTGCATATTCTGCCAGCACGGAGACTGCAAGGGGCACCACGGGGGGGAAGGCGAGCCTCCACTCACCCTGCTTCAGGACCCCGTCCGTCCTCATGGAATCCACCGCCCTCCTCATGCGTTGCCGTACGCGACGGTGAGCATGGTCGCGCTCGTGAAGGAGAAGATGATGAAGGGAAAGGCGAGGAGGTGCAGCGGGGTACCGTTGAGGTAGGAGAACAGGTAGAAAGGGTCCTGTGTGTATGCAGGGAGGCTCCGGCCCAGGAACCTGAAGTCTGCCAGGAAGGAGTAGGCCATCATGGCCCCCTCCCAGGAGGACTGTGGACACAATGGAGTAGGGCACGTACTTGCCTGGCTTTTCAGAGTCCTCGGAGACGAATATGGATGAGCCGGATCCTGAGAAGGCGAGGAGTGCAAATATGGTGCCTGCGAAGCTACTCGCCATCAGAGCGTGCCCAGCAGGCGGGCTGGAGAACATGGAGGTGTCAAGGACGAATATGAACACGGCCTCCGCCATGCCCAGGAATGTTATGAGGAGGACCGCGGTCCTGTTGCTTCCGTATACCAGAAGGATCACGAATATGCTGAAGGCCAGGGGGGGCGCAATGTACGCAATGAGCCTGTTGGCTGTGAGGCCCTCCACCATAACCGCAATGAAGCAGGCTATGTCAGGTATCACGAGGAGCCCGTAGGCGTAGTAGAGCATCGCAACGAACTTTCCAGACCTGCCCCCCGAACGCTATCCCTGAGTAACTGTAGTAGCCACCGTTCGTCACATATCTCTTCGAAAGGACGTACGGGGGGGCATATACCGTGAGGAGGGAAGCGACAGTGGCAAGCAGGGCCACGAAGGGTGCGTAGTAGCCGGATGCACCTATTATGAGGGGGGGGTAGAGGCCGGCGAAGTTCAGCATGGGGGGGCCCATGGAGCTGAACGACTGCATGAACGTGCCTGCGAACCTGTAGCGGCGGGACACAGGGCGTAATCTGTGCGCACCATTAAAAACTTGGTCGGGAACCGTTTATCTATGCCATACCCATACGCATGCGTGATCCTGATAACTACTGACAGGATTGAGGACATCCAGCTGGGTCGAGAGGTGCCAGACTCTGATGGGGGCCGTCGTGGAGTTCAGGGGTGTCGTCAGGGGGGGTTGAAGGCGATGCGAGGATAGACCACCTTGAGTACGAAGCGTACAGGGAAATGGCGGAGAGGATGCTCAGTGAACTGGAGGAGAGGGTCAGGGAGACTTTCCATGTGTCCACAGTGACAATCATACACAGGGTAGGAAGCGTGCGTGTATCCGAGGCCTCGGTTTTGATCCGTGTGAGTGCACCCCCCCACAGGAGGATGGCCTTCATGGCTGCAGAATACTGCATAGAAGAGATCAAGAGAAACATACCCATATGGAAGAAGGAGGTGGGCAGTGTGAACAGGTGGGTGCACGGTGACAGCTACACTGAATAGCCACTGTATTGCCTGCGGGCACACATGCCCAGCCACGTGCCTCTAGGCTGTGTGCAATGATCCAAATGGTGAGCGCAGCTGGAACAGCAGAAAGGGAGACCTGGCTGGGGGGGGTGAATCTTTAGAAAGTTCATTGGCATAACATAAGCATGGACAGGATAGCTGCCAGGAACGTGCCATCCATCCTCATCACCTTCATGCTCTCAGCTTTTGCTGCCTTCTCAATATCAATGGTAGTCAACCAGCTCTCGCAGGCCCTGCACACATCGGTCTCTGGTGTCCTAGTATCTGTGCCTCTGGACTTCATAGGAGGGGGGGCAATAGGGGGGGGAGTGGTACTGGGAAGGCAGTCAGACAGGCTTGGGAGAAGGCCCATGCTGATGCTTGCCGTGCTGATATTCAGCGTGTCCCTGGTCGCGGCAGCCTTCATCTCGAACATTGCGGAGCTCTACGCGCTCTGGTTCATAATTGGAATAGGCGTCAACTCACAGAACGGCATATCGTACCCTCTCCTGGTTGAGACGCTGAGGAGATCCACTGGGCTGCTAGGCAGCGTGATGCAGGGCCTCTATTTCATTGGGTTCCTCCTGGACACTGGCTTCTACTTCGTATTCCACTACTGGAGGACGTACTTCCTCGCATCTGGCATCTTCGCCCTGGTTTTCTCTCTCCCACTCGCTATCATCCTTGTGGAGCCATCCAGAGTCCGCAGGTTCCAGGGGGGGAGGGGGGGGCAGGGCATCACCGGCAAGCTGAGGCTCTACACCGTGGCCCTCTCCCTCATCACTGTAGGTGCCTTCATGCTCAGCGTTCCACTCATGAGTGTGGTGCCCACACTCTTCCAGCAGGACGGCATACCTCCATACTACACCTTTGTCTTCGCGGTCCTGGGGTTCCTTGGATTCGCCTTTGCAGGTTTCCTTGCGGACAGGGCTCAGAAGTGGGCAGTTACCCTGGGCTTCTCTATCCTGGGCATAGCTTCGGCGTCATTGCTCCTGCAAGTGCTGAGGGCACACGCCATACTGGCGGTACTCGTGCCTTCGTATATCTCTGCAGGCTTCTTCGGCTTCATAGGCGTATGGGCTAGCCAGACATACCCGCAGGAGATCCGGGCCGCCGCCACGAACATCGTCTTCTTGGTTGGCCGTGTGCTGGGAGGTCTCGCCCCCCCATTCCTTGCGTCTGTGCTCTCGGTCTCGCTCAAGGATGGAATGGGCACGGTGATGCTGCTGGCTGCAGCAGTGAGCGTGCTCGGCTCTCTCCTCTACCTCTCCGTCATGAGAATGGGCGATGCCACTCCAGGGACTGCACCGGCCAGGTGAGGGCCGGGAGCAAAGCTGGGCCACTCAGAAAAAGTTTGTTATTCAAAAAAATCGGAAAAGATCATGTTTCAGAGTGGGAAGTGCAGGCCAAGGGCGAAGTTCGAGGCTGCCGCGAACATCAGGTACATGAGCCAGACACCGCCAATGACCTGGAACGTGGCCTTCCCCCCCATGCCCCCCATGTCCTCTTCTGGGTGAATGAAGCGGGGATGTCGAAGATGTAGATCAGGGTCAGGATTATGAAGAGCACCATGACTGGTATGTCCCCCCCGGCCTTGTAGAATATGAACGCGCCCGTTATGCTGATCCACAGGAAGGCTATTGCCATGAACCCATCGACCCTGGTGTCCGAGCTCCTGTACTTCGATATGCCCATCGCAAACCAGTGGACACCGTAGGCGGTGAACGCAAGGCCTGCCATGTAGAGGACGGGGGGGGAGCTCTGGAACGCGCTGAATATGGTGAGCCCCAGCATTATGTATGTGCCTGTTATGAACTGCATGAAGCCAGGCATCCAGATCATCCACTGCCCCCCCAGCGTCCTGTTGACACTCTCGTCCTTATCCTTCGGGAAGTTGGCCAGGTAGGAACCCCCCCCAACCACAAAGTAGCCAACTCCGAGACCGAAGAAACCTATCGCAAGGGGTGGTAACGGACTGACCATCCCCCCCAGATTTAAGGAGAATATGTATATAAATGTATGTCAGCCATAAAAAACAGTATCAAATTCTATTCTCTCTTCACCGGAGTATACATTAAATCTATCTTGCCTTACAAACCCACAAAGTGTAAGATTGAAGCTAAGTGCAGTGTCAACAGCTAGGCTGGAGGGCGCAGAAACGGAGCTAACGAGGCTAATCCTGGCCCGGACAGCCTTCTGGACTATCTCGAAGCCAGCCCTGCCGCTGACCTGGAGCGCCTTTCCCCCCCTGCCGTCTATGCCGTTCATCAGCATGAAGCCTATGACCTTGTCGACTGCGTTGTGCCTGCCAACGTCTTCCGCACTGAATATCGCTTCACCATTGCTGTCGAATAGCCCGGCGGAGTGTATCCCACCGGTCTCCTCGAATATCCTCTGCTCACCCCCCCTGAGCTTTTCCGGCAGCGAGAGAACAGTGGAGGCCCTGAACCTGGCACGGTCGTTCAGGACACCGAAGCCCTCCACTACCAGGCTCTCTATGCTCGCTTCCCGCATATCCCGCACGATGACTCGACGAGCCTCGGTGCCCTCCCCCCCACCGGCACGCTCCTGACCCCCCCGACCTCCAGGGCGTTCTTGGGGCTGGATTCCTTATCCGCCTCACTGCCCGCATACCTCATCCACCTCACGTCGCCCGGCACCTTCACAACGCCCTCAGAGAAAAGGAAGCCGAGGGCAAGGAGGTCATCGTGGACCGGTGTCCTCATTATGGTCGCGTAGTCCCGGCACCCCCCCATATCGTCGCAGAGCCTTATGAGGAGGGGGCTCCTCCGCCGTTACCTTCTCATCCCTCTGCTCAATGGAACCGGAGGAATAGCACTGTGCCCTGAAGGTGAAATACGGAAAGTTGTTGCCCTCGATCATATGGAACCGATGAGCCTGAGCACCTTTGTGAGCCCTGCCGAGACCTCAGGGTCGGAAAGGAGGTTTATCAGGGAGGAGAGGTTGTGTGCCAGGTCCCCCCCGCTCCTGGCCGGTGCGCTGCCATCCCCCCCTGCCATCTTCGATACAGCCTTCATTAGCCTGTCCGTGTCAACGCTGGAGACAATGGCAAAGACGCTCAGAGCGTTCCTTATGAACCTGGCCATCCTCTCGTCCGTGAGCTCCTCCGTTATTACCTTCATCACCCTGTCCCAGTTCTCGAGCAGGGCTGTTAGGAAGGTGAGTATCTCGCTCCTCTGCACCGCATCGAGAAGCCTGGCGAACTTCTCCATCACCTCCCCCCCGTTGCCCAGAACTTCGATGATCTTGGCCATCGAGGCCTCAAGGTTCTCCGGCACCTGCCTCCTCTCTATGACCTCTATCTCCTTCGCCAAGCTATCAGTCCTCCGTTATGGGCACATAATCCTTCCTGGCCCATTTCTTCTCCACCTCAACACCCGGCCTCGGGTTCCTCTGGTAGAAGCGCGGGTTGTTGAGTGGCAGTGGGCTCTTCCCCCCCTTCTTCCCTATCTTCTCGACCCTGACAGGCAGCTCCTTGTATGCTGGTGTGTGGGAGTCTGGGTCCATTATGCGCCCTGTTAGTATATTGATCGCCTCCTCTCCCCCCTCCCGTTCATGCATGTAGAGTTCCTTTCCAGAGACCCTGTCCGTGACCAGCGCCACCGTCCTGACCTGGCCCCACCTGGATATGACGCGCACCATGTCGCCTGTCTCTATGCCCCCCCTCTCCCTTGCCAGTTCCGGTGAGATCTCGAGGAAGCTGTTCGGCACCTTCTCTGATATGCCTGGAGACCTGTAGGTCTCATTGCCCTCGTGGAAGTGCTCAAGCACGCGGCCGTTGTTCAGCATGAGGTCAAACTCGTCGTCAGGGAATAGCGGGTGCCTGTACTCCAGCGGGTAGAACCTTGCCCTGCCGTCCGGGAAGTTGAACCTCTCGGTGTACAGGAGGGGCGTATCCTTTCCGTCTGGCCCCACCGGCCACTGCAGGCTGTTGAAGCCCTCTAGCCTGTCATAGGAAACGCCTGCAAATATTGGTGCGAGCTTGGCGACCTCATCCATGACCTCGCTGGGGGGGTGTGAATAGTTCCAGTTGGCACCACAGGCACGGGCCACCATCTGTATTATCTCGAAGTCCGGCTTCGATTCGCCCATGGGCTCCATCACCTTGTAGATCCTCTGTATCCTCCTCTCTGTGTTCACAAATGTCCCCTCCTTCTCCAGGCTCGTGCATGCGGGAAGGACAACGTCTGCGAACCTTGCCGTCTCTGAGAAGAAGACGTCCTGGACGACCAGGAACTCCAGGGAGCTAAGCATCTTCTTGATGTAGTTCGTGTCTGAGCCGGTGGTGGTGAGCTCCTCTCCCACCACATACATGGCCTTTATCTTTCCCTCTTCGATGGCTTCAAGGCAGGAGTTGTTGTCAAAACCGCCCTTCTCTGGTATCTTGCAGTTCCATGCCTTCTCGAACTTCGCCCTGGCCTCTGGATCGCTGACCTTCTGGTAGCCGGGAAGGTATGCTGACATGGCCCCGAAGTCGCTGGTGCCCTGGACGTTGTTGTGGCCCCCTCAGCGGGTATGCGCCTGTCCCTGGCCTGCCGTAATTTCCAGTGACGAGAAGGAGGTTCGATATGGCGGTGGAAGTGTCGCTCCCCATCTGGTGCTGGGTAACTCCCATGGCCCAGAGTGCGCAGACCGATTTAGCCTCGTGTATCATCTCCGCAACCCTGATCAGCTGCTCCCTGGGTATGCCTGTCTCCCTCTCCGCAAAGTCGAGAGTGAATGGCTCCAGGCTCTTCCTGTACTCCTCGAACCCCGTTGTCCTCTCCTCTATGAACTTCCTGTCCTCCCAGCCCTGGTCAATTATGTACTTCGTTACAGCGGACAGCCACACGAGGTCCGTGCCCGGCCTCGGGTGTATGAACAGGTCAGCCCTCTCTGCCATCTCATGCTTCCTTATGTCAGCAACGATGAGTTTCTGTCCCCCCCTCAGCTTGTGGGCCCTCTTTATCCTGGTGGCGATGACCGGGTGTGATTCCGCTGTGTTCGTTCCGACCGCAAGTATCAGGTCAGCGCTGTATATGTCTGAAATCGATCCGGAATCCCCCCCACCGTAGCCCACAGTCCTCCAGAGGCCCGTTGTGGCAGGTGCCTGGCAGAACCTGGAGCTGTTGTCCACATTGTTAGTCCCGAAGACCTGCCTGGCCAGCTTCTGGAGCAGGTAAGATTCCTCGTTTGTGCCCTTCGACGAGGCGATGAACTCTATTGCGTCCCCCCCTCCGTACTTCTCCTTTATCCTCATGAGACCCCTGGCCACCCTGTCGATGGCCTCTTCCCATGTGGCCTCCCTGAACCTATTGCCATCCCTGATGAGTGGCCTGGTGAGCCTGTCACTGCTGTTTACGAAGTCCCAGCCAAACTTGCCCTTTATGCAAGTGGATATGCCGTTCGCCGGGCCCTCCGGCACGGGCTGGACCTTCAGTATCTTCCTCCCCTTTGTCCACATCTCGAAGGAACAGCCGACACCGCAGTAGGTGCACACTGTCTTTGTCTTCTTTATCTGCGTCGATCTCAGCGCGGATTCAGCGTTGCTCAGCGCCATTATTGGCCTCATTCCTATGGCAGGCTCGAGGCTCTTCACGAAGTCGATGAGTTTCTCCTTTGTGTCCTGCGGTATCGAGGTCAGGTAGCCGGCCTCACCCAGCATGCTCTTCTCCATCAGCGCGTTTACGGGGGGGCACACCGTGACACAGTGCCCGCAGGAAACGCACGAGGACTCGTTGATGGGCACCCCGTGGTCCCAGACGACCCTGGGCCTCTCGAGGGACCAGTCTATTGAAAGTGTCTCGTTAACCTCGACGTTCTGGCACGCCTCGACGCAGCGGCCACAGAGTATGCACTGGTTGGGATCGTAGCGGTAGAATGGGTTCGAATCGTCCACCTCATACGGCTTCTTCTCGAAAGGGTACTTCTGGCTGTCCATGTTGAGCATGTGAACTGCCTCGTGGAGCGCGCAGTCTCCGTTGTTGTTCTCGCACACCGTGCAGTAGAGGTCATGGTTGTGTAGGATCCTGTTAACCGCCTCCAGGCGCGCCTCCATGACCCTGGGCTCTTAGTTTCCACCTTCATGCCCTCTGACAGGGGCGTTGCACATGCCCTCTTGAGCTTACCGTCCACCTCCACAATGCATGTATCGCACGTCTGTATGGGGGGGCCCAGGCTGGGGGGGTGGTAACACACATGCGGTATATCTACGCCAGCGCTCATCAGTGCCTGCAGGACGGTTTCTCCCTCCCTGGCCCTGAACTCCAGGCCGTTCAGCTGTATCGCGAGTTCGCCGCTCAACCAACCACCTTCTTCTCCCTGTGCTGTAAATGTAAGGCTCAATTTATTTAACCTTGATCGGAGGCGGAAAAGTCGAGGATTCCGGGGCGCCACACGATGGGGGGTGTAAACCCATTTTACAGTGATAGGCATCATGGCTGGATGGTCGATCTGATAAGTTTCCTGCACTCAGAGCCCCCTGAGCCTGGCACTTAGGGAGAAGTGCAGTGTGGAGCGTTATGAGCCAGGCAGGATACTGGAACGCCTCCTTGATGGCCAGGCGAGGACGGGCATGGTATCGCTTCTCGCATACATGGAGAACAGAGATGCCCTCAGGCTGTCCAGGAGCGCAAGCATACACACGGCCCACACCACCATGAGCACGCTGCTCCTGGGGAGGGGCCAGGGGGGGCTGAGGAAGAGCATTGAGGTTGCGGTCACAAGGTACACAAGGACAACGGAGTTCTACCTTTCCCTCATACTCAGGAGGCTCAACGTAGACTTCAGGCTCTACAGGAGCGATGGAACTGAGGCCGCAGATCTCCTCGGAGAGAGGGAGTACGCCCTTGTGATAGGTGATGAGGCCCTCAGGGCCTACAGCCAGGGATACAGCATAGTGATGGACATAGGCTCTGAGTTCAGCAGGCTCTACAACCTTGCACCGCTGTATGCCGTCACGGTCAGTTCGGATGAGGCAGAGGAGGAGATACTGAGGCAGGGTGTTAGGGATTCGGACATGCACAGGCTGGAATGCGTGCCCCCTGGGGGGGGTGGAGAGGGGGGGCATAAGGGCCGACATAGCAAGGCGCTACCTCTCACTCATCAGGTACGACTGGTCCCCGCTGACCGAGAGGACGCTCTCATTCATCGGAGAGGTATTCAGGAAACAGGACAGGTGAACAGTCGACGAGTGCATGGAGCGGAGGGGGGGATCGAGGGCAGTGCCAAAGCAGGACTTGGGGGGGCAATTTTAAGCAGGTCGCCCCCCCCGATTGGTTAGGTTTATCTATCCATTTACCCTTAACTCCCAATGTTCACGGAAAAGCTCACACAGGCAAAGGATGGAGTTACTTTTGATGACGTGCTCCTCATACCTTCAAGGACATCGGTTGAGCCCAAGGAAGTAGACATCTCGTCTAGGGTGACCAGGCATATTTCGGTCAGAGTGCCCATAGTCAGCTCCCCAATGGATACTGTGACCGAGGCTGAGATGGCCATCGCAATGGCCAGGTACGGGGGGCCATCGGCGTGATACACAGGAACTTGCCCACAAACCAGCAGGTGGCCATGGTGAGGAAGGTCAAGAGGGAGGAGACCATAATAATAAGGAACGTCCATACAGTTTCTCCGGAGACGCCGATATCAGAAGTGAGGAACATAATGAGGACGAAGAACATAGGCGGCCTACCGGTGGTCGTGGGCGAGAAGCTGGTCGGCATAGTGACGAGGAGGGACCTGGAGTTTGCAGGCAAGGAAATGAAGACTGTGGAGGACGTAATGGTCAGGAACGTCATCAGCGCGCGCGATAGCATATCCCTGGACGAGGCCATAGAGATCCTCTACAAGAACAGGATAGAGAAGCTGCCCCCCCTGGTGGACGAGAGGGGGAAGGGTTGTGGGCCTGATAACAGCGAAGGACATCATGACAAGGCAGAAGTTCCCACACGCCACAAGGGACGAGGACGGCCAGCTGATGGTCGGTGCGGCCGTTGGGCCATTCGACCTCGAGAGGGCAGAAGCGCTGGAGCATGAGGGTGCAGACTTCATAGTTGTTGACACGGCACATGCGCACAATGAGAATGTCATAGAGTCGCTCAAGAAGATGAGGCGCAGGGTGGGTGTGGACATAGTGGCGGGGGGGAACATAGCCACCTCCGAGGCGGCGGAGGACCTTATATCCCTTGACATTGATGGCCTCAGGGTCGGGATAGGCCCTGGCTCCATATGCACCACGAGGATCGTGGCCGGCGTGGGCGTGCCGCAGCTCACTGCCATATCAGAGGTAGCGGATGTGGCCAACAAGTACGGGGGGGTGCCCGTCATTGCTGACGGAGGCATTAGGTACTCGGGCGATATAGTGAAGGCCTTCGCTGCGGGCGCATCCTCTGTCATGCTCGGCTCTCTCCTTGCTGGGACTGAGGAGAGCCCTGGCTCGGAGATGATAATAAACGGCAGGAAGTACAAGGCCTACAGGGGGGGAATGGGTTCAATAGGCGCCATCCAGAGTGGCATATCCGACAGGTACGGCAAGCTCGGTGCGAACAAGTTCGTGGCGGAGGGCGTAGAGGGTGCGGTCCCCCTACAGGGGGGGAAAGGTGGAGGAGGTCCTTTTCCAGTTGACCGGTGGCCTGAAGTCAGGTATGGGCTACGTGGGGGGGGCGAGGACCATCGAGGACCTCCGCATGAAGGCACGCTTCATCAGGATCACGGGCAACGGCCTCAGGGAGAGCCACCCACATGACATAAAGATAATATCGGAGCCTCCCAATTACCAGATATACTCGATGTGATGCCGGATGTACAGGAGAAGGCTGGTATTGGCCACGGCAGCAGTGGTGGCACTGGTCATCCTCGGTGCCATGCCCTTCACATCGAGTGCGGCCAGCGTCCAGGTGAGCCTGAACCCGAAATCAGGCACTGCCACGGTTGACGCTTTCTCAAACACCACCATATCGGTGCAGGTCTCCAACACCAGCATAATGAGGGAGATCCTGAACATAACCCAGGGCATATTCCCAGACTTAAGTGTGGCCGCAAACCTGTCAGGGAACGCCCACCTCATGGCAATGTTCAACAGTACCCTGGAATCCCTAGACTCGAACGTATCGCTCAAGTACCTGAGCGTATCTTTCAACCAGGTTTCACGCAGGGTCAACAACACATACCTGGTGATCAACAGGACCTCGGAGCTCAGCATGCTACTCACCGGTGTCTACACAAACGGGACAGCGAACATGACCTGGAGGGCCTTCAACTTCAGGGATAACCTCTCACTCCACGGCGTTTCGGTGACCAACATTAGCCTGGGCAGCGGCAATTATGTCAACGGAACCCTGAACTTCTCAGCATTCTCCGTAGCCCTTGCCAGGTGGAACAGGACATACAATCCATCAACGAACACCACAACGTTCTTCTACAGTGCAGGGAGGACACTGGACGTGAACATAACCCTGGACGGCGGGGGGGGCATGAGGATAAGCGTGGTTTCAGACCCGCAGTACAGCATAGTGACGCCTGGCTATGCGGTTGCAAACTCCAACACCATAGTACTGGAAAGGCCACCTACAACAGGCCCGTACTACATCGTGGCAGTCATCGTGGTCCTCATAGTCGTGGGTGCCGCACTCTACTTCTCCAGAAGGAGATACCTGAGGTGAAGGGATAACTTTTTCAAACCATTTTTCTTTTACCACTATGCAAAGGCCCTGTTTCTGATAATGAGCGGTAAGGAGAACCCTGCAAGGGCGGATCTGGGCATAATAATGGCCGCGAGGTCCGTGAAGGCAAAGAGGTACGATGACCTCAAGGTGATGTTTTACGGCCCGAGCGAGGAGTACCTGGCACAGCTGTCAGGGACTGCGCTGGAGCACTTCAACATCCTGATGGAGAACAAGGCTGTGGATTCTGCATGCGTGGCAATTGCAAAGAACAGCGGGGGGGGTGGACAAGAAGCTGGAGGAGATGGGCGTTAGCCTGATGCCGGCAGGTGAGAGGCTAGCCTATTACGTCAACAACGGGTACAGTGTGGTCACCTTCTGATTCACGCATACAACCTTGTCCTCAAATGAAATTTCTTAATATTTGTTAGGACTTTTATGCACCATGAGGAAGGTGTGTTCGCTCTGTCTGGAGGA
Source organism: Thermogymnomonas acidicola JCM 13583 (assembly GCF_001316105.1). Classification (GTDB taxonomy): domain Archaea; phylum Thermoplasmatota; class Thermoplasmata; order Thermoplasmatales; family Thermoplasmataceae; genus Thermogymnomonas; species Thermogymnomonas acidicola. The sequence continues at coordinate 1,008 of NZ_BBCP01000008.1, read as the reverse complement.
GTTTGAGTGCGGTGGGCCATCGTGCTGGTGTTCTAGCGTGAGTGTGGATGAAAAGGTCAGGAGCATACTTCCGCTCCTCTCCGGTGACTGTGTCTGTCCCCCCCGGTGCCTGTCGAGGAGGCTGTAGTGCCGGGGGGCAAATGCCTCATCCGCGTTAACTGTCTGTACCACTCATGGCATCACGCTTCACGGGACGCATGTTCTGATGCGGGCCATTGGGCCGCACCCAGTACTGGGAAGCACATCAGAGCAAGGACAAACAGCAGGATAACCTAGACTGTGGATAAACGAAAAGATAAATTAAAAACGCTCTCAGACCCGCATACACCACCAACGGAACCATTAGCATGGACTGTGCTTTCGGGCGATTAGTGGCCGTGGACTTAATGCCTCGCAGCAGCTCGGCACTTACATCCCGGCTCTATCAACCTCCTCTTTTAGGAGAGCCCTGATGACGGTGTCTATTTTCAGGGGCGGCTTCGAGCTTAGATGCCTTCAGCTCTTATCCGCGTATGGCGTGGCTACCCGGCAGTGCCTTGCCAGACAACCGGTAAACCAGAAGCCACGAACCCCCCCCGTTCCTCTCGTACTAAAGGCTCCTTCCCTTCAGACACCGAGCACTCCCACGGAGAAGCAACCCTACTGTCTCGCGACGTAGTGAACCCATCTCAGGATCCCTTTTAATGGGCGAACAGCCCCCCCACCCTTGGCACCTTGTTCAGCACCAGGATAGGAACAGACGACATCGAAGTAGCAAACCCTCGGGTCGATGTGAACTCTTGCCGAGGACGACTCAGTTATCCCTGGGGGGGTAACTTCTCTCTTATCACCCGCCCCCACTAAGGAGGAACAGGGTGGTTCGCTAGACCCTGCTTTCGCATCTGCGTTCCTTATTGCCCGGAACACAGTCAAGCCGGCTTTTGCTCTTACACTCTACGGAGGATTTCTGACCCTCCTGAGCCGACCTTTGGGGGGGGCCCCTGTTTGATTCTCAGGGGGGGCGTGGCG
>NZ_BBCP01000007.1 GCF_001316105.1 Thermogymnomonas acidicola JCM 13583 | reverse complement strand
GGGGCCATTGCTATCGTATATCCCAGGCCCACTGTGCTCCTGGCCCGGTACCAACAGCTCGTCCCCCCCCTGTCGATATTATGCCCACCCTCAGCTGGGCTAACACCCTCACCATGTCGATGCCAATGGAGGAGAGGTGCGCCACGTGCCCCCCCACCCTATGAGGTCGCCCCCCCTCCTCAGCACCAGCTGGCCAGGAGATGTGTCAGAACCCCCCCTCATGGCAACGTTCTGCCACCTGGCAGGGGGCCTCCTGAAGTAAACTGTGCCGCCACTCTCCTCGGTTTCTTCGAGCATTACGACGGCATCGGAGCCGTAAGGCATCTGTGCGCCTGTGTCTATCCTGACGCAGTATTTCCCCCCCCTGGGGGCAGGGTAACCGCTTCACGCCCAATCCTCTGTTCCGCATATACCTTCAGAGCAACCGGAGAATCGGGCGAGGCGGACTGCAGGTCAGCAGACCTCACAGCGAAACCGTCCACCGTTGACCTGTCGAACGGCGGTGTAGCGACCCCCCCGGAAAACACGTGCTCTGAGGATATCCTGCCCACTGAGTCTAGGACGTTCACCTCCTCTGTCCCGACGCTGACCCTCAGGTACCTTGAGGCCAGCTCCCTGGCCTGGCCCAGCGATATCAGATCCCTAAACAATCGTCCTGTCAATTCCACCAGCCTCCATCAGGAAGGCATCACTGCAGGAACCATCCACATACAGTGTCCACATGGCCCTGCTCACCAGCGACAGCCTGTGAGTGCCCCCCCTGTTATGCATGGGCATCATGGCAATCCCCTGCCCCGACCAGGCGAGGTCCAGTGGCACTGCCCATGCCTCGTCAGGCCCTATCTGAAGGCCAGCCAGCCTATCTACATGGAGTACCCTTGGCTTGGACTTCATGAGGGCCTGGAGGAGGAAAGCCACGAACGGGCGGAGTGACACTATGGCGGCCCCCGGGAGACCGGATATCACAAACACGGGCCTACCCTTTACCCTGTAGAGGGAAAGGGTCCTGCCCGGTTTGAGGCCTATCCCGGAGAAGACCTCCTCACCCATGGAGGAGACGCTCACCCTGCTGTGGTCATGTTCACCCACGCTTGAGCCACCAGTCACTACAGTGATGTTGTTCCTCTCCACAGAGCCGAGAACCGCTTCGTATATTTCAGATGGCCTGTCCCTTACAGGGCCTATGGCCTCCACCTCGGTGAAGCGTGAACTGAAAAACGAGACAATCTCTGGCTGTGTTGAGTTCTCTATGAGGCCCTCGAGCAGCTCGTCGCCGGTAGACACCACACCCACACGTATCCTGGAAAATGCCTCCACTTCCCTGACTCCGCATGAGAGAAGTGCGCCGATACTCTCCGGCCTGAGCACCTCACCTGCCCTCACTATCACAGTCCCTGCCCTCAGGTCCTCTCCCCCCTCACCGCAACGTTCTCCCATGGCATGTGCCTCCCCGGCAGGACCTTCCTTCCAGAGAGGGTTGCGTCTTCCTTCTTGACCACAAGGTCAAAGCCTTCGGGGAGAGGGGTGCCTGTGGAGACCTCTATGCACTCCGCACTGACAACCTGATGCACCTGCGCTGCGCTGAGGCTAAGCCCCCCCACTTCAAGCTCCTCGGATCCCGAGGTGCCCCCCCTGCCGTGCGTCCTGATGGCGTATCCGTCAACGGCGCTCCTGTTGTACGGTGGGAAGTCATGGCCCGCTGCTATGTCTCTGTAAGCAACCCTGCCCGCTGCGTCCTGTGTGCGTAGCCTCTCCGCAGGCAGCCTTTCCCACCCGGTCTCCAGTGTCATGCGAAGGCAGGAGGTGAACCTGCCCCTGCAGCCCTCCTGCATCCCTCACCTCCTGAGCTCATGGATGAAGTGGTCTATTTCCCTCACTATTATCTCCTCAGTGCCCAGGGCTGCAGCCCCCCCAGGGGACCCGGGAGACAGAACACCGGCTTCCCAGCAACATCGAAGGCTGTCGAGCGGGAGAGTGCCGCAGAGGTGCCTATCCTGCTGTAAGAGAGTATTGCGAACACGTGGGCGAAGCCCGTGAGCTCCCTCCTGGATATCCCGGAAACTGCCTCTATGGTGACGTCTCTGGATGTTATGCCCGTGCCCCCCCCTGTCACAATCACAGCGTCTGCCCCCCCGATAATAGCCTGGAGGACGCTGGCCCTTATCGCCTCTATGTCGTCCTTCACCACTTCGTAGTAGCCAACGCTGTGGCCTGCGGCTTTCAGGATCTCCTGAACCCTGTGGCCTGAGGTGTCCGTCTCCTTCGTCCTTGTGGAGCTTGCTGTGATCACACCAAAGGAGAACCTTGCGTTGCTAATCCTGTGCTCCATGCTTCACCTTCCTCACGACCCTTATCCCCCCCTCTATCCTGGTGTTCGGGTAATTCCCCCCCGTCTCGTCCTTCTCCAGGTACTTGGTCATGTCCCATATGTTGAGGAGTGCGGATGATACGCAGGAGAGGGCGTCCATTTCCACCCCTGTCCTGTAGTGTGCCCTGACACTGCACCTGACAGTTATTCCTCCCTCCGTGGCCTCCATCTCCACATCGACCCCCCCCTCTATGGCACCTGGTGGCAGAAGGGCAGCCTCTCCCAGGCCTCCTTGGCACCCTGTATCCCTGCGATCTTCGTGGCCTCGAAAACGTCGCCCTTGGTGACCTGTCCCTTTCTGATGGCTCCATGGTCCTCTGAGAAAGTACTATCCTGCCCTCCGCAGTCGCCTCCCTGAGCACGCTCTCCTTTTCAGATATGTCCACCATGCCGCCCTTCATTGCATCAGCCCCCCCCGGACACCATGGGCATGATGGCCACCTCATCCCCATCCCGCACTATGTCCTCCGGCCTCCTGAACTCAGCGTTTATGGAGAGGAACGACCTCCTCGGGTCTACGTTCAGGCCCGGGTGCATCTCTCCAGCAATGCGGATGACATCGGCCAGGGACGCCCCCCCGGCCGGTACCTCGACCTCTTCCCTCTCCGTCCCTGCAGCCTCCCTGTAGTCCGCAAAGTACCTGACAGTGACCTTCATGGATGGATAATGCCAACATTGCTTATAAGTAGGTGAGTGGCAGGCCCTCAGACGTACCTCCTGCGACCCTCGATCTCCTCTATCTTTCTCATCACACCCTGTGCATCTCCACCGGCCTTCCGGTATCCCTCCATGAACATGGAGAAGAGGCTCTGGTGCTCCGGGTGCTGGCTCCTCAGGCACTCGTAGAGCAGGAATACGTCCGTGGCGGTATCCTCCGCCCCAGCCGCCAGGCTCCCCATGCTCGGGTCTATCAGCACACCTGTCCCTCAGCACCGACCAGGACGTTGTTGGTGGTCAGGTCCCCCCCGTGGCTGACACCCAGGGAGTGCATCCTTGCCACCAGCGAACCCAGGGCCTCCATCACAGCGCTCCCTTCGTGGGCCATTAGGTACTCCCTCAGGGTCACTGCGTGGAGCCTCTCCATGGTCAGCGAGAGGGCCTCCATGTCCACATCGTATAGAACTGGCACGGGCAGTCCGTTCTCCATGAGTCGGAGGAGTATAGAGGCCTCGTTCCTTGTCCTCTCCCTCCTGAGCGCTGTGTCAAGGCCAGCTTCCCTGTACCCCCCCTTCGGGAGCCTCCTCTTCGTTATGGCTTCCCTTGAGAAGAAGCGCAACACTTCGATCCTTGACTCCGCGCCCACCATGGAGAAGCCGCTGCCCTGCACCTCCGCCACCCAGGGTGCTGGTACCGAGTCGATCCTCTGCCTCTGCTGTATGCCAGTCTCCTCCAGTCTCTGCCTGATGCCAGACGTGAACATGAGGAGGCCAGCCTGTGCTATCATCGCCCCCCCGTTGTCCATGCAGTATTTCGGGTCCGTCATGTAGGCCCTCACGCCCGCATCCCTGGCCATGGAGGAGACCATTTCCCTCAGCCTGGAGTTCAGGGCCACACCACCTGCTAGCAGTATCTCCTCCTTGTCAAGGACGTACAGGGCCCTCTCCAGTACCTCAACGAGCATAGAGAAGGCGGTCTCCTGTATGCTGAACGCTATGTCCTCCCTCCTCTCCCCCCCTTTCCTGATGTGCCTCAGGGTGGCAGTGTACATTCCGGAGAACGAGGTGTCCATCCCCCCCTTGACAGAATACGGAAGATGGAGCAGTTTCCTTCCATCCCTGGCGAGCCTTTCTATTTCAGGTCCCCCCCCGGGAAAGGTATGCCCATGTCCCTGGCCACCTTGTCCAGGAGGTTGCCCACCCCCCCGATGTCCATGGTCTCACCGAAGACTCTGTACCTCCCGTACCTGTGGGCTATCACCTGGGTGTTGCCGCCAGAGACGTAGAGCATCACCGGGTCAGATGCCCCCCCTGACAGCTTGCGGCCGATCTCTATGTGCCCAAGCGGGTGGTTCACGCCGAGGAGAGGTAACCTGTACTTGAGTGCCAGTGCCCTGGCTGCAGTTGATACCACCCTTAGGCAGGGGGGCCAAGGCCCGGGCCCTGGGAAAAGGCCACGAGGTCTATGTCATTCATGGTCAGTGAAGCCGCACTGAGTGCCTCTTTAACCACCCTGGTGACGTTCTCGAAGTGGTGTATTGATGCTTCCCTCGGGTGTATGCCTCCCCCCCTCTCGGCCTGTAGGTCGAGGAGACGTTGGAAAGGACGCGTTCTCCATCAACGATGCCAGCGCTCACCGTGTGTGCAGTCCCCCCCTCTATGCCCAGCACTCTCATTTCCCCCCCGAAGCATGTCAACCACATTTTTATCCGTTTCATCATACTGCCAGCCATGCGCATCAGGTTCGTCACCAGCAACCAGTGGAAGTTCAACGAGATCTCAGAGGCATGCAGGCGTAAGGGCATCGAGGTCGAATGGGTGAGGATGAAGTACGAGGAGATACAGGCAGACGACACCGAGGAGATAGCGAGAACAAGCTGTGAGAGGGTCTCCGCCCAGCTGGGAAGCGGCTTTTTCCTGGAGGACACAGGGCTATACGTTGGGGGGGCCCTGGGCGGCTTCCCTGGCCCCTACTCCTCATACGTATCTAAGACCATAGGCAATGCAGGGCTCCTGAAGCTGCTTGAGGGAAAGGAGAGGGGGGGCGCGTACTTCCTCACCGTGATAGCCTACTTCGACGGTACCGTGGTGAGGACATTCAGGGGGGGCATTCTGGAGGGGACGATCGCCGATGCTCCGCGTGGGAGCAACGGCTTCGGCTTCGACCCTGTGTTCATACCCTCTGGGCACAGTAGGACACTGGCAGAGATGTCCACTTCAGAGAAGAACATGATATCACACCGTTCGTCTGCACTGTCCAGGTTCCTTGAATACCTTGCAGGTAGGGGGGGCAACGGGAAGGCCGTGCATGGACAGTAAACGGTCAAGGTCAATCGAAAAACTGTGGCGGTGGGCTGAAATGCTGTACCGCATTGATTTTGTGGGCCGGCATAATGAGGCAGTTCCAGTGCGGGAAAACTGTGCCCTTCCCCTGCCCTGGCCTGTGGGCCTGGCATGACGGGCAATACTCTTATCCATTGAGTGTGGTCGAGCCATCTCCCTCCTGAGGTGTGGCGCCATAACGGTTCTCAGGTTAAGATCCGCCCTGTTAGTGCACGGAGACAGGGCGATTGGGTGGACGGGGGGGCATACGGTACAGGTGGTGTAGTGGCACCCGCAGGGCCATGGCCCTGCAGAGACTAAAATAGCTCATTTTTATAAGATGGAATTCCATTAAGTCGGTGGATGACATCGAAGATTAGGGAATACCAGTTCCAGATCTACCTCGCACTCGGCGTCCTCGGGCTCATACTTTTCATAATCTCCTCAAACGATATCCTCTTCAGGAGCCCGTACCTGGACTCCGTATCCCTGAGCTACATTGGGAACTGGGACTACTGGGTGTTCGCAGTGGGCATTATCATGGCATGTGTCTTCCTGTACCTGACCTACAAGGTCGCCAGAGATACCCGCTGGTTCCAGGAGATACTCAGCGGGAACAGCAAATCCCTGTTCGTGAAGAACCTGAAGGAGCTCGAGAGAATATCCAGGTACCTGGGCCCGAGGTTTGAGGACGAGCTGAACCTGGCAAAGGAGAGGTGGAAGGTGAGGTGAGCTAATCACCTATTATCTCATGCACGAACTGCGGGAGAAGGAAGCAACCCCCTCATTATATCACCGTTGAAATACCTGCCCACGCGGACGCCCTTCGGAGACGAGAACTCGGCATCGCTCCCCATGGTGAAGGACCAGAACCCGCTTGGGTATGTGGGTATGAAGGCCGTATAAACCCTGACGTTCCTGAACACTGACCGCATACCCCCCCTGTAGGCCATCTCCAGGGCCCTTGGCTGGTAGAATGGAGACCCGGACTGCGTGACCGCAATGCCTCCTGGTCTCAGGGCTTCCTTCAGGTTCCTGTAGAATTCCTCCTGGAAAAGGCCCTCTGCAGGCCCCCCCACCGGATCGGTTGAATCGACTATCGCGAGGTCGTACTGTGCCTTCTTCCCCCCTTAAGAACTTCACGCCGTCGCCGATGACCAGGTTAACGCCAGGCTTCGAGAAGGAGCCTGCAAGGTCCGGAAAGAACCTCCTTGAGACCTCAACAACCTGGTTGTCTATCTCCACGTTGTCTATCCTCTCAACACCCAGCGAGAGGAGCTGGCCTGCGGCCCCTCCGTCCCCCGCCACCTATGATGAGGGCACTCCTCACCGGTATGCTTGAAGAATAGAAAGGAACGTGGGTTATCATCTCGTGGTAGACGAACTCGTCCCTCTCGGTCAGCTGCACGGTACCGTCTATGGAGAGGAGCTTGCCGAAGTCATAGGTATCGAAGACATCTATCCGCTGGAAGTCCGTCCTCACGGAAAGCAGCTGGTCCTTTATCCTGAACGAGAGCTGCAGGTTATCAGAATAGCGTTCCGAGAACCAGTTCTCAATCATCTTCATTGGCCCTTGGATTGAGAATGCATATTTAACCTAACCTTCCTGGATGCGGGGCAGGAGACAGGCCAACCTTTCATGCTGCCCGGCCGCTGGAGCAGGCGTTCAAGATGTCACCTGTCAACGGGCAGGTTGCCCGGTATGGGAGTCAGCTTGTAGACCCAGTTGTCAAGCCTCAGAGAGAGATCTACGTCTGAAAACCTGCCATTTTACTATATTCGTAGCATTTTAATTTAACATGCATTAATTTTATTATAATTTCTGAATACCCCCCCAAGACCCTTACTTTTTCGCATCTTATTAAATCACCGACACAAATATTTTAATATTGGAATGTACATTATACACTGGAGGTAACCGAGATGGTCGGAATTAGCGAACTGTCGAAGACCGTTGCCAAGAAGACCAACACAACGCAGAAAGTGGCAAGGAATGTAATCAAGACATTTCTTGACACAGTGATAGCAGAGGCCGACAGGGGCCAGAAGATAAACCTTGCTGGCTTTGGCATTTTTGAAAGAAAGAAGCAGAAGGCAAGGACAGCCAGGAACCCGCAGACAAAGGCCATGATCAGTTCCCGAGAAGAACAAGTTCGTCTTCAGGGCTTCCAGCAAGGTAAAGTACAAGTGAGCGGGGCTCACTTGGTCAACATCTTTTTTCTCTCTTTCGCGGAATAACCTGTGAGGTCCTCAATGAGCGCGTTGTATATCTTGACCGTCTTCTCAGGTTCCCTGTAACCCGTGTCTGTTTCCGTTGTAACGAAGATCTTTTTGCCTTCGGCATATATCTCTATTCGCTTTAGGCCTGGGACGGACATGAAGATGTGCCCATCCCGTGCATTGGCCTCCGGGTCGTAAGTCCTGCACTTGGAGAGCAGGGTTTCCAGGTCTGTCTTGAAGTTCCTCTTAACAGGATAGTCCCTGACCATGCCTCATGCCACCTGCTTCTTCGTCACGGATTTCTTCTGCATGTGCCTGGAGTAGCTCCTCATGAATATTATGTTCATGTACTGCGCATCGTGCTCCAGGAGCGGGGAGAAAGAGATCACAGTCATGTCGTCATCGTAGTTCATCATAGCCTCCGCCAGCGTCTCAAACTTCAGGTCACCGTGCTTTATTGCCGTGATCTTTTTCTCGTTCCCATCTGCGTATTCCACACCTGCGAATTCGGTGTATAGGTCTCCCTTCTTGTACCTGCTGAACTCCTCCATCACCTTCTCGAAGTCGCTGACCTCTAGGAGGGATCCGTTGCCCAGGGAGTGGACATGCGGGAAGTTGAGTATCGGCTCGATGTCAGGTATCTTCTTGGCCAGGGATATGACTTCCTGCTCCGTGCCGAATATCTCGGTCTTCCCTGAGGTCTCTACGCCCAGGTACGGGTATCCCCCCCTCTCGGTTGAGAACTGCGAGGTTATCCTTGTGTAGACCTCCATGGCCTTCTTCAGGCTCTCCTTCTTACCACCCCCCCTGTAGAAGCCTGTGTGCGTGATCACTCGCTTGGCCTCCATGGCCTTGCCTATAATCAGGGACCACCTCAGGTGTGTGTAAGATTTGTCGCCTATCTCCTCGTCATTCAGAAGGTCCATGTAGTAAGGCGCGTGTATGGACAGGAGGACGTCAAGTTCCTTTGCCAGCTCTCCGCCATCGTGGAGTTCGTCATAGTTCCTGGCAAGGTTCCAGAAGAGTTCCTCAACTATGTCGCCCTCCTCTATCACTGTGTCCACACCGATGCCCTTGTATATGCCGTCCTCGTCCTGCCTCAGGACGTCCACGATTATGCAGTCCTCAACGTCCCTAGCCTCATGCCGGAGTATTCCTCTGCGGGGGGGACAGACTGGACGTTGACCCTTAAAAGCTGGACCTCCAGGGCATTGAGGCCCAGGTTATGCGTGTCCTCAACCGAGTCTATGAAAGTCCTTCCCTTACTGGTCAGCGGGATCCCAGCCAGACCGAACCTGAACATGAAGATGCAGCATAGAAATACACTACCGATTATTTAACATCTATGCCGGGTGTTGTGATCTTCCGGGGGGGCTTCCGCATCAACCGGCTGAAGTGCCCCCCCGGTATGCGCAATGGAGATCCAGCCATACCATGGAGTCCATGCCCCTGATCGGTATGGGCGATGACATCCAAACCTGCCGGTGAGCAGCAGTGGACTATCCGGGTTATGTGGTGCAGCCTGCATGGGACGCAAGGAGTGGAAAGGATCACTCCGGATCCACCCGGATCACCCGGGGGGGCAGAGGCCCAAGGTGCTCTGATCGTATATCGCTGCATTGACTTGACCGTTTTATCCGGAAATCTTTGCCCTCAGGGTTAAGATTAAATACAGTTTAGGAATACAAAAGCCAGATGGTGATAGATAAGAGAAATGTGAATTTCTCGTTATCCCACATCAGAGGTACTCAAGGTGATGATTGTGAATGTAGATCCAAATATAACGAAATACCTGATCAAGGCAAAGATATCTACAGATGGGGGGGTGGTTGAGAAACCCGATGTCGTCGGAGCTATTTTTGGTCAGACGGAAGGGTTGCTCGGAGACGAGCTTGATCTCAGGGATCTCCAGAAGAGCGGCAAGATCGGTAGGATAGAGGTCGAGATAGACAGCAAGAAGGGGGGGAGGACAGAGGGATACGTCCTGATCCCTTCCGGGCTCGACCAGGTTGAGACCTCGATCCTGGCAGCGGCCCTGGAGACAATAGACAGGATAGGTCCTTGCAAGGCCAAGGTAGAGGTTGAGAGCATTGAGGACGTCAGGGTACAGAAGAGGCAGAGGATCATAGAAAGGGCAGAGGAACTCTACAAGAAGATGAGCGAAAACGGCAAGAGTGTCAGCGAGAGCATAATAAGTTCAGTCCGCGAAGAGGTGGAGAAGGGAGAGATCATAAGCTACGGTGAGGAGAAGCTCCCGGCTGGCCCGGCGATAAAGGACTCCGATTCAATAATAGTGGTGGAGGGCAGGAGCGATGTGCTTAACCTCCTGCGCTACGGTATAAAGAACACCATAGCCGTGCAGGGCACCAACATACCGAAGACCGTCCAGAAACTCTCCAAGGAGAGGACAGTTACGGTTTTCCTTGACGGTGACAGGGGGGGTGGTGACCTCATCCTGAAGGAGATGCTCCAGGTGGCAGAGGTGGACTTCGTTGCCAGGGCACCGCCAGATGGAGGTTGAGGAACTCACATACAAGCAGATAGTGAAGGCCCTCAGGTACAAGACGCCTGTGGAGCAGTACCTGGCCATGCGCGGCATGACTGAGGAACTGAAGGAACTGACCGAGAGGAACAATGCGGAGAAGAACGGCAAGAAGAAGGCGCAGGAGAGCGTCAGTGAGCCCGCTGTTATCGTCCCGCAGACAGGTGACAGGGCCCAGGCGGCGAAGGTCGTCACCGCGGAGGAACACGCGGAGGAGCAGAAGGAGGAGAAGGACGGGGAGCAGCAGGGCGGCCAGGTGGCGGAAGCTGTACAGGAGGAGAAGGTCAACCTTGCGGACCCCAGGTCTGTGGAAAGAAGGGGGGCCAGGTACTGAACCAGGAGAAGACCATGGAACTCTATGATGAGGCAGGTAACGTTATAGCCTCGCTCCCACTTGCAGAGGCCGTGGAGAGGATGGCGGACATCAGCAAGGCCAGCACCATAATAACAGGAGGGGGGGTCATATCACAGAGGCTCATAGACGTGGCATACAAGATGGGTGTGAGGAACATCTACGGTGCGAGGCTGGGGGGGCATATAACTAAAAAGCCCCTGGACATAAGGGTAGTAGCATGGGATCACCATACGTGAATTTTGATTACGAGAACTTTCAGGACACATCTTACGTGCCGATACCGCAGAACCCCCCTGGACAGGGTGATCGGCCAGGACGAGGCCGTGAAGATGGCCCTGATCGCCGCAAAGCAGAGGAGGCACCTGCTGCTTGTTGGCCCTCCAGGGTGGGGAAGTCCATGATCGCGCAGGCCATGTCCTTCTACATCCCAAGGCCGCAGCAGGAGATCAGGGTTGTCCATAACCCCCCCAGTACCCGGAAAGGCCATTTGTGGAGATAAAGAGCCTGGCGGAGATCATAGAGGAGAAGAAGGAGATGAGCTCCGTTGAGGGGGGGGAAGTGGTGGACCCGAGGCAGGTGCCCTCGAGCGTTGCTGAGCGGCTGGGCTACAGGTGCCCCCCCAGGTGTGGTTTCTACTCCCTGCCTAGCGATGTGACTTGCCCGAACTGCGGACAGCCAAAGGTCACCATATCGGCGCAGGGGGGCCATTCGGTGACGTGTTCAACGTGATCGGTGCCGCGTTCGGTGTCCAGAACAGCCAGGAGAGGGTCACCTCCACACGGAGGGTAGGGGGGGACAGGGAAGAAGTTATCGTTTACGAGAGGTACGGGGGGGACAAGATAAGGATACTGGACGAGAAGACCCTGGAGAGGAGGAGGAAGCTGGACAAGAGGAGCCCAAGCAAGGTCATAGTCCCCCCCATAGACAGGAACCCATTCGTACTTGCCACAGGGGGGGCAAGCGAAACAGAGCTCCTGGGGGGGATGTGAGGCACGACCCCCCCTATGGCGGGCACCCGCAGCTGGGCACCCTGCCCTATGAGAGGGTCATTGCCGGTGCGGTGCACGAGGCCCATGAGGGCGTACTGTTCATAGACGAGATAACACACCTTGGAAACCTACAGAGGTTCATACTCACTGCCATGCAGGAGCGCCACTTCCCCATAACAGGGAGGAACCCGCAGAGCGCGGGTGCCAGCGTCAGGGTGGACAAGGTACCGACTGACTTCATACTGGTTGCAGCCTGCAACATTCAGGACCTTCAGTATATACTTAGTCCGCTGCGCTCCAGGATAGTGGGGGGGAGCGGTTACGAGATACTCATGGAGGTGGCGATGCCGGATACACCGGCCAACAGGGTCAAGTACATACAGTTCATCGCACAGGAGATCAACTCCGACGGGAAGATACCGCATATGACCATGGACGCCTGCAAGCTCATAATCGAGGAGGGCAGGAGGAGGGCGAAGGAGATAGACAGGAAGGACAACGCGCTCACACTCCGCCTCAGGGAGCTTGGTGGCCTCATAAGGGCAGCGGGTGACATTGCGGTCTCGAAGGAGAAGAATCTTATCGAGCCGGAGGACGTGAAGGAGGCACTCAGCGTCTACAGGCCAGTGGAGGAGAAGATAAAGAAGTACTACGGCAACATGGGGGGGCGGCGGTCTCCAGCGAGAGCACAATAGCGCAGCGCGGGGGGGAGGAATACTACTTCTCCTACCACAACTACAGGGAAGACCGCTCTTACCAGTGAGCGGTGCATATTTTTTAATATCTCCGGTACGCTTTAAGCGGCGCGATGAGGATATCCTATACAGTTTCAATGGAAAAGCCACAGACGCACTTCTTCAGGGTCAGGATAGATGTGAGGGAGGTCAGCGATGACCACCTCGACTTCACCATGCCGGTCTGGGCCCCCCCTGGGTCCTACCTTGTCAGAGACTTTTCCAGGCACGTCAGGTCATTCAGGGCGGTTTCAACCAGCGACGGCAGGAGCCTCGAGGTCCAGAGGCTTGATAAGTCCACATGGAGGGTGCGCACCGGCATGTCCAGGGAGGTGAGCGTGGAGTACGAAGTTTACGCGAACGAGTTCACGGTGGATACGAGCCACCTTGATGCGTCCCACGGGTACTTCAACGGCACCAGCGTCCTCATGTACATTGAGGGCTACAAGGACCAGAGCTGCGAACTCGTCATAGTGCCATACGGGGGGGACTGGACGGTGAGCACCTCACTCGAGAGGATAGGGGGGGAGAACAGGTTCAGGGCGCCCAGCTACGATATCCTCGCAGATTCGCCGGTTGAGATCGGGAAGCACAGGGTGCTGAGCTTCACCGTGCAGGGGGGGAAGCCCCCCCACGAGATAGTCATATACGGCCACGGGAATGAGGACGAGAAGAGGCTGGTTGAGGACATAGGGAAGATCGTGGAGGCGTTCGCCAGCATGTTCGGCCAGCTGCCCTACAGGAAGTATACGTTCATATTCCACCTCGTTTCTCCAGAGGTCGGCAGCGGTGGCCTTGAGCACCTGAGTTCGACGACCATTGACATCGACATGTTCACCTTCAGGCCCAGGGAGAAGTACATCAGGTTCCTATCGGTGGTGGCGCACGAGTTCTTCCACCTCTGGAACGTGAAGAGGATCAGGCCGTCGGAACTGGGGGGGCCCTTCAACTACAAGCAGGAGAACTACACTAACTTCCTCTGGATCGCGGAGGGCTTCACCAACTACTACTCCTATGTGGCCCTCTACAGGGCGGGGATAATAAGCGAGAAGGAGTACTTCGAGCACATCATGGAGAGCATAAGGATCCATGAACTCCTCCCAGGCTCCAGGAGGGTTTCTGCATACGAATCTTCCTTCGATGCCTGGATCAAGCTCTACAAGCCCACACCGAACAACTACAACAGTTACATATCCTACTACCTGAAGGGGGAGATCCTGGGCCTCATACTGAGCATATGGATTGCTGACGTGACCAACGGCCAGAAGTCACTGGACGACCTCTTCAGGCAGCTGTTCGAGAAGTACAAGAAGGACGGCAAGGGCTATGGGGGGGAGAAGGAGATACTGAACACGATACAGGACGTCACAAACCACGACTTCACGGATTTCTTCAGGAGGTACGCCAGTAACCCCGGGCCAATAGACTTCGATTCTGAACTGGCCAAGATAGGCGTCAGGATAATTAGGAAGTACGAGAAACTCGGTGGAACAGATGAGGTGGAGAGGGGGGGCTACCTGGGCCTGGTAGTGAGGGACGCCGGAGGGAAGTACATAGTTGACGGGGGGGTGCTGGAGGGTACGCCTGCATATGAGGCAGGCATAAACGAAGGCGACGAACTGGTTGCCATAAACGGCTACAGGTTCACGGATCGGCTCCTCAGGCCGTTGAGGAAGGAGAACGGCAAACTGAAGACGGATTACCTCGTTGACACCAGGCCCGGTGAGACCGTGAGCGTGAGCGTCTTCAGGAGGGACACACTCCTGACCATTGATGTCACAGCGGCAACAGCCCCCTCACGACACCTTCGAGCCAGAAATAAGTGATGACAGGAGCTCAAGGCAGTACACGTTGAGGAACAAGGTGCTCAGGGGCTGAGGCCCCCCCTTACCACAGGAGAACCCCCCCAGCCCGGCTTCTCCGACCATTCTGGCCGGTCGACGGAAGCCGTCCCTTACTCAAACTTAATTAACGTGTCTGGAATATTTATCCGTACCCGGAGGAAAGACCCGATGCTGCTAATACTGGAGGAATACTTCAAGAACTATCCCATAAAGAGGAGGATAGTTGAGGGTCTGTACAACCTCGGGATCTCGGTGGTGGACGGCAGGTTCTACCTGGGTGGCATGGAGATCTCCATCTCTGAAATTGCAAAGGCATTCAGGGTCAACAGGAGGACGGTCTATGACACGCTCAGGTTCATAGAGGCCACGCCGCAGGTGAAGGCGGTGATGGAGAAGATCAAGCCCAGCGTGGACATATGCGATGTGGTGCCCCCCCTCATGGGACACCAGGTCATAACAATAAGGACCACCATGGGCTATTTCTCGCGGACTCTGGCCGCAGTCGGTGAGATCGTCTCAAGGTACGGGTGCTACATCAGGGAGTTCACGGCAAAGAACTACGGGTCGAACGACACGTTCATAAGGATCATCTTTTTCAGGCCGATACCGGAGAGGGTCATAAATGACCTCTCCGCCATAGACGGGGTGAGGAGGGTAGAGATCGCGTCACCCGAGCCGCTGGATGGCAAACTCCTCTGCGACATATGCGAGGTAAAGGTGTGCCCCCCCAACAAGCTGTCGAGCGGCCTAAAGGAAATAGAGGAGTGACTGGAGCAACCTTTAAATACAACCTTTTATACTTGACTCTGTGGAAGACCCCCCCGGAAGGAAATACTCAGGAGAGTTATTACGTTCCTAAGAGGTAGGGGTTTTGCCGTATCAGACCCGGAGCTCGGAGGTCTCGTGGCATTCGACATAGTTGCCAGGAGAGAGGATGAGAGGTACATACTCAAGATCCTGTTCAACATAGACACCTTCAGGGCCAGCAGCGCCATAGAGCTCATCAGGGTGTCCAAGATCACGGAATCTGTGCCTGTCGTACTGGGGGGGGAAAGGACAGGCAACGGCCCGCTTGAGAGGGGGGGGTGGTCTATTACAGGCACACGCTCCCGATAATGAACCTGGACACGTTCCAGGATTATGTGGATGGTGAGAGGCCTTACATATTCTCAGGCCCCGGTGGGTACTATGTGTCCATCGACGGGCAGAGGATGAAGGAGGTCAGGGAGAGGCTCAGGTACTCCATAGGATACATATCCAACAAGATAGGCGTTTCCAGGAGATCGGTATCACTGTACGAGAACGGCAACGCAGCCACAATAGAGATCTTCAGGAAGATCGAGGAGTCCTGAAGGAGGACCTGAAGAGGAGGATCGACCTCAGGGAGGCCATGGAGGGGGTGAGCATACCTGATCCCGAGGCGCCGGAGGACGAGCTCGTGGGAGAGGTCATAGAGATCCTCTCCATGATGGGCCTTCACTCCGAGGTGGTCAAGAGGTCTCCCTTCGATGCCATATCCCTGGAGACCTACAGCAGGATGCTCTTCCTGGGCGTGGTGGAGGACATGTCAAGGGCGGCCAGGGCGGCTGCAATAAAGAGCATATGCGACGTCCTGCTTCAGACACCACTGGTTGTCAGCGAGAGGGACACGGACAAGGAGACGATCGGTGGGTGCCCGGTAATACCGGTCGGCCTCCTCAGGGCTACCAGGGACCAGGACGACCTGATAAGGACAATAGAGAAGAGGGCGGCGGGGGGGCACAGCTGATCCGATGAAGAAGTCATACCTCGACGGAAACGGGAACACTGTCATCCTCGGTGCAATCAAGGGCCTTGTCTCAGATGGCAACGAGGTAAGAGATGCCCTGCGTGATTTCAGGCCGGAAACTGTTGCAGCGACCATATCACCGGAGGAGGCCGAGGGGGGGCTCCTGAAGTTTCTTGACAGCCCATTTGAGGTCTCCATATCAGACTACGAGACGATATACGGCGTCAACCTGTCAAGGTTCGGCGAGGTGATGGTGCCGCCGCCCATGTTCATAGAGGCAGCGAGGTACTGCAAGGAGAACGGTGTGCCCCCTGGTGGGCCTTGACATGGACGACGAGCACTACAACGAGGCCTACAGGAGGAGCGTGGGCACCATGGCGCTGGTGAGGCACTCACTGCGCAAAAACAGGGTGGCCAGGAAGGTCTTCACGTCCTCCAGTGCAGAGGAATTCGTGGATGAGTGGAAGAGGGAGATGTGGAAGGTGAAGGGCTTCAGGGTCCTGGACATGCTCAGGCAGGATGAGGTTGTGAGGAATATCAGGAGGCTCATGGGTGAGGGCAGGAGGCTGGCCGTTGTCTGCGAGCTCGAAATGTACAGTGATGTGCTCTCATCCATCGCCGGAAAATCCAGTGAATAGGATGTAGACCTCGCTGCTCTCCGCCCTAGATGCCCTAGGCTTCACTACCCTGGAATCCCGGAACCTGCCACTGTGCTTCCTTATGAAAGACTGCGTCATATCGCCCTGGAACTGCTTCACAAGGACACTGCCTCCCCTGGAAAGGAACTCCCCTGCGTAAGACATTGCAGCCTCGCAGAGGAGGTACGAGGACGCGTGGTCCCTGTTCCTGTCTCCGCTCGTGTGTACCATGGCGTCAGAGACTATTGAGCCTGCGTGAGCCAGGCTGAGCCTGGACATCTCTTCCCTCAGCCTCTCCCTTGTCTCCCTCCTCGTCATGTCGCCCCCCCTTATCTGGACGACGCCCTCCCTTTCCCTGGAGGCCACTAAGTCTATGGAGAAGACAGGGTGGCAGCCGAGCTGGAGAAGGACCTCGGTCCACCCCCCAGGGCTGGCCCCCAAACTCAATGACCGCAGTGCCAGGGGGGGAGAGGAACCTGTACCTCTCCTGTATCTCCAGCAGCTTGAAGGCCGCCCTGCTGCTGTACTCATATTCCCTGGCGAGCCTAGAATAGAGATCCTTCCTCCTCTCCTCCGGCCTCATTCCTCGCCTATGAACTTCCTGTACTCGGATGCACTCATACCCTGCGGCTTGAACCCCCCCTTTTCGAGGCGCATCTTCACCAGCCAGTTTGCATAACTGTCCTTGTTCAGCAGCTCTGGGCTCTTGCCCAAGCTCTCGTTGACCTCTATGATTTCGCCCGTCACAGGTGAGAACACATCCTCCGCTGATTTCACTGATTCTACTGTCAGGAGCACATCACCCTGCCTCTTCCTCTCCCCCCCCTTCTTGGAGATCGACATAGACGACGTCTGTCAGCTGCTGCTGGGCATAGTCAGTAATGCCCACGGTCACAGTGTCCCCCCCATCCACAGAGAACCACTCGTGTGTCTTCGTGTAAAGGAGGTTTTCTGGAACCTTGCTAGCCATGCTTACACGTAATGCTGGAAATTATAATACCCTTGGCTTCCTGCAACACGGTTGCCTGGAGTGCATTACCGTCCTCCACTGTCCATTGTTAAGGTTGTCTCTGCCGCTGAACTGTCGTGAGTGCTGCCGGAGCGGGGGCCTACCTCCCACGGTGCGGCCAGGGGGGGTGTGGCGCCTGTTCACCCACAACGGCCCGGGGGGCCGTATGCTCCCCCCCGCCACTGTCACTGTTATTTAGGACTTGAGGCATGACCATGCCATGCGCGCCTTCCTGGCAGTGCCCGTGAGCAGGGGCAGCGATACCGAAAGGGTGGAGCGTATGATCACGGCAATCCCCCCCGGCCTGAGGCCGGTGAGGACGCCCGAGCTGCACGTTACCCTGAAGTTCCTGGGCGAGATAGGAGATGGGGGGGAGGCAAGACGCATCTCCAGGGGGGGCCTCTCAGCACTGAGGTTCCAGAGGTTCAGCTTCAGGATAGAGGGTGTCTCTGCCTTTCCGGCACCCGCAAGGGCAAGGGTGGTGTACCTGTCAGTGTCACCAGAGGGTTTCAGGCACCTCTATTCCGAGGTGATGGGGGCTGCTCAACCTGGGCGTTGAGGCTGATTTCGTGCCCCCACATAACCGTGGCGAGGCTAAAGAGCCCCCATGGACCTGCGACAGTATGCCGTCAGGCTTGACGGAAACACTGAGAGGTTTGCTGAGAAGGTGTGCCTCTACAGGAGTGACCTCAGGCCGGATGGCCCGGTATACACAGCGATATCGTGCGCTCAGCTGATGTAGTTTGTCTTGTCGCCCTCTTCCCTCTCTGGCTTTGACTTTGCACTGACCAGCTGGTCCTCACTGAACTCTATCGCGATCAGATTCGACACAGGTATGAGCCTGATGAAGCTGCGCCCGTCCTGCTGCGTGACCCTGAAGCAGACCGCCCCCCTCCTCGCCGAAGATCGTGTAGCCAACGTACTCGCCCTCAGTCTTCATGGGCTCATCGGTCCCGCTGTTTGATAAAACCGTGTACCTGCCACCTTTCTTAATCTCGATCATGTCCATACCAATCATTCCCAGTATGCTCTTCAAATCTATTTTCGTATCCACCACTTCATACGGCCCTGGGCCGCAGTGAGATGGCCATGGGCATGCCTAAAATAAACTTTCAGGTGCTCCACACAACCTGATAGGGCAAGGTGCCACTGTTTTTAGGGGGGGAGCTAGAGATCAGGGATCATGCCCCTGGTCCAGTGCAGCCCCCTGAGGCTTGGTAGGTTCACCCTCCGGGAGAGGTGCATTCCAGTCATCTCAATAGGCAGGGAGGAGGATATCGCAAAGGTCGATCCGTCCAGGCAAATAGCTGAGCTGAGGGCTGACCTCATGGGCGTTGAGAGGGCCATTGGTGCACTCGAGAGGCTCGCTGCAGGCGGGGGGGCCACAGCGATCTTCACGTTCCGCTCCAGGGACGCTGCGGCAGCTTCCGCTGCATACTCCAGGGCCACAGATGCGGGTGCCGCCTGTGTCGACATAGACGCTGCCCTGTTGGGCAGTGTCAGCTCCGACCTAGGCGGTGCCAGGGTGATAGTGTCCATGCATATGTTTGAGGGCGATGGCATTGGCAACTCGCTCGATGAGATTGGCTCCATCCCCGCAGACATCTACAAGGTGGCGGCAAATTATAACACCAGGATGGCCTTCTACAGAGACCTGTCAATGTGCGCATGGTTCAAGAGAGAGGTGAAGAAGCCAATGATTTTCGCTCCCATGGGCCAAGAAGCGCAGGACTTCAGGCTCATGTCGGCCCTGGTGGTCTCAGACCTCATGTACTGCTCTGCCGGCGCGCCCACGGCACCCGGGCAGACAGGTTGCCAAGAGTTTGGAGAGTACCTATCGTCGCTGGAAACTGCTGCCGGCCTGCGTCAGTGGAGTGACGATATGATCGAGTAGAGGCCCGAGGTTATG
This sequence comes from Thermogymnomonas acidicola JCM 13583, assembly GCF_001316105.1. Lineage (GTDB taxonomy): Archaea > Thermoplasmatota > Thermoplasmata > Thermoplasmatales > Thermoplasmataceae > Thermogymnomonas > Thermogymnomonas acidicola. The sequence goes on along the minus strand of NZ_BBCP01000007.1, from coordinate 99,482 downwards.
AACTCTATCGCTATGCTCGCAAGCAGAAGGCCCATTATCCTGGATATAAGCAGTGAGCCCGTCCTGCCAAGCCTGTTGAACAGGGGCACCGAGAACCTCAGGATGAAGTAGGCAAGGAGTATCACAATTATCCCTGCAACCACAACCAGAAGCCTCTCAACAACTGTTGCGCCGGGTGCGTTGAAGTATATTATGCCTGTGGTTATGGTGCCTGGGCCTGCAAGCAGTGGGGTGCCTATTGGCACTATGCCTATTGCCTCCCTCTCGAGGGTCTCCTGCTCCTCCTGCTGCGTGAGCTTCGTGTTGGACGTCCTGCCCTGCAGCATGTCAAACGCTACCTTGAAGAGGAGCACGCCACCAGCCACCTTGAAGTCGGAGATGTCGATGCCAAGCACCAGGAAGATGTAGACACCAACGAACATGAAGCCGAAGAGCATGCCTGCGGCCACCATGACGCTTCTCCTGATCACTCTCCCGATCTCATCCTGACTGTAGCCCTGGGTCAGTGCCACCAGTGTAGGCACGGCCCCCCCTATCGGGTTCATTATTGCAAAGAGTGCGACGAGCACTGTTACGAAGAACACAGAGAGGAGCATTAGTCCGCTCAAACAGCTTCTTTGTATTAAATGTATCCGGGCACCACATCCTGGCTCTGGAAATACTGATCCTTTCAGGCGGAGTTGAACGACCCTTACCATAAAGCCATCGACGGCCCTTGCCTGCCATTAGAGAGGAAACGTATGTCCCTGGCCTGTGCGGGGTTGGGCCTGCAGTTCGTGATACTCCACCTATGCCTTACCACTGGTCTCACGGGCCAATAGGGCGCCCTGCCTGTATATCTCCTGTACCGTTTCTGACAGGCCCAGCCACAACAAGAGCCATGCTGTGAAATGGCATGTACCCTGCCTGGCAATATTTCTATAAGGGGCAGGCATCACCCGGCGTGGTAAATGCAGACTTCCTCAGGAGGCTCCTTGTTGTCGGGGGGGAGAGGAGTGTCCTGGAGGAAATGACAGAGTACATCCCGCTGAGCAAGGAGGCCAGCGAGTGCATACGCACCATGCTCTCAAAGAGGGAGCAGGACCTGAAGCCTGAGAACGAGAGGGTGCGTGCACTTGAGAGGCAGGCTGACGAGATCTCCATGAAGATAAAGCACGAGATAACGAGCGGGGCAATAAGCTCAAACGTGATGGACAACCTGATAGAGCTTGTTGAGAAGTGCGATGACCTCCTTGACCAGTCATACTACATAAGCAGGGAGATAAAGAGGATGGGTCCCAGGCTGAAGGTGCAGAACGATGCCTCCAGGAACGCTGTTGATCACGCGTACACTGTCTTTGCAAACATGATCGAGATACACCTCAGGGCCCTCGACCATGTAAGGATCGCCTTCACTGGGAGGCAGATAGCCGAGGTGCAGGCGGCCAGGCATGAGATCGAGAAACTGGAAGAACAGGTTGACGAGATGAAGGACAACCTCATAGACAGCCTCTATGAGATGTCCCAGTATGTGTCCTACATAGTGTTCCTGCACCTCACAGAGCTGACGCACAAGATCGATGACCTTCTGGACGACTGCGAGGATATTGCAGACCTTGTCCAGACCGTGCGGCTCTCTGTGACGAAGTGAGCCGCGCAGCCTGGAGGGGGGAGCTTGAATCCAGAGTACTTCGCATTCGGTATCGTGGTATCTTCCATCCTCACGGCCCTGGTGGCCGGGAACAACCTCTCGGCATCTGTGGGGGACGCTGATAGGCTCCAGGATCGTGAGCAGAAACGCTGGCACACTGATAGGCGCTGCGGGCTTTGCCATCGGCCTCCTGATTCAGGGCCACAGCCTGAGCCGTGCGGCGGCAGAACTCTTCCCTGAGGGCCAGTCATACCGCCTCCTGGCTATGCTGATATCCCTGGCCATCTTCCTCGTTGCCAGCCTCACGAGGTCACCGCTCTCCCTGACCATGGCCATGGTCGGTGTCTCCATAGGTCTCTCACTCAGGTTCGGCGAGGCCTCAGCCTCAGTTCCGTCAGGCCGGTTGTCCTGATGTGGGCCGTTGCGCCGCTTGTCTCTGTGGCTGGTGCTGTGGCCCTTAACAGGCTCGTGTCTGGCATAACTTACAGGGACGAGTGGGCCGCGGCTGCTGTCATCAAGACGCTGCTGATCATCTCGTCGTTCCTCACTGCAATAACCCTGGGAGCGAACACCCTCGGCTTCATAGAGTCCATGGCTGGTTTTAGCACAGCAACGACTGCGGCTATGGTTCTGTCCATATTCACCGGTTGCTTCTTCCTGAGCAGGGGGGGAGTCATCAAGAGGGTGGGGGGGAGGAGATCTACAGGATGCGGTACACAAACGCTTTCATCTCGCTTATCGTCTCTGCCGCCCTGGTCGAGACCGCTACGCTCTTCGGCATACCCCCCCTGTCAAACACGCAGACGCTCACATCGAGCGTTCTTGGCACCGCCCTGTCATACAGGTACAAGGCCGTGTACGTGAGACCATTCCTCATAGTCATAGCCACATGGGTCCTTTCGCCGGTCACAGGCATGGCACTGGGCTACCTGTTATGAAGGTGTATGCCATGTTATTACTGCAGATAATTTAAAGGCGCGCATATCAAAGGGGGGGTTATATGCAGGCACACATGGTGTCCATGATGCTGGAGCAGAGGGAGATGCCACCCTCAGCTAAACTGGTGCTCAGGGTGCTCAGGGAACTGAAGATCGCCACGGTGAAGAGGCTCGAGGAGGAGACCGGCCTGTCAAGGAGGACTCTGATGTACGCAATCAAGGTGCTCAAGGAGGCCGGGCTCATAGAGACACAGATATGCCTTACCGACACAAGGAAGAGGTTCTACTGCATAAGGCTCGGCTCCCCCGGAAACGTGACATGGTGCGGGCATTCCCTTGTGCATTCCTGCTTCGCTCTAGATATCTAGGAGGCTATGTCCAGGCCCGCTGGTATGCCGCGTCCTGCGTGAGTATAACTAATTAGTGGTCTGTGCAAGGCGTGCACAGTTAGAAACGTTATTCTCTATAGCGACTATCAGGTTATAGGTGGTTTAAAGATGCCAGTATATCTTGGACAGAAGGCTCCGGATTTCACCGTGAACACCACACAGGGCCCACTTACCTTCTCTGACCTGAAGGGGGGGCAGTGGGTGCTGCTGTTCTCACACCCGGCTGACTTCACGCCTGTCTGCACAACAGAGTTCATGGCCTTTGCGGAAAAGTACGACGAGTTCCAGAAGCTGGGCGTCAAGCTCATCGGTCTCAGCGTTGACAGCATATACAGCCACATCCAGTGGCTCAGGGACATCAAGGAGAAGTTCGGCGTGGAGATACCGTTCCCTGTTATCGCGGACATAGACAAGGAAGTCGCACGTGCCTACAACCTCATAGACGAGAAGGCCGGAACTACGGTCAGGGGGGGAGTGTTCATAATAGACCCGAACCAGATCGTGAGGTGGATGATCTATTACCCGGCTGAGATAGGCAGGAACATAAACGAGATCCTGAGGGTGGTGAAGGCACTGAAGTTCAACTGGGAGAGGAAGCTCGCCACACCGGCCAACTGGGAGCCTGGCCAGAAAGGCGTGGCATCCGCACCATCGACGTTCCAGGACAGCCTTAAAAACGAGAAGGAACCCGGCGCCAGGACGTGGTACCTCAGACTGGTGGACTGAATTGACAGCCGGCGAGAGGCTGAAACAGATACAGGGACTCTTTGAAGACCTGGGCGGGAAGTACCCTGATGTGCTGCAGAAGTTCATGGAGTTCAACCAGGCTGCAGTGGAGCCAGGCGCCATTGACCAGAAGACGAAGGAAGTCATAGCAGTGGCAGTGTCGGTGGCATCTCAGTGCCAGTGGTGCATCACATACCACGCGAGGCAGGCACTGGAGCTTGGGGGGGCCACAGAGAACGAGCTGATCGAGGCTGGCCTGGTTGCTGTCTCGATTTCCGGCGGTTCTGCGGCGATGCACATGATACCGCTCAGGGAAGCCATTAGGGAGTTCAAGAAATAACCTCTTTTTTACTCCCTGATGAACTCCCTGAAGCCCTGAACGAATTTTTCAGTATCCTCTATTGTGTGTGCGAAGCTGACGAAGCAGGTCTCGAACTGGCTAGGTGGCACGTATATCCCCCCCTTCACCAGCATGTGCCTGAAGAAGCGCATATATGTCCCACGGTCCGCGGACATGGCGTCCCGGTAGTTCTTCACGCTCTCCTTCCCGAAGAATATCTGGAACATTGGGCCCACCTGGTTCACTGTGGCCACCTTTCCTGAGCCCTCTATCTCCTCCCTTATGGCAACGGCCATGTCCTTCACAAGCCTGTTGAGGGTGCCGTAGTCGCTGTTTGCCAGCTTCTCCATGGTGGCAAGGCCGAAGAGCATGGATATGCGATTGGCCGAAAATGTGCCTGACTGGTACACAGGGCCAGAGGGCGTGACCCTCTCCATGACCTCCTTCCTGCCACCGAACAGGCCGATGGGCGCACCTCCGCCGATGATCTTGCCCATTGTCGTCAGGTCGGGCCTGATGCCTATGACGTTCTGGTAAGCTGAGAACTCAACCCTGTATCCAGTTATCACCTCGTCGAATATGAGTAGAGAGCCGTGTTCCGATGTCACCTTCCTCAGGTACTCCAGGAACCCCGGCTCCGGCGGTATGAGGCCCACGTTCCCGAAGACCGGCTCAGTGATCACCGCGGCGATCTCGCTGCCGAGCCTATCGAATATTGCCTCCACGCTTGCTATGTCATTGTAAGAGGCCACTGCCACCGTGGCGGAGACCTCCTCGGGCACGCCAGGGGGGGTTGAGGGTGTGCCAAAGGTGAGTGAGCCGCTGCCCGAGCGGATCAGAGAGTAGTCATGGGCACCGTGGAAGCCCCCCTCCATCTTCACTATGACCTTCCTGCCAGTGTAAGCCCGTGCCAGCCTAATGGCGTGCATTGTGGCCTCGGTGCCGCTGTTCACGAACCTCATCTTCTCCACCCACGGTGAGCTTTCCCTGATCATCTCGCCCAGGGATACCTCCTCCGCGTTCGGGGGGGCCCCGGGGGGGAACCAGCCTTCCCTCAGGCCCTCCTGCACCCTGGCGAGCACGTCAGGGTCACCGTAGCCCAGGATCATGGGGGCCGTATCCCAGAACGTAGTCTGTATATGTGTTCCCGTCCACGTCCCTGACCCTCTGCCCGCTCGCTCCCGCAATGAACAGCGGGTGTGGGTCGAAGTACCTTACCGGGGGAGTTCACACCACCCGGGAAGAGGCTATCTGCCCGCCTGAACAGGCTCTCCGATTTCGCCGTGTTCTCCATCAAAAGACCTCCTCTCCAGTGCCGTCCTGAGAGATGCGAGGACGTCTCCGTCCCTACCCTCCCTGAGTGCCTCTATGACCGGCCTCAGTGCCTTCGATGTTATGGCCCTTGTCATGGACTCCAGGCAGAGTCTATGGAGGACCCACCCGATACCTCCTTCAGGAACCTTGAGACCTCGCTGCGCCGCACCTCCTCGGCGTACCTGAACATGGATGATATTACCTCGTCCACCTGGTACCTGTTAAGTTCAACCATGAACCTCTGAACTGCTTCCTCGACCATGGCTTCCGCCCTTGCAACGTCCCGGGCCTTTGAGGCTCTCATTTCCAGGGCGTGCTGGGCCAGGTCTGGCATGTATCTGCACCTGCCCATGCCGTCGTCCACCACAGCGGCAGGGTTGGATATGTCCACAATCACCTTAGAGGCCCTCAGTGCCTCCATTGATGAAGGGTCGATCTTACCTTCATCTGGCCTCAGCGCAGCCACAGCGGCCGAAAAGCTGCGCCTGAGTGAGGCCACCTGGCCTGCGCTGCATGCAGTGACGTCCGTGAAGCCTAAAGACATGAGGACATTGTAGACGGAGCTGGCTGCCCTGCCAGACCCGATGACCAGAACAGGCAGGCCCGTTGAGCCGAGCTCACTGGCCACCACGTCGGCCGCAATGTCGAACACAGAGGACTTTCCGGATGATATGCCGGTCTCGGTCCTCACCCTCTTGCCCAGGGAGATGGCGCGCATGCAGAGGGTGGATAAAATGCCCCCTGACCTGGCCCCTCCTTACCTGCTCTTCATACTCGTGCCTCAGCTGCCCCCAGTACCTCGTTCTCGCCCACAGACATGGACTCCAGGCCGGCTGCGATCCTGAACACCCTCCTCACAACATCCTCGCCCTCAACGTGCCTGAAGCCATCCAGCGCAAGCGGCCTTTCGGAGACGTAAATCATCTCAATCCTGTTGCATGTGTAGAGGAGCATGTAGTTGTCTGAAACCGACCCCCATCTTTTCCCTGAAGTAATCTGTACCCCCCCTTTCAGCGGCCCGATACAGCTCTTCCCACCCGGTCCTGTAGTCCACGTAGGTGTCGTGAAGCTCACTCATGGAACCGCTTCCAGTTCCGTTATCTCAGTCCTGTATATAAGGAGGGGGCGGTACCCAAAAGTTCATTCCCTACCTTTACCCCCCCGCCTGTCCTGCCTGTTCCTCCTCACCCGCCTGAGCACCGCAGGCCGAATATCCTGGAGACCTCATCGTCCGTGAATAAAGAGAGAACGCGGAGCATGCGCCTCCTCATCGCCCTCTCTCCCTCACCTTCTGCCGACCTGGTCAGCAGGTCGACGATGAACTCCTTACCAGTGGCCTCCACCTGCCCGTGGACGACCCTTTCATCTAGCACAGAGAGGAACCACTTCCTGAACTCCTCCTCTTCCGTTTCCCTGATGCCCTGTATGTCTCCACTGAGGTAAGAGGACTTGAAGTCCACGGTCTTTTTCATAAGGTCGAACCTCTCGATCACAGAACGGAAGAAGGCGTCCCTGTCCAGGGTCATTGTTTTACCATCCCTCTTTCTTTGTTAACATGCAGCTCCATCAGGACACGTATCTTCCCCCCCATAGGTTTAGTCCGTTGTAAATCTTTAGGCCACCACATGTTTAAATCAGGCACAAAGTTGTTTTATTCCGGAAAGGTGATTGGCATGTTCTTCGCGTTTAAGACACTCCACCTGCCCTCTCCAGAACGCGTTCTGCCGGAGGCAGTGCGAAATTAGATAACGCGTGCCTGCTGGACTCCAAAACTAATTTATAGGTAGATCCTGCTGTGGCTATCATGGAGAGGAAGTGCAGCAACTGCAACGTTGACCTAGTTGAGGTAGGCAACATGAACTTCAGGGTTGGCGGGTTCACCGGCATAGGCGGCATGTTCCTGGGGGGGGATGGAACGACCTGATGGAGCAGACACAGACGTTCACCCTGTTCAAGTGCCCCCAGTGCGGCAAGGTTGAGTTCTACGAGCCTCCTCAGTATCGGATCAGGGCCAGAAGAAGCACCACTTCCTCTGACTATATTTTCCTTGAGAATAGGAAAAACACGCTCCTGTCAGTGCTCCCGGCCACCTCTATCCCGCTACCGACCTCAACGGCAGTGTAGCCCTCCGAAGGCAATATCTCGACCCTTGGAGTTGGCCTGAGGACATGGTAGGCCGTTTCTGAGGCCCTGTAAACGGTGATGCCCCCCCTGACATGAGGGCCCTGGGATGGAAACTGGCATGGTGTGCCCTGGCGAACCTCCACCCTATGTTCAGGAATGAGCCCCCCTTTCGATCTCCACATCCTCTGTCTCTCCCAGAAGAGGATTGCCACGGTGGAACTCGAATCCAGAGACCTTCCTGAAACCCAGCTTCGATACGAGGTTCAGTGATGGGGGGGTGTTGCTGTCCTCCACGATCAGCCTCATCTCATCAGACCTTGCAGCCTCGCTTGAAATTGCGTGTTCCATGAGGGATGAAGCAACGCCGAGCCTCCGGAATTCCGGAGCGACCCTCATGCCGCTGGCCCATGTGGAACCATCCGGAAGGTCCTCCACCTTCACGAAGCCCATTATCCTCTCCTCTTCGGCCACGTATATCCTCCCCCACCTGCAAGTATGCAGGCCCAACCTGGTTTATGTAGTCGTCGTAGCCTGCCCTGGAGGATATGGAGCTTATCTGTCCCCAGTCCTCCTGCCTGGCGAGACGGAACCTCATAGGCGGAAGAGTGATACGAGCCTCTTCAACATTTGCTGGTCCCCCACCCTTTCACGCAGTTCTTTCCGAAGCGGCGACTTCTCGTACCTCACTCTCTTAAACTCGAAGGCCTGCCCCCCCTCCGTGTCAATTACACAGTACCCCCCCGGCCATGGAGAGTTGTCCCGTGGCTGCCCTGCAGATCCAGTTCATGATGACCCACCCCCCCATGTACTGTGTCAGGAACTGGTAGTGGGTGTGGCCGACCATCACCAGGCCCTCTGGCACCTCCCTGCCCAGGGTGTCCCTGAAGTCGTCCCGTGAGATCGACCATGGGTAGAGGTAGCGGTACAGGTGGTCTGCCGGGGTCGCGTGGTATGCCTGGGCCCTCACCCCCCCGTCAAGGTCAACCTCAGCGCTTTCGGGCAGTGAGGCAAGGAACGACCTTTCCTCCCTACCCAGATCCTTCATGGTTATGTTTTCCCTTGTATAGACAGAGAGGTCATGGTTATCCTGCCCACACATGCAGTCAACACCGTGGGCTGCAGCGTAGTCATGGTTTCCAGAGAGGATAACGTCGAATGTCCTCAGCGTGTCCAGGACGTCGCCTGGCCTGGGGGGGCCGTAGTCCACAGCATCTCCAAGGAAGACGGCCTTATCGTACCTCTCGCTTTCCACTATAGCTTTCAGGGCCCAGGGGGGGTTCGCATGGACATCGCTGACCACAAGGACACGCATGTCCAGAGCATTGAAGGACTGGATAAAAGCATCGGGCACCTGCAATATATAGAGCTCCCATCCCTATATATATCAAGCCATTATGTATATTTATGGTCACACACTTATGGATAATACCCGTGGCCACCGTTCATGTATTTATAGAATGGTGACGATTTGAAGCACATGAAATCCATGGTGCTCAGGGAGATCAGGAAGGCTGAAGAAGAGCCTCTGGTGATGGAGGACCTTGATACCCCGGAACCTTCGGAGAACCAGATACTCATCAGGATCACATCCAGCGGTGTCTGCAGGTCCAACCTCCACATGATCGAGGGAGACTGGGTGCAGAACGGAGTGCCAGCAAGGCTTCCGATCATACCGGGCCATGAGGTCATAGGCAGGGTGGAGAAGGTCGGGGGGAAAACGTGGACTATTTCAGGAAGGGCGACCTGGCAGGTGTCCAGCCCCTCTGGACTGCCTGCGGCAGGTGTGAGTACTGCCTCTCGGGGGGGAGGGAGAACCTCTGCCCCAACAAGCAGGTCACGGGCGAGACGCTGGACGGTGGCTATTCCGAGTACATGCTGGCCGACGCCAGGTACGCCTACAGGATTCCTGCTGGAATCGATGAGACTAGGGATGCACCGCTCTTCTGCCCGGTGTAACGGCTTACAGGGCAGTGAAGCAGGCCAGACTTGGCCCGGCGAAGGAGGTCTTCATCTTCGGCGTCGGTGGAGTGGGCCACCTGGCAATACAGTTTGCGAAGCTGTCGGGTGCCAGGGTCACGGCTGTATCGACCGGTGAAAGGCACAGGGACCTGGCCCTCAGAGTCGGGGCCGGACGACGTCATAGACCTGGCAGGGACTATTCAGGCATCTCAAAGTTCTCGAGGGCTGCAGACAGGGCCATAGTCTTTGCACCCTCCCAGGCAGCCATAGACGCGGCCCTGAAGACGCTCAAGCCTGGGGGGGGCAGGCTTGTCCTGGGCGTTTTCGGAGGGGGGGCATCCAGCATACCCTTTGTTGACGAGATCGAGATCGTCGGGAGCGTCATAGGGACAAGGAAGGACATGAACGAGGTGCTGAGACTGGCCTCCACCGGCAAGGTGAGGATAGAGGCCGAGAGGTACAGGCTTGACCAGGCAAACGAGGTGCTCCTCAGGCTCAAGAGGGGCCAGATAAACGGAAGGGCAGTACTTAACCCATGAGGGGGTCGAGTCGTTACTGCCTTACAAAATATTTATGAATTAAAAGGATTTAACTTCTCTAGAACAGGAGTAGTGACCATGACCAGATTCGTCTTGGTATCAGATTCTACCTTGAGCTATGAATACAGGAACTTTCCACTGCTGGACTTTCTCCCATGCGCTCCGGGCAATGCGGTGCCTGCATCAATATACAGGTTCCTGAAGGGGGGGCCTGCGCCACCGGCCAAACCCAACGGAGAGGCCGTGTACGCTCCCTACGCAATAAGGAAGCTGGAGGCCTCACTCCTAAGGAAATTCAAGAGAGAGGAGGTAGTGGTGGCCCATGAGGACTACCTGCAGAACTTCATAAAGGATGACACGGAGATAATAGCGGTATCCACCATGGACCCGCTTGGCCTCGGCCCGACCACCATGTCATACTACGCCCTCTTCGGGGGCGAGCTGAATGCCTGGGTGAAGAAGGAGTGGGACGCCTGATGGCAAAGATAAACGCCATCAGGCAGGGCAAGAAGGCCAAGCTTGTCGTGGGCGGACCCGGTGTCTGGGAGTTCGCCATCCTGAGGGACGAGGTGGAGAAGAACCATATAGACTACATATTCCAGGGTGAGGCAGACGACGTTGCGCCCCTTCTGTTCGAGCAGATTGCTGAGGACAGCATAGACACTTCGGTCTTCTTCAACGGCTACTGGACATACGACGAGAACTTCAGGAAGGTCATGAAGAAGGACCGGTGTTCCTGGCACGCGGCTTCTCGCTCAAGGCCTACCCGAAGCTCGAGGAGATACCCTCCATAGTGGAGCCGTCGATGAAGGGCATGGTGGAGGTCATGAGGGGGCTGCGGTGTGGGCTGCGACTTCTGCGAGGTAACACTGAGGCCCCTGAGGTACTACCCGCTGGAGAAGATCGTTGAGGAGATAAAGGTGAACCTGAGGGGGGGAGGCAACACCAACGCATGGCTCCACTCTGACGAGATATTCGGTTACAAGCACGGCCCCCCCATGTTCGAGCCCAACGAGGAGGCCCTCCTGGAGCTGTTCCAGACAGTGCTCTCTGTGCCGGGCGTGACCTCTTCCAACCCCCCCACGCACGGCAGGATCTCCATACCTGCCGGCTATCCGGAGATGATGGCCAAGCTCTCCAAGGTCCTCCGCGCTGGCCCCCCCAGGAACTGGATCGGTGTGCAGACTGGGGGGGTGGAGACCGGGAGCGAAGAGCTGGCGAAGAAGCACATGCCCAACAAGACACTGCCGCTGAGGATAGCCCCCCCGACGGCTCCTGGCAGGAGATCGTGTGGGAGGGCGTGTTCGTAGAGACCAGGAACTACTGGAGGCCTGCGTTCACAATACAGGTTGGCCAGGAGGGAGAGACGCCAGAAGACCTCTGGGACACCATAGCTCTCACGAACAGGCTGAGCAACTCCTTTGTTGACGGCAGGCCGTTCGAGTTCACGATAACACCTCTCCTGAATGTGCCTCTGGGCAGGATAAAGTCCAGGAAGCTTAACACTGACATGCTAAACGCAGACCAGCTCGCTGTATACTACGCATCCTACAGGCACCTGGCGAAGATGGCTGCCAGGGACGGCTACAGGGACGCCACAGGCAGCTTCCTGGCAAGGATGGGCACAGGCACCATAATATCCTTCGGCGGGTACGTGATGATGAAGTTCGTCGAGCACCTGGCCAGGAAGAAGGGAGTGGATATAGAGAAGGTCAAGCACTACGGCGTGGAGGGTGTGAAGGAGATCACGTCAAGGGCTGTCCTGAGCAGGGCCCTCTGAAGGCACCTTGATAGTATTAAACCCTGAACCCCCCCTGGATTTTTCATTTCTACCCGAGACCCTTCCCCCCCACAGGGAGAGGGAGATAGAGAGGATAGAGTCCATTTTCATCTCACCTGTCATGGACGGGCTCCAGACCTCGCTCCTCATACACGGCATCTCCGGTACAGGGAAGACTGCCACGGTGAGGTACGTGATGCGCAGGCACCCGGAGATATCGTTCCACTACATCAACTCCCTGGCCCACACATCGGTGAGGAGCGTACTGAACGAGTTCGCCTCTGGCCTCGGCCTGGTGCTGCCGCCCGGCCCCCATCAACTATTCGGTCATTTTCAGGAGGATAGCCTCCAAGATATCCCAGCAGAGGAAACCGGTGGTTCTGGTCATCGATGAGTTCTCCTCCATAGCCAGGGCGGACTTCGAGGGCATCTACAACCTCCTGAGGGCCAGGGAGGTCCACGGAGTAAGCATACCGACAGTGCTTGTATCGCTTGACAACCCCCCCCTCGTTTACTTCAAGGAGAGCGAGATAAGGAGCATCGGCAATGTGGAGAGCCTCAAGTTCCTGCGCTACGGTGTAGGTGAACTCAGGGACATAGTTTCAGACAGGGTGGATAGGGCCATAACGCCCGGTGCGTGCAGCGATGAGGTCATAGATTACATAGCGGACATATCGGAGCAGTACGGGAGCGCCAGGGTGGCCATAGAGGTCCTCCAGAAGTCCGCCTACATAGCAGAATACAGGCAGTCTGCAGAGATCGGGATAGATGACGTCAGGGCTGCAAAGTCCATGATCAACCCGTACATAACGGAGAGCAAGCTGGCCAGCCTCATGGAGGAGGACCTTGTGGTCCTGCTTGCGGTGTGCCGCTGCCTGGTCTCCTCGAGGTACTGCGAGAGTTCGTGCATAATGCAGGAGGTATCCGTGATCGCGGAGGACTTCCTGGGGTCTCCCATGCCCGCCTCCAGGGCTTCGGGTGTGCTAAGGAAACTGGAGACCGTTGGCTTGGTGGACAGCAGGGTCATCGGGCAACCCGGTGATTCCAGGAAGGTCTACGGCATCAGCGAGGTTCCCGTGAGCGTGCTTTCCAGGAAGATCATATCAATGCTGGGAAAAAAGCAGTGAGGTCCGGGCCCTTCTTCCTGATTATGTATGAGAATGGCTCCCATGCCATCTCTATCAGGTGCCTGTAGTACGCTGCGTCTATTTGGTCAGCCGCGGAGGCCCTGAGCACCTTCCTCCCCATGTCCGAAACAACCACCGGGACCTCCATTCCTGGCTCGAAGGCCACATGCTTTCCCTCTACCATCTCTGCCACAGCCCTCTGCATGTTCTTGACGGAGTACTCGCCTGGGTACCTGGATGGCCTCACCTTTACGGCGAGCTTCTCCACTGGCGCCGCCCTCAGTTCCCTCATGAACCTCCTCTTCACCTCTTCAAGCCTGCTGTAGTAGAGCGGGAACTCCCTGGAAGATCCGCATTCCGAGAGGACGGATAGGCACCTGGCCTGGAACTCCTTCACGATCGCAGGCATGTCGCTCCTCCTCATGCTATGCCTCGTACCTTGTAGGTGCCGTCTGTCCTCAGGCCGAAGTAGCGGTTCAGTGCTCCCGTGCCGTCCCTGGAAGGAGGAACACTATCCACCTGTAATGAGAGTCGAGGACTATGTCCAGGCGCGTCTCCTCCCTCACTCTCTCCAGCACCCTGTCTATGCTGCCGCCGCCCCTGAGCCAGAGAGAGTCCACGATGCCATGGATCACCTCGAAGCCCTCCTCCATGGCAATGGCCGCAGCGCGTGCCAGGAGCTTCCTGCCTATTGCCGTCACCATCTCGTGCACCTCTATCTTACCGAACCTGGCGTTCTTGTAGCCTGTGTAGCCGAATGACGTCAGGAGGAGCCACTTCAGCGCTGTGTCCCTGAGGGAGTTCACGTCTCCATCCGACTTGATGGACTTGTAGTACAGCCTGGTATCCAGGAGGTCTTCTAGTGCTCTTGAGAGGAAGCCGCGCCTTGAATTATCCACAGAGTACGGTAGGTCAGAAGGCCCCCTGGGTTGGTCTGATGGTCTCTGGGGGGGACAGGTTGTAGCGCACTATGATGGACGGATACATGGAGGAGAAGTCGATCTCGTAGACATCATCGTATATGCCCGGCTCAGGCTGCAGCACTGTGCCGCCCCTGTCTGAGGAGTAGAGCTGCAGCACAGTCTTCGGCCATTCGTGGTCATCCTTCACGTCCGGGACGAGGATGCCAGAGAAGAGGGCCTTCGAGACCTCCATGGAAGAGACGACCGTTCCAGGCGTGGAGAGTGCCACCCTCTCGGGCGGCAGCGAGGAGATGCGCGAGAGCGTCTGTATGCCCACGGTACCGGAGACGGAGAAGGTGAAGCTGTCGGAAGGTATGCACACCATGGCGGGCACAGATATGGTCGGCGGCCTGTAGGAGACCCTGCCGTACGATGCATAGTGGGACGGGCCTGATAGCCTGAACCACGGGTGCCCGTGCCTCTCCCTCACGATGGTGAGGATGTAAGAGAGGCCCACCGCGTCGTTGTAGATCAGGTACAGGGATTCCTCCATGGACCTGAGGAGGTCGTCCAGCGCGTCAAGAGATGGCCTGCCGTACCTGCGCCCGTTGACTGAGAGGTGCACCACCTCCCTCCCGTCCCTCCTCAGCTCGACCCTGCATGCCGGCAGCTCTGGCTCCGGGCCAGATAGATCCTCGATGTGAAAGAACCTCAGGCCCCCCCTCTCCGCAGCGAACCTGTGCGGTGCATGTATGGATGAGTTGTACGTGCGCACCATGCCCCCCCCGAAGAGCCTCTGCACTTCCCTGGAGAGTGCTGCGAGTCTGGATGGCCTTCCCCATACCTCGAGGCCCTCCACCACCCCGTATATGGTGGACCTCTCAGACCACATGGCACTGAACTGCTGGCCTGAGAGCTGTGCCTCGATCTCCTCGAGGCTCTGCCTCCTGCCCTCCAGGAAGACCCAGGTGAAGTAATCGTACCTCCTGGAGCGCAGGCCAGAATCGTAATACCAGAGCGTTACTGTGTCCTCACCTGTGGCGTTCACCAGCATCCCTGGCCGCCTCCAGCTGCCTGACCCTCCTCTCCAGGTCTATCAGGACGGAGAGCAGGAAAGAGAACTGGCTGTCCAGGCCCCCCGAATGAGGCCTCTGGCACCCGGCGCTTTCCGCTCTCGAGTATGTGCAGTGCAGCGCGCCTCTCCTCTTCTGGGAGCATCTCCGACATGCGCAGTATCCCCTCCACCACAGGCCTGAGCACGGCCCTTGCTGTCGGTACCGTCCTACCCATTCACGGCAAGCCCCCCTGGCAACATGGTCGAGGATGAACGGCGCCCCGAAGACAACCAGGGTTATCTGACAGCCCTGGAAGTATGCCTTCATCCTCATGATGTCGAGAACGGAGAGTGTTATCTCCATGCCCCACTCCGACAGCACCGAGGACGAGAGGACAATGAGGTGCGGCAAAGTGTCGCCCTCCAGGAGTATGCGCCTGAGCTGGAAGGGCGTGAGGATCCTCTGCACCATGACCATCTCTGACATATCCGTCCCCCCCAGGTACCTCTCCACATCCAGCACCACGCCATCGGACAGCAGGAGGTGGCAGGAACCGCCCTCCTCCACGCATGACCTCAGCAGGCTGTCCAGGTATTCCTGGTCCAGGTCCCTCAGACGCCTTATCCGGAGTGAACTGTGCATGCATGCCCATTGTGCCCATGTGCTAAAGAGAGGCGACAGGTGTGGTGTGCCGGAGATCGCAGGCCAGCCAAGAGTTACAGGGGGGGATCGCCATAAATGAATGCAGTATAACGCATCACAGTTGTGAATTCATTCAATTTCAATCATGCACATGGTAATGATGGGTGGACCAGAATGGAGAAATGAGGTGGCTAAAATTAAAGGATATCAAAAAAGGGCAGGTGTCACAGGCCGGAGCCTATGACTGCGGTGGTGAGGTAATAGTTCACCAGGTCCTGTGAGAGGTTAAAGGCCTGTATGGAACCGATGCCCACAAAGTCGTTCCAGCCTGGGCCCAGGTACCCGCTGCCCACCATGCCAGGGTACGGCTGCACGTAGTTGACCTGGAAGTAGGCCTGGTAACCGAACATGGTGCCGTAACCCAGCTCGTAGAGTGCGGGCTGCACCCAGCCGAGGTACCCAGCAGTGCCTGATATGCTGCCGTATTCCTGCTCTATGTCAGCGAATATGCCTGCGGTTATGGGCGTGGCAAACGATGTGCCGCCGCAACACCGAAGAAATTCCTGAATGCGAAGAGCATCTTCGCAGCAGGCATGGCTAGGTCTGGCTGGCCCCCCCTGTTGGTGAAGGTCGAGGGCACAACTATCGTCTCGGCGCTCTGGTATACTGGCCTGGCAAAGAAGAAGCTGTTACCTCCTCCGGAACCGACCGGGCCACCGTACCAGCTGAACTGTGGCTGGTACCACGCGTACTGCTGCACTATCTGGCCGGTGCTGTTAAGCACAGGGTATACACCCCCCCCAACTGAGACGATGTACTGTGAGGCCATCACGGTGAGGTAGAATATGCTGTGGCTGTCGGCAGAACCAAGGAATATGGTCGTACCCTCTGCCACGGCCTGCAGGCCTATGAGGTCATATATCCTGGCGAAGCCGCTGTCGTGGTGGAACTGCAGCTCCGCCCAGCTGCCCGATATGACCTGCGGGCGTATCACGTTGAGCATGTAGTAGAGCTCGATGTTCACCGCATTGTCGCCTATGCCGGTGAGGTTGAAGGGCTGCATGACATCGTATATGGTGGCGTTGGGCGCCATGGCCCCGGACCACTCCACATCGAGGTCAGCCTCAACGCCCTCCGGATAAGGATTCATTCCGTTCGGGGGGGTGAGGTTGACAAGCACAACGCTCGGGTTGTGTATTCCGAAGCGGTCCCAGAAGGCCCTTACAGCGGACATGTTGACAGACTCGCCAACGCCAAGTATCCCTATCTTGATGCCCTGGCCCGTGTAGCCCATCTGCTGGAGTTCACTGACGCCGTAGAACTGCTCGAGGTTAAGTGGTGTCACCACACTGCTCATGCTGATCTGGGACCCAGCGGTCTGCGTGGCACCAGTGACCTCAGTCTTCAGGTCCTGCCTGTTCACCTCTGATAGGAGGGCGTCTGACGAATAGCTCAGGCCATAGACGTGCACGATGTACTGGGAGAACTGCTCCGGTATGTACGGGTTAGCGGTGTTCGTCACGAACGTCGCGTAT
The DNA here is from genome assembly GCF_001316105.1 of Thermogymnomonas acidicola JCM 13583. Lineage (GTDB taxonomy): Archaea > Thermoplasmatota > Thermoplasmata > Thermoplasmatales > Thermoplasmataceae > Thermogymnomonas > Thermogymnomonas acidicola. The sequence goes on along the minus strand of NZ_BBCP01000007.1, from coordinate 82,482 downwards.
GAACCGTTCGGATATGTGAACTCATACTCATATAGCATCGTTCCGAAGGTATGCTCGAACATGCTCACGTTGCCCTGCAGCACTATCACCAGGGGGGGCGCGTACCAGTAGCTCCAGACCTTGAAGCCCAGGCCAGAGTAGTATGCCTCTATCTGCCCGATTACAGATGCGGATGGGTAGTACATTGCCCGGAACTGCTGCGGTGTCAGGTAGTCCCCCGAAGTATGGGCTCATCGGCGAGTTGACCTCGCTAACGAACTGCTCCAGCCGCTCAGGTTCGTGAAGTTGAGGTAGAGGGTGACGTTGAGCTCCATGCTGCCATTCGCTGGCCCCCCCAGGTTGATCAAGTACTGCTGGAAGTACGGCGAGGTCATCAGGTATGGCACGTTGCCTGGAGCATCTGTGAGTGGGCGGGCCTCAGGTCTATGAGGTTAAGGGGGGGCAGGTAGTCCCCCTCCATACTCTATCAGCGCTGTCATTATAAGGGACCGTGCCGTTGAAGTTGTACCAGAAGTTGCCACCCTGGTACTTGCCGCCTATTATGCTGCCTGACAGGGGGGGCTGACCGTCGAAGTAGTTCACCTGCGATGCCGGCTCCAGGGATATGTTCCACTCGTTAATGTACACACTGGCGTTTCCTGTGTATATGCTCGTCGATGGGCTTATGGCCGTGAGTGCTGTGGCGAAGAAGTTGTTGTATATTGTGTTGTTAGAGGAGTAGACTGCCAGGCCAAGTGGCGCGCCCCACAGATTCCATGCGGATTCGAGGGACGCGCTGGCAATGGCCGGCGAGTCCATGAAGTAGTTGCCCCAGACCGTGTTGTTCATGCCACCGAATATGAGCACTGAAGAGTCCATGGAGAGGAACTGGTCTGAGGCGATGAGTGAATCGGTGGTGTTCCAGAGTATCACGTTGGCCAGGGGGGGCTCACCGGCATCGTCTGTGAAGAACCAACCGGTTACCCTGCTGTCCGTGAGCATGAAGTGGGACACGTTGTAGGCCCAGTAGCCCAGGTAGTTGAACGGGACCAGGCCCTCCACGAGGGCAGTGTCAAGGAACGAGCCCTGGTATATGACAGGGAAGGTCGGCATGTCCTTCGCCATCACGTACGCGCTCGTGTTTATCAGCATGACGCCCTCGAACTGCGGGAACGCGTAGTCGTTGATCTCACCGAACAGGGGATCGATGTAACCGTACTCATTGTTGAACAGCATGTATGGGTTCGAAAGGGTACCGTTTCCTGCATACGATATGTTCTGTAGCTGAGCGTTGTTCATCGCAAAGAGAGGTGTGTAGACCCCCCCTGCGGACATGTCCAGCGGCAGACTGAACGTGTTTTCACCTGTCAGTATCTGGGCCACCGCCCTGTGGTCGCTGAGCAGTGCCAGGGCAGCGTACTGGCCGGAAGGAAGCATGAAGCTGTAGGTGCCCGAGGGAGTCAGTGCACGTAGCCGGCCTGGCTGTAGTTGAGCGTCTCGCCCGGGCTCACGAACAGGAATGCATTGCTGGGCGAGACCTGGCCGGAGAACTGCTCCATGGTCGTGTCGGATGAGACGTTCCACATGCCATATAGTAGTGAGGGGGGGCCTGTGGTCAGTATCGCCTTGTCCTGGCTGTTCCAGGTCACCGCAACGCCCGTGGACGTCTCACCGGTATCTGTGCCGAAGTCAAAGGCCGCAGGCACGTTGACGTAGGCTGCCTTCTTCATTCCCTGCTGAGGTGGAGGTGGAGGAGGGGGGGGCGGGGGGGGTGCCGGGTGGTTCCCGTTCATCGGGTTCTGCGCTGGGATGTACTTCAGGGAGAGGTTGCCGTTGATGCTGTAGAACGTAGTGGTCGATCCTCCTCCAGGGCCGCCCATCATGATCTCTGCGTCATACAGCAGGCCCACCGGTGCCAGCTGGGTGCCGCTCACCAGGAAGTAGGACGGTGGTGCCCTGTAGCCTGGCGGCATCCCGTATGTGGAGTTGAATGTGACCCTGTCGTATGTGCGTTCACACCGAGCTGTGGGATGGAGTAATTGAAATAGACGACGTTGTTCCCATCGATTTCAGAGGTGTTCAGGTAGAGTGTGACGCTGAATGGCGGCTTGATCAGGTATGATGGCCCTATCGCTATGTGCACACCGGGATATGGATATACCTGCCCGGTGGAGTTGAGGATTGCGTTCGAGGACAGGTATGCAGCTGTGCTGCTGAAGTTCCATATGTTGTCCTCGAACCCCAGATCATGCGTCCTGACAGAATACGTGATCACGTTCTGCGTCCAGAAGGTGTACTTCGACTGGCCGAACAGGGTGGTGTTCGCTGTGACCGTGTTCAGCTGGAATGTCAGTGAGTACGGGGGGGCATCGTTTGCAAGGTTGAATACGCTCAGGTTTGTGATGTTGACCGTTGCCTCGAAACTGGACGCGTAGTAGTTCGAACCGACCAGCTTGCCCGAGACGTTCTCAAGGCCGAAGAAACCAATGCCCATGGCGCCGGTGACTGCGTGTAAAGGGGGGGCATCACGGTTCCGTTCTGCATCAGGAACCTGTGCACCTTCGCTGGCATGAACAGGTAGTTGTTCACGGGCTTACTCAGCTGGGCCGGTAAAACCGAGACCTGTGTGGCCGTACCAGTGCCTCCAGTCCCGCTGCCTGAGGGAGCCCTGTTCCCAGTTGACTTTGGCTGGCTGCTTGGGGCATGCGTAGCCGCAAAGCCCATAAAACCAATGACAGCCACGACCGCAATGGCAACTGTCACAAGCGTGAGAAGTTTACTGCGCATGGCGACCTATGCTCAGTGTATATATGAACGTATGTGAATAACTTTTACACTCTGTGTACGCTAGGCCTGTGATATGGGCACCACGGTGAACGTGAGCACAAACATCACCAGTGCGAAAACGCCTATTGCTATGTCCCTGGGCCTTATGGGAGAGTAGTCATCCAGCGCAGGCGGGTGTGTGATCCCCATGAATATGACGAATATTGCGAGGAGCCACCACCCGGGTACCTTATGCCCAGGTAGAAGAGTATGGCCACGAAGGCATAGTCTGCATATACGGCGTTGCGTCCCAGGAGGCCCCTGATCACATGACCGCCGTCAAGCTGCCCCCCCACAGGGATCAGGTTCATCGCTGTGGCGAACATGCCGACCCACACGGCGAGGACCATCGGGAATATGGGCCTGGCCGTTGGGACCTGTAGGTGGAACAGGTGGTATATGAGGGGGAGGTGTATTATGAAGGGCACGTAGTCTGTCACAGGCCTGAATACCCTGGAAAGGTAGGAGGCCAGGAACATGAGGGGCAGCGCAGTCAGGAAACCGAAGATTGGCCCTGCAGCCCCTATCTCAGTCATTGCCCTCTTGTTCGGTATGGGGTCCCTTAGGGATATGAAGGCCCCCCCGAACGTGCCCAGCTCCAGAGGGAACGGTATGAAGAACGGTAGCGAGGCCCTCACATGGTGCCTCTTGGCCACAATGTAGTGCCCTATTTCGTGTATGCCGAGGATCAGCATGAGGGGGTGCGGAAAAGAACGCGAAGCCGTAGAGGAGGCTCAGCTCCTCCCTGTATGGGCCCGGGCTGACGAAGGCAGATGCGTAGCCAGACCCCCCCACGTATATGGTGGAGGCCAGGGTCAGGATCAGCATCACCAGGTTCACTGTGTTGCTCCTGTACCTGACCTGGGGGGGGCGCCTGTCGACCTCTATGAAAGCCTCGCCGTCCTCAGCAATGAAGGGTATGTAGCCCCCTATCAACGAGTACCTTCCTAATGTCATCGAAGGCCTCTGCGATGTCGGGGGGGTTGTCGGAGTGGAAGAAGAAGAACCTTATGTGTTCAGGGTTCACCTGAACATCGTATGTCTTGACCCTTGAGGTAACAGTCTTCACAACGAACTCGAGGTCATCGCTCTCAACCCTCACCTTCTCCTGGCTGTACATAAGTTTCCTCGTGGTTGAATCTTGATCTTCCCCCCCACTTTAACGGGGGGGACCAATCACCTTTCATGATCCCACTGACCCTGTGGGGGATTTCTTCACCTGCCGCTGGTCGGACTTTCACAGCAAGGCCTGCGGCCATTTGCTAGGTTCGAGGCCCATGGCCCGGTGACATCTAGTCCTGTGTCGTCGTACCGCATCACCGTTCAGCGGTACTTCTATTGCAGGACATGGGTGTATCAAGAATGAGCCTTAACCTTTTTTCCTCATGTCAGTGTCAGTGAACCTGCATATGTCCCTGTATTCACACTCGCCGCAGAAGGCGCAAGGCCTCCCCCCCCTGAATTCACCGGCCGACATCCCGGCGATGCACTTTTCAAGTTCCTTGTCGATCTTCGGGCCCGCATCGAGGTTATGCAGCTTTCCATCCCTGAGGTTGAGTACCTTCACGGACCTCACAATCATCCCCCCCTGGCCCTCAAGCATTTTCCTGTAGACTGCGAGCTGCATGCTGTAACGCTTCATATCGTCCCCCCCATCCCCCCCGGACAGGTTAGACTTGTAGTCTATGACCTCAATGGACTCGCTATCAGGCCTGACCAGCAGGTCGGTCCTGCCCCCCCTGAGGATCGATGTGCCAAGTGAGAGGTGCATCATGCCGTCCTCTGTACTCTGAACGTGCGCCGATTTCAGGTAATCCAGGACACCCATTACCTTTTCCTCCACGTCCTGCCTCACCCTCCGGACGTCTTCCGGCGTTGCATATGGCAGGTGGACCTCCCTCTCCACTATCTTCCTGACCTGTCCCCCCCTCGTCAGCCTGTCCCTGTTGGCCGCTGAGGCTACGGCCTTCAGCACCCTGTGCACGGATTCCCCCCCGAATCCCTTCATCCTGTCAGTGCCCTGCACAAAGCCGCACACGCTGCCCAGATAGTAGTGGTGCGGGCAGACGTAGTAGTCGGAGATCGATGTCGCGTCGAAGATCGAGTACTTCCGTGGGGAGGCCTTCGATCCGTGGACCCTGATCTCACTGGAGTTCTTGCCACCACCGAATATCCTGTTCCTGACAAACATCACGGTGTCCCTTGCTCTTGTGACGGCAACGTAAGCGAGGTTGTAGTGCTCCACGCCCCCACCTGAATACCTCCAGTGGTCGTAGAGATCCTTGCTCAAAACCGGCCTGCTCGGCCTTGAGCGGAGCTTGTCTATGTCCGGCAGGAATACGACGTTCCACTCCAGCCCCCTTGGCGCTGTGGATGGTGCTGACAGTCACCGCGTCCCTGACCCTGTTTTCATCTGCGCTTATGCCATAGATCCTTTCCGATTCACTGTCACTGAGGTACCTCAACAGTCCCCCCCTCACGTACGTTTTCCAGTGCCCGTTCCTGCCCCCCCCAGGCTCACTGACTGCTCGAAATCACCCACCATCTTTGAGAATGATGCCATGGCGAGGAGGAGGCCATGGTCTTCGGCCTTTGTGCTGTCGAGCCCCCCCTTGATCCCTATGGCTGCATACACCATCTTGTAGGCCTGTGAGAATGCATCCAGCGCTGTGCCGGACGTCCTTCTGAACTTCTCCCTGGCCCTGGCAAGGTCAGCGGATATCACTTCAGCAGGCCTGCCGAACCTCTCCGACAGGATTCCGATCTCTTTCTCCGGTGGATCGCCACCTTGCCTAGAGGCGTCCACGAACCACTTGTAGACGGTCCTAATGGCTTCCATCTCGGGCATGGAAAAGATGGCGGAGTTGCCGAATATGACGAACGGTATGTCCCGTCTCCTGAACTCCGTTATCAGGCCGCTGGCATTGCCCTTCACGCTCCTGTACAGGACGGCAAAGTCAGAATACCTGGCCCCCCACCACCCTTCACGCTTTTCTCTATGGTTTCCGCTATCTCTGCTTCATACCCACTGAAAGTGCTCACTGTGCCCCCCCTCTCTTCCCTCACTGGCCTCAACATCGACTCCCTGGGCGAAGACAGGTACGCTTCATCAATTGAGTTCGCTAGTCTTACTATTTCCGGCACGCTCCTCCTGTTCCTGGTCAGGTAGTATGTGGCAGTGCCCGGGAACGCCCTCTCGAACTCATTGATGAGTGACGGGTCCGAACAGCGCCACCTGTATATTGTCTGCCTGGGGGGGTCGCCAACGACAAAGACGGAACAGCTTTTCCCGATGAGCCGGATGATCTCGAACTGAAGCCTGTTGATGTCCTGGAACTCGTCCACTAGGAGGTGTTCGATCTCTGGCCTGTAACCCTCTTTCAGCTTCGAGTGGTAGATAGAGAGCATGCGCGGGAAGTCTATGAGCCTCTTCTCCTCCATGTATTCCTCGTACTCCTCTATGAGGCCCATCACTTCCGGGTGTACCCTTTTCAGCTCCTTCCTATCAAGCATCTCCTCATAGAAGATGGAGATAACTTTCTTGAAATTCTCAACATCATAGCGCCCTTCAAGGAACCGCATGAGAACAGCGTTCTCAAGTCCCTCGTCCATCGGTGTGTAGCTGTCGTAGCCGAACCTCTTCTTCAGCTCGTTGAAGCAGAACGAGTGAATAGTTCCCACGAACATCTTTCCTATTGAGCCGGCATTGATGCCGCCCCCGCCGGTTCGCTCGTAAACCCTGAAGAGCATCTCAGCCGCTGCCCTCTCAGTGTAGGTGAATGCCACGACCCTCTCCTGCGGCACACCTCTGTCCTTGATAAGGTGTATTATCCTGGACACCAGTGTCTCTGTCTTCCCTGTGCCTGCGCCGGCTATGACCCTGACGTACCTCTCCTCAGCCATTACGGCACGGAGCTGCTCATCGCTGAGTTCTATACCGGCATCCGTGTGCTCCATGAAAATAGAAATTCCGTGGTGCGGATATAAATGTATGCGCGGTGCCGCGTAAGGGTTAAATTGTGCCAGTACCTTACGGATGCGAAGGGCCCGTGGTCTAGTGGTTATGACATCGCTCTCACACAGCGAAGGCCACCGGTTCAAATCCGGTCGGGCCCACTCAAACAATGTAGTTCGGACTAGTTGTAATCTTTTCACAGTGGAGATATTATCATCGCAAGGTGCCTGGATGTCGCACAGAACCAATCAAGATTCCTGGCCACAAATAACGCCTAGAATTTCCTTCATTCTTCTATCAGCCAAATGTTGGTGAACCATCTCGTGCCTCCGTTTCATAAATTTCTCACATGATATCTTACCTATGCCGGAAAGATGCCTTTGCCCAGGATGAGCAAAATGTTTCTAGGCTGCCACAAAGATTTACTGAACCCACACATGGAAGGAAAAAGAGGTTTGTAAAAAATGTGGAAATAGGGCTTTGATATTTCACGCGAAGGCTTCATTCATAAGGGTGGGCAAAACATATGACACTTATCAAGCCCTAAACTATAAATTTCGTGATATTTTCATAATTTTATATAATAATTATACAGAGTAGAATCCATCTCACGAATTTTTATATATTGACTTTCAGATAAGACCGCCAATGGTAAGTAAAAAGGTCATAGCAGCAGTCGTGGTGGTGGTAGTAGTCATCGTGGCGGCGGTGGCCGTCATTGAACTGTACCATCCACAGAAGATCTACCATCCTACAGTATTCACCGACGTATCGCAGACAGCAGCTCCCAGTGAAGGGCTTGACCCGGCCACAGGATTCTTCACGACAGACGAGCCCCCCCTGTTCACAGCCCTCTATCAGCAGCTTGTTGAGTACAACGTGACTTCCTTCAACGTGGTGCCCGTGATTGCGCAGAGCGTTACGTACAACGTGAGCAACCCGATGGTCTACAACTTCACCCTGAGGCCTTACGTGACATTCAGCAACGGCATGCCTGTAAACGCAACAGATGTGTGGTTCTCCATATACAGGGGAATCCTCATGGCCCAGGCACCATACGCCTCGGACTTTGGAAACATACTGTTCAACGACACGATATTCGCTGACTACAGCATAGAAATACCGTGGGGGCATAGGCCACGCGCTCAGGGCTGCGGGATACACGATCAACGGTAAGAACGAGAGCCAGAATGTGACGATTGAGGCAAACGATCTGGCATACATACTGTCGCACTTCAAACTGAACTACACGGACTGGAAGGTCATGACATACCCAGACCAGGCTGTCTACCTGCCTGCCAGCGAGATCAACAGCACGGACCCGCTCAATGTCACCATACAGACCATGTACCCCCCCTACCCCCCCTTCCTGCTGCAGGACATAGCGAGCTCATACGGTGCCATAATCGAGCCACAGTACGTTGACGCCCACGGAGGCGTGAACGTTTCAGGTGAGAACTCGTACATAAACCAGAATGGGGGGGCCCTGGCAACTGGACCGTACGTGATCTCAAGTGTCAGCAGTGGATACTCAACGATAGTCATAGTTAAGAACCCGCACTACTGGGTGGATGGTCACACTGTTAACAACGATACAATTGTCACGGTCAACAGCAAGACGCACATGGAGACCATTTCCACACCTGTGAACGACGTTCCCTATGTTGCCAGTCCGCCGAGCATTCCGGAAATTGTCATAGAGTACGGTCTAAGCCATGCGGACAGGATAGCTGACTTCGACACCAACCTGTCACAGATATCGACCGTGGGGCCCACCGGCTTCAAGCAGATAATTAACGGCTACTTCAACCCATCGGACAGGAACACTAACCTGGTGCAGGTGATACCTGAGGCGGGCGCACTTTACATATCGCTTAACGTCCAGAGGTTCCCGACGAACAACACGAACTTCAGGGCAGCACTATACTATGCCATGAACTACAGTGCTCAGCTGGCACTTTACGACAACAACTACAATGGTAGCCCACTGGCGTACATGGAACTTGGCCCAATATCCCCGAGCTATGGGCTTTACTACGATCCTGTGCACGCGCTCTCCCACAGCAGAACCTGACACTGGCTATGCAGTATCTTAAGAAGGCACTCTACCAGATGCATGCCTATGTGGTACTCCCGAACGGTACGAAGATAGGTAACACATCTGGCACTGACCTGTCATCGCAGACCTTTGACATAACAGGTATATCGCCCCCCCCGAGCACCCTTGAATCGGACCAGATAACCATTGCAATAGACTCATTCAAGCTGCTCGGCCTCAACTTCCAGGCCAAGTACGACACGAGGGTACGGTGCTCTCCTGGACAAGCCCAGCATCAACTCCGAGGTTCGTTGACCTTGGGTGGGTCCCGGATTACCCTGACCCCCCCGTTGGTCAGCAGCTCATGGCAATATATGATGTGACGGAGGTGGGGCCTTTGGAGGCAATGATGCATGGGTCAACAACACGACACTCCAGAACCTCTTCGTGAACATGGACTTCGAACCCGAGTCTGTTCAGCTGAAGCAGATGTACGAGGTATACAACATTACTGACCACCTGTACGCCTACGTATGGATGCCGATGTCAGATAACGTGTTCTTCATACAGCCGTACATACACAACTTCTACTTCAACCAGTTCACCGGTTACTTCTACAACCTGCTGACAAGCCAGTACTCATTCAAAGAGACGGCGTCACCGTCCTCAGCTGTGACGTCTTCGAGTACTGCCTCCGTATTGGCCACAACATCCTTACTGGCTTCCGACGCCCTAAGGATGGTGTCATAAAGATAACCCATCCTTAATTTTTAAGTGGCCCTTTTTTAATCTTTAGGTAAATCTTCTCTTCTTGAGACTAGCCTGTTAGAATCCGTGTTTGAAGTGTTGGAAGTTATCTACCACAGGTAGATAATATAACCATGAAAGAAGGTAGGGCAGGCTAAAGCTACCCCCACAGAGGTACATCTGATCGACCGTCTGTACCGTTATTGATGCCTGAACAGTTTCGGGTGCTGGTGGCAACAGATACAATTTTGGATTGTAGCATGCTGGTTTGCCTACATCTTCCAGTGGGAAGTGGCTTAATGTAATCTGCGGCTTGGGAGTGGAGGTACGCAAAACCCCGTGATCCTACTTCAATAGATTGATTGCTTGACTGGAAGCTTGAGGTACCCTTATTATCCACAACGGAATAGAGTGATATGGTGGCGCTTCCTGTAAGCCGTTTTTAAACTCAATAAAATAGTATGCTGAACCCGCCATTCCCTTTCCCTTGAAAGGTCCATGCGGAGCAGCATGACGAAGCCGATTGAGAAGTCCAAAAGATCTCACACAGATTGCCCCTGCTCCGTAGAATCGCCGGCGTGATTCGCCCGGTAAGCAGCATCCAGGGCTTCATAGACATGCCTTCCGTCCCGCAGGTCCTTTATGAGTATGTTCCCCCCTCTTCGTTATAACGTATATCGATATCAGGTCGAACTTCCTCTGCAGGATGCCCTGGTTATAGAACAGATCCTGAATATCCGAAATCCTGAACCTCTTGGTGGATAGAAATGACTTCACTTCGACCTGATCTGAATTTATGATCACCCTCACAGTGGTCTTCCACCATATGTAGATGGCAAGCAGGAGGTAGGTAACCCCCAGGAATTCCAGATAAGAGATAAATGTCCTCCTGCTTATGTCAAGAAAGATGGAGAAAATGGCCACAAGGATGGTGCCCTTAATTAGGGTTTTCCACGGCATTCCCCCCCACATAGAGCCAGCACGCAACCTTCACTCCATTTATTTCAGCAATCGGGGGTTCCTTCGAACAGGTCTCCATTGCAAAAGGGCACCTGTTCTTGAACCTGCAGCCCGGAGGTGGGTCAATCAGGCTCGGAACGTCCCCCCCGGTTGGGGACCTTAACTTCTTCGATTCAAAGCTCGGAACGGATGATATAAGGAGCTGAGTGTATGGGTGCTTTGGACTGTTCAGGATCTTCTCCGTGCTACCGTATTCGAACACCTTTCCGGCGTATGTCACAACCATCGTGTCCGATATGTATTTTGCGACGGCTATGTTGTGGGTGATGAACACATAGGTCACAGAGTACTGTTTCTGGAGCTCAACGAAAAGATTGAGCATCTGTGCCTGTACGGATTCATCCAGTGCCGAGGTTGGCTCATCAAGAACGAGGAGTTCAGGATTCTTTACAAGCGCCCTGGCTATTGCCACCCTCTGGATCTGACCACCAGAAAGCTCCCTTGGCTGCTTGTCCTTTACATCGCTGTACCTCAAACCCACCGATTCGAGGACTTCGGCCACGCGGTTTTCATCGAACCTCCCCCCCAGCGGCTCAGATACTATTGCCTTTATCTTCATCCTCGGGTTAACGGAGGTGGCGGGGTTCTGAAAGACCATGGAAACCCTCTTCCTCACCTCCTCCACGTAGCTGCCTCTGACTTCCTTACCTTCAAAGTAGTATGTTCCACCTGTGGGTTTTTCCATTGTTGTGATTATCTTGCCCATCGTTGTCTTCCCGGAACCGGACTCACCCACCACGGAGGTTACGGATCCTCTCACGATTGAGAGGTTCACGTCGTCCAGTGCCCTCACGTAAACTGGCTTTCTCCTGAATATCACATCAAGTAGCTGCCTCTGGTAGGCCATGTAGTACTTCTTCAGACCAACAAATTTTATTATCTCATCCACGGAGCCAACACCTCACACTAGAGCTGCCATAATTAACCAGCCTCGGTTCCTCGGTTTCGCACTTGCCAAAGACATACCTGCACCTCGGGCTGAACTTGCACCCCTTAGGTAGGGAGAAGAACGATGGCGGGCTTCCAGGTATGGAATAAAGTGGGCCAGCATTCTTATCATTGGTGGGTATGCTCATAAGAAGTCCCTCTGTGTAAGGATGCAGTGGTTTTCTTATGAGATCCTCGGCCGGACCGTCCTCCATGATCCTCCCGGCATACATCACCACAATCCTGTCTGCCAGGACATAAGCAAGACTGAGATCATGAGTGATGAAGATTATGGACATCTTCCTTGTCTGGTTCAGTTCCTTCAGCAGGTTCACCACCTGCGCCTGAATTGTCACGTCCAGTGCCGTGGTTGGTTCGTCTGCTATGAGGAGGCGCGGTTTCAGGAGGAGCGCCATGCATATAACAACCCTCTGAACCTGACCACCGGAGAGTTCATGCGGATATCTTTCCAAGATCCTCTCCGGGTCTGGGAGCCTGACGACCTTCATCGTTTCGACTACCTCGTTCTTCATCTGCTCCTCTGTCATGTTTTCGCCGTTACGCTGGTTTCTGATGCTAATCGCCTCCATCAGCTGGAACCCAACCGTTTTGACCGGGTTCAAGCTGTTAAGGGGGGGGTTCTGGAAGATCATGAACATCGTTGTTCCCCTTATGTTTGACATCTCGTCCTCGGACTTCTTCGATATATCTATGCCAGAGACCTCTATCTTCCCATCCATGACGGCCGAGGGGGGGGCAGGAGCTTTGTTATCGCCTGTCCAAGGGTACTCTTTCCAGAGCCGGACTCGCCAACGATAGCAACAGTTTCGCCCTCCTTCATATTCAGGTAGAAGTCATCTAGGACGGTTATGGTACCAGCATATGACCTGTAACTCACCTTAAGTCCCTGTATTTCCAAGAACATCAGAGCACCCCTTCAGTATTCAATCCTGTTGTTTATCACGTCCTGGAACCTGTCGCCCACCAGAACGAAACCGACCACTATTATCAGTATAGCCAGACCTGGGAAGAGTGAATACACCAGTCACCTGGCAGGTAGCCCAGACCGTTTGAGGCCATCGAACCCAGCTCGGGTATAGGTGTTGTTATACCGATCCCGAGGAAGGCCAGCGTGGAGTATGTGAGTATCACGTTACCGAAGTCGAGAGCAGCGTACGCTATGACCGGGTCAACACTGTTCAGGAATAGGTACCTGAAGAACAGTGCCCAGGGCTTGACGTTGTAGAGCTTCGCCGACTCCACGTAATCCCTGGCCTTGACCTGCAGTGTCTGTGCCCTGAAGAACCTGGCATATGTGGGCCACCATACAATTGTGAGGCCTATGAGGACTGAGCTGAAGCTGGCCTTCAGTGGTATGGATATGGCTATCACAAGCACCAGGCTGGGAGGGATAGGAATGTATCAGTTATCCTCATTATTATGGTATCAACCCAGCCCCCCCCTGTAACCCGCTGTTATGCCCAGAAGGGCGCCTATAACTATAGCAACCAGGACTATGACCAGTGATACGAAAGCATCCCTGGGCATGGCGTACAGCATTCTCGAGAGTATGCTCTCCCCCCCAGGGCATTTGTACCGAAGAGCATTGCAAGGGAGCTGTGTGATGGTGGAAGAAGCTCGTCTGCGAAGTCTATCTTGAACGGGTTAGAGGGCAGTAAAGCATACCCAAGCCTCGGATCATGGAAAAAGCCCGAAAGCACTTCCATTATGCCCTGAATGAGGGCCCAGAGCAGGAAGAGTCCGACTATCACCATTCCAAGGATCGCTGACTTGTCCCTGGACATCTGCCTTATATAGTCAAAAAATCTTGACCTGGCCCTGGCTACTCCGCTAACCTGTAAACCTGTCTTTACTTCCGTTGTCATTGTATTCTCACCCTCGGATCTAGTACACCGTAGAGGATGTCCGCAACGAGGTTTGCAACTATCACGGCAACCGCGACTATCACGGTTGTTGAGAGTATCGCTATGTAGTCAAGGCTGTAAATTGAGTTCACAATGAACCAGCCCATCCCGTGATAGTGGAATATGTCCTCAACTACAACTGCTCCTGCCACAGAGTATGCAAATGACAGCGCAAGAAGTGTTACAACAGGTATGGAGGCGTTTCTGAGGGCGATGCTGTAAACAGCCCTCCTGCGGGGGGGTATTCCCTTCATGAGACCCAGCTTGAAGTAATCGGACTCCATTGCATCCAGCATGGAGGCCCTTGTCAGCCTAGTTATCACACCGAAGCTGATCAGCGCTATTGTTATGACAGGCAAAACGGCATGTATCACTAAACTGTGGAGGTAAACCCAGTCACCCGCTATGAGCGCGTTGAGGAACGGGAAGAATGCCCTGTCGGGTGGCGCAGGGAGGCCAGGCGCCACCATACCCACTGCCGGAAGCAGGCCAAGGTCATAGGCGAAGAAGAGCTGGAAGACTATTCCTATGAGAAATGACGGTGAAGCCCATGTGACCAGGTATACCCCCCCCTTTACCACGTGGTCCCCAACCTTCCTCCTCCTGGAGGCGCCGATCGCACCTGTTAATAGGCCCAGGAGCATTGACAGTATTATCGCCGGTATCACCAGCTCAAGAGTCCTGGGCAGGTAGTGACCAATGAGCTGTATTTCAGGCCTGTGGTACACCGGGTCATAGCCGAGGTTTCCGTGAAACAGTCCAGAGATGTAGTTCAGGATCTGCACGTACAGTGGTGCACTCAGATCGTACTCCTTGACGATGGCCTCCAGCTCAGCCTTAGGCGCGTGATAGCCGCATAGACCTTTGCGAGTGCAAGAGGAGTAGGTGCAATAATGTGAATCAAGAGTTCAAGTATCGTGATGATCAAGAGTAGGCTGATCACGGCGTATATGGCACGCCTGACTATGAATATTATTAGGTTACTATTCACGTTGATAAAAATGGAAATTCCTTATTTTAGACTTTCTCAAACGATACAAACAATTGTAGAGTGTGTTAACAATTGGCTTCCCCCTATTGAAATGTACAGGTACCAGCATACTGTTACATAAAATGTATCCAATTATGTACTCATATCTAAATTTTGTTCAGGCTATCTACCCCCCCTCAAGAACTTGTTGTCTTTACATGGTGTTCATTCTCGATATGCCAGCAGGTATCTGTCGGGTCTCCGGATTTGGGTAGGATCCCGGCATGTAAAAGTAGAAGGCGGAAAATATAGGGAATCAGACTACCGTGCCCCCCCTGACAGAGTCCTTGTGAAGTCATTCATATGGTGAGGTGGTCGATAGCGGGCTGATATATGACAGATAAAGTGTTATCAGGTTACAAGACCTCTCTGAGCAAAATGTTCCCGACTGAGGAGGCGGAATCGCGGAGTGCAGGAGTCTATCGGATAATGGACATGAACGGTTGGTACGGTGTTGGAGCTGACCTTATACTTACAGACCCACCTTTCGGCATAGACTTTAATGGGAGGAAGGGGAACTACAACAGAGACGATAGTCTGGTTGTTGACGGTTACAGGGAGTGGAATAAGGAAGAATACGAAGAAAACGTGGCCAGTCTTCTCGAAGTGATTGAGAGGAACCTCTCTCCTGCGGGCCAGGCCCTCCTCTTCTCAGGCTGGAACAACAGCGGTGCAGTCAGCAGGGCCATTGAGAGGCACGGTGGTCTCAGGCTCAACGGAAAGATCTACTGGGTATACAACTTCGCGCCTGCCTGCAGGAAGAGGCCAGCACACAACGTGTACGAGATATTCTGGCTCGTGAAGGGCCACAGGTACACATATAACAGGAGGTGCAGCACCGAGCACTGCCTTTCCGGTGAGGCGAACCTCTCATCCTTCATATTCAAGAGGGACTACAAGAGGGCCATGCCAAAGTACCCGACGAGGCTTCCTTTCGAGCTAGTGAAGGCGCTGATCGAGCATTTCTCCTCCCCCGGAGACCTGGTGTTCGATCCCCCTGGCAGGAAGCGGCATGGTGGGCATAGTTGCAGGAGTCACAGGAAGGAGATACCTCCTTGGAGATGTAAACCCGAATGCACTCGCGGTCTACAGGAGCCTTATTGAGTATTACAGAGGGCATTACATGTATAACCCCCCCTGACCCCCCCGCCACATGGCATTCAGGGACTGGCAGTCCTCAATCAGAAGTGTGTTTCTGGGATGCCTCTTATCCATGTTCAATCAATGAGGCCTGTTCGAAGAACTGCCTGGCGCACTGCGCAGCAGCCAGTACTGCAGCGAAAAGCGCTACTGAGATTATCACAGATACAGAGAGGTACAGAGTTCCTGCCATCTCGGCAGAGGCCCTGTGCGTGATGGAGAATATGTCAGTGAAGACAAGGCCCCCGTCTATCCCAGCGTGCAAGATGATGCACAGCAAGAGTGCACCCAGCACTCTTGCCCTGCTGAAGAACGTGGACCACTTCATGAGGGCAGCTGAGCCAGGGTGGAGCGTTGCCTCTACCGCGATGTTCGAGGTGAACACGAACAGGAAGTAAGAGTTCAGGGACAGGAATGACGGTATCGATTGAACCACAAGCAAGAGGACGTCCACGACAGAGAAGCCAAGCCCAAAGTAAACGACTGCCCTTTGACAGATAAACCTGACACCTGCAAGGGTGAGCAACTCCTGGCAGATACCGGCAACCAGGCCAAGGTATAAGGAGATGAGTATTGAGTGGGCTATCTCGAACCCCCCCAGATACCCCGGCGTGCCCAGCAGGTCACGGCTGCCTGAGGAGGCGTTGAACCAGGCCAGTGGTACCAGGTCCAGGACCTCCTGGACGAGAATTGCGCAGACCATGAGGGCTATTCCCAGCACCAGTGCAAGTGGCCTCTCCCTTATGAGTGTCCCGGCGTGTGGCATTAAGGCTACCGCTCCCCAGTGCAGAGGAATGGCGTACTTAAAATATGGCACTCACAGCCGATCAGGGTAGTACGGGGGGGCATGGGGGGGCCCGTGCTTCGAAGACGTTTTTCCAGGGTCTCCAGCGGGGGGGCCCCACCTGCGCAACATGGGGGGGAAGCACAACATAATATGGAGATAGACATTATGATCCCGGATATGAGCCAGGTCAAGATAGGCGACATAAAGGCCGCAACTGAAAATGTTGATGTCAGGGTCAAGGTCCTCTCCCTGAACCAGAGGGAGCTCCACAACCAGAGGGGGCGACTCGATATACTTCTCTGGAATAGTTGGTGACGATACCGGGACGATATCCTTCACGGCCTGGACCTTTCCCTCCGCAATAAGGCCGGGAGACGTCATAGACATAAACAACGCGTACGTGAAGGAGTTCAACGGGAAGCTGAGGCTCTACGTGGACTCGAGGAGCGAGGTCATACTCCGGCCGAAGGACGAGATAGAGGTGAGGAGGAGCTACAGGGAGTTCAAGGTGAAGGACCTGAACACCAGGGACGCTTACGTGAGCGTGAAGGGCAGGGTGTCGGGCATCAGGGTAACCGAGCAGGAGAGGGACGGCCAGAAGGTCACAATCTACAGCGGCTACCTGGAGGACGAGACCGGCAGGGTAAGGCTCACCTCATTCGATGTGCCTCTGGTTGAGGGGGGGCGTTTACCAGTTCGAGGGCGCCCGGGTCTCTGAATACAACGGCATCCTCAGGGTCACCGTGCAGAACAGGACAAGGGTCTCGCAGGTGACTGAGGAGATAAGCATGGGTAAGAGGTACTATTCGATAAGCGAACTGAACGATTCCATAGGCGGGATAACACTCACTGGCTTCGCTGTAACGGTGGGGGGGGAGAAGAGCGGCATCATCTACCGGTGTTCTGTGTGCAACAGGGTGATCGAGGAGGTCAGGTGCCCGGACCACCCCATAGACGTGCCCAAGATGGACATATTCGCCTACTTCACCCTGGACGACGGCACCGGCACGGTGCAGTGCACGTGCGGAAGGCAGGTGCTCATGCCCCTTCTGGGCCTCACAGATGCTGACCTCGACTTCACTAAGAGCAGGCTCGACACCAGGACTATCTCCGGAGGATAGAGGCTGCGCTCCTGGGCAGGGCCATCTCGGTTGAAGGCGACCTCACCAAGGGGGGGACGAACGGCCTGACACTGAGGGCCAGGAGCATCTCGTATATATCGAAGGATGACCTGAAGGAGATATCGATCATGATACAGGAGGAAATATCATGATGTCCAGGAGGAGGGAGCAGGCCTGGTGGCTCTTCTCCAAGGAGCTCAAGGACACCACGGTCGTTGAGGAGAGGGACGAGGATCAAAGAGGGAGGCCCTACATCGTGACACCGCTTGGCGCCAGGGTGAAGAGGGTTCTGGTCTGCGGCCAGGTCACCCAGAAGAGGGCCGAGGACACCCAGGTCAGGCTCACTGTATCTGACCCGCTGGGCCCGGTGTACGTGAACGTGTTCGCGAGCGACTTCAACGAGAAGGTTATGGCTGAGGCCGCGAAGGTCAACGTCAACGACTACATAGTGGTCATGGGCAGGACCAACGTCTTCAGGAACAGCGAGGGAAACCTCTACGTGAGCGTGAACCCGGAGTTCCTGAGGCCTGCTGACGAGATGACCAGGGCCTTCTGGAACTTCAGGACGGCACACCTATCAATAAGGAGCTCTACGCCATCAGGGAGGCATTCAAGTTAGAGAATCCATCTGTGCAGGATCTCGTAAGGCTCGGATACACAGAGGAGGAAGCTGAGTGCGCCATAAGGGCACACGGGCACTACAGGGAATACGACTTCCAGAAGTTCAGGGAGATGGTGGACATAGCCTTCACGGTGGCTCAGGTGGACGAGAAGGTGCAGGAGAACAAGGACCTGATCCTGGACTACATAAGGAACAACGACACCGACGGGAACGGCTGCCGCTACGAGGACATAATAATAGCGGCGGCAAACAGGAACATAGACCAGGCGCAGGTCGACGAGATCCTTAACTACCTGGGCTCCGAGGGCGAGATATACGAGGTGTCTGTGAAGAGGTACAAGGCGCTCTAGTCCCTGAATATGTTCTCCCCCCCTAACTCATCCGTCTTCGTTAGTATGTAGTGTGTCACTGGCTCTTTGCCGAAGTCCACTGCGACGTAGCCCTGGTTGAAGAGGCTGGAGAGTGTGCTGCCGATGTACTGGCGCCAGGCAACCGCCTCCGTCCTGTCCCTCTCCTTGAGGGCAGCGAAGTCTGTGGGTATTGCCAGGCCGATGGTGTCCTCTCCCCCCCCGGTGACCGGTTTCCTTGCAGGCCTGCCGTCCTCCATGTTCTCTATGGTGTAACCACGCTCCGAAATTCTTGCCCCCCGCCTATGTACCATTCTGCCACGAGCCTGTCTGTCTTCATTCCCCTGTTTATCCTGTCCTCCATGGTTCCGTAGAAGTTGGGCAGGTATGTCCTTGCAATGGCCCCGAGCTTGTGGAGGTTGAAGTACGCGTTCAGGGACATCGCAGGGTCGAAAGTCCATGCGATGAGGCTGTAGCCCATCTCCCTGGCGATCCTGGCCTGTTCCATCTTCAGGGCGTAGCCTATGCCGGAGTACTTCCTCTCATCCACCACACCTGTCATGTGGGAGTAGAGGTACACCCTCCCCCCCTTCCTGTACCCCCCCGGGAAGCTGAAGTGCATGCCCACCATCCTGTCTCCGTCGTAAGCGCCGAGCACTATGCCGCCGTGGAAACGCATGGCCGCCACCACGTCCTTGACCAGGCTGGACATGTCCTCCATGCCCCATGCTGACCTTATCACAGGCACGATCTTCCATATCTCATCAGGATCGGTGATCCTCTTAACGGTCTCCCGCATAAAGTGAGGGGGGGTTATCACCAGGAGCATTATCTAACCTCCGCACCGCATATGCGAAAGGTTATGCACACCCAATCGTTTTTCATACGTGAGGCTCGAGTTCTACAAGGTCAGGCTCCCCTTCAAGTCCCCGTTCACAACCAGCTTCGGCACTGAGGATGAGAGGGTCGGCTACGTGTTCACACTGGAAAATGAAGGCATCAGGGCCTTCTCGGAGTGCGTCACCAGTGAGGCCCCCCCTCTACAGTTACGAGGACAACGATACCGCAATGCACGTGATAAGGAAGTTCCTGGCCCCCCATGATTTCTGGCCTCCCTACACCGGATGAGTTCACCGCAAGGGCACAGGCCATAAAGGGCCACAACATGGCGAAGGCTGCGCTCGAGATGCTCCTGTGGGACTACCACGCAAAGGCTGAGGGCAGGCCCATGCACCAGTACATAGGGGGGGAGAGCAAGGGCTACGCAGACGTGGGCATATCAATAGGCATCGACAGGCCTGAGAACCTCCTGAAGGCCGTGGAGGCGGCGGTGCAGAGGGGGGGCTACAGGAGGGTCAAGCTGAAGATAAAGAGGGGGGCATGGAGCACCAGATCCTCGGGCCAGTGCGCGACCGCTTCCCGGACATAGTGCTGAGCGCTGACGCCAACAACGACTACACACTCAAGGACCTGGATGTACTGAGATCGCTTGACAGGTACAATCTCGTGTACATTGAGCAGCCCCCCCTCGACCATGAGGACATAATCGACCATGCGAAGCTGCGGAAGGAGATCTCCACACCCATCTGCCTTGACGAGTCCATTACCTCCCCCCCTGACAAGGCCAGGAAGGCCTTTGAGGTCGGGGGCTGCCGATGTCATAAACATAAAGCCCGGGAGGCTTGGCGGCTTCGGGCCCTCGCTTGAGGTGGTCAGGATAGTGAGGGAGAACAGGGCGCACTGCTGGGTCGGTGGCATGCTGGAGACCGGAATTGGCAGGGCCTTCAACGTCGCGTTCGCATCGCTCAGGGACGTTGATTACCCCGGAGATACATCGCCCAACGACAAGTACTTCGAGAGGGACATTGTCCTGAACCCCTTCAGCATGGAGGACGGAAGGATCAGGCCCAACGCAGGACCGGGGGGGATAGGCGTAACTGTGGATATGCAGTACCTGAGGAGGATGAGCGTGGACTACGGCTACATAACGGTGGGGGGGGTGACATGGAGGGCGTCAGGGAGTGGATGGCCGGGAAGAGGGAGGAGATGCTCTCCCTCCTGTCCACAATGGTCAGCATGGAGACGCCTTCCACAGACAAGGACCTCCTGGACGGGTTTGCGGAGTGGCTTGCAGATACTGTGGAGAGGCTGACAGGCATAAGCGCCAGGATCATAAGGCTGGGGGAACTCTGGAAACGCAGTTTTATGCGGGGATGGGAAAGACCTTTTGCTGAACCACTACGACACCGTATGGCCGAAGGGCACCATCGGGAAAAGGCCGTTCAGGACGGACGGTAGGTTCGCTTACGGGCCGGGGGGGGTCTTCGATATGAAGGCCGGCATGGTACAGTGCCTGTACGCCATGCAGTTCGCGGCGGAGCACGGTGGTAGCTTCGTATCCCTCTTCACCGGCGATGAGGAGGTAGGTAGCACGGAATCGAGGCCGATCATAGAGGATCTTGCTTCCAGGAGCAGCAGGGTCTTCGTGATGGAGCCGAGCCAGGACGGAAAGATAAAGACATCCAGGAAAGGAGTCGGAGACTACACTGTTACATTCAGGGGGGGCAGGGCCGCTCACGCAGGCCTCGAGCCTGAGAAGGGCGTGAACGCCATAGATGAGATGGCCAGGGCAGTTCTCTTCCTCCATAGCCTCTCGGACACTGCCAGGGGGGGCACCACGGTGAGCGTCAACGTGGCCAGTGGGGGGGGCACCAGGAGCAACGTGATCGCTGACTGGGCCCAGGTGCAGGTCGATGTGAGGGTATGGACACTAAGCGAGGCAGAGAGGGTCGACGGGCAGATCAGGTCCATGCGACCGCACAACCCGGGAGCCACCATTGAGGTGTCGGGCGGCATAAACAGGCCGCCCATGGAGAGGACAAGGGCCACCGTGGAGCTCTTCGAGGAGGCCAGGAGGGCTGCCAGGACCCTTGGCATTGACCTTCAGGAGTGTGCGGTCGGGGGGTGGCAGTGACGGCAACTTCTGCTCCGCGATGGGGGAAGCCCGTGCTGGACGGCATGGGTGCCGTGGCTCAGGCGCCCACGCGGAGAGCGAGGTGGTGAGCGTGGACGAAATGCCACTCAGGGCTGCCCTCCTGGCAGCGCTGATCTCACCACCTTAGCTTCGGCTCCCTGGCTGCCCTCACCTCGTCTATCCTGCCCACCGCGGTGTTCAGTGGCATCCTCTTCAGTCCCTCCGGATCCTCCCTGGCGGCCTCCAGCATTATGTCAGCGTACCTGTCAAGGTCGGCCTTGCTCACAGTCTCGGTGGGCTCTATCATGAGGGCCTCGTGCACTATGAGCGGGAAGTACACAGTTGGCGGGTGCATGCCATTGTCCAGGATGTACTTGGCGATGTCCTGGGCACGCCTTCCAGTGCTGTCGCTGGACACCACGACCTCATGCTTCTTCAGAGGCTTGTACGGTATCCTGTAAGCCCCCCCGGAGAGCCTCTTCGCGAGGTAGTTGGTGTTGAGCACTGCCCTCTCGGTGTTCCTTGTGAGCCCGTTGCCACCGTGGTAGAGTATGTACGCCCAGGCCCTCAGGTGCATGAGGAATGAGCCGTAGTAGGACGATACCGCCCCCCCGATGGTGTGCCTGAGGTCGTAGTTCAGGTGGTAGGCCTTTCCATCGTACTCGACAACGGGCACAGGCAGGTAGTCCCTGAGCTCGCCCCCCCTGACGCCCACAGGCCCTGAGCCCGGCCCGCCACCCCCCCGTGGGGGCGTGGCGAATGTCTTGTGGAGGTTGAAGTGCACTATGTCGAAGCCCATGAGGCCAGGAGAGGTTTTGCCCAGGATGGCGTTGAAGTTCGCGCCGTCGTAGTAGAGGAGGGCACCGGCGGAGTGGACCAGATCCGCTATCTCCAGTATGCGGTCCTCGAATATGCAGCGTGTTCGGGTTCGTTATCATGAAGAGGGCGGTCCTGTCTGACAGCGCGGCCCTCAGGGCACCCATGTCCACCATGCCATCCGGGGGGGAAGAGGGTATCTCAACCACATCGAACCCGGCCATGGCAGCAGAGGCGGGGGGGTTCGTGCCGTGCGCCGAATCCGGTATGATGACCTCCCTGCGCCTCTCCAGCTCACCGTGCACCTCATGGTACTTCCTGGCGATCAGTATCCCGGTGTACTCTCCATGTGCCCCCCCTGCCAGCGGCTGCAGCGATACCGCGTCCATGTCGGAGATCTTCTTCAGGAACTCCTGCAGCTCGTACATAACCCTGAGGTTGCCTGCACACTCTCCTCAGGGGGGGCCAGGGGGGGGTGCACAGTGCTGAACTCCGGCATGGAGGATATCCGGTCAGCAAACTTGGGGGGGTTCAGCTTCATTGTGCAGGAGCCGAGAGGGTACATGCCTATGTCAACGGCATAGTTCATCTGCGAGAGGCGTGTGTAGTGCCTGACAACATCGTATTCCGCCACAGACGGAATGTCAAGGGACTTCCTCCTCAGGGATTCCGGTATGGCAGCACCGGACTCAACATGGTGGTAGTCGTTTCCAGACGATATCTCAGAAAGCAGCGGTTCATCGTACCTCGCCTGCCTGTACTGCACCTACTCCACCCCCAGCGCCTGTGCCAGTGCAGCTATGGCCTGATCCGTTGTCTTCTCCGTGACCGAGAAGAAGTATGTGTCCGGGAACTCCGCTGCAAGTGGCTGTATGACCGAGGGGAGCGGTATCCCACCGGCGATACCGGCACTCTCGAGCCTTCTCCTGAGCTCCTCGCGGCTGTATGGCACCTTGACTGGCACGTCAGAGAAGTATGTTCCCCCCCTGAACGGCCCGGCAGAGATGCCGTGCAGGGAGGAGAGGCTTGAGATCAGGCGGGATGACATCTCCACCGTCCTGGAGGCAACGGCCCTGAGGCCCTCGGCCCAAGCGTTGCAAGGTAAACGCTGGCCGCAAGTGCCATCAGTGCCTGGTTCGTGCATATGTTGCTCATGGCCCTCTGGCGCCTTATGTGCTGCTCGCGGGTCTGCAGAGTCATGACGAAAGCGCGCCGCCCGCTGCTGTCCACGCTCTCGCCTATTATCCTCCCCCCCGGGGACTTCCTCACGTACTCCTCCCTGAAGGACATGATGCCAAGGAACGGGCCGCCGAAGTTGGGCCTCATGCCCAGCTGCTGACCTTCGGCCACCGCTATGTCCGCCCCCCCGTACTCCCCCCCGGGAGGCACAACAATGCCCAGGGACACAGGATCGACGTAGGCTATCAGCACGGCGTCCCCCCCTATCACCTCCCTCACGTGCCTCACCTCAGGTCCAGGATTCCGAAGGAGTTGGGGTTCTCCACCACCACCGCACAGGTATCGCTACCCACCTTACCCTTCAGGTCCTCGATGTCCAGGGATCCTGTGGAGCGGTCGACCCTGTAGAAGGCCTCCTTCATACCGAGGCCGATGGTGTAGTTCCTTATCACGCCCAGCTTCCTCGTGTATATGTTCTCAGGGAGCAGCACCTGGTGCCTTCCGTTGATCCTGAATGCCATCCTCACCGCCTCACCCAGGGCCGTGAAGCCGTCATACATGGAGGAGTTCGTGACGTCCATGGCCATGAGCTGGCTCATCAGGCTCTGGTACTCGAAAAGGGCCTGAAGCGTGCCCTGTGACACCTCTGGCTGGTACGGGGGGGTGTAAGAGGTGAGGAACTCGCCCCCTGGAGATGACGGTGTCCACAACGGCCGGGACGAAGCGGTCATAGACGCCGCAGCCCAGGAAGCTGTAACGGTATTTCCTGTTCATGGACGCCACGGACTCGGCCAGCGCTGTCAGTTCGAGCTCGCTGATCCCGTCAGGTAAATCGATGCCGCTTTTCCTGACCTTCTGGGGGGGAATGTCGGAGAAGAGATCGTCAACGCTACCTATGCCCAGGTAGCTGAGCATTTCAACCTCATCGCTGTGGTTCATGGGAGACCAAGCTCGGTAACCCGAGCCAGTTATTTTACGTTCCCATCCGGCCACATTTTAATAGAGCATGCAGATAACGGGGGGGAGGATGGATCCCAAAGGGCAGGCCAACTGGGCCGTTGCTTACCCGACCATCGGGATAATACTCCTGGGCGGCATCTCCGACCCGATGAGGAGGCGCCCGCTGCACCTCTCAGCCGGCATAGCATACACATCGGATGACGGCAGGACAATGGTCAGGACGAGGCTTTTCTACGCCTCACCCAGGCGCGGCACGGTCAACGGTGCCGAAATAGACGCGTCATCCCCCCGTTCACCGTTCAGGCTCATAGACAGGTATGCCAAGTACATAGATGGTGCGGAAAGGGTATCGTTCGAATCGGAAAACGTGAACGTGATCAGCGGCAGCTCAGACGGTGCCGCTGCGGCATTCGGCCTCTGCCTATCTTCAGCATCAGGCGGAAGTCTCTCCCTCGCTGAAATGGAGGACGACCTCAGGATGATATCTGAGAGCGTGGGCAGGAGCCTGTTTGGCGGCCTCACCATAACAGATCCGGACAAAGGCCTGCGGACGGAGAGGCTCCTGGACGCCCGGGACTTCTCACAGTACAGGATAATTGCCTGCAGGTTCAGCGAGAAGAGGAACCCTTCGGACGCCATTCACAGCAGCGTTGTGCGGAACAGCGGCTATCAGAAGAGGGTCGAGAGCACCAGGGAAAAGGGCAGAACGCTGAGGGAACTGGCCGCCTCAAGGGACATAGAGGGGGGGATCTTCGAGCTCGCGATGGGCGACACAGATGAGTACCACAGGCTAGTCGAAGCGTCTGGCGTACACGTCATCACGGACGGCATGAGGGCCCTGATGTCCAGGGTAAGGGAGCTGAGGAGAGAGGTGTGGTGCACTTACATAGTTACGGGCGGTACGAATGTCTTCGTGCCCGCCAGGAAGGGGGGGGATGTGCCCGAACTCGTGTCTGCGCTTGAGCCCATGTGCAGCGGCGTGGAGGTCCTCAGGGTGGCTGGCCCGCCGCACTTCAGTGGCCCTTCCTGACCCTCCTGGCCACACCCCTGTAGGGGGGGAAGACCAGAGCCACCACTATGGCGGCAAGGGATATCCCCCCCAGGTCCCTGTAAGAGCCCTTTGGCACCTCGTTGTAGTATGGCCAGTCCCCCCCCTGTAGCCTCATCAGGTTGAGCTTGATGAGCCCAAACCACGGTATCTGGCCAAACGCTATGCCCACAACATCGGATGCCTTCACCGGCGGGAAGCCGAAGCCGGCCGGCGGGGGGGCGACTGGTCCGCTGCGTCGTATGCGTCCAGGGTTGCATTGTAGACCGGAGATACCGCAAAGTTGTGGTCACCCATGGTTATGAAGCCCGTCTCGTTCCTGACCGGTGCCAGGGGGGGGAAGTAGAAGTTCCTGTGGGAGTAACCAACATCCTTTATGAGGACGTAATTATCGGTAACCACAAGCCAGCTCTGTCCGTGGTAGCCAACCACGTATGGAGTGCCATTGTGCCATTCGAGCAGGAACATGGCCCTGTGGATTATGACCTCGCCGCTGGGTGCCCTGTAGAGTATGACATCGCCGTACTCACCGTAGGTCCTTATGCCCTCCTCCCTGCCCACCACATACGTGACGACGGATGAATACGGATCCGGGGTCCTCTTCACAAAGACCATGTCGCCAGTGTTTATGACGCCGGGCATCCAGTAGCTGCCGTGCTGCATGCTCCCCCCCGATTCGACAACGGAGACAGGTGGCCAGATGCCGCAGTATGCCGTTGTGCCGCCTATGACTGCAACTATCACAACTACAGCGATGAACGCTGATGACCTGTACCACCGGGACATGGCCATGCGGCATGTGAACCGGTTCTGATAAAAGTTGCCCGGGCCCGCTTGATAGTGTTTTAAGCCCGGTCGGCATTCACACCCATGAATATACTGGCCAGCACCTACGACAAGAGTGGCCTCGATAAGTTCATAAGGCAGTTCACGGAGAGGGGGGGTGCCAGGGTATACGCAACAGGCGGCACCTGGTCCTTCCTCAGCGAAAACGGCATAGACGCTATCGAGCTCTCGGAGATCACCGGCTTCTCGACGAGGGCGGATGGCCGCGTGAAGACCCTGCACCCTGACGTCTTCAGCGCGATCCTGTCCAGGGGGGGCGGGGGGGATGACTTCCTCTTCGACATGGTGGTGGTGAACCTGTACCCCTTCCAGAAGTACGCAGATGCTGACCTCAAGGACATGGTGGAGAACATAGACATCGGCGGCGTTGCACTCATAAGCTGCCGCCAAGAACTTCCAGAGGGTAACCGTGGTCTGCGACCCGGCGGACTACGAGAGGGTGGCAAGGGAATATAAGGAGGGGGGGGAGAGATACCTTACAGCACAAGGGCGGAAATGGCGGTGAAGGCCTTCTCCATCACAGCCTCCTACGACATACTGATCAGGGAATCGCTTGACAGGGCCCTTGGCACGGGCAACAGGGACTTCCTGCTGGTATCGTCCAGGCTCAGGCAGGCCCTGAGGTACGGGGGGGAGAACCCACACCAGAGGGGGGGTACCTCTACCATGACGGGTCGGGCAGGGGCATACCCGGTGCAGAGCAGCTACAGGGTAAGGAGCTCTCCTACAACAATATCATGGACGCTGATGCCGCTCTCTCCGCCGTGGCCGAGTTCCAGGAGCCTGCGGCCGTCATCGTGAAGCACGGCACTCCCTGCGGTGCCGCAACCGCAGGCAACCTGAAGGATGCATTCCTCAGGGCGCTGGATGCGGACCGGGAGAGCGCGTACGGCTCAATAGTGGCTCTCAACAGGGAGGTTGATGTGGATGCCGCCAGGGCCATGTCCGAACTCTTCATGGAGGTGCTTGTGGCCCCCCCATCATATACGGAGGAGGCACTGAGGCTGCTATCCAGGAAGAAGAACCTCCGGGTTCTCAGGTGCAGCGTAGAGAGGGAGAGCGGGGTGCGTGTGAGGTCGGTGATGCACGGCTTCCTTGTCCAGGATGCAATGGATGTGGAGCCTCAAAGGCTGGAGCGTGTTGCTGGGCCAGAGGCAGACCAGGGGGGGACGGTCAGTGACCTGCTATTCGCCTGGAGGGTTGTTGCCCACTGCAGGAGCAACGCTGTGGTGCTGGCCAAGGACGGTGCACTGTGGCAATAGGGCAGGGGGGGCAGACGTCAAGGGTGGAGGCCGTGAGGATCGCGCTTTCAAAGGCAGGGGGGGAGAGGGCCCGGGGGGGGCGGTCATGGCATCCGATGCCTTCTTCCCGTTCCAGGACAGCATAGAGATCGCTGCGCAGCACGGGGGGGTTTCCGCCATAATAGAGCCCGGTGGCTCAATAAGGGACAGAGAAGTCATGGAGGCTGCGGAGAAGGGTGGGATATCGCTCTACTTCACCGGTAAGAGGGTATTCCTGCACTGATCACGGCCTCAGGGGGGGAAAGTACATGAAGAAGGCTATGAGGAAACCGAGGATGGCGCCCGTGTTTATGTATGGCAGGCCGGGCGCTGGCCTGTTCTTGTTGAAGAAGAAGAGGAACGCCATGCCTGCAAGTGCACCGGCCAGTGGCAGCCCTATGAACGGAAGTGGGTGGGAGATGCCGTAAACGGCGGAAGAGACAACGAGTATGCTTGGCAGCGCTACGTCCCCCCCGAAGCCCAGCATGAGCACCTCCTGCTCCCCCCCCTGTTGTCGAAGGTCAGGTCCCTCATGGTGAAGTTCCTCCGCGACGGAGATACGAAGAGCAGCGGTATCGATTCGTCCACTGCAACCCTGGCCAGGCTCACCATGTGCTTGGTCTTGTAGACCGCTATGTAGTCGTAGATGGCAAAGGCGACCAGGAAGACCACAGCGGCCCAGATGCCAATCTCCACTCCCCCACACCGCCGAGACGCCTGCGGAGAGGAAGAAGCCCGCTAGGTCTATGACGTACCACTCATTGCTCACCAGCAGGAAAACCAGGATCACAACAGGTATGGCAAAGGTTATCACATAGTACTCGACGATGTTCACGGAAACGATGGCAGCCAGGATCGAGGAGACGAAGAAGGTAACATACGCTATCAGGACGTAGAAGACGTACCTGAGGATGCTGATCCTGCGCCGCCTGGCCACGAAGAGTATCACGAATGTGAAGGCTATGGCAACAGCGATGTAGACGAACACTATTGATATGCCACTAGTCGAGCTTGTGCTCTTTATGCCAGGGCTTATCTCTATCAGTGCCTCTGCAAGGTACACTGCGAACAGCGACGAAGCCACGAATATGGCCATAGTGAATATCTCAGGAAGCCGGTTCCTCATCCCCCCCCTCCTCCTGTTGAACTGGCAATCCATCTTGGGGGGGCAGAACCTCCACCTCCTCCTGCCCCCCCGGATGGAGAGGAGGATTGGTGCACCGCAGTACTGGCACACCTGCCCTGTGGGCTCCACGGTGCCCATCTGCGGAAGGGGGGTAGCTGACGGTGCACTTCGGTAGTTGGAGCAGCTCAGGAACCTCTTTCCGTTCCTCGACTGCCTCACCACAAGGTCACCGCCGTCCGACGGGCACTTCCCCCCCATCCTGGAGCGTTCCACGTTGAACGCACACGCAGGGTCTATGCACCTGAGCTCCGGGGGGGACTGGCCCTTCCTTATGACCTTTATGAGAGGTTTCGAGCAGGCGCTGCACCTCTCGTCCGTCTTCTTGATCGAGCCCCTGGCATAGAGCCTGTAATTGATAGGGCACCCTTCCACGGTGCACCTGATCTCGTAGTGGTCCCTCTTCTTGATCGCAATGACCTCCCTTGAATGCACGGGGCAGAGGCCGACGGTCTCACCGCTGTTCTCTGCCTCCTTTATCTTTCCGTTTATTATGTCCTCCTTCTCCCTGAAGTCCTCGAGCACGGAGCTGAGCATCTTCCTGGACTGGTTCACCACACTCTCCTTGTCCACCTTGTTCTCTGCTATCCTGTCCATGTCCACTTCCAGTTCCGCGGTCATCTCCGGCTCCGAGATCTTCGATTCAACAGTAAGTATCGAGTCGATGAGTGACATGCCCAGGGGCGTGGGCCTCACGGGGTTCCCCCCCTCTATGAAGCCCCGCTTCTGCAGCTTCTCTATGATGTCGTGCCTGGTGCTCTTGGTGCCAAGGTTAAGTTCCTCCATCTTCCTCAGTAGGGAGGACATGTCGTACCTGGGCGGGGGGGCTTCGTCTCGTCCTCCTCCTCGTACCAGTCTATGGCCTTCACCTCCTCGCCACTGTGCAGGTCAGGCAGGAAGGCCTCTGCCTGCCTGTGGTAAGTATATATGGAGAGCCACCCAGCTCCGTCACCCTGACACCCCCCCTCGCCCTGAACTCCTCGCCCGAGACCTCGATTGTGGCCTCCCTGACCTCCCTGGTGCCGTCTGTGTAAAGTGTGGCCAGGAAGCGCCTCACAACGAGCTCGTATATCTTCGCATAGTCCCCTGTCAGCTCGCCCTTCTTAGCCGCGGAGGCCGGGTATATGGGGGGGGTGGTCTGTTGCCTCCGTCCTGCCCCTGGAGGGCCTCACGCTGTCCAGGGAGAGCACCATGTTAGCCTCCCTGCTGAACTGTGTCTCAGCCAGCGATTCCACTATCTTCCTGAGGGGGGGAGAGACCGGTTGTACACGGTGTTGTCCGTCCTCGGGTAGCTTATGTAGCCCCTGTTGTAGAGCGATTCCGCTATCCTCATGGCGTTTGCAGGTGATATGCCTATCCTGGATGCCTCCCTCAGGAACTCGTTGGTGTTGAAGGGTGCCGGCCTCCTTATGGGCTCCTCCCACCTCTCGAATGACCTGACTCTGCCGTCCTTCCCCCCCCTCACCTTGGAGAGGATCTCCTCCACCCTCCTGTGATCCTTTATGTTCCCCCCCTCCACGTGCTCCGCCCTGAAGGTACCGCCCTTATCGAATGATACAAACACTCTCCAGAACTTCTCCGGCACGAAGGACAGGATCTCCCTCTCCCTCTTCACTATCAGGGCCAGGGTGGGCGTCTGCACCCTGCCGATTGAGAGGAAGTCCCTGCCCCCCCATCGCCCAGTGGCGTTGGAGAAGAACCTCGTGAGCACCGCACCCCCCCACAGGAGGTCTATGACCTCCCTGGCCTCGGCAGAGTCCGCCATTGCCTTGTTCACGTCTATAAGGTTGCTGAAGGCCTCCGTGACCTCCTGCCTCGTGAGGGCGCTGAACTTGGCCCTCTTTATGTCAGGCATGCCCAGATGCCTCCGCTGCCTCTCCTCTAGGACTATGTTGAGGGCCTCCATGCCTATGAGCTCCCCCTCCCTGTCGTAGTCCGTTGCTATGATTATCTGGTCTGCATCAGCGGCTATGTCTTTCAGGGTGCTGTAGGCGGACCTGTTCTTTACCTCGATTACCGTCTCGCTCTCCACCAGCTTCCTCAAATCCACGGACTTCCAGTCCTTCATGGATGGCGGGAAGTTTATCTCCACTATGTGGCCGCTCAGCGGTACGACGACGTAGGTGTTCCCGTCCTTCTCGAACTCTATGTAGTTGTGGCCCTTCGAGCGCTTTGACTTCGCCTTACCTTCGGAGAGGAAGAACGATATCCTCCTTGCAACATCGGCCTTCTCGGTTATTATGGCACACTTCAAGGCGATCCCCGCCTCCCAGGGAGTACCTGAATGCCTGCATCACGCTTTAACATGACTGCTTGAGCCCCCCATGGCCATGACTGTGTGGTTTTCTCTGGCCGCATGATCCGCAAATCAAACATATCTAGCATTAATAAATATACCGCTGGATGACCATCCACTCCATGTCCGGGGGGGTGATGTACAGGTGCTGCCCCGGTGTTTACGAGCCTGCGGAGGACACGGAGATGATGCTCCAGGCGCCTGAAGTAATGGGGGGGCCTATCCTGGAAGTGGGTTGCGGTACCGGCGTGGTCTCCATATACCACGCTCTCCGGGGCCTCAGTGTGACCGCCACTGACATAAACCCAGTGGCCATTGAATGCGCAAGGAGGAACGCGGAGCTAAACGGAGTCTGCATCGATCTTGTCCTCACAGACCTCTTCCCAGACGGGAGGTTCAGGACGGTCCTCTTCAACCCCCCCCTTACCTGCCGGCAGAGGAGTGGGAACCCCCCCCGGAGTGGAACGGCGGCAGTGACGGCCTGGTGGTCGTCAGGCGCTTCCTGGAAAGGCTCCCTGAACACCTCATGAAGGGGGGGGTCAGGCTTATATCATACTCTCCGATCTCAGCCCCCAGGGAGGAGCTCTTTTCCCGTTTCGACCGTTATGAGTTTACAGAGGTCTCGAGAAGGGTGTTCGAGTTTGAAGCGATCTTCCTCTACGTGGTGAGGGTGGATGGGGAGCATTGAGGACAGGATCAGGGAGATAGAGGAGGAGCTCAGGAGGACGGAGTACAACAAGGCGACGGAGAAGCACATAGGGCTCCTGAAGGCAAAGCTGGCGAGGCTGCAGATGGAGCCGAGAGCCACAGGAAGGGTGGCGGAACCGGCTTCGCCATACCGAAGTCCGGGGGGGACGCAACCGTGGCCCTGGTGGGCTTCCCCAACGTGGGAAAAAGCACGCTCCTCAACAGGCTCACCAACTCCAGGAGCGAGACAGGTAACTTCGCGTTCACAACACTCCGTGTTGTGCCCGGTACCCTGGAATACAAGGGCGCCAGGATACAGATACTGGACCTTCCCGGCATCATAGAGAATGCCTCCAGGGGGGCGCTGGACGGGGGGGCAGAGAGGTCCTCAGCATGGTCAGGAACGCTGACCTTGTCCTCCTGGTCACGGACACCAGCGTGGAGGGCCTGGACAAGATAAGGTCAGAACTGTACAGTGCAGGCATTGTACTGGACAGGGAGAGGAAGAACATCTCTGTGAAGAAGACGAACAGTGGCGGCATAAGGATACACAGGCCCAGGAAGCTGTCGATGAGCGACGAGGACATCAGGGACATACTGAAGGAGTTCAGGATAGTCAACGCGGAGGTGTTCCTGAGGGAGGACATCACGCAGGACGACCTGGTGGAATACCTCAGGGGCAACGCAGTCTACGTGCCCTCGCTCACAGTGGTGAACAAGGTGGACATGCCGCACAGCAGGGAAGAGCTTATGGAGAGGCTGCGAGGGGGGGTGAAGAACTACGTGCTCGTCTCCGCAGCCAGCGGCCTGGGCATAGAGGAACTGAAGGAGAGGATCTTCTCTTCCCTGTCTCTGGTCAGGATATACCTGAGGGATAAGTCAGGCAGGATCGACTACGAGCGCCCCCTGGTGCTGAGGAAGGGGGGGGTCAGGATAGAGGACGTCTGCAGGCACATAAGCAGGGAGATGCTATCGTCCTTCAGGTACGCCATAGTCTCAGGCCCGTCAAGGAGGATAGGGGGGGAGCAGAGGGTGGGCCTGGATCATGAGGTATATGACGGCGATGTCGTTACGATAATAAGCAGGAACTGATGGGCATGAAGAGTTACAGGGTGCGTTTTTTCGGCAGGGTACAGGGCGTGAACTTCAGGAGGTCCACAGCAGACATGGCCAGGAGGCTTGGTGTGAGGGGGGGCTGGGTGATGAACATGCCCGACGGCTCAGTCGAGGCTCTCCTGCAGGGCCCTGAGGAAAGGGTCAGGGAACTTGTGGACTACTGCCGCACGTCCATAAGGCTGGCATCGGTCACAAGGGTCCAGTTGGAGGAGGTGGAGGCTGAGGAGTTCATGGACTTCACAGTGCGCCTATGAGACCACCTGGAAGGAGAAGCCCAGTGTCTTCAGCTTCTCCACGAGTGCAGCCGCGTGCTCTGAATCCCTGACGTTCACTGTGAACCTCACAGACTGGTAGCCCACAGGGGGGGTGTCCCTGGCCAGGTTGTCCACCTCCGCGTGGTATATGTTCCCGCCCACGCTGGATATCGCGTTGGATATCCTCCACAGCGTGCCCGGCCTGTCTGGGATCTTGAAATCTATTCTCACCAGCCTCTCCTCTATCTCCAGCGACTTGTAGATTATCTTGGAAAGCAGGAGGAGGTTGGCGTTTCCGCCAGAGAGGACTATGCCAACGTTCCTGCCGCTGACGTCGACCTTGCCCTCCATGACCGCAGCGAGGCCCGCTGCGCCCGAGGGCTCGACAAGGGTCTTCTTCCTCTCGAGCAGCTTGAACAGCGCCAGGGCTATGGTCTCGTCCGACACTGTCACTATCTCGTCGACATACTTCCTGCAGACCTGCAGGGTGAGGTCACCGGGGTACTTCACCGCTATGCCGTCCGCGATGGTGAAGCCTGTGGTGTGCTCCACGATTATTCCCTTTTCTAATGACACCTTCATGGAGTCCGCGTTCTCCGACTGGACGCCTATGACCCTCACGTCCGGCTTCAGGGACTTCACTGCAGTGGCTATGCCCGATATCAGGCCGCCACCGCCAACGGGCACGAGCACGGTGTCCATCTCCGGGAAGTCCTGGAGCATCTCCAGGCCTATGGTGCCCTGGCCAGCTATAACGTAGGGGTCGTTGAAGGCCTCTATGAAGGTCATGTCCTCCTTTGCCGCTATCTCGCCTGCCTTTGCCCTGGCCTCGCTGTAGTCCTGGCCGTAGAGGACCACCTCGCACCATAGCCCTTCACCGCAGACACCTTCGCCGGGGTGGTGTATTCCGGCATCACTATCTTTGCCCTGATTCCGCTGGCCCTGGCCGCGTAGGCGACGCCCTGTGCATGGTTGCCTGCGCTCGCGGTGACGACGCCTTTCCCTGCCTCCTCCCTGGGTATCTTGGATATCCTGAAGAGGGCTCCCCCCTGATCTTGAAAGAGCCTGTCTTCTGCATGTTCTCCATCTTGAACATGATCCTGCAGCCGAACTGTTCGCTGAACGTTGCGCTGCCGACCATCGGCGTCCTGACTATCCTGCCCTTAAGGAATTCCTGGGCCTCCCTGATCAGGTCAATGCCCGGTAGAACGGAAGAGACCATGGTGCGTGATCCCTAACTACCTCTCATTTTTTCCCATCACCGCACCCTCCATGGAGATGCCCAGGGAGAGGAGGGGTATGTCACCGCCCCCCTCCTCCCTGCCACCTGCAGGCCCACCGGCAGGCCCCCGCCGTTACCTATGGGTATTGAGAGGGCCGGCTGGCCGGTGAGGTTGAAGATGTGCGTGAACGCGTTGAGCCTTGAGTGGACCTCCATGCCTGCTTCACCGATGCGGGGGGGTGCCTCCACAGGGACTGTGGGCGATATGAAGGCATCTATGCCGTCCATGAGCCTGTCAACCTGCCTTGCCAGCACGATGCGCTCCATCTGTGCCCCCCCCACGTACTCCGTGGCCCTCTCCTCCATGCCGGGCGCCAGTTTGGCAAGGATCTCGCCAGAATACATGCCGGACCTGTCCCTGTAACGTGAGTGGAAGTGGGCCGCCTCTGCGCCCCTGATCCTCCCGTACAGGCCCTGAGTGTCCACATGCGGTAGCCTTACCCCCCCGCGCACCGTGGCGCCAGACGCCCTCAGGGCCTCCACTGCCCTCTCGAACGCCCTCCTCACGTGGCTGTCTGATGCTTCCACATAGTCCTCCAGGACGCCCAGGGTGCAGCCCTCCACGCCTGGCGTGTACCTCCTATCTGGTGGGAAGAGCCTCAGGGCAGCCCCTTCGGTGTCGAGGAGGGCATCCAGCAAGATCTGCGCGTCCTGTACGCTCCTTGTGAGGAAGCCCACATGGTCCAGGGAGTATGAGAGAGGTATCACCCTCCTGTGTTTATGTACCCTATGGTTGGTTTGTAACCGACCACCCCGCACAGTGCCGCGGGTATCCTCACTGATCCACCCGTGTCGGTGCCTATGGCGAACACGCTCATGCCGGATGCCACTGCAACAGCTGACCCGCCGCTGCTGCCACCGCTTATCCTCTCCGTATCGTGGGGGGGGTTCCTGGCAGGCCCGTACCAAGGGTTCACGTTGGTGGGCCCGAATGCGAACTCGTGCGTGTTAGTCTTTCCAACCATGGCAGCCCCCAGCGACTTCAGTTTCCTGACGACCTGTGCGTCCTCACCTGGCACGTTATCAGCCAGGACCCTTGAACCGGCCGTTGTCCTGATGCCCTCCGTGTCCACGATGTCCTTGACGGCATATGGTATGTATGCGAACGGCCCTGAACAGGCCCTTGGTTCATCCAGGAGCGTTATGAATGCATTCAGCAGTGGGTTGGCATCCCTGGCCCTTTCAAAGGCCCCCGTGCATAACCTCTCTCCTCTCCTCCTCTCCCATGGCCAGCATGGACGCCAGGTTGAATCCGGGGTCAGAGTATACAGAAGAGGACATGGTTGGGTATCCCTGGAATGTATAGAAAACTTGAGATCCCTGGTGAACCTACATGCGCCCGCCCACTGTTTCCATCACCTTCCTGTGCCTCGACTCCATGTCCTCGAGGAAGAGCCTGGTCTTTATCTCCTCGTCCTCCCTCTCCCCCCCATCACTTAGGTTCTGCGCGTTCACCCTGACGTTGAGGAGGACCGCCCTTGCGGCGGACAGGGCGAACTCCGCGGCGCTGCCTGCATCTGTAACCGCGCTCTTGAGCCCGTCCCTGGCCACCTGAGCTGCCATGTCCATTATGTCGGAGGAGACGAGGGCGATCTTCCACGGTACCGATATGGCGTACCTGGACGCCTCCCGGAGTGCCTGCGCCCTCCTGGCCTTTTCCTCTTCCGTTGCCTTCGGCATCTTCCAGGCCTGGACGACCCTGTTGAAGGCCCTCTCGTCCTCCTCGATGAGGTGCCTGAGCGATTCCGATGCCGCCAGGGACCTGGAGGATATCCGGGCCATCTCCTCCCTCCTGTCCTCGTATCCCTTCTTCTCCATTGTGATCTTAGAGACCATGGTGATGAGGGAGGCCGCTGTCAGGGCCACCAGTGCGCTGGCAGCTCCACCCCCCCAGGTGCAGGGCTTGGTGAGGCCAGGCGCTCCATGAAACTGTCAAGTGATTCCACCGGCCTCACCCCCCCAGAGCTTCTTTTCCAGCACCTGGCTGTTCTTGAAGCCGTTGAGCTGGAGGTAGAACTTCGCACTCTCCAGGAGGGCATCAAGCGGGACGAGGCCGACTATCTCGGACTCCACCACGTTCACGCCGTACCTTGATGCCTCCAGCTTCACGAGCTCGAATGCCCTGTATATGGGCGTCTTGTTGAAGTTTGTTAGGTTCATCGAGATCTGCACCATCTTCTTGTCCTCAAGGTAGAATGAGAGCGCCTTGACAAATGTCAGGCCACCGTCCCTTGCCCTCAGGGCCTTAGCTATCTTCTTGCCTATGTTCAGGTTAGAGGTGTTCAGGTTCACGTTGTAGGCGATGAGGAAGTCCCTGGCCCCCCCTATTATAGTGGCGCCGGCCTTGCCGACAGATGAGGGGCCAAAATCAGGCTTCCACCTCTCCTCCGCTATTGCAGTCTTCAGCTGCTCGTACTGGAAGCCCTGGGACCTGATGTTCTCCAGGCTCCTCCTCTCCTCCCTCATCGCTGCCTCGCCGTAGAGGAACACGGGTATCTGCAGCTCTTCGCCGACCCTCTTCCCGAGCTCCCTGGCAAGAGCGACGCATTCATCCATCGTTACGCCACTCAGAGGCACGAAGGCACAACGTCTGCGGCCCCCCCGAATCTTGGGTGCGCACCCGTGTGCCTATCCAGGTCGATCAGCTCTGATGCCTTCTTTATCCCCCCCCTGAATGCTGCCTCAACGGCCCTGTCAATGGGGCAAACGAAGGTGATCACAGACCTGTTGTGGTTCTCGTCCATCTCTATATCCAGTATCCTGACGCCTTCCACGGATGATATTGATGAGGCTATCTCGTCCACCCTTGCCTTCACCCTGCCCTCACTGAAGTTGGGCACGCACTCCACGAGCTTCATAAGCCGGTGAGCCCTATGTGCTAAAAAACCTTAGCCTGTGCAGCCACAGGGGGGGCAGACCTGGGGGGGCATGACAGGCACCTGTGTTCGCGAGCCTGGGTGTGCCGCTTCACGGCCTGCCCCCAACGCCCAGGGCCGGGCCAGGGCACACACGAAAAGGGCACATTGTAGTTTTTCACGTGTGGATAGGATTAAATGCTGTTATGCGGATATTCTAGAGGCAGGTGATCCATATTGATCACATCCATGTGATCATAGGGTCACACACAAGGAAATAAGGGAGCCATGCAGATGGCATGATTTACCCGTAGGAAAGAGAGGCAGAGAGGGATAACAGATGAAGGATTCAATAATCAAGAGGGACGGTACAGTCGTTCCGTTTGACAGGACAAAGATCACGAGGGCAATATTCAAGGCGATGCAGTCAACAGGCCACGGGACGTGGGCTGACGCCGAGGACGTGACAGACCACGTGCTCCTCGAGCTAGAGAGGGTTGAGGGCACACCGCACGTCGAACAGATACAGGACATGGTGGAGAAGGCGCTCATGACGTTCTCAAGCAACGGCGAGAGCTTTGCGGATGTGGCAGAGGCCTACATACTCTACAGGAAGCAGAGGGAGATCATAAGGGAGGAGAAGAAGAGGATAGGCGTGCTCCAGCCAAAGAGGGTGAGCGTGGATTCTGGAAACTCGGTGCAGGTGGAGCTCAAGCTGAAGCCCAGGACCGTGACGAACAGGTCAGGGCAGAAGGAGCCCATAGACATAACAAAGATCAGGGAGGTCATAGAGAAGGCATGTGAGGGTCTCTCCGGGGGGGTAGACCCCATAGAGCTCGAGCTTGACTCGCAGATCCACTTCTTCGACGGCATATCCACCAAGGCCATACAGGAAACGCTCATAAGGGTTGCAAACGAGAAGGCGAGCGTTGAGAGGCCAAACTGGACGTTCGTCGCGGCCAGGCTCCTCCTCCATGACCTCTACAAGGAGGCCAGGAGGAACAGGCACATGGACGGCAACGTCTACGGCCACTTCCCGGAGCTTGTGAGATACCTCACATCTATCGGCAGGTACGACCCGAGAGTCCTGGAGGAATACGGGGGGGAAGAGGGCCTCAGGGTCCTTGGGTCGTACATAAAGCCGGAGAGGGACCTCCTGTTCAACTACCCGGGGCTAAAGCACCTTAGCGACAGGTACGCCATAAGGGGGGTGTGGACAACGAGGTTCTGGAGCTCCCGCAGGAGGTCTTCATGGGCATATCCGCCTACCTGGCCCTGGCTGAAAAGAAAGAGGATAGGATATCATGGGCCAGGAAGTTCTACGACGTCCTCTCGACCCTCTCTATAACGATGGCCACTCCCACCTTCGCGAACGCGAGGAGGCCAAACGGGCAGCTCAGCTCATGCTTCGTGGACACCCCCCCTGACGACTCGATCAACGGGATCTTCGATGGCCTCACGACGTTCGCCAAGGTATCACAGAACGGTGGCGGCATGGGAGTATACATAGGAAAGCTGAGGGCGCTGGGCAGCGACATCAGGGGGGGTTACAAGAACGCGGGCAGCGGGGGGGTGATACCCTGGGTCAGGCTCTACAACGACACTGCTGTATCGGTGAACCAGCTGGGGGGGCAAAGGGCAGGTGCGGTGAGCATATGGCTCGACATCTGGCACAAGGACATCATAGACTTCCTTGACATAAAGACCAACAACGGTGACGAGAGGAGGAAGGCACACGACATATTCCCTGGGATATGCGTGCCTGACAGGTTCTACAGGTCCCTGGAGAAGAACGAGACCTGGTACCTGTTCGACCCCCACGAGATACTGCAGAAGAAGGGTTGGGCCTTGAGGACTCCTGGGGGGGAGAGGAGTGGGAGAGGAGGTACGAGGAGTGCATAAGGGACCAGAGCATTTCGAGGAAGGAGATACCTGCACTTGACCTGATGGCACTGATCCTCAAGAGCCTCTACGAGACCGGGGGGGCCATTCATATTCAACAGGGACACAGTCAACAGGATGAACCCCCCCAACAAGCACGCAGGCATGATATATTCATCAAACCTGTGCACGGAGATATGCCAGAACCAGTCCCCCCCACCGTCAGGATAAGCAGCGAGGAGGAGGACGGGCAGATCGTGTACAGGTTCCAGCCCGGGGACCTGGTGGTCTGCAACCTTTCGTCGATAAACCTCGGCAGGACGGACACTGTGGAGAAGCTCAGGGAGGTCATACCGGTGCAGGTGAGGATGCTGGACAACGTGATAACGATGAACCACCTGCCGCTTCCGCAGGCCGTGAGGACAAACATGCGCTACAGGGCCATAGGCATAGGTATATCGGGCTACCACCAGCACCTAGCCAAGAAGGGCATAGACTGGGAATCGGAGGAGCACGTGCGCTACGCGGACTGGCTCTTTGAAGAAATTAACTACATCGCCATAAAGGCGAGCATGGAGCTTGCCAAGGAGAGGGGGGCCTACCCACTCTTCAAGGGCAGCGACTGGGAGACAGGGGGAGTACTTCAGGCTCAGGGGGGGGTATACAGACGAGAGGTGGAGGCAGCTTGCCGAGGACGTAAGGAAGCACGGGATCAGGAACGGGTACCTCTTCGCAATAGCGCCCACTGGGTCCACCTCAGTCATAGCGGGTTCCACCGCAGGCGTTGACCCGATATTCAAACCCGTTTACACAGAAGAGAAGAAGGGGGGGTTCCTGATAAAGGAGGTGGCACCAGACCTGTCCCCCTGAGACGCTCAGGTTCTACAAGAGCGCCCACCAGATTGACCAGATGTGGTCCCTCAGGGCCGCGGCTGCAAGGCAGAGCACATAGACCAGAGTCAGTCCATAAACCTCTACGCCACCCCTGACATGGACGAGCAGAAGTTCCTGGATCTCTACTACACGGCCTGGAAGCTGGGCATCAAGACCCTCTATTACTTCAGGAACTTCACGCCTGAGGAGGAGAAGATATCGCAGGCAGCACCCGTATGCGAGTCCTGCAGCTCGTGAGGTGATCTACATGATGCAGATGAAGAGGCTCTTCAACCCCCCCGATGGCTCCAGGGACCTGTCCCAGCAGAGCCTAATAGGGGGCAACACGACCAACCTCCTTGAGTTTGCACACTGCAAGTACCCATGGGCTGAGGCCCTTTACAAGAAGATGCGTGGCTTCTTCTGGATACCCGACGAGGTGCCCCCCCTGGGAGACGACAAGAAGCAGTTCCCTAACCTGACAGAGGCTGAACAGGAGGCCTACAAGAAGACCCTTTCCTTCCTGATATTCCTGGACAGCATACAGATCGACAACCTCGGGGCGCTGGCGTCATACATAACGGCGCCGGAGGTGACGGCATGCCTGAAGGCACAGGCGTTCTTCGAAACCATACACGCACAGAGCTACGACTACCTGCTGACATCCGTTGTCGATTCCCTCACTAGGGAAGAGGTCTACACGATGTGGAAGGATGACGAGCACCTGCTCAGGAGGAACAAGTTCATAACCGACCTCTACGAGGAGTTCATCTTCAACCCCCCCACGGAGGAGAACTTCGTCAAGTCATGCATGGCAGATTTCCTGCTTGAGGGCGTGTACTTCTACAGCGGCTTTGCGTTCTTCTACGCCCTCGGGAGGCAGGACAAGATGGGCGGCACGGTGAGCCTCATAAGGCTGATACAGAGGGACGAGAACACCCACCTTGCCCTGTTCACAAACATCATAAGGACGCTGAGGGAGGAGAGGCCGGAGCTGTTCGATGAAAGGATGGTAAGGGAGCTGCTGGGCATGGTCACCACGGCGGTGAGCCACGAGATAGCCTGGGGGGGACAGTACGTGACGCACAACCAGATACTGGGCCTGACGGATGCCCTCATAGACAGGTACATAAAGTACCTGGGCAACATAAGGTGCAGGTCCATAGACCTGCCGGAGCCGTACCCCGAGGTCAAGGAGCACCCCCATGCCCTGGGTGGACACCTTCGCGTCCATGAACATGACGAAGACAGACTTCTTCGAGAGGAGGGTCACCAACTACGTGAAGTCCGGCAGCTCGCTCAACTTCAACAGGCTGAGGCCGCCCGGTGAGGGCTGAACATATTTTTAACAACTCATAATCCCTGGACATGGGCGACGAGGACCTCTTCTACCCCCCCACCGAGGCTTTCCTGTCCGCTCTCAGGGACGCCATGTCCTGC
Source organism: Thermogymnomonas acidicola JCM 13583 (assembly GCF_001316105.1). Classification (GTDB taxonomy): domain Archaea; phylum Thermoplasmatota; class Thermoplasmata; order Thermoplasmatales; family Thermoplasmataceae; genus Thermogymnomonas; species Thermogymnomonas acidicola. Next base: position 41,048 of record NZ_BBCP01000007.1, on the reverse strand, counting down.
ACCGGCCTGCAGGGCGTGAGGGACAGGATCAAAGGTGCCCTGGCAACAATGGACGTGCCAGGCGATGCCCGGGGGGGAAAGCCCAGGAAGAGGCCTGCCCTGCTCCTGGAAATGAAGAAGGCACTGCAGGCACGGACTGAGGAGAGGGCAAAGCACTATGTGAAAAAGATCCTGGAGTCCTTCCTTGAGGAGAAGAGCAACGGCATAAGCGATATAGACCTGACCAGGTGGAGGGACTACGACGAGGTCATCACCGACAGCCTCTGGATATTCCAGAGGCGTGACAGGAGTGGCTCACACTCCGCCTGGTACTGGGGGGGTAACTTCGTCCCACAGATCCCCAGGCAGCTGATGCTCATGTTCACGAAGAAGGGGGGACTGGGTACTTGACCCCCCCTTCGTGGGGAGTGGCACGACACTCATAGAGTGCAAGAGGCTCGGCCGCAACGGCATCGGTATTGACATCGACGGGAAGGTTCTTGAAGCCGCCAGATCGTCCATAGAGTCCGAGCCGAACCCGTTCGGCGCCACGGTCATGACATTCCGGGGGGGTGATAGCAGGACCTTCAGGCTCAGCGACGTCGTCCCTGAGGGTGGGATCTCCCTGGCAGTACTGCACCCACCGTACCATGACATAATAAGGTTCAACGGCATTGAAGGTGACCTCTCCGGAATTGGGAGCCTTGATGATTTCATTGAGGCACTTGGCCAGGTGTTCGAGAACACGATTGGTGTCCTGAGGCCCGGAGGGCACATGGCGCTGGTTATAGGAGATAAGTTCAGCAGGGGGGGACAGTGGTACCCGGTCGGATTCCTGGCCATGCAGAGGGCATTGGCCTGCGGGTTCAGCCTCAAGAGCATAGTGGTCAAGAACTTCACCGAGACCAAGGGAAAGAGGGGGGCAGAGTGACCTCTGGAGGTACAGGGCGATGGCAGGTGCTACTATGTCTTCAGGCATGAGTACATATTCATTTTCAGGAAGCCCTCGGGCAGGAGACCAAAATTAATAAGCGATCAAAAATTCCCGTCTGCAGAGCGGGCAGGGGGTTGTCGAGACTGGTCAAAGGCGCCAGATTGAGGGTCTGGTTCCGTAGGGATACGAGGGTTCAAATCCCTCCCCCCCTGCACTCTGGGATGCGGGAGATCACTCCAGTTTTCTTGTCCCAGGCTGGTTCGCAGCAAGAAGCCACAGGTGACAGCAGGTGAGCGGAAAGAACCTGTGGAGCACCATGGCATTATGCCCTGGGAATACAGATCCTGAGGCTATGTTCCTGCCTGGAACGGAACGAATAGCGTCTTGATCTCGAACTTCTTGAAATGCACCTCACTTCCCTGTATCGCTGGCCCATCGTCTTCTGTGATATTGCTCTCGGACATGTCCCTGATCCATGGCGCCGTTATCCTGACTGCGGCTGGGGAGTCGAGGGAGTAGGCCCTTATCACGATCCCTTTCCCCCCCGATTCGGCTGGCTTCACTGATTCGACTTCAACCCCCCCTTCGCCCTCCACACTCATAATCTCCCCCCGCTGTTGTCCGCATTACCTCCACCCCCCCATGTCCTGCAGAGGATTGGTGGGTATAGGACGAAGTTGCACTTCCTGTAGACCTCCCTGTAGTCACTGTCAGGCAGTATGTAGAACTTGTTCGATACCCCGTCCGCATCGGAGAACGGGTTGGGTAGAGAGGGAACTTTGCAAGCGATATGCCGAGTTCGCCCCCCCAACGAAGCTGTAGCCGTGTATCTCCCTGGAGACTATGGAGAAGCCGGAGGACCCATCGGACCAGTTGACGAACCGAAGGGCGGGGAACTCGAACCTCGGGTCCATGCCCTTGTTTCCGAAATCGCGCTCCACCACGCCGAATGGCACCTCGCATGTCAGCTTACTGCTCCCTATGCCAGAACGGAGGAATGTCTTGACGAGTTTCTCCCTGCCAGCGGGCCTTATGCTGTTCTCCACGCCTATGACCTCACTCCTGGCGTCGAGGGTGAACTTCTGCTCTACCACTGAACCGTCCTCGTAGGCCGTCCTGGACCCCCCCAGTGTGAGGATCCTTCCCCCCCTGCGCTCGGCCCATACCCTGACGTCCACCCTCTTGAGGGTGTGCCTCTCGCTGATGGTATCGTGGTCTATGTTCCATGCATCGAACTTCGCCGGGAGGTCCTCCAGTACCTCCGTGCTTGCCCTCTGTATAAGTGCATTTCCACCCCCCCTTGACAGGCTGAACGAGCCATCCTGGTGGAGTGAGAACTCGTATTGCCTTGTGGCAACGCGGATTTCACCGCCGGACTGCTCGATTGTGAAGCCAGGGCCCTGATCCCCAGCATCTTCAGCGCGCTGGATGCTTCCGAGCACAGTAAGGGAGAGTGGGGGGGAGGCATTGATCACCATGTGCCTCCCAGGGCCTCGCCTGTGAGGTTTATTAGGTCGCTCGATGCGTCCAGCACAGCGCTGATGCCGTACCTGCTCCTGTTGAGCACTATGTAACCACCTGCCAGGCCACGCCTACCGGAGAAATCGCTGACCTGATCCGCTATGAATTTCGACACCCTGTCCAATGATTTTCCGAGGTCGGCGAAGGCCTCCGAGTATGCGAAATAGTTCGCAGAGCCCGGTATAACATCATGGAACTGGGCGGTAAGCAGGGCTTCCCAATCATCCCTCAGTGTATCCACACCAGCCCTTTGGCCACCTATGGTCTGCAGTGATGCCACAAAATCCGCCGCTAGGAGGAGGTCCTCTAGCCTGGAGACCATCTTCTTTACCCTGCTGTTGGTCGTGTATGTGCCCCCCCTGTGGTTCTCCACGTAGAGTTCCCCATGGACCTCTTCCGCTGAGCCGGAGGATTGAAGAACGTCACAGAGCATCTCTTCCTCTGAGAAGATGGTGTGAGCGCCTCCCGCTATCTCATGCACGTACCTGAGGAGCTCGAGCATCTCCACGCTCGGACCCCCCCCTCCACCGTCACCGTGACCGAAGAGGTATGCGTAAGGCACCTCCCTTTCCCTGACCCCCCCGGAGACTGCCCTCGCTATCTCACCGTAATCCATGCTCCCATTATAAGTATCGTTCACCAGCATGGCCGGAATGCGGGAACCGTCGATGCCAACCCAGACGAAGAAGTTGTGAGGGAACTTTGTGGTGTCGTTCCACCTTAGCTTGTGGGTCACGAAGGCCCCCTATGCCACTCTTCCCCATGATCTGCGGGAGCTGGGCGCTGAAGCCGAAGGTATCCGGGAGCCACCCTATCCTGGCACGCCTCCCGAGCCTCTGCTCGAAGTACCTCTGCCCGAACAGGAACTGCCTTGCCAGGGACTCGCCAAGGATCAGGTTCGTGTCCGATTCCACCCACATCCCGCCAACGGGGAGCCACAGTCCACTCCTCACGAGCCTCCCTATCTCCGTGAAGAGGTCGCTGTCCATGAGCTCCAGCCACCTGTAGTAAAGGGCAGAGCTCTGCGCATAGACGAAAGAATAGCCATCCCTGTAGAGCTTGACCACGTTCAGGAAGGAGCGCTCCACCTTCCTCCTTGTCTCACTGTAGGGCCAGAGCCAGGCGGCATCTATATGGCAGTGGCCAATGAAGTAGATGCATGCATTGAGCTTCACAGCCGGGGGGGCCCCAGTGGTGCGTCTATTGCCGCTAGGGCGTATGTGCCCGGCTCCAGGTCACTGATGGCGGACTGGCTGACCGGACTGGAGTAGAAGTCCACCACCTCCTCATAGCTCCTGTACGTCAGGTGCCCCCCCATGAGGCGAGTGGCGGCCAGCTGCATCACATTCGGCGTGCCGTGCACCGAGTAGAGGCCATCAAGTACCGAGGAGAGCGATGCCATGTCACCGTTCTGGGCGAAGTACTTCGTGAGGCCCCCCCTCAGGCGCAAAGCCTCGAGAACTTCTCCCAGTGGGTCTTTGTTATCATGACTTCGTTCACGGCAAACCTCCACATGTTGCTTCCAAAGAGGGATGTGGGTGTGGCCTTCACACAGATCCCGTGTGGCCTCTCCTTCAGGACCACGTACCTGTGCCCCCCCGGATCTATGGCCTGGTTCTTCATGCCGTCCGTGTAAACTGTCCCTATGCCGCTCATATCCACCAGGAGCAGGTAAACCTCCCCTTCCGCCAGGCCCGGCAGGGAGACATCGAGGCGGATATCGAAAACTGTGTCCGGGTCCGCAGGCACTGAAAACGGCATGGCCACATCCCGCCCGTTGAGCGTGATGCTGCTCAGCCTTTCTACATAAGTGTGACTCATTGATATTATGTCGTCAATCTTTCTTGAGACCTTTAATTCAACTGACGACCACATATGAAACAATTGGTGTAGCCAATATAAGGGTTGCCCTGAGCTGCTCCGTAGCGACCACCAGGATCGCCTCTCTCCCAGTATCTGGCTTCAGGGGGGGTCTCCAATGGCATACTCTGTGGCCACCTGGGGGGTTGGCTCCATCCCATACACCCTGGCCCCCCCTGGGTTTCCCTGTGAGGGCCTGGCTGCAGCCGGGGGCGTGCCCGTTGCTGGCCTTTTGAGGGAACTGAGGTGGGGCAAGAAACCGCATGGGCCATCCGGTGGGGCCAAAAACTAATAATAGCTGCGAAGACATCTTAAACATATGGAGGGAGCATCTGGCCCTGAGGCCCACGGGCTGGCCCAGCAGGACGTGGGGGGGCCTGGAAGGCCACAGGGCAGGATCGGTGCCCTGAACGTCCTCGCGTACATAGTGCTTGCCATCTCACTCTCGTTCTTCATCGCTTCTATTGCCCTTGTCTTCAGCCCACATGGTTTCCGCACCTGTCCACGGCCATATCGCCTTACATCTTCGTGCTCCTGCTGGCGTTTTACCTGCCAACCTCCAGTGCACTGGCAGTCTCCATCGCGGTGTTCGTGGTATATTCGTGCCTCTTCGCAGCTATGGTATATATGTCACGCAGGCAGGCCAGTAGCGTCCTGGATACGCCTGTGGGGTACTTCACCCTTGTGAGCAGCTCCCTTTACCTCATAGTGTACGTGGTATCCCTGGCGGAGATCTCGTCAGGAGTGAGCATAGGCGGATCGAGCATCAGCAACGAGCTCACACAGCACCCTCTGCTCGGCTTCCTCTCGCTGATATACGCGCCGTTTGCAGAGGAGATAGGGTTCAGGATCATACCCCTGGGCATCCTCACCCTCGTCCTCGTCCTGAGGGCCGCTTCCGGAAGGGGGGGCAGCGCCAGGGACGTTGTCCTGAGCTTCGTGTCACCCGGCACGGTGCGGAGGAAGTACGGGATCAGGTTCGGTACTGCCGACTACGCAATGATAGTGTTCACAGCCGCTGTCTGGGCCTACGCGCACATATTCTTCGGTGCATGGAGCTGGGGCAAGTTCCTGCCCGTGTTCATAGCGGGCATAGCCATAGCTGTGGGCTTCCTGAAGTTCGGCATCTACGTTGACATACCGATGCACTGGTTCTTCAACGGCTTCTTCACAGTATACGTGCTCAATTCCTCACTCCTGGCCGCCTCCAGCATAGCCTGGTCTTCATACTCATAGTGGGAGTGGTGGGCATAGTGGCCGTGATACTCTACCTATCGAGCTACTTCAGGAGGCCGCAGAGGCCCGTGGCGGAGGAGCAGCAGGTCAACCAGACCTGAATATGACCCTGTTGCCCCCTTATAACGTAGCCCATGGAGCACATGGACGCCAGGGCCTCCACTATGGCCTCATGCTCCAGGGGGGGTGTATCTTTTCCTCCAGCGTCTCCTCAGTGTCGTCGGGAGAGACCTCGACCACCTTCTGCAATATTATGGGCCCCCCCTGTCAACATCAGGCGTGACCAGGTGCACCGTGCAACCGGAGAACATGGCCCCCCCGCTGTCTATCACTGCCCTGTGCACCCTGCGCCCGTAGAACCCGGGGCCGCCGAAGCAGGGCAGGAGGGAAGGGTGTATGTTGACCATCACGTACTTCGATACAAGCCACCCGGGCAGTATCCTCATGAAGCCTGCCAGCACGACTATGTCAGGAGAGTGTGACTCCAGAGCCCTGTCCACGGCATTCTCGAAGCCATCACCGTGCTTCACGTAAATTGCCTCTATGCCACTGCGCCTCGCCCTCTCCAGTGCGTAGGCGCCCCTCCTGTCGCTGATTACGCACACCACCCTCCCATTTATCCTCCCCCGAGGACGTTGCGTCGATTATTGCCTGCAGGTTTGTGCCGGAGCCTGATGCGAGCACAGCGATCCTTTTCTGTTCCATCTCTCGGGTATCCCTTCCGGTACATTTATTCTCTCCGGGCGGCCTGCCTGAAAAACAATTTAAGCCAAGAGTGTATGCTTTCCGGAGCGCCGATGATAGACATCTGGATCGAGAAGTACAGGCCGAAGTCGCTTGACGAGATAAGCGGGCAGGCCGAGATCGTTGAGAAGCTGAAGGCCTTTGTCAGGGCCAGGGAGATCCCGCACCTCATATTCGCAGGCCCAGCAGGCACAGGGAAGACCTCAGCGGCGCTCGCACTTGCGGCGGAGCTCTTCGGGGGGGAGGACTGGAAGATGAGCTTCCTGGAGCTGAACGCCTCAAACGAAAGGGGGGGCATAGATGTCATAAGGGAGCAGGTTAAGGACTTCGCCAGGATAAGGCCATCGAACAGCCTGGGCTTCAAGATAATATTCATGGACGAGGCGGATCAGCTGACTTCAGAGGCACAGGCTGCGCTGAGGAGGACAATGGAGATGTATTCAGAGACGACGAGGTTCATCTTTTCGTGCAACTACTCCTCGCAGATCATACCGCCAATACAGTCGAGGACAGTCGTGCTAAGGTTCAGGCCCCTATCAAAGGAAGACGTGGTGAAGCGCCTCAAGTACATAGCGGAGCAGGAGAAGGTGGACCTTTCCGACGATTCTGCTGAAGCCATATACGAGGCCTCTGAGGGTGACATGAGGAAGGCCCTGAACATATTCCAGGCTGTGGCCTCCTCCGGCAACACGAGCCCGTCTAGGATATTCGAGATGGTGGGGGGGAAGACGAGCAGGAAGGAGTACGAGAAGCTCCTCAGGATATCACTTGAGGGCCTGTTCGAGGACGCAAGGAACGAGCTGGACAGGATGCTAATACAGCAGGGAATGTCCGGGATCGACATAATCAGGGGGGGCCTCCATTCAGCCGTTCGTTCCTCCCAGATCGAGCCCAGGAAGAAGGCGGAGGTCATAATGGCCCTGGGTGAGGCGGAGTTCCGCATCGTGGAGGGGGGGGAGCGACAACATACAGCTGGACGCCCTCATAGCCAGGCTATCCTACATAGGTGGAAGGCTCAGCTGAAGTCGTCCAGTTTCGGGTCCCTCTTCACCCCCCCCACGCTCCCCTCCATGTTCCTCTGCATCCTCCTCTCCTTTCTCAGGCTGGAGAAGTAGTAGCCCCCCCTGTCCCTGCTACCCTCGTACAGGAGGATCTTCACCTGCCCCCCCGTCCTTGTCCTCCCTGTCCTGCCCCGTCTCTGTATGGACCTTATCTCGCTTGGCACTGGCTCGTAGAATATGACCATGTCCGTTGAGGGTATATCGAGCCCTTCCTCCGCCACGCTTGTGGCCACCAGGACATTGAAATCGCCATCCCTGAACCTCTGTATGATCTCTTCCTGTTCCCTCTGGCTCATGCCCTCGTCGCTACCCCCCCTGCTCGACTGCCCCCCACGAACCTCACGGCCCTTATGGCTGCGGAGTGCTCGTTCAGGTACCTGGTGAGCGTCTCCGAGGTCTTCCTGAAGTGGGTGAACACTATTATCCTGGAAGCGGGGGTTTTCCGCTATCTTCTGCTCGCACAGCCTCAGGGCCACCTCCATCTTCGGGTTCTCCACACCCTCCCGGCACACCCTCCCGAGGTTCAACAAGAGATCAGTGTAGCCGGGCAGCGAGTGCAGGATCTTCACGGTCCTCTGCACAGAGGGGGGGTCCTCGCTCCCTTCCAGGGACTGCAGGTACTCGTATGCGATCTCGGGGCCCTGGCTCTCCATGTACTCTATGGCATAGTCAAGCCTGATGGTGGCCGTCAGGTACGGGATGACCTTGAAGAGTGCCCTGTTGCCAGACCTCGCCTTCTCCACAAGTTCCTGGATCTTCACGGCCAGGGCCTTCCTGTTTATGGCGGTCTTCGAGAGTTCCGGGTTGTCCCTGTACTTCGATATGAGGTCGTTGTAAATGGACCGCATGTCGTAGAGGATCTGCCTTGCCCTTGAGGGCAGGGCCACGGTGATGGTCTCCACTTCGATCTCCTTGACATACGGTGCAACGTCCGGGTCACTCTCTCCCTTGATTATAACCCTCTCTATGCCGAGGTTCCTCTTCACCTCCTCTACCTTCTCCCTGTCGCCCCCCGGGACTGGCGGTCATTGCGAGGACAAGCCTTCTTCTGGCTTCGAGGAAGCTTGAGGCTATTGAAACATAGGCATAGTTGCCGACGGCCCTGTGGGCCTCGTCGAAGACGAGGAGGGAGAACCTGGAGATGTCAGCGTCCCCCCCGGAGCGGATGTCGTTGGCGACGACCTGGGGTGTGGATACTATCAGGCGGCTGAGCACCCACCTCTCCCTCCTGTCACCCGTGTCCACCTCACCTGTGAAGTAGGAGCACTCCCTCTCTGAAAGGCCCAGCAGCTGCGAGAGGGACCTGTAATGCTGCTGGACAAGTGGCCTCGTCGGTGCCATGAAGAGGACTCGGCCACCCTCCTCCAGGACCCTGGCAGCCACCATGGCCGCTATGACGGTCTTGCCGAGACCTGTGGGGGGGAGGACGATGAGAGTGTTCTGCCTCAGCGCTTCCCTGAACACGTTCACCTGGTACTCCCTGACCTCTATCTTGCCCTGCAGAAGCGAAGGTATCAACATGGGAAAATGCTCTGCACATTTAAAAAGTGAGGGGGGGTCAAGCGGCGTTGGATGCCTGCTGCCTGTTCCCGAATACAGGCGCCCTGCCCCCCATGACGGATACCGCTGCGAAGAGTGCCAGCGGGAGAGCTATGTTCGGGTCGGTGCCGAAGCCCGTGAACATGCCCCCAAAGTCCTGGAAGAGCACCCAGAACGCTATCATTAGGGGGGGAATGGTGAAGTAAACTGCAGTGTTCGGCCTCAGGGCCCAGAGGACAGCTGCAGCGGCCAGTGATGCCACCACTATGGAGTTCACCACCACCGGCTCTGCCACTTCGAGCGAAGTCATGAACGCCATGAGGGAGGTGAGCGCGTGCGGCTGGTAGGCTGTGTAGAGCATGTAGTTGTTCTCAGCCAGGCCTTTCCAGCTCCAGAAGCCGTCCACGGGTAGTGCCTGCCACAGCAGGGAGATGGCGAATATGGACACCATTGAGTACCTGATGAACTTCCCGGGGGCTAACGCGCGTGACCAGCGGCACAGACATCAGGCCATATAACAGTGCTGCACCCGGCGAGCCAGAGAGAATGGATGAGCCCTGGAATATGGGCATCGTTTCCCCGAACACCCAGACCACCACTGACCATGCTATGCTGCCCACAGCAGCTGCCCTGAAGAGCCCACCCTCTGAGCGGAGGAGGAGGGTGAGGCCCAGCATGACCTGTATGCCGCCTGCAAGTGTGTTGAACACTATCGGGTCAGTGTTCCAGATGGCGAGTGCCCCTGAATCTATGTGGCTCAGGAAGGGTGGCCACGATGGCACGCTCACGGTCTCTGTGAAGAAGAAGGAAAGGAAGGGCTGGAGCTGGAGAGCACCGTCCAGCAGCCACAGCGAGCCTAAGACGGTGCGGATACCCCCCCTGATTGCCCCTGAATCCCTTAGGATGGGCCTGGAGATGAGGAAGAACAGGTAAACGACTGTGATTGCCACCAGTGAGAGCGTAGAGACATAATAGGTGTCCATCGGTGACATCATATTCCAACCATCGCCTCGGTGCAGATATACGGATCAGCTAACATGTGAGCTGTAGGGAAAGGTTTAGGTTATCCAGAGCATATAAACTGTCGGAAACCAGCGGTGCCGGGAATGACAAGGTTTGTTGAGGCCCTCATAGAGGTCAAGAGGAGCGACTGCAAGGTCACGAACGCAGTGTATTCTGTGTCCCCTGGCATATCCGTGAAGAGGCTCAGGATAGGCTCGGAAAGGTCTCTTCACATTGTCAGCTGCCGCGGCCACATGGATGAGGTGAAGGAGGAGGCCTGCAAGATAAAGGGTGCCAACGTGTGGAGCAGCGGCAAAGACCTGCTCATGGTGGATGCCCCCCAGCTGCTCCGCCTGCAGGGCAGTGTCCGGGATAGACGCCGCGGTCACTGCGAGCAAGAGCGTGGGGGGGCAGCACCATATAGTGTTCAGGTTCCTCTTCCGCTCGAACTCACACATGAAGAACGTCATAAAGATCCTTGCGGATAATGGCCTTGAGCCAGGGTTGTGGAGGTACAGAAGCCAATGGACCTCACGGAGAGGGAGAAGGAGATACTCCTGGAGGCCTACAGGCAGGGGGGGTACTTCGAGCCTGACAGGAGGGTATCGATGACTGAGCTGGCCAGGCAGATGAACATATCCACACCAACACTGTCCGAGGAGATGAGGAGGATAATGAAGAAACTTGTCAGGAACTACATTGAGGAATCCGTGCCGGAATGAGGCTTCTTCTCCACCTGCTCCCTGACCTTCCTCGCTATCTCGTCGAATATTTTCCTCATCTCCTCAGAGTAGACAACAGCCGGTATCCCCTGGTCTGACTTCTCGACCAGTTCAGCGACCAGTGGTATGCGGCCGAGGAACGGGACGCCGTAGGCCTCAGCTGCCTTCTCCCCCCCTCCTCCCCCCCTCTTGAATATATCCACAGTCTGCCCGCAGTGAGGGCATATGAAGCCGCTCATGTTCTCGACTATGCCAAGGACAGGCACCTTGAGCTGGTTTGCGAAGTTTATGGCCTTTTTCGCGTCCAGGAGCGCTATGTCCTGGGGGTGTCACCACTATGACGACCCCCCCGTCAGCATCGATCAGCTGTGATACGCTGAGGGCCTCGTCCCCCCCTGTGCCGGGGGGGCATGTCGATGATCACGTAGTCCCTCTCCCCCCCCACATCACGTCCTCAAGGAACTGCTGTATGGCCTTGTGCCTCAGTGCACCCCCCCTCCATATGACAGCAGTGTCCTCGGTCGGCAGGATGAAGCCCATTGAAACCAGGTCAACACCGTACCTTGTCTTCACGGGCAGTATCTTGTCACCCTGAGCGTAGAGCTTCTCGTTGTCAGCGCCAAGCATCTTCGGGTCGTCAGGGCCGTTTATGTCAGCATCGATCAGCCCGGTTTTCAGGGACTGGTTGGCCAGCGTGACCGCAAGGTTCACGGACACAGTGGACTTGCCCACCCCCCCGCCCTTGCCGCTCATAACCATTATCGTGTGCTTCACGCCCTTATACTTCTGCGACTTCGGCGGCGGCCCTATAATTGGCTGCGGTGGCGGGTTGTTGATCTTAATTGTCCCCCCCTTTGGCATCGGAAGAGTATCTGTTGGCACTATTTTACCTTCTTGAGTGCATTGTGCATCACCCTTATGTCCAGATTACGCATCCACCACCAGGGTGTGTCTCTTGAAGATCCTTGTCAACTGTGCCCTCCCATACGCAAACGGCCCACTGCACCTGGGCCACATAGCTGGAGCTTACCTGGGCGCCGACATATTCGTGCGCTACCACAGGATGGTCGGGGACGATGTCCTCTTCATAAGCGGGAGCGACGAGTACGGCACCCCGATAACGATAACGGCGGACAAGCTCAAGAAGAGCCCCCAGGAGGTGGCTGACTTCTACCACCAGGACCACGAGGAGACATTCAGGGCCCTGGGCATAGAGTTCGACATATTCTCCAGAACGACCTACCCGGAGCACCATGCCACAGTGGCAGAGTTCCTCGACGAGTTCCAGAGGAAGGGCTACCTCTCAGAGGGCACTATGGTCTCAGCGTATTGCCCTGTGGACCAGAGGTTCCTGCCAGACAGGTACGTCCACGGCACGTGCCCGTACTGCGGCTTCAAGGACGCCAGGGGGGGACCAGTGCGATGAGTGCGGCAGGACACTGGACCCGAAGGACCTCCTGGAGCCCAGGTGTAGCATATGCGGCACAGCGCCGGAGTTCAGGGAGAGCAGGCACCTCTTCTTCCGCCTGGACCTGTTCGCAGACAGGCTCATGGAGTGGCTAGACTCGAAGGGCTTCTGGAAGCCAAACGTTCTCGCCTTTACCAGGAACTTCATAGGATCCGGCCTCAGGGAGAGGCCGATAACCAGGGACATAAACTGGGGGGGCGTCCCCCGTGAGGCTCAGGGGGGGCTTCGAGGACAAGAAGGTCTATGTGTGGTTCGAGGCCCTGATAGGCTACATCTCCGCCGCGAGGATACTGTCGGAGAGGAGGGGCAAGCCTGACCTGTGGAAGGAGTACTACATGGACCCGGAGGCCAGGGTGTACTATTTCATCGGCAAGGACAACATACCGTTCCACACAATAATCTGGCCCGCGATGCTGATGGCAAAGGGCGGCATAAACCTGCCATACGATGTGCCTGCCAACGAGTACCTGAGGTTCAGGGGGCCAGCAGTTTTCCAAGAGCAGGGGGGGCATAGGCTTCACGGTGCACGAGGCCCTGAGCGCGGTGCCCAGGGACTACCTGAGGTTCTACATGGCAATGACGCTGCCTGAGAGCGCAGATAGTGACTTCGTCCCTGAAGACCTGGTGGAGAAGGTCAACAGCGAGCTCATAGACAAGTACGGCAACCTGGTGCACCGTGTCGTCTCCCTCTGCAGGAACAACTCCATCGAAAGCCTGGGGGGGCCTCAGGACGGCCTGGACGGGAGGGTGAAGGAAGAGGTGCAGAGGGGGGGCCTTGCAGATTACAGGGACGCACTGGAGCACATCCAGGTCAGGAGGGCGGTGAACAGTTTCCTCTCACTCTCGAAGTTCATCAACGGCTATGTGAACGAGAGCCAGCCCTGGAGGCTACTGAAGGAGGACAGGGAAAGGGGGGGGAGGATGGTGCTGCACACCTGCCTCTACGCCCTGCAGGCCCTGACGGCGATGCTCTACCCTGTGGTGCCTGATGCCGCCAGGAAGGTCTGGGGCATCATAAACCCGGACCGGGAGATCTCGCTGGACGTGAGCGAAGCAACGGTCTTCAGGCCAGCCGGTGGCGAGATACCGTTCAGGAAGATCGACCTGTCATCCATGAACCCGAACTCCCTGGACCTGAGGGTGGCAAGGGTCGTGGATGTGAGGGATCACCCTTCCGCGGACAGGCTCTACCTGTTATCCCTTGACCTGGGCGGCGAGGCCAGGCAGATAGTTGCGGGCCTGAGGAACCACTACAGGCCCGAGCAGCTCAGGGGCAGGAAGATCATAGTTGTCAGGAACCTGAAGAAGAGCAAGATAAGGGGGGGCGAGGTATCTGAGGGCATGATGCTCGCTGCAGACGATGGCCACGGCGTGCACTTCCTGACAGTGGATTCCGATGTGGAGCCAGGCACGCCAGTGTCCCTGGGAGACCTGAACTATAACGGGTCCGGGTCAATAGATGTGGAGGAACTGTCCAGGTTCAACCTAAGGGCTGCAGAACGGCGGGAAGAAATACGTGGTTGCCACCGTGGACGGCAGGGAAAAGAGGCTCATGGCCGGAGATGTGCCTGTTGTCTTCGATGGAGACATAGGTGGAGAGGCAAGAGTCAGGTGATGCAGGCCCTTATCCTCTCCTCCACGAACTCCCTGCTCAGGTTGGAGAGGAAGTAGCCCAGCCTGGGGGGGCCAGTATCCTTTCCTATGAGTATCCTGTAGAACGAGGCGAATGCCTTTGAAGGGGGGGCTATCCCCAGGCCCTTGGCTATCCCGTGGACCCTGTTGTGTATCTCCTCCGCGTCCCACCTTATATCCGGTATGGCCCTAAGGAAAGCCTCCAGCACAGCCTTCTCATCGCCGTCCACGACCACCTTCTCCCCCCCCTGGCAGGAGCGTGAACTTCACCTGCTCGGGGGGCGTATTTTGAAAGCCAGTTCTTCACCACTGATATCTCGAACTCCAGGCCGCCGTCTCCACTGCCCTCCCTGTAACCACTGCGCCTCAGCGCCGCCATGAGGCTATCCCTGTCCTGGTAGATCTGGACAAGCGTCACCAGGTGCCTGAACCTTATGCCGTCTGGCCCGTGTGGGAGATTCCTGATGTACGAAAGCTCGTAGATTGTCCTGAAGTCCTCGTCCTTCAGCGTGTCCAGGCCGTAGTAGGCGTTCTCGTACTTCTCGAACTCATCTATGAGGGAGAGGAGGCCCATGCCCGGGTCGAAGTCTATGTGCCTGGCCGGGTTGGTCTTGGCTATAAGGAACCTGAGTATCTGGGGGGGCGGTGCGAACTCGATCATCTCCGATGCTGCGATGGCCAGGCCCGTGGATGAGTGCATGGCCCCCCCCTTGCCCTTGAGCAGGATCCTCTCGTACATGAGTGGGACGGGTGCCTTATGCCGAATACCTCCTCCGCTATGCGCTTGCCAGTGTCGTAGGAGCCGCCCGCTGCCCCGTGGTCCTTCCCGAAGGGCTCTATGGTCACGCCCAGGGCGTACCACTTTGCCGGCCACTCTACCCTCCAGGGCATCTTGCCCTCGGCCCTCCTTATATCGGCCCTCCCGCTGTGGCCGCATGTGCATGTGTAATAGACATAGGGCCTCTGGTAGCCGGTTACCCTCGTTGTGTTTATCTTGCCGCAGGCAGAGCATATGGGAGAGTAAGGGTACCAGTCCCCCCTCGATCTCCCTCCCGGAGACCTCCTCCAGTATTGCCCTTACCTTCTCCCTGGCGTTGATGACCCGGTCTATGGCGTCCTCGAAGACCCCGCTGCCGTACAGGCCTGAGGTCCTTATGACGCGTGCGCCGACCTCGAGGACTTCCATCACGTGGATGAACGGTGCCAGGAAGTGCTCAGAATAAGTACCGTTGCCGTCAGGTGACGGTATCTTGAAAAGCGGCTTTCCAACGTGCTCCTGGTAGCCCTGGGGGGGAAGGAAGGGATAGACCTTCCGTAAGGGGGGTCCATGTCATCGCACAGGTATATGAAGTCGCTCCTCAGGCCCTTCTTCAGCAGCGCCCTGTGTATCATGTCGCCGGTGAGGATCTCCCTCATGTTCCCGACGTGTATGGGGGCCAGATGGCGATATACCCGTGGAGACCCTGTGGTCTCCCGTGAGGTCCTTGACCAGAGCGTCCGACCAGTGCATGCCTACGACCTATCCTTCCGGGCCCACCAGGCGTGTCCTCAGTATGGATCGGATCTTCACGCCATCTATCTCGTCCACAGGCAGCTTCGAGGCCAGAAGGACTGCCAGCACGACCTTGCCGCCCTCGTCCCTCACGTCCTTGAAAGTCCTCCGGAGTGTCTCGCCGGTGCTCGCAACGTCGTCAATGACCACTATGTTCTTGCCCCCTGACGCCTGCGTAGTTGCTGCTGAACAGGCCCTCCTTCCTTGCCGGGTGCGGCCTGTAGACTATGAGCTCCCTGTCCATGATGTAGGATACCATGGTGGCGAAGGGTATGCCGTTTATGGTTATGCCCAGGATAGAGTCGACCTCGAACTGGGACAGCCTTGATTCCTCCTCTATTATGTCCGCCATTATCTCTGCCACGTGGGCGATCCTACCCCCCCCATAGACCCCCCCGAGGCTCCTCCACCCGATCTTGACGTCCTGTACGACCTTCTCCTTCAGGAATTCCTTGCTCAGTAACCACGTGACCGTGTTCACGGAGAGGTGGAGTTCCGTAGATATCTCCTTATCGGACATGCCCTTGTTCTTAAGCTCCAGCGCCCTCTTGTAGAGCTCCTCAAGACTCTTCATCATACACCACCCTGCTGACCGTCCAGAGCCCCCCCGGACTATGAAGGCCCGGAAGCGTTCCCATTCCCTGTGATGTCCATTACCTCCGTTATCCCGGAGACCTCGGGCCACGCCATCCTGCAGGTCCGGTGCGGCAGACCGGCACCCACTCCAGGTGATCCAGGCCCATGGGGGGGCCTCACCCCAGCCTTTAAGCCCTGGCTCAGCGGTTGTTATTTTCTTGAAAATAAAAACATTTCCATAGGGAAGCGCTAGCCGGTCCGTGGAACTCTGGGGGGGCGCACTGACAGTGTGGCCTGCCCTATTCCAGCACTATGTCCTCCACCACGTGGTCACCCCAGTCCCTGTGGAGCTGTTCCCTTATCTTATCCGCCGTCTCCCTGAGCTCCTCCAGCATGACCCTCCTCCTCCCCCCCCACTGCAGCTGCCTGTCACACCACCTGGGGATCACGTGCAGGTGGTAATGCATCACGACCTGGTTGGCACATGGGCCGTTGTTCTGCCCTATGTTCACGGCGTCGGCACCCATGGCCACCATGGCGGACCTGGCAAGCTTCTTGGCCACGCTCTGCACCTTGAGGAAAGCGAGCATGTCTATATCGAATATGTTCTCGAAGTGGCCTCCGGGACCACCAGGAGATGCCCTGGCTCCACGGAGCATGGTCCATGAACGCAACGACGCCATCCTCCTTCAGGATCACCGCTGCTCCTGCTCTCCCTTTGATATCCTGCAGAAGACGCAGTCACTCCTCTGGAACACGGAGAAGCTGCTCATCCAACCACTCTCTTGACCGTGATCGGCGGACACGAAGGCCCACCAGTCAAGATTGTAACACAGCGTTTAAATTTTATTTCACCGACGAGGGGGGGTGCAAAAGTATATCTAATATGCATGAAATAATACGTGGCCGGATGTTCTGGAAGAGCAAGGCACAGAACGAGGACGAGATAATAGTGAGGCAGGCCAACCCTTCCGATGCGAGGGGGGGGATAATAAGCTGCATGCAGAGCGTTATGGATGAGAGGAAGTACCTGGTCAGCGAGTATTACCTGCTAACAGAGAGGGGGGGTGAGCAGGAGAGGATAAGGAATCCGGATGACCTGACCCTTGTGTGCGAGCACAGGAAGGAGATTGTTGGTGTCCTCACGGTGCAGAGGGGGGGCATGTACAGGAAGAACAGGCACGTGGGGGGGACCATGGGCATAGCGATAAAGGCCGGCTACAGGCACAGGGGGGGCCTCGGCACCAGGATGATCACTGAGGCCATAGAGTGGTGCAGGAAGCAGGGCATACTCAAGCTCAACCTCGAGGTGTTCTCATCGAACACGAACGCCATTAGCCTCTACGAGAAGATAGGCTTCGAGAGGGAGGGCGTCAGGAGGAAACAGTTCATAATAGACGGCGAATATGTGGACGATATCCTAATGACGTACTGGACCATGCCCGAGGTACTCAATGGCGGCGTTGAAGGGCAACAAAAACAATAAATGTCAGTTTTTACTGCATGGCTTGTTATGAAGACGATGATCTGGAACATCGACTACTTCTGCAACCTCAGGTGCAAGAGCTGCAACGCCTGGCAGGGCAGGATATTCTTCCCTGAGGAACTCATAGACAAGCACATTTCAGAGATGAAGGCCAACGGCATCAAGATCGTTTCCCTCACTGGCGGTGAGCCAACCCTAAACAGGTCGGTCGAGACCATAGCAAGGAAGCTGAAGGAGAACGGTTTCCTGACGCACATAGCCACAAACGGCACGAACCCCCCCTACGTCCTGCGCAAGCTCTACCCTTACCTCGACGGTATAACGATATCACTTGACAGCAACGTGCCGGAGGAACACAACGCCTACAGAGGCTCAAGATATTCGATACGGTGGTGAAGACGATCAAGGAGGCGAGGAAGAAGGTAAAGATACTCACCGTCAACATGCTTGTCACCAACTTCAACTACTTCAAGGTTGGCGAAATGGCAGAGTTTGCAAACAACGAGCTGGGCGCCCCCCCGCTCTCCATGTGCTTCCCCGATCAGAGTGCATACTACTTCCAGGACTTCCAGGTCACCAACGACATGATCAGGCAGGCGTTCCTCTACGCCTACGAGAACTATGACAGGCACGTGTTCGGCAACACGAGGAGCTACTACAAGGAGGCTGTGGACTACATAGACGGAAAGCCCGTGACCAGGTGCAGGGCCGGCGAGGTTGTCATGTACACAGACTACATGGGCAGGGTGCACCCGTGCTTCACGCACGTTGAGGTGGTGCAGAACAAGAAGCCAAAGTGGGAGACTTACGAGAACAACTGCAACGAGTGCTTCACCCAGTGCTTCAGGGAGCCCTCCATGGGCAGGTTCTGGGAGGACGCAAAGCTCGTCTCGAGGATATGGTGGTACAACCACGTGAAGATGCGTGAGATACCTGCGCAGCTCGTTGCTGCGGCAACCTCGTAAAGGCCTATTTTTTCAAATATGTTTCAAAAAGGTAGTCTATAAGCCTGTTGACTTCCTCATCTTTTTTCCCAAGGCTCCTCTCATACATTGACCTGAGGCCCACTAGCCTCAGGCTCTCCCTGAAGACTGTGTCCCTCAGATCGACGATCTCGAGGTTCAGCCTGGAAATTGAGGAACTGAGGCCAAGGGCCTCCAGCATCATCCTTGTTCTAGCCTGAGAGCGTCCCTGAGCCTCCTCTGGGCCTCCCTTATCCTCTCCAGGTCCGCCTGAAGACGTCTGACCTCATCCTCCAGAGAAGCCTTCCTCCTCTTCAGCTCCTGTAGCAGTGCTTCCTGCTCGGCATCGCTCATTGAGGACAGCCCGGAGAGGTCCATTGGGAGCCTCTCAGAGGAACTCCTCCAGGACATCCTGCGGTATTGGCCTCACTTCCCTCTCTATGGGCGGCTTCTCGCTGAGCACCGGATCGAGCTCCTCGTACCTCTTGTCCGTGTTCTCGTATATTATGCCGATTGGTATCCTGTCACCCCCCCACTCCAGGGCGAGCCTGTAGGCCTCCTCGAAGTTTGATGTGTCATGCTGCGGCTTGTAGACCCTCTTCCTGAAGAAGTCGTAGGTGTTGATCTTGTTGTATGTGACGCAGGGGGGGCTCATCACGTCTATGAAGCAAAGCCTTGTGCTGTATGCCCTTCTTTATGACCTCCTTCAGGTGCAGGGCATCTCCGGAAAAGGCTCTGGCAACAAACGTCGCGCCTGCGGCCAGTGCAAAGGTCAGCGGGTTCACCGGCTTCTCCACGTTGCCGTCAGGTGTGGACTTCGTCACCATGCCTATCTGCGACGTGGGCGACGCCTGGCCTGTTGTGAGGCCGAATATCTGGTTGTCCGACACTATGTATGTTATGTCCACGTTCCTCTTCGCTGTGTGGTAGAAGTGCTGCGTTCCCTCGAAGAACCCGTCACCGTCCCCACCGTAGCTATGACCGTCAGCTTCGGGTTCGCCCACTTTATGGCAGAGGCAACGGGCAGCAGCCTTCCATGGATGCCGTGGAAGCCGTACCAGTTGGCGTACTCCGGCAGGTTGCTGGAGCAGCCTATTCCAGACACGACCACTGCGTCCTTCGGCTCGATGCCCAGCTCGACAAGCGCGCCCTGGATTGCCGAGAGCTGCGCGAAGTTGCCGCAGCCAGGGCACCAGTCAGGCCTGACCCTCCCCCCCTTGTAGTCGTTGAGTGTGACCATTACCATCACCTCTTCACCGTAACCGTGACGGCTATCTTCTTCTCGATCTCATCTGCAAGGGCCCTGGGTAGAAGCTCTCTCCGTCATACTTCGTTACGAGCTCCGTCTGGACCAGGAACTCCGACCTCAGGAGCCTTGCGAACTGGCCAGAGAAGTTGTTCTCTACCACTATTATCTTCTTCTTTCCCCCCCTGAGGAGATCGCCTATGTCAGGGTTCAGCGGGAATACGTGGTTGACCTCTATGGCACCGACCTTTATGCCCCCCCTCTCCCTGAGTATGTCTATCGCCTCTTCAACGACACCTCTGGTGCCGCCCCCCCACTGGACCACGGCGTACTCCGCGTCCTCGTACCTGTAGGTCTCTGTGGGCGGTATCTCCTTGAGGTAGGTCTGCAGCTTCCTCATCCTCTTCTCCATCTGTTCCCTCCTCGGGGGGGTCGGATCGGTTACTGCATCGCTCACCACGTCGCCGTACTCGTTGTGCTCATCTGAATCCTCATTGTGCATGAGGCCACTCATACCAGGTATTGCCCTGGGAGATATGCCGTCGTCGGTCAGCGCGTACCTCTTGTAGTCTGGCGTGTTCTCCTCGGCGTACTTGCCCCCCCTCTCAATGCGCACACTTGTGTCCAGGTTCTCCACTGTCTCATAGTGCTCAGCTATGTAGAGGTCTGACATGAGTATGACCGGCGTCTGGTATTTCTCAGCCAGGTTCAGCGCCTCCCTGGCGAGGTCATATGCGTCCTTCACGTCCCTGGCAGCCAGCACGATCCTGGGGGAAGTCGCCCTGTGATGCCCCCCCGAGGACCAGGTTCAGGTCGCCCTGCTCTGTCTTTGTTGGAAGGCCTGTCGATGGGCCTGCCCTCTGTGCCTCGTAGACAACGAGAGGCACCTCCATCATGCCAGCCATTCCCAGGGCCTCAACCATCAGTGAGAAACCACCGCCAGATGATCCGGTCATGGCCCTCACGCCAGCGTAGTTGGCGCCTATGGCCATGTTTATGGCGGATATCTCGTCCTCCGGGATCTTCACAAAGACGCCGAACTTCTTGGCATGCGATGCGAGGAAGTGCAGCGCAGAAGAGGCGGGCGTCATGGGGTAGCCGAAGTACATTTTCAGGCCTGCGCTCACCGCACCTAGGCCCACTGCCTCTCCACCGCTTATCAGGTAGTACCTCTTGTTCGAGGTCTTCAGCTTCTTGTTGAGCTTCTTGAAGTTCTTCAGGTAATACTCGTAGCCCTCCTTCGCCGCGTTCACGTTCTGCTCTGCCACCTCCCCCCTTGTTGCCAAACTGGTCCCGGATCACTCCGGCGAGGACCTCAAAGTCCATCCCGATTGATGCCATGGCAGCGCCTATGGCAACCGTGTTCTTCATGAGGGCGTTCCTGCTGTACTTCGACGCTATTGAGGTAAGCGGCATGGAGACGTAGTTGACCTTCTCCTGCTTGTACCCCCCCTTGATGGAGTCGTCGAAGATCGCGATCCCGTCCTCGGAGAGTGGCGACGCACCACCCTCGTTTATGTTGGGGGTTTGTGTGTCTCTCAAGCGCGTCCTTGTTGAGTGCAATGAGGATATCTAAACCATCGCCCTGTGACTTGACCTTCCTGTCTGAGGCCCTGACCTGGTACCAACTGTACCCTCCCCCCCTGATGATGCTCTGATAGTAATTGTAAGTGTTCACGTGGAGGCCACTTCTGGAAAAGGTTTTGGCCAGTATGAGACCGGCAGACTGGACACCATCACCGGCAGCTCCGCCCACCCTTATTATAACCTCATCCGGTTTCATTCGATCACCTGTTAGCCCGAATCTCCTTGAAGGCTCACTTGCTGTCCTTCGTATTGTTCCTTGCTATTTAACTGTTTTTTGATTTTTTTCAAATAAAAGTGCAAAAATGAGCTCCGCCCGCAGACAGTCCTCCGGAAACGGCCGCTGGTGTTGTGAAAATATCTATCCCGGGCCGGAAAATCGCCATCGATTTATACGTTCATTCTATGACAGTGCATGAAGAGGATAGAGAGGGACGTTCTGGGAGAAGTGGAGATAGACGACAGCTGCTACTACGGTGTCAACACCGCACGTGCAGTAGACAATTTCCGCATCTCTGGCCTAAGGGCAGACGCGGATCACATAATCTCAATGGTGACAATTAAGGAGGCCGCCGCCATCGCGAACTGGAAGGGCGGCCGCCTGAGCGAGGATAGGAAGGACGCCATAGTGAAGGCCTGCGAGAGGATCAGGGCAGGCGAGCTCCATGACCAGTTTGTGATCGATGTATACCAGGCGGGTGCCGGAACATCGTTCAACATGAATGCAAATGAGGTGATAGCGAACCTTGCCCTCACCATAGCCGGAAGGAAGAAGGGCGAGTATGAGTACATCCATCCCAACGACCACGTGAACATGAGCCAGTCCACAAACGACGCTTTCCCGACCATGATGAGGATTACGGCTGTGAAGAAGGCCCACAGGCTCAGGGACGAGGTGGAGATGCTCATCGATTCGTTCAAGAAAAAGGCACAGGAGTTCAAGGACGTTGTGAAGCCGGGCAGGACGCACCTGCAGGACGCAGCGCCAGTGACACTCGGTCTGGAATTCTCGGCATGGGCCTACACGATGGAGAAGAACATGAGGGAACTGGACAGCGCCATAGACTACCTGATGGAGCTCAACATAGGTGGTACCGCAGTGGGCACAGGCATAAACACTTCCCCCCCGAACTACAAGCACAACGTGGTGGCAGAGATATCCAGGATAACTGGCTACAACTTCCGGGAGAGCGATAACCTGCCGGGCATAATGGAGTTCATGACCGACTTCTCGAGGCTAATGAACGCTGTCACTAACATGGCACTGGACATAAACAAGATATCCAACGACATAAGGCTCCTCTACTCCGGCCCGGGCGCCGGGCTGCACGAGATAACGATACCCGCTGTGCAGCAGGGCTCCTCCATAATGCCTGGCAAGGTCAACCCCTCCATTGCGGAAGCGATGAACATGATATGCCACTCTGTGATCGGAGCGCAGCAGGCGGTTAACTTTTCGGTTCAGGCGGGGGGGCAGCTGGAACTTAACGTGATGATGCCTAACATAGACTACGAGCTGTCGAGGTCCCTGGACATAATGCGCAACGGCCTCAGGATGTTCCGCACAAAGCTCATAGACGGCATACAGGCCAACAGGGAGGCCTGCAAGGAACACCTCTCCAAGAGCTTCGGCTCAGCCGCTCTCCTTAACCCGTACCTCGGCTACGACAGCGTGGCCAAGATTGTCATGGAATCCCTGCACACAGGGAAGTCAATAAAGGAGCTCGCACTGGCAACTGGGAAGATCACGGAGAAGCAATTCGACGAGATCATGAGCAGCGGGATCCCAAAGTGACCACCACATCATTTCTGTCCCTGTGCTCCGGAGACATGCCGGAGCAGCCCTGATTTTTAATGGCCGGAGAGGGCCTCATAATGTTGAGGCATATCCTTTCCTGCCTTAGTTACTGGGACTGCCACCGGCCCAGGAGCGCAGAAAAATGTAGGTTGCCCCCCCTCAGTGGCCTCCTCAGGTCCCCCCCTATATGCCGACCCACGGGTTTTTCCTGTAGGCCTTGGTCACCATATCGGTCTCGAATCCCTCCACGCCGTCCATCCTCTTGAGGGAGTCCTCGAACTCCTGGAGGCTCTCTATGTTCAGGAAGAGGGCCTCGAGTATGAGGATTCCGTTCTCCCTTGTCCTGTAGAGGCTCAGTATGCTTGAGTTCAGCAGGAGCTTACGCGCAAGCTCGTCCATATTCTCCTGCCTCACCCTTATTTTCATATAGACCTTTATGCTGTTCTCCACAGCCCTTAGGTTCACCAGGGCGGAGAAACCTATTATGATGCCCTTCTCCACCAGGGCCGATATCCTCCTCCTGACCGTTGCCTCGCTGGTGCGCAGCGTCTTTGCGAGCTCGGCGTTTGACATCCTCGCGTTGTACCTCAAGAGGCATATGATCTCCTTGTCAAGCTCGTCCACCGGCAGAAGTGAGGGGGGGTTCAGCTTCGCCCACCTCAGCGCAATGTCGCAGCTGTAGCCCTCGAGGTAGTCCTCCTTTACCTCACTCCCCCCCTCCATGCTGGATGTATCGCTATATCTTATCTAACCTTCGCTCCCCATCCACCTGCCATGGCACTTTATAAGGTGCTTGGCATCCTCAGTAGGATGCGAATCTACGTGGAATCCTACGGCTGCACCCTCAACAGGCCGAGACCGGGCTCTATGTGAACAGGCTGCTCTCAGAGGGTGCCGAGCTGGTCCAGAGGCCGGAGGAAGCGGATATAGGCGTAATAGGCACGTGTGTGGTCATAAGGCACACGGAGGAGAAGATGCTCAGGCGCATAGAAGAGCTGAGCAGTAAGGTCAGGGTAAAGGTCACAGGATGCCTCCCCCGCAGTGTCAGCGGGCCAGCTCGAGGGTGGGGGGGCTGTTGAAGTCTTGAAGCCCAGGGAGGCCAGGTCACTCTACACAGGTTACCTTGACGACGTGGAGATAAGGGAGGCGTCCATCTTTGAGGGGGGGATACCCATAAACCAGGGGGGGTGCACCGGGAGCTGCAGCTACTGCATATCCAGGGTCTCCAGGGGGGGAAAGCTCCTCTCAAGGCCTGTGGAGAAGATAGTGAAGCAGGTGGAGATGCAGCTGGAGAGGGGGGGGATCAGGGAGATAAGGCTGACCAGCCTGGACACGGCCGCCTACGGAAAGGATACCGGCCACAGGCTCCCCGAACTGGTCGCCGCAATTCTCAGGATACCGAAGGACTTCAGGCTCCGCGTGGGCATGATGGAGCCCAAGAACGCCGGGGGGGAGATTGCGGAGGAACTGTTCCGCACCTATTCAGACCCGAGGTCTTCAGGTTCCTCCACCTGCCTGTGCAGAGCGGCGATGACAGGGTTCTGAGGGACATGAACAGGGAATACACGGTCTCGGACTTCGAGAGGATCGTCAGGATGTTCAGGGAGAGGTTCCCTGATTCCACACTTTCGACAGACATAATATGCGGCTACCACAGCGACGATGAGGAGAGCTTCGAGAACACAGTGAGGCTCATAGAGAGGACAGAGCCGGAGATAATCAACATAACGAGGTTCTCACCCAGGCCCTTCACGAAGGACTTCGGGTCGAAAACGCCACCATCCAACGTGATGGGCAGGTGGAGCAGGGCGCTGACGGAACTGCACAGGGAGATCTCGGCCAGGAAGATGGCTTCTCTGGTTGGAAGGACGGAGGCCATAATCTTCGCAGAGAGGGGGGGGAAGCAGGGCACCACGGTTGGCAGGGACAGTGCCTACAGGCCCGTCGTCGTGCCCGGAGAGTATCCACTTTACGGCGAGGCACAGGTAGAGGTCGTGGACAGCACAGAGACCTACCTGGTCGGGAGGGTCATCTGACCTCCACGCCCTCCACCCTCCTCCTCAGGTCCCTTTCGCAGTTCGTGCAGCACGCGTAGAGCGTCCTGCCCATGAACTCCACCTCTATGGGCTTTCCATCTATGAACTTCCCGCAGTAGTCACACTTCACACCCCTTACAGGCGAGAAGGAATACACGTATCTCTTCTTCACATATTCTATGGCCAGATGGCCCTGGCCGCTCAGCTCCCTGAGGCACTCAGGCCTGATCAGTACCAGGCTCTCCTCACCCAGCAGATCCAGGCGCTCCACCACGCAAGAATCTGGAACGCTCTCTGGATCCCTGGTCCTAAGGAGCACCATGTCGCCCTCGTCCATGTCGGTGATCACAGTAAACCTCCTAATACGCCCCTTTCAAGTAGAGACCTGAGGACCTTCGATGCGGTGACCCTGGTCACGCCCAGCCTCTCCGAGAGATCAGTGAGGCTCATCCGTGCGTCCCTCTGTAGAAGTGTGATCATCATGCTCTCGATGTCTGCCCTATCGCTCACCATGGTGTCACAATCATACTGTGTGTAATATACATTCTGATCGAGTCATGGTAATGTAACCCCCCCACGTGATGCACGGCATATGAAGAAGTACGAGGATGTGGTGTGCGGCATGAAGGTGGGTGAGGACACCCCCCCTTACACGAGCGAGTACGGGGGGAAGAAGTACTACTTCTGCTGCGGGCACTGCAAGGAGCAGTTTGACGCAAACCCCCCCTGAAGTACGTGAGGTGACACATGCCCACGGACCCTGTCTGTGGCATGTTCGTGCCGGAGGATTCGCCGCTACACGTGGACAGGGGCGGGCAGAGGTACTACTTCTGCAGTAAGGGGGGGTGCATGGAACAGTTCACGTCCCCCCCGGAGAGGCAGGTTGCATCTGTCAAGAGGCGTCTGGTGCTTGCCTGGGCACTTGCCGTGCCTGTGATATCCATAACATACCTCACCCATTTCCATTTCAGGGACTATGTACTGCTTGCCCTCTCCGCGCCTGTACAGTTCTACTCCGGCCTAGAGTTCTACCGCGGGGGGGCATACTCCTCCATATCATCGAGGATGGCCAACATGGACCTCCTCGTTGCCCTCGGCTCAACCACTGCCTTTGCCTTTTCAACAGCTGTAACGATCTTCCACAGCTTCCTCCACTATTCTGGCGTCTACTTCGATGCCTCCACAGCGATCATAGCGCTAATACTGACGGGGGGGAGCTACGTGGAGCAGAAGGCCAAGGAAAGGGCCCAGAGGGATGCGGAGGCCCTGATCAAGTCGTTGCCCGAAACAGCGAAGAAGATCGTTGATGGGAGAGTTGTCGAGGTGCCCAGGGATACACTGGTGCCCGGAGACATTATAATCCTGGCCCGGGGGGGAGACACCGTGCCCGCGGACGGGGGGGAGGTCGTTGATGGGAGCATGGATGTCGACGCCTCGAACATAACTGGTGAGCAGGAACCTGTCACGCTATCACAGGGCGACCATGTCTTCTCTGGCTCCGTCGTGTTGACAGGCGGGGGGGCATCAGTCAGGCTTGAGAGGGGGGGGCCTGCGGACAGCACCCTGATGAGGGTCTACGAGGCCGTCAGGAGGGCAAGCATGGGGGGGAGGGTCAGGATGCAGAGGGTCGCGGACATCTTCTCCTCGGTCTTCGTGCCGGTGATCCTTGCTGTGGCCGCCTTCTCCTTTGCCTTCTGGTTCCTGAGGCTTGGCACTGATGCCTACGCACTGCAGTATGCGGTGCTTGCGGCTGTCTCTGTCCTCGTCATAGCATGCCCGTGCGCCATAGGCCTCGCGGGCCCGATCAGCTTCCTGATAGCCTCATCTGCATCTTACAGGAGGGGGGGCATACTCATAAGGAACCCCGGGGGGGCACTGGACAGGGCCAGGAAGGTGACCAGGGTGGTATTCGACAAGACGGGCACCCTCACAGAGGAGGAGGGCACTGTTTCATCTTACCATATCGCTGATGGCTTTCCGGATGCCTCGATGTGCTCTACAGCGTGGAATCTCTTTCACGGCACCCGGTGGCGAGGGCACTCTGCAGGTTTGCCAGGTCAAACGGTGCAAGAGTCTATCCCGCAAGTTCATTCAGGGAAGAGCCTGGCCTGGGCGCACGTGCAACGGTGAGGGGCCATGATGTGTTTGTCGGCAGGGAAGGCGGGGACACTGTATTGAAGATCGACGGAAGGGTTGCCGGGAGGTTCAGCATAGAGTACAGGGTCAGGGAGAGCGCTGCCAGGGCCATACAGATGCTCAGGGAGAGGGGCATATCCATATCCATGGTAACAGGCGACAGGGGTGACCGTGCTGAAGCGGTCGCATCTTACCTTGGCATAGGGGACGTCCACCACTCGGCCGGACCTGAGGAAAAGGAAAGGATCGTAAAGGAGATGCAGCAGTCCGGCGAATACGTGGCCTTCGTTGGCGACGGCGTGAACGATGCGGTGGCAGTAAGCGTTTCCGACGTCGGCATAGTCATCGGTGGCAGGGACAGGTCGATGGCTGAACTGGGCGACATCGTGATCATGAACGGTGACCTTAGGGGGGGCATCGTGGAGATATTCGATATAGCGGAGAGCACGCTCAGGAAGGTCCGCCAGAACCTGGCCTGGGCCATCGTATACAACAGCATCCTTGTGCCAGTGGCAGCCGGTGCACTTGTCCCGCTGCTGGGCCTCGGTGTCTACGGTTACCTGCCCATGTTCTCCGCCCTGGCCATGGGCATGAGCTCCACCTCGGTTGTGCTCAACACACTGCGCCTCAGGTCGAGGATAGCTCACCCCCCCAGGCCCCCCCTCTACAAGGCATCTCCCGCTCACTGAGTATCGACGGCCACGATCTCGTCCAGGACGTACCGCCCTTTCTTTATCCCCCCCAGGGCCATCTGGAACTCCTGCGGCGTGAGCACAGGCATGCTGAACTTCCCGCCATCGTCTATGGGCACCCTTGGGCAGCCTGTGAAGACAACGGCATCACACATCAGGTTCTCGTAGTCCCTGGGGGGGTTTGCCTCGTCGGTGGCCAGGGTCACGACCTCCTTGCCACTCTCCCTGGCCTGCCTCTCGACCACTGCAGCCAGTGATGGCCTGTACTGACCTATCTTTGTATCGATAACTATGCAGACCTTCCTGGCACCCGCTGCCCTGGATATTGCCGCGAACCTCTGCCTGAGGAACCTGTCCGCCTCCTCCCTCATGCTCCTGAGGCTGCCTTCGGAGACGTCGTATATGAAGACCTCCTTTTCCGTGGAGAGCTGCGCACCGAGGGCATGGAAGGTGCCTGTGCTCACGACGACTATGCTGTCCACCATGGCCTGGACGCTGTGTATGGCCGAGAAGTTGCAGCCCAGCACCTGGCCAGGGTACTTCATCCTCCCGTCAACGCCGCCGACCAGCACCCTGAGGCCCAAGGCCTCCAGGGCCTCCCTCACGCCCTCTGCGACCTGCCTGTACTGCACAGAGAACGCCAGGCCCACGGTGGAGTACCCCCCCCTTGACCTGAGGATCTGGAAGGCGGATGCCTCGATCCTGGCATCCCTTTCGTACAGGTGCTCTATGAAAATGATCGGCTTCGGGTACCTAAGGTTCGGGATCTCAGTGTGGCCCAGCTGCACTATGCAGTCCACCCTGGAGTAGGTGTCCATGCTCCCCCCCACATCGCAGGCCCCCCCGTAGAACGACTGCGAACTGATCACCACGGAGAAGTGCTTTGAAAGTTCAGAGAATATTCCGAAGGCCCTGGGCTTCAGGCCGTCCGGCAGCTGGAGTAGCACCTTAGATGCTCCAAGGTCCTTTGCCCTCTGTATCGCTTCCTGGACGTTGCTTGCACTTACTATCAATGTGGGTGAATGCCTAACCCCGATATAATGGTATATAAATCACAGTGAGAAATAGCCGTGCCTCATTATGGGCTCTCCCATGACAAAGACACTGTCGACCAGGCTGGAGGAGTACTGGTATGGTATCTTCCTGTAGTCGTCCACATTCAGTATGAGGATGTCAGCGTCCTTGCCCGGCTCTATGGTTGCCTTCCTCCCCCCCAGGACGTCCAGAGTATGCTGCGTTCACCGTAGCGGCGTTTATGGCCTCCTCAACGGTCATGCCACAGAACCTCACCGCCAGGTATATGGCGAATGGCATACTTATGTTGTACGAAACGGGTGAGCAGTCCGTGCCTATGGCAACCGGTATACCGGCGTCTATGAACTTCCTGGCGTCGGGGGGGAACCTGATCCTGTCCAGGGAGAAGCCCGTTATGGGCAGCAGTGTCGCCACAGACCCGCCCTGCAATATCTTTTTCAGGCCCGCATCCCCCCGTCTCGAGGAGGTGGTCCACGCTGTGGAGCCTGTACTTCAGGCAGAGGTCCAGGCAGCCTATGTCCTCTATCTCGTCCGCGTGGAGCCTCATCTTCAGGCCCTTCCTTGAGGAGGCTGCGAAGAAGAGGTCTGTGGACTGTGGCGAGAAGGCCCCCCCCTGTCACAGAACGCATCGACGAAGTCCACCCTTTCTGAGAACCTCTCGAGCATCCTGCCCATTACCTCTGCGGTGTACGAATCCTCCGTCATCCCAGGGGGGGGCACAGCGTGCATTCCGAGGAACGTCTTGACGACGTTGACTATGCCCAGGGATGCGATCCTGTCCATGACCCTGAGCATCTTCATCTCGCTCTCCAGGTCAAGCCCGTAGCCCGTCTTGATTTCAAGAGTCGTTGTGCCACACCTCACAGCGTCCTGGACCCGCTGGAGGCTCTGCCTGTATATCTCCTCCTCGGATGCGGCCCTGGTCTCCCTTACGGTCCTGTTTATACCGTTACCGCTCTGCAGTAGCTCGAGGTAGGTCTTCCCCCCCTTCAGCTTCATGTAGAACTCCTCTTCCCTAGTGCCTGCGAAGACTACGTGTGTGTGGGGGGTCAACGAAGCCCGGCATCACCACCCTCTGCCTTGCGTCTATCTTCTCACCCTCGTAACGGCCCACTGATTCCTCGTCAATGACGGACGAAATCCTGCCGTTATCGATCACGATAGCCGCACCCTTCACGACCCTGAGCCTAGACTGCGCCGCACCCCCCCTCAGCGGTTCCCATCCGGCCCCCCCTTCGTTGGTGACGAGCTGTGATATGTTGTGCACAACGAACCTGCCGTTCACCATCCCCCCCCATCGATCCTATAACTCAATTGTAAATGTTTTCCCCTCAGGTCACCCCACGGGTGCCGGTCTTGCCAAGGCTGCCAGAGATACCGGCAATGTAGACGGCGATGAGCAGGGCCAAGGATACAGTCCCGACTGTGAGGAACGGTATGCTGAAGGAGTGGGTGCTCGCAACCATGGCCCCCGATCAGGAACGGCGATACGCTCCCGCCCAGCTGGGAGCTGAAGTTCACGAAACCGCTGGCAGAGCCAGTGCGTCCTCGCCAGCTGAGACCTCCGTGGCCAGGCCCATGGACGGCCCGGAATAGAGGCCGTAGAAGAAGCCAGACAAGGAAGCCGTCAGCAGCGCCCAGGCACCGGGGGGGAGCAGGCCAGTCGCCACAACAGAGAGTGCCAGGGCCATGGATGCCGCCACCGCGACGGTGAACTTGTACCTTGTGATGCCACGCGATACCACACCGCCCAGGGGGGGCGAGCCTGCAATGCCCAGGAAAATTGGCACCCATGCGAACCTGTAGGTGCTGTCCGCAGAAGTTATTCCCCTGAAGACGATGAACGCTGCGAACAGTGAGGAGAAGCGAGGTAGGTGAAGCCAGAGGCGAACCTGATGGCCGCAACGTAGGCCAGTTCCCTCCTGACTGTGCCCCCCCTGCTCCTCCCCCCCTTCCTCTCAGGGTTACTGAGGAGGGCAAAGTTCAGCATGCAGGCAGCAAGCATGAGAGGCATGAAGGCAAGCACGGATGCCCTGAAAGATATGCCCAGGAGCCTGACGGAGAGTATCTCAGCCACCGATGCGCCCACAAAAAAGGCGGTCTGGTATATGCCGACGCGTGCGCCCGCCTGGATGGTTCTGACACCCTCTGGATTAGAGAGACGTCGGAGATGTAGACCAGCGAAGACGAGGCGCCCAGGAGGAGCTGGATCGCCAGTAGCCCAGCAAAGCTGTGAAGGGCAAGGAAGCAGGAGAATAGCGCGGTCATGGCCAGGAATGAGGCCTTGTTAACGGTGGCCTGGCCGAAGCGGTCGGAGATGAAGCCCGATGGGATCTGCATGGCAGTGTACGTTGACCAGTATGCAGTGACGAGGAGAGAGGCCTTCACGATCGAGATGCCGTCCAGCTCCTCTATGACAGGAAGTAACGATGGGATGAAGTACCTGACCAGCGAGTTCATGAAGAACGAGAAAGTGCCAACAGCAACCACTGCCCTGCCGCTCTTCGTCCACTGTGTACCGGTACATGCCTTATAAAAATGGGGGGGTCGGATGCGCGTGTGGCCCGGTGTGGCGGTGCAGCTAAGGTGGTGTCCATGGACCCAGGGTGTTACAGCGTGCAGGAGCAGCACCGTGTTCCCATTTGAGTGTGCAGTCGCATTTCTCCGGATGCTGTGCCATCACCTCACCAGCAACACGGGCCAGGCCCCCCCGAACAGGGCGGTGGCAATGGAGCCGATGAGTATCGGCACTATGAATGGCACCTTGTAGATGCGGAGCCTCCTGCCGGAGAGATCCCTCTCGCTGAACTTCCTTGGGTCTTCACCGTCAGGTACCGTAAGGAACCACGCGAAGTCGAACTGCCCTCCTCTCACCGCGTTCCTTATGGCCAGGTACGGGAAGAAGAGGATGGATGAGAGGCCGGCGTTGATGACGAGCATGATCGCTGAAGGCACTATGGAGAGCAGCTGCCCCTCCTGCACCATCACCGGCGTGAGTGGAAGGAGGGCTGAGAGCGATATCATGGCTGATACCATGGCCTTTATGTCGCCTATGCCGAAGACCACTTCCCTGTACCCGGCGAGCAGCACAATGGAGATGAGGAGGAGCTGCAGGCCGTAGGTGGCTCAATTGTGACGAAGTACGTGGAAACGCCAAGCATAGAGGCTGCCAGCGCCGGGTAAAGGAGGATGTCCGTTCTCACGAAGGCCAGGATGAAAGATATGCCTGACAGCACCAGGAAGAAGAGAGGTTCGTGCACGTAGGCCCCGTAGGCCAGGCCCGCTATGGCCACAGGCAGGAAGAGGAAGGAGTTCACAGCCCTCCTCCTGACATCCGAGGCGCTCCCCCACGCGAGGAAGGCAAATGTTACAGATAGATCCAGGAGGTAGGGGGGGAGGAGCATGCATGGGTCAGCCGATGCATAGGATATAAAACTTAGTCCACAGCCGCATGCACACAAGCCGTCCTACATTTTCCCGCCCAGCATCCTGAAGGCCCTCAGGACGGATGAGAAGTCGAGGTTGCCGAGGCCAATGGAAGCTGCCGAGGCGTACATCTGCGACGACACAGATGTGACCGGCATGGGCCAGTTCACCGATGCCGCCAGGTCCATGGCATACCTGCTGTCCTTCAGCATGTGGGAGAGCAGGAACTGCGGCTCCGTGGCCTCGCCCAGGAGGTACGGCCTCTTCATCTGCAGCACCCTTGAATCCGCACCACCGCTGGACAGTATATCGAGCATCTCGCTCCTGCTCAGGCCGAGCCTCTCGGCCAGTGCAAGGGCCTCACAGACCGCTGCCATGTTGATTGCCATCACTGAGTTGTTCACCAGCTTCGCCTTTATTCCGTTTCCTACCTGGCCCAGGTAGAATATGCGGGAGCAGAATGTGGAGCACACCTCCCTGACCTCCTCGAATGCCTTCTGGTCGCCACCAGCAACCATGGTGAGCGTACCCTCCCTGGCCTGTGGCACGCTGCCTATCACTGGGGGGGCATCGATGTACCTTGCACCCCCCCTCGAGGCGCACGCCTCGCTCTCCCTAAGGGTTTCCTCCAGAGAGACAGTGCTCATGTTGACCACAGTCTGCCCCCCCCTGCCTGAGGTTGCCCAGGATGCCCTCCGGGCCATCGAACACCCTGGCACTCACCTGTGAGTCAGAGACCATGACGAAGATGGTGTCGCAGTAGTACGCGAGATCGTAGGGCGTTCTGAAGACCCTGACAGCCTCTCCGTCTATGGCTATGGCCTTCTCAGGCGTCCTGTTGTACACTCCGGTCAGGTGGAACTTCGTGTTGATCCTGGAGGCTATGTGTATGCCCATCTTGCCGAGGCCTATGAAACCCATGCGGGGCATACGCACAGATCGCACTGCGCAATAAAATCATGACTCGTCCAGCGTCAGCACTGAGCTCCCCCCCCTGTCCTGGGACGCACACTCCAGTGAGGCGTACCTGACATCCCTGTTGGCAAGGTACTGCGAAACCGTTGAGTATGCTATGTCTGGCCTGTTGTTCTCCTGGCTAAGGTGAGTTAGGACAACATGCGTCTCAGGCTTCACTATCCTTGCGATGGCCTCCGCCGCCTGCTCGTTTGACAGGTGGCCGTGGTCGCTGAGTATCCTGGCCTTCAGGGGGGGCGGTGAATAGGGCCCTGTCCTGAGCATCTCCACGTCGTGGTTCGACTCGAATGCGAGTATGTCACAGCCCCCCCTGAGCTCATCTATGAGGTACCGGTCCACCCTGCCAAGGTCTGACACAATACCTATCCTGTACCTCCCATACCTGACCCTGAAGGCCACAGGGTCCACGGCGTCATGCGAGACACTTATTGCCTTGACCTCGAAGTTTCCTATCACCACCGTATCCCTTATCGGAAATGCATCGTCGAGGCCTATGGCCTCTGCTGTCCTTGGCCTCGTGTAAACGTCTGCCCTGGCCCGCCTGTGGAGCGCCTTATGCCTGAACTGTGGTCTGAGTGCTCGTGTGATATGAATGCCGACACCTGGAGGCCCCTGAGGCCCAGGAGGGACATCCTCCCCCCCTGGAGGCGGGAAAGGGAGATTCCCATGTCGAATACCAGGAGGTCGCTGTCATCCCACAGGATTGTGGAGTTCCCCCCCTTGCTCCCGCTGGAGACTATGTTGAAGCCGAGGAGGTGCATTGGCAGAATAAGTTTAACGCATCTAATGTTTTTTGCGCAGGAACGTAACCGCGCATGGGCGCTATAAAAAGGGTTATAACCACATTGATGGTACTCAACTGTGCTGGTATGCGCAGCCTTCATGCCAAACACGCCGACGCTGGTCGGCGACCTAGGTGTCCGCCATGACAAGACCGTTGAGGCACTGCGGTCGCTGGGCAGGCAGCTGAAGGTGAAGCCCAGGGCAGTCGTTGTCCTTTCGCCACACTTCGTAACGGGGGGGGAGGGGGGGTCGCAGTGGTGGCACAGAGGGAGCTCAGGCAGATATATGACTTCTACGGCTTCCCTGACAAGTTCTATTCCGTCAGGTACAGACCTCATGGCGACCCTGAGCTCGCGGAGGTTATCGCCAGGAAGATAAACTCCTTCGGGGGGGTGCCATGCACCACAACGGAGGAGTGGGGGGGCCTGGACCACGGCGCCTGGTCGCCACTGATGCACGTTTTCCCCAACGCCGACGTCCCCGTGATACCCTTATCCCTGTGCGATGAAATAGAGGAGATATCTTACAGGGATGTGGGACGGGCTGTGAGGGCCGTGGCTGAGGAGACAGACCTGTTCGTCTGCGCAACCGGCTCGATCATACACAGGCTTGACCTTTACGGTAGGGATAACAGTTCAGTGCCGGAAGTGGCCAACAGGTACCTCGGCCTCGTGACGATGGCACTCATAAACGGAGAGTGGGACAAGATATGGAGTGCACCCGTATCCTGGATGAGGGAAGCATCGCCTGAGGGTGGCCTGGTGCCCCTGAGGTTCCTGAGCGGCGTTGTTGGAAACAGGTTCATGGGCCACCTCCTGGCAAACGAGATAGAGTTCAATGCCGCATCACTGACAACTGTTAAGCTGGATGAGGTCAGGGAAATATAGCGACCTGCACTATCATAAAGCTCTGCAATTCCCGCTGCCTGGCCGCACTTGGAGTGCATGGGAGGTGTGCCAGTCCGGACACCCGGTTGACGCCTTCTGGGAAGATGTTTATATTTTGACTGTCCATACCGTAACCAAAAGGTGCACCGGTAACGGTGGGCCGGGCAGCACATCTAATCTGGTTCGCACGCCCGCTGCCACTGTCAGGTACAGGTGCACTCCGGTTGCATCGCTGGGCAGGCCACGGGTCGTGGGCGCGGTGCCAGAGGGCCGGTAGATCAGCGGTAGATCGCCTGCTTCGCAAGCAGGAGGCCTCGGGTTCAAATCCCGACCGGTCCATTTAATCTATTAATCGAATACTTTTTATCCTGTTACTCGTTATGCTATCATGACCATTCAGCCCAAGTATCAGGATCTTCTTCTGGATGAAGATGTGCGAAGATGGTTTGAGAATTTAAGGGCAAAATCCGTTCTAACGGCAACAGTGGCATTGCGAAACTTAGGTCACTATTGCGAATTAACAAAAACAACACCAAAGCAGATACTTGAAAAGGCAAAAAAAACAACGAAAAGGATTTCCGCTATGAATTCGCAGATTTTGTAAGGGACATGGAAAGCAAAGGAAAGGCAGGATCATACATTGCAAGGTTCAAGAAGGTTATTCTCTCTTGGCTGAAGTTTAACGGTATCCGTTTACAGTTAGCCGTTAACATATCCGGAGAGAACGAAACGCCTACAATAGCAAACGAGAGAGTACCAAGCAAGGAAGAACTGGCAAGGATATTGAGAAAAGCAACATCGCGAGGAAGGGTTATCATAGCGTTAATGGCATTTTCGGGTTTACGACCTGAATCACTTGGCAATTACGAAGGAACAGACGGATTGAAACTTGGAGATATCAAGGAGCTGAAGTTATCAGACGAGATAGAATTTGACAAGATTCCTGTTACGGTAATGGTTAGGAGCAGGTTAAGCAAGGCAAGGCACCAGTATTTTTCTTTCATAGGAGAAGAAGGGGCAACATATATCAAGGAATACCTTGAGGAGAGGAGAAAACAAGGCGAGGAATTATCCTACGATTCTCCATTATTGCAGTTTGATGTCCGTGGAATAAAGAAAAACGCATTTCTCAGGACAACCCTAGTCACAAGGGACGTCCGCGATGCCATCAACGGCGCAGGCTTGAAGATGAGACCCTATGTTTTAAGGGCATATTTCAGCACAGCATTAGACATAGCAGAATCAAAGGGATTAATATCACATCCATGGAGGCAGTTCATAATGGGGCACAAGGGCGATATCGAAGCAAGGTATTCAACGAACAAGAGACTGCCTCCGGACATGATAGAGGAGATGCGCGAATCATACAAAAAATGCTTAAAGTACCTGGAAACAAGGGTAACAGAGCCATCGGAGAGCGATGCAAAGCTGTACCTTCAGCAACAGCTTTTACTTGCAGTGGGCTACAGGCAGGATGAGATCGATCGAATGAACCTTGCAGAGATGGACAACGAGGCATTCCAGAAACTGCTCAGGGATAAGGTCGCAGGCGCTATGTCAGGCAACGGATCAAAGCAGAGGCTCGTGCCTGTAGATGAAATAGAAAAATTCCTGAGCGAAGGGTACGAATTTCAGGCGGTATTGCCCAACGGAAGGGCTATAATGAAAATGCCTTTTTAAATCTATGATTTTTGACACCCCAGTGGATTATAAGTATCCTCCGGACAGGAGAGCGGAAGCTGTTCTCAGAGCCATCCAGGACAGAGAACGCAAATTCCAGCACACGTTCACAAGCGATCTATACATAGCATTATCAGGCATTCCCAGGGACAGGATTCGCTCCTCGAACCAGCTCAAGCACGAGTGGATTGACAGGAGAATAGATATGCTCTCAAAAATGAAATTCGTTGAAAGGCTCAGCGACGATAAGGACAAAAGAAGGACAGAGCTCAGGACAATGCCGGAGGAAATCTATACCTACATGATTGGTAGAGATCCTATGCTTTTCTGGAATCTTATTGAGAATGGTTATTTCTATTTCGTCATCAGATTCGCGGAATCAGGAAGAAAGGTTTTATGCCAGAAGTGCCAGAGGGAATCGGATATATCAATCGATTCCGCTAAGAAAAAGACCGCCAGATACCCTATCAGCGATGACATGCACATAGATGTGATATTTACCCATCTGATCATATCGTTCAATTGCGAGTGCAGTTATTCATACAGGGAAGAAATAGACATTGTCGATCCCTCTACCATGGAGGATTTCCTAAGGCTTATGGATGCTTCCAATAACCGTCGTAATCCCCGCTAAATCGACGTATTACCCATTGCGCAATATTATATCGTGGAAAAGGCAGGTTTTGACATAGCGAATGTAAAAATAAAATTCGCCGCTAAATTCCCAGAGCACCCGTTAACTAAAATACTGCTTTCCGAACCAAATGTGCTTACAAAAGACGAATTTATAGCTAAGACACAGACGTGGCTTGCCTTTTTCAACGGAGATGAAGAAGATGGAAAGAACTGAAAGGATTGTTTTGAAAGGGAGAGAAGAAGAGCCGCAGGTAATAAGGTATGTCATGGCAGACCCGCAGAAGAAGGGCACGCTCGAAAGACTTCAGGAAACGGTTATCGAGAAAACGGTTAACCAGTACGAACTTGAGGATCGCAGGCAGATCGACTCTGTGATGAGGTTCATGGAGAGGAATCCGGACATCAGCTACGTTGAATATGAATCGAATCCTGTTTTCAGGATAGATCTGACCATAACAAGGCGCGGCCTCATATTCAGGCGCGAGGAGGCAACCATATCTGCAACGATAACGCCAAACAGAAGGTTCAGGGCTCAGAGGTAAAGCATGGAAGAAGACACGCTAAAAATAGTATTTTTAATATCGGCGCCAGCCTTCTTTATCTCAAGCTTAATCTGGAACGGCCTTTTCCTGCATTTTATCTCAATGCTAGAATCAGGCAATATACTATACGAAGTGCTTGGCTTCTTGGGCATAGCTTACGCCGCCATAGGAGGCATCATTCTCAATGAGGATCATATAATAAACAATGAGAAATTTGAGTTCTGGTATGCCCAGAGGGAATCCATAGAGACTCTAATCTATGTTTATGAGGTCATGAAGAAGAGGAGATTTTTAGATCTCGCTAAAGAGTTCGGTGAAGGGCCACAATTTTTCGATCCTAATGTTGATATTTATCCTCTCTACGGGTTTAAAATGGCCACTGGATCAGGAAAGACCTATGTTATGGCATTATCTATTGTATGGCAGTACTTTAACCATAAGTTCGAAAATGGCGACGATTACACCTCCAAGTTTCTTTTAATAGCTGGAGAAAAGAATGTAAT
The DNA here is from genome assembly GCF_001316105.1 of Thermogymnomonas acidicola JCM 13583. Lineage (GTDB taxonomy): Archaea > Thermoplasmatota > Thermoplasmata > Thermoplasmatales > Thermoplasmataceae > Thermogymnomonas > Thermogymnomonas acidicola. The sequence continues at coordinate 2,815 of NZ_BBCP01000007.1, read as the reverse complement.
TTACGATCGTTTAAAAAGGGGGGGCTATCAGGATGGGAAAATATTCCATGAGATACCATTAATTCCACCAGAATGGTCAGATAAATTCGATCTGAAAGTCATTTTGAAGGAGGACCCAATAAATAACATCCCTGACTCTATTCTATTTTTAACAAATGTACAGCAACTCCAGGATAAGGCAAACAGGAAAAAGGAAGCTGATAAATTTGTTGATGACGTTCTGGATTTAAAGGAGGTAAACAGAACAAATATTGCACAGGAGAATAGAATAAAAGAGGTCTTGGAAAAAATACCGAACATAATGATATTAAAGGATGAGGCACACCACATATACAATTATGAAAAAAGATGGAAGCAGATTCTTATAGACCTTCACAAATCCTTGGAGTCAAAATACGGCAAAGGTTTCAATTCTGAACTGGATTTTTCAGCCACACCCCGTGGCGAGAATGGAGCACTATTTCCATGGCTGATTGTAGATTTTACGCTAAAGGAAGCAATTGAGATGAATATAGTGAAAAGGCCATTGAAGGGTATAGTGCAAAGTGCCACTGAAATAACATCTACGAACGTTGTTGAACGTTACAGGGCTTGGATCGAAGCAGGCATTAAGAGATGGCAGGAGTATAAGGACGCTCTGGCAAAGCTAAACAAGAAGCCCATACTCTTTTTCCAGTGTCCGGATAACAAGCAGGCTGATCAGTTAAAAAAATATCTGGAGACACTACCACAGCTCTCAGGTAAAATTTTGTTAATACACACGGACAGTACAGGAGAGGTAGCAAAATCAGATATTGAAGAAGCGAGAAAATTCGCTCAAACGGTTGACAGCGAGGAGAATACCTACGAGGCCATAGTGAGCACAATGATGCTGAACGAGGGATGGGACGTAAGAAACGTGAATGTAATAGTGGGATTGAGATCGTATACATCCGAGAGGAATGTGCTTCCTGAACAGGTCATTGGAAGAGGTCTAAGAAAGATGTTTCCAGATGAGAACGCCAGTGTAAAAGATTTTGTGAATATACTGGAGGTAATTGGACCACCCGGCTTAATGCAGATTATAGAAGAATTGGAGAGGAATGAAAACATAACGTTTGGCACGGCAAATCTTGGTAACCAGATCAATGTAACAACAATATTCGTTGATATGGATAAGAAGGAATTCGATTTAGAAATTCCCATACTTACGCCAGCAATTATCGTTAGAGAATTTGAAATCGATGAGAATACACTGGACAAAATACCACCGCTCAACATAGGGTTGGAAAACAAGGTATTCAAGACTACCTACAAGGCAGTTGATATGGTCACCGGTGCAGTTCAGGTTGAAAGAAATTGGGATCTGCCTGTACCGCAGGATGTAAAAAGTGTTATTGCATATTATACTGGTAGAATCCTCAAGGAGCTTAACCTAGCCAACATGTTCGCAGACCTATATCCAATTGTAAAGGAATACATAGAGAAAAAACTCTTTGATCAGAAAGTTGACTTAGAGGATCCTAGAGTTCTTTTCCAGATAAGCGAGCCGGAATTACAGGAGAAACTGATAAAGGTCTTTGTGGATAACTTAAAAGACCTGGCATTCACAGACAGTCAAGTAACCATACTTGACAGAATTAAGATATCCGATACACAGCCCTTTGTCTGGACAAAGAAGGTTTATCAAGCCAATAAATGCATCTTCAATTACGTTCCCTGTGATAATGATCTTGAGGTTAACTTTGCAAGATTTCTGGACTCGGTTGATGATGTGAAGGCATTTTCAAAGCTTGCTCAGAAAATAGGATTCTTTATAGAATATAGGGATTCAAGCGGAAACCTGAGGTACTATTATCCAGATTTTATCATAAAACTTGAAGATAAGTACGTGATTGCTGAAACAAAAGGAGAAGAGGATGTAGATGTAAAGTTCAAGGATAAGAGAGCCAAGTTGTGGTGCGAGGACGCCGAAAGAGTTACGGGAGACAAATGGATCTACGTCAGAGTTAACGAGGATGAATTTTACAAATATCACTTTGAAAGTTTTGAAAAGTTGATCCAATTTTTCAACCCCCCCGAAGATCATAATAGCAAATAATTCAAATGAACTTGAACAGCTCCGGCTCAAATTCACCCCCCCCGACTTCGCTTCGCTCAGCCACCCCCCCTCTTTGAGCCTCCGCTATTTACTATGTGCCCTCCGCTCGCCTGCACGCCGAGCACAGGACCCCCCCCATGCTTCGCCTCCAATCAAAATTCACCCCCCCCGTCTTGCTTCGCAATCCACCCCCCCTCTTTTGATTTACGGCTCGCACTCTTTCTCCGAAAGAGCCCCCCCTTCTTCGCTACGCTCATCCGGGGTGGTGTCCTGTGCTCGCCACTCGTGGTGTATGTGTGGTGCTACACACCTTCGCTTCGCTTGGTGTTCCACACCACCCACCGCTAACGCTTACACCACTCGGTCCTGCTCCGCAGGCTTCCGGCTCGCTTCGGGCACATTATTCTCTCCTGCGGAGTGCAATTCAGGGAGGGGGCTTGAATGGCTTAAGGGGATGCTTGACCGCACAATGCCGCTTCGCTTAGTGCGGAATTAAACAAATATGAAATCATGATGCTATGCCATATACTCTAACCAGAAAAACACTAGGAGCACTGTATTCCTTTATGAACTTCCCAAGCTCTCCATTGTAAACTATCGTAACATTTTGCAAGACCAAATCCACACCTTCCGGTATAACCAACCTTGTCTGAAGATTAATTGGATTTGCGTTGCTGGGCATTTTGTTCTGGAATTTAACATTATAGAAATAGAGCTGGATCCTTTGGGAATCTC
>NZ_BBCP01000006.1 GCF_001316105.1 Thermogymnomonas acidicola JCM 13583 | reverse complement strand
ATCGCGCCTAGCAGGGCGGAACCTGATACGAAAGCCTCCTCGAACTCCGTGTACTTAAATATGTTGAAAGTCACGAGCACATAGGTGAACACGGATATGACGCTAAGGTCATAGCCGTCCAAAAAATAGCCCATGGCTGAAACGACTGTGTATGTGCTCCTCCTTGGGATGTGAACGCCTTCTGCTTCCCTCACAGGACATACAGGCAGTGTCTTGGCTTAATTTTTTCTTATTGAAAATAAATATACCGCCTGAGGGTAAAGACCACAATGGTGGCTGTCCCTCCAGGGCACCGCAGCCCATGCATCCAAACCCACCCCCCCATATCTGTGCCAGGGGTGTGGGCCAGAGGGTCACTCCCTCTGGTCGATGGCACGTACTTCTTATCCACCTCGCCCACGTAGTTGTCCAGGGGCCTGAACAGCCTGTTGTTCTGCCAGTACTCGAAGAGGTGGGCGCACCAGCCGACCATCCTGCTTGCCGCGAATATGGGCGTGAAGAGCTCTGCAGGCACGTCTATTGCCCTGTAGAGCGGCCCTGCAAAGAAGTCTATGTTGGGCCATATGCCCTTGGTCTTGGAGAGCTTCTCCAGCATGAGCTTCTCCGCACGCAGTGCAATCTGCAGCAGCCTTGAGACCTCCTCAGATGGGTTCCTCTCCTGGTAGAGTTCAAGGTACTTCCTGACTATCTTTGCCCTCGGGTCGTAGGCCTTGTAAACCCTGTGCCCGAAGCCCATGATCCTCCTCTTCCCCCCCTCCAGGGCCTCCTCAATGTAAGTCTCGGTGTTGTCAGGGTCGCCTATGGAGTACATCATCCTGAGGGCGGCCTCATCTGCTCCCCCCCCATGGAGGGGGCCCTTGAGGGTGGCGGCCCCCCCAGCCGTGACGGCAGCGTAGACGTCGGCCAGAGTGGAGCCGGTGACGAGGGTGGAGAAGGTCGATGCGTTGCTCCCGTGCTCGGCGTGTAGTATGAACATGAGGTCGATTAACTTCGCAGCCATCTCGTCCGGCTTCTTACCCGTGAGCATGTAGAGGAAGTTGGCAGAGTGGTCGAGGGAGCTGTCCGGGGGCACGTAGTCCTTGCCCTGCCTGTACCTGCCCATGTAGGCCACTATGGACGCTGTCTTTGCGATGAGCTTGATGGCCCTCCTTATGTTTGCCTGCTGTGACTTGTCCTCCGGGTCCTCGTCATATATCGAGAGCGAAGAGATGCATGTCCTGAGGACGTCCATGGGGTGTGCCCTCCCGGACATCTCCTCCACTATATCGAAGACCACAGGCGGCACGTCCCTCTCCGCCTTAAGCCTCTCCCTGAAAGCGGAGAGCTCCTTCCTGTTTGGCAGTTTGCCGAAGAGTAAGAGGTAGGAGACCTCCTCATAGTTCGAGTTCTCAGCCAGCACCTCAATGGGGGGGTATCCCCTATACCAGAGGCGCCCGTTGGCGCCGTCTATCTTGCAGAGAGTTGTCTCCGCTATGTATATGCCTTCAAGTCCCCCCCTGCTGATTGTGATCTCCTTGCTCTCCATACGACAGATAACGTTAAGATGGTACTTATTTCTATCCATACGGTAAAATTTCCTGCACCATTTATTAACGGTGAAAGTATGTATCACCCATGGCCAGAAGGACACTGATGCATGTGGGCCCATCAGTGGGCAACCTGGATGTACAGATATCCTCAGTGGTCCCGGACGTGGGGGTTCGCGTCCCCAGAGTTCGTGGGCTGGATGGCGAATGCCTGGAGGGTGCCAGGTATGTTATGGGTGTCTCCAGGAACTACTCCTCCTTTGTCCTACCGTACAGCGGCACTGGGGGCCATGGAGAGCGTCACATCGCTCCTCAGGAAGGGCGAGAGGGTGCTTGTCGCGAGCAACGGTGTGTTCGGGGACAGGTGGGAAGGCATACTCTCAAGGTATCCCGTCAGGTATAAGTTCCTGAGGAGCGAGCCCGGGAAGGCAGTTTCGGTGCAGGAGATAGACAGGGAGCTGCAGAACGGTTACGACGTATTCATAACCACGCACGTGGAGACAAGCACAGGAGTGAGGATGCCCATCGAGGAGGTCTCGAAGGTGGTCAGGGACAGGGTATCGCTCATCGTTGTGGACGGCGTCGCCAGCGTTGGGGGGGGCGAGGCTGTGAGTGCGGAGGACTGGAAGGTGGACGTATTCTTCACCGCTTCACAGAAGGCGGTGGGTGCGCAGCCGGGAACGTCTCTGATGGTGTGCTCTGGCAGGGCCATGGAGAGGCTCGGCGGGGGGAGAGCATGGCACCCTTCTACCTGGACCTCCGCAACTGGAAGCCCATAATGGATGGCATGGAGACTGGCATAGGTGGCTACTTCGCCACCCCCCCGCCTGTGGGGGGGCTGTTGCCTCGCTCTCCAGGGCAATGGACCTGATCAGGAACGAGGGCATGAAGGAGAGGGTGAGGAGGCACGAAAGGGTTGCATCCATAATCAGGGAGGGGGGGTGGAGGAGATGGGCCTCCGCGTCCTGGCCGAGGAGGGGGGGCTGAGGAGCAACACCGTCACCGCGGTGCTGCTTGACAGGGAGGGCGCAGGCGAGATAGTGAAGAGGTCCATGGAGCTTGGGATAGAGTTTGCCACCGGGCCACACCCGGCACTCAGGGACAGGTACTTCAGGATCGGCCACATGGGCTGGGTGCAGGAAAAGGACGCCTTTGCAGCCCTATCGGTCCTAAGGAGAGTCGTCTCCTGACCGTGGCCTGAAAATGAACCTGCACACCTTACCATTTTCCGCTATTGTGTGGCTCACCTGCACATCCATGCCGGTGACGCAGCTGAGCATCTTCCTCTCCATGCCGCAGGCCTCCCTGACCTGCGGGACACGAAGAGTATGGGGGCAGTTGAACTGGAGCAGCTCGTAACAGCCCACCCCCTTTATCAGCTGCGGCATGTAACCGTCTTCCTCCCTGAGCCCCTCGATGCGCTTCATGAGCTCCTCGCCCTCCAGGCCAGAACATTTCAGGGAGTAGGCCTGCGCCTGCACCTCGTACCTTGCGCTGATGAAGTCCGTGATCACGGAACGCCTCCCATCCCTCTCCAGGTAGTCAATGAATTCCGTGAGGAGCTTCCCGTATGAGGCCTGCAGGATCGTTTCGGCCCTGTCCGTAAGGAAGAATATGTGCATGGGCCTGCCAACGCCCTGCCTCACCTCCCTCCTTCCGACTATACCCTTCTCCTCCAGGGAGGCCAGGCGCTTCAGGGCCCCCCCCATCCTTGTCATCGAGACTTGTGAGGCCACCTCGCTCAGTGACATCTCCCCCCCGAACCTCTTCAGGGCCCCCCCTATTATCCTGAGATCCCTTTCAGCCGGATCCTCACGCATCGGTTACACAGGCGACCACATATTTGAAATTTGACGGTTTTCCCCCCCGGGAAGTGCCCTCCATGAATCGGCATGCAGGATGGAATGGGGGTTAAGGTCGCCCCCCCGGAGGGCCGCCACCCCCCCCATGCTCTCCTTTGCCACCCTCTTCCCTGGCCTTCCCTTCGACGATCTCTATGGTCCTGGCCCAGTTCAGGAAGCAGGTAGCCAGCAGGTCCTTGCCGAAGTCGTCGTCCACTTATGCCACCCCCCCCAGGTACCTGCTGAAGAACTTCACCGTCCTGTCCCAGGCGTCCTCAGCTGCCTCCTTGTTGTAAGTAGGCCTGGTCTCATTGAAGAAAGCGTGGACACACCCCCCTTGTATATCTTCATCTCAAACTGCTTCTTCGACTTCACCATGGCGTCCACGAGCTCCGGAAGGCCAGCGTTTATTCCCATGTCCTCGCCTGCGTACAGCCCCCCCATAACAGGGCACTCTATGTTCCTCACGTTCTCTATCGGTTTCGGGTTCGAGCCGTAGAAGATCACGGCTGCCTGTAGCTTCTCCTCCGTCACTAGCTGGAATGTCAGACCGCCTCCCATGCAGAAGCCTGTGGCACCCACGTGCGATGGGTCAACAAACGGCTGGGCCCGCACATGGGATACCAGGGCCCTCAGGTCATCGACCATCTGCCTCTCCAGCTGCTGCCGGCCGTTGAAGACTATCTCCACAACCTTCCTGCCGGTTTCATCCAGCTGCTTCATGACCTCCTCTACCTTGGCCCTGTTCTGCCTTTCCTCGGGTGTCAGGCTGAAGAACTTGTACATTGCGTTCTCTATGTTCTTGGGCGTGAGCACCGACTTGTGCCTCGTGTAAAGGTTAGGGGGCAAAGGCAGCGAAGCCTTTCTCTGCAAACCTCTTTGCCACACCCCCTGATCTGGTCCTCCAGCCCCCCCCAGATCTCATGCGTCACTATCACTGCAGGGGCCCTGCCGCTGTCAGGAGTTGCGACATAGAGCTCCACCTGCGTCCCGTCAGATCCCTTAAAGGTTGTCTCCGTTGTCTTTACCATGCTCTATAGATGCAGGTGTGCACATAAATACCTTAGGCATGCGGTAAAATCGAAGCGGGCAATGTTTCCCCCCTGTCCCCCCCGATGGTACAAGGTGCAGTGCAACCGGGATATGGTGCCGCTTTGTGTTCCAGCCATAGAGCAGAGGAGCCCGGGTATCCAGTAAAGCATGCCAGCGTGGAAAATATTATGACTGGATCCAGATAAAGGATACAGATTTATTCAAAGGATACATTCACCACCTGAGCCGGAGGGATGGGAATACCGGAAATATCTGACAGGGAATGGATATACATCAGGACCATGGCCATGTTCAGGAAGCTCGGTGTCCAGGAGACCCTCGAGAACATAAGGAAGGCCATGAAGTTCTACTGGGGGGGAAAGGACTACAGGGTCAGGAGTGAGGCCAGCCTTGTCAGGAAGGTACCCAACTTCAACGATCTCCTTGAGAGGGAGATGCAGACCCTCTCTGAGGAGGAACTGCAGAGGATGAGGGAGGCCCTGTCTGATTCGTACCTTACCATATCCAGGGCCGCCGACGTCTGCGATATCGACCGGTCCATGCTAAGGAGGCTTGTCGACGAAGGGACGATACCGCACATAGAGGTGGAGAACCCCCCCTACTACTCTAGGGCTGCACCAATGAGGCTCGTCAGGCTCTCCTCCGTTAGGAAGTGGATGGAGGAGAACCCGAAGGCGGTGGAGATATCCAGGAAGATAGCCCACGCCGCGAAGAAGGCCAGGGACACCAGGAAGAGGAGGGAGGAGGAGAAGAGGCAGGAGACCATACAGAGGCTCCAGGAGCTGCTCGTGAGGGTGAAGGAGATAGCGAAGAGTGACCCCGTGCCCCCCCTGCTCGCGTTCTGGCTTAAGATACTCGAGCTCTTCAGGGTTGACAAGAAGTCGGTGGCCAGCCTCTTCCAAGAGGCCATATACCAGGCTACTGCGTACGAGAGCGTGGACAGGGTAACGCTGTCCCACATCATGGAGGTGTACGACGACACTCATCCCGTGCTGTGCAAGGACTGCTTCAACAATGCCAAGAGCCTGGGGGGGATGAGTTCCTCTGAATATGCAAGGAAGATAGGCACCTGCGAGAACTGCAAGGAGGTCACGGAGGTCATTAGCCTCGGGCATTATGATGAGGTCACATTCCACTCACCGGTCTACGATTTCTCCTTCGTCATTGACCATGGCCTCGTGAGGAGAATAATATCAGCCAGGCCTGACATAGAGGTTGCGGAGAGGATCAGGGTCTTCAGCGACAGTGGCAGCTTCCTTGACGAGCTGCCCGTTGAGATCGTGCCGTATTCAATATCAGAGATAATAGCGAACATAAAGGGGTGCCTCAGCGCTATCAGGTCTGGCAGTACCGGGGGGGTGTGAAGGAACGCAACACCTGCGGTTCTACCAATGCCAGAATCACGGGGTTTCAATTTGGGTCATTCTAGATTATGATACATTCAGTAGGGTGTGTTTACCCTGAGAGGCTGCCGCTAACTTCTCCCTGGAGGAGCTGCAGTATCATGGTTCCTCCTGGCAATATTCAGTATTTATCCAACCATTCCTGAAGAGTGAGATACCCAATTAATTTGCTCAAACCTTTCTGACCTTATCTTTTCGATAGCCCCCCCATGGCAGGGATGTGCTTCACTTGCTAACGGCTTAGCTGTGTTATGTAAGTCTACTTACAAATAATTAAGTTAACTTCACAGATACCCTGATATGCCCCCCCTTAAGAGCAAGGTGCTCAGGTTCCATGACCTCCTTCCCCCCCTCTCAGTTTCCAGCGTCGCGCCCGCGTTCAGCATTTCAGCATCTCTAGGCGCCCTCTATTCCTACGCTGGAACTCACCTGCTCTTTGTGGTCGTCACGCTCTTCCCATCGTTCTTCATTTCCTCCCTGGCCCTCAGGATGCTCAACTCAATATCCCCCCCAAACGCAGGTGCCTCATACCACTGGGGGGGTAACAGGTTCATAGGGCCAAGGTACGGTTCACTGCAGGCCTGGATAGTCACTCTGGCATACTTCCTCTCGATCCCGCCAATCGTTCTTCCAGCCGCACAGTACACACTCCAGCTACTGCACATACTCGGTCTCAGCACGGGAAGCAGTGGGCTCTTGCTTGCCGTCACCGGGCTGGCATGGATATGCATTTCGTCAGCGATCCTGATCACTGGGGGGGCCAGGCCCACGGCCCTCCTCACACTCCTCTTCCTGCTTGTGGAGGGCTTCATAATAGCCTATTCCTGCCTGGTGGGGCTGGAGGCACTTGGATCGCATGCCTCTGTGAAGGTCAGACCGGAATGGTTCATAGAGCCTACAGCGGGCATCATGCCAGCCTTCCTGGTGGGGGGCCACTATAATGGATGGCTGGGAGATAGACAGCTACGCAGCCGAGGAGGCCATTGAGCCAAAGTACCACCCTGGGAAGACGGGGATCCTGGGCCTCGTCATGGTTACGTGCATATACCTGCTGCTCATGCCTCTCATACTTTCAGAGACTCCAGGTACACTCCTAGCCTCTTCGCTGGACCCGCTCTACACATGGATCAGCACAGTGTCGCCTGGAAGCGAGTTTTCAGTTGTCCTGGCCGTCGTCCTCAGCACCGCCACCTCGCTCTGGCTCACCGCGTTCATTCTCAGCAGGGCCTGGTTCTCACTTGGCAGGGACCGCATATTCCCGAAGGCTTTCGAGAAGACTAACAGGAGGGGCGCACCCATCATACCGGTACTGGTCATGATGGTACCTGTGGCCGCCATAGACTTTGCGGTGAGCCTATCCCCCCCGCACGTCTTCTCTTACTTCTCCGTCCTCCTTGGGTTCAGCGGGCTATTCCTCACGCTGGAGTTCATGTTCGACAACGCGACCTGTGCTTGGGTCTCTGCCAGGAACGGCAGGAGGGTTATGGCTGTGGCAACAGGAGTGAACGCAGCCTTCCTCTGCTCACTGTGCGTATACTACACAGTCTACTCCGGCCTCACGTCTCTTCTGATCCTCGCCCTGTTCATCCCCCACTGCCTTCCTCATACGCAGGGGGGGGTGAGAGGGTTCCGGCTGCAGCACAGTGAGAGCCACTACTTCACTGTTTCCCTGAGCCTCTCTATCCTCTCCCTGAGGCTCGGGTGAGTCCTTGTTGACCTGTCCCCCCCCTCAGGCAGTGAGTTCAGTTCACCCATCCATACCAGGGCGCGTATGAACTCCCTGGCCATTTCCGGATCAGTAGAGAGGAACATGTCGGCCCTGAACTCGCTGGCCCTCCTCACCCTTGGTACAACCACAAGGTAGAAGAAGAGGATTACCAGGAGGGAGACCGCCACCATGACCAGCGATAGGGCAAAGTCAAATGAGGACAGAACGCAGACGGGCGTAAGGAGCGATGCGAGAATGGAGAGTGAGAGGACGTAGAGCTTCAGGCCGTCCCTGTTCACTATGTGGCCCAGCTCGTGCCCAACGACGGCCGTGATCTCGCTCGTGCTCATGGACTCCACCAGTGGCCTTGTCAGGACCACCACCGGGTCTATAAGGCCTATGGTGTATGCGTTTGCACTCCTCGCATTCCTCTGCACAAGTATCTCCGGAAACTTCCTGATCTTGCTGCCCCACCTGTGCATGATATCAAGGAGCAGGGAGGCGTCGAGGGACAGGTAGCTCTGCTTCATCTTCCTTAGGCCCCCCCTCTCCACAAGCACCGGGTATATCGAGTACGCCAGGAGTGCCAGGGCGGAAACGGAGGGCACAGCGACCTTGAGGGCTGTGACCACGCTGGCCCTGCCGGGGGTTCAGCTCAAGGAACGCTGATCCCAGTGCCATGAATATGAGGAGCTTCCACCTCCTGTACACTGATGCCAGGAATGATATCCTGGCATCCCCTCCAGAGGCCCTGGATATCATTATGGAGCCCGCGAGGAACACTGCTGTGCCTGAGGCAAGGAAGATGCCAGCAGAGACGGAGGGGGGGGCAAAGGGCCTCAGGGCCAGGGCTACTGTCAGGAACGATGCCACCGTAACTATATATGCGGAATCCCAGAACAGTGCCACCCTTCCGGTGCTGTTCTGCGATCCGGCATCCAGGGAGCCAGACCCCCCCCTTGGACGCAGGCCATGTACTGATAGCAGGCGTACATCTCAGGCACTTCCGATCCGGCTGGCAGCACCGGGCTCCAGCCATGTCTAATGACATATCGAGAATAAAAATATAACCCTGATGTCGGCTTTCCGGAAAAGAAACACAGGATCCCGGCATTCCGCTGGCAATGGGTTCCAGTTCTGCAGAGGAAACCGCACGTGGAACAGAGGCCTGGCTACGTAAGCGCCTGTGTGAGAGCCACAGGCGCCGGCCGCACATGGCCCCCCCGGGAGGCCATGCGGTCTTCCTATATATAATATATCTTGACTATATATTCTCCGAATTTATTGGGAGCATGTTTATAGTTTAAGTGTCAATCCCACACTGTATGCCTGAGATCGAACGGACAGATAGTATACTGAAACTGGCAGATACCGCCCCCACTGGGAGGTTCCACCTGAGGGCAGTACTGGTGGCCAGCATGGGCTTCTTCACAGACGCCTATGACCTCTTTGCGGTTTCAACTGCACTGCCCCTGATAGTCAGTGTGTTCGGCGTGACGAACCACTTCACACAGGGCCTGATCGGGGGGGCAGCCGCACTTATAGGGGCTGTCATAGGTGCACTGGTGTTCGGGAGGATAGGGGATGTTATGGGGGAGGAAGTACGTCTACGGCTTCGAGATGGCGATCCTTGTGGCCTTCGCGGTCCTCTCCGCCCTCTCGAACAGCGTGTTGATGCTGATAGCAACGCGCCTTATTCTCGGCATAGGTGTGGGTGGTGACTACCCGATCAGCTCCACGATCATGAGCGAGTACTCGAACATCAGGAGCAGGGGGGGTAAGATGGTGCAGGCGGTGTTCGCCATGCAGGGTTTCGGCCTTCTCCTCGGGGCCGCAATCGGTATCCTGTCCATACACGTGCTCCCTGCCGCTGAGTCCTGGAGGCTCATGCTCGGGTTCGGTGCCATACCGGCTGCATCGGTCATATACCTGAGGAGGAAGATAAGGGAGACGCCAAGGTATTCATTGCACACAAGGGGGGGAGACGTGGCGGAGGCAAAGAAGGCCATTGAAGACATAGTGGGTTCCACTGTCGGGACCGGCGGCAGTGGGACGGCACCGGGAAAGGTCCGCATGTCAGCGCTCTCAAAGTATGCAGCCCTCCTGGTCGGCACAGCGGGCAGCTGGTTCCTCTTCGACATGGCCTTCTACGGCACGTCCATAAACAACTCGATAATATTCAGTGCCATGGGCTACGGCTCCGCTGCGAACCCTGTTATCTCTGCCCTCCACACAGCAGTGGGGAACATGATCATCGCGGCGGCCTTCGAGATACCTGGGTACTGGATCGCCTTCGGCCTCATTGACAGGGCCGGAAGGAAGCTCCTCCAGTGGACAGGCTTCGGCATAATGGGAGCCATATACCTCACGTTCGCCATCGCCTATGCACCACTGAAGGCTGACCTCCCGCTGTTCCTGGGCATGTACGGCATGTCCTTCCTGTTCGGCAACATAGGGCCCAACTCCACCACCTTCATACTCCCAACCGAGCTTTTCCCCACACAGCTCAGGACCACAGCACACGGCATATCCGCAGGTTCAGGAAAGGCAGGAGCAGCAATATTCACGTTCGCGCTACCGTCACTGGAGGCGGCCTGGGCCTCAACGGTGTCTTCGCAATGCTCTCAGCCTTCTCGCTTGTGGCGGCAGCCATGACCATACTGCTGATCAGGGAGACAAAGGGGGGGAAGAGCCTGGAACAGGCAAGCCAGCAGAGCACCATCGCATCCTGAAAGGATGCCGTGGTGCCTTTTGAGACTTCGAACCGACTTTTCAAATTTTCTGCTCTTACTGATGGTGCATTTATCTTAGCATGGGGGGGGAGAATGCCCTGTTTTGTCCCATACGTGCAGGCGGTCCTGATCTGCTCGGCACATTCCCCCTAGGAAAGCACGTTCCGGACCGCGTAATGTTAAGCGTCCACGGGGGGGGCTAAAGAGTACAGGTTGCTGGAGGCCCCCAGGGACGCTCGGCCAGCGCAGAGACTTACCGGCATGGACTGAGAGTGTGCACCCTGTTCGAAGGCAAGTAAGGGGGGGTTACGGCTGCAGGCCATTGAAAAATGCCCCCTGGGAAATGCCGGGCCCTTTGTGGCATCTGCGCCTGTAATGACCGTGGGACAGGTCGTGCCTGGAGCAAACTGTTTAAGTGGGTGGCTGGGCTAACGGCGGTAGCAATGGGCATTGGGACTGGATAGAAAGCCCTGAGAGATACCCCTAAGGGGGGGCTGAGTGCATACGGTTCACGGGTGAAGGTGTGCAGATGGCGCAGGAGGAGGAGTTCAGGGTCCTGTCTGTGAGGTATGAGAAGCGTTCATTCGCTGATCAGGAGATCATAGGATCAATTAACAGAACCTTCAGGGGGGGCAAACTCATGCTTGAGCCTCAGGCGATGATCTCAGGATCTACCTGAGGGAAATAGACCTGGAAGAGTTTGAGAGGTACGTGGAGAGCGCCGTCAGGGAGTTCAACTACGGTAGAGACAACATCTTTTACAGCGTGCTCGAAAAGATACGATCTGTAAGGAGTTACGGCATTCGGGCAGGGACAAGGATATATGCGGGCTACGACAGGGAAAGGAAGGTGGTGAACAGAAAGGAAAAGGCCAGGAGGAGGCACATTCATTACTACGCAGAGGCTCCAGCTTCTCAAGGAAGAGCAACGAACTGCCGCCTGAGTACATGGACAGGATAGTATGTGGGGGATTCCGAGGAGGTGCTCAGGAACTTCCCGGATAACTCAGTGGACCTGGTCTTCACCTCACCCCCCCTTACAACTTCGGCCTGGAATACTCCGATACCCAGGACGATGTGGACTGGAACGAATACTTCGATAAGCTCTTCAGGGTTCTATCCGAGTGCATAAGGGTCCTGAAGTACGGCGGGAGGATAGTCATAGATATACAGCCCCCCCTGTTCTCAGACTACATACCGGCCCACCATATAGTATCCAACTTCTTCATGAAAAAGAAGATGATATGGCGCAATGAGATCCTGTGGGAAAAGAACAACTACAACTGCAAGTACACGGCATGGGGGAGCTGGAACAGCCCCCCCTCGAGCCCGTACATGAAGTACACATGGGAGTTCCTTGAGGTCTTCTCCAAAGGGGGGGACATCAGGAAGCCAAGCGAGAACAGGGCATCGGACCTCACAGGAGAGGAGTTCAAGAGATGGGTCTACGCAAGGTGGAGCATAGCGCCAGAGCGCAACATGGATCAGTTCGGGCACCCAGCCATGTTTCCCGAGGAACTGGCCATGAGGGTCATCAGGCTCTTCAGCTTCAGGGGGTGACGTGGTGCTTGACCCCCCCTTTAACGGTGCCGGTACCACCACAAAGGTGGCAAAGATGTACGGGAGGCACTACGTTGGCATAGACATTTCCGCAAAATACTGCGAGATCGCGGAGAGGAGGATAAGGGAGATACCGGAGTTGGGTCAGGAAGAGGGTAATTAAACTTCCATAATCCCCCAGGTCACCTATTTCTTGGGCTGTCACAGGCCTGAGGCCACGCATGAGGGGGGGCACTGACGCCACAAAAGGTTGGTGCGCCTGCAGACCAGATCCTGCGGGGGGGCACGTTTCCAGGTGCGTGCTCGTTCAGTACCTCATGAAGAAGGCATTTCCCAAGAATCTGCTGGCCTAAGGCCAGTGGGGGGGCCCACGGTGGATTGTCGGCTGGCCCATACTCAGGCTGCCCACTTAGATGGCACCCCCCCAAGGGTGACGAGATCACAGGCCTTATGCAGTGAGACCATCTTAAGCGCAAGCCACCGGAGGGATTTGAACCCCCCCCGACCTGCTGATTACAAGTCAGCTGCTCTACCGCCTAAGCTACGGTGGCACGCCGTGCCTAATCCTTAGGACAAAATAAACCTTTCAATGCTTACTGCGCTGGCTGTGTGCCACTTCCAGGCCTCAGGGCAACAGGTGTGGGGCTGCCCTATCCACCTGTCCTCAGGGGGGGCTCGATGGCCGTGATGAGCTTCTCGAGAATCTTGCTCCTCACCGCCGATGGGCTCGGGTTCCTGAACTTGCCCTTCACCAGGATCACATAGGTGTTGAGGGTCGTCTCGTCAACCTCTATTGTGATTGGCTCTAGGGCCTCCTCAAAGTTCTCAAGGGCCTTCCTCACCCTCTCCTTGACCAGCGAGACGTCAAGGTACTTCGGCACCTCGTACCTGACCTGGACCACAGGCTCCTTGGTGATGTTCCTGAAGGCACCCTGGTCAGCACGTTGTTCGCTATCTTCACCACCTCGCCACCATCCGTTACGAGTGTGGTGTAGTTGATGCTGATGTCCTCAACGGTGCCAACGAAGCCGTTGTTGTAGAGGAAGTCGCTCGAATAGTACTTCGGGGGGGCGATGACACCATAGGCGATGCTGAACTGCCAGGCGTGTATCCACACCCTGTCCCCTATCTTGAAGGGCTTCGTGATTATGATGAGGAGGCCCGCAAACTGGTTCGCGAGCACGCTCTGGGAAGCCAGGCCAATGACGGCGGCCAGGAACGTGCTCCCGAGGATTATGGATGATACGTTTATTCCCAGGGCGGCCAGTATGGCAAGGGCCATGACAAAGTAGCCGATCATCCTCACCACGAAGATCACTGGGTGTACCCTTGTCCTACCCAGGATTCCTGTGAGAGTGGAGTTTAGGTAACTGACCAGTATCCTCACAGAGAGGTACGCCACCAGGGCCACCGCAGCTGCATCTATGAACCTCGAGTACCTGGGCGGGACCCTGTGAAGTATGAACGATAATACGTACACGAGGACGAATATTATGACCAGCAGCACGACGAGCTGCCAGAATGCCCTAAGGTAAGCCCTTCTCCTTGTGCTGTCCATACCACCACCGATCATCCACTGTTGAGGCCCATGGGCCTGGCCCTAAAACCCTCCATCACGGCCATCGCCCTGTTCATGGCCTGCTCCCTCATGTCTCCCCAGAGCCTTATCAAAATCACGTACGTATTCAGTGTTGTCTCATCTATGAGTATTTCAGCCCTGTTCTCCCCCCATCCTGGATGCCAGCACAGAGTGCGCCTTCCAGAGAGGATCTCAGTTTAACAGGGTCAACGCTCTTCGGTACCTCGTACCTTATTGCCGAGGCCCTGGCCTTCCCCCCCAGGAGGCTACAGCGCCGTACACCATGTTGCCGTTCGGTATCACGGTCAGAGTCCCGTCAGCGGACTGCAGGTACGTGTAGTTCAGGGATATGTTTACAACCCTTCCCCCCCTGACGCCCTGCGAGTACATGCCGTCTGATGAAAAGTACTTGGGTGCGATCACGGGATACTGGAAGGTCATGTAGTTGCTGCCCGATGTTGCGGTCGAGATGAACACATCGTCTCCCACCCGGAATGGCCTGGCCACCTCAATCATTAGGCCTGTGAGCAAGTTTGACAGCACACTCTGGGTTGCAAGGCCCAGGACAGCGGCCAGGAACGCGCTGCCGAGTATGACCTGGTAGACGTTTATGCCGAAGAGAGACAGGACCGCCGCTGCCATCAGGAAGTAGACCACGCTGTCCAGTATGAATGTGGCGAGGGATGCGCCGCTCCCGCCTATGGCCCTGCCCGCCATGCCACGCACCACGGGCCTGAGGGCCCTGAGAACGACGATAGAAGAGGCCACCACAAGGGCTGCGTCCAGGTAAACTATATACCTTCCCGGGATAACTGTAACGATCCTCGCATAGTAGTAGAGGAATGAGGCGATTACCGCAAGGGCCAGAACGAGGTATGCGATCCTTGTGCCCGGGCTCATCTCACTCCTGCCCCCTCCAGCGCTATGAGGAGGCATTGCCCTGATGGTATGCAAGTCACGACCCTCTGTTCCTCGTTCCTGATCATGAAGATGCCCTGGTCAAACCCCCCCACCAGTGTGCCCCCCCTGAAGTACATCTCGGGTGTAAGGCTCTCCTGGTACTGCCCGAGGATCAGTGCACGTACCCTGCGGCCGATGAGGTCGCTGACGTTCATCACCTCTTGAATCCCGCATTGTATAAAAGCTAGTGAGCTGCCAGGCCGCTCCCTGGCCGAGAGGTGGAGAAGAGAGGGGCTTTCGGTGGTTACCTTAGAAACAGTTCCAGAGAATGCAGGAACTGTATGCAACGCCATATGAGAAATGTAAAATCCCCGGAAAACATGTTAAATGCAGGATGCCCGGCATATCTTCACTTAAGGCAGAACTCGGAGACGCCATCATCACTGATGAGAAGGAGATGATACCTTACATGAGCGATGCCTCTTACTTTCCGGGGGGGCAGATGCCAGAGGCCGTGTGCATACCAAATACCGTGGATCAGGTCTCCAGGATCCTGAGGTTCTGCAACGACAATGACGTGCCGGTTGTCGTGAGGGGGGGAGGCGGAACATCACTGACCGGCGCCTCGATACCGGTTGAGGGGGGGAGCGTCGTCCTCAGCATGGCCAGGTTCGACAGGATACTGGAGATCAGGACCGATGACAAGTACGCGGTTGTCGAGCCTGGCGTGAGGCTAGACAGGCTTAACAGCGAACTCTCCAGGTACGGGCACTTCTACCCGCCGGACCCCGCCAGTTCCATGGCTGCCACCGTTGGCGGTAGCATCTCGACCAACGCGGGTGGCCTCAGGGCAGCGATGTACGGGACTACGAAGAACTGGGTGCTGGGGGGGCTTGAGGTGGTCATACCGAACGGTAAGGTGCTCTGGCTCGGGGGGGGAAAGACACTGAAGAGGACGTCCGGCTATGACCTGACAGCCCTTTTCGTTGGATCAGAGGGGGGACGCTTGGTGTGATCACGAAGGCTGTCCTCAAGATCTGGCCCCTTCCCGAGGCCAGGGGGGGCAGGATATCCGCTTACTTCGACAGGATAGAGAGCGTTGGTCTCGCAACTGCGGAGCTGAAGAAGAGGGGGGAAGGTGCCTATGATAGCGGAGTTCCTTGACCGCATAGCGATGGACTCGCTGGAGCACACCAGGGTATAAGGTTCCCACAGGACGCAGAATACCTCCTGCTGGTGGACATAGCTTCCACGAGGGAGAGCCTCAAGAGGGAACTTGAGGAGGCAGTGGGGGGGATCATAGGGGGGGAGTTCTCACCGAGCCAGATAAGCTACACCACAGACCGGGAGGAGATGGAGAGGATGTATGCGGCCAGGAAGGGCGCATACTCATCGCTCCTCGAAGAGAGGAAGGACAGTTCAGAGAGGGTCATAATCGGAGACGTTGTGGTCCCGGCCAGCAGGCTGCCGGAGGCGCTCAGGAGGATAAGGGACCTGATAAGGGAGAGGGGGGGCTTCAGGGCCTCCCTCTTCGGGCACATCGGGGGGGACGGGAACATACACATTAACCTCTACGCCGACCCCGGGAAGAGGGAGGTAATGGAGGAAGTGGACAGGTTACAGTTGGAGATCGGGAGGATAGCGGTCAGCCTTGAGGGCTCAGTCTCTGCGGAGCACGGGATAGGGATGGAGAAGATCGGGCTGCTGAGGGAGGAGCTCAGGATGAGGGATTCCGAATACGTCATCGACATCATGAGGGCAATCAAGGCCACCTTCGATCCAAAGGGCATCCTCAACAGGGGGGGGAAGGTGTTTCCTTGAACGTACTTGAGGAACTGGTCAAGGAGAGTGAGAGGTGCATCAGCTGCGGATTCTGTGAGAGCGTGTGCCCGACATACAGGGCATCGGGCTACAGGGCAGCCATGGGTGCCAGGGGGGGCAGGGTGATAATTGCAAGGGAGATGGTGAGGGAGAAGAGGGAGAAGGGTTCTGTATCGCCAGGATACGCTAATTCCTTCTATTCCTGCCTGGACTGCTTCGCCTGCCTTCAGGTCTGCCCAGCAGGTGTGAATGCCGGCAGGGTTAGCGAGCTGGCCAGGGCAGTGCTGGTCGAGGGCGGTGGCAGGGAGAACAGGAAGAGGGTCGGAGACATGGTCGTGAGGCTGACGATGAGGTACAGGAACCCCATAGGCGCAGATTTCAGCGATGAGGGCGAAGGCGATGGCGACACGCTGCTCTACACTGGAAGGATGTACCAGACAATGGGCTACAGTAAGGTGCTCGTGGAGCTCAGGAAAAGGCTCGGCGAGAAGGCCACGGAGAGGAATGCTGGCATAGTGGCACGCATGCCTTTCCTCATCAGGCTCCTGAGGCAGAGGCCTGATGAGGAAGTCGATAGGGAGATGCAGGCCTCCGTGGAGAGCATAAAGTTCCTGCTGAGGGAGGCCGGTGTGAAGTTCAGGTTCCTGGGGGGGTCTAGCGAACCTTACCCCGGCACGTTCCTCTATGACCTGGGCTACTACGGGGAGTTCAGGACGTACGCGAACTCCGTGTGCGATGAGTTCAGGAAGATGGGCATAAGGAGGATAATAGTGACCGACCCGCACACCTACGACCTGCTGTTGAATGCGTACCCGAAGTTCGTGGATCGTTTTGACTTCGAGGTCACATACTACCTAGACCTCCTCAGCGCCCTTGAGTTCGAGCAGGACGAGGAGGTTGTTTTCCACGAGCCCTGCCACTTCGTCCTGCACATGGACTACCGTGGGGGGGCGCACATTGCGCTTTCAAAGGCCGCCAGGGTGAAGCTGCCGCCGAGGAGCGGCAGGAACGTCTTCTGCTGCGGAGGGCCGGACGAGCTCCTCTTTCCGGAGATGGCGGAAAAGGTGTCGGAAGAGAGGTACAGGGAGCTCTCTGAGGCGGGGAACGGCAGGATAATCACAGCATGCCCAATATGCTTCAGCAACCTAAAAAAAAGCGAGAGGGTTGTGGATATATCCGTCTTCCTTAAGGAAAAGTTGAAGGTGAGGGCCACCGTCAGCGGCCCTTGAACTCAGGCTTCCTCTTCTGGAGGAACGCGGAGATGCCCTCCTTCAGGTCCTCGGTACCGTACAGCATGCCCATGGCCATGGCCTCCATTTCAAGGCCGCTGTCATAGGCCACATCGGCGCCCCCCCTGTTGACCAGGCGCTTGGCCGCTGCTGCAGCCACAGGCGAGACCCTGGAGGCTAGCTCGGATGCGAGCTTCACCGTCTCCTCGTCCACACTCTCTGGCGGGAAGACCCTGTAGATCAGGCCGTCCGCCACAAGCTCGCTTGCACCCCCCCTCCTGTCCCCCCCGGTCAGGATGTACTGCATGGCCCTCGATATGCCCACAAGCCTGGCAAGCCTCTGCGAGCCGCTCCAGCCCGGCACGAGGCCAAGCGTGACCTCCGGGAAACCTGCCACTAGGTCCTCTGAGGCGACCCGCAGGTCGCAGGAGAGCGAGAGCTCGAAGCCTCCACCGAGGGTGTAACCCTTCATCTCCGCTATCGTTATCTTTGGGATCTCCTGCAGCAGCTTGTAGACCCTCTCACCCTTCCTCGAGGCCTCCATGAAGTCCACTGGCCCCCCCGAGAAGTACTGGGTCAGCTGCGCTCCTGCGGACGTGTTCTTTCCCTCGCCGGTGATGATGATCGAGACGACCTCCCTGTCGTTCCAGAGCCTGTTCAGTTCCTCCTCCAGTTCCGTCAGTACCTCGTGGTTGATCAGGTTGTTCCTGGTGTTCGATATCATTATCCTGGCCACCCTGCTGGAGGGCCTGTCCACCTTAAGGTACTTCGCAGCTGTCCCAACCCCCCCACCACCTGCTTCAGCTCTCTCCTCTTTCTTCTCCTGAGCTGCCGGCTTTGACTGTATGATCTCCCTCAGCCTGCCCTCCGCTATTGACTTTGCCGGGGCGAACACGTCCACACCGAACGTCTCGTGCAGCTTCTGGAGCTTGGCCCTTATCTCTGCGTTCGTTAGGCTTGAGGCAACCGAAATTGGGCCGAATGGCCTGTTCATGCCCAGCTTCACTCCAGCCTCTATGTCTTCCGGAGAGGATATGGCGTCCTCTATGAGCTTGACCGCCTCGTTCACCTCGAGGGCAAGCACGTCGAGGAGGTCAATGTTCTCTGCTGCTTTGCCTTTGGTACCTGCCCTGTGGTCCTTCCACTCGTAGAACCCCCCCCTGCCTGTCTTGGCACCCAGCATGCCCTTCTCCACCATACTGTGGAAGAGCCTGCACTTGCCATAGTCAGGGCTCAGTGTCCTGGCGTAGTAGTCAAGGGAGTGGACGACAGTGTCTATGCCGACGTAGTCCATGAGCTCGTACGGCCCCCCCATGGGGGGCCCCCCCTGCCCCCCCCTGGCAAACGCATCAACCTCCTCCGGCTTGGCCATGCCCTTCTCCAGGAGGAGGCAGAAGAACAGTGACTCCGGCGCATTCACCCTGTTGACCACGAAGCCAGGCGTGTCCTTCATGACCCTTATGGGCGTTTTCCCTATCTTCTCCACTATCCTGTACGCATTCTCAAAGGCCTCGTCCGATGTCTTCTCCCCCCCTTTATGACCTCAACCAGCTTGAGCACCACGGGCGGGTTGAAGAAGTGCATGCCCACCACCCTCTCCGGGTGCCTGAGGCCCTCGGCTATGGACGTTATCCTGATGTTGGAGGTGTTCGATGCAAGTATGACGCTGCTTCCCGTGAGCTCGTCCAGCTGGGAGAAGACCTTCTTCTTCAGTTCCTCTATTTCCGGTACGGCCTCTATGACGATGGACGCCCCCCCCTCCACCGCTTCCCTCACCGTGCCCACGAAGGATATCCTTGAGAAAACCTGCTCCGCAGCCTCCTGTGTGATCTTTGAGGACTTCACAAGGCGCGAGAGGCTGTCCCTTATGGAGACCTTGGCCTTCTCCAGGGCCTCAGGGTAGGCATCAGTCAAGCCGACATGGTAGCCTGCCAGGGCGAATACCTCCGCTATGCCGTGCCCCCCCATGGTGCCGGCGCCTATCACCGCAGCCTTCTCAGGCATGTACATTCACTTCCTGTACTTCCCGACTATGCTCGTCAGCTTCTGGGCAGAGAATATATCGCCTGACACCCTGAGCTTGCCCTGCATGAACGCCGCAACCGCATCCACCTTGCCGTTGAAAAGGTCTGTCAGGAGTGCATCCGTAGCTGAAATTGTAGCGCTTGGGGGGGACTGTGCCTCTCCGTCGTTGAGGGAGACCTTACCGTTCTCGATCTTGACATAGAAGGGCGAGGCATCGGACACCTTGAACTGGAACGTCTTGTTGAAGCCCGAGAGCTCCTTCTCACCGATACCGCTGCTGTTCACCTTCTCCACTATGCTGGCAAGAACGTCTCTGGAACCCATGCATGGAGATACAAATAAGGTTATATCAAATTTTATCTAAATTGTAATTTAGATAATCATGAGACCGCAACGGGCGCAACCGGTGAGGCTGTGCCACCCCCTTATGGCAGGGGGTGAGCAGAGGAACAGGAACTCATAGACCCTGTCCCTTGAGACCTCGTCTAGCTTCATGTTGTCTATCATCCTTATGCCGCTCTTCGCGATGAGGTACTGGTGCACAGGGAGCCTGGCCCCCCCCTCGATCTCCGCAGGCTCCACCTCCGTCGACGGCACGTCCGCACCAACGACAGAGACATGGAGGGACGCAAGGTACTTGGCCAGCTCGTACCCGACGCCCGGCGATGATTCGTAGTATGTGTTGTATTCAGAGGGGGGATTCTCCCAGAGCCTGGAGATCCCAGTGTGGAAGAAGACCGCGTCTCCCGCCTCTATGCTCAGGGAGTGGTCCCTCAGGAACCTCTTCGCCTCGTCCACAGTGATTGCGTGGCCTTTCTCCAGAATGTCCACGCCAAGGGCCGATGCGACATCCACCATGATGCCCCCCTGGTGACGATGGGCGGCGTTTTGTCTATTCCAAGGCGTGTGGTGCCCTGTGTGCCGGTGACGTCGAAGGCATCTATGCCGTTGTAATATCTGTTGCCAACCGCTATGTGGTTCAGTGCGTCTATGTGAGTCCCCCCGCGTGGTCGCTCATCTCGAGCCTCCCGAGAGCGCCACCGAACCTGTTCACCGCCGGTTTCCTGAAAGGCGGTCTGTGGTCGTAGACCCTCTGGGAAATGAGGTAAAAGAAAGGTCCATGGAACTGTGTCCTTCCGGGCATGCCGTTGTATATCTCATGTGCTAGCCTGTAGACCCTGCCCCTCTTCGGGATCGAGAGGGCCCGCAGGACCTTCCTCTGGTCCACGAGGTTCAGGGTGCCCATCTCGTCGCTCGCGCCGAACTCTGAGGGGAACCAGCCGTCCCCCCCTTCGTACCACTCAGGCATGTGGTATTAAAGTGGAATGGGGGAATAAAAAAGTGTTTTTTTCTGTTTCCGCCCTTATGCGTTCTCGTAGGCTTCCTTCACGTACTGGGCAAACTGGTCGTCCGGCAGGGCACCGACGAACTGGACCTCGTCATTTATCACGACGTGCGGCACGCTCGATACCCCCCCTACCTCCTCGGCCTCACTCTCGAACTCCAGCGATTCGATCATCTCGCCGGTTATGTTCTTATTGAGTATGGCGAACTTGTGCGCTGTTCCCACTGCCCTCGGGCAGTACGGGCATGTGGGTGTCACGTACACCTTTATCTTTATGGGCTTGTCAATCTTCGATATCACTTCCAGTGCCTTTGACGAGACTGGCGCCTCGCCCCCCCTGGACACGTTCTTTATGTCCTCCACCAGAGACCCGAACTCATAGCCAGAGGGCAGGCCGTAGTACTTTATCCTCCCGTCCTTCTCTCCGCTCTTTGCCACCACCACAGCAGGGTACTTCGTGACCCCCCCGTACTCCTCCCTCGCCTTCTCATCGCTGAAGTCATAGACTATAAGGTTGATCTTGCTGTTTATGGATGCGAGCTCCTTTCCGATCTCAACGGTCTGCTCGCAGTACTTGCAGTCCTCGGAGTCGCTCTTGAAAATGACCAGGTCAACCTTGTCCTTCAGGTACTTCTCAAACTCCTCTGACAGGTACTTCCTGTCCTCATCCCTAATCAGAGCCATGTGTGAAGCATTTCATTTCAGTATAAAAAACTTGTTAATCATAATTGTTGATTTATGTTTAGGAATATCCCTCAGTATGAAAGTATTTCTTGGATGTACGTGTACCCTGTGGTATGACGCGCAGGCTCTTCTGGGAAGACCCGTACATGAAGGAGTTCAATGCACATGTCCTCTCTGTTTCAGAAGATGGAGTGGTGCTTGACGCCACCGCCTTTTACCCCCCCACTGGTGGGGGGGGCAGCCCAACGACACCGGCAACCTCTCCTTCAACGGCACCACTGTGAGGGTTGTGGACGTTGTGAAACAGGGCGATGACATCTTGCACCTGCTGGATGGGCCTGCACAGTTCAGTGCTGGTGCGGCTGTGCACGGAACGATAGACTGGGAGAGGAGGTACGCCCACATGCGCTACCACACTGCCATACACATAATAGATGGCATAGTGGCAACAAGGCATTCATCGCAGGGCATGCTCACAGGTAGCCAGATATACCAGGACAGGGCCAGATTTGACATCGATGTTGAGGACTTCACCAGGGAGTTCGTGGAGAGTGTTGTGCAGGAGCTAACCAGGTAACGCACGAGGACCACAGGGTTTACCAGAGGCTGATCAGCAGGGAGGAGGCCCTGAGGATGCCTGGCCTGGCGAGAACTGAGCCCGGGAAGGAGCTGCTCAACAGCCTGGAGACCGTGAGGACAATAGTGATTGAGGGCCTGGATGAGCAGGCAGACGGTGGCACGCACGTCTCGAACACCAGGGAGGTCGGGACTATCAGGGTGACGAAGATACAGAGCAAGGGCAAGAGGAACAAGAGGGTGGAGTTCGTGCTTGAGTGAACTGTACATTTCTGGACAACTGTTTTTACCCACCTACTCCTTCCATTGCCGTGGCTCACCGTTTTGAGGGTAAGAAGGCCATTGTGACCGGTGGCTCTCGTGGAATAGGTAGGGCCATTGCAATAGGCCTGGCCCGTGAAGGTGCCGATGTATGCATCGGTTATTCTTCCTCAGAGAAGGAGGCGGCTGAAGTTGTGAGAGAGGTGCAGGGGGGGCTCGGAAGGAAGGGTTACATGGTTCGTGTGGACCAGGCCAACCTGGATGAGGCTGTCCCCTTTGCTGAGAGGTGTATCTCACTCCTGGGCGGTGTGGACGTGCTTGTAAACAACGCCGGCATCTGTCCATTCAAGCCATTCTTCGAGATAGACAAGGACCTCCTGGTGAAGGTCATGAACGTCAACTTCCTGAGCCACTTCCTCATTACACAGGTTGTCGCGAGGCACATGGTATCGCACGGGGGGGTGAGGGGGGGCAGGATACTCATGATAAGCTCCATAAGTGCCCACGTTGGGGGGGGCTGCTTCAGACACACTACACCCCCCCAACTAAGTCTGCACTGAACGGCTGGTGCACTCCCTGGCCATAGCACTGTCCCCCCCACGGCATACTGGTGAACTCCCTGGAACCAGGTACCATAGTGACTGACATAAACAGGGAAGACCTGAGCGACCAGGAGAAGAGGAGGTACATGGAGAAGAGGACTGTGCTTGGGAGGCTCGGGGGACCCGGAGGACATGGTGGGCCCAGCACTCTTCCTACTTTCTGACGAGAATACCTACACCACGGGCACCTCCCTGCTCTCCGACGGTGGCATGCTCGTGAACCTCCAGTAGGTCAGTCCATATGGAAGACCTCATCGTAGTTGCCCGGAAAGTCATCTCGCCTCACTATGATGTCCCCCATGTGCTCCTGCCACCTCCTGTTCACACTGCTGCGGGAGAGGTATTCAAGAGTACTCTGAAGGTCATCGCACTCCCAGTACCCGAATACCTCGTTGCCACGCATGAAGATGGAGTAGTTCCTCACACCTGCCCTGGAAAGTTCCCCCTATGAGCTCGGGCCAGACAGCCCTGTGCCTCTC
Source organism: Thermogymnomonas acidicola JCM 13583 (assembly GCF_001316105.1). Taxonomy (GTDB): domain Archaea; phylum Thermoplasmatota; class Thermoplasmata; order Thermoplasmatales; family Thermoplasmataceae; genus Thermogymnomonas; species Thermogymnomonas acidicola. The sequence goes on along the minus strand of NZ_BBCP01000006.1, from coordinate 97,074 downwards.
CCTGTACTCTCCCTCGGAACCCTCACGCACCCATATCCTGAAGAAGAAACGCATGGAACCTGGATCGCGAGGTGCTATAGAACCAAGCACCCAGAAGGATACGTACGGTATTCGTGCCACTGTACGGCAGGGTATTATCCCCCCCATCTTGTCATGTCATGGTGGTGCTGGAATGGTTGACCTGCAGTCCGTCATGAGGCAGAGGGAGGCCGTGAGGAACGTGATGTTCTCCTACCTGATGGAACAGATGGTGCCCTTTCCCTTCAACAGGGAGCAGATGAGCTCCTGGGCCTCAGACATTCCGAGGGGGGGAGGGGAGTGCATCATCTACACCTCTTACATGTACCAGATGGCCGGCCTCTTCAGGAAATACGAGGAGATGCTGCCCAGGTTCGTGCAGCTTGGGGCACGCAGTACATGGTCTCGCTCAGCAGGTTTTTCTTCAGGCCAGAGAAGGAGGACGTGGACAGGGCCTTCCGGATACTGAGGAACATCTCAGGGGGGGCGCTGAGGGCATCAGGTGTGCAGTTCGGGTACCTCTATGAGGAGGAGCCATACAGTGGTGGCCTCCTCCTTGAGCTTGGGATGCTGGACGAGTTCAGGGAGTACGGTATGAAGCTGGCCTCCTTCTTCCACTCCAGGGGGGGTGTGAAGAGGATAATAACCGTTGATCCGCACACGGCCAATGCCCTGAACAGGCTGAGGTCGCTCGTCGGCCTCGAGGCAGAGGTAATTCCCTATCTGAAACTCATTAAGCCCCGCATCTCCGGAAGGTTTGCCATCCATGATTCATGCCTGTATTCCAGGCACCTGGGTATGAGGGAAGATATAAGGGCAATGATGAGGACCGCAGGAGCGGAGGTCGTTGAGGACCAGATCGTGACCTCCCGCTCGGGAGCGGTCTGCTGTGGTGCACCCCTGGGGGGGCCACTGAGCACAGACCTCTCGGACAGCATAGCCAGGCACAGGGCAGAGTCCCTGGGCCGCCTGGGCACGCAGGTTATCTCCTTCTGCCGTTCTGCGAGGGCAGCCTGCAGAGGAACGGCCTCCAGACAAGGGACTTCGCTGAGGTGATATGATGGGGGGGCAGTGGGATGTGGCCATTGAGAGGGCGCTCCAGAACAATATACCAAGGGTGGAGCAGATACTGAGCGAGAACCCGTACATACTGGACCTGGCAAGGGAGATCAGGGAAACGAAGCTCGCGGTACTGGAGCACCTGGATGATTACGTGCAGAAGACTATCAGGGCTGTGGAGAGGACTGGCGGGAGGGCCTACCTGGCCAGGGACGCTGAAGAGGCCAGGAAGATCGTTGACGATATAATAGGAGAAAGGAAGAGGGTCGTGTTTTCGAAGAGCAACGTCGCCTACGAGGTCGGACTCCGGGAGCACCTTGTCTCTAGGGGGCTGGATGCCTGGGAGACCGACCTGGGAGAGTACCTTATACAGCTCACTGGCGAGCCGCCGGCACACATAGTCTTCCCCCCCGCGCTCCACATGCCCAAGGAGGCGGTGGGAGATCTGCTGAACAGGTTCCTCAACGGAGCTGTGAACTCTGGTTCCACGCACGAGGAGATGGTGGCGGCCGTCCGCAGCTTCCTTATGGAGAAGTACATGAAGGCGCAGGTCGGCATCACAGGCGCCAACGCGGTTGCGGCCGATACCGGGTCGGTGGCGCTACTCGAGAACGAGGGCAACATAAGGATGGATACTGTTGTGCCCGAGGTGCACATAGCCATCACGGGAATAGACAAGATCGTGCCCACGCTGCACGATGCAATGAAGGAGCTGATAGTGCAGGCGGCGTACGGTGGCCTGTACCCGCCCAGTTACATAAACATAAGCTCCGGGCCAAGTTCAACTGCGGACATAGAGCTCAAGAGGGTCTCGCCTGCCACAGGGCCCAGGGAGTTCCATGTGATACTGCTGGACAACGGGAGGAGCATGGCAAACAGGGACCCGGGACTGAGGGAGGCCCTCCTGTGCATAAAGTGCGGGAGGTGCTACTTCTCCTGCCCAGTCTACAGGGTGATGGGTGCATCCTGGGGGAGACCCGCCTTACGGCGGCCCCCCCATGGGCGCGATGTGGTCCGCCATTATTAAAGGTGACTACAGGCAGGCAAACCTCTGCACACACTCCGGGGGCTGCAGGGATGTCTGCCCTGTTGGGATAGACATACCGAGGGTGCTGGAATACATAAAGTGGAGGAGTGTTTCGCATGAATAGGTCTCTCGTATGGACAGACATAGGGAAGATGGAGGTGCGGGGGGGACTTGAGACCCCCCCGCCCCTCCGTGATGGCTGGGTCCGGGTGCGCTCGGAGTTCTGCGGTATCTGCGGTTCTGAACTATCGGCGTTCCTAGGACAGAACGAGCTGAGGAGCCGCCGTCCGTGATGGGCCATGAGTTCGCGGGCGAGGTGGTTGAGGTCTCTGGCAGTGTGGACAGGTCACTCGTAGGACAGAAGGTGGCTGTGAACCCCCTCGTATCCTGCGGGAAGTGCAGGTACTGCCGCTCTGGCCTGAGGAACCTGTGCATTGAGAGGGAGATAATAGGGGTGAACTACCCGGGTGGCTTCGCGGAGACCGTCGATGTGCCTGCCTATTCCGTCTACAGGGTCAGGGACACTCTGAACGGCTCCTTCAGCGAACCCCCCCTGGCAACAGCCCTCAGGGCCGTGAGGAAGAGCGGGATCGAGCCTGGGGGGGACCGAGTTCTCATAATAGGGGGGGCCGGTACAATAGGCCTCTTCGCTCTCGAGCTGGCCAGGAAGGCCGGCGCTGACATTGTTGCTGTGGTGGAGAAGAACGCAAAGAGGGCCATGATAGCCAGGGAATGGGGGGGCGCAGACCTCTCACTGCCGCCAGAGGCCCTCCAGGACAGGGACTTCGACGTGGCCATAGACGCCGTTGGCTTCTCCTCAACGAGGAGGATGGCCGTAGAGAGGGTCAGGAGGGGGGGTGGCACCGTCGTGTTCCTGGGCCTCCATGAGCCAAAGGCGGAGGTGAACGGCAACTCCATCGTCAGGGACGAGGTCAGCATCTCCGGCTCCTTCTGCTACTCTGACGAAGACTTTAGTAGGGCAGTTGATATGATCAACCGTGGCACGGTCCTCAGGGAAAGTTCCTGGTACAGGGTAGAGGCCCTTGAGAACGGCCAGGATGCATTCAGGAGAATGCTTGCCGAAGACGCAGATGTCTCCAAGACCGTGCTGAGAGTGGAGGGATAGGCTTGAAACTTGGTACAGTGAGAGTGAAGGGGGGGAAGAGTGAAGCCGTCATTGTGAAGGGGGGAGAGCTATACAGCATCAGCGATGCCGCCAGGGACCTGGGCATCAAAGGACACATACGCTCAGTGAAGGACGTTGTGCAGCTAGACGGCAGGCTTAGGGAAGTCATCATCGAGCACAGCGAAGGCTTCAGGATCGATGGTAGCCCGGCCATGCAGGCCCCCGGTCCAGGGCCCTGACAAGGTGATACTGGCAGCGATAAACTACAAGACGCACGCAAACGAGCAGTCCTTCAAAGGCATGGAAGACCCGTTCTTCTTCACAAAGTTCCCCAGCTGCATATCCGGCCCGGAAGACCCCATAGTGATACCGAGATCGTCCAGCATGGTGGACTACGAGATAGAATTGGCCCTTGTGATAGGGAAGAGGAGCAAGTACGTGAGCGAGAGGGAGGCCATGGACAGCGTGTTCGGCTACATGGTGCTCAACGATGTGAGTTTCAGGGACTACCAGCTAGGGAAGGACCTTAAGAGCCCGCCCCCCACTGGGCCACAACTGGGTGATGGGCAAGGCCATGGACATGGCTGCACCCACCGGCCCTGTCCTGGTGACCTCGGACGAAATAGGCGACCCCCTATTCGCTGCAGATGGAGCTCAGGGTCAACGGGAAGACCAGGCAGAAGGCTTCCACCGGGGGGAGATGGTCTTCAAGATAGACAGGATGGTCTCTTACCTGTCTCAGGGGATAACGCTCCTGCCCGGCGACATAATCTCTACAGGGACGCCGGCCGGGGTCGCCGCCTTCACTGACAGGAACTTCCTCAGGGCAGGCGATGTGGTGGAGGCAGAGATATCGAAGATAGGAAGACTGCGCAACCCGGTCAGGAACGAGTGAGGGAATCTGCCGCCTTAACCAGGCGGTACCCCTCAGACCTGGCCCTTTCCACCGTAGCGCGGTCAGGAACACTGTGGGCTCCCTGAAACCCGCCCTTTCTATTATGCCGGCACCTGCCATGGCCTCCCTCACCAGGTATGGAAAGGAATCGAAGTGCTGGAGCAGCAGGCTGTGATAGACTGAAAGGACGGAGAGCACTTCCCTGGCATCCCTGTCCCTGCCAGAGAGGTGGAGGTCAAGGGCCCTCATGAGGAACGGTGCAGACAGTGGGTCGGGCATGCAGCCATGGAAACCCATAGCCAGCTCTTCGATGAATGAGGAGCCGAACCTGCCTGAGAGGAGAGGCACCCGGCTGGATAGGAGGTCTGCGATCCTCCTCTCCTCCCCAGGGATGCCTCCACCTTCAGTGCACAGATTCGGCCAGTCCGCAGCATGCCTTCAAGAGTGCTCCCCTGTGGCACTGAACCGTAGACCTGGAGGATGAAGGGCGCGCCTGAGCGCTCAATGATTTTCATGGATATATCATAGACTCTCTCTTCCTCGCTGCGAAGCGGGGGGGACTGCACGGGCGAGTTCACTACGTAACCTGATACCTTATACCCTGCCAGAGCCCCCATGATCCTGAGGGAGGAGTTGTACGAGGATGCGGATACGTTAACGTAAATTGAAAAGCTGGTGCCGAAGGTGCGTGCAATATGCCTTGCCGTGAGGACGCGTTCGTGGTCCGCCAGCTTGTAGTACTCACCTCCGATCATGTGGATGGCAGCATTCCCCACACCGTTCTCGCGGAGCCAGGAGAAAATCCCACCGTAACAGTCGCAGGCCACCTCACCGTCCTCGGAGAAGAGTGTTGGTATGGCGGGTATTACCCTGTCCATGGCTGCACATCGGTTGTAGATAAAAGTTCTGCGTACAGAAAGGTATGGATAGGGTAGTATATGCCGGTGAAAAGATATTTAACAAAAACATGTGTACATGTGAGGATATGAGATTCAATATTCCACAGGACGAGGGGTTCGCAATCATCAACTTCACCATCACGCACGAGGACTGCTGGACAAACCTCATAGCGTCATACAAGGCACAGATCACAACTCTCTACACGAGATCAGATCCTGAGAAGGACAACATATACGGCATCATACAGCTGCGGCTGAGAAACTCGTCCGACCTGAGGCCCCTGCTAAGGTCGATAAGGAAGAGCGACACACTTTACGATGTCATCTCAGTCTCGAGGGTGACCGACGAGATCTTCAAGCTGAACATAAGCGAGAGGTTCCACGGCATGGTATCCGGCATACTGAACTCTTATCCAGTTATTATGAGGACGGACCTGGTTGAGGGGGGGGCCTTGAGAACATATCCATAGTGGTAGAGAAAAATTTCGTCAGTGACATAAGGAGCAGGCTGGAAAGGCTGGGAGAGGTGAAGAGGTTCGTCTCCAGGGAGATCGACCCCAGGTCCATGGTTGGAGTTGCCATGGTGCTCACGCCCCAGGAGAGGGAGGTCGTCATGAAGGCGCTGGACAGCGGGTACTACGACATACCCAAGAGGGCACACCTCGAGGACCTGACCAGGGTAACTGGCCTGTCCAAGGCGACGGTTGAGGAATACCTGAGAAAGGCGGAGCGCAAGATCATGATGAAGGTCCGGGACACACTGAAGTGTTCCTAACATTTATGGATGCCACTTTATTTTTTGCATTCCCCTGAAGTCAGTATGGAGAGCCTCAAGAGCACAGGCCTGAAGATCAGCGGCCTATCAGTGGAGAGGGTTGAGAGGGCCACCCAGCCCGTGTATCCTTATGTGAAGCCCACAGACCCTTACAAGGATTTCCTGGGCGAGGTCTCGCCGGTGGACGCTGCGCTGATGCACGAAGTTGCGTTCCTGAGACTGGGGCTGGAGGACGGGTCTTACAGCCTCATGGCTGTATCCAGGCAGGTGGCTGACTTTGCCATGGGAATATCGCACCTCCTGAAGGGAGGGAGGCCAGCGACATCAAGGCGACCTGGGACATGCTCTACAGGTACACACTGCCCGTTGGAAGGGCGGGCCTTGCCATGCATGCCCTGAGCGCCATCAATGTCCTCATGTACGATGCGCTCGCCAGGAGCCTGTCCGTCCCGGTGTACACACTCCTGGGAGGGCCAACCAGGGAAAGGATACGGGCCTATGCGAGCCACCTCCACCCCCTGCCAAAGGATGAACTGGAGAAAGAGGCGCTGGGCTACGTGGAGGAGGGCTACAGGGCGATGAAGATGAGGTTCATAGCCGGTCCAGCCGACCCCTTCGGTGTGGAGAAGAACCTGGAGCTCCTGAAGACGGTGAGGGAAGCCATAGGGTATGACATAGAACTCGCCGCGGACGCCTGGATGTCGTGGAACGTGAACTTTGCCGAGAGGATGCTGAGCAGGGCGGAGAGGTACGAATTGTCATGGATGGAGGAGCCCCCCCTCCTCCCTGATGATTTTGAGGGTTACAGGTACCTGACGAGGAGGGTAGGGACAAGGATTTCTGCAGGGGGAGCACCACTACCACGTGTACGATTTCCTGAGGCTCCTGCAGTCAGGTGTCAGGATACTCCAGCCCGACGCCCTGTGGGTCGGTGGAATCACGCCAATGATGAAGGTCGCCGCACTCGCAGAGGCCTTTGGTGCGGTCGTGATACCGCACACCAGCAACATATACAACCTCCACTGCATAATCTCAGAACCGGTGCACGTCACACCCATGGCTGAGTACCTGACAAAGTACAGGGAGTGGCTGGAGCAGCATGCTGTGAACCTGCCGAAACCGCATGGAGGCTTCATAACCCTCTCCAGGGAACCGGGCTTCGGAGTGAAGTATGACTTCGAGTGACACATTCCACGTGAAGATATTCAAGGTGGGAAGGTGCCAGGTGCCGGGCCCTGAGGTGACTTGGATGAGGGGGTGGGACACCTGGGAGGAGCTTCACTTCCACATGGTGCTGGCCTACAACGATTCCACGAACTTTCTGATCAACACCGGCCTTCCTGAGGACCTGAGCGTGAGGAACAGGGAGATGGTACTCTTTGCAGGCGAAAGGGCGGTCTTCGAAGCACGGGATTCTGTTTCCATGCTCAGTGCTGCAGGCTTCAGGCCGGAGGAGATAAGGAACCTGAGCGTCACACCCATACAGGACTACACCGTTGGCAGGATGGCGGAGTTCAGGAATGCCAGGATATTCCTACCAAAACGTGGGTGGGTAGAGGATGTGGTGGCGCAGGAGGATGCTGAGATCAAGAACAGGGATCTGTTCATGCCGCCGGGAGTCCTGAGTTACATAATGTTCGAGGCCCGTGAACGCCTCGTTATCTATGAGGATGTGGATAGCGAGCTGGTACCCGGCATCAGGGCCATACAGGTCGGGTGCCACCACAGGTCGAGCGTCATCTTCGTGGTAAGGACGCCGGCCGGCGAGGTCGCCTTCACTGATGCGGCGTTCAAGAGAAAGAACGTGGAGACGATGAGGCCCATAGGGATTGCGGAGGACCTCAGGGAGTGCCTGAGGGCTTACAGGATGCTGAAGGGCATGAGGTTCTTCGCCCTGTACGATCCGGACACACCGGAAGGCGACATTGCTTAGCCAGTCCAATTTAAGGTGGAAAACAGAGCCGCCAACCCCCCCCTGTGGAGTTCAGTACCGGCAGCTCTGAACCGTGATCGCGTCCATCCAGTTGGCGTTCCTGCGCACACCGCTGCGGGGAACCGGTGCCATGCACTTCCAGCGAATGCCTGGAAATGCCCAGATAATATGGGTACCGCAGTAAAAGAAAGCTGAGCGAGCCTGAAAAAATTGAAGGGCGAATTTTAAAGGGGGGGCCTATATCAGCCTACCACCTCACTGTCCCTGGAGGTCTCCTCGAGGGATCTGCCTCTGTCTTCACATAGAAGGGCGCGACCCTTGACATGACCCCCCCGACCACTATGAGTGCAAGCAGGAAGAACGTCCCCCCCGCTATCCATCCAATGTACTCCACATGCTGGCCGTTCGCACCCACTATGAGCGGCGTGAACAGGCCGAATATGCCTGCCTCGAAACGCATAGTGAACCAGACGAAACCCTGGCCAGAGTCCCTTATGCTCGTGGGGAAGTGCTCTATCGAGAGTAGCCTGGTTATTGGCCACACACCGAGCCCCCCCTGACCTATTCCGAACAGGAGGAAGGACACCAGTAGTACGGCCACGTTCCTCAGGAACGGAGGATAGACGAGCAGGTAGAATGAAACCATGGACATTGCCGCACTTATCAGGTAAAGTGGTACACGGCCCACGTTCAGCCTGTCAGAGAGGAAGTAGAATATCAGGAGACCTGGGACTATCGCACTGCCGAAGTATATTGCCTCGAAGGCGAACGTTGCCCTTGCGGAGACAAGGTGCAGTGAGTTGAATATGTAAGGGAAGAATTCGCCGTAAGTCGATGCCGGGATGCCCCCCCACATCAGGTACAGGAACCATGCGAAGGCCACAAAGCTGCCGTATTTTGTGAAGAGCTCCACATACTGGTGCCTGCTGTATGATTCCTTCCTCTCTGCACCCGTTGCGTTGATCCCAAGCTGCTTCAGGGTATTCCGCACTTCCTCATTCTCACCCTTCATTATCTGGAACCTCGGGGACTCTGCGAGCCTGCGCCTCATGAACCAGGAGAAGATCGCAACGAGGCCCAGGAGTATCCATATGACCCTGAAGAGCACCATACCTGTGTTCACAAGGGCTATGGATATGCCAAGCTCGATGAGGACGCCCACGTACCACATCACATTCGTTATGGAGAATAACCTGCCCCCCCTGCTCCTCTTCGGGGCGAACTCAGATATCAGGCTCCAGGAGGTCGGGACATCGGCGCCCACTGCAATGCCTATGAGTGCATAGAATATCATGGCCCACACGGTGTTGATCATGCGTGTCGGGAAGACTCCGGTGATGGCAAGGAGTATCGATGCCACTGCGTATATTATCATATCGACCTGATAGATGTACTTCCTGCCATATAGGTCACCGAGCCTCCCGAACGCCAGCGCGCCGAATGCTGTGCCCAGGAGCGTGATCAGTGCCGGCAGCCCGTCCTCGAAGGTGGTGAAGTGGAGGAGGGCCGAGATCGCCCCCCAAGTGTTATACCTGTGCCCGCGAACATCCCAGCGTCCAGGAAGTCCCCAAGGGAGGCTATAAAAGTCCAGCTGAAGTGCCTTGAGGAAAGTTCTGCGTTGTCGAGGTTTTCAATCTCAGTCATCGGAACCGACCATTTTTTTAACACCATGAAATATATTAATAACAGTCCAAACTAATATGTACTTAGGTGTGCGCGTCGCCAGATCCCATTTTAAAAAGAGAGGTATTAAGAACAGTATTGCCTGGCGTAGAGCTGCAACTATGAAAGTGTTTTCAGTTAAGAGCGGGCAGAATCTTGAATGAGGGACTGCCTGCCTTAAAGAAACTATGGGTGCATTTCATAAGAGAAATGATCTAGTTCAACATGTCTCTGGAGGAACTTTAGATTCCATGCAGAGAACAGGCACTGTTGGTTATTTCTTGCCTGTCTTCGTGGCAGTGCTCTTTCCATATGCAAGGATGCCGTAACCTGAAAGGCTCGACGTCTCCTCCAGCCTCTCGTTCTTTGTCTCCTTTATCGCGAACAGCGTCAGTACCATGCCTGCCACAGATATGGAGCCAAGAATGAGCATGAGGTTCGGAACTCCCATGGAGGCCATTATGGAAGGAAGCATGAGCGTGAACAGGCCAGCGCCGAACTTGGCAGATCCTGAGGCTATCCCGTGCCCCGTGGTCCTTATCTCTGTTGGGAAAAGCTCGGTTGGGAGTATGAACGTGGTGGTGTTTGGCCCGATGTTACCGAACAAGAATGAAACACCGTAGAGCGCTATGAACATGTATATTGCGTCCAAGAGTCCCCTGTAGTGCGTAGCAATGATGAAATAGACAGCTGCCATCACAGAGAACCCGAGCCACTGCAACGTCTTCCTGCCGACCCTGTCTATGGTGCCCACAGCGATCCAGTACCCCCCCGGCACAGAGAACACAGAGGCGATGAGGGCGTTGCCTATTGCTATGTTCAGTATAGTGGCCCTTATGTTGCCCACGACTGTGCCGTATCCCAGGTAGGAGAGGACGAGGCCGTTGTTTATAGATGTCCCGTAAAATGCCATGTCGAAGAGAAACCAGCTGCCCGCTGTGCCGAGTATTGGAAGCCAGTACCTGCTGAGCCTTACCTTCTCCCTGGCCTCGGGGGCGCTCAGACGAAACTACCCTGAACCTGGGCGTCTCGTCAACCTTTGACCTGAAGTATATTACGGCCGCAGACGGTACCGCCCCCCCTGCCCCCCCAGCATGACCCTCCAAGCCACACCGAGGGGCAGGAAGGCCACACTAAGCACACCGACCATGGCACCCAGGAGGAGGCCGAAGCCCTGCATGGCAAATACCATGGATACCAGCTTGCCCCCCCTGTGCCTTATGCCGGAGTACTCGCTCATGAGCGTGGAACTGACAGGGTAGTCACCACCTATGCCCATGCCCAGGAAGAACCTTGAGGCCATCAGCATGGGGACACTGCTTGAGAAAGCGGAAATGAGGGCAAATGCGGTCATTATGGACAGGTCGACAACATACATGACCTTTCTCCCGAACCTGTCCGCCATCCTGCCGAATACGAAGCACCGATGAAAGCGCCGAAGAGTGCGATGGAGCCAAGAAGGCCCTCCTCCAGTGTGACAGATGAGATGTGGAGCCCCAGGAAGGAGACCTGGGCTGAGCTGAAGATGTTGTGCGAAGCCGTTATTCCGAAAAACGATACCAGGATTGGCAGGGCCGTGCTGAGGACGAAAAGGTCATAGGCGTCTGTCAGGAAGCCCATGCCGGATATGAAGACCATCCTTAGGTGGAGGCGGGTTATGCCAGACCTGTCATACTTATCAAGCAACTCCCTTGACCCTAACTCCATTACAGTATGTGATCACTGTTAAGGGTAATAAGTGATCCACTATATTCTATATCCACCTATATAGCCACTTTGAGTATTTAGAGTTGGTGTACACTATATAGTATACGGGAAAATGGTCCTGCAGGTACGCATAGGCAAAGGTTATCACAGGGGGGGCCACCCTAACCCCCCCAACGTGTTCACGAGGAGAGGAGACCAGGGAGAGACAGACACTGGGTCGAGGAAGAGGGTCGCAAAGTCCTCTTCCCTGATAAACCTTGAGGGAACGATAGACGAGACAATATCGTTCATAGGCTTCGCAACGGTCAAGACCAGGTGGGAAGATATCAGGCAGGACCTCAGGACGGTTCAGGAAGACCTGTTCACAATAGGAGAAGAAATAACGAGCGAGGGGGGCCGGAAGGCACATCGACAGGTCTAGGGTTGACTGGCTGGAGGAGAGGACGCTGGAATACAGGAAGGAGATAGGCAGGATCGACCTATTCGTGGTGCCGGACGGGTCAGAGGAGGCAACTTCCCTGCACATATGCAGGACGGTCGTGAGGAGGCTTGAGAGGCTCGCTGTCTCACTAAGGACGGAGCTGGGCTTCGAAGGCACCATACTAGCGTACCTGAACAGGCTCTCCTCGCTCCTCTTCATGATGGCACTGGCAAGCAACAGGAGGCTCGGGATAACCGAGAGGATATGGAGGTTCAGGAAGGAAGGGGACTGAGGCCCAGGCCCTGGAGGAACTCCTCCCTGTCCACAAGCCTGAAGGGGCCATACATGGGGGGGCCCAGGGACCTGATGACTGACTGTATGTAGAGCTTTCTGTCCACGCTAACCCAGCCCATCACGGATGGCGAGAGGCCGCAGGGGGGGTTGATCCTGTAGAATCCATTCATTGCAGCCTCCGATGTGTTCAGTGCAGAGCCATGGAAGCTCACTTCCCCCCCATCTATCGCAAGGCCTATGGAGCAAACCTTCCTGCCTGACACCCAGATGCCCGGTTCCGATCCCCTGTAGGCATGTATGCCCTGGTCCTCCAGGCGTCTATGACCGACTGCTCCACGGATCTGATAAGGAGGCCAACGTCCCTCCTCCCCCTCACGCATAACGCTGAAGACGTAGTAGGCCACTATCTGGTCTTTGCAGTGGTACGTCACGTCGCCTCCCCCGCTCCACCTCTATCACATCTACGCCGGAGTAGTTCGACCTTTCCGCCTTCCTGCCTATCGTGTACACTGGAGGATCATGATCGCAGAAGAGGATCGTGTTGCCGACCCTCCCCCCCTCCTTCCTGAGTGAGACGAGGTTTCTCTGGATGGAGTGGCAGTAACTGTATTCGACTGTGCCAAGGTCAACCGCGAGGTTTGAAGTGGAGTGGCTTTCCATACTGCTCCTCCGCACTCTCCTTTATACCCTCCGAGACCGTTGGGTGCGGGTGTATCGTCAGGCCTATGTCCATGCGTTGAGCCAGACTCAACAGCCAGCGATATTTCGGATATCATCTCCGAGGCATGTGGGGGGGCCACTATGGCTCCACCGTTGATGTTCCCCCCTGCTCGTCGAAGTAGAGCCTGTAAGCACCTGTGGTCTCGTTCAGGCCCAGCGACCTGCCATTGGCGGCCAGCGGGATGGATGTTGCCCTGCCCTCAAGAGCGCCAGTGTAGGCGACCTCGGGGGGGTCGCTGAATATCACGAAGGGCATGGCTCTGTAGTCCACCACGGTGTCAACTCCGCATATATTATCGGCAACAACATCGGCCTCATAATATGCTTTGTGGGCCAGCATGGGGCCCGTTGTGACGTCGCCTATTGCCCATACACCGTCCACGGAAGTCCTCTTCCTGCTGTCCGTCCATATGAACTTGCCGTCCATCCTGAGGCCCAGGTTCTCGAGGCCGAAGCCTGTGTGTTCGGGGGGGTCCTGCCCACAGTGACCAGGAGTTCCTCTGCCTCCAGCACCGTTCCGTCGTCGAGCGTGGCCTTCACCCTGCCCTCCTTAACCGCAGATGCGACCTTCCTGCCTGTGTATACGTTCACCCTGAGCTCAGATAGGCGCCTCTCCACCAGCTTCACGATCTCCCTGTCCACTCCAGGTAGCACAGAGGCATCATCTCCACTATTGTCACAGACGACCCAAGCTTGGAAAGTGCCGTTCCGATCTCTATGCCTATGTAGCCACCGCCAACTATGATTATGCTCTCAGGGATGCGCTTCATGTCCAGGACTTCCCTGTTGTGCATCGCCCACTCCATTCCCCCCCTCAACTTCACAGGAGAGGAGCCTGTTGCTATTATGAGGTTGCTGCACGACAGTGTCCTTCCCCCCCCACTGTGACAGTGTTCCTGTCCACTATCCTGGCCTCGCCCTGCACGATCTCCACGCCGTATGACCTGCATAGTACCTCGACGCCGCCGGTGAGGCGCCTGATCATGTTCCACTTCCACTCCTGCCACCTCTCCATGTCGATCCTGAGGTCGAGGCTAACGCCAGGCAGCGATCTAAGGTAGTGGATCGAGTTGGCCATCTCTATGAGTGCCTTTGACGGTATGCACCCGTAGTTAAGACACTCCCCGCCTATCCTGTCCTTCTCAACCAGGGCTACCTTCTTGCCCTTCTGGCCGAGCCTTATGGCTGCAGCATAACCCCCAGGCCCGGCGCCTATTATCACCGCATCGTATTCCGGCATCAGACCACCATGAAGAGGTACGGGTTCTCTATGAGCTCTTTGAGCCTTATCAGGAACCTTGTGGCCATGGCACCGTCTATGAGCCTGTGGTCGCAGGAGAGAGAGCAGTACATGAAGAAGCGCTCTCCTTCCTGGAATGCCCTGTGCATGGCAAGTATTGCGACCTCAGGGTAGTTTATTATGGGTGTGGAGAAGAGGCCACCTATGCTGCCAACATTCGATACTGTGAAAGTTGATCCCTGCACCTCCTCCAGTGTCAGCTGGCCCTTCCTTGCCCTCTCCGCTAGGTCCCTGACCTCGCTTGCTATCTGCATGATGCTCTTCCTGTCAGCGTCCTTCACCACGGCCACTGTGAGGCCCTGCTCCGTGTCAACCGCCATGCCTATATTGTACCTCTTCTTCAGCAGGTACCTCCTGTTCGCCTCGTCGTATATCGCGTTCAGGTACGGGTAGTCCCTGAGGGCCACGCTCACTGCCTTTATGAACATTGACGTGTATGTCACCCTGCTGCCCCTCTTCCCGAGGTCGTCTATTATCGCTTTGAGGTGGGTCACGTCGAACCTCTCGCTGACCATGAAGTGGGGGGGCATCTCACTCTTGGCCTTGGACATCTTCTCGAATATGAGGCGCCTGAGACCCCCCCTTATTTCGAGGATCTGATCCTCCTCAGCAGTAACCATTTGAGTGCTCACTTTTGCAGTCTCGCTTCTTGTGGCCCTAGCACTCTCCGCTGCCCTGAGGTCGTCAAGTGTCACTCTGCCGTTCGGCCCCCCCGATCCCTTGATCACAGTGAGGTCTATGCCCCCCCTCTCCCGGGCGATGCGCCTCACCGCTGGCGAGGCGAGGACACGGGTGGCCCCCCCTGCTGGCCTCTGTACCTGCACCGGCACCTCACGGGCCTCCTTTGCCTCCGCCGGCTTAGGAGACGCCACTTCGCCTTCCGTGCTTATCTCTATGAGGACTGTGCCGACCTTCACCACAGAGCCTTCAGGGTACTTTATCGATTTCACCACTCCTTCGATAGGAGAGGGTATCTTGACTGTGACCTTGTCAGTCATGACCTCTACCATGTCCTGGTCTTTCCTTATGCGGTCTCCTTCCCTGACGTGCCACTTCACTATTTCACCTTCAGATACGCCTTCCCCCCCTATGTCCGGTAGCCTGAACTCGTACATGCTGTCACCTGAACTCCATTACCCTCTTTATTGCTGCCAGTATCCTCCTCTCGTTTGGAAGGTAGATGTCCTCCAGCCTGTATGGAAACGGCGTGTCCGGCCCAGTCACCCTGACTATCGGTGCATAGAGGTACTCTATTGCCCTCTCCGCAATCAGGGCAGAGACCTCTGCACCGAGGCCCAACGTCCTGGGGGCCTCGTGAACTATCACGACCCTCCCAGTCTTCTTCACACTCGATATGATCGTCTCTATATCCAGGGGCCACAGCGTCCTGAGATCGATGACGTCCGCGTTTATGTTGCCCCCCCCTTCACCGTGGCCATGACCGTGGGAACCATCGAGCCGTAGGTTATTATGGACACATCATCGCCAGTGTTGAGGACACCCGCCTTACCCAGTGGCACCCTGAACTCCTCCTCCGGCACCTCCACCTTCTGCGACCTGTAGAGGCGCTTGGGCTCCAGGAAGATCACGGGGTCGTCGAGGTCGAGCGAGGAGTTAAGGAGGCCCTTCGCATCGTAGGGGTTCGATGGGCTCACCACCGTGAGGCCGGCTGTGTGGACGAAATATGACTCGCCGCTCTGTGAGTGGTAGAGCCCGCCCTTTATGCCTCCACCAACTGGCGTCCTGAGTACCAGGGGGGGCACACTGTTCGCCCCCCCGCCAGTCCTGTACCTGATCTTGGCCATCTGGTTCACTATCTGGTCGAACGCAGTGTATATGAAGTCCTGAAACTGTATCTCCGGCACCGGCCTGAGGCCCTCCAGAGCCATGCCTATTGCCATTCCCACGATGCCAAGCTCTGCCAGTGGAGTGTCTATGACCCTCTCAGGGCCGTACTTGGCCTGGAGCCCGTCGGTGACCCTGAAGACGCCGCCGTCCCTGCCAACATCCTCGCCCAGTATCACTATCCTGTCATCGCCTGCCATCCTCTGGTCCAGAGTGGAGTTTATGGCCTGAACCATGTTCATCATCATAGTATCTCCTCCATCTCCTCCTTCAGGTTCCAGGTCATCTCCTTGTAGACGTCATCGAAGAGCGTCCTCGGCTCTGGGGGGCCGGTACCTTTTCAAGCTCCTCGAACCTAGAGTCGACCAGTTTCTTGGCCTCCTCCCATAGCTTTTCGGACTTCTCTTTTGTTATGTACCCTAAGGCTATGAGGCTCTTCTCCGCAATGACAAGGGGGTCCTGGTCGCTCCCCCCCTCTTCAATGGCGTTATCCCTGTACTTGCTCGGGTCGTCAGATGTGGAGTGCGGGCCCATCCTGTAACTGACAGCCTCCACCAGGTACGGCCCCCCCCTCCCGGACCTCACGTACTCGACCGCCTCCCTGCAGACCCTGTATGTCCTTATGAAGTCGTTGCCATCTACCTTCGCACCAGGCATGCCGTAGGCCTCGGCCTTCTTCCATACCTCTACCTTCGACTGCTTCTCGTATGGAAGAGATATGGCCCAGCGGTTGTTCTCGCAGACGAAGAGGACTGGAAGGTTGTAGACGGAGGCAAAGTTCATTGCAGCGTGGAAGTCGGGTGTGGACGATGCCCCCCCATCGCCGAACGTTGCTGCGACTATGCCGGGAAGCTTCCTGTAGCGCCTGGCATAGGCAGAGCCAACAGCAAGGGGGGGCAGGTTGGTTCCCACCGGGCTCGGGACAGAGAAGAAGTTGCCCTCGGTGGCCATCAGGTGGCTCGGCATCTGCCTCCCCCCTTTGCCAGGTCCCTAGCGTTCCCGAATATCTGGTTTAGGATAATATCTATGTCAACACCCCGGTATATCATCAGGGTGATGTCCCTGTAATACTGGAAGACCCTGTCCTCTGGACGTAATGCCATGCCGAGGCCAGCCTGCGTGGCCTCCTGCCCCCCCATCGACGGCACATAGAAGCCCACACGGCCCTGCCTCTGCGCAGTCATTATCTTCTTGTCCAGCGTCCTCCCCAGGACCATCGCGCTGTACGCCCTCACGAAGAGTTCCTTTTCCTCCTGCTCACTCACAACCTCTGACATGTTCAATACCTCCTGGATACCCAGGCCTCTGCCGCCCTGTATGAAGAGCGGACCAGCGGCCCGGATGCAACGTAAGAGAAACCCTTGGAATACGCAACCCTCTCCATTTTCCTGAAGCGCTCCATGCTGCTGTACTCCACCACGGGCATCTGCCTCCTGCTCGGCCTTAGGTACTGGCCTATGGTCACTATGTCGACACCCGCCTGGCGGAGGTCGTCCAGGGCCCTTTCAACCTCCTCATCTGTCTCTCCCAGGCCAAGCATTATAGACGACTTCGTGGTTATGCCCGACCTCTCCTTGATGTAGCGGAGCACGTGGAGAGACTGCCTGTATGATGCCCTCCTGTCACGCACTGAAGGAGTGAGGCGTTCCACGGTCTCTATGTTATGCGCGATCACGGACGGCTGCGCATCGATCACGATGTCCAGGAGATCCTCCCTCCCCCCCTGGAAGTCTGGTATCAGGACTTCAACCACTGCACCGGTCTTCTTCACCTCCCTTATGACACTCGCGAAGTGCGATGCGCCCTGGTCAGGCAGGTCGTCCCTGTCCACAGAAGTTATGACGACATAGTCAAGGCCCATGGCAATGACACTCTCGTACACCTTCCTGGGCTCATCGGGGGGGTCAAGTGGCATGGGGGGGTGTCCGTGCGTCACGGAACAGAAGCGGCATCCCCTGGTGCAGATGCCGCCCATGATCATGAAGGTGGCGGTGCCGCTGTCCCAGCACTCCGCGATGTTGGGGGGGCACCTGGCCTCCTCGCACACAGTGAAGAGCGCCCTGCTCCTGAGCGTCTTCTTTATGTGGGCATAATTCTCACCGCCTGGGATGTATACCTTTGCGTATTCCGGTTTCACGTGTACGTATGCACTCTGTATATTCTAATCTATCGTTCAGCCTACTGAAAAATGCCCCCCCTGCATGTATATTTTTCTCAATTCAGTGATCCCCGGGACCCTCACGATCACTTTTTCCGGTTTTATATGAGTATTTTACATTGTGCTTTTATTCTAGTTGAATATTTTGCATAGACACTCCATAGCGGTCATGGTGCACTGCCCGTCCTGGGGGGGCGCGCGGCCTCCCCCTGCCTGACCATGGAGAACACAAGGAGGAAGGTTGTCACAACGGTGGCCACAAGCACCGTTACCAGCTGTAGCATGCCGTGTATCGATGAGGACACGTTGACCAAGTGCCTTATGGAGAGCGCGGGCAAGAGGATGTAGTTTCCACTGACAGCCGTAATTGCGCCGGCATATATGATGAGCGCAGCGACGGGCATTACCCATGACCTCCCGCCTGTGAGCGTGATGGCGATCAGGGTGTAGAATACAAAGAAGACAAGCGGTAGAGACTGGAATGGCTCTATGAACATAACGGGTGGCAGGGGGCACGTTGAGGCCCAGTATTGTCAGCGGGATCTGGAGGACGACTATGACGAACACGGGCATGGAGAGGAGGAACACGAGGAGCTTCGTCCTGCTCAGCAGGCTTATGGAATAGCTCATAAGGTAATACGCAGTGAGGTCGATGAGGAAGAAGCCCACGGAGAGTATATCCGATACAGACGAGACCCTTGACTGCAGGCGGCCGCTTGAAAGCTGGAGGAAGAAGTGCAGGGCCACCGTCAGGACTATTGAGGTGACAAACAGGATTGATGCTATGCGGAGGTAAAGGTACCGCCTGTCCCTTCCTGAGGGCCTTGAGGTGTACAGGAGGTTTGCAGAGAAGGCCCTGGCCCACACGTCCTGGGTGGAGAAGAAGACAGCTGGCACCGGCAGCTTGGATTCCGAGTCGAACACATGCCGCACCAGCCTGGCCCCGGCCTGACCACCCGGTACCTGGAAAATAAGGCATATTTGCCGTCGACGGAAAAGGCCTCGGAGAAGTCCCTAGTGTAGACTGGCGTTATGCCAGCGGAGAGGAGCTCCCTGCAGAAATGGAGCATGAGAGGGTTCATGTCCTCCTGGACCCTGGCGACAACCCAGAATGCCTTTCTCCTTGTCTTGCCGGCCAGGGATTCGCTGACCTGCGAGATCGTTTCACGTACTATGTCATAGCCACCACTCCCCCCCATCACCTTTTGATCAGATCCCGCGTCCCCCCCGAATATTGAGACAGCCTGCGATTCCTTCCTTATTATGTTCAAACGCCTATTTACCCCCCCTGGCCAGATTGTATAGGTTTTGGCCATAATAAATGTGATGCGGGCCATTCAGAGGTCGTTTCAGCCCGGGACTGTGGCCAAAGGCCATATCTGCCCTGACATGCCCGAACTCTGAGCCTGCGTGTAAGACCAACCTATTTATAAGTGGAATGGCTCTTTAACCGTGGACGTGAAGGTGGGGGGGATGAAGATCCCTCCCCCCCAGCTCTGCATGGTGTGCAGGGGGGGAGGGAAGCTGCTGTGCGGCCTGACGTTCTGCCCCCCCATCGAGGTGGCCAACACACTGAAGCCCAGGGTTACGAGCGTGACAGGGAACGAGGTATACGGGTCGTCGCCACCGTCTGTGTTCGTGGGCCGGCACAGCTACCCCCCCAAGGTGAGGGTTTACCCATCGGCCCCCCCTCCGGTCGTGGGGGGACACAATGCTCTACGAAGATTCCGGCAGGTGGCTCTCCATGGACATGGAGGAGTTCCTCTCCATGAGGCTATCCCTGCTCCGGGGCGGCATGCAGGTGAGGGACGTTTCAGTGGCAAACCCGGACTACACGATGCAGGAGATACAGGTCATGGCCATCTCCTCCAGGCCTGTGGAGATCGACATGAGGGTCTCGAAGCCGTTCAGCGAGAGGAGTGTGAGGCTGAGTGAGGACACGCCTCCCATGGGCCCCCCCTCTGCACCCCTGCAAAAGATCGCCATATCAGAATCTAAGGCGGACCAGAGGGTAGAGAAGGCCTTCTACGACACCGATCTACTGGCCAGTGAGGCCATGTCATCGCTCTACAGGAGCGGTGTCACGGTCAGCCAGCTGACCAGGGCTCTCAGCGTGGGTGCCCTCGGCACGGGCAGGAGGAGAAGACTAGTGCCGACAAGGTGGGCCATCACCGCTGTTGACAGCACACTCTCAGATGCCCTTGTAAGGAGGATAAAGGGTTACAGCGAGCTCGGGGAGTTCCTGGTCTTCAGGAGGGAGACGCCTGGCAACCTCTTTGTGGGCATACTCGCACCTTCAACATGGAGGTACGAGTGGGGGCGAGGCCTGGTTCCCAGGGAGCACATGGAATCTCTGGGGGAACGAACCCGGAGGTCATGATCGATTACGAGGATTACCGGGGGCGTGACACCTACCCTGACATAGGTGGGTGCTACTACGCGGCGAGGCTCGCTGTGCCGAGTACCTCGACGCTGTGAGGAGGCAGGCAGCGCCCATCCTGTGGAGGGAGATCTATCCCAGCTTCAACCTGCCCGTGGGGGTGTGGTACGTCAGGGAGAACCTGAGGGAGATGTTCAGATCCAAGCCGGAGAGGTTCTCCTCACTGGCAGAGGCGCTCCGGCACGCAAGCATCGGGATGAGGGTACCGCTTGAGAAGTGGGTCTCCAGGTCACATGTGGTCAAGGCCCTGCGTTCGGTGACGCTTGACCACTTCATGGGTGACATGCATGATGGTGATCGAGGCTGAGGCCAGGAGGGCACTCTCACGCTCCGGGATGCCCGAGAACGACTATGCGCTGAACCCGTACCTTGGCTGCCAGCACGCCTGCGCCTACTGCTACGCCATGGATATGACGCGCTTCCCGGATGGTGCGGCATGGGGGGACTTCGTGATAGTCAGGAAGAACATCGTGAGCCTACTGGAGGCGGAGATAAAGGGGGAAGAGGAGAGGGATAGTGGCCCTGGGCACCATAACAGATCCTTACCAGGCTGTGGAGGCCAAGTTCAGGCTTTCCAGGGGGTGCGAGGAGGTACTGCTCAGGAACGGGTTCTACACAACCATACAGACCAAGTCACCTCTCGTGCTCAGAGACCTGGACCTCCTGAAGGCACACAGGGACATGGTCGATGTTGGCCTGACCATAACGACCCTGGATATGGAGGCGGCCCTCAGGGTGGAGAGGAAGACCCCCCCGTCCCCCCCTGAGGCCAGGGCCCGGGCGCTCAGGGAACTGGCCAGGAACGGGATACGGACATGGATATTCTACGGGCCAATAATAAGGGGATACAACGACAGCAGGGAGGAGGCGGAGAGGATCATAGGGCTGGCAGCAGAGACCAACTCCGAGATCTTCTTCGATAGATACAACAGGCACAGGCTCTCGGACATGGAGATGAGCAGGGTCTTCGGTGGATTGAGCGTGGAGCCCGGCGGTAAGTGGTACAGTGAGATTTCATCATGGATAGTGGAGAGGTGCAGGCGCGAGGGGGGGTGAGGGTGAGGGTGCAGTGGAAGGAGAGCAGGCACACCCTCAGGTCGACGAGCCTCGACGACTTCTCCGGGCAGTGAACGCCCCCCGGTGCAGGGTGGGCCCTTTTCCCCTCAGGGCCAGTCCATGGCACACTTTCCTGTTCTTGGGACAGAAATGCTGGTGGCAAGCCACATGGTATCCTGTATCGCCTCCACAGGCCTCGCATGTGCTCAAGGCCTGAAACTGGGAAGCGTACAAATGGAGGGCAGGAAAGAATATTTATCTAAACTCTCAATGAAGATAGTGGCCAGTACCTGACCATACCTGGCCACGGTGATCACTGCATGACAGTTGTGACTAGCCCCACTCTCCTCTTCATACCGGAGTCTGAACTCATAGTGGACTATGTGCTCTCATTCGCGGCCCTCGCCTTTGTCCTCGTATCGTGGTACCTGATCTACAGGAGGGCAGGGATAACCCTGGGCATGGCGCTTTCATACTTCAGGTCAGACTGGAGGGGTTTCCTCTCCAGGGTCTTCGTTTACGGCTTCTTCCACAGGAAAAACGTGAAGAACCGTTACGCCGGCACCATGCACGTACTGATATCCTACGGTATCCTGATACTGTTCATAGCGACCGCCCTCATCTTCCTGTCCCACGACATTGTGAAGCCGGTCGCGCACCACGGCATACTGAACGGTGGCTTTTACCTGAACTTTGAGTTCTGGGCCAACCTCGGGGGGGCGTCATGCTGCTGGCCGGCACCCTCATGGGCCTGGTAAGGAGGGGCAGGGGTAAGGTGATGCTCGAGACAACGGAGCAAGACTACATAATCCTCCTGGCACTCCTGGCCCTTGACCTGGAGGGCTTCTTCCTGGGGGGCCCTGAAGATATACGCCTTCAGGGAGGGCTTCGATGTGTTCAGGTTCGTTGAGTACCCGCTCAGCTACGTCTATTCCGGCCTTCCATACACCACTGCAATCGTCCTCTACAGGTCTCTCTGGATGGCCCATGTGCTAACAGCCTTCGCACTGGCTGTGTACCTGCCCTTCTCGAAGCTGTCGCACATGGTCATGTCACTAATACTCATAGGCGCGAAGAGGCCCAGGGTGAGGGGGGCGCCATGACCACGCCTTTCCTTCTCACTGAACTCATGGCCTCCGGAAACTTCGACATATCCATAGGCGTGAAGAAGATAAGCGAGCTCCCGAAACTCAAGAAGGCGGAGGCCCTTGCATGCACCAACTGCGGGCGGTGCGAGAGGGCCTGCCCGGCCGTGATGTCAGGTACCGACCTCACTCCCAGGCTCGTTGTCCAGAATATAAAGGCGAACTACACCTCAGACGGTGAAATGACACAAGTTGTGCTCTCCGAGAACGCCACCTGGTCCTGCACGACGTGCCAGGCCTGTGTGGAGGAGTGCCCTGTGCTCATAGACCCACACTCCTTCATCATGGAGACCAGGAGGAACCTTGTCATGGAGAACAGGACAGGCAAGGACATGCAGGCGTACTTCAACAATCTCACTAACACGCGCAACCCCCCCTTCGGAACCCGCCCTCGGACAGGGATGCTATGCTGCAGTTCGCACCGAAGTTTGACGGGTCGCAGGAGGTGCTCTACTGGGTAGGCTGCATGGGGGGGGCATTCGATCCCAGGGACAACAAGACAGCAAGGGCGATCATAGAGCTCCTTAAAAAGGCAGGCGTTAGCTTCGGCATCCTCGGGTCGGAAGAGGCATGCACGGGCGAAACTGCAAGGAGGATGGGAGAGGAGGGTAGGTTCCAGGAGTTGGCCCTGCAGAACATCGACACATTCAACCGGTACGGGGGGGTGAAGAAGATAGTGACAGCGTGCCCGCACTGCTACAACACCTTCAGGAACGAGTACCCGGAACTTGGCCTGAAGGCCGAGGTGTACCACCACTCACAGTTCCTCTCCTCACTCATAGAGAGCGGTAGGCTGAAGGTGAAGAACAGCGAGGTAGTCACGACTTACCACGACCCGTGCTACCTCGGGAGGATAAACAGGGAGTTCGAGAAGCCCAGGAACATAGTGCAGAGCACCTCAAGGCTGGTGGAGATGGAGAGGTCGCGGGAGAGGAGTATGTGCTGTGGTGCGGGTGGGGGGGGCAACTACTGGTACAAGGTGCAGTCACAGAGGAAGATAAGCCAGATAAGGCTGGAGCAGGCCATGTCCACTGGTGCTAAGAGGCTCGCTGTTGCCTGTCCCTTCTGCATGCCCATGCTTGAGGACGCGGTCAGGACCTCCAACAGCGAGGGCAGGATAGAGGTGAAGGACATAGCAGAGCTCATTCTTGAGAACCTTGCCGATTAACCCTCCTCAGGGGGTTCCACTCCTTAACCGTAGAGAATATCGTTATTGTCTCCGTCTTCGCAATACCCTTTGTTTCCCTGAGCCTGTCGAGGACGAAGTTGCCTATGTCCTCCATGGACGGTGCCCTGACCTTGAGGAGGAGGTCCCACTCACCTGTGACTATATGCACCTCCTCCACCTCCGGCATCTGGGCAACCCTCTTTGCCAGCTCCCGCTGCGTGACCTTCTCGCTGGGGGGGTCGAACTCTACGAATATGTATGCGGTCACCGGGAGCCTATGAGCTTGTAGTTCGGTATGAATGTGAACCTCTGGATCACGCCCTCCCTGACCAGGTTCTGCATCCTCTCGTAAACTGTCACCCTTGGGATGCCTATGGCGTTCGATATGTCGGATATCTTTTCCCTGCCCCCTCTCCGAGAGGTAGCTGAGTATCTTCCAGTCCTTGTCGTCCAGTTCCATCCCGCATGTATATGCCGATAGTATTTAGACATTACGTCTAAAAATCCCGCCGTAGCATGGAATAATTGACGATTATTCTCATTCTGGAAACGAATGTTAATATTGGATGCTCCGATCTGACATTATGCAGACCTACGATGTAGTATCTTACACCAACGAGCATCTGTCCGACGAGAGGCTGGCCATAGCGCTTAGGGTACACACCACGGTGAGGCAGATCCTGGGGGGGACTTCTTCAGGTCCAGAGGCTTCATCGAGGTGCCGCCTGTTATTATCTCTCCCCCCCTCACAGACCCCCCCTGAACCATCCCGTTTACGATCCCTACATAACGTACTATGACGAAAAATACGCCCTGACGAAGAGCATGATATTCCACAAGCACCTCCTCGTCTCGCACTTTGACAAGATATTCACCTTCTCCCCGAACATAAGGATAGAGACCCCCCCCGACAAGGCAGAGACGGGGGGGAGGCACCTGAGCGAGTTCACCCAGATCGATGTGGAGGCAAGGGGGGGGCCACAAGGGAGCAGATGATGTCCCTGGTCGAAGACCTCATGGTCGAGCTGGTCAGCAAGGTGAAGGAGAAGCACGCGGACGACCTGAGGAAACTGGGGGGGAGGAAGCTCGAGGTACCCAGAAAGCCATTCAGGCGCTACCAGTACCTGGAGGCAGAGAAGGAGTACGGGAAGGACTTCGAGGCTGTGCTGTCAAGGAAGGAGAAGGACATGTTCTGGATAATAGACATACCACTGCAGGCCAGGGAGTTCTACGACAGGGAGGACCCCCCCTCCAGGCCCGGGATACTGGTTGACATGGACCTTATCTATCCGGAGGGCTTCCAGGAAGCGCTGTCTGGTGGTGAGAGGGAATACCAGCTGGACAGGATACTTGAGAGGATAAAGAAGAAGGGGGGGCAGACCGAGGAGCAGTTCAAGTGTACATAGAGTTCGCCAGGCGTGGCCTTCCGCCCTCTGCGGGCTTCGGCATAGGCATAGAGAGGCTCGTGCGCTACATATGCGGCTTCAAGAGGATAGACGACGTGCACCCGTTCCCGAAGGTCCCGGGGGAAGTTCTCACTGTAGGATGCCCATAAGATTGAGGGCTTCCAAAATAAATATTTTTTATTTCAATAAAATTGTTCCACACAGTTCCGCAGATGCCACGGTATCTTCACGGTGGCGCCAGGAGGTGCTGCGGCACTGCAAGTATTCCGGTTACAGCCGCGAGGACAGAAGCCACGACCAGTGCAAGCCAGAAGAGGACGAGGACGACGGTCCATCCCTTCGAGACGTTCTGCTTTCCCGGGAGGGAGTCGTATATGAGAGTGGTCGGGAATGTCAGGACACCTGCGATGCCGAATGCCAGGTAGAGGCCCAGCATGGCGATCGGGCTCGATGTCATGTGGTCAAGGTATGCGTTGTAGCCGTAGTATATGGCCATGAGGCCTGCGAACAGTGCTATTATGCCAACGTACTGCAGCTTTTGCTTCATGTATATCGCAATGGCCATGCCTATTATTATGAGGCCCAGGAGCGTGTAGGGGGGGTCGTAGAAGAGTATGTTGTAACTGCCCGGCAGTGGCCATGTCATCTCGCCGTAGATACCCATTACGGTTATGAATAGGCCCAGCACGAGCAGCGGGAAGAAGCTGGGTAGAGGGCGGACTCAACATCCGCGTTCCTGGAGCGCCTGTACTGAAGGTACGTCATGCCCGTCATGTATATGGCGAGCACGCCAACCAGAGCGAGGGTGAACAGCTCCAGGGCAAGGTCATCTATGAACGCCATTTCTTATCACCGAACAGATAAATATGTGCTTATAATATAATGTTTCCACCTAAGCGCTTAGTCCAGATGCGCATGGGACTAATTCCGTGGCGTTCAAAACCTGAGAGAGCGGAATCACTCTGGCTTCCGTGAGCGACCCGCTGGCCCCCCCCATCTCGCACGGTATTTCCAAAGGGTGCGAATTACTGCAGCCAAGATCTTTCCGGGCCCTGCAGAAAAGGTGAATGGGTTGAAGTGCACAAAAATGGTTTCTTAAAAAACTAAAAGGAGGGGTGGCTCACCTCTTCCTCCTCTCCACACCGAAGTATATTCCTAGGCCGAGTGCGACCAGAGAGGCAGATATGGCTGCCACGCCCACCCAGCCGTCCACAGATGTCAGGTAGCCTGGGTGCTGTGCCTGCTGGTACTGGCTGAGCTCAGACTGCAGCTGGGCGACCTGGCCCTCCAGCGACATGATCTGCTGCTCCTGCTTGGCGGTCAGGTTCTGGTAGTACGCGATCTGTGACTGCATCAGGGACACCTCTGACGCGTACTGCGAGTCCTCCTGCTGATATGCACTGAGCTGTACCTGGGCCTGCTTCAGGGACGCCACGCTCTGGTTGTATTCCGATTCGAGGGATGCCACCGATGCCCTCAGCTGCTCCACTGTTGAGTTTGCCTGCGAGAGAAGTGCTGAAAGCTTCTGGTTTGCCTGCTGGCTTGACTGCAGGGCTGCCTTCAGCATGTCTATGGTCTGGATCGCGCTGGCATACTGGGCCTCCACATTGTTCAGATCTGAGGTGAGCTTCGCCTGTTCGTTGTCTACGTAAAAGAGGTATGAAGAGGATGTGCTCAGGCCGGTGGGCGTTTCCACTGTGAAGGTGAGCGTGTAGAAGCCGTCCATGAGGGCAGAGGTGTTCCAGTCGAATGTTCCTGTGAGTTCATTTGTCCTCATCAGGACCTGGCTACCGGAGGCGCTGGACAGCGTCAGCACTCCGACCGCTCCGCTCCCGCTGGCCCAGGACCCACTATACGAGATGTTCACATCTCCAGTAACAAGGCTACGTGCGATGGCACCATGCTGGCCTCTGGGTCCATTCCGGGATTCGGTATTGTTATCTGGTACTCCCACACGATGGGTTTCTGGTTGTCCACTATCTGGAAGGTGAAACCGAAGAAGGAGAACGATAGTGTGAGGTCATTGAAGCCCGACGCCACCATTGTGAGGTTAATGGGCTGGCCCGCAGGCGGAAGCTTGGTGAAATCTATTGGTATGACGCCGTTGGAAACGCCGCTGTAGTTCTCGCCCACCTGTGAGTTGTAGAAGAGCGGTGGGTATGTTACGTTCACATACTGGCCGCTCATGTTGCCTATGGAGACGTTCACGTAGTTCACGTACTTCATGCCTGCAAACGTAATGTCACCGACCAATGCTGTGTTGTTGGAGGCGAGGTGCACGGAGGGTATGAAGTCACCGGCCTGGGGGGGTTCGATGTAAACGGTGACAACGTTAGATGTCAGGCCCCCTGTATGTTGCAACGAGCTGAACCACCTGTGTGTAAAGCGGGCCGTTGTTCTCTGCGAGCAGCGCATCTATCCAGAAGTTGAAGTTGCCCCCCCTGCCGTCTGTGAGGAAGTGGCCAACAGTCACTCCGGGAGCGTAGGAGGCGAGAGGCACGGTTGGGTCCTCGATCACGAACTCGCTGAGGTTCACAGAGATCTCGCTCACAACTGCGCTCGTCACCGGCTGGCCGTTAAGCATGACCTCACCGGGTCCGAGTCCGTATGTGTTGTAGAATCCTGTCTCGCCCGTTGTGAACATTGGCACCTCTACCGATGAGTTCTCGGCAATGCCTCAGGGTTCGTTACGGTCAGTTCCAGCTGCCCAGTTGCATTGGGCAGCGCCACACCGAACTGCTGGAAGTACCACGCAGGTACCTGGGCAGGTGAGTGCGCCACTGTGATGTAGAAGTAGCCCATCTCGGTCAGGTTTGCGTTTATCTGTGGCTGTGTGAATGAGGGCGTGTATGTGAACGTCCCGTTCTGCGATGGGGGGGTTATCATCTCGGTCTGACCGCCGCTGTACGCAATGACCCTGTAGTTGCTCCCAGCCACTCCGCCGTTCGCCAGCACTATCTGGAACGTGTATGTCTGACCGGCGGTCAGCATGTGGAAAGGCTCAAGGCCGGAAGGCGTCACCTGCATGAGGCCGAAAGACGGGTTCAGCATGGAGTAGCCCGCCTGCGATGTGCGGCCCAGGAGGTCCTGAGACATCAGCGCTGCGTTGAGCATGCCGAGGCCTCCAAGGAACGTCCAACCGCTGTCAACCGGGTTGAATATCGTGGCGTACCAGCCTGGCAGCGTGGGATCAGCGGGCTGGCTTATCGAGAGGTTGAACAGGTACCAGGAGTATGAGTTCACCGGCCCGTAGCTGAAGTTGTGCCCGATGTCCTGCATGGGCACGAACGGGTTTACTACGCCCATCACGTTCGCCTCGTATGCGTTGTGCACTGCGAACAGTAGGTAGTTTATGTTGCCCATGTATGGGTTCGTGCTGGGCAGCAGCATGGCCTGCTCCTCTATGAGGGCCCACTCAGCAGCAGAGATTGGCGTTGCGAAAGATGTGCCACCGTAGAACAGGTTCCATGTGCCGAACCCATATATTGTCATGTTGAACGATGCCGCACCAGATATTATGGGATCGAGGAGGGCACCGTCCTCATACACGTCTATGCCCGCCTCGTACCAAGCTGCTGCTCCATCACCGACTGCCCGAAACCGCCTCCGACCTCACCCTTGAATGTCCCTCCGAGGCCTCCGCCGTAGGACCAGTAGGTGTAGGTTGCCAGGGATGTTGCCTGTGCAACGTACATCTGTACTGGCGGGAAGAAGGATGTGTCGTTCACTATGACGTTAGTCACAGGGTACTCCACACCATTATCCGCTGCTGTGGTCTGGCCACCGCCCACCGAGGTGGCTGCAGGTGACTGCGACGGCATGCTGGGCGATGCGGCCATGGAGTTTGACCCTTCGTCGCCTGCGGCGAAGAAGTTGGTCACGCCCACGGCGTTTAGTTCAGAGAGCAGGGTGTCCTCTATCGTCACATACATCGGTGAGCCTTCAAAGACTGCCTCCCACTCAGGTGCACCGTAGGAGTTGCTGTCTATGCTCACATTGGTTGCACCCTGGAGTGCACCGAATACGACGTTGCCAGGGGGGGGTATCATGGAGATGTTGGCATCGTGCGTCAGGTACTGGGCTATGAAGGCGTAGGCCTGGTCGAAGCTCGTGAACTCAGGGTTGGGCACTGCGACCACATCAATGTGGGCAAGGGGTGCCATTGCTGCAATGTACTCCATGTCTAGCTCGGTCTCCAGTGTCCAGCCCCATATCAGGCCATCGATGTAGCCCTGGAGCGGAGAGCTTATCCCAACTCCTATATAGGTAACCCTGTCAGGCACCTGGTTGGGGGGGTTCCCGAACACCTGCTGTGAGAACTGGGCTATATCTGGGAAGTACGGGGAAGCCCACTTCGACCACCGCCACGGTAATGCCCTGTCCCATGTCAGGAACGCCGTTCAGAGTGTCCTGGCCGTTCCACAGGTACTCCGCTCCGGTGAGCATGTGCATTGTGCTCGGGTATATGATCTGGTAATTGCCAACATCCGATACGAACAGCACCTGCTGTGCCTCAGCTGCAGGCATCCACGTGTAGTTCGCGTATGTTATGTTCTGTATGTCGTTCAGCGATGGTATGTACTTCACATCCGACCGGCGGGGGGGGTGATATTGCCCTGGTAGTGCACCGCAGTCATGTTCGGCGATATGCCGTACGGGAGCGCGAGGTCTGGCTGTGCGATCATGCCATTGAGGCCACTTATGCCCGAAACATACTGGGTTATGAAGCTAGGCAGGGAGATGTCAGATGTGGATACATAGAACACAGGCGTGTACGTTGTGCTGCCCTTGACAGCACTCTCGTTGCCAAAGAGGGGGGGGTTCCAGAGCCCCGTAGAGGTGTAACTGTACTTGAACGCCCCTATGTTGGTGTTCAGGGCCCTCTCCATCTGCTCCACTGTGCCCGAAACGGTCATTGTGAGCCTAGATGCGCTCGGGAACACGGTGAGGCCGTAACCCTCGAAGTATTCTGCCAGCTTAGAGTAGAGTTGCTGATTCAGGCCGAACATGTCACCTAGCTGGGCCGCAGTGACATACTGCCTGTATATGGGGGGGCTCGATGGGTTATAGAGGTTGTTAAGGAAGCTCTGGAAGCCGCTCGCCGGCTTGAACGAGATAACGATGCTTACCTGCGCGTTCGGATTCATTGCAGCCTGGTCAGGCACAAGCGAGTACTGGCCAGTTATCTGGCTGGCCTGTGAGAAGCCATCGGTCCCAGGAACAGCAGCGAAGGACTGCCCAGAACTGTTGACTGCATTGCTGTGGACTGTTCCGTGTGAGCCTGCGAAAAGGAGGGAGGCTGCAGACACAACCATCAGCAACGCTATGGCTAGCACTACGATCTTGGTTAACTCCCGAGTCAAGGGATCACCAAAAATATATGGTGTTCTCTGTATTTATATATTATGAAAGTTTATTATATTTTTATATTACGCAAAATAATTTACACCTATGCTGCAATACTGACATCAGAGCATGAATTATGACATGAAGGTACAAAATTTACATGAACTTAGGGAAGGGACTCTCCACTGCAGTGGCCAGATGGACACAGCTTGCTGCACCTGCCACTCGCTTGAGTGAAAAGTGGTAACTATGTTGACCGGAAGGGCCCGGTATTGCTCCACACCACTGTACACTCCATGGACTGCGAAAGATATTTATTGGATACAAAAATCAGGTACTAAATTCTGTGATGATGGGTTCCTATGACTGATCTTCTTGAAGAGTTTGAACAGAAACGCGAGCACTTAAGGAAACTGGTTGAGGAACACATTAGCAAGAGGGACGAGGCTGCCCAGAAGAGCCACGAGTATGCGGAGAAGAGGGATGAGCTCAACGCAAAGGTACGTGAGATGCGTGAGGCAGTGAAGGCAAAGATGAACCAGAAGTCTGAGCTCATCGCACAGGTGCAGAAGCTGCGCGCGGAGAAGGAGGAGCACTACAAGCGCTCTCGGAGCTCAGGAAGGAGTACAAGAAGATAAGGGAAGAGGCGAACCTGAAGAGCGTGGACATCAGGGAAATAAGGGCCAAGGAGAAGGAGCTCCAGAAACTCGAGACCAAGCAGCAGACAACGCCTCTTACAAAGGAGGACGAGCAGAAGGTCGTCGCGGCCATCAGGAGGCTGACCAACGAGATTAAGAAGATGAAGAAGGACCGCGAGGAGGAACTCGCGAACAACGAGAACGTCAGGGCCCTCCAGGAAAAGATTGAGAACGAGAGGAAGATGGGGGGAGGCCCTGAAGAAGCAGATCGATGAGATATCGCAGAAGATCAACGCACTCAGTGAAGAGATAACGAACGACCTGGCGCAGCTGGACGAGACGAGGAAGCAGGCAGATCAGTTCCACGAGATGTTTGTGAAGTACAACCAGGAGTCGGAGAAGGAACACGAGGCCTTCATACAGGCGAAGAACGACCTCAGGGACCTTGAGAAGGTAATATCCACGCTGAAGACCAAGGCAAGGACGACAAAGAAGAAGGAGAAGGAGAGCGACCTCCAGAAGAAGGCCATGACACTCTTCGACAAGTTCAAGAACGGGGAACAGCTTACCACGGAGGACCTCCTTATCCTCCAGAAGGCCGGTTTCCTCTGATCAAATATAAATACCCTTTGTTAATTTATTGACGTATGAGGGCCACACTTGCAGCGGGATATGCCCTTATCGTTGCAGGAGTGGTGCTCTACTTCGTGATGGCCTTCCTTGGCCTGGCCCACTTTGCCCTTTTTGTTGTGTTCCCGGTAGTTTACAGCACACAGGCCATAGCCCTCATACCCTTTGCCCTGATATTCCTGGGCATAGTGCTCCTCATGCTTACCCCCCCCTTCGTATACATGAGGAGGCCTGTGGAGTTCGAGCCGTACGGGTTCGAAGACCAGCTGGGCCAAGAGGCTCAGGAAGAGGGTGAGAGGGAGAGGAAGAGCTCCTTCGGTGGCCTGGTCATGATAGGGCCGGTGCCGATAATATTCAGCAATGACAGGAAGATCACATACGCTATGATAGCACTGGCCATAATACTAATCGCTGTTTTCCTCTTCCTCTACTTCCGATGAGAGCGATACGTTGTAAATCCTTGACCTGCTCTGGAGGTTCAGGTGCGGGGGCGAGCACGCTGTCGGATATCTCGCACTCTTCCCCCCCTATCGTCGTGTTCCTCATGATTACGGAGCCGCTCACCGTAGTCCTGTCAAGTACCCTGACATTGTCCATGAGGATCGAGTTCCTCACCTGCACACCTTCCCCGATCACAGTGCCGTCATAGATCGCTGATGCCTCTATCACGCTGTTCCTCCCGATCTTGACGCCCTCGCCTATGTATGCAGGGCCCTTTATCCTGGTGTTGGCGAGGAGGTGGAGGCCAGTCTTGATTATGACCCTGCCGGACACGGACTCGCCGGAGACCTCCGCACCGTACTTGCTGACCATCATCTGGTTCGCCTTGATCATATCGTGTGGCCTCCCCCCCGTGTCCAGCCAGGTGCCGGGGGCACTCGTATCCCATGACGCTGTAGCCCTCTTTTATGAGCCTGGGGAACAGCTGCTTGGCGAAGTCATAGGGCTCACCGTCGGGTATCTCATCGAGTATCTTCGGCTCTATCACGTACATGCCGGCGTTTATCGTGTTCGAGAAGGTCTCCTCCCTCGAGGGCTTCTCCAGGAACCTGACGATCCTCCCGTCCTCCGTCTCGACTATGCCGAACTGCGATGGGTCATCCACCTTTGTCAGGGCTATCGTCACGTCCGCCTTCCTCTCCCTGTGGAAGCGCAGGAGTTCTTCGATCCTGAAGTCGGACAGTATGTCCCCCCCGCTGCCCACGATGAAGGTCTGGTCTAGGAACCTCGATACCAGCTTCACGCTTCCAGCCGTTCCGGCTGGCTCTGGCTCCACGGAGAAGAGGACGGATAGGTCGTTCTGCTTGTACTTCAGCACTCCCGTGATCAGGCTCTCGAACTTGTAGCCTGTGGTGATTATGGCATCCCGTATGCCTGCTGAATAGTATGAATCGAGGATGTACCCTATGCATGGCTTCCCTGCAATTGGCACGAGGGGGCTTTGGGATCGAGTAGGTGATCGGTCTGAGCCTTGTGCCCTTGCCCCCCCTGCCATCACTACAGCCTTTATCCCGGGCATACTGAGATATTGGGCTTGCAGCTATATCGTTTTTTCTGAAACCCCCCCTGAGAAAGCATTATAGTGAGGCATTGCCTCATAAGTGCGTGAACTCTACAAGGGACCTGATACCTTACTGGTACCTCCTCTTCACCATAGGGTTCGGATGGTTCATGCTTGCGCCCCCCCTGGTGCCGGAGGTGTCCAGGCGTTTTCAGTGGGCACCTCCTCCGTGCTGCTCCTTGTTTCCCTATACGGATACACAATGGTGGTGCTGGGCCTCCTCTCTGGCTTCATTTCCGCCAGGTTCTCTGTAGTCAGGTCACTCTACATATCAGCGGCACTCTCCGTCATCGGCCTCGCCCTCAGGATAGTCGCGTACAACTACACCTTCCTGTTCATTGCCACCCTGATCGCTGCAGTGGCATACCCAATGGCCGTGGCCCCCCCAGTCGGATCTGTGGCTGAATCCCTGACTCCTGGGAGGGCACACACAACTGTCGGGATAAGCGTGGGCATACTCTTCATGGGCATGGCCATAGGCTCGCTGGTATCGCCTTACCTCATTGCCGACGGCATAAGGGAGGCCTTTGGAGTTTCAGCCATACTGGCCCTGGTCGCCCTGGTGGTGCTCCCCCCCATGAGGGCGAGGGACTACCCCCAGGACTACAGGGGGGGCAGGAGCCTCAGGGGGGGCTCGTTCAGGACAGGCATGCTGAAGAACTGGTACGTGGGCTTCCTTGTATCATCAATATCGGTCATGTTCGGCTCCATAGCCTCCTCTTCACTTATCGCAAGAGGTGTGCCGGAGGGCACTGCCCTCTCGGTCGGGGGGGGCTCCTCTCTGCACTCACATTCCTGGGCTCTGGCACAGGTGCAATAATAGTGCCGCCCGTGTTTGAGAGGCTTGGTAGGGTCAGGGCAGGAATGCTGCTCACGTCCGCCCTGAGCGCGGTATCTGCGTCCACCATATCATACCTCCTTGGCCTGAGACCGCTCCTGGCGCTACTCATAGCATTCTTCTTCCTATACGGGTTCTTCGGCAACTCCTACTGGTCCATGGCCATGACCTCAACAACCTATTACTCGGATGACCCCGCGAGGGCTGGCCTTGCCACATCCATGTACAGTGTGGCCACGAATGTTGGCGTTGCGCTCATACCTGTGTTCTTCGGGCCCCTGGTCATATCGGGCGGGGGGGCCTTCCAGCTGGCCGTTCTGGCAGTGCTCTTCGCCGCAGGCGTTGCTGTCTCACCTTTCCTGAAGCTTGCAGGAAGCGGCGGAGGTGTGCCAGAAAAGGGTCCTGGGGGGGAACCTGTGGGAGATTCCAGGTGATCTCTATATAGACACAAAAAATGGTGCAGGGGGGGTTACCGCTCCTCCCTGTCGTACACAGGGTACTTGAACTTGACCCCCCCTCCTTATTATCTCCCTTGAGGCCTCGTAACCCGCATCGGCGTGCCTTATGACGCCCAGGCCAGGATCTGCGTTCAGCACCCTCTTGACCCTCTCCTCCGCGTCCTGGGTGCCATCAACTACGAGCACGAAACCAGCATGTATCGCATTGCCAATTCCCGTGCCTCCACCGTGGTGCACAGATACCCACGTGGCCCCCCCGGAGACGGCGTTCAGCAGTGCGTTAAGTATGGGCCAGTCTGCTATGGCGTCGCTTCCGTCCTTCATCTTCTCGGTCTCCCTGTAGGGCGATGCCACAGAGCCCGTGTCATGGTGGTCCCTGCCTATGGCCACCGGGCATGAGACCTCCTTCTTCTTAACAAGTTCGTTGATGAGGAGGCCGATCTCCTCCCTCTGGCCGTACCCGGCATAGCAGATCCTGGCAGGAAGCCCCCTGGAACTTCACCTTCTCCTTGGCGAGCTTGATCCACTTGACCAGGTGCTCGTCGTAGTAGAAGCGGTCGATTATGGCGTCATCGATCCTGTAGATGTCCTCCGGGTCCCCCCCGGAGAGCGCGACCCACCTGAACGGGCCTGAACCCACTGCGAACAGGTCTCTTATGTATGCCGGGACGTAGCCCGGGATCTCGAACGCCTCCCTTAGACCGCCTTCGCTGGCCCTTGTCCTCAGGTTGTTGCCGTAGTCAAAGACCTTTGAGCCGTGTTCCTTGAACCAGAGTATCGCCTTTACCTCCTTCACTATGGACGCGTACACTGCCTTCTTGTAACCCTCGGGGTCCCCCCCTTCCTGAACTCCTCCGCTGACGAGACGTCGTAGCCCTCAGGAATGTAGCCTATGTTTATGTCGTGTGCCGCAGTCTGGTCCGTGACCACATCCGGCACTATCCCCCCCTGTCCTTCAGCTCTGTGTAAACCGTGGCGGCGTTGCCCAGGAGGCCTATTGAGAGTGGCTTCCCCTCCTCTATAGCCTCGTCCTTCATCCTCAGGGCCTCGTCGAGGCTCCCAGCCTGTGTGTCCAGGTACCTGCCCTGATGCGCCTCTCTATCTTCCTCTCGTCCACCTCAACGATTATCCCAACACCCTCGTTCATGGTGATTGCCAGTGGCTGGGCCCCCCCGCCCATCTCTCCCAGGCCTGATGAAAGCACCCACTTGCCCCCCCTGAGCGAATCCTTTCCAAACTCCTTCCTGGCCAGTGCGGAGAGCGTCTCGTATGTCCCCCCCTGTAATATCCCCCCCTGTGTCCCGATGTATATCCATGAGCCTGCGGTCATCTGGCCGAACATCGTCAGGCCCCCCCTTGCCTCCAGGTCCCAGAATATGTCGTCCGTCGCCCACCTCGGAACGATCTGCGCGTTCACGATCAGAACCCTGGGTGCGAACTTCGATGTCTTGAACGCCCCCCCAACGGGTTTGCCGCTCTGTATTAGGAGAGTCTCGTCGCTGTAGAGCTCCTTCAGCATTGCTACGATCTCGTGGAAGTCCCTCCAGCTCCTGGCGGCCTTCCCCCCCTTGCCACCGTAGACGATCAAGTTATCCGGGTCCTTGGCCACCTCAGGGTCAAGGTTGTTCATCAGGAGCCTGAGTGCAGCTTCCTGCCCCCAGCCCCCCCTTGTGTTCAGCTGCGGGCCTCTCGGTGCCCTAATAACCTCGTTCACGTCTATCGATCATGATAGAGTAAAGTATACAATTAACCTTTGTCCGGAACACCGGGGGGCAGTGGCAGGTGGCCGGTTTCCGTGATATGGCACCTCTATTTCATCACGGCGTCCCCCCCCGGGGGCCTTCGCTGGTGCCACATCTCTCCCTGGCCCGTACCTGGACTTCGCCCTGCGTATGTATACCCTCAAGGAGAGTGCACCTATCACCGCAACCGTGGCCACGACGAGGAAGAAGCCGAGGCCCAGGGAGTGCAGGTTGTGCACCATTATGGGAGTGACGATGGCAAGGTCAAGTATGCCGGGCACGACCAGGACCAGGGCACCCGCAGACAGGAAGACAAGGCCGCCGTAGTAGAGAACACTTGAACTGACTCCCCTGGCCACATACTTTATGCCCTCCTCACCGATGCGGAGCCTCCTCATGTAGCGCCGAACAGCGTGCCGAAGAGGACCTGCATGGTCATGGTACCAAGCCAAAGAGTGCCCCAGGCACGAAGCCGAGGTAAGGAGATGGCATGGAAGGCGCCAGGGTCGTGTATATAATGAGTGCAAATGCCCCCCCGAAGCCGAAGCCAGCTATCAGGCCGTGGACGAAGGTGAGCCTCAACGGCACTCCCCCCCTGAAGCCCTCCGCCCCCCCACCGGGTTCTCCGTATGCTGCATCTCCCTCCTGGACTTCTCACCTCCGTGTATGTGTGCCAGGGATTCCAGGTACCTCTCCACAGCGTGGAAGTGCGGGTACCTGAGCCTGTTCCTTATGTAGAGGCCTGAGGCTGCCATGACACCGCCCACGACCATGTAGGTTATGCCGTCCACCATGTTGCTCATGAAGACCGAGGCCAGGGCAAAGTAGGCCACCTCAGAGAGAGCGGCCCTCTGTACCGTGAAGCCCAGGGAAAAGAGCATGCCTGCTTTCGCTCCACCGCGCGTGCTGTAGCTGCCCACGGAGTAGCTGAAGGTTATCGGCCATGTGTGCTCGTCCGGGTTATGCCGTGGACAATGCCCAGGAGGTAGGAGAGGATAAGGGCTACCGAGAGCCCGGTCACCTCGGGGCTGTAGAGGTTAATCAATGCACCACCCCCCCCTGTGGGAGTGTCTTCCCTGGACCTGGGGGGGCCGGAACCCGGGGCGATGCAGTCAATGTGCCTCTGGAGGGCGTCTGGGTGCAGAGGATATCCATGGTGGACCACCTTTTAGGAATATGTTTACCGTTTTAGTATGGCACTAATATATTTAAAGTTATATTATAGCGTTCCCCCCCTGCACCAAATGGGGGGGAAAAATAAAGTTCATGCCTGGATCCATCACGCCTTTTCCTGCTTCCCCCCCGAGAGGAATTGAATGAAACTGTCAACGAACTCCATCATGTCCATGACTATGCCGTAGTCGGAGTACCTGAATATGGGTGCGTTCCTGTCAGTGTTCACCGCTATTACCCTGTTGGCATACCTTATCCCGACCACGTGGTTGTCCTGGCCGGATATGCCCATGGCTATGTATACGTCCGGCGAGACTGCACTCCCCGTCAGGCCGACCTGCTGCTGCCTGGGCAGGAAGTTCATGTCAACTATGGGCCTGGAGCCGCCCACTGATGCGCCGAGTATCTCTGCGAGCTTGAGCACCTTCTGGATGTTCTCCCTCTTCCTTATCCCCCCCCTTCCGATGGACAGTATGATCCTGGATGCGCCCAGGGGCCTGAAATCAGACGGCACAGGAGTGAAGCCCGTGTACTTGACGCTGCTAGCAGGCTCGAGCCTGATGCGCTCCACCTCAGGCTTTATGTCACACTTTACGACCCTGAACATGCCTGGCCTGGCTGTGGCCATCTCTGGCTTTGTCTTGGACACTATCCTGGCCACAACGCCACCTCCGAATGCTGGCTTGAACTGCACCAGCCTGCCGCCCTCATAGGATACGTCAATGCAGTCCGCAGTGAGGCCAAGGGAGAGCTTTGCCGCAACTATCGATGACACCTCACGCCCCCCTGGTTGTGGAGGGGGGGAAGAGCACGAACTCGGGCCTCAGTTCCCTTATCCTTGAGGATATGTAGTTGGCGATAGCGACGCTGTCGCCACCTTCAAGCACCTCCAGCCTGTGGGCAGGCGGCGCCTCTCCGCCCCTGAAATCGACGTTGCCGATCACCCTGACCCTCAGCCCCGATGCTGATGCGATCTCCGCTACCTTGGAGGCCACCTCCATGGAGACCCTGGCATCGTCCAGGGCTATGGCCCAGGCTTCCTTCTCCCCCCCCTTTATGTTCGAGAGGCTCACAGTCCTGACCTCTTCCCTGGCCCTCGATCTCTCTATTATTTCCATCACCTTCTCGTAGAGGTGGCCATCTGGCTCAATGAACTGGACATTCCTTTGGCTCTCCACCTTCTGCGTCCCCCCCACGACCACGGTTGGGGAGTCCCTGGCGCCGTTCACGTCTATCCCGAGCCAGGCTGCATCCACACTCCTTATCCTCTCGTACATCTGCGGCGTGTCTGGCTTTATTGCCCTTGCCCTGTTTATCTTCTCGCTTACAGATAGTACGCAGGGCACAGGCACTGTGCAGGTGTAGAGGCCGTCCTCCATTTCCTGCTCCACCGTCAGGCTTTCACCGATCTCAATCTTCGAGACTGAGGGGGGGATGAAGGGCACGCCCAGCATGGTGGCGACCTCAGGGGGGGCACCTGCGATGTCTCTCCGTCCAGGGAGTACTTACCGGTGAGCACCAGGTCCGCCCCGTACTTCTCGGCGAACCTCGCCAGCACCCTCGCTGTGACCCATGTGTCCGACCCACCGAAGGCACGGTCAGTGATAAGGAAGGCCTCGTTTATGCCCATCCTCAGCGCTTCGTTCAGCATCTCAGCGGCCTGTGGCGGGCCCATGGTGGCAACGCAGGTCTGCCAGCCGTACCTCTCAGATATCCTTATTGCCTCCTCCACGGCCTTCTTGTCAAAAGAGTTCATCATCAGGGGGGGACGTTCTCCCTGATTATCCTGTTGGTCTGGGGGGGGTCAAACCGGATCATATTGACGTCTGGGACCTGCTTGGCCAGAACGAGAACCTTCATAGGCCAGACCCCAGGCGTTCAGTCTACTTCCACAAGCACGTCTCCGTTCTCCACCTTTGTCCTGTAGGACTTCAGGGGGGCTCAATGTCGCCTGACCCTTCAGGCGGGCTCACCACTGAGCCGTCCTTGGGGGGGTCGAAGGTCGCAAAGTGGTTGGGGGGGCAGATGAGCTTGTGGTCGTCCATGAAGCCGTCTGACAGGTCGTACTGCTCGTGTGTGCAATAGAGCGAGGTTGCGTAGAACTTTCCCTCGTCCTTTATTATCAGGATCTCCTTCCCGTTCACCTTTGCCTTGAAGAGGTCTCCGTCGTTCATCTGGCTTTCCTTGAGAACCCTGTACCAGGTCATATATCCCTATCGCTTGATTCAATCTTAATTTTTTCTTCCTCTCTCCTTGACAAAACGAACGACGGGCCTCGCTCCTTCTAGGGACGGGGTAAAGCTTTCTAAACTCTCCTGAATACTTTAAAGCGAGGAATACAGATCCACTAGGCATACAAAGTACCTCTGCAACTACCCCCCCTTCGCATGGATACCGAAATAACGCAGAGAAGTGTTGATAGGTGAAGTGGCTGAATACACCAAAGAGGTGCTAAAGTCCATTGCTGAGGAGCTTGACTGTGAAGTATCAGCCCTGGAAGCGATGCAAGACCGTATCCACCTCTTCGTCAACTGCCCACCGAGATACGCACCATCATACCTAGCAAACTACTTCAAGGGAGAACCAGCAAGGTTAATACTCAAAAAGTTTCCAGAATTGAGGGAGTACTCCAACGGGAAGTTGTGGACTGGGAGCCACTTCGTATCAACTGCCGGCAACGTGTCGAGCGAGACGATAAAGAAGTACATAGAAGGACAATGGGTGAAGGAGAGTGAAGAGGACTAACGCGGTAAAGCTGGTGGTGGGTAAAGAAACGCATCAAAAGTTGAAGGAACTGGCAATTGCTACCGCCAGGTGCTGGAACGTGGTAAACTGGTTAAGGATGCAACAGTTCAAGGCGGGGGAAGCGTGTGGATTCCAGTGAAACCGAGAAGACAGTGTAAGCTAGGTACAAATCAATACTCAAGGTAAGTGCACAACAAGTTATGAGGAAGAATGCAGAGGGTTGCAGGATCTTCTTCACGCTAATAGAGATGAAGAAAGAGGACAAACTACCGAGGTGGTTTAAGCCGTGACCTCCAGGGTACTGGAAGGGAGGCGGCAGGTAAAGGCCCATGGTCATTAGCAGGAACGACAGGTACGTGATAAACGAAGAAAGGATGGATATCTACCTGAAGCAATTTCACCTCACCCTCAAGTTTAAGGGTAAGCTTAAGTGGAATGGAAAACAGGGGGGGAGGTCAGAGATAATATACGACGAGGCTGGGAAATGGTGGTATGCCCATATACCAGCAGAGTTTGAGCACGAAGCGGAGAAGGGTAAGCTGACGGCTTCAGTAGACTGGGGATAGTTAACCTGGCTAAGGTATACGCCGGGGATGGGTCGTGGTATTTATTCAAAGGTGGCTCAGTCCTATCTCAGTACGAGTATTATATCAGGAAGACACAAATCACACAAGAGGCCTTGGCTAGGCATAAGCAGAGGGGGGGAGCGGGAAGCTGAAACTCTTATTTGAGAAGAGGAAGATGTTCCTCAGGCACGCTTTGAACAGCATGGTGAGGGAGACAATGGAGACCTTGAAGGAGAGAGGAGCAGGTAAGCTCGTTGTGGGACATCCTAGGGGGGGAATTGCCAGGCAACGCGGCAACAAGCTCACGGTCAACTTCTGCAACTATGGCTATACTATGAGGAGGCTTAAGGAGGTTGGGGGGGAGGGGGGGTTGGGGGGGATAGACGTGGTCGAGGTCGGTGAAGCATATACTTCAAAAACTTGTTACCTGTGCGGGGGGGAGGCCCATGAGAATGGGCGTATTAAGAGAGGCCTCTTTGGGTGTCCCCGCACGGGGGGGAAGGTCATAAATGCGGACTCAAACGGTGCAATAAATATCCCACATATCTCCGAGTCCCGGGGGGGAGCTGGGGGGGGAGGGCAACCCCCAGCTAGGGATGGGGGGGGTAACAGGCTGAAGGTCCAGCCCATGGTCTACCGCTGGACGAACGGAGCGGGGGGGTGGGTAAACCCCACTAGCGATGAAGTGATGAAAATGAAGGCGGTGAACCACAAACCTGTGAACCGCCCCCCCAGGGGGGGAAC
Organism: Thermogymnomonas acidicola JCM 13583; assembly: GCF_001316105.1. GTDB lineage: Archaea > Thermoplasmatota > Thermoplasmata > Thermoplasmatales > Thermoplasmataceae > Thermogymnomonas > Thermogymnomonas acidicola. The sequence goes on along the minus strand of NZ_BBCP01000006.1, from coordinate 55,579 downwards.
CCTCGCGCTTCAGGGCGGGGGGGAGGAGGTCAGATTGATAAAAACAAGGGGGGGTGTGGGAGGGTCAGAGGGCCTTGGACACCTCCTCCACGAACTTGTAGAGATCCCCCCCAACGACGCCGTAATCGGCTTCCTCGAATATAGGTGCGGACTTGTCCTTGTTCACCGCTATGACGGTCTTGGCACCCCCCCTCATGCCCGCTATGTGCTGGATCTGCCTGATATGCCAAGTGCGATGTACAGCTTAGGCTTCACCTTCTTGCCTGAGAGGCCCACCTGCCTGTCCTCTGTGAGCCACTGGTAGTCTAGGCAGACCGGCCTGGAACCAGCGACCACGCCGTTGATCTTCTGCGCGAACGGCTCTATCTGCTGCAGGCCCTCCTTCTTTCCGAGGCCGCGGCCCACCGCCACTATGATCTGGGCCTTCTCTATATCCACAGTTCCGGCCTTCTTGGGCTGTACCTCCACCAGCGAGAGGGCGCTGGCCTCCTCCTGAACCTCCTGCTCCTTGGACGCGCTTCCGGCCTCCTGTGGGTCGGTTATCCCTGGCATGACGGTGAAGACCTTTGCCTGGCTCTCCTCCTCCAGCACGGTCTTGCCCCCGAGGAAGAACCTCTTCGTGACCGCTCTGTTGCCCTCGAACCTGAGATCGACTATCTCAGTGACCGAGGTGAGGCCCATGTCCTCTGATACGAAACCAGCCACCTCACGGCCCAGGACGGTTGAGCCGAAGAACATGGCGTCGTAGTTCTCCTTCCTGACTAGGCCAGCCACTGTCCTGGCAACACTGTCTGGCATGTGGTTGCCCTTGAGCCTGTACAGGACGGATGCGCCGAACTTCCCTATGTCCGCATCGCCCGAGGTCGTTGCTGCCGTTATCTCTCCCTTCTCTCTCAGATAGGTGAGCATCTGCTTCATGATGTCAGGGCTGTCGGAGAAGACGAAGAGCTTCATCTCATCGCCTCCTTTATGACCTTCACTATCTCTGGCACGGCCTTACCCATGTCCTCGTATATGATCCTCTTCCTCTCGCTCTTGGGCGCCCTGTTAGATATCACGCGGACATCAGGATAGGAGAGGTTCTGCGCTGCCTCTGTCCTGATGGGCTTCCTCCCCCCCGCAGCCATGATCTGGAGCACTGCCGGGAGCCTTGGCGTATTTATCTCCTGGGCCACGGATATTATGAGAGGTACCTTTCCCTGCACGACCATGTTACCCTCCTCCGTGGCCCTTGTGACCTTGACCTGGTCAGATGAACACTCGATCTTCACCGCATTACCTACCAAGGGTATGCCGAGTATCCTTGAAAGCCTCCCTGGCAGCATGCCTGTGTAGGAATCAGCGGACTGGTTCCCGAGTATTATGAGATCATGGGGGGGCACCTGCTTTATCTTTTCGGCCAGCACCCTGGCGGTCACCGATGGCTCGCTCCTCTGGTAGCCTGTGACGATGATTCCATCGTCGACGCCCATTGCGTATGCCTCCTTCATGGAGGCTGTGCTCTGCTCCCTGCCGAAAATGATGCCCGTGACCTTTCCGCCGTACTTCTCCTTGATCTGCACGGCAGCCTCTATGGCGTTCTTGCTGAGGTTCTCCGTCCTGAGCGGGAGGTTCTGCATCTGTGGCTCGCCAGTGTTTGGGTCTGTCCTCAGCTGGTCTATGTCGGGGATCTGCTTGATCAAGACCACAATACTGTATGGCATATGATCAACCCACTGGAAAATGTGTTATGCACCATATACTTTTCCGGTGCCAGCGGGCGTGGAAGACCTTTGTATACCGATCTTTCTCGCTTCTGGAAAAGATATATATCTAAATTCACTTTTAGATAATATGGCCGAAGCTAATGGCGATGTGTACATAGTGGACTTCAGGCGCACTGCCTTCTCAAGGTCCAGGCCAAAGGAGCCTGAGAGGGATGTATTCAACTCAATAAGGATGGACGAGGCGCTTGGGCTTCTTATAAAGAGGAGCGTTGAGAGGCTCTCGATAAACCCCTCAGAGGTCAACGATGTCATAGTCGGATGCGCGCTCCAGGCTGACGAGAACTGGCTGTACGGAGGCAGGCACCCCCCCGTCTTCATGGCAGGCATGCCCTTTGACGTGCCCTCCATGGCCATAGACAGGGCGTGTTCCTCTTCCATGAACGCTGTGACGATCGGTGCCATGGAGATAATGACAGGGAACGCAGACGTTGTCATGGCGGGCGGAATGGAGCACATGACCCATGTCCCCCCCCTTGCCGACAACCCGCACATAAAGCCGAACCTCAAGCTCCTGCTGAGGCCCGAGTACAGGAAGTACGACATGAACACCTCCTATTCCATGGGCCTAACCGCAGAGAAGCTCGCCAGCCTCAAGAAAATAGGCAGGGACGAGATGGACGAGTTCTCTTACAACAGCCACGTCAAGGCGGCAAAGGCCCAGGACGAGGGCTTCTTCAAGGGCGAGATCGAGCTGTGCAGGTGGAGGTCGGCAACGAGATGGTCACCGTGGACACGGACCAGAGCGTGAGGAGGAACGCCTCGCTTGAGGAGATGAAGAAGCTCAGGCCCGCCTTCAAGCAGGAAGGTGTGATAACAGCAGGCAACTCATCACCACTGAACGCAGGGGCCTCGCTGGTGACCCTGATGTCAGGAAAAAAGGCTGAGGAGCATTCTATCAGGCCTCTGGCAGGATACGCTCGTTTGCCTGGGCAGCGGTCGACCCGACCATAATGGGCCACGGGCCGGTCCCTGCCAGCCAGAAGGCCCTGAAAAAGGCAGGCTCAGCGTTGATGACGTGGACTTCTGGGAGATAAACGAGGCCTTTGCAGTTGTCGTGCTGAACGCCATAAAGGAGCTGAACATAGACCCCAGCAGGGTCAACGTGCACGGTGGCGCCATAGCCATAGGCCACCCACTAGGGGGGGCGACCGGCGCAAGGATAGTGGGCACACTGGCCAGGATACTCCAGGAGAAGAAGAAGGACATTGGTGTTGCCACGCTCTGCGTTGGCGGTGGGCAGGGCTACACTGTTGTTATCGAGAGGTATTCATGAGGTGGTGCATGTGAACTTTGATCTGCCTGATGATGTGAAGGAGGCACAGAGGAAGGCCAGGGACTTCGCTTCCAGGTACCTGACTTCGGAGAAGGCTGCATACTATGATGAGCGGGAGGAGTACCCGCACGAGATAAGGAAGAAGGCGCTGGAGGAGAAGATCGTGGATTTCTCTAACCCCTGGCACATGCTGGTGACCATAGAGGAGCTGTGCAGGGCAGACCCTGGGCTTGGCATATCCGCCACCACGCCCTTCTTCGGCGTTGAGATCCTCATGCTGTTCGGAAACGAGCAGCAGAAGGCCAGGTACATGGAGAGGGTGATGAGGGGAGAGGCGATAATGGGCGTGGCAGTTACAGAGCCGGGCGGCGGCAGTGACGTGGCCGGCATAAAGACATCTGCAGTGAAGAGGGGGGAACAAGTGGTACATATCAGGGTCAAAGATGTTCATCACCAACGGCGCCATAGCGGACTTCGTTGCCATGCTCGTGAGGACTTCCCGCCCGGACGAGAAGAGGCACCATGGCCTGAGCGTTTTCCTTGTGGATACGAAGAGCAAGGGTTTCACGGCCAACAAGCTCCACGGAAAGCTGGGCGTGCGGGCCACCAACACGGCGGAGCTAATACTGAACGAGGTCGAGGTGCCCGAGGAGAACCTCGTAGGTGAGGAGGGCAGGGGGGGCTTCTACTACATCATGACGTTCTTCGACATCAGCAGGATCTACGTGGCTGCGCAGGCTATTGGCATAGCCAGGGTGCCCTGGACAGGATACTCAGGTCCCTTGACCTGAAGTCGCTGTCAGAGAGCCAGCAGTTCACGGTGGCCGAGGTTGCAACACGTGTGGAGGCGGCCAGGATGCTGACCTACCAGGCCGCATCATACCTGTTCAACTTCAACCCTGTCCCGAAGCTGACCAGCATGGCCAAGGGATACTCCTCTGAGGTCGCCACATTCGCGACACAGAAGGCAATAGAGCTGCTTGGCCCGGCCGGCCTCACAGGCGATGTGGAGAGGTTCTACAGGGACGCGAAGATAATGGAGATATGGGAGGGCACCAGTGAGGTGGAGAAACTGATCATCTACAGAAGCATGCTGAGGGAGGTGGAGAAGGTTGCCCAGTGAGGAGTTACAGCTGCTACGCAACACCGCAGATTCTTTCGCGCAGCAGGCCATATCGCCCCCGTGTGAACGAGATAGAGGAGGGCGGGATCCCGGATGACCTCCTCGGGCAGCTGAGGGCGCAGGGCTTCTACGCAGCCCTTATACCGCAGGAGGCCGGGGGGGCTCCGGACTGGACATGCAGTCTTACCTTGCGCTCCTGCACTCCATTTCCAGGGTGAGCCCCACCGTCGGTGCGACGATGCTCTACGTGAACTCCGTCCTCGGGAACGCCTCAAGAAGAGGGTGGAACTCCTCAGTGGCATAGTGCAGGGGGGGAGCGTTAAGGTCTCAGCCTCTCCATCGATCTTCTACGGGACCAGCGACCTCAGTGGGCCTGGTGGTGTGCTGCAGGTCAGCAACGTGCTGTGCCCCGGTGGGGGGGGACTATGTCATCCTGAACGATGGCGGCTCCCTCAGGCTCCTCTCCGGAAGATTCACATGGGAGCACAGGAAGGCGCTCGGAATGAGGTCAATAGGGCTTGCCTCCCTCAGGGCAGAGGCCTTCAGGACCGAGGACCTGGGCACCAGTGCGCAGGAGGTCATTGAGGCGACGGACCTGCCGGTGGCCGCTGTATCTCTCGGCATAACCGAGGGCGCTGTGCAGAAGGCCATGGATTACTCGCGGGTCAGGACAACGTTCAATGTGCCGCTCAAGGACTATGAGCCAGTCGCCCAACCGCTGGCCAGGATCGTCGCCACCAAGGACATACTCCTGCAGGCCCTCATGTCCGCAGACAACCCCCAGGGAGGCGCTCGCAGTGAAGGTGAATGCCCTGGAACTCATGAAGGAGGCCGTGAGGGTGGCGCTGCAGGTCCACGGGGGGGCTACGGATACTTCAGGGACTTCGGCGTGGAGAAATTCTACAGGGATTCTGCAGCCCTCACAGCCATGTTCTCGGACACGAGGAACGATATGAGGCGCCTGGCTTCCGAGGTGTACGGAGAACGGGCGGGGTTCATATGACCCCCCCGGTGCCTTGAAAACAGTAATAACCATCCCACAATTTCATGCTTATATGGATGTGGATGAGTTGTATACAATCCCTCACAGGACTACGTTGAGGAGACTAACATCTTCAGGTTCGCCTCTAAGAACGGTTTCGGGAACCTGAAGGAGCTCTACATCAGGGCGGATAACGATCCTGAATGGTTCTGGCCCAGGGTCATAGAGGACTGCGGCATCCAGTTCACCAGGCCTTACGATGCCGTTTTCGACCAGTCCGGTGGCAAGCCCTGGACGAGATGGTTCATAAACGGCAAGCTCAACATAGCATACAACTGCGTGCAGAGGCACTCCATGGACAGCAGGACAGCCATCGTCTTTGAAAACGAGCAGGGCATATCAGTAAGGGTCACGTTCTCCGAGATGGACCTGACATCGGGCAAGCTGGCAGGTGCGCTGCAGTCCATGGGCGTACAGAAGGGCGATAGGGTGGGCATATTCATGCCCATATCACCAGAGGCCATCTTTGTCATGTATGCTGCGATGAGGATAGGCGCCATTGCTGTGCCAATATTCTCCGGCTACGGTGAGGAAGCACTTAGAACAAGGGTGGAGGACGCAGGCGTCAAAGTCCTCTTCGTCACGAACTCCTTTCAGAGGAGGGGGGGGAAGGAGGTGAACCTCGCCGAGATCGCGAGAAGAGTCAGGGGGGGCCGGTGAGGGTCATACACGGGGGGGTCAGGGACAAGATGCCAGAGGAATACGACTACTACGACCTTGTGGATTCAGGCACCTATGTGGCCTGCATGGAGACTGATGCGGAGGACCCTGCACTGATCCTCTACACCTCCGGCACGACCGGTAAGCCCAAGGGCACTGTGCACGTGCATGCGGCCCTGGCCAACATAGTCAAGGAAGTCAAGTACTATGTGGATGTCAGGAGGGATGACACCCTTTTCTGGATAACTGACCTGGGGGGTGGATGATGGGGGGGCCATGGGCTGTGATTGGCGCCCATGCACTGGGCGCCTCTGTGATGGTCTACGATGGGGCCATGGACTATCCGGCCCCCCCGGACAGGCTCTGGTCCCTTGTGGAGGGCAACGGCGTCTCCATCCTTGGCCTGTCCCCAACGGTCGCCAGGTCGCTGATGGCATCAGGCCAGGGCCGCAGGTTCAGCGGTGTCAGGGTCTTTGGCTCCACAGGCGAACCCTGGGACACCAGGAGCTGGATGTACCTCTTCAGAAACCTTGGGGGCTCTGAGGTGCCCATATGCAACATATCCGGTGGGACTGACATAATCGGGTGCTTCCTTGCATCAACGCCTGCGATACCGATGAAGCCAGGAGCCTTTACATGGGGCTTGGCATGGGGGCATCGGTGTACGATGAGGACGGGAACCAGGTGTACGGGAGGATAGGGTACCTGGTGGCCAAGAACCATACCCCCCCGTCCATGACCAGGGGGGGCCTCTGGAACAACACGCAGAAGTACCTTGAGACATACTGGAGCAGGTTCAGCGACGTGTGGTTCCACGGGGGGGACTGGGCAATTATGGACATAGACGGTTATTTCTTCCTCTTCGGGAGGGCGGACGATGTCATAAAGGTCGCGGGAAAGCGCGTTGGGCCCAGCGAGGTGGAGGACATAGTGATGTCGGTCCCCGGGGGGGTGAGGGAGTGCGCGGCGGTGGGCTACCCGCACCAGCTCAAGGGTGAGGTCCTCGCAGTGGTGTACACAGGAGAGGAGGGTGTAGATAAGGCCATAAGGGAGGCGGTGAGGGAGAGGCTAGGCAAACCCTTCGAGCCTTACCTGGTGATAAGGGCGACATCCCTGCCCAAGACCAGGAACGGAAAGATCGTCAGGAGGGCCATCAGGCAGGCTTGCAGGGGGGGCGAACAGGGGGGGACATGAGCGGCGTTGAGAACCCGGAGGCTGTGGAAGAGATCGTGAGGGCCATGGGTGGTGCAAGGTGAGCGTCCTGGTTCTGAGTGATGCCACCTTTGTCCTTGACCCCCGGTGCGTACTTCGGCATAGTGCCCAGAGAGATATGGAGCAGGCAGTTCCAGGCAGATGAAAGGGGGGGAAAGGTGAGGCTCTCCACGAACCTCCTGCTGGTCGAGAGCGGTGGCGTCCACACCCTGATCGATACAGGGATGACCCCCCCTGGATGGGGGGGAGAAGATGCTCGGCATTTACGGTGTGCAGGGCCTCGGCACCCTCACCGGACGCCTAAGGTCGATGGGTGTTAGGATAGATAGGGTCCTGCTGTCCCACATGCACTTCGACCATGCGGGCAACATATACTCCGAGGAGCTAATTCACTCCACCGTGGTGGTGCAGAGGAGGGAAAGATACGCCTTCTCCAGGACAAACGAGCTGACAAGGGGGGGCAGTTACCTCAGCCACCTGGCATCAGTGAGGAGGGTCTCAGTTATAGAGGGATCATCAAACCTTGGCGGCGGGATAAGGCTGTCCATACCGGGGGGCCACACTGTGGGCCACCAGGCCTTCTTCATTGAGTCCGGTGGCAGGGAGATCATATATGCAGGCGACCTCTTCCCCCCCAGCTCCTTCCACGTCCGGCCAGGGTACATCACAGCCATAGATGTGGAGCCCCCCCTGGTATCTCTGACCGTGAAGAAGAAGATCATAAGGCATGCAATAAGGAGAGGGAGCATAATGGTCTTCAACCATGACCCGAGCACGCCCACGGCAGTGCTGACGGGGGGGATGAGGAGAGGCCTAAGGTTGAGGCTGTATCGATCGAATGAGGCTAGAGGCTTATCTCGTCCCTTGAGGACATTATCATGTCCATGGCAAGCTCCGCTATGTCGGTGGAGTAGAGGCCGATCCTTGCTATATCCTCTGATACTGAGATTGCCTGTATCAGCGCGTCTCCATTGCCTGCCCTCTCGATTATCCTGACCTTCTCAGCCACCACGCTGCCCTTCTTCGAGACTATTGCGTTGAGCCTCTGCAGGTCCGTGGAATAGAAAGCCTCCAGGGCCTCTTTCAGGAGCGAGTGGGAGGACCTGAGGCCGTTTATGACCTCATCCCTCACGGATGAGACGTCGGCCGGGCTCTGCCACGTCCTGCATATGTTCACCGCATGGTCTGCGATCCTTTCGAGGATCCTGGATATTATGAGGAAGAACGGGACACGGCTGTCCTCGCAGCTCCTGCTCCTCACCTCCCTGTAAACGTACCACTGGTACCTGTCTACCTCGTCGTCCCTCTGGATAACGTTGCCCAGGAGAGAGGTGTCGGAATCCTCTATTCCCTTTATGGTGTCCTGGATCATGACGTCCACGTTGAGGGCCATCCTGTTTATCGCCTTGTTCAGGGGGGAAAGGTGGAGGAATCCAGGACGTTCTGGAGGACTATTGAGTTCGCACCCTCTTCGAATATCTCCACCCCCCCCATGACCACCTTCGCGAACCTCTTGATGTCCTCCCTCATCTCCTGGCTGATGTACTGGTTGCTCCTCACAACCAAGGTGTCAAACCCGGCAATATAGGCTGCTGTGAGCACCCTCTGCAGGAGGTCCCTGTCCATGGCCTTAGTGATGTTTATCCTCCTGTTCCTCTCCCTCGTCTTCTGCCCCCCCCTCGCAGAAACGACGAGGTTTCCGTTGACCTCCTCGACCGATACCTCACTTCCCCTGTCGAGGCCGTTCTCCTTGACCCATTTCCCCGGTATCGATATTATGTACGTGGATCCGCCGGTGAGCTGTATCCTGCGGGTTACCGCTGCCACTCTTCATAATTTATATAACAGATTTAAGTTTTATGTAGTCTATTTAGGTTTCTCCCCCCGTTCGAGCCCCCCCCTGCTGCCCTCCTCTGGCTGTTGCCAATGCTCCTGGCCACGAACAAGCCGATGACGAATATCGCCGCCATGGGCAGGAAGTAGAATATGAAGTACTCCGTAAGGACGACACCGAACATGCCGGAGTAGTGTTCCACGTATGGCCCCCGGGATCTGGCCTGTGTAGTCCGTCCTTGTCGTCATGTTGAAGGTGAAGTTGTAAGAGTATATGCCAGCAGGGAGGTTGTCCGTTACGTAATAGATGAGGGCCGAACCATTCGGGTACTCTACAGCATGCATTTCAGAGAATGTGATGGTAACATTGTACACGGACGGGCTCCTTATGTTCAGGGTCGTCTTGGAGAGGTTGATTGTCCCGTTGGGGGGGACTATGAACAGGGAGAAGTTGAAGCTCTGGTCGTAGCCAGCGTATGGGGGGTCACGCTGGTTGTCACCCTTGTCGTGTCGTTCAGCACGCCTGAAAAGACTGGTTTTGTCTGGTATATGTCGTGCGTGTACACTCCTGAAATTGATAGGACCACGGCAAGCAAGACTATGAGCGGCATATATCCTTGTACTCAGCCTGAATATCCTCAGGTAACGCAGGACGAGGAAAATCTCGAGCGGTATTATTATATACATGGCGATGAGGGCATATGTGTTCCTGATGGCCTCAAGGAGAAGCACAAACGATATCAGGAACGCTATGATGGGCGCGGCTATCAGCCTCGTTCTGTAGGAGATCTCCCTCTTTTCGGACACTTCCGATCCTAATGCAAATCACTTATAAAGAGGTTGGCGGCATGGATGAGTTGGTTCCGGGATGCGTGTGTTAGCATGTCATGGAAACCTGCAGTAATAAAAAGAACAGTTAATATAACCTTTGATAATAAGAGGGTGAGATGCTCCCCACCATAGAGGAACTCAGGAAGATGAGGAAGAACCTCGCATCAGCCAGAAGGAGCTCGCGAGGGCCAGCGGAGTGAGCCAGTCCTACATTGCAAGGCTGGAGAAGGGGGGGACCATAAACCCGACATACGACAAGGTTAGGAAGATCTTCGAATACCTCAACAGGGCTGGCCAGAGGGCCGGAAACATGGAGATAACTGCCGAAAAGATAATGACGAGGTCTGTTGTAACATGCTATCCGACAGATTCCATAATAACTGCACTCAACAAGATGAGGGAGAAGGGCTATTCCCAGCTCCCGGTTGTCACCCACGACGGCAAGGTGATAGGGACCATCACGGAATCCGACATAAACGACCTCCTGATAAAGGGGGGGCGACGCTGGACAGCCTGAAGAACCTGCTCGTCAGGAAGGTCATGGGCGTCACCCTGCCCCCAGCTGGACAAGAGCAGCCCCATATCCATGATATACCCTGTTCTGAAGTTCTCGAATGCCGTCCTCATAGTTGACGGGGGGGTGAGCTGAAGGGTATTATAACTAAGGCCGATATACTCAAGGCAGTAGAGGAGTATGGCTGACTACCTTTCCATAGGCCTGAGCGCGTTCATACTTTTCATACCGGCCTTTGCAGCGAACCCTGCGGCCGTGATCACCGGGGGGGCCGGTACCCGATAGACTTAGGGAGGAAGTTCATCGACGGGCGGAGGATACTGGGGGGGGATGGCAAGACCATATCCGGCTACTTCGGCGGGGCCATACTTGGTGGCCTGATCGGCCTGGTGCTGTACGGTATCCTGGTGCCTGCCAGGGGGGACTGTGCTTATGGACTACACCCAGGGCATAGTTGGGGGGGCTGCCGTGTCCTCCTTCTCGCTCTCTTTCGGCTCACTCACCGGAGATGTGATCGGTTCGTTCATAAAGAGGAGGATAGGCATAGAGAGGGGAGGAAAGGGGTTCCTGCTGGACCAGTGGCCCTTCGTGCTTGTGGCCCTTCTACTACTCTTCGTATTCTCGAGGCACTTTTTCAGCATCGTTTACATGAACTTCCTGGCGATACCTGAGCTCCTGATAGTCACGCCGCCGCTGCACAGGGCAGTGAACATAATAGGCTACAAGATGAAGAAGAAGGATGTGCATGGTAGGAGAACTTAAGATGGTCTTCGCGGTGCGGAGGGATCTGGACCTGGGAAAGGGAAAGATAGCTGCGCAGGTTGCCCACGCCGCTGTGAGCTGCGCGCTCAGGTCCATGGAGAGGCAGAGGGATAAGTTCGATGAGTGGATGAGGCAGGGGCAGAAGAAGATCGTTGTCAAGGTGCCTGGGATTGAAGACATAATCCGGATCAGGGAGAAGGCGGCCTCCATGGGTATAATCTTTGAGGTCGTCACGGACGCTGGCCTGACCCAGACGGAACCCGGCACGGTCACATGCATAGGCCTGGGCCCGGACAGCTCGGAGAGGCTTGACACCATAACGGGGATGTACCACCTCCTCTAGACCGCATCGAGCGCCTGCTGGAGGTCCTCTATTATATCCTCAGCGTCCTCCAGGCCCACGGAGAACCTGATCAGCCCCCCCTCCGGTATCCCCCCCATCCTGGCCCTCTCTTCTGGCGTGAACTGCGCGTGGCTGGTGTCCACTGGAAGGGTGATGAGGCTCTCTGCCCCCCCGCCCAAGCTCGGTGCGACCATGGGAAGTTTCAGGGCCCTCAGCAGCCTCCTTGCACCCTGGAGGCCAGACTTCAGCTCGAAGGATACCATGCCGCCATATCCCCCCCTTAGCACTCTGTCCGCAATGCCCTTGTATGGAGAAGAGTCCAGGCCAGTAGAAGACCCTCTTGACCTTTCCGGAGGCCTCTAGGAAGGAGGCCACCTTCATGGCGTTGCTGTTATGCCTCTCCACCCTCACGCCCAGGGTCTTCAGGCTCCTGAGTGCAAGGAATGCCTGGATCGGGTCTGGCGTCCCTCCCACACTCTTCCTCATGTCAGATACCCGGGAGTAGAGTCCCTGGCCCATGCCCGCAAGCCCTAGTATTATGTCACTGTGGCCTCCTATATACTTCGTTGCACTGTGGACTGTTATGTCTGCACCCATGCTGCAGGGGGGGTTCTGGTTGTATGGTGAGGCGAAGGTCGCGTCCACGACTGTCAGGGCACCGGCCTCCCTGGCCTTTCTTGAGACCTCAGGTATGTCCGTGACACCGAGCACCGGGTTGCTTATGGACTCTACATATACCAGAGAGTAACCGCTGAACTCCCTGTCTGGCCTGTTCATCTCCTCTACGCTCACAAACTCTGCCTGGATGCCGTACCTGGGCAGCACTCTTTCGAGCAGGTACCTGGTCTGGCCGTATAGTTCTGACTGGGCCAGGATCCTGGTGCCTTGCTGGCCACAGAGAGGAGGCACGTGAATATGGCGTTCATGCCTGAGGAGAAGGAGAGGCCGCGGTCTGTGCCCTCGAGGGAGGCGTATTTCCTCTCCAGGGCCTGGAGGGTGGGGGGGTTCCCGATCCTAGTGTAGAGGAAAGGCTTTCCTGTGGTGTCATCTATCACGGCACTGCTGTCTTCGTTGGGGGGGTAGAGGAAGGTGGAGACCTCAAATATCGGTGTGCCGACATTGCCGTACCTCGTATCCACGATCTCCCCCCCCTCATGCACAGCCCTTGTGTTGAAGCGCCTGCCACCTTCCATGGTGGTGGATCTGAAACCCTTTTAAAAGATCTGTGGGCGAGGGATAAAGAACTATATAACCACTGTTCAACTGCACCGTTCACATATGTTCATTGCAGTTGAGGGCATAGACGCAGCGGAAAGACGACGCTTGCCAAGGGTCTCGAGAGGGAACTCGGCAGGACGCACAGGGTGTTCCTGACCAAGGAGCCAACAAACAGCAGCATCCTGGACAGGGAATCGGTGAACACACCTGCTGATGCCCTCTCCCTCTTCTTCCTTTTCGTCCATGACAGGTTCATGCACCAGGATATAATCGAGAGGAAGATCGGGGAGGGATACGTGGTCATATCCGACCGCTACGACCTCTCATCCTTCTGCTACCAAGGGCCGCCCATGGAGGTCCTGTTCGGGAGCATGGAGGCCACACTGGACTGGATGGTCTCGGTCTCCAGGGTCATAAGGGTCATACCGGACATCACTTTCCTGATAGATGTGGATGTGGACACTGCACTTGAGAGGCTCAGTATCAGGAGGACAAGATCCGCGTTCGAGAGCAGGGCCCTACTGGAGAGGGTGAGATCCTACTACCTCCACATGGCAGGCATGAGGCGTGACTGCGTTGTCCTGGACGGGAAGGTGGGCAAGGGGGGGAGCTGCTCAGGAAAGCGGTCGACGAGGTCTCAAGGCGCATGTCACCTGGTAGTGACGATCACCTCGTCGGATAGGACAAGGAGCGTGTGTTCTGCCTGCGATATTCTTGCCTTTCCATGTTCAAGGAGCACCGGGAACTGTGAGACCTGGCTCTTGGCCATGAGCCTCTTCAGGTATGTTACATGGTCGTCCACGAGTTTTGAGACCCACCTCTCCGCGAATGGCAGGGTCCTGAAGTTTGAGTAGAGGGGCTCCACAGTATCGGGCCGGGTGCCGCTCAGGATGTATATGTGGCCCGGGGGGCCGTCGTGGATGGAGCCTATGCCCGTTGACGCGAATGGCTCTATTGCGATCACGCACTCCGGCTGTATGGGCTTGCCGTTGCCGTCATCGTAGTTGGGTATGAAGACCCCCCCGGAGTGAAGGTCATACCTGTTGATGCCGTGGCCCCCCCCAGGTTCCTGACGGGCTTGAACCCGTACGAGGATATGACTTCGCCGATGGCCTGGCCTATGCTCCTCACTGCCACCATGGGTCTGACCTTCCTTATGGCTGCGTTGAGCGCCTCCCTTGTTGCATCTATAAGGTCGGAATAGTCCCCCCCCTGCCGCCAACCTCAACGGTGGCAGCGTTGTCAGATGGGTAACCGTCCACCTGGGCCCCCCCCACGTCCACCTTCACCAGGTCACCTGTCCTGAAGGCCTTCTTGTCATTGACGAAGGGGGGGTGTAATGGGCCGCCTCGTTGTTGATGGAGAGGTTCACTGGGAATGAGGGCTGCCCACCCATCTCCCTTATGAAGTTCTCAGTCTTCTCTGCCACGTCGTAGAGGAGTGCGCCTGGTTCTATCAGAGAGATGGCGTATTCAAGGGCCTTCCTCCCTATATCGCCGGCCCTGAGTATTGCGTTCTTAACGCTCGGGTCCAAGGTACACCTCCGGCAGGAGACATGAGGCAACATCCTATTAAAATATAGGAGGGGGGGCGGCCGGGTTTCCTGCCCCCCCTGGGCTTACCTGGCCTCTATCTCCTTCGGCCTCTTGTACTTAAGCGCCTGCAGCACAAGGTGCCTGTGCAGGGGTGACGGGCGCATAGGCCTGGAGAGGAACTCCGCATGGTACTGTGCGGCTATGAAGTTCTCCCTTCCCTTGAGCTCGAGGATCTCCATCCTGATGCCCTCTTCATCCGTGCCGGAGAAGACCAGGCCGGCGTCCTCCATCTCCTGAATGAACTCAGGGTTCACCTCGTACCTGTGCCTGTGCCTCTCCATGATCTCCGGAGACGAGTATATGCGCCGGGCCAGGGTACCGTCCTTAACCCTTACGAGCTTCATTCCCAGCCTCATGGTCCCGCCCAGGTCCTGTATGCCCTTCTGCTCGGGCAGTATGTCTATGACCGGGTGTCTCGTGTTCCTGTCGAACTCAGTGCTGTTCGCATCCGTGTAACCGAGCACATCCCTTGCGAACTCGACCACCGCGACCTGGAAGCCCAGGCATATGCCCAGGAATGGCACCCCCCCTCTTTCCCTGGCGTACCTCGCGGCAACGACCTTGCCCTCGACCCCCCCGCGGTAGCCGAACCCCCCCCGGGTATGAGGATGCCGTGGACCTCGTCTAGAGGCTCAGTGCTCCTGAGCAGGGAATCTGAATCGATCCACTTGATCTCCACGCCCACGCCTGTGTTCCCCGTGATGTGTGTGAATGTCTCCCTGTGGCTCATGTATGCGTCCTGGAGCTCAGTGTACTTACCGACGACAGCGATCTTCACCCACTCCCTGGGCTGCAGCAGGTTCTTCCTGAAGTCCGCCCAGGTATCCCTGTAAGTCCCCCACAGGTATGCTGAGCCTGCTGCATATGTGCTGCACTATGCCCTGCCTCTCCAGGATGTCCGGGAGGAGGTAAACATTCTCAACGTTGTGAACGCTCACTATGCCAGATTCCGGGACGTCAGTGAAGAGGGATATCTTTCTCCTTGTCTCCGGTGTTATTGGCCTCTGGGACCTGCAGAATATCATATCCGGCTGTATCCCTATCTCCCTGAGTTCCTTGACGCTGTGCTGGGTAGGCTTTGTCTTCTGCTCCAGGTTCGCACCTATCTCCGGGACCAGTGTGACGTGGGCGAAGAGGACGTTGCCATCGCCCTCCTCCCTGCGGATCTGGCGCATGGCCTCCAGAAAGGGCATGCTCTCTATGTCCAACTGTGCCACCCACCTCTATCAGGACTATGTCGTACCCCCCTGGATGCCACAGCCCTGACACGCCTCTTTATCTCGTTGGTTATGTGCGGTATTATCTGTACCGTGCTTCCCAAAAAGTCCCCCCCGCGCCTCTCCTTCCTTATGACCTCGCTGTACACCTTTCCTGTCGTTATGTTGTTCTCTCCGGTCATGTCCTCGTCCAGGAAGCGCTCGTAGTTGCCTAAGTCCAGGTCTACCTCGCTTCCGTCGTTGAGGACGAAGACCTCGCCGTGCTGGTAAGGGTTCATCGTGCCGGCGTCATAGTTCAGGTACGGGTCTATCTTGAGCGCAGTGACCCTAAGGCCATGCTCCTTGAGGAGGTGGCCAAGGCTTGATGTGATGGTGCCCTTTCCCAGTCCAGATATAACTCCTCCAGTTATGACCAGGAAACGCATTGCCCATAAGCGATAAAAGGTTAATTAATCTTACCCGGGTGTGGATGGTGCCAGGCTCTTCTACGTGGATCTGCACCAGGACGACCCCCAGGAAATCGACCGCCAGGAAGCTGGAGAGGGCAGGCCTCATTGAGAAGGTGCATATGGGGGGGAGGTGCATGGGAATGGTTGTTCTGCAGGCCAGTTCTGTGAGAGTCCTTGGCCCGTACGACAGGGATCTGGTCATGGAGAGGGGGGGACTGTGCGCAATAGACGGTTCCTGGAACCTGCAGCACACCTACAGCGGCCTCTCCTTCCCGTACGGGAGGAGGCTCCCCCCCGGCCTTGTGCCCGTGAACCCTGTGAACTACGGGAAGGTGGGGAGGCTCTCCACATCGGAGGCGATGGCGGGTGCACTCCTCATAATTGGGCTGGAGCGCCAGGCAATGGAGTTGCTCTCTAGGTTGAAGTGGGGGCCGTACTTCTACGAGATGAACTCCCCCCGATCCTGGAGGTCTACAGAAGGTGCAGGGACGAGGCCGAGATCCTGAGGGCTGAGGCGGAGCTCTTCAGCTGACCCTCTCCCATGACTGGCCGCTGAGCCTGTAAACGCCGTCTGTATACTGCTTCACTATACGGTAGATGCTTTCCCTGTATGCACTGTCAACATATGAGAATGGCTCTTCCTCACCATCCAGGAGGTGTATGCCGTCCACGTGCGACAGGCCCTCTTCCCTCCTGCCATGGAACACGGAGGACACTGCGTACTCGAGCTCGTCCGGGTCTAGCCTCATCCTTGTGCTCCTTACCCTGCTCTCCAGATCGCCTATGTCCTCATCCCCCCCGTAGCCTATCTCCCTTGGATCGCCTCCTGAGGAGAGTATGAAGAGCATCACGCCGAGGCACTTAGAGCACCTGCCACACGGCACGTAGTCTCCGTTCTCATAGTGGCAGGAGTGGCACGAGCGCTGCAGCCTGTAGAGATCGTGGTACCTGTGTATCAGTATCTTCTCCACCACGGAACCGGATATGGGGTGCAGTGCCGACCAAATGGATACCCCCCCTATGCCCTTTGACCTCAGGTAAGATGTGAACATGTCGTTGAAGAACTTTGTCTGGTCAAATATCTCGTGGAAGTGGCTTATGCCACGGTACGGTTCCATGCCCCTGGGGGGGTCGTCGAACTCGTCACCTATCAGGATTGAGGAGGCCGAGTTCGCCATGACCACTGGGAGGAAGGCCATTATGTATACCGGGAAGGTGAAGAGCTGTATGGGATAGCTGTCAGCCCAGCTGAATGCCACCTTTTCGTCCAGTATCCTGAGCCTGCGGAGGAACCACCAGTAGAACCTGTCCACGTTGGACCATACCCTGTGGACGTCCTGGAAGTTCCTCTGGTAGAACCTGTACGCAGGGAGGGCAGTGCGCCAGTGACCGCCAGACTCGTTGAAGAAGAGCGCGTGCGTCCTAAGGCCTAGCTCCTTCATGATGCCGTAGGTGAGGAGGCTCTCCTTTCCCCCCCTGAGGAGAGCACCGATACTGTGTCCTTCTTTCCGGCGTAATCGAACCTCTCCTCCCTGGTAACATCCGCGACGACCTCCGTCATGCCGTCTGCGTTCTCCTCCGTTATATCGGCATCCCCTGGAAGGAAATCCTTCTTTATGAACTCGTAGCGCCTTATGCAGAGCCTGTTCACGAAGACTTCCCTGTTGTTTATCCTCACCAGGTTGCCGATGGCCTCACGGTCAGAGGGTGATATCGGAGCGTTTACTGTGAGCCTCTTCGTGAAGTAGGTGAAGTTTATGAGTGGCATGGTGAGGATGAGGGGGGCCAGCCTCTCGTCCACCCTCTCGCCCCCTGGATAGTAGAACTCGATGGTGAAGTTATGGCTCTCGCCTGGAGACGAGAGCGTTACCCTGCCCTTCAACCTGTTCCTCTCTATGGCTATGTCCGAGAGGGAGAGGTCGTCAAAGACCTGGAGCCTCTGGGCGTAATACACGCTGCACCACTACGATGTGGACGCTTCGATTTCCTTTGCAACTGAGCTGCACTCGTTCAGTGGGTCGAAGACCGGCAGGCCAAACCTGGCCTCCAGCTTCTCCTTCTCCTCCTCAAGCTGCTCCTTCGTCAGGTTCTCCGAGTTAAGGGATATGGCTATGACTTTCCTGTCAGAGAGGAGCTCCAAGATCCTTATGTACTTTGAGAGGTCAGGTATCGGATAATCGGGGGGGAAGCCATCGAAGAACTTCCTTGCGGGTGCGTGCTGGAGTATGATGCGTCTGGTCTGAGGGCGCCTATGATCTCGAAGCTCCCCGGGTATGCGGGGGGGTGCAGGACAGAACCCTGGCCCTCTATGAACATGAAGTCCGGCTGCTCCGCCTCCCAGGCCCTCAGCGCCGCCCACTCTAGCCCTCCGGGGGGGATGAAGTCGTTGATCATTGAATCTATTACCACCGTGTAGTCGAAGCCCTGCATCCAGGCAGTCTGGCCCGTGCCTATCATCGTGCTCCTCAGGCCGAGGTTCTGGAAAGCGTTGTTCATGAACACGGCCGTCGTCCTCTTACCTATGGCACTGTCCGTGCCCAGGACAGCTATCTTCCTTGACTTCACGTTCCTTATTTCGCCAGAAAATGGCCTCTTGAAGTCCCTGAACATCTTCCTCACATCGGTTATCTTGGAACCTGAGGACCTCGCTATCGCCGCGAACTCAGGGTCATCGCCCACGAACTCGTGCAGGCCACTTACGACGTTGAGTGAGTTCCTGAGGGCATCCCTTATGTAAGACCTGTAATTTTCAGGGATGTAGCCACCGTCCGTGGCCACGCCGACGATGAATGTGTTCACGTTCAGGTCAAGGGCCTCTTCCACCGTGCTCACGACCTTTATGCCCTTGTAGCGGCCCTCAAGTACCTCGCCTGCGTCCTGGCCGTGGAACCTTGAGTCGATGACCGCATTGATCCTGTACCTCTTGCTGAACCTAACCAGCCCGTTTGCGGTCTTCCCGTACGTGCTCGTGAACACGCCTTCAGCCAGCACTACTGCACTGTCCACCTACCACCCCCCCTCCCAGTTATGACCACCACCAGATCCCTCTCCCTCCTGCTTGAACCGAACAGGTTGTATATGGCAGCCAGGAAGATGCGGATGCCGGAAGGACAGGAATCCCCCCCTCAAACCTCTCCATGTACTTCGAGAACCTTATCATGTCCAGGTCGCTCACGTACACAGCCGCGCCCCCCCTTGTACTGTATATGGCATCCAGGGCCTTCTGACCGTCGTAGGAGTGGTATGAGACCAGTGGCTCGTTGATGCCGGTCTCCCTGATCGTGGAGGGGTCGAGGTCCTGCACCGTCCTGAAACCCCCCCTGGACCAGGAATCGACAATAGGATTGCCTCCTGGTGTGCTCGACCCTATGAACCTCGGGATCCTCTCGATCTCACCACGTTTGTAGAGCTGGACAAAGCCGTGGTGTATCCCGGCAAGTGTTGTCCCGTTTCCAACTGGCACAGCAATGCAGTAAGGCGCGTGGCCGAGCTGCTGCACTATCTCGTAAGCTATGTTTGCGTAACCGGCGAAGTCCAGCCATGAGTTCACAGAGCCAGGGTTCGAATCGTACCAACCTCCTGGGCTGAAAGTTCCTTCATTCTTTCCACGAGGTCCTCATACTTGCCAGGCATTCTCAGGACCTGCGACCCCCCCATTCTCTCCATCTCAGGCACCCTGTGTCCAGTGTACGATTCTGGCACCGCGACAACAGAGCCTATCCCTGCCTCCCTGGCAAAATAAGATATTGAGGCGCCATAGTTTCCACAGGAAGCCACAGCAACCGCGTTGTATCCAAGCTCCTTGGCTCTACTCACGTGAAGCCTGGAGATCCTGTCCTTCTGCGTCCCTGTTATGCTTGCACCCTCAAACTTCACAAAAATCCTCTTTAGCCTGAGGGCCTTTTCTAGGTTGAACGCCCTGAAGAAGGGCGTTTTACCTGGTGGTTCCTCTTCTTCGTGTATTTCCTCCATCTCTTTCACTCGGATCTTTTATCCGGCAGGTGTGTCAGTCCATTTTACTATATAAACATTTGTGACTGCTGAACCGTACATCATGCAGTCTGCCGGTGCGGTTATTTCCGCATGTTTTAAATATTTATGACAATTTATTAAATAAAATTCATATTTTGTATAAATATAATATGAGTCAAATCCAGTACACCCGCTGGCTTCATGTGGGTCCTCTCACCCTGGAATCACAGGTATCAGGAAAACGACTCTTCATCTTCATAGGAGGCTGGACCACACACAAAATGAGGTCCCTTCCTGTGGAGATGTGTGGTGCTTCCAGTCCGGTACCAACACGGAGGTGCCCAATGGCATTTCTTCCATCTGGAATACAGATAAATATACTTTGATGATATGTTGCAGTATGATAAGGTGCCCAGCTTGCTTTTCCCCCATCCGGAGAGGATCTCAGTGATGTGGCCAGGCACTTGTATGCAATGCTTGAGAGGAGTGACCCTGTGCATGTCATGTGGGTCAACAGGGAATTAGGGAAGGAGAGGGTCGGTGTTGGGGGGGATTTCACTGAGAGGGTGTTCAGGCTGTTCGAAGTTGGTGGCGATATCAGGGACTGGATCCTCAGGAGGTTTGTGCATATGTTCCTCTCAGAGAGCCCACACCCATTCATACTCGCGATGCAGAGGCCGGAGCCGTGGGTACTGAAGGGCTATGCTGTGGAACACCACCACTTCCTGAGGCAGTGGGTCGTTTCCTGCGCTAACATAATATCGAGGTGTGAGAGGGATGATGTGAGGATGTACGAGGTGGACAACATATACACCGAGTACCACGGCAGCAGGGAGAGCCCGGCCCACCACGAGCTCCTCATAAAGATGGGTATATCCTATGGGCTTAAGAGGGAGGAGATAGTAGCTCCAGGCCACTGAGGGCGACTAAGGTTGCGATTGGGGAATGGGACAGGATCACGAGGGTCAGCAGCTGGAACGCATCCATGGCAGCAGTGCACGGCATGGAACTCCTGGCTAACAGAGAGATGGTGAAGTACGGCGCCAGGTACAGTTATTTCGATCCCGCAATACTGAGTGACGGGAGCATAACAGAGGACGCCAGGAAATTCCTGATGGAAGGTTACAGTGCGGATATAGGCCATTCAATGGAGGCACTCAAACTGATACAGGATGGTGTGGAGGAGATGGACAACGGGATGGAGGTGATGATAGCGTTTACGTATTCCATGGGCCACCTCTACGAGTACCTGAACGCGAGGCTTGAGAGGGGGGGGAGGATGTATGGAAACTAACAACAAGAATGGTTGCCAGCTGTGCGACGCGACGTGGGGGGGAGAGTACTGGAGGGAGATAGAAGGGCAGAACATGTACTTCTGCTGCAACCTGTGTGCAGATGCATTTGAGAATATAGTTAATGAGGTGAAAAGGCGCACAGGATGGAGTACAATAGAGTATCTGGAACTCCACGGGAACTACATTAAGGGGGGGAGAGAATGTGTAGCACGTAACATGGGCCAGATCTTCAGATTCTACGTCCGTACCTACTCCGACGGAAGGTTGATGGAGTTCATAGAGAGGTAGGGGGGGGAGAGGGAGGGGGGGTGTATTTCCTATGGAACAATTTTTGGACGGGATACCCTTGCCTCAGCCATCTTCCCCCCTGACATCTATAGTCACACGGGTGCCAGGCTTTGACAACTCCCTCTTTATAAACCCGAGGGCGATTCCCTTTCCAAGGATTGGAGATATTGAGCCGCTGGTCACAATTCCAACCTCGGCGCCATCGTGGTAAACCTTCTGCCCGTCCCTCGGTATCTCCCTCCCCCCCTCGCAGACGAAGCCCCTGAAGATCTCTGTATCCGCAGACTTCCTCTTCATCAGTGCGTCCTTTCCAATGAAATCACCATCGTTGTTGACTATGAATGATATGGAACATTCATATGGGTCCCTGTTGTCGTCAAAGTCGGTACCAGACAGGAGCATCCCCTTTTCCATCCTCAGCGTGTTCCTTGCCCCTAGGCCACACGGCCTGCCACCAACTTCCCTCACGGCATCAAGGAGGCTTCTCCAGACAGTAACAGCGTCATCACTGTGCCCCCAGTACTTCCACTCCACGCTCCCCCCCTGTGTACCCTGTACCTGAAATGATGAGATCCCTCTCGCCTGTGAGCGGGTTCACGTGCCGTCGAAGGGGGGGACAGATGAGAAAGTGAATGGCTTCACTTGGGGGGGAGAGAGATCTCCTTCAGTACATGCTCTGATTCAGGACCTTGTAATGCAATACAAAATACATTTTCAGAAAAGTTATATATATTTACGTTAAATTTATAAGAGGTTTGAGTTAAATGGTTTCTTATCTTTTCTGTGGTTGCGGCATTAGGTACGAAGAATACCTTTTCTTCATTCATCCTGTAAACTATTGTATCATCTATCATTGTACCTCTCTCTGAGAGGAATGCAGAGTATGCAGCTTCACCGTCCTTCATTGAGGAGACCTTTGTCGGCAGAATGTAGTCCATGAACCTGAGGGCATCACTGCCTTCAACAACTATGTCTCCCATATGCGACACATCAAATATGCCAGCATGTGTCCTCACTGCCATGTGTTCCTCTATTATACTTGTGTACTGTAGTGGCATTTCCCATCCATGGAAATCTGTCATTTTTGCATTAAGTCTCTTGTGTTCACCGTTCAGTGGTGTCACCTTCACTCCCCCCTCACCTCCATGCGTTCCAGTGGAAATATACCCCCCCCTCCCCCCCCTCTATCATATTTAAGAATTTCTCATGGACCCTCGTATCCCCCCCCGTCAGCTCCGGGTGAAAGGTCATCCCCCCCCAAGACATTCTTCTGGAGCACCATTACAGGCCTTCCGCCTTCACTCGCAAGCACCTTCGCAGACCCGGCGTCCTCGATGATGGGTGCCCTTATGAACACGCCCATGAAATTTCCTATGGAATCTATCTCTATCTCCCTTATGAAGGAGTCCACCTGCCTCCCGTATGCATTCCTTCTCGTCTTCACGTCAAGTAGGCCCATGCCCCCTCACCCTCTCATCAAACGTCTCCTTCGATATCAATATGAGGCCAGCGCATGTTCCCATGACAGGCGTGCCAGATTCAGCCATCTCAACTATCCTCCTATACATTCCACTCTCCACCGTGAGCCTGTATATGGTGGTGCTCTCCCCCCCTCCAGGTATGATGATGCCGTTGCAGCCATCCAGGTCAGAGAGCCGCCTTGCCCTGACCGCAACCACATCCCTCCTCCTCAGGGACCTGAGGGTCTGGATGTGCTCCTCAACGTCTCCCTGGTAACCGACAACGCAGACCTTCATCCGGGAGGCAATGGCTAATACCCCCCCTATAATCCATTTCATGTGGCCAGTGAGGTGCGGTACGATTCAGGACTTTCTCTAACTGACATTAGTGTCCCATCAAGTTAAAGTATCTGTAGCGATGGCATGTGAGGTCGCATGTCATACGAGAGAGACCTTGCAGAGATGAAGGGCCAGATCGACAGATCACTGTCAGAGTTCTTCCAGGAGAAGCTTTCCAGTGTGCACGACGCCCTCACCGCAAGGGTCGTGGGAATGATAAGGGACTTCACCCTCAACGGGGGGGAAAAAGGCTGAGGCCGATAATATCAATACTTGGGCACAACATATTCGAGCATGAGGACGGGAGGATGCTGAAGGCGTCCCTGGCCCTTGAGCTGGCACAGAGCTATCTGCTCATCCATGACGATATAATGGACGAGAGCGACATGAGGAGGGGGGGGAGGCCCACAGTCCACGTTGAGGCAGGTAACATATATGCCAGCAACCCGAGGAGGCAGAAGCTGGGGGGGAAAACATAGGCATAGTGGCCGGTGACCTAGCGGAGTGCTACGCCCATGAGGTACTGATGGGAAGCGGGTTCCCGCCGGAGAGGCTTGTGAGGGCAGGTGCCGAGCTCTCCTCCATCATAGAGACCACCGGCTATGGCCAGGTGCTCGACATACACTCCTCACACATGGAGGAGTTCTGCCAGTCAGACCTGATGCGCCTGCACCTCTGGAAGACATCCAGGTACACTGTTCAAGGCCCCCCCTTTCTTTCGGTTCACTCCTGGCTGGCAGGGACATGGACAGGAACCTGAGCTACTACGGTTACCTGGCCGGCGTAGCTTTCCAGCTGCACGACGACATACTTGGCCTCTTCGGCAACCAGGAGGTCACCGGCAAGCCTGTCAGGAGCGATGTGGTTGAGGGGGGGAAGAAGACACTGCTGATCCTCAAGGCCATGGAGATGTCCGGCGAGAGTGAGAGAAAATTCATACAGTCAGTGCTGGGCAACCCTGGCGTGACAGACGATGACCTCATGAGGCTGAGGGACATAGTCGTTGATAGCGGGTCCTACCAGTACTCCCTCGACATGATGGAGAGGCTGGTGTCCAGGGCCAAAGAATACCTGTCAAGGGTGCCTGGGGGGGACGAGAGTGCAAAGGACTTCCTCTCGTGGCTGGCCGACTTCATGGTCAGGCGCTCCAGGTGAGACCTTCACCGTTGACCGGCGCACGACTGTAAACGTTTAATTAAGATATGGAGATATGAATTTATGGCAGAGACCGTCGCTGAAGTCATAGTGAGGACCCTGTACTCATTGGGTGTGAGGAGGTTCTACGGCATCCCCCCCGGCGATTCCCTGAACCCTCTGATGGACGCCCTGAGGCGCAACAGGGAGATGCAGTTCGTCCAGGTGAGGCACGAGGAGGGTGCCGCCATAGAGGCCTCTTTCGAAGCAAAGTACACTGGCAGGCCAGCCGTCTGCATAGGTACCTCGGGGGGGCCAGGCTCCATCCACCTCCTCAATGGCCTGTACGATGCCAAAATGGACCACGCCCCAGTCATAGCATTCACAGGTCAGATTGAGACCGATCTCCTCGGCACCGATTACTTCCAGGAGGTCAGGACAGTCAAGCTCTTCGATGACGTCTCTGTCTTCAACACCGAAATTGTGGATCCGGAGAATGTCCAGAAGATAGTTGTGAGGGCCTACAGGGAGGCCCTGTACCACAGGGGGGGAGTATCCCACATTAGCCTGCCCGTGAACGTGCTGAGGGAGCAGGCCAGGGAAGAGAAGGTGTACATGTCGCCTTACCTTCCAGAGGTACACTACAGCGCAGACTTCTCCGCAGCGGTTGAGATGATCGACAGGTCAGAAAAGCCGGTGATATTCATAGGCCGCGGCGCATCCGGCCAGACACAGGCTATAATGGATCTGTCGGAGAGGATAGGCGCTCCCGTGATATACGCGGTTAACGGGAAGGGCATAGTGGATGACAGCGACCCGCGCGTCATGGGTTCACTCGGCCTCCTGGGCACAAGGCCCTCAGTGGAGGCCATGAAGAGGTGCGACCTCATGATACTCCTGGGCACATCCTTCCCATATGTCTCATTCTATCCAGATGGTGTGGACTCCATACAGGTGGACACCGATCCGTCGAATATAGGCAAGAGGGTTGTGCCGAAGGTGAGCTACGTTGCAAGCGTTGAGGACTTCCTCGGCATCAGGAATAAGGTAAGGGAGAAGAAGGACAAGTTCTACAGGGAGCTACAGGACTCGAAGAGGGACTGGATCTCCTACCTTGAGAAGATGGAGGGCGACGGTTCTAAGCCCATCAGGCCAGAGAGGCTTGCGGCCACGGTGAACAGGTATGCCCCCAGGGATGCTGTGGTGGTCGTGGACACCGGGAACGTAACTGTATGGTCGGTTCGCAACATGAGGACTCCGCCAGGCAGGACATTCTTCTTCTCTGCATGGCTGGGGGGGAGCATGGGCGTAGGCATACCCGGATCGATAGGGATATCCTTCGCCACCGACAGGCCCATCGTTGCCATGATCGGCGACGGCTCCTTCGCCATGACCATGATGGAGCTGATAACGGCCAAGAAGTATGAGAGGCCTGTGAAGCTTGTGGTGTTCAACAACTCAAAGCTCGGCATGATAAAGTTCGAGGAACAGGTAATGGGGGGGTACCCTGAGTTCGGTGTAGATCTCTACAACCCAGACTTCTCGCAGGTGGCCAGGGCAGTGGGCATAGAGTCCAGGAGGGTGGAGGAGCCAGGCGACCTAGATGGGGGCCGTGAAGGACATGTTCGCATCCAGGGGGGGCCCGTTCGTGCTCGATGTCATTGTCGATCCGGACGAGAGGCCTATGCCGCCAAAGCTGACATTCGCCCAGGTGAAGGGCTACATAACATCCATACTCCGCGAGAAGCTGGAGCCAGAGTGACGTTATCTATCAGGACACTTTTATTAATGATACAGGCATGTTTTCATCCATGTCCCAGTACGATTCGCTGAAAGTATGGCTGGACGGAAAGATGGTGGGATACAGTGAGGCCACCGTCCCCATACTCACTCACTCCATGCAGTACGGCAGCGGCATATTTGAGGGCATCAGGGCATACCCACTCCCAGACGGCTCTGCCGGCATATTCAGGCTCAGCGACCACATGGAGAGGTTCGTGAACACCGCCAGGATCTACGGCATGAACCTCAGGTACACCAAGGAGGAGCTTGAGGATGCCGTAATGGAGGTTGTGGCTGCGAACGGCCTCTCATCTTGCTATATAAGGCCCTTCGCCTTCTACAACGACGACAGGATCGGCCTCTCAGTCAAGGACAAGAAGGTCAGCGTCTACATCGCAGCGGTTCCACTGGGCAACTACTTCTCAGACAAGAACTCAGGCATAAGGTGCAGGACATCTTCCTGGCACCGCATCTCTTCCTCTGTCCTCCCTGTACAGGCAAAGGCGAGCGGTAACTACCTCAACTCTATAATAGCCAACTCCGAGGCAAGGAGGAGTGGCTTTGACGAGGCCATACTCACCTCCCCCCCGGAAGGATACCTGGCGGAGGGCCCAGGTGAGAACATATTCCTCGTGAAAAAGGGCAAGGTACTCACGCCAGGTGACGAATCCGACATACTGATAGGGATAACCAGGGACACCGTAATGACCATTGCAAGGGACCTGGGATACGAGGTAGTGGCGAGGCAGATCCACAGGGAGGAACTATACATAGCGGACGAAGCCTTCTTCTGCGGCACTGCTGCAGAGATCACCCCCGATAGTGGAGGTGGACGGCATACGCATAGGCCAGGGCAGGCCCGGTAACGTCACATCCAGGATAACAGAGGCCCTCTACAGGGCCGTGAGGGGGGGCGATACAGTGCACAGGGAGTGGATAACAAGCGTCTCCATTGCAGAAAAGGTCAGCGGGTCTCAGAGATCGTGAGGAGCACCTTGGCAGCGCCTCCTTTGCTGGAGAGCATGTGCCTGGTGTTCTCCTCAACGACCTCCGTCTCTCCCTCCCTGAGGAGCTTTCCCTCTCCGTCTATAACGGCATAAATGCTGCCTTCCAGCACGGTTATGACCTCCCTCTTCCCCACGTGCCTGTGCATGGGGGGGTAGTGGCCATCCCCCCCGGAGAACCTCAGCATCTTCACAGTGACCCTCTCGCTCCTGAAGATTATCGCCTGGTCTATGCCAAGCTGCCCATCGCTCACCGGTTCGTACACAACGGAGCCCTGCTCCATCTCAGGATCATATCTAAATAATTCAATCATATATAAGAATAGTGAAATGTGTAATTCCTGAATGTCAAGTCTATGGTTAATAATATTAAGAATAAAATGAGTGTTAAAAATAGAGTTGTCTCAATCACTCCTGTGGAACCAGTTCCCTGTTGTCTATGTTGCCCTGTGGCTTTGCCTGCCCCCCCATGGCGAACGCTATTGCCTGGCCCAGGCCCACAACACCAAGGTTGACAACCAGCGCAAATATGCCTATGTATATATCACCCAGCGGCCCGTAGAGGGACGTCACGAGGTGCACCTGGAAGAGCATGACAACAGTCAGCACCATGCCGGCTGCCCAACCCAAGCCCACCGCATACTTGTTGAGCTTGTCAGTGAAGAGCGCCATGTATACTGCAGGGAGTGTCTGGAGTATGAAAGCGCCGCCCATAGTCTGCAGGTATATTATGTCTCCGCTGGCTGCAGGAACCAGTGAGAACGCGAGCGCTGCCACTATGACGACAAACACCAATATCCTGGACAGGAAGGCCTGCCTCTGCTGTGGCGCCCCCTTGTTTATGTACTCCAGGTACAGGTTCCTGGTGAGCAGGTTGGCAGATGCCAGTGCCATTATCGATGCAGGCACTATGCTGCCCACAACCACCGCTGCGAACACGAAGGAGGTGAACGCTGGCGGGAACACCTTCAGCACGAGGTCTGGGAAGGCAAGGCTGCTTATGCTTTTCGGGTACAGAGATCCTCTCTCCACCACAGCGGCTATGCCAAGGATTGCCACAAGGAGCAGGAGGACGTTGTAAAGCGGCAGTAAGGATGCGTTTCTCTTTATGGTTTTGACGTCCTTTGAACCCAGGGTACCAGCACGCCGTGCGGGTACAGGAAGAGGGCCAGGGCTGAACCAAGGGCGAGCGTCACGTACCCGAGTTCAAGCGAAGCTGAGCTTCACAGTGGCAAGGCTTATGGATGCTGCCTTGGAGAACATTGCGTGGAAACCGCCCAGCGTGATGGGCACGTATATGACCACAACCAGGACAGACGCCCAGACAATGGCGTCCTTTATTATTGCGGTCAGCGCCGGGCCCCCTCAGGCCGCTGATGAAGGTGAAGCCTGCCACAAGTATGAACGCAATGATCAGTGCAGCGGTAACAGGTATGGAAAGCGCGCTGAGCACATACTTTATCCCAACTATCTGGAGCGCTATGTACGGGAGTTCAGCCACTACCCCGGTGAGCGCAATGAGGAGGGCCAGCAGCCTGCTGTTGAACCTGTCCTTGACGAAGTCGGCAGCAGTGATGTAGCCCCCTCTTCTTCGATATGGTCCAGAGCCTGGGCATCGTTCCATAGACTATAGGGTATATCATTATGCCGTAGGTGATGGCGAACATACCCAGAGTACCGCTGCTAGCCGTGAGGCCAGGAACCGCGACCAGTGTATAGGCTGTGTATAGATCGCCACCGAGCAGGAACCAGACAACCACAGTACCGAACCTTCTCCCACCTAGGCCCCCCCACTCGTCCATGCTGTTCATTGGGGCCCTTCTCCAAAGGTAGGCAAGGTAGCCTGCTATGAGCACCAGTACAACGATCACGAAGAATATGGCCTGATCCAATATGGTAATCAACTGGCAGCACCCCCCCCGTTCTCCTTAGCGTTCCTCTCAGCTAGGTACACGGCGAATGTCAGCAGTGCGGCTATGAAGATCCAGAGCAGCTGGTACCAGTAAAAAATGGCCAGCCTCCCAGTTCAGGGTTAACTCTGTTGTATATGCCGATCCCCAGCACCATGAAGAAGTAGGGGGGGATGGCAAGTATCACCGTTTTCAGTATAGGGTTCATCAGAGAAATTATGTGCTCTGTAGTATATAAATTTTCATGGTGTATAAATTTTCAGGGTGATTAGATTATACTTTACTGTATCAGGGGGGGAAGGATGGGACTGAAAATTCCACCAGCAACCCAGACCTCATAAATTATATCTGATCGTATGAGAAGATGTTTTTTCAGCGCAAGTATGCGGTCACGTGCCCTACAACAGGCATATGCAACCAACCCAGGGCCCAGCCCAGGTCGCATCTCATGCCACACAGCCAGGGCTGCGCAGTGGCCCCCTGTCTTGAAGCTGTACATGGCATCCTGCACCCCAAGGGAGAATTTAGCCCCCCCGGAGACGCCACATGGAGCAAGGCAGCCTCAGACGTAGTCCTCTCTCCTCACAACGTTCCTGGGGGCATTGCCCTGCATGAAGTCCCTGACGTTCTCGCACGCCCTCAGTATCGCCAGGCGGAAGACATCGCTCACAGTGTCGTCCCCCCCGCCCGCCGACGGGTTCGGGCCCCCCCCAGCGACGTGTGGTGTCAGCACGGCGTTGTCAGGGATCGGCACCTCTATCCTGGGCTCGTTCCACCAGACATCGCTGAGGTAATACTTCTCCCTATTCCTCTCAAGGAAAGAGAGCATTGAATCCCGGTCAACCACGTCAGCCCTGGCTATATTCACTATGATGGTGCCCCTGAAGGCACCAAGGACAGCACCGCCTATGCACCCCCCCCTGGTCTCCTTGGTCAGGGGGGGCAGGCATATGACCATTATGTCGCTCTGCCTGGCTGCATCCTCTATCGAGTCCACCTGGAGGTCGCAGTTCTTGTCCTCTATCTTCCTCCTGGAATACCCTATGACCTTCATGCCCAGGGCCTTGGCCACCCTTGCCACCTGGGCGCCTATGCCACCGTACCCTATCACAGAGATGGTCTTGCCATAAAGGAAGCCCACCGGCTCCTGCCTGAACTCACCGGCGTGCGTCCTGCTGTTGAAGTAGCACACCTTCCTGGTGATGTGGAATATGAGCGCAAATACCTGTTCGGCCACGGATTCGGAGTAGGCACCGGCGTTGCTGCACACAAGCACATTCTCCGGTATCCTCGTGAAGTCGATGTGGTTCACGCCTGCGTATACGCACTGTAACATCTTCGTGTTCCTGCCCAGTACGAATTCACGCCCGAATATCTGTACCTCTGCCTCGGGGTCAGGGCCCATCACCAGGCCATCCCCCCCCACGATCCTGCGGCACTCCTCGAAGGTATTCCTGTCAACCCTGATGTTGAGGGAGACCTTCATCTTCAGTCCTCTGGGAACTCGTAAGGCAGGTCCTCGGCTATCCAGCGCTCCATGCCCCCCCGGCTATGGACACAGCCCTGATCCCGTTGTCGGCCAGGAAGAGTGCTGCTGAGAGGCTCCTGTTCCCGTGCTGGCAGACAACAGCGTATTTCTTGTTCCTGTCCAGCCTACCGAGAGCATCAGGCAGGTCGTTCATGGGTATCCTGAGCGCCTTTGGTATCACACCGTAGTTCCACTCGTACGGCTCCCTGACATCTATGACCTCCCACTCGTCCAAGTTCTCCATGATCCTTTCCGGCTCCACTTCCTGGACACCAGACACTGGCAGGCCGCTCCTCTTCCACTCCTCCACTCCCTCAATGACGGCAAGGACCTGGAATCCGTTCTCCTCAAGTTCCTTCCTGACCTTCTCACCCAGGCCCTTTCCTGCAACCACGAGGACATTCTTGGGGTAGTCCCTGAGGTACCTTGAAATGCTCCTTCCCCCCCATGAATAGGGAGAATAGGGTGCACAGAGGGACCCGGGTATGTGCTCGTTCAGGAACTGCTCTGTCTCCCTGGCATCTATGAGGCCGACCTCCCCGCTCTGCAGCTTCTCCCACGCTTCCTTCAGTTCCACGTAACAGTATTCCCATATGCCGTTAAAACTTTATCAGGGTCTCCACAGGCGCACCCGGTCAGAAGATGTCGAGGCTGTGGGTGGACTTGAACTCCTGCAGCACGACCCTTGAGTCGGTCCTCTCGATATCCTCGTTCTCGGAGAGTCTCTCTATCCTCTGCAGGAAGTCCTCCCTGTTCCTGCTCACCGTGGTGAAAATGAAGTCTATGTCTCCAAGGATGAAGTATACGGAAGACACGCCGGGCATATCCCTGAGCCAGTTCCCGATCCTGTTGTTGTAGTCCTTCCCGTACCTCGCCCTCACGAACGTCACGGTCTTGAAGCTGAAGCCAAGCCTCTCGTAGTCTATGACTGCCCTGAAGCCCTTTATGTAGCCCTCCTCCTTGAGCCTCTTGATCCTCTTGCTTATGGCAGAGGCAGAGAAGAGGCCCACCCTCTTCGCTATTTCCGTAAGCGGCAGGTCAGCGTCTTCCTCCAGGACCCTGAGTATCCTGTAGTCGAACACGTCCATGGCTCAACATAGTCACCATGGTTTATAAATTGTGTGACACCACATGCCACCACTACCCTTCTCACGGGAAATTTATTTCCCAAAGAAACGATTCATGGAAATAAAATTCCAGTGGTGGGTACAATAATATAATCATAACAATATTATTATACAGATTGATGTTTGTTCATGTGGATGGAAGGCAATACAGGTGAAACGACCTCCCTGAGGAAGGGCGCCATAGGCACATGGCAGGGCGTATTCCAGAGCTTTTCGTTCGTTGGGCCAGCTGCGGACGTGGCCATACTCCTGATAGGCACCTTTGCCTTTGCAGGCGCCTCCTCAGCCCTCTCTGTCCTCCTCGCCTGGCTCATATACGGCCTCTGGATGATCACACCGTACCAGTTCTCCAAGTTCAAGGCCAACGCGGGCAGCTATTACTCATACGCAGCGGGCTCCACAAAGAAGGGAATGCTTGGGCCCCCCCGGCGCTGGTTTCATGGATGGGTGAAAACCTCACAGGCCAGAGCTTCGGCATACTGGCTTCGCCTCCTTCATATACCTCCTCTCCTCCAGGATATCCTCCATACCTTACATATGGGTGGCGTTTTCAGTTGCCATAACCCTCTACATGTTCATACTGCCGTACCTGGGGGGGATAAGGCCATCTCTTAACTACGTTGCAGTAACCGGGTTCGCGGAGGCCATGTTCCTGCTCCTTGGCTCCATCATCATAATCGTGAGGGTGGGGGGGCACGCGAACACGCTGGTGCCCTTCACCATACCTGCGGGCGCACTCTCCGCAGTCCTCTTCGGCACGGTCTTCTCCATACTCGACTTCACAGGCCTGGGCACAGTAACCACCACGTCTGAGGAGATTAGGGACCCGAAGAAGCGCGTCAGGCGCTCACTCATAATAGCGTGGGCCCTCTCCGGCCTTGCGCTCATACCGGCTGCATATGCACTTACCGTGGGCTGGGGGGGCATCGGGAACATATCCTCATACGCCAGCTCCCCCGACCCCGGCCTGCTGGTGTTCAGGAAGTACCTGGGCGTCGCTGGCTTCATACTCCTAATAATATTCACTGCTAACTCCTACTTCTCCTATGGTGTTGCGAAGACCAACGCCGTGAGCAGGATATGGTTCTCTGCTGCAAGGGACGGTGTGGTGTTTCCAAAGGGCCTCTCAAGGGTGCACAGGAGGTACCGGACGCCTTCAAACGCAATGCTCGTCTGGCTCACCGCATCCTTCGTAATAGACATGATACTGGGCTCGATATTCGGCCCGGAGAACGGTGCTTTGATACTCCTCACCACAGCCGGAATAGCGATCATATTCGTCCACATATACGCCAACACCGGCCTCTCGCTCTATTACCGCTCCCTGAGAAGGGAGGACAGAAGCCTGCTCTACCAGGTCGTGGCCCCCCCAACCGTGTCCTCCGTGCTCGGCATAGTGGTGATATTCTACTCCGTGCAGTCCACTGTTCAGAGCTACACTTCATCGCCCAGCGCAATAAACCTGGCCTACCTGGTTGCAACTGTGGTCGCCCTTGTACTGGGCGCAGTCATTGGCCCCCCCGCGGTTTCACTCTACTACTCAAGGAGCAAGCCGGCCGTGCTGGAGAGGGCCGGGGAGTATGATGCTGAATCTTCCTACACATGAGGTGGTCTGAATGGTTGAATCGATAAGCATGATGGAGGCCCCCCCCAGGATCGTTACGGAGGTCCCGGGGGGGCCGAGGTCCAGGGAGATGCTGGAGAAGCAGGACAAGTACGAGACGGCGTCGAGAACCTACACCAGGTTCTTCAGGATGGCCGTGGACAGGGCCTCCGGGTCCACGGTCATGGATGTGGACGGGAACATCTTCATAGACTGGTTCGCTGGCATCTGCGTCCTCAACCTCGGCCACAACCACCCTGTCGTGAGGGCTGCCATTGAAAGGCAGCTGGACAGGCTGGTGCACATAAACGAGGTCCCCCCCACGGAGGCAAGGGTCAGGTTCATGGAGACCCTACTCTCAACCCTGCCGGGGTCGCTGAGGAACAGGGCCAAGGTGATGTTCACGGTGACAGGCGCGGACGCCTGCGAGGCTGCTGTCAGCCTTGCGAGGCATGTCTCAAAGGGCAGGACGATTGTGGCATTTGGCGGTGCCTACCACGGTGTGGCGGGGGGGCACATCGTCGGCGCAACTGCGAACTGGCACTACAGGGAATATGCAGGCCTCAGCGCGCAGGACATCTACCACCTCCCATACCCTTACACTTATAGATTCCCTGTACGCATGGCAGAGGAAGATGTCTCGAAGGCTGTCGTCGACATGCTCAGATACCTGATAAGGGACCGTACTCAGGGGGGGCAGGGAAGATAGGCGGGGGGGTGCTCGTGGAGCCGTGCAGGGGGGGGAGGGTGGTTACATAGTGCCACCGAAGGACTTCCTGCCCATGCTCAGGGAGGTAACAGAGGAGGAAGGGATACCGCTCATCGTCGACGAGGTGCAGAGCGGCGTCGGAAGGACAGGGAAAATATGGGCCTCGGAGCACAGCTCGGTCACACCGGACATAATGTGCATCTCGAAGAGCATAGGCGGAGGCATCCCCCACGTCCATGATAGCCTACCGCCCGGAGTATGACGAGGGCCTGCCTCCGGGGGGGTTCCACCTGGGCACATACAGGGGGGGAAACCCGCTGGCCCTGGCCGCTGGCGAGGCAATACTCAGCTACCTGAAGTCCTCGGACCTGCTCCCGAGGGTCCAGAGGGATGGTAGGAAGATCCTGGAGATGTTCCAGGAGGCCACGGAGCGGAATCCGAAGCTCGGGGAAGTCAGGGGCCTGGGCTTCATGATTGGCGTTGAGTTCGCGGGCAAGGACAAGAGGCCAGAGGGCGAGTACGTGGAGAGACTGAAGCACGCACTCTTCCAGAACGGCTTATGATGCACTCCTGTGGCCACTACGGGAACGTGATGCGCTTCATGGCGCCACTCACCATCGAGGACGAGCTTGTGGAGAAGGGTATGGAGGTATTCGAGAGGGAGAGCAGGAAACTGGCTGGTAAGTGATGCAGGGCCTCATATCCTTCAGGACAAGTGTCCTAGCAGGCATCGGCACAGTAGCGGAGACCGGGAAGAGGCTGTCTGAGATGGGCTGCAGGTCCTGCGCCATCGTCTCCGGCGAAAGGACGATGGGTATCGCAGGCTCCAAGGTGGCGCAGTCACTGGAAAGGGAAGGAGTAGCAACAGAGGTGATCTCAGGGGGGGACATAAGGGCCACGCTGGGGGGGAAGCCAGGGAGCTTGAGGCCAGGGTCAGGAGCCTCATGCCTGACACCCTGGTGGCCGTTGGCGGCGGCAGGATATGTGACCTGGGCAAGTGGGTTGCCCACAGGCTGGGCACAAGGCTGGTGGCCGTGCCAACCACACTGTCCAGCGATGCCTTCTCCACAGGTTACTCCGTGCTCTGGGACGGCGAGAGGAACACGCCGGTGAGGACAAAGCCGCCAGACGTGATAGTGGGCGATTACGACATCCTTATCCATGAGCCGAAGAGGTTCGTCCTTGCCGGCCTCGGTGACATGATGTCCAAGGTGACCGCGCTCTTTGACTGGCGCCTGGCATTCTGGCTCGCGGGAGAAAGGTACAGCGATTACGGGGGGGCGAACATAGCCAGGTCGACGGTTGACCTCCTCACCAGGAGGCTTGAGAACATCGCAAAGATGAACTACAACGGGATTGAGACACTCTTCCTCTCCGAGGTCACCGACGGATACCTGATGGAGATATCTGGCACAACAAGGGTGGCAGCAGGGAGCGAGCACCTCTTCGCCTTTGCGCTTGAGAACATGGGTGCGGAGGGAATGCACGGGGGGGAGTTCTGCGCTCTCGGCACCGTCCTCATGTCTTACCTGCAGGACCAGGAAGGGATGTGCGTTCCCTCTTCGAGAGGGCTGGCATGCAGGTCACCGCAGAGGCCCTGGGCATAAAGAAGGAGCAGGTGGTTGGTGCGCTGACAAGGGCCCACAGGATGCGCCCATGGTACACAATAATGGGCCGGGACGGCCTGTCCGAGGGGGGGCAGCAGAGAGGCTGGCGAGGTACACGAGGGTTATATAGGCACGCAGTCTGCTGCCACGTCCGCCATCGCTGATACCTACATGATGAACTGGCTGCCCTGCAGGGCCGGGATGGTCTACGGTACTGGCATGGCGGCGATCCATAAGTCACCGGAGCACGGTGAGAAGCACCGCTCAGCGCCTTGGACCCATGAGGCCCTTCAGGCCATCCTGCACGGGAGACCTCAGGAAAACGGGGTTGTCGCTGTGGCTCTCAACCCAGCGGCCACCTGAGAGCTCCCTCCCCCCCCGTGCCCACCTCGATCCATGTCCC
This sequence comes from Thermogymnomonas acidicola JCM 13583, assembly GCF_001316105.1. GTDB lineage: Archaea > Thermoplasmatota > Thermoplasmata > Thermoplasmatales > Thermoplasmataceae > Thermogymnomonas > Thermogymnomonas acidicola. The sequence goes on along the minus strand of NZ_BBCP01000006.1, from coordinate 19,580 downwards.
ATCGCAGGTAAACATCCCTGGAGGCCTTCCCCCCCCTCCATTATGGGCGCATGCAGGAGGTGGGCCCCAAGGATCGCCTCGTCCTCGACCAGGTAGCACTCCCTGTCCCCCGGGTACTCGAGGAAGAGGGGGGGCCGGAGCATCGGGAGGCCAGTGGACACACTCTCCTCCATGACGCCCCCTCATGTATTCGAAAGCCTTGTACCTGGTCTCTATTGCAAGCCTCACCCTCTCCCTGTACGGTTCTGGCAGGTTGAAAGGCTCGTGGTCCCTCGAGTCCCTTACCTTGTGTATCCTCATGAAAGGGAAGAACGTAGCTGCCTGGTAGTACCTGACCAGGAGCTCCGCGGAGGTGTCGCCCATGAACCCACCTATGTCACAGCCGGAGTACGGTATCCCGGAGAGGCCAAGGCTCAGCACCAGGCGGAACTGAAGACGGAGGTCATCCCAGGAGGCCTCGTTGTCACCCGTCCATACGGCTGCGAACCTCTGGATCCCTGAGAACCCGGAGCGGGTCAGTATGAATGGCTCATCGCTCACCTTTCTGAGGCCCTCGTAGGTGGCCATGGCCTGGTAGTAAGCATAGTAATTGTGCACGTACCTGTGCTGAACGCGTTCCCCCCCTCCGTACCTGTGGAAGGACTCGCTCATCTCCCTCTCCTTCTCCTCCCTCCTCTCCGGCTCAATGTGCACTGCTGGCTCGTTCATGTCAAGCCATATGCCCCCCCGTAACCGGAGGAGGCGAACTCGGACACGAGATGGGACCATATCCCCCCCTGGCCTCACTGTCAAGGAAGTCGGGGGAACGCGCAGGTGCCGGGCCACACCTTCCCCCCCGTGAATATGTCCCCCCCGTTCTTCGCCTCCATGTAGTGCCCCCCCAGTAGGCCCTGAAGACCCTGAAGTTCTGGTCCACCTTAACGCCTGGGTCTATTATCGGCACAACCCTCACGCCCCCCCTCTCCCTGAGGGCATTCACCATGCCTGGCATGTCCGGGAACCTGGTCTGATCGACGGTGAATACCCTGTAGCCTTCCATGTAGTCAATGTCCAGGTACACCGCCGAGACTGGCATGCCCGCCTCCGCGTACCTGTCGATCACCCTCATCACGCTCCTGTCCGGATAATATGACCACCTCGACACCTGGTGGCCCAGGGCCCAGGAGGGCAGCCTGAACGGCTTTCCAGTCACGGTGGTGTAGTCCTCGATCAGGGTCTTTGGATCCCTCTCTGAGAAAGTGTATATGTCGAAGTGCCCCTCATCCACATATATGGTGGCCATGTTGTAGACGGAACGCCCCAGGTCGAAGGTCATCCTGGAGCCAGAGTTGACAAAGAGCCCCTTCCATTGGCGTTCCCCACCTTCCACCGCGTGCATGCCGATGAAAGGCACCGCGGTGTACTGGATCCTCCCGCTCCTGTTGTAGCCCCCCCAGGAATCGTATGTCCAGACGGTGTGTGCGCTCCTGAGCCTGTTGAGGTGCCCAAAGGACTCGCCGAGCCCGAATATCCAGTCTATGTCATCCATCGGGAACGAGATCTGCACTCCACCTTCCCCCCCTGCGGGCACGACACTGAGGCCCCCTGATCGGCTTATCCTCCTCAAGGGAAGAGTAGGGCAGGCCATCGCCGTACTGGAGGTACCTTGAGCCCTGGCCCACCCTGAACTTCCTCACATCGCCCTTGTACGAAACAGGCCGGCCTGAGCGGGAGACGCCCTTCTGCATGGCGGCAGTTAGGGATCATCCGGTTAAATGCTTTTGCACATGCACTCACTCCACCTTGAGCCACTTTCTGGCCGCCAGTGAACCCAGGCTCAGTGTCAGGGCAGCGAATATGGCCAGGTACGCCAGGTACATCAGGTTCGGGTCGGTCCCGGTCGTGACTATGCTGCGGCCAAGGGAGGCGGAGAAGGTCACCGGGTTCACCATAGAGATGTCCCTCATCCATACAGGGAAGCCCGTGGATGGAAATAGCGCCGTGCTCGAGAACATGAGTGGCATGGTGATGAAGTTCGAGATAACCCGGGTGTCTGCCAGTCTGTGCTGGACACGGTCATGCCAAGGAAGAGGCCGGAAAACCCCAGGCCCAGGAGGAAGAGTGCCAGGATCCACTCAACCCACCCTGCAGGCGGTATGTGGAACCTCACACCGAAGGCTATGGATGCAGCCACCATTACAGGTATCTGCACCAGGCCCCTCATTGTGGCACCGAAGACCTTGGAGAGGAACACGGTCGACTTTGTTGTGGGCGTTATCAGGATCCTCTTCATGTAACCGAAGCGCTTGTCCTGCACTGAGCTCATGGATGCGAACATGCCTATGCTGAGCATGGAAGTGGACAGCACGCCAGGCAGCAGGAACTCTATGTATGACGTGGTGTGGAAGTACTCCTCCAGGAACTGGGATGGCGCAAGTGCCAGGCTGCTGCCGAAGAAGGCAAGCCAGATGAACGGCTGCGCTATTGTGGTAGCTATCACCAGCGGGTTCCTGTAGATCCTCTTCACCTCCCTCACGAAGAGGCCCTGGAACTGGCTGAAGCTCAAGCCATCACCTCCTTGCCCTCCTTATGTTTGCATAGAACTTCCTGATGTCCACACTCTCCTCTTCCTCAATGGTCTTGCCCGTTATCTTCAGGAAGGCGCTCTCCAGGCTCGGCTCGTGTATTGAGATCCTCCTTATGTTTGAGGCGCCTATGCTCTCTATCACCGCCGGCAGTATGTCAGATGAGCTTGGCACCGAGATCAGGATCTTGCTGCCCTCCCTCCTCACCTCCCTTATGCCCTCCAGGCCATCCAGGCCGTCCAGGGTGGCCTGGTTCCTCATCTCCACCTCGATCACCTCGCCCTCGACTGTTGCCTTCAGCTCAGCCGGCGTCCCAACGGCAGCGATCTTCCCGTGGTTGATGATTGCAATCCTGTCGCAGAGCTGGTCAGCCTCCTCTATGTAGTGTGTTGTGAGCAGTACGGTCACGCCGTACTCCCTGTTCGTGTTCCTGATGAAGTCCCATAGCATCCTCCTCGTGCCGGGGGTCAAGGCCTATGGTGGGCTCGTCCATGAAGATCACCGCTGGCCTGTGCAGCAGCGCAAGCGCTATTTCGAGCTTCTTTCTCATGCCCGTGGAAAAGCCCTTCACCTTACTGTCCGCCCTGTCCCTGAGGCCGAAGAAGGTGAGCAGTTCCTCAGCGTACCCCCCCTCCAGTCACTCATGTTCTGCAGCTTCGCCTGGAGCCACAGGTTCTCCATGGCCGTGAGGTCGTCGTCCAGTATCACCTCCGCCGCCACCCAGCCCACCCGTCTCTTCACCTCGTAAGGCTGCCTGGTCACACTGTAACCGGCAACAAAGGCCTCTCCAGACGTCGGCGGCACAAGGGCTGTCAGTATCTTGATCAGCGTCGTCTTGCCGGCGCCGTTTGGTCCCAGGAGGCCGAATATCTCACCTGACCTGATCTCAAGGCTGACGCTGTCAAGAGCGCGAACATCCCCGTAGCTCTTGGAGACGGACCTGACAGATATGGTGCTTGTGCCCTCCTCAGGCTGGTTGACCGTGATCATTTGGATCGAAAACAGATATCTATTTTCGATATAAATACTTGATTGGAAACCGGGCACCGAAGGCCCTGGAAGAAGACTACGGGAGACCCAGGTTACCTGTAAAAAGTTTAATCCCTAAACTCTAATAAAAAAACAGGGTGGAAGTATCAGGAAGAGGCCTGTGTTATATCTCCTGGAGGTCTGACAGTAGGGCCTTCTTGAGGGCCTCTATGGGCACAGTCTGTCCCTTCTGGCTCACCTTTGGCGCACTCTGCTTCACCCAGCCGTACCTGGCCAGTTCCACCTCGAACTCTGCAGCGTGAGACCTCTTGAGGTGTGAGACCCTCTCCCTCTTCTTGACCGACATCCCGCAGTACTTGCACCTGTAGATCCCGGCGTTGTGGCGGCCTCCCACGTAAAATATAGTCCATCTCAAATGATATCTGACCATGTCAGACAAAATGAACAACAATGAATATATTAATTTTTCAAAGCACTTTTCACGACAATGTGAAGTTAAGTATTTAAGTGGTGAGACGTTGAGGAAATGAATGCCAAGCCTAGCAAGAGAGGTATCAAAGATCATTGTTTACGCAGTTATAGCAGTTGCACTCGTTTACGTGATTGACTTTGTACTTGCAGAGCTCTCCGCAGAGATACCGGTGATACACACCTACCATGTGTACATAAGGGACGCCACAGTAATCGCGATAGCGCTGATCGTGGCATACCTCGTGTCGTCAGTAATCAACAAGGGCATATCCAGCTACACCTCCAAGCGGAACGTGAGGAGGAGCCTGAGGGGGGGCATACACATCTTCATCAGGACCATAATATTTGTGATCGCACTCATATGGGCACTATCAGCTATAGGCGTTAACATCTCGGCTGCAATACTCGGTGGCTCCATCGGCGGTATAGTGGTGGGCTTTGCACTCCAGACCGTGCTTGAGAACCTCCTCTCTGGGGGGGTCATGGCCTCCTCGTCTGGCGTGATAGTCCCTGGTCAGTACATGATACTCTACTCCTGGCTCTTCGAGGGGCCCATAGTGGGGGGGCAGGTACTTGAGGTCAGGACGCTCTGGAGCACACTTAAAACCATCTACGGGAACATAATAAGCGTGCCGAACAGTGCCCTGATCGGCAGCGCCACCTTCACTGACATAAATGTGGGTGGGGAGTTCATATACCAGCTGCAGGTGACAGTGAACGGGGACGTGAACAGCGAGACGGTACTGGAGAAGGTGAACCAGGAACTATCGGCGAGGAAGATAAACTCACTCAGCTCGCTCCAGATATACTTCTCATCAAAGAACGGCGGAAACAACACGTTCACCGTGGAGCTCCACATGACAGACTTCTCCAGCCTGCCGGGCGTTATAAGCGAGATAAACAGGGTTTTTGAGAGGGCCTACTGGGAAGTGAAGGCACCGCCGAAGCAGTAAGTCATTCGGGGGGGCAGGTGAAGTTCCGGCCAGGGTATCTGGCTTGGGCCTTAGGTTCACAGTCCGCCACTGGCGGGACTCGAAAGTGGTGCATGCTATGGATCCCCGCGAATGCCCCCTAAAGGACGGCTATGTCCCTCAGGCTCCAGTGATGCAGATCACGCTACACCGTTCTGCGTGGTGCCCATTGATAGCGGGATGGCAATACATTTAAGGAATCGAATGTGTCAATGCCAGATATCCGGATCCGTGTCGGAATGGGCCTCTCACTTGATGTGAACAAGTCCCATCATCCAGGCACCTGCCAGTTACAATGGCCCCCCCTCTCGCCCTTGTGCCGGAAGAATGGGGGCTGCCCGGATTCCATATGATTTGACTGAATCTTTGCGGGGGGTTTTTGCATGAGTCCCGGACCTAGCGAACGAAAAATACCTAAGGGGTTCTTCAGAAGCTGCAAGAGGTACCAAATTCCAGAGAGAGTAGCCAGGGAGATCGCAGAGGCATTTATGGCAGAGCGGGACCGTTACCCCCCAGAACATACGGCGAAGTGCTGGAGGTGGTGGAGTGATGGAAGATTTCCATATAGAGTCCATCAGGATTATTCATGAAATGTTCCACGAATCAAGTGTGCTTGGTGAACGGCCATTACATACCATTTTGGAATTTCGCTATATAGTGAAATTATTTTGGGGGGGTCGCTTAAAAACATCGTATTATTCTTTTCTAATTTAATTAAATATTTACCATATTTAATTCGCTCTCAGAAAAACCTCCCCCTCCATGTATCAGGAAGGAGGGGGGGAGGGACATGAAGGGATCCGGAAGGGTGGGAAGGCCCAGGGCAGGTGAGAAAGGCGTCCCGAGGTCCGTGATAAGCGACCGAGAGATAGAGCAGTTCCTGAAAGAACACCCTGAAATAAATGCTAGTGAGATATTCAGGACAGGGGGGGTTCGCGCAATAATGCCCTCACTGGGCCTCGATAGCAGGATAGAAAAGGTGCAGAAGGAGATTGACGACCTGAGAGCAGACCTGGCATCGAAGGAAGCTGTCCTAAACCAGCTCCTGAGGGAAAAGGAACAGAGAGAGGCAATGGCCTTCGAGCAGAGGCTGGAGCTGACTGCCACGCGTTCTACCTTCATTCTCTCATCAAAGAAGGCCGGATAAAGACGATACTACCATTGAAACCTACCAGGGAGGGAATATTAGACCTCATGGTAAGGAACTATGGGAAGGACTCCGTGATCGTAAGCGGGGGGGACTCCATACGGCTTAATCCGCTTGGGGGGGAGCACGTGAGGTCTCACGTCATAGACGTAAGGGTGTTCCTTCGATCCCGCGGTATAGACGTGGACAGGGCATACAATATCGTGATCCGGGAGGACCACTTCAGTGAGCAGCTGGAGCTTTCGTCCCATGATGAGTTCTCCAGGGCATTCAAGGTGACCATAGGTGAATGGGAGCGGTTCAAGGCCGATTTCCTCGCCGGGCTGCTCCGGGATGCTCCCATGGAGGTTCTCAAGGACTACAAGCCGCAACTGTGGGCATCCATCAAGGAATCCGTCAAGGAGAAGCTTCGGGAGTTGTATGCGGGAGAACTAGGAGATCTCGCTGTTGGCATCGCTGGAAGTTCCCAGTTCGTTGGAGCAACAACCTATCCGGGATACAATTTCAGCTCCATCCAGGGAATAGTTGATTTTCTAGGCAACCTGGAGAATACCCAGTACGGGAGAGCTGTATATCTGATTGCGGGCATGCTGGCTATAGTGTTTTACATATCGGGTATCAGCAGAAGGAAGGCCAGGAGGAAATGAGCAGGAAGGAAAGAGAAAGAACAGAGCGGAGGATAGAGGACAGCAAAAGGGAGAGAATTCTGGCAGCGATCAGAATGGAATATGGGAGAAAATACAAGCTCACCCCCCCGGGAGCCATGTGATTTTATTTTTAAATGAAGGCATTATAAAAATGATGGTGGACGCCTACTCACCTGTCTGTCACTAAAATTTGAATTTTAGTTTCATCACTAAATACGATACTTTAATAACAAATGTGCATTTGTTTTCTGATACAAAAATGACACTCGCCTTCGGGTATGTCAGGGCATCGACCCTTGAGGGGGTCAGGCAGGGATCCAACGAGAGGCAGAAGGAGATCTATTATGCCTGTAACGGTGAGACTGGACGGGAGGGCAACTGCCATTGGTATAAAAGATGCAAGCAACGTCGACCAGGACACCTCTCCATCATTACTCGCTGAACACTCTATTGAGTTGTTCACGTATCTACCAAGAGCAAATGCGATATATACCTTTCGACACAGAGACCGGGATATCAAAGGATGTTGTTCCAATCTCCACATCTGTATAAGATGTGAGCGGGAGGGCCGATAAGAACTATGTAAAAAGTCAAAGTGGTGGTCCTCTTTTGTTCTTAGAGAAGTTAGGGGTGCGGGGAGACCCCCCCGATGCTTTAGCAGAGGAGTAGCTCACCGCTTTTCCAGCCAGCACCAGCATACCCTTTTCAAGTCCACGTCCGGCTCCTCCTCCCTCTCCCCCCCTTCTTCCGAACCATCAACCAGTATTTCCCTCGCCTTCTCCAGAAGATTTCCCTCCCTTAGCGCATTATAAAGCGTATCCACAACGCTCTTCTTGGACCTCATCCTGTTGAACCTTCCTGAGAGTTCTATCCCCCCCTCATCACCGGCCCTCCTCAGTGCATCCAAGACCTCACTTTCCCTCTTCGTCAATTTTCTGACAGTTCCGACAGTTAGTTTCTGTCTATGGCTCCTTCTTATTTCCTCAGCCACCTCACGCTTCATCCCAACAAACCATTTCATTAGTTTGGAATAATCTATGGTTTCCCCCCCTTGGTGTCGTGCTCCCCCTGATAACAGTGTGTCTATAATCTCGTTGGGGGTTTTCTACGGTCTCATTTTCCCCCCCGTCAAAGAACTTCAGCCTCCAGTAAAAGTCGTCCCCCCCGTTCCTGAAGAGTATGAATATTCCGTTCCGGCTGTGCCTCTTGTACGCCCCCTATGCCGTAAGGGATCTTCTTGAGCCAGTCCTCTCCTCTCTCCTTTATTATCTTTGCAAGCTGGTCCATGGGATCCCTGGTGAACTGCTCCATCCTCTCCCTGAGCTCCTCAAGAACCCTACGGTCTCCTGCCGCTATCTTCTCAACATCGGCGAAGTTCTTAGGCGAGATCTCCTCCCCCCCCAATACGGATGCGTCCAGGCCCACGGTGCGCTTTATTTCCCCCCCTATTTTGTAATGCAGCTTCTCCATGACCTTGAGGAAGTAAGCAAGGCTCCTGGGGGGGTCATCCCGGTCTCCGTTGGCGGGCAGCATGTTGATGATGTAGATCGCACGGTGAGGGGGGGAGCCTATCCTGTCTATCCTGCCTGCTCTCTGTATCAAAACCACGGGGGGTTCCAAGGGAAGTCGTAGTTCACAAGGTACTGGGCGTTCTGCAGGTTCTGGCTCTCGCTGAGCACGTCCGTGGTTATCAGGTATCCCCCCATTCTTCATGAACTCCTTTATCACATCCTTGCGGTTTCTGGTTTCTCGCCCGTTGGGGGGGCCGATGCTTATGGAACCCGTAGTGAGCATGACTCTCTTGAACACCCTGGAGGTCTCCCTGTAGAGGTACGTTGCTGTGTCTGCAAACTCCGTGAATATGATCACCCCCGTTGTTTCCGCTGAGGTCTATCTGCTTCAGCCTGTTAATCAGGCCAGAAAGCTTTGCATCCTTTACCTGTATCAGCCCTTTATCTGCCCTATGGTCTCGAGGTCTCTGTCGCACCCTTCCCTGAATTTCTTCACTTCATCCTGTGACAGCCTGCACTTCTGGGCGATGGAAGAGTACTTCCCCGAGAATACCTCCTCGGGCACTGGGAACACCCATTCCCCGTCATCGCCCTCCGAATTCGTGATGTCCCCCTTCATCCTTGGCGGCACGAAGTACCCATGCTGGGCAGCGTAGTCCCTGGCGGCCTGATGTAGTTCTCCAGGTTTCCAATGGTTTTCCTGAAGGCTTCCATGCTGCTCTCCAGCCTCTTGAAGAAGTTTATTATCACGACGGTCTTGACCAGCTCCAGCAGCTTCGCCTTCTTCTCCTCGGCAACGTAGTCTTTTATCTTCGTGCGTCGGGGGGGAGAGTGAGGTCTGAGGCAAGCTTCTCTATGGCGAATCCGTAGTAGATAAAAGAAAGCGAGTTAAGCAGGTTGGAAAGCCTCTCCAAGTCCACGGCACATCGTACCTGTCCCCCCCTGGATCATCATCCAGCTTCCTCTCGGGGGAAATTAATCTTCCCGCCGCTCATGTAGCCCGCCAGGTCCCTCGAAACCCTCACAACGAACCTCCTGAGTATGTTGTCCATGTCCACTTCAATCCCTTGGAGCCACTTCTTCTGCTGCTCCGTGAAATAGCCCCCCCTCAGGGTCACGTTCATGTCGGAGATTGCATCCTCTGGCAGGAAAAGGGAGAACAGGCTGTAGAGGTCCATTAGGCTGTTGTTAACGGGGGGGTGGCAGTGAGGAGAACCACTTCCCTCTTACCAGATGCCATGAATTCCTGAAGCGCTTTGTACCGGTTGGATGAAGGCGTCCTGAAGTCGTGCGCTTCATCTATTATTATAAAGTCCCTGTCCTGATAATCCCTCAGGGCCGTATCGGGGGGGTTGCTGGAAATGAGTTCGGTGTTTATGCTGTCCATGTGGAAGTGGGTCTTGTTCATCTCATCGTGCCAGGTGGTGTCCAGGGCGGTCTTGGGGGGGCTATGAGAAGCGGGCTCTTCCCGTACTTCACCGCATCCATGGCAAGGCTTATGGCCACCCTCGTTTTCCCCCAGGCCCGTTGAATCCGCTATCACCACTCCCCCGTAGTCCTGGAGGATGCTCCTTGCCCTTGTGTATGAAAGAACCTGGTGCGGATAGAGGGATTTCAGGTAGTCCTCCCTGCCCATCTGGCTGAGCTGGGGGGGTGAGTACACCTCGTACAGTGCCTTGGCTACCACCTCGTAGGGGGGGCTGTGGGTCGTGACGTAGTTCTTCAGCAGTTCCAGAAACTTATCCTTGAAGTTCCGTGAATTCCCGTCGTTCCATTGCTCCATGAACCATTCTGACAGTTCCTCCACCACCTCCCTGTCAGTGGTCAGCATGTTCAGTTCCTTGTTACCTGCGAGCCCTCCGCCGGTGAAGTTGCTCGAACCAACGGACGCGAACCCGCTTCTTATGTCAGAAAAGGAGGGTGATGCACCCAGGTACGCCTTCCCGTGGAAGAACCTCCCGTTGACTATCTTCACCTCCACCTTATTGCCGGAGAAGTAGTCCACCGCCTCCTTCAGCAATTGAAAGTATCCTATGTCGTCCTCGTTCTGCATGAGTTCAGAGCTCAGCATCCCCCGACTGCTCCCTCTCCAGTTCCTCCTCGTACTTCTCCAAATTGCTTACCATCTCCTCCTCGAACTTCAGCCCCCCCTCTGTTGGCTCCCTTCCCAGGAGAAGCTTCAGGGGGTTTCCCCCCCTTAAGGGCATCCTTTACCTGTCTATAGCCCTCGAGGTTGAAGTACGCGGACGCTACCGCCACTTCCCTGGCATCCCTTATCTCTGCTGACAGGAGATGACCGAACTTCTCCTTCTGGTTATCTATTATCTTAGTCATCTTCCTCGCTCTCCTCTTCGCTTTCCTCCTCTTTACCTTCGTTTGCTTCCTCCCTCTTCAGGGGCCTGTCCGCTTTAACAAGGCGGTCATCAACCAGCTCCACGAATTCCTTGTAGAGTTGATCAACTGGAAAGTCATCTATGGACAACATATGTAATATTGCGAGGTCTATCCTTCTTCTGTCTTCCAACGTCACTTCCTCGAAATATCTTCCAACGTTTCTGGACAGAGGCACATGAAACGACGTCAAATCCATATTTTCTAAATTAGGTACAGATATCTGTTCATAATCGGCTACCATTATTTCACCAACACCTCCACCTCCACCCAATCTTCGCAAAAACAATTCCATGGTCACGTAAAACAATGTGGAATTAAGGTAAAGTTCAATGTTTTTAACCTTTGACTGTAAGGTATAAAGGGTATGATCGCATATAACCGGCTCATCTGAGAATGGAACAAAGAACCGGTCCATCACATACATCGGTAATATTATATTAGATGGTTTCAGGTCGTTTAGCTGATACCATTTCTTTCTGCCAGAAATAGATGGAACGTTATTGTACCCAATAACGGGCTTATCTTTCCCTCTAATTATTACAGGTTGATTCTCCCCCCCCATTTTATGTATTTAGAAGTGAAGGTGCCCGGGTCATCTGTGTAAAGACATAATTTAGATAAACCGGTTATATGGAAGCTGTTGAGTTCTTTTGTGCTCCTTATTAAGGGCTTTACGTCCTTTGCATCTATCACGAATCTCTCTCCACCTTCATTCTCAATATAAATCAGCCCCCCCTGCTCCCTCAGCTCCTTCTCGTTTCTGGCCTTCACGCCCCCCCACTCCTCGAACTTCTTCGGGTTTGCAAGGTAATCCGCCTCGTATAAGTGCGACACGTCCTTCATGTAGAAGAAGTCGTTGGCGCCCGTTGTGAAACCACGTTTTATCTCTGCGAAGTCCCCGAGCTTGTGCGTGAGCTTTGGATATATCTTCTCCATGAACATCTTCGGTGCCCTCAGGTAGAACCACTTCCCCCCCGGCTTCAGGTCGCTCCTCTTCATGGAAACTGCATTCCGCACAACGTTCCCAGAATAGCTTTCAAGGTAGATGAACTCCACAGGTTCCTCCAGCATCTCGTTTGTGAAGACAGATACCACCGTATTCACGTCAGCGCCGAACGACCTCTCCCTCTGCCCGTAGACTGCTATGAGCCGTTTACTGAGATATTTCTGCAGCGACTCCCCCCCGTACCCCCCCGTTTCGAGCCACTTGTCGGATGAGATCACGGAAACAACTCCCCCCCTCGGTGCCAGCAGGTCCACGGCACGCACGAAGAAATAGGCATACACATCCGACTTTCTGTCAAGGTTGTACGTCTTAGCATATTGCTCCTTCCTGTCTTTTGGTATGGATTCCTGCCTCACATAGGGAGGGTTCATTATGACTATATTCGCCTTCCTCCCAATCAGGTAAACCTCCAGGGACGATGCGGTGGGCCCGAATACTTGCTTCCCAAGCTCAAAGAACTTCTGTTTTAGTTCCATCTTTTCTGCTGGCGTGTGTGCGCCGGTGTATCTGTCCTTTACACTTCTCATCTTATCCAGGAGGTCAAAGTTCTCAAGCGTTTCAGTACCTTCATCAGGGAGTCCTGGACCACCATAATGTTCAGGTCAAGGTTGGGGGGGAGAGGAACGGGTTTCTCCTTGTTTATCACGTACGACAGCCAGACCCTGAGCCTCGCTATCTCCACCGCCTCGGTCTCAATGTCGAACCCGTAGAGATTGGCCATTATCTTGTATTTCAGTTCATCTGGCTGCGAAGGCTGGAGCCCAACGGCAGCCTCAGCTTCCTGTATTATCCTCACGGCCTCGTCCATGTAGTAGACTATGAACCCTCCCGACCCAACTGCCGGGTCCACTACGACGGCGTCTAGGATCGCATCCTTGAACTGGGTCATCTCCATCATGTTTCCGGTTTCCTTCAATCTCCCGATATACGCATCGATCCCGTCCATGAACTTCCCGTCCTGTACCTTGTCCCCCGTCTCAAATCCCCCGACCTTGAGCTTGAGGTAGTTTGCCAGGGCCCTCCTGATTATGAACCTTATTTCCGAGGGTGGAGTGTAGAAGGTCCCCCCCTTGCTCCCCCCCCTCTCGTTCTCTGGAAGCATATTCTCGAAAACGGTACCAAGCAGGTACGGGTCTATACCCACCTCCCGTTCCAGCGGAGTGAATTCGTCAACGGTGAAGTTATACCTATTGAAGAATTCCCTTGCTTCCCTGAAGAACTCTGTGATCTCCGCTTCCATCTTCTTCTCGAGTTCGCCAACGTACTCTTCTTTATCGAAGAGTGAGCCGTTCAGGAATGGGAGGTTCATGGTGTTCCTGGGGGGGTTGTTTAAACCTTCATAGAACACCCTGTTCAGTCCCTTGTAGTCTTCTATCCCACTGATGAAATCCCTGTCACCGGCGAGCCATCCCTTCTTCTGCAGGAAGTACAAGAACATCAACCTCCCAAGGAACCTCTGTGCGTACTCGTTGGCCCTCCTCTCCCCCCCAGGAGCCCCCCCTTTAGCATCCCGGAAAGTTTGAGGAACTTTGACCTGTACTCCTGGAAAAATTCATACCTAACCTTCCCGTATGGGAGAAACTCCTCGTTGTATTCCCTGTACAGCTCAGCCTTGGTGCTCAGGTATCTCATTGAGCTGAGCGCCTCCATATCTGTGTGGTAGAGCCTGTGTGACAGGTACAGCATCTTCACCAGACTTTCTGACCCCCCCTCACCCTCCGGTGCAATGGCCAGGTAGGAGTCCTTGCCGTCAGTGTGTACCATGATGGGCCTCCGCCCTGTCCCAACCCATTTCCTTGCCATCTGGACGCACCTGCCTGCTCAGGCCGGAACTGACTTTCACTACCACTATCTCCAGCAGCCCGTTCTCGAAGAGTGACCATATCCCTTCAACAGAAAGCCCCCCGTGGAATGAACCCTCGCTCTTTTATACTCTCCACGTCATATTCCCGAGGATTTATCCCGTAACCCAACTCCCTGAATTTCTCCTTCCAGAATGCAAGGTCAAATTTCATTCCCCCCCTGGAATCCTGCATGAAAGTTAAACGTGCGAGGGAGATAAAAGCATTTGCCCAGGCCGTAGGCGTTCACGGCCGCCTCCATCCCGGAGAAACCAACAACCTCGCTGATTGAAAGTCGTGAGCGATCTAGGCGGCAGTCGGACTTAAGTCGTATGAATTGAAGTAGAAGACGCACGGTCCGTGCTTTTCGCTTATGAGGGTTAGAAAAGAGGTTTCGTGGTTCACCGGAAGCGCGACGCTGGCAGCCGAAAGCAGTTGGAGTCCTGGGTGCGGAAGTTCAAGGTGTGAGCTCTCCTACATCCCTTTCCAGGGCTTTCATGGGGGGGGAAGCTTGGGGGGGGAGGTGTTCTTTCGCCTAGGGGGGGTAGCAGGGGGGGTCCATGTTGGGTTAGTCTCACGCATACGTTATCAAGGCAGAAGGTCCGCAATACATGACCTACGACCAGGTGAAATATGAGGAGGAGAAGTCCAACACCTCGGCGGCGCAGAAAAGGATAGATATGCTGTATCCCCATGTTCTTCACTACCAGAGAATTCGCACATGGCAGGTCTGGAAGTCCTGGGTGTCATCCCCCAGGAGGCACAAGGAGTACGATTTCAGGGTATGGGAAAGGACAGGATCCACGTGGATAGAGATCACAGAAGAGATGAAGGGTGAACTGAACGAATTTCCCCCAGGAGAAGAACAGTCTGCGGGAGGCCGGAATGGAGGTTGAGTGATATGGACAAACAAATGAACGGGGGGGACCTAGAGAGCAAGCTGCAGGAATACAGGCTGTGGGCCCTGACCATGGGGGGGAGGTATTCTCCATCGACAGTCCAGAGAGCCATGAGAAGGATCCGGGAACTCTCCAGGGTACTGGATATATTCAACCCCTCCCAGGCCAAAATAATGGACTTTTTTGCCAAAGAAATTGAAAAGGGCGTCAAGCCCATACACTGAACAACCAGAGGAAGGACCTTGCTTCCTGGTTCAGGTTCCTAGGTATAAAGATGGATCTTCCGAAGTTCAAGGAGCCTCCTCTTCCTGATCCCTGGATACCAGCGGATGAGGAGGTCAAAAGGATAATCTCCGCCGCCGGAAATTCAGGGGACATGGGCAGTTCGTCGAGAAACAAGGTGATAGTTGAGCTGCTGTTCTTCGGAGGTATAAGGATAGGGGAGCTGATCTCGATCAACCTGGAGGACATAAGGAGCACAGGGATAAGAATCAGGAGCGAGAAGGGTGAGGCCGAGAGGATAATAGGGCTTCCTACGGAAGTGATGAACGAGATAAGGGAGTACATAGAGTACTACAGGTACAACAGTGACCCGGCAGCACTGTTCACCACAAGGAGGGGGGGGAGGATGAGCTACCACTATGTCAGAAACATACTGGGGCGAATCGGTGCAAGGGCAGGCGTTCCGAGGTTCCATGCTCACGCAGCAAGACACCGGTGCGCCACAGCGCTCCTGAGAGGGATTTTCGGCCAGAAACCCCTGGACATACGCATGGTGCAAATCCATCTCGGACACAGGTCACTTCGAACCACGGAGAGGTACACGCACATAACGCAGGAGGAGGTTGCGGAGCAGGTCAGGGAGAGGCTGACGCAGTTTTTTCAGTTCGATGAAAAGGTGATACAGATGCATGAATCCTTGCATGCACCACATGGGGGGGCTGCCCGGATTTGAACCGGGGTCTCAGGCTCCCAAAGCCCGTAGGATACCAAGCTACCCCACAGCCCCCCCTCCAACAGGTTCGGTTAACGCATATTACGATATAATCCCTGCGGCACAACGGCATCATCAATAATTCACAAAAATCCCTGCACACTGTGTGCTCGCAGCAATAACGACCGCCTTAGGGGGGGCTCTGTAGCATGGAAAAATGGTATGTGGCAGGGTATTTCCCAGCCAGAACTAGAGTCTCGGCAGGTACCTCTCCAGCTCCCACTGTGTCACGTGCGAGCGGAAAGCGTCCCACTCCCTGGTCTTAACCTCTATGAAGTTCTCGAACACGTGCTGGCCCAGTATTTCCCTCATTAGCTTGCTGTTCTTCAGGTGGTGCAGAGCCTCGCCAAGGCTCTCCGGCATGGCTGGATGCCAAGCTGCTGGCGCTCCTCAGGGGGGGTCATGTGGAATATGTCCCTCTCCACGGGTTCCGGAGGCTCAAGTTTCCTCTGTATCCCATCGAGGCCCATGCCGAGTATCACAGCGAACTGAAGGTACGGGTTGCCTGCTGGGTCAGGGCACCTGAGCTCCATCCTCTTCTTCATGCCTGTGCCCGCCGGTATCCTCACGAGTGCGGTCCTGTTCTTGTTGGCCCATGATATGTAAACCGGGGCCTCAAAGCCTGGTATGAGCCTCTTGTACGAGTTGACCCAGGAGGCCAGCACAGCTGCTCCCTGGTTTATGTTGGCCAGTATGCCGGCAAGGTAGTGCATGCCCATCTCGCTTATCCCGTACTTGGCCCTCTCGTCCCAGAACATGTTCTGCTTCTCGTCCTCTGTCATGATACTCTGGTGCACGTGCATGCCCGAACCGTTCACCCCGTTGATGGGCTTCGGCATGAAGGTTGCGTAGAGGCCGTGGGCCCTGGCGGTGTTCTTGATTATGCTCTTCAGCATTGCAACCCTGTCTGCCATGACGACGGCCTCAGCGTACTTCAGGTCTATCTCGTGCTGCCCGTAGGCCACCTCGTGGTGTGCAGCCTCTGGCTGGTAGCCAAGCTTGTAGAGGCTGTCCAGTATCTCCTGCCTTATCTCGTTGGCCGCATCCAGCGGGGTGTTGTCGAAGTACCCCCCCCGTAGTCGCTGGGCTTGTTCGTTGGGCTCCCATTCTCATCCAGCTTGAAGATGAAGAACTCAAACTCTGGCCCCCCCACAAAGAAGTCCAGCTTGTCCTTCTTCAGCCTCTGCACGGTCTTCTGGAGCACGTACCTCGGATCCCCCCCTTCAAACCTCTTCCCCCCTCGGGCGTGTAGACGTCGCATATGAACCGTGCCACCTTTCCACCTGAATCTGGGAGGATCGTGTAGGTGGAGTAGTCAGGTATGGCCCTCATGTCGCTCTCTTCAATCTGGGCGTATCCCGCAACTGAACTGCCATCAAAGACCACACCTTCAGAGACAGTGGCCTCGAACCTGTTCTTGGGCACCGTTACAGTCTTTATCACGCCCAATATGTCCGTGAACTGAAACTGCAAAAACTCGATGCCGTCCTTCCTTATCCTCTCCAGTATGCTGCTGGGATCCTGCTGCATGACACCGTATGCAGGTTCCTATTTAAGTAGATTATCTTTAAATTTTTAACAAAACGTCGTAATTATTGCTCTGGTTTGCTAGATTTTGTTAGTTGCCAGGCTTAAAAACATTTTGCCGTGGGCTCGCACGAAAAATTTCGCACGTGCATACTGTATGTGCTGTAAAAATGGATCTACATCTTATCAAGAATTTCGACCTGGGCCGGATTATAAGGACCTGCTGAATGGGAAACTAGGAGGTGTCTTTGATGCCTGCAATCGGTGGTGGCTTCAGCAATGACTGAACTATCTGCTAAGTTCTGGAAACTGCTCGGTTAGATTCCTTATGAACTTCGACTGCAGTTCCAGAATCGTATTATCTTTATAATTGTAGATTGAGAGTGCCCTAGTTATATATGCGTAGGCGTCTCTTAGTATTGCTCCCATTCTTCTCTTTTCACATAGCCTCTCCAGAGATGATATATGTTCTTTCGCTAGGTCAAGGCGGTCTACTGATATCATGTACAGGGCGGACAGCTCCTCGTAGATAGCCATACCCTCAAAGTTAAGGTTCTTCCTGTAATACTCTCCTATCTCCCTGATCAGGTCCAGTGCCTTGCCCGGTTCGCCAGTGAATATGTATGAATGGGCCAGGTTAACTTTTGATAGGATTTCCCACCTAATATTCCCTATGTCCCTTGATATCCTTATTGCCTCAAGGCAAATACTCCTAGCTATCTCATAATCCCCCCCCACGGATATCCTCACAGAGGCCTCGTTTATGATTGCCTGCAACCTCCTCTCCTCATTTCCTGTTTCTAGGAAATATTCCTCTGCCCTATTGTTGTACTCATAGAACTTATCAATTTTTCCTATGTAAGAATATAGATAAGCTATATTAAGATCAGCTGTGTGTGCACCTTCGGAGTCTCCTGCTCTTTCGAACTCGTCCCTGGCCCTCCTGAAGTATTCCAGCGCCGATGAGAAATCCTCCTGTGTGCTCCTGCATATTGCGATGCCCTGTAGTGCCCTGGCCATCAGGTCATGGTTTTCACTGCCCTCCGATATTTCTAGGGCCTTCCTGAAGTGTATCTCGGCAAAGCTGCACTCTGACCTGTACAGGTTGCAGTTGCCGTAAAGTATGTGGGCCTGGGCGATCCGCCTCCTGTCAGAACGCTGCTCGAGGGGGGGCTTCATTATGGCTCCTATTATCTCCATGGCCCTGTTGTAGTTTCCGGATTTCACGTGGTAATTCGCAAGGTCCAGGTGCAGCTGGTAATACTCATCGTCATCCTCACCGAAGGTAAGGAGGGAGGTTATGATCCTGTAGATCTCCCCCCCCTTCTCTTTGAGGAAGTCATCCGTCAGGCCCCCCCTCTGGAATATGCGCAGGCCGGCATCTGTTGGCCTCACATGCACAATCTCGTCCATGCCGGCGCTCACCTCGATCCACCCCCCCAGGTCCGCAAGCATCTGGAGTATCCTCAGGGCCTCCCTCTGGCCGAACGAATTGAAGCCCTGCCTCTCCAGGGCATCACCCTTAGCTTCCGGAAGAATCAGTCTTGCGATCCTGATTATGCCATCCGGTGCCGATATGTACATGTGTAGATAGGAAAAAATTGGGTCTTTCTATTAAGGTTTCCACGGTGCTCAGGATTTCGCTTCAGTGAGTATCTTTCTCATGACGAACTGCAGTATGCCTCCGTGCCTGTAGTACTCAACCTCTATGGGCGTGTCCAGCCTGACAGTGAGCACGACCTCGCCCGGCTTCCCTTCGGTGGTCGTGAAGCGCATCCTGGCCCTTCCGCCCGGCTTCAGGGCGCCCCTCAGGTCTATGGTGAACGGCTTCGATGTATCTGCCTTTATGCTGTTTATGTCCTGCCCGTCCGGGAACTGGAGAGGCAGGATGCCCATGCCGATGAGGTTGCTCCTGTGTATTCTCTCGAAGCTCCTGGCAACAACGGCCTTCACACCTATCAGCATGGGCCCCCCCTTTGCTGCCCAGTCCCTGGAGCTTCCGGAACCGTACTCCTTACCTGCGAACACAACCAGGGGGACACCTTCCTTCATGTACTTGACAGCAGCATCGTATACGAACATCACCTCACCGGCAGGCAGGTACTTCGTGTACGGGCCCTCTCTGCCGGCCAGTGCGTTCTTTATCCTGTTGTTGCCGAAGGTGCCCCCCCTCATCATGACCTCATGGTTCCCCCTCCTGGCACCGTAGGAGTTGAAGTCCTCTGGCCTCACGCCGTGCTCCATCAGGTACTTCCCTGCAGGGCTATCCCTGGCTATGGAGCCGCCGGGGGGGATATGTGGTCCGTGGTCACTGAATCGCCCAGGACGAGGAGGGGGGGCCTCGCATCCCTGAGCTCCTCCGGCTCCTCGGGCACATCAACACTGAAGCCGTCAAAGAATGGTGGCCTCCTGATGTATGTGCTCTTCTCGTCCCAGGCGTAGAGCAGCCCGGACGGTGCATCCAGGGAGTTCCACCTCTCGTTGAAGGCGTTCACGTCCCTGTACTTCTCTATGAACATTTCCCTCTTAATCGTGTTAGCAATGACACCGTTCACCTCTTCATCGCTGGGCCATATGTCCTTAAGGTACACGTCCCTGCCATCACTGCCCTTTCCGAT
>NZ_BBCP01000005.1 GCF_001316105.1 Thermogymnomonas acidicola JCM 13583 | reverse complement strand
TGGCGGGCCGTCGGTTTAAGGTTCCCACAATGGGGCCCGGCCAAGGGAAAAAGGCACTGGGGGGCCATCTATACCACCCCCCCTTCAGTCATCTGAATATCACTCTTTCAGCACTCCGGAGCACTCACCGGACCCACAACAGGCTCAATGAGCAGATTCCACTGGGTGGGGTGTGCTCACTTGGAGTCTTTCTCGCCCATTTCCTTCATCACCTTGGTGCTCAGGGACTCTGCTATCCTGAGGAAGTATTCCATGCCCGGGCTCCTCATCTCTGAAAGGATCTGCAGTGTTGTGACCTTTCCCTGCGGGGGCCCTGATCTTTGGCAGGTCTGTGGCTATGAAGTCAAGGAGTGCAAGGAGTGCGCTGAAGAGCGTCTTCCAGGGCACACTGCGCAGCTTTCCCTCAAGGGCCTCCACATCTACGTTGCCCATGATATCGCTGACCAGCGGAGCAATTCTGGCCATTGCCGAGGCTGCATCGAGGATGCCCATCGTGCTCGCGTAGTTGAATATGTTATCGGACTGCTCCGCTATAGCATCGAGCACCGCGAGCAGCCCGGACTGCTGCAGCTTCTTGACGGTGTTTATCGCAGGCTCGATCTCAGAGAGCTTCTCCAGTATCCTCTCTACCCTTTCCTCTTCTTCTCCATTCATGAGTACCAGCCCCGTAGATGTTCGCAAGGAAGTACTTCTCGTATATGGCGTGGGCCATCTTCATCAGGCGGTTCCTCCCCATGGACCTGCAGTCCGGGAAAGGCGTGTTAGGCACAGTTAGCTTCTTCCTGAAGTCGCAGTAAGCGATCCAACCGGCATCCCCCCCCGTGTCCGCAGCACAGAGGCCTACCGTGTTGTACGGCACCGGGCTGTAGGAACCAAGGATATCCCCAGCAACGAGAGAGGCCACGGTATCGGCCTGGAAGTGTGCGAACACCCCGGCCATTCCCAGGCCAATGGAGGGGGGGGCTATTGCATCCCCTATGCCGTATATGTCGTCGAACTTGCTTGTCCTGAAGTCCCTTATGTTGGAATCAAGCCACCCGTTCGGTGAGGCGATGTCAGGGTTCTGAGAGATGAAGTCGTGCGGCCTGTGTGGCGGCGCCACTATGGCGAGGTCATAGTCAACCGTCTCTCCAGATTCCCCGATGAGCTTCCTGGAACCGCCGTCGATCCTGGCAAGCCTGAACCCGTTCACCACCTCGATGTTCCTCTCAGAGAGCCATTCCGTCATAGGATCCGATATCACGGGGCCGAACATGGCCATGGGTCTGGGTGCCCAGTGTGCCACGGTGATGCTCACGTTCCGCCTGATACCCTTCATCCTGAAGTAGTCATCTAGCATGAGGGCCATCTCCCAGGGCACAGGGGGGGCACTTGTATACCTGCGTTGTCACGCTGATGACGATTTTTCCGGACCTGAACCCCCCCGCTACCTTCTCCCTGAGCTTCATGGCGCTCTCCATGTCCCAGAAGTGGTAGGCGTTCTCGTAACCAGGGAACGATGCGGGGGGGTCGAACTTCACTCCAGGGGGGGAAAGCACGAGGACATCGTACTGGATCTTCTGGCCTGACACCGTAACGGTCCTCTCCTTCGGGTCCACTGCTGTCACCTCACCCCTCACCGGCTTGATACCTGTCCTCGCAAAGTTCTCTATACCTGTGCTTATCTGGTGCGGCTGCCTGTTCCCGAGCGCAACCAGCGTGTATGAGGCTGGAAGTCCGTCCTGCCGTACTTGTCTATCACCATAACCTCCACACTGTCAACTGGCAGGAGCTTCCTGATCCTGCTTGCGGCTAGGCCTCCTCCCGCACCTGCCCCCCCAACGACCACAACCCTCTTGCCCATATGAGATCAGAGTGGTAAATGTTAAAAAACTTGCTCTCCAGGGACTATATGGTTTCCGGTTCACCCGAAGCGCTTGCCAGGGTGGCCTGTGCGCTGTCGGTCGGATGAAGTTGGCAGACAAAAACTGCACAGAAGGAAAGCAAGTCCATTCCGCATGCTAGGCAGCACTCTGGGCGTGGCGGCAGGTTTAATGGCACGCGTGGCAACACCTCCACTGGCAGTGGGTCTCTGGACATCACCTTCTGCCAGTGGAGGCATACGGGGGGGAGTGGTATACAGGGTCGTGCATACTCACCGATCCCATGCCATGAAATTCCACCCCATCCAGGCTGTGCGGGGGGGCATTGTCAACTTGAAAGCGGCTTCCCCACACCCCTATGGTGAAATGCACAGGCTGCCATGCCAGAGGATCCGGGACCCGCAACCCTGGTGTCCACTCCGTTGGGCATACCCTGAGTGGCCCTTGGCAATGCAGAACCAGCCACACGGCAAGACCTGTGCGTCGGGCTGAATGGTTGGCCCCAGGGTAAGCCCCCTACCATCACGAGGAGAAGTGTGGGATTTGAGAATCCCAGTGGTCTGGGGGGGCCTATTAGGGCTCACAGCTCCGACCAACATGGGGGGGTGGGGGGGAAATGACCTGGTGGCTACGAGTGTCAGTGTACCGGGGGGGTTCCCGATCCATGTGAATACAATGAGGTGTGGTGCACTGCATCCTGTGAAAAATATTGAAATACGCAGAGAATTATTTCTCTGATATGAAGGCCTCGAGGATACATCTCCTAGACCTTGGCTGGCTGGGGGGGCGACTGCGGGTGGTTCCTTCCCGGTGCGGCTGGGGGAGCAATGACATACAGCAACAGGGACCCGAAGAGGGACTGGATCGAGATCCCGGTGACAGCGGCACTCGTGGAACACCCTGACGGCAACATTCTCTTCGATACCGGCATAGCGCTCGATGCATGGAGACCCATGAGAAGGGTTGATGGAGGCGTTCCCAATAACGAAGATCTCGGGCGAAAACAGCATAGAGAAGCAGCTCAGGGCCATAGACCTGGCCCCCCCGGGTGATGTGAGCTTCGTTGTGATATCGCACCTGCACCTTGACCACGCGGGCCAGGTCAGGCCTTTCATGGATGAGAAAGTCCCTGTGATAGTGCAGAAGAGGGAGCTGCAGTCCGCACTCTCCATGCTTTGGCAGGGGGGGAAGGGTGGCGCGTACGACATGTCAGACCTCATGCCCCTGCGTGGGCCCAACCTAACGCCGATCAGTGATAATTACTTCGAGATCGTGGACGGGGTAGCCGTTGAGTTCACCGGAGGCCACACCGCTGGACACCAGGTCATGCACGTGGAGACCAGAAACGGTAACTTCTACACATTCACAGGCGACTACATGCACCTGCCCAGGGAGTACGAGATCGAGGCGAAGGGCTGGCTCCTTTCAGATGCAGACGAGTGGCACTCCTACATAAGGAAGCTGAAGGTCATGGAAAGGGCGAGGAAGGCCAGGATCGTCATCAGCCACGACCCGGAGTTCTGGTCCAAGTACCCGAGGGCACCGAAGTTCCTGGAGTGACCGGCATGGAAGCGAGCTTTCTGGCCAGCACTGAAGCGAACGACAGCGTATTCGTTATAAACATACCCAGGGTTAAGTTCGGGATAGCTCGGCGAAGGAGATTGCCCACGAGGCCAGCCGCCTCGGTATGAAGAGTGTCCTGATGGTGGTTGGAAAGAAGATTGCCGAAACGAAGCTGTATGAGGAGACGAGGTCTTCCCTCGAGAACGGTGGTCTGGAAGTTCACGTGAGCACGGATGTCAGGGTGGAACCTGAGGACGCGGAACTGATCAGGGCATACCAGGCCATAAAGGGCATGAGGCTCGATGGTTCATAGCCCTCGGGGGCGGGTCAACAATAGACACAGCGAAGATCCTGAACCTCCTCTACACCTACCCCCCCAGGGACATTATGGACTACGTTAACAGGCCCATAGGCAGGGGCCTGTCTCCACCAGGTCCACTGAAGCCCATGATAGCGGTTCCCACAACTGCCGGGACAGGGAGCGAGAACACGAATGTTACGATCTTCGACATCCACAGCATGCGTGTCAAGACAGGGATAAGCAACCAGCACATGAGGCCCACGGTTGCGGTGGTCGACCCACTCACAACACTCTCCCTTCCCCCGATGGTCACGGCATCGTCTGGCCTGGATGTGCTCAACCA
Source organism: Thermogymnomonas acidicola JCM 13583 (assembly GCF_001316105.1). Classification (GTDB taxonomy): domain Archaea; phylum Thermoplasmatota; class Thermoplasmata; order Thermoplasmatales; family Thermoplasmataceae; genus Thermogymnomonas; species Thermogymnomonas acidicola. The sequence continues at coordinate 128,776 of NZ_BBCP01000005.1, read as the reverse complement.
CGCCATCGAATCGTTCACGTCCCACCCATACACTGCCAGGGAGAAGCCCCCCCATTCGCCGGATGAGAGACCTGTCTACTCCGGGGCCACTCCCATCTCTGATATCTTCGCAAGGCAGGCGATAATGTGGGTTCACAGGTACTTGAGGAGGGCTGTTGCAGACCCTCTTGATATTGAAGCACGCTATTACATGATGCTCGGGGCCAGCATAGCGGGCATTGGCTTCGGTCACGCGGGTGTGCATGTGCCCATGCCATGGCATACCCGATAGCGGGAATGGTCAGGGAATGGCACCCTGAGGACTATGACTTCGGTTACCCGATAAGCCCGCACGGCATCAGCACGGCAATCCCTGCTTCCTACACCTTCAGGTACCTTGCGCCATCTTCGCATGAGAGGTTCGGCGAGGTGGCGGAGATCCTCGGCATTGGGCACAGGGAAATGGGCTCTAAGGAACTATCGGACGCACTCTTTGAGTACTACGTGCACTTGCTCGAAGACCTCGGGATACCGACCAAACTTGGGGGGACCTCGGTTTCAGGAGTTCTGACGTGCCTGGCCTTGTGGATGGTACGCTTGCACAGCAGCGACTCCTCAGCCTATCTCCCAAGAGGTCGGGAGAAGGGACCTGGAAAGGCTCTTTGGAGATGGTGTAAACGGGTTGTCCGCGGTCTGCCAGGGGTGGCGTCGTCGGGTCTCCATGATCCCATGTGACCTGGCAGGCATGACCTGTGGGGGGGCTGCCTGGAAGCAGACTCTGTAGGCATCCAATCCCGCTCGGCCTTATCTGCCAGGCTCCGCCGAGATGGTGGTCCCGGCTCATGTAATGGCCATCTCCTCGCCAAGGTTCCCCACCTCCCCCCCGGCCACGGCATACAAAGATGGCTGCCATGACTGTGGGATGAGTTCAATCAGCCATACTGTGACAATATATTTTCAGATGTACTTGATGTATTATATTTGTTATTTCAGGTTTAGAATTTAACTCTATACAAGGAACTGCAACATGGTGATATAGTGTTGCGCCAATCTGGAGAATGAAAAACTATAATACAGATTTCCAATCAGATGAATGCACTTCCCATTCCGGATGGGGGGGAGGTGGTGGTATCGGTGATAAAGACCTTTGACCCATTCAGGCAGCAGGAGCTGTCCCAGTACAGGGAGGACAGCGATGAGGAAGTCCTGAGGAAAATCAGGCTTGCCAGGAAGGCCTCTGAGGAGTTCAGAGGCGATATCGACCAGAGGAAACAGTACCTGAGGGATACGGTTAAGCGGAACCTTGAGAGGATGAAGGGGGGGGAACTGGCCAGGACCATCACGATGGAGATGGGGAAGCCAATCAAGCAGAGCATCGCCGAGGTCGAGAAGTGCATAAGGCTCGTGGACTATGCAGTGGAGAACATTGAGAGATTCTACGCACCGGAGCCTGTGATGACTGAGGCCCGGAAGAGCTATGTGAGGTTCGATCCCATAGGCGTTGTCATGGCCATAATGCCCTGGAACTTCCCTGTATGGCAGGTCATGAGGGCTGCGGTTCCTGCCATATCAGCCGGCAACGGTGTGGTGCTCAAGCATGCCTCGATAACCACCGGGACTGCCCTCATGATCCAGGAAGTCTTTGACAGCGAAGCGTTCAGCACCCTACTCCTGAGGGGGGGTAGCGATGCCCTCCGCTATATCCCGCACGTTGACGGTGTGACATTCACCGGGTCAACATCAGTGGGCGCCAGGGTGGCGGAGGAAGCCGGGAAGCACATAAAGAAGTGTGTCCTGGAACTGGGCGGCTCGGACCCGTTCATAGTCCTCGGTTCTGCTGACATCAGGGAGACGGCGAAGCAGGCTGCCCTGGCAAGGCTGCAGAACAACGGTCAGAGCTGCATTGCCTCCAAGAGGTTCCTGGTCCAGGGCAGCATATACGAGGAATTCAGGGAGGCTCTGGAAGAGGAGTTCTCCAGGGTTGTGCAGGGGGGGGACCCCCATGGAGGAGAGCACTTACCTTGGCCCGCTTTCATCAAGGGAGCAGACGGAAACGGTCAGGAGGCAGGTGGAAGAGCTCAGGGGGGGCCTCGGAGGGAAGGTTATCGCGGCCGAGAGCAGGTTCGAGCAGATCGTGCCACCCACCATAGTGTCCGTGCCAGAGGGTGTGAGGTACGAACAGGAGGTATTCGGGCCGGTGGCCCTGCTCCAGAGGTTCGATACGCTGGACGATGCCGTCAGGCTCGCCAACGACACGCCCTTTGGACTGGGGGGCGTCCATATGGGGAGACCCCCCCGAGGAAGCCGAGAACCTTATACCGAGGATAGAGGCAGGCATGGTTTTCGTGAACAGGATCGTCGCGTCAGACCCCCCCAGGATGCCATTCGGAGGGGTGAAGAAGAGCGGCTTCGGTCGTGAGCTTTCAAGGTATGGCTTCCTTGAGTTCACCAACATAAAGAGCGCGTGGGTGGACCACTGACAAACGCCATTGCTCTTATGAGCCCAACTTCACCTCGCCTGGAAACAGCACAGGCACCACCTGGTACCGATGGGCCAGGTGGGTAGGTTGTATGGGCATTTCCCTTCACGACCCCGGAACACACCTGCGCCGTAGACGATAATACTGCCCTGTTTCCGGGCCAACGGACACACACTCATTCCTAAGGCCAGGCAACCGGTACAGGAATATGGTAGCGCGCGTGGAGGCAGACAATCCTCTCCATGGCAAAGCACCGAGCCGTGGAAAACCGCACCCACGGGCTTGAAACAGTGATCGATGCACTGGCATATCATTCTCTATCCATAGGCCTGCATGGAAAGCAGTGCGGCTTAGCCATGGGCTTCCTTCAAATGCCCACCATTGGGGTGAAAGGTGGCGATCCCTTTCATGCTGGGTGCCGGTAGGGTTCAAACTTTCTGTCTAATTCAACCCCCCCCACCATTTCCGTGTGCATCTGGAAGAACATATTGTTGTGAATGGAGGTTTCAATCCCCCCCTTTACAGTCGAACATGTGTTCCGAACATGTGTTCAAACATGATTTCACATAGAATAAGTCTTTTATTGACTGTCCTCATGACATGAAGTGATGGAACAGAATGGTAAAATTATCGGAAAAAGGGAAAGGATAGAGGCAACGTTCGACAGGTACTCAGGAGAGGTCTCCAGGGAGGCCATAATCAAGGATGACATACTGCTCCACGGCCTCAACTTCTCCGAGAGATCACTCAAAGGGGGGGCCTACCAGGAGAAGGCCTACTACCTCTTCACGTTCGACTCGGACAGGCCCGAGGTGGTTAGGGAGAGGCCGGCGATGATACCGCAGGAGATATGCATACAGGGTGGCTCATACGGGCTCAGGAGGACAATCATACAGAGCAGGCACTCTAAGGACTCGCCCTACAGCGTTGATGTCCTGGACGGAAAGAGAGTCCTCCTCCTCGACGGCGTTCCGGTGGCCGATGTTTCCTTTGTTCCAAGGCCTGCATACTACGGGCAGGAGCTCAGGGACGGAATGCGCGTGGAGGAAGTGGCCCCCAGCCATATACTGGGGGGGAGAGACCGCAGACGTAACTGCATTCAGGATATGCGAGTACTGGAACCGCGGAAAGCAGTGCCTGTTCTGCGACATCAACGAAAACTTCAGGTCATGGGGGGCCACCTCAGGAAGGGGGGGGCTGGGCGCCATAGTGCCTGAGGACATCGTGGCCGAGTCTCTGGAAATGGCCTCCAGGGACCAGGGGGGGTTAAGAGGTACCTCATAACGGGCGGGGGGGCGATCCTGGATTCCAGGAGGGAGTGGGAGTTCTACTTACGCTACATCCAGAGGGCCGAGGAAAGCCTCTCCAGGAAACTTCCATCAAGGCTGAACACACAGGCCCTTGAACCACATGCCCTGGAGAGGTTCTATGAGACAGGGGTGGACTACTACCACCCGAACATCGAGGTCTGGGACAGGCGCCTCTTCTCCCTCATATGCCCAGGCAAAGAAGAGAACATAGGGAGGGATGAATGGATCAGGAGGACTGCCGAGGCTGCCAGGCTATTCGGCACGGGAAACGTGAGCCCCAACTTTGTGGCCGGCATAGAGATGGCCTATTCGCAGGCATTCCCGCACGGGTTCAGGAATGTCGAGGAGGCTGTCAGGTCCACCGCGGAGGGCATAGAAATACTGATGCAGAATGAGATCGTGCCAAAGTTCGATACCTGGGGGGGCCTGGAGCCACTGTCATGGTTCGGCAGGAACGGTGTGAGCATACCGCCACTTGAGTACTATCCGGAGCTCTACATAAGGTACAAAGAGTTGAAGCGTGAGTATAGCATGCCCTGGCCCGCGGGCCTGGGCGAGGCCGGTGCAGGGGGGGTGTCAAAGGTGCCAGCGAGTGCCTTCATGGACGCCTGAGTCCAGCTTGAGGGTCCTGTGGGCCAAACTATCAATTTCCCTGGCCTATGTTCGGTTCCGCTAGTCCCATGTGCAGGCCTACATAGTACAGGATGGCAGCGCATGACAGGAGGACGCTCACTGCACTCATGCCATGCCAATAGAGAAGCCAAAGAACTGCCCCGACATGAGGAAGAGGACGCCGTTGGTGATGGCGCCAGTGACGGAGGCCACCGTTATGGCAGATGATGCCTTCAGTGCAGCTGAGCGGGTCTTCAGGGCGGAACCCAGCAGGGCCAACGACAGTGCGAGTATGGCAGACCCATTGACGATGTGCGCCAGCACGAACCTGAAGTGCCCACCGTAGTAAACGAGAGATCCGATGGCGCCGAGGTGCATTACCGGAAGGCTAACCTCTAGGTTAATGGACATGCCCAGCCAGAACTGGGCGACCAGTAAGACCAGGAGTGCTATAGTGATACCCCCTCATCCTCAGGACCAACACGTGGTCTCGGGCCAGTACCGGTGCCCCATTTCCCTGCCCACCCACTGTCCGCGTCATCCTCACCCGTGGCCAGGAAAATGACTATGGATTAGAAGCTGCGTTAGCTGGGTGTTTTGAAATATAACCCTTTATATGACCTATGAAACTACTCCAGGAGTGGATCTTCTGGACTACAGGATCGTCACCGAACTCATCAGGGACCCAACTGCGCCATATGAAGTGATCGGCTCGAGGGTCGGACTGTCAGGGGGTCTCCGCGAGGAGAAGGTCCTGGGGATGTTCAGGTCCGGCTTCATCAGGGGCCTTCACCTGCTTCCCTCACCCCCCCTGAACTTCCATATGTACCGGGGGGGACATTTGTATTCAGGGGGGGTATCCAGGAACCTTCCAGGAGGCTGAGAGAGATAGCAGACATCAGCGGTGTGGCATTTGCCTGGCTGGACTATGACGGTGACATGACCGTGACGCTGTTCTTCCGCCAGAAGGAGGAGGAAAGGAGCAGCGTGGAGCGATTGTCAGAGGTGCTTAGCGTGGAAGCAGTCGCACGCCGGACCCCCCCGCTCTCCCTGATGCCACCGGACCTCAGCGGCTCTTACCTTTCAAGGGTTGACCTCAGGATCCTAGAGCACATATGCAGGATCCCAGGGTACCGTTAAAGGAGGTCTCCAGGCTCACAGGCCTCTCGGGCAAGACAGTGGGTAAACACAAGGCCAGAATGCTCTCGAGCAACCAGCTCTGCACCATCTTCATACCTGACTTTACAAGGTCACAGGGCGGCATATTCTATGCACTCCTGGTGTACCCGGGTGATCTGCGTGCCACCAGCACGCTTCAGGGCATGGGCCTGCAGGCATCTGGCACATGGTCGATCCCCCCCTTGCTACGTGTTCATGGGGTATGCGGACAGCCTGGATGAGGTGGAGGCGAATAAGAACAGGATCAAGGACACCGGACTGGTGAAAGGTCTCAGCACGCTGGTGCCTAGAGGCGGCATCTTTGCTGTAAAGAATGTTACCGCATGGATCAGGGAAAGAGTACTGGAGTGGGGGGGCATGGCATCCGTCCGCTGATGTCCTGCGATCCACACTTTCACTGCCCCCAGAGGCAGTTGTCCATGCGCACCAGACAGCAGCGGTAGCCAGGAGGTTAACTGCGCACATCAGCACGTTTATATATTTAACCATATGTACTAGAAAATGTGACGGAAAATACCGAAGTGGAAAAGGGCGGCACCCTGCTGAGGAAGATGACACTGCACGATGCCGTGCTCTTCGGCGTTGGCAGTGCAATAGGCTCAGGCATACTCTTCGCAGCGGCAGGTGGCACAGAATACGCAGGTGGCGCTGTCGTTTTCTCGTGGATCGTTGCGGCAGTGCTGATCGCAATTGTCACCATACCCTACGCTGAGATCTCTTCCATGGCCCCCAGGGCCGGGATAAGCGCCAGGATCTCCTACTACGCCTTCGGCGAGTACGGTGGCTTCATGGGTGGGTGGGGGGGCCTGCTTGTCTGGACCGTGATGATACCGCCCATAGAAGCCATTGCGGTCTCTACCTACGCCGCATACTATGTGCCATCACTATTCAACTTGAAGACGGGCGTACTTACCACAGAGGCGTTCTCCTCTCCATAGGCCTCACAGTGCTGTTCGCTGTCCTCAACATAATAGGCGTTGGCACATATGCCAGGTTCAACACCGTGCTCACATGGCTCAAGGTCGGTGCCGTTGTGATATTCATCATAGCGGTTCCACTGATGATCTTCCACCCATCGAACTTCAGCCTCTCACCGCCCTACTTCGACCCGAAGACGGGCATACCGGGCATATTCATCGCCATACCCGCCACCGGGATACTCTTCTCCTTCGGTGGCTACAGGCAGGTCGCTGACATGGCTGGCGAGATCAGGAACCCGAAGAGGAACGTGCCCAGGGCCGTGCTCCTCACGCTTATCATACAGAGCGTGCTCTACGTGCTCATGGCCATAGTGATAGTGGGTGCTGTCGACTTCGCACTTGTGCCGAACTCAACAGGGCCCGGTGACTGGGCCGCTGTTGCCTCACTGACATCGCCCCTTGCGGACCTGATGAAGGAGGCCCTGCACACAACGGTATTCGGCGGCGCGGCGCTGTTCCTGTCCGGCCTCATAGTCCTCGCACTCCTCTTCGCCATATACTCGCCGCTGGGCACCTTCGGCACAGACCTCACGGGTGCAGCAGGATAATCTACGGTTACTCAAAGGAGGGCTCGCTCCCGGGGGGGCTCCTCGGCATAACTAACAGGAGGGGGGGCGCGCCCATAGCCGCGATCGTCCTGGCCTCGGTGCTGGCAGTTGTCTTCATAGTGCCGTACCCCAGGTGGTACACACTGGTGGACTTCGTGGTCGTTGCGGGCGCGGTGAACTTCGCCATAGTGAACGCCAGCGTCCCGGTGCTCAGGAAGATCTACCCCCCCGATGTGGAGAGGCCATTCAGGATACCTGCGGCAACTGCGTGGTCGCTGGTTGCATTCGTTTCCGCATCGCTTCTCATATACTGGGCCACATGGCCTGTCACGCTCTACGCCCTGGGAGTGACCCTGGGTGGCAGCCTGGTGTTCCTCTACCACGCCTACAGGCTAAGGTGGAAGGGTATAGGGCTGAGGCACTCGGCCTGGATCCCAGTGTACATAGCAGGCCTAATAGCCCTATCCAGGTTTGGGGGGCCTGCAGACTGGCGGCACAGGCACGATTCCCTTCCCGTACGATGTCCTGGCTGTCATAGTCTACTCGGCAGTCTTCTGGGTGATATCGCAGGTCAGCGCACCGAGGAAGGCGATAAGGGACCTGCCGCAGATGATCGCCAGGGCACCTGCGGATGAACCTAAAGGGACGCCGGGGGGGACAGTGGAGTCCCCCCGAGGCATGAGGCTGCACCTCCCCCCGGAACAACATTTTTCCATACCATTTTCACGGTGGCGCTGTGGGTGAGCGCGATCCACCACCTGGGCCCATGGCCAAGCATGGCCATGCCGGGAGCCATGTGCCATGTAATATATCCACAGAGGCGATCCAGTAAGGCATGGACGGCAGGGCAGCGGTTATAGGGGGGGCTGGCATAACGGGTCTTTTCACCTCGCTTTACCTCTCTCTGGCTGGCATGGACGTCACTGTCTACGACAGGTCCGACATATGCTCCGGTACCTCTGGCAGGTTCCACGGCATGCTGCACAGCGGCGCCAGGTATGCGGTGAACGACCCGGTGTCTGCCAGGGAGTGCATAACCGAGAACATGAGGCTGAGGAGGGAGGCCTGGAGGTTCATCGACGACACGGGCGGTTACTTCGTGGCCCTGGACGGTGAGGACGAGGAGTACGGGGACAGCCTGCGGAAGGCCTGCGCTGAAGCCGGCATAGAGGCCCAGGAAATGGACCCTGAGGAGCTGCTCAGGAGGGAGGCTTACCTATCCAGGGAGGTGAGGAGGGCGCTCCTGGTGCCAGACGCTGTGATACACGGCTTTGAGTTCTGCGCAGCGGTTGCAATGGAGGCAAGGATGGCGGGGGGGTGCAGTTCAGCCTCTTCAACGGCGTCAGGAGGGTGGCCAGTAGGGACGGGTCGCTGGAGGTGGAGAGCGAGAAGGGCAGGGACAGGTACAGTGTGGTGGTCAACACCACCGGGCCCTACAGCATGCCCATACTGAAGGCATCGGGCATAGAGGACTTCCCCCTGGCACCCACAGCAGGCTCGATGGTAGTGTACGGCGGCAGGTACGTGAACAGCGTCATAAACAGGATGAGGGAACCGTCCGATGGGGGGGACATAGTGCTGCCTTACGGTGAGGTGTCCGTTGTGGGCACCATAGCCACGGTCATAGAGGACCCGGACAACTTCAAGGTCCATGAGGAGGACGTGGCTATGATGCTCGACGAGGCAAAGAGGATGGTGCCGGTAATAGGTGCCATGCAGTACAAGAGGATATATTCGTCTGTGAGGCCACTGATAAGGTCCAGTGACGACCCGAGAAAGGCGACCAGGAGCTTCGCCATCATCGACCACGGGACCTCTGGCCTCCCCCCCGGCTTCCTCAGCGTGCTCGGCGGCAAATTCACCACAGGCCGCCTGGTGGGCTACGAGGCTGCGAGGCATGCGTCCGAGTACTCCGGCTTCCATGTGAAAGATGTTGAGTTTGACTTCAACACCACCTACGAGAGGTTCCTGTCATTCAGGGGGGGAGGTGACAGGGCAGTCGATTCACTCCTCCTGCACTTCGGATCGACAGACCAGGAGAGGCTCATGCCAGCGCTGGCCTTCCTGCTCTCCAGGAGGCTGATGGACTGATGCCCGGACTCTCCGGAAGGTTCACTATGAAGGTAAGCCCGGATGTCGCAGGGAAACTGCTCTCTGACCCTGAGCGCCTCTCCTCATGCCTGCCAGGCGTGTCAGGCTGCGAGAGGCAGAATGAGAGGGTGGTCTGCAGGGTCAGGCTGGACACAGCGGGCATCGATTCCGGCTACCTCACAAAGCTGTCAGGGAAGATGTCCATTGAGGGCCCACTCCAGGCGATGCCATAGGGTACAGGATACAGGGGGGGGCGGGTGGCCGGGGGGGGCCTCGCTTAACCTATCCCTCTCACTGCAGGTGAGCCCATCCGCCGAGGGCTCGGAGGTCTCCTGGACAGCCGAGATCGACTTCGGCCTCCTGGGCAGGATGCTGGGGGGGCAGGAGAGGCTCCTTGAGGTGACCGAGGCCAACGTGGATAAGGTGATAAGGTGCATAGGGGGGGAGAGGCTCACCTCTCCCTGACAGAACTGCCGGATGGCAGGCCCGGCCTCACCAGCCTAAGGAGCACGGAGAAGATGGGGGATCCCCCCCTCCTCCCCCCCCTGTTCTCGGGCTCCTTCAGCCTGAGGAAGAGGAAAGAGGTGGCGAACCTCCCGGCCGATATCAGTGTGAGCGAGAGTGATACCGCCCTGGCAAGCGGCATTGTGCCCTCGAGGTACTGCAGGAGGAAACCCCCCCCTGCCAGGGAGCCGAAGAGGTAGACTATGCCGTTGAAGCCGTTCATTATCGACACATACTCCGCCCTCTTCCCCTCAGGGAGGAGGTCCATGAGGTAGGAGTTCATGACAACGTTCTGGAGCGCTGAGGCCACGCCACTGTAGGCCTCCATTACAAGGAACTCGTCGAAGTTGAAGAAGAACGCGTACATCAGGGGGGGAATCGCGCCGAGCATGAGCCTGTTCAGGAAGATCAGGGGCACCCTGTTGAACCTGTCGGCCAGACGGCCGAGGTAGCGCTGCACGGCCACAGCGGCAAATATGTTCATTGCTGTGAGGGCAGAGACCTCGGGTAGGTCGAAGCCCCCCCTGACGGCCACCACGGTTATCGGGAATATGGGCCAGGCCATGGACCAGAAGAACCCCCCCTGGGCAAGCATGCTCGTCATGTACCTGAAGAAGGCACTGTTTGCCCTGGCCTCCCTGACGCCCTTCACGAAGGAGCCGCTGAGCCTGCTCTCCTTCTTCACCTCCACGATCCTTGAGAGGAGCACCGCGGAGGCAACGTATGCAGCGGATCCGAGTGAGAACGGTATTATGAGCTGCGACCTGCTGTCACCGTGCAGTATGAACGCCATGAGGAGTAGGCTGGCCAGGTTGCCGAAGGAGGAGATGTTCTGGAGTCTGGCGAGGAAGGAGCCCCCCCTGCTGCCCGAGCTCGTGAGGTCTGCGAGGAGGGAGAACCAGTTCACCGATATGACGGATGAGGTGAGCGCTATGCTCGAGTAAAGCAGGATAAGCTGGTACGGGCCCTCCACGAAGCCCATCGCGAGCCAGAGGCCGGCCATGACAACACTCGCACCGACAAGCCATGGCCTCCTCAGGCCGTAGCGGTCGCTGAGCCTCCCCCCCCAGAATATCTGGCTCGCATTGGATATGGCGTTGGACAGTGCCTGCAGGAGGCCCATCTCGAAGGCAGAGGCCCCCCCAGGAGGACGCCGAAGACGCCCACGAAGGAAGACGCAGTGTTCGCGCCGAATGCCACAGCGAAGTACCTGAGGTTTATTATGGTCTCGTTCTTCATCCTGGACCAGGTGTTAAGGGCACTTCAGTCATAGCCAATATTTATTACTTCCCCCGCGGGGGGGCAACCGCAAGGCCCGCGCTGGTGGCACCCCCCCTGGGAGAAGCCATATAAATGCAGCGCAGCGATACGCATGCATGCCAACAGGGAGAAAGGTACAGGCGGTTATATTCAGGGACACCGGCAGGAGGGAGTTCCTTCTATTCCACTACGTGCCCGCCAAGGGAGGCTACTGGGAGAACATGACCTGCAATGTTGAGGAGGGCGAGACCGACACCGACGCGCTCATGAGGGAGCTGGCCGAGGAGGCCTCCCTCGGTGCAGGATGCGTTGTCTACGGTCCCAGGCTCCTCTTCACCTACGATTACGAGAAGAACGGGGGGGCAAGGTTCACAGAATCTGTGTACGCTGTAGGCGTGGGCCCGGGATGCGTACCGGACATATCCAGGAACCTGAGAGGGAGCACACAGAGTGCAGGTGGTGCAGCGTAGAGGAGGCATTTTCCCTCCTGAGGTGGCCGCTGCACAGGGACGCGGTTAGAAGGGCAGAGGTTCTCGGCCGGTGACCGGGTGGAGTGGATCGCAAGGGTGCACCTCCAGGATAGATGAAGGCCACGTCACCTACTGGCGCCTCCCGACCATGGAGGTGTTCAGGACATGCGACGGCGTGAGCCACCCCCTCCTGGCTATCCAGACAGCGTAGGTCATATTGCGCATCTCAGAGGTGCTGTGTGCGTCACTGCCCAGGCTGAAGCGGACGCCGGCCTTCCGGGCCTGGAGCACGAGGTCCCAGGGCAGGTCTGACCTGTGCGGTGTGCCGTTTATCTCAAGTGCGACGCCCTTGTCCCTACATGCCCTGAAGACCTCCCCCCCCACTCCATTCTGAACTGTTCCCTGGTGCCTATCAGCCTGCCGGTTGGGTGGCCTATGGTGCTGGGCCAGCCCCCCCCGTCTATCGCCCTTATCAGGCGTGCCGTGTTCTCTGAGGCGTCGTCTGAGACCCACTGGTGCATGGACGCGACCACGAAGTCGAAGTCCCTGTAACCCCCCCTCACCTCCGGGTCCATGGAGCGTCGGGCATTATCTCCGCCTCCACGCCGTCCAGAACAGTTATACCGTATTTCTCTGAGAGCATGTCCAGCTGGACGCGCCTATCCCTGAACCTGGCAGCGTCCAGGCCCCCCCTGGCCACCCTCAGCGAGGCGCTGTGGTCGGTCACACAGACGTACCTGTAGCCCATGCTGGCCGCCGCGCTGACCATGGCCTCCAGGCTGTCCCTGCCGTCGCTCCAGTCGGAGTGCAGGTGCAGGTCTCCCAGGATCCCGTTTCCTTCCACGAGCATGGGAAGTGAGTGGGACTGGGCAGCCTCTATTTCACCGGTACCCTCGCGCAGCTCCGGGACGATGTATTCGAGCCCGAGTGCCCTGTAGATGCCTTCCTCATCGCTCCCCCCCGCGATTGGTTCGTCGCCCCCCCTGAACAGGCCGTACTCGTTGAGCTTCAGGCCCTTGGATATGGCCAGGTTCCTGAGGGCTATGTTATGGGACTTGCTGCCAGTGAAGTACTGCAGGGCGGCACCGAAGCTCCCCCCCCTGTCTATGAACCTCAGGTCGCAGGTGATCCCCCCCGCCCTGAGCATCCAGGTTCCCTTCCTCTCGCCAGAGTTCACGACGCCACTGACCTGTGGCAGGGAAGAGAAGAACCTTGTGGCTCCAGGGACGTCGGCCGAGATGCACAGGAAGTCCAGGTCACCGACGGTCTCCTTCCTCCTCCTCACCGAACCGGCCACCTCGATTCTCTCGAAGAGGCCGGAGGAGCGCATGGCCTCCAGGATCTCCGTTGCTAGTGCGTGGGCCTGTGCGAGCAGGAGCCTGCCCGCAGACGTTGACATGTAGTACTGGAGTGCCTTCGCCAGCTTCTCCTCGCTCTTCTGGCCGAACCCGGGCACCAGGGCTACCCTGTGCTCCTCTATTGCCTTCTTCAGGGTTTCCAGGTCCCTTATGCCCGCGCCGGTGTAGAGTGCGTGTATCTTCCTGGGCCCCCCCAGGCCCTGGATGGCCCTCAGCGTCCTGAAGTCCTCGGGGGGGTACTTCTTCCTCATCTCCTCGTACTTCCGCATCCTACCGGTGCGCAGGTACTCGTCTATCTTCTTCTCTATGGCCCTCCCCCCCACGCCTCTATCTCCCCTGAGCCTGCCCTCCCTCCATACCTCCTCTATGTCCTCGCTAAGGTCTGCCAGGGCGGTTGCTACTCTCCTGTACGCCAGGGACTGCCACCTGTTGCCCTCCACCTCCTCCATGTCCGCCAGGTCCATGAAGATATCAGCAAGCTCGGCGTTCTTCACGCCATGCCATGCGGGGGCCGCACTTAAAAGGTACCATTCAGGCCATGGGGGGGAAGCCTTAAGAGCAGGCCCCAAATCCCAGCGCATGCAGGCACTGACAGCTGTTCACGGTGCATTCGGGGGGGCCATATGGGTGGTGGTGGCCCTCGCCCTGGGCTTCTACAGCACATCGCTGAAGTCCAGGGCGGGGGGGCAGATAAAGGAGCAGTCTCACTTCAGGCTCCTCCTCACCCTGTCCATGGTGTCCAGGGGGGCACCGGGGGGGGCATAGCCATAATACTCGGCATAGCGGCCCTGGTTGTTGACGCTGTGACGGGGGGGAAGCTCCCCAGCTTCTCGTCGGCCGCTGGCGTTGCCCTCCTGATAGGGATAGTGCTGGCGTTTGTGCCTACGGCGCTTCGGGGAGGGCATGCTCATGAGGGGGAATCAGGGCCTGAGGAGGTCGGAGCCTTCCGGATACGCCAGGGAGATCGGGAGGATAAGGGCCTATTCATGGGCCATGGCCATCACCGCCCTCATAACCCTCGTGCTCATGGCAGTATCCGCAGTATGAGCGCGCGTTTCGGAATCCGATATAATTTTAACTTTATTTTGCATTAAGATGCTGTTGAGGCTCAACTACCTCCTCTCGGGTCTCCTCCTTATCGTCCTTTCAGCGGCCCTGTATGTCGTGTACAGGGACTTCTTCTACCTCGTCATAATGATCCCTGGCCTGTACCTGGTCATAAGCGGTGCAACTTACGTTGACCAGGAGCAGATAAACAGGAAAGTGGAGAGCATTGTGTACGAGAGGATCGTCGACCAGGGCCTGAAGAGGATAGAGAGGGGGGGCCATGAAGGTGGACAGGGACAGGTTCCTGAAGGACGTGGAGCTCATGAGGCCCATCCTTGGGCAGAGGAACCTAATGCCGGACGTGGGCTATGATGCAATCGTATTCAGGTGCAACACGGAGAGCGAGGCCAACGAGCTTGCAGAGAGGATCAGGTCAAGGGGGGGCCTGCAGGTGAGCACCGTGCAGTCGTACAAGGAGTGGCTCGTCCGTGTGGAACTCTAGGGGGACACGCCCTCGCCGTACCGGTCTTCGCCTCGGCAGTGGTGATATCTGCGGGAGCTGCTGTGATGAGGTACAGGCACATGGTGCCCCCCCTTTACCTCACAGTGGCCACATATACAGCCGCCACAGCTCTCATGGTGGTCGGCTTCCTTGTGGCCCTCGGCTCCAGAAAGGCAGCATGGGCGGCCTTCGCCCTCGCCTTCGCTGGCATGGCGGTGTCGACGAACCCTGCGCATATCAGGGCCCTGGCTGCTTTCGGCACGGGGCCATTCATAAGCGCCGCAGACATAACCATGGTGGTGGGCTTCTACGCCCTCCCCCCCGCAGTGTACGTGGTGATGTTCCTGCTGGGCCGCAGGGCAAAGGGCGGGGGGGGTGTGGCAGGCGGGGGGGCCGGGAGTGAGTAAGATAGATTACTGTTCACCACATGCGGATGTGATCAGCATTGGGCATAAGGAGAGTGGTGCTGGACGTCGACAAGGGCCTGATAAGGCCCACACTGGTTGAACTGGCCAGGGCGATAGAGGCTGTGCCGGGCGTGGACGCAGTGAACATACTGGTCACGGAGATGGACATGGAGACAATGGGGACCAGCATAACTGTTGAGGGGGGAGGACATAGACTTCGAGAGGCTCATAGAGACCATAGAGGACACCGGCTCCGCGGTGCACTCAGTGGACGAGATCGCTGTGGGCAAGAGGCTGATTGAGAACACCAAGAAGACCAGGGATTGAGGCCCAGACTGCTCTTTCCAGTGACCATAGGCCTGTCCGACGGCATAATAACATCGCTGATGATAGCCGCTTCAAGGATGGCCGAGCCATCGTCGGTGAGCGCTTACTTTGCCCTCCGGGTGGCCGCGGGCTCCGCAATCGTTGGCATGTTCAGCTTCTTCGTGGCGGAGTACTCAAGGCTGAGGAACGAGCTCTCAAGGTCCTCAAGGCAGCTGGGGTACCCGTCGCCATCATTCCTCCTGAGGACAAGGCTCGGCCGCTCGATCCTGGTGGAGGCCATAACTGGCACATCCGCATCCGGCGTATCTGGGTTCACAGGCGCCCTCATACCCCCCCTGGCCGCCGCTGCGTTCACCCTGAGCCTTATGCCCCCCCGTTCCTTGCGGCCTTTGTGTCCCTGGTGCTGCTTGGCATCGGCCTGGCCAGGGCCGTATCCGGCTCCTACATAACATGGCCCACGGGCATGCTGGCCCTGGGCATCCTCATGGCACTGGTGGGCATGGCACTCCACATAACATGAGAGTGCAGAGCGTGTGAAGTTTTTTAAGCCCAGCCATGCTGTTGCGTGTGTTACTGCTCCCGGTCATCCCTGGCCTCATACTCCTCTTTTCTGTCATAGCATCGTACGTGTCCAGGAAATCCCTTGGAAAGGTGCTCTCAACGCTTAACAGGAAGGCCTCCGAGATAGAGGACATCTCCGCAAAGCACCTCTCCAAGGAGATCTTCACATTCCTCGCCTCCAGGAGCGCAATGGAGGCAAGCAGGGCCAGGGCACTGGTGAGCATGGGCGTGAACCTGGCAGGGAGGAGATAGAGAGTGCTGCAGGCGAAGTCAAGTCAGGGATCGTAGACCTCGTGCCGTCCCTGAGGCGGGCCGCGGAGGCGTCCCTCTACCTGGACAGGGTTAGGAACGGCATAAAATGGGTCGTCAGAACCCTCCTTATATACGGCATAACCATATCCGCGTCCGGTTACCTCCTGATAGGCCTCTACTACGTCGGTGGCTCTAGCAGGACTCTCTCGCTGCTCGCAGGCATATTTTTCGGTGGAACGGTGATATTCGCAATCGTGATAGCATGGTGCTACTCGATGTGGACAGCGCGTCGAAAGCAATACACCTGAGGTTCGAGGAGACGGAGAGCGAGTTCATTTAATTGAGACATGACATATTTTTGGGGCACCGCCTCCTTTATCTCCATACCAGGCATGTACATCCATGGCCCTTGAGGTTGACAGGAAGAGGACGGCACTGGTGCTCATAGACCTGCAGAAGGGAATAGCGGCGATGCAGACGAAGCCATACAGCGCGAAGGATGTCATAAGGAACGCGGCATCTCTGGCAGATGCCTTCAGGAGAGCGGGGGGGATGCCCGTTTTCCTGGTACATGTGGTCGCTCCCCCCGGAGGTGGCACTGAGGCCGAAGACAGATGCGCAGCTGGGTGGAACGGGACAGGTGCCGAGGGACTGGGCCGAGTTCGTGCCAGAACTGAACAGGAGCGAGAAGGACATAGAGATCGTGAAGAGGCAGTGGGGGGGCGCCTTCTACGGCACGGAGCTGGAGCTCCAGATGAGGAGGAGGGGGGGCATAGACACCTTCGTACTCGGAGGAATAGCAACTTCTTACGGCGTGGAGAGCACCGCCAGGTTCGGTTATGAGTACGGCTTCCAGATAATTTTCGCGGAGGACGCCATGAGCGACGTTTCTGAGGAGAGCCATAGGGTTGCAGTGGAGTATATATTCAGGAGGATGGGCCTGGTCAGGAAGACCTCTGAGATACTTGAGGCCCTCAGGTGACTGGGGGGGAAGTGCGTTAATATTAATTACAACGAATAACTCATTCAATGAATGGACAGGATAGACAAGGGCATCCTATCGCAGCTCCTGAGGGACGGGAGGACAACGCAGAGGCAGATGGCCGAGAATCTCGGAATATCTGCCCAGGCACTGAACTACAGGCTCAACCGCCTCATGTCAGAGGGTGTGGTCAGGGGGGGGTTCAAGCTTCACGTGACACCTAAGTTCTACGGGGGGGAGGGTGAGTTCTTCGCCGCCTTCAACGGCGACATAAGCCGGATGGGAAGGTCACCAAGTACTTCAGGTGCCTGGAAAAGGCCACAGTGATCGGCTTCCGTGTCAGGGACGCATCGGAGATGCAGGACACCCTCAGGAGGTATTCGGAGCGCTACGGCCAGCCCATCATGAGGTACGTGCCGCCCTCCGGCCAGCCTTATATGCCGAACAGCATCGACAGGCAGGTTGTCGAATACCTGAGAAATGACCCAGGGTGCCCACAGCGAAGGTCTCGGAGGACCTGGGCATACCGTACAACACCGTGAAGAGGAGGCTCAACACCCTCTTCTCCAGGCACCTGATAGAGGTGGTACCGCTCATCGACCTCTCAAAGACTGACGGCGTGCTCTTCTCAATATTCACTGAGAACATGCCACAGATCTCCGGTGCCTTCAACGAGGGCCTGGTATTTGCCATAAACGATGAGCGTTCCGGGATACTGGTCTTCTTCGTCGAGAACCTGCCCACCGCCAAGGGCATAATAGAGAGGGCCAGGAGGATCGACCCTGGGGGGGCGGAGACGATGGTCATCTTCGACTACCAGTTCTTCTAGGGGAGTGGTAATTTTTTAGGCCCATGGGCCATGCATGTGTCATGCGGACAGTTATCAGGGCCAGGACGGTCTTCAGCGGCCTGCGGACCGAGGCCTTCAGGGAGGTGGCTGTGGAGGGCGGCACGATAGTGGAGACGGGCAACGGCCTCAGGGGGGGAGACAGTGTCATCGACCTCGGAGACCGCTTCATGATGCCTGGCATGGTCGATGCCCACATCCACCTGAGCGGCTCCAGGGGGCGGCGGGCTCACGAAGGAGTACCTGATGACAGACCCCAGGCTCAGGCTCCTCCGGCTCCCGGGCTGGTGCAGGCGCCTCCTCTCCGATGGCTTCACCACGGTCCGGGACTGCGGAGAGGAACTGGCAATTCCGCTGAGGGATGCCATAGCAGAGGGCAGCATCACTGGCCCGAGGGTGTACGCTGCAGGAAGACCGCTGAGCCAGACGTTCGGGCACGGGGAGTTCTCCCACTCCATACCGCTCTCATGGTCTGTCGAGAGGGGGGGCATGGCAGAGTTCTGTGACGGCAGTGACGAGTGCATGAGGAAGGCCAGGCTTGTCCTCAGGTCTGGGGGGGCGGACTTCATCAAGGTATTCGCCACCGGTGGCGTCCTGTCGGAGAGGGACAGGCCTGAGAGCCCACAGTTCACCCCGGAGGAGCTGGGCGCCATAGTGGGTGAGGCATCCAGGGCTGGGAAGTATGTGGCTGCGCATGCACACGGCGATCAGGGTGCCCTGAATGCGGTGCTCGCCGGGGTGAAGAGCATCGAGCACGGGACGCTCCTCTCGGAAAGGACGCTTGCCATTATGAAGGAGAGGGATGTTTCGCTGACGCCGACTCTGTCCATACAGCAGCTGATATGGAAGCACGGGAAGGAGATCGGTATCGACACATGGGGGGGCCTGGAGAAGATAGGCGAGGTGAGGGACGGCATAATAAGGGTACTCCCTCTGGCCCACAGGATGGGCATAAACATCCTCTGCGGCACTGACCTGGGGGGGATGGAGACCGGAAGGGAAATCGACATAGGCAGGAACCACATGGAACTCGTCCTGATGCACGAGCTGTGCGGCCTGCCGAACGATTACATCCTCAGGGCCGCCACATACAACGCAAGGGCCCTGGGCATAAGGGGGGGAGGCCTCATAGCCCCCTGGCGAGCCCGCCGACATAATCGCTGTTGACGGGTCCCCCTTAACCAGGATAGGGGGGGATATCGAAAGGGTGTCGTTTGTAATGAAGGGTGGCAGCGTGCTGGTGGATAAGGAAAGGGGGGGTGTTGCGCTTTGACAGGCCTCTATGATTATGCGGTGAGGATGAGGAGGTACTTCCACGAGAACCCAGAGCTGAGCTTCAGGGAGCACAGGACAGCGGAGAGGATCGAGAGGGAGCTCTCCTCAATGGGCCTGAGGCCCGTGAGGGTCGCGGGCACCGGAGTGTACGCGGACATTGAGGCGAACTGCCGGGAAGGACGGTGGCCATAAGGGCAGACATGGACGCGCTTCCGGTGCACGAGGACACTGGCCTGCCGTTCAGTTCCAGGAACGAAGGTGTAATGCACGCCTGTGGCCACGACGCACACATGGCCATAGCGCTGGCTGTGGCCCGCTCCTTTGCCGGGGGGGACAGGCACTTCAGGGGGGGCAGGGTCAGGGTGTTCTTCCAGCCGGCAGAGGAGAGCCCGCCGGGAGGTGCGGTGGAGATGATAAGGGCTGGTCTCTTGGATGGCGTGGACTTCGTCCTGGGCCTCCATGTGATGAGCAGGTTCCCCAGGGGGGGCACTGTGGCAGTATACCCGGGCCCCCCCATGATGGCCAATGCCGACCAGTTCTCGGTCCTTGTGAGGGGGGGGAAAGGCGGCCACGGCTCTGCGCCACACGAGACTGTGGACGCCATCGTTGTGGCCTCGTACCTTGTGCAGGCACTCCAGACCATCGTGTCCAGGAACGTTGACCCGCAGGCCGCGGCGGTGGTTACAGTCGGCACGGTCAGGGGGGGAGGGGGGGACAGGTACAACATCATCGCGGAGAAGGTGGAGATGACCGGGACTGTCAGGACGCTGGACACCGGCGTCAGGGATATGGTCAGGCGCAGGATGGGTGAGGTCGTTTCAGGGGGGGTGTGCAGATCCTTTGGCGCGGAATGCTCCCTGGATTACCAGGAGGGCTACCCCGTGCTGGTCAACAACCCTGATGTGGTGCGCACAGTGGAGGAGGTGGCATCACTCATCCTTGGCAGGGAGAACGTGCTGCACCCTCCACCCGACCTGGGGGGGCGAAGACTTCGCCTACTACCTGCAGAGGGTGCCGGGGGCATTCTTCTTCCTGGGAGTGGGAAACAGTGAGAAGGGCATCGTCGCACCGCAGCACAGCGCTCACTACGACCTGGATGAGGACGCCCTTGCATACGGCATAGAGATACTAAGGGGGGGAACCGCCCTCAGACTCATGGGGCCTCAGCCGTAGAGCCCCCTCCTCACCCTGTTTCCTGCTCCTGTCAACCATCTCCTGGTAGTTCTTCTCTATGGCCTTCAGCTCCTGGTGCATCCTCTTCACATCGTTCTCCAGGGCCTCCGTGGATATGGATAGGCCGTAGACCCTGTTCACGGAGTCTATGAGGGAGAGGATGCCCTCCGGGTCAGGGTAGGCCACCGACATGGGCACCAGGAGGGAGCTGCCAGGGACGTCCCTGACCATGCACTCGCTCAGGATGCTGCCACCCACGCCGGTTATAAGTGCGGTCTGCGCTATCTGTATGCCGCGCTTCGAGAGCTCGCCTATGGCCCTCTCGTCAGCCACACCGAAGATGGGGGGGTGCTCCTCCGGTATGTCCCGGACTGGTATACCGTCAAGAATCACGATTTCCCTCGCTCCCACACCTGACAGCCAGTCCATGAGGGCAGACGAGACCTCGTAGAGGCCGTCCTGTTCAATGGGCACCTCACAGGTTAGGAGGAGCAGGTCGTTCATGTCGTTCGCATAGATCCTGAAGGGGGGGTGCCTGAGCCTCCCGCCGACAAAGACCGCGACCGGAGGTATGTGCGGGGACTTCAGGTGGGCAACCTGGTGCAGCCCGAGTGCGTTGATTATGTAACCGGCGGCCATGACGCCTGCCACGCTTCCGCCCACGAAACCCCCCCCGATGACAAGGGGGTTCCTGTATTCGCGCTTTTCCAGTTCCACAACCGTGGTCGAGAAGTGGTGGTCTGAATTGGACACAGGAATGCATGATAGGATACTTATTTAATGTTTCACTGCTGGCCCTATGGACTGCATTGTGCTGGGAAGGTGGAGGGGGGGCCGGTGGGACAGGAACAGTACGATGCCTACAGGTTATGGAAGAGGTCCATATCTGCCGCCGGCGCAGAGTCGGAGGAGTTCGACACGTACGGAAGGTACGACATAGTCATGTTCGTGAGGGGGGGTATAGGAGAGCGGGACCTCATAAGGTCACTGAACGCACTGAGGGCACACATGGAAACTGAGACGCTCGTAATGATAAAGGGAGAGAGCATAAGGGAGGCTTTCAGCGACCTCAGGTGATTCATGCCCTCTCCCTGACCGAATAGCCCTTCTCGAACATCTCCGCTATCTCCTCCACTGACTTCCCCCCCTTGGTCATGGGCATGATGAAGTAGAACACTATGAACGCTGCAACCGACAGGATGCCGAAGAGCGCTTCGGTGTAGGCAAGGCCTATGGTTATGCGCAGGAGTGGGAAGACCTCCACGATGGCGAAGTTCGCTATCCAGTCTATGAAGCCACGATGCCTGCGAGCCTGCCCCTGACCTCTGTGGGGGGGAAGTACTCTCCCTGTATGATCCAGCCGGTGCCACCAACGCCGAAGGCGAAGAATATGATGAAGCCCGCAAAGGCTATCAGGAGGCCTATCAGGATGTGCTCGAGGAGCAGTATCGTGCCCACGAAGCCAAACACGGCCATGCCTATGTAACCTGTCAGGGCCAGCGACCTCCTGCCGAGCCTATCTATGAGCCTGAAGCCTATGTAGGTCGCCGCTACGTTTATCACGGCTAGTATGGATGAGGCCGCCACTGCATATGCCTGTGAGTAAACAACGCTTGAACCGGCCCTGAATATGTGGAGCGAGGAGATCACGGTGGGGGGGCCGTAGTAGAACGGTATGTTTATGCCGGTTATCTGCTGGAACATCATGAAGAGGCCGGCAACCAGGAGTGCCCTCTTCATGCCCTTTGTGAGGGTGAACTTCTTCCTCTCCTCAGGTATGTTGACAGCACTGAGCTCCTGTTCGCTTGTCTGTATGCCCAGCTTGTTCAGCGCGTCTAGGGCCTTCTTCCTCTCACCCCTGAGGAGGAGCCACCTCGGAGATTCCGGCATCATGAACCTGAAGGCCAGGCCTATGAGCGATGGTATGGCCGCAACTCCCAGCATGAGCCTCCAGTCCACGGTGTATGCGAGCCCGGGGGGGCGAAGAAGAGCGTTGCCATGCCCACAAGGTATGCGCCCAGGATGCCAACGGTGATCATCCACTGCTGCAGTATGCCCAGGCTCCCCCTCTCACCCTTCGGAGCATACTCCGCTATGTATGCGGTCGCAATTGCTGAATCCGCGCCCACCGCGAGGCCAATGAGCGTCCTCGATATGAGCAGCATGGCAAGGTCCACCGTGACTGCCGACAGCACTGCACCGACGGTGTAAAGGGCAGCGTCGAATATCAGCATCGACTTCCTGCCGTACCTGTCAGTGAGGGCCATCGCGATCAGCGCGCCGATGGCTGCGCCCAGGGAGGCGCCAGATACCAGGTACCCCTCCACAAGGGCTCCCGAGTGGTACGAGGCTGGCATGAAGACCATTGCCGTGCCTATGTTGGAAGTGTCATACCCGAACAGGAAGCCCCCCCGATGGTTGACAGCAGCGTCAGGAGCCAGTAGAATCTGGTGGCCTTTGTCCTGTCAAGCCTTGACATTATGTCCTGTATACTTACCTGCTTACCCTGTTCCATATTTCCACCACACACCTTCCATGTTCAATATACAAAGACTTATAATAACTCTTGTGGCCAGATTGAGTCGATGTGTATATGAGGACGCACAGTATCATGTATAATGAAGGCAATGATATTATTTTATTTGCAAAATGTTAAACTGGATAGGAAAGTTTGCTGAATCACCGGCAGGGCAGCAAATGTTTCCAGGGCACTGCAAAGTGTTTTGAACAGAGACCCTATTTCAGTGGCATGAAGAAATGCATTGACCTTCCGGACCTGGGAAAGGGTGGACCATATTCGCACGCGGTTGTCGCCGGTGGCCTCGTTTTCGTGTCCGGCCAGACAGGGCAGGGGGGGAACAGCTTCAGGGAGCAGTTCCAGGATGCCATCTCAAGGGTGGAGAAGATACTGAGGGCCTCTGGCTCCTCGCTGGACAGGACTGTGAAAGTCACTGTATACCTCTCTGACCCGTCGAGCTTCCAGGAGATGAACGCACTCTTCTCCGAACGCTTCAAATCTGCGCCGCCAGCACGCACCACAGTCGTAACGGGCTTCGCCGCAAAGGGTGTCATGGTGGAGCTTGACGTGATAGCGGAGGCCTGAAGGGCAGGGGGGGTCAAGGACGGGCAGGTGCGGAGCCAGGGCTGGCATCCCGGCCAAGGGCGGCCAGGGGGGGTCCCGCGGCCAGGTCATGTGAACCGGGGTGCCTGTCAGTCCGGTAAGGAAGGTCTCCGTCCCGGAGTTTCCATTTTCCAATTCAGTTAAATAGATACCCGGAATACTCTGGATTAAACCAGATGAAAGATGAATACAATCTACGCGGGCTGGACAGGAGGGTCTGGCTGCTAGCGGGCAGCAGGCTGATACGCTCCCTCGGGAGGGTCTCTTCCTTCCTGTTCCTCCCCCCCCTGATATTCGTTTTCGTTTACGGCATATCTTTCCTCCTGTCAGGCATAATACTGGCCATAGGTACGCTGTTATGAGCTTGTCCAGTACTACGCTGGCCTCTGGACAGACAGGGTCGGGAGCGCGCCTTCCTGATCTATGCGCCCCCCCTGCCTGTCATATTCCTCTACCTCCTCATGTACTTTGAGGTGGCCTACAGATGGCCAGCGGCCTCACTTGTCCTCACCTGGCTCGGCACAATATGCGTGAACGCCCTTCAGTACCCAGCCATACAGGCTTCGGTTGCCGATATAAGCAGGCCGGAACAGAGGCTCTCAGCCTTCACGGCGGTCAGGATGCTCGTCAACGTGGGTGCCGCCCTTGGCCCTCTGCTGGGCGGCTTCCTTGCAACGATGGGCTTCCAGTACGTGTTCCTCTCCGCCTCCGTAGCCACGGTGGTGGAGGTCATAATGCTCTACTCGACCATGTCTGAGACCTACACGCCCACCGGCGGCAGGGAGAGGGAGAGGATCGACCTCACGGTACTCGGCAGGGACAGGTTCCTGCTCATCTTCTCCCTCATAGGGGGGGTTCTGGCGGGCTTTGTCATAAGGCAGGACGGGCCCGCGCTGACACTCTATGTGTTTGACTTCAACAGGATGCCCATCATAGACATCGGTTACATATATTCCATGAACGGCCTCCTGGTGGTGGCCCTCCAGTTCTTCGTCCTGCGCGTCATGACCATGAGATCCAACGCGGTCTTCTGGAGGGGGCATCGGCATGCTCTTCTACGCAGCCTCCTTTGCACTTCTCACCCATTTCCACAGCCTGGGCTTCCTCCTGGCGATCATGGCCATCATAACGGTCGGTGAGGACTTCGTGAGCCCTACGACACAGGCAATCATAACTAACATAGCGCCACAGGAAGCCAGGGGGGGCACGTACATAGGCGTGTACAACCTCCTGACCAGTGCTGGAAGGGTTGCTGGCACCGCAGTGGGCCTCTACCTCCTCTACTTCTACCGTGCCGTCACATGGGAGTTCTGGCTCACCGTTGCGGTGCTCTCGCTCCTCACCTTCCTGGCATATATATCGACATCACATTCCTACACCCTGCGCCTGTCCTCCTCGAAGAGCGGGGGGGCCATGGGGGGGCCAGATGAAGTTTTTTAACCAGATGGGGGGGGATAACAGGAACATGACCTTCAACATCGATATCCCTGCGGTGAAATACGGGCAGAAGATTGATCCGAAGTACACGTGCAGGGGGGGCAGGACATAAACCCACAGGTGAAATGGGTTGACCCCCCGCAGTCCGCCAAGTCATTCGTCCTGGTCATGGAAGACCCTGATGCGCCCAGGGGGCACCTTCGTTCACTGGGTCCTCTACAACATACCACAGGGCATATCTGAGGTGCCGGAGGGTCTGCAGAAGGAAGAGCACCTCCCAAACGGCTGGGTCCAGGGAAAGAACGACTTCGGGAGGACGGGCTACGGCGGCCCGTGTCCGCCAGGCAGGAGCACGCACAGGTACTTCGTATACCTCTACGCAGTGAACAGGATGCCTGACCTCCAGCCAGGCCTCTTGAAGGCCCAGGTGATGAAAGAGATCGAGAGGTATATAGTGAAGCAGGTCTCCTTCATGTTCAGGTTTGGCCAGGAGTGATCCCAACGAGGGATTCTCTCTCTGTGGGCTCCAGCACCATAGTCTACGACAGCACCGGCGCATGGGTGGAGAGCCTGGTGCTGAGGGGGCAGGCAGGTCATAGTGCCGCCCCGGGACGGGAAGAAGACCCACGGTGGATCCGCATTCCTCTTCCCATTCGCCAACAGGGTCAAGGGCGCCAGCTACAGGTGGAGGGAAAGAGTCTACGAGCTGCCTAGGAATGACGGTGAGAACAGCATACACGGCCTTGTACTGGACAGGGATTTCGAGGCCACGAAGCACAGTGACCGGGTGGAGTTCCACACCGATTTCGAGCACCCTGGCTATCCCGGGAGGCTACAGGTCCACCTGGCTTTCGTCCTGAGGTCCAACAGGTTCCTCTGCAGGCTCACTGTCAGGAACGAATCCGCAATCCCCCCTCCCCCTGAGCCCGGGCTTTCACCCGTACTTTGCTGTGAAGGCCCCCCCTACAGGATATCGGTGGTGGGCGGCGCGGACATCCTGGGCTACAGGCAGGGCTACTTCCCTGACGGGACGTTCAGGCACTTTGACTTCGAAGGTGTCCAGGACTTCTCCTCGCTCTCCCTGGACAACTGCTTCAGGGGGATGGGGGGGGAGCATAAGGCTGAGCTCCCAGGCTGGAGATCTCGTGATAAGGCGCCGTTCAATGCGCTTCTTCGTCATCTACAACGGCCAGTACGCCCCCCCAGGCGGATCGGTGGCCATAGAGCCCATGGTAGGCGCGCCGGACGCCTTCAACAACGGCATCGGGCTCAGGGAATTAGGGCCTGGTTCCAGCGCCACCTTCTCCTTCAGCGTAGAGGTCCTCTGATGGCCACCGTCGAAGAGGTGCTGGCGGACAGGAGCAGTGGCGCTTCTGTCATAGTTGAGAAGGCGCTCTCTGCCCTTTCGGCACTGGATGCGGCTGCCGCCGCCAGGGGGGGAGCATCTCAGATAGCGTCCGCGTTCAGCGACATGGCGATGGTGCGCAACTGCATGCGCCTGTTCCTGGACCTCTGCCCCCAGGAGGGCCCCAGGGAGGCATCTGAGCGGCTCGCTAACATGGTCAGGGAGCAGAACAGGATGGCTGCGGAGAACGCATCCCTCCTTCTTTCGCGGTACGATAGCGCTGTGACGCTGAGCCAGAGCAGCCTGGTAAGGGAAGCCATGGTGCTTTCTGGCCTCAAAAGGGTCTTTGTCCTGGAATCCAGGCCCATGAGGGAGGGCGTCCTGATGTGCAGGAGCCTCAGGGGGGGCAGCGTCCGGGAGGCCATTGTGGTCCCGGACGGGATGGTGTCGCATGCCGTCGCCAGAGCAGAGGTGGCGGTATCTGGCTGCGACGCCATACTCTCTGACGCCTCGATAGTGAACAAGTCAGGGACTCTGCCGCTCTTCCTGGTGGCTAACGGGAGAGGGAAGGGGACACTCGCCATCGGGACCTCCATGAGGTTCGATGGGGGAGCATAGCATGGAGAGGCCTCCGGCATTCAGGGAAATGGGCTGCACGGAGGTGGAGCCAGGCCTGGACTGCCTGAACGTCTACTTCGAGGTATGCCCCCCCAGCCACCTCATAGGGAATCTGGTCACTGAGAAGGGCACTGACTGGCGCCGGAGCGGTGTGCGAAACTGAAACATGAGCGAGCAGCTGGCATCAACCTTTTAGTATGCACTGTAGGTTAGACTGTCTGTAACAGTGCAGGGGTTCAGATGAGGAAGGTAATCACAAAGGATGATGAGGCTGTATCGCCCATAATTGCGACCATACTCCTGGTGGCCATAACGGTTGTGCTCGCAGCCACTCTATACACTATACTGGGTGGCTACACCAGCCTCCTGGGGGGGGCAACGACACCGACTGCATCGGTGGAGGTGCAGAACTCTTCGGCCGGGGACCAGGCGTTCTACATAGTCTATGTGGACCAGTTCAGCGGGAACATATCGCTCAGCTCAGTGGACATGAGGATCATCGACGCTAACGGTTCCATATACATCACGCACCTCATACCCGACCAGACCTACAACGTCGCAAACACCTGGAACATCACGGTGAAGGGCGGTGACTACCTGGGCGCAACAACCGCCATGACGATTAGCGGCAGGGCAACGGCGAGCACGGACCCTTACATCTCCGAGATACAGCTCATAGACACCAGGACGAACGGGGTGATATCGACAACCAGCGTCAGCCCATAGCAGTTATCTATGAACCACGCATGTTCGGTCAATGAGGCCAAGGCTCACGGTCTTTGACATGGACGGTGTCCTCACGAGGTCAATAAGCAGCTGGCAGTATGTGCACGAGCACTTCGGCGTGGACAACAGCGAGAACCTCAGGCGGTACCTTGCGGGCGAGATCGACTACATGGAGTTCCTGAGGAGCGATGTCAGGCTCTGGCTCTCCGCCAGGGGGGGGCCGGTGAGGGCCCAGGACATAATCTCCGTGCTCCAGGGGGGGATCCCCCCTAAGGAGGGACATCGGGGGGGAAGCATTCTCAAGCTGCACAGCCTAGGGTCGGCCATTGCCATAATATCGGGTGGCATCTTCTGGCTGGCCAGGATGATTGGCGAGCGGTACGGGGCAGACTATGTCTTCGCCAACGAGATATACTGCCGTGACGGCTTCCTGGTGCCGGACGGCAGGATGGTCGTAGACCCCAAGAACAAGTCTGCTGTGCTTGCTGGCCTGCAGAGGAGGCTGGGTATAGGCAGGGGGGGCGAGACGGTCTCGGTGGGCGATACGGAGCAGGACGTTGGCATGTTCGAACTGTCCGCACTCTCCATTGCCGTTGATCCGAAGGACGAGGCTGTGAGGAAGCGCTGCATGCTCATAATCAATTCAGACTCTCTCCTCCCTGTGGTGCAGGCCATAGAGGACTTCGGCAGGTGAAAGGGAGAGTATTTAATAGCAGGAGCGATGTTTGGTCGTGGGGGGGCTAAGCAAGAGGGACCTCTCAAGGAAGAGGAAGAGCCTTGAGCAGAAGGTGCATGAGCTGGAGGAGAAGGTGAAGAAGAACCCGCTGAACAAGCAGCTCAGGGAGGAGCTTGAGGAGGCCAGGAGGAGGCTGGAGAAGGTCGAAGATTAAGTTCATTTAGTGAAGTGCATAAATATATTATACAATTATGTAATTTCCCACCATGGTCGCCTACGACTGCAGCAAGATCAGGAAAATTACAGTGATTTACGCAGGCAGTGGCCCCCGGTTCTTTCGCGGGCGAAAAGTACAAGGTAATAGAGGGCAGGGACGCCCAGGGCATATGTGAGGTGGCCAACCAGCTAGGCATCTCCATAGAGCAGCTGCTGAAGAGGAGGGAAAAGGTAGAGGCGGTTGTCATCAACAGGGACGTCTCGCTGCCCAAGGGGGGGCCGGCACAGCCGCACGGCCACGGTGAGCAGGCAGAGCACGTGGCCGCCTAGAGCCTGGCCCCACCGTCCACAGGTATGACTGCGCCGGTGATAGCGGAGGACTCGCCTGAGAGGAGGAAGGCCACGACCGATGCTATGGCAACCGGGTCTGTCGTGCTGTTTCCTATGACCGATGCGTAGTCAATGTCCAGGCCCCCCCTGTACTCACCGATTATACCGGGGGGCCACAGCGTTGACCCTTATGCCATGCTTCTTCAGGTGTTCTGCACCCAGGTGCACTATGCCGTTCATGGTGAACTTCGTCACGGAGTACGGTGTGTTCGAGGCCCTGGGCCTGAAGAGCGTGTTCGCGTTAGACGTGAAAACGATGGAGGAACCCCTGGATAGATAATCCCTGGCAAGGGATATGACGTTGAGCGGAAGCCTCACATTGACATCGAGCATCTCATCGAGGTGCTCCATGCTCTCAGGCGTCTCATCGTAATAGCCGCCGACCTGGACCGATATGCCGTCTATGGATCCGTTCTTCTCAACCGCCTTGTCAAGGACAGAGCGCAGCATGTCCCTGTCAAGGACATCGCCGTCCACAACCTTCACCCTGTCTCCCCCCCCTCCCAGGGATGAGGCGAGCCGGTCCAGCCTGGCCCTGTTCCTGGAGTTGAGCGTCACCCTTGCCCCCCCCTCCCTGAGCAGGAGTGCAGCTGTGGCCCTGCCCATGTGCTCGCCTGTGCCTATTATCACTATGTGCTTGTCCCCCCCTATCATACCATGCGAATCCGTGGCGGCCTATATACGTTACCGGGGGGCACAGACCCAATGGTTTATGCCCCATGTTCCACTGACACAAACCATGGAAGTGTCTGTGATAGGCCTGGGCAGGATGGGCAGCGGCATGGCCTCGACCCTCCTGAGGGCAGGGCACAGGGTGAAGGGGGGGTACGACGTGAGCAGGCAGGCCATGGAGCGGCTCAGCGGGAGCGGCAATTTCACTGCGGCCAGTGGGCTGGCAGACGCACTGGATGCGGACTTCGTCATCCTCTCCCTGCCCACAGGAAAGGAGGTAAGGGAAATGGTCTCCCTGTGGGGGCGGAGGGTCGGTGCTGGTGGACACCACCACACTTGGCGTTGACGAGGTGAGCCGGATCACATCATCGCTACGGAACCCGGAGAACTACCTCACCTGCAGGCTCGAGCGCGGGCCGAAGGAGGCCAGTGAGGGCAGGCTCGCAATGTTCATAGGCGGGCCAATGAGCACGTACGAGAGGTGCAGGCCACTCCTCGATGCCCTCGGCGAGCATGTTTACATAGGGAGCCACCAGCAGGCAACAGTCATGAAGCTGGTCAGCAACATGGTCGGCACTGCGATTGTTGACCTGCTGGCACAGGTCTCGGTGGTACTCAGGCGTGTCTCGATAGATAGGGAAACTGCCATAAGGGCACTGTCCATGGGCGGTGCGGACACCGTGCAGCTGTTCAGGCTCAGGTGGCAGGTGAGCGGTGAGTACGAAGAATCCTTCTCACTCAGCCTCGCACAGCACGTCATACAGATGGCCCTTGAATCCTCCAGGTCGCTGGGCGTGGACAAGCTCCCGATTGTGGAGATGAACAACCTGATGATGAAGTCAGCCATCCTTTCAGGGGGGGTGGGGGAAGAAAGACGTGTCAGAAATTGCTGAGTTCTACCAGTCTGTGAACCAGTAGGAAACGGCCTCATGTATCGGCCGTCTCCTTCTCGCCCATGTCCTTCCTTCCAGATGAGACCATCTCCGCATTCTCCTCAAGGCTCCTCCCAGCAGTTTCATAGGACAGGAGGTAGAGGACTATGCCGGCAACGATCACCATGACGAAGTCATAGATGAGGGAATGGTACAGGCCTATGGCAGCGTAGAGGGTCAGTGCCGGGAGCGCCAGGCCGAACTCGAACAGTTTTTCCCATCCAACGGAGAGGCCCCCCCTGGCGTTGGTTGCGCTCACCTCAGCGGCCGGCACGTACTGCAGTGTGCCAACGAAGCCCACGTTTATCAGGAAGAAGAGAGAGAACATGCCTATGACAAGGGGGGGGATCGAGAGGAAGTGCAGTATGTAAGCGAGGATAAGCACTGCCACAGGGACCGCGCTCAGTTCGAACCCAAGGAGGCCGATGAGCCTCCTCCCGAGCCTGTCCACTGTGAAGAGCGTTATGACCACTCCCAGGGTGCCCACCACATCGATAATGAGGGTACCTATCTCAGCCAGGACTGAACTGGCGCCAAGGTCCTCGAGGACAGTGGAGGAGTACACCGACACGAGGTTGACCGTGAGCGCGTAGGCGGCCCCTATCCAGAATATGTAGGCAATGGCCCTCGCATTCCTCCTGTTGAAGAAGGCCCTTATATTGTCCCGCACGCTCTTTTTCTCCTCCACCTGTATCTTGGAGGGGGTCCACCAGAATGCCGTTCTTCCGCAGCTTCTCCACGATCTCAGGTATGAGGTCCTTCCTGCCCGCCGACTGGGCCCACCTCAGGCTCGCAGGCATCTCAAACCTCAGTACGAAGAGTATGATTGCTGGCACGGCAGCTATGAGGAAATCGTACCTCCAGGCCAGGAGCACACCCACATAGAGCGTGAGGCCGAGGCCTATGGCCACAGTGGCTATGGTGCCGAGCATGAAGAACACCTTCTCGAACGACAGTAGGCTCCCGCGCCTCCGCACTGGGGAGTATTCGGCGAGGAGCGGAACTGCAGCAGCGTAGTCTATGCCTATGAATATCCCCCCCAGTGCCAGCCTGGTCAGGAAGTAAAAGGTGTAGTCTGTGGAGGCCGCACTGAGGATGGCGAACACAGCCATGCCTATGGTATCATAGAGGAATAGGCGGCGCCTGCCTATGGCGTCGGAGAGTATGCCACCACCGATGGCACCGCCTGCAACCCCCCCGACCCAGTAAGCCGCGGTAGCAACAGCTACCAGCACCTTCGGCAGGTGGAAGAGTATGCCGACTGCTATGAGGGATATCGATGCTCCGAACTCGTTGAAGGCATCTGTGAACGGG
The DNA here is from genome assembly GCF_001316105.1 of Thermogymnomonas acidicola JCM 13583. Classification (GTDB taxonomy): domain Archaea; phylum Thermoplasmatota; class Thermoplasmata; order Thermoplasmatales; family Thermoplasmataceae; genus Thermogymnomonas; species Thermogymnomonas acidicola. The sequence continues at coordinate 97,185 of NZ_BBCP01000005.1, read as the reverse complement.
CCCAGCGCCGCAGTGACCGCAAGCCTCCTGTGGAATGACCCGACTCTTGCACTGTCTATCTCGTGGAAATACGACATGGGTAAGTATCAAGTACACGCTATTTAAATAATTCTGTTGATCCGCAGAAATAATGCTATGGAATGGTAAAGTCTTTTAAGGATAATATAAAAGTATATCAAATCGTATATATTCATGCAGCCTGCATGTTACATTCGGAAGTGTCCATGTTCCATGTGCCTGCGGGATCTCTTTTAAGTATACAGTGCATTTACACATGTTGCCGTTCATACTGTACGGTTCTTCAGGGGAGAACTTCGCTGCAGAGGCCGATTACATAATGAGCGCGTTCGGCCTCTCCGGGCAACCGTGGGACGGTACCGTGAGGGTACCGGAGCACTTCAGGCCAGCCGCCCCCCCGAAGAAACCTGGCCCTCCGACGTCTCCACTGACCCAGTTGACCGCTTCATGCACTCCATCGGCAAGTCATCCGTGGAGATACTGATGGCCAGGAACGGCCATAGGATCGGGAGAGTGGATGCCGTCTTCAGACCACGCTACGGGGGGGACCTCCCGGCCCTCCTGGAAAGGCTCCATGCCTCAGGCTCCCGTGCAACTGTGTTTGGAGGAGGCACCAGCGTGACCGGTGCCCTCATCCCTGGCCAGAGGCGCTTTGTCATAGACACATCGAACCTCAGGGGGGGCATCTCTGTGTCAAAGGGCAGGTGCACGGTGGGCGCAGGCATGAGGGGCCCCCCCGAGATCGAGGGGGGGGCTGAACAGGGAGAACTGGACGCTGGGCCACTTCCCGGAGTCTTTCATGCACTCAACCGCTGGGGGCTGGGTCTCCACGAAGGCCACCGGGCAGGAATCGAACCAGTACGGCGGCATTGAGGACATGGTCATCTCAGCAACCTGCGTCAGGAGCGACGGCACTGTGGAGGGCCATGAGGTTCCGAGGGAATCCGGGCCAAACGGCCGCTGGGCGCAGGCCATCGGCTCTGAGGGCAGGTTTGGAGTCATAACCACAGTGACACTGCGGACGCACAGGCTGCCAAGGAGCAGGTTCTACGCCTCCAGGTTCTTCAGGTCCTTCGAGGAGGGCATAGGGTTCCTCTCTTCCCTTGACAGGTTTCCGACTGTGGCCAGGCTCTCAGATACCGTGGAGACAGGCATCTCCCTGGCAGTGGCTGGGGACGGTGCCCTCACATCGCTGGCCAGGAGGTACCTGAGGTTCAGGGGGGGCCTCGGTGACCCGTCGATGCTGGTGGTCGTGAACAACGAAATGCCCGCAAAGCTCCCTGATGGTGGTGTCTCGCTCGGCGCCCTTCCGGCCAGGAGTGGGAGGAGGGGAGGTTCCAGAGGCCGGGGCTTGCAAACAGGCTCTGGATGTCCGGTGTGGTGCCGGATACCCTGGAGACCTCTGCAGACTGGGACCGCCTTCCTGGCCTCTACCACGGGGTCAGGGAAGCATTCGGGAATGCCTGCTCTGCTGAGGGGATCAGGGGCATAATCATGGCACACGTGTCCCACCTCTACACCTCCGGAGCGTGCATGTACTTCACCTTCCTGCTTCAGGGGCCCCCTGGGAGTGGGGCAGCTCGTGGGGGTGCGCAACAGCGTGGTCAGGGCCTTCCTCAGACATGGCGGCTCACTAACCCACCACCACGGGATCGGTAGGCTCCTCCTTCCCTTCGCCAAGCACGCCTTCGACCACATAGAGAGGGATGGGGGGGTGGTGGGATGGTGAGTGGGGGGGCCAGGGAGTTCAGTTCCAGTACCAGGAAGGAGGCGCTGCGTGACGCTGACGGCCAGGTGTTCGACGTCGCGGTGGTGGGTGCGGGCATAAACGGGTCCGCCACTGCGAACCTCCTGGCCACCTCCGGGATCAGGACAGTACTGCTGGACAGGAGGGACTTCGCCTACGGGACAAGCTCCAGGTCTTCCAAGATGATCCACGGCGGCCTCAGGTACCTCCAGCAGGGGGGGCGCGTGATGGAGGTGAGGCGCCTGCTCAGGGAGAGGGACTACTGGCTGAGCTCCTCCGGTGACGTGGTCAGGATGCGGTTTGACCTGCTCCTTACCGAGCACGGCTGGAACCGCCACATGCTGGCCTTTGGCCTCTTCCTGTATTCGCTCCTGGACGGCAGGTTCGAGGTGCCCAGGGTGAAGGACAACACAGGTGAGTACCCGGAGGCAGTGAGAGGATACTTCACCTACTGGGATGCTGTCACCCACGACGCCAGGCTGGTCATCGGACACGTGTGCTCGGCCTGGCAGATGGGCGCAACATGCCTCAACTACGTGGACATCCTCTCCATAAGTGGCAGCGGGCCATACACAGTCCGCATACGTGACTCCCTGGACGGTCAGGTGGCGGAGTTCACCTGCACATGCCTGGTAAACGCCTCGGGCCCGTGGGCCGGGGACGTGGCAAGGATGGCTGGCGTTGGGCTGCCCGTGAGCCTAACACTGAGCAGGGGGGGTATGCACCTGGTCCTCACTTGCCCGGGCGGTACGCTGAGGAATGCGGTGGCCTTCAGGTCGGCCATAGATGGCAGGCAGCTCTTCATGGTGCCCAGGGGGGGGAACACGGTCATACTGGGTACCACCGAGGTGAAGGTGGAGTCGCCGGACGACCTGGAGTGTTCCAGGGAGGAGGAGATGTACCTCATGGATTCCGCATCTGCGGTCTTTCCCTGGGTAAGGCAGTGCGGTGTCGTTGCCAGGTACACCGGCATCAGGCCCCTCATAGGCTCCCACTCCGACCCTGGCAGGGCATCGAGGGATTCCTCGATAGTCGTCACCGGGAACGTGGTTCACGTGCTGGGTGGCAAGCTCACCGACCACAGGGTCACAGCGAGGAGGGCGGCCAGGGCCGTGTCGGGGGGGATAACTGGAAAGAGGGTATCGGGCTCAGGCCCAGACATCGTCTACAGGAGGCCCGCCGTTGCTGACCCTGTGGACTGGGACAGGCGCTACGAGTGCGCCATTTTCCCCGAGGACATCTATGTCAGGCGGGAGGGGGGGTGGTTCTTCTATGATCCAACGGTGCACAGGGAACTGGCCGGAGGTGATGCCGCGGGTGGTGGAGGTACCTGTTATAGTTAACGTCACCTCGGGCCACGGCAGGTACAGGGAGGCGCTGCCAGCTGTCAGGAGGGAGCTCTCGCCCTTCAGCCTCTCCATATTCACAACATCATCGCCAGGGGAGGCCACGCAGGTGATGGAGAGGATAGCGGGAGAAGGACACCAGACGGTGGTTGTTGTGGGAGGCGATGGCACGGTGAACAGCCTGCTTGAGAGCGCCATCGCGTTTGACGTGTGCCTTGTGCCTTTCCAGGCGGGCACAGGCTCGGACCTCGTCAGGTCATTCCACTGGCGTGCCGGGCGCTCTGTGGCCGAAATGATAAGGGATGAAGAGTTCAGGCGCATAGACGTGTGCGAAGCGAGGTACCTGGAGGGGACGAGGCTCTTCGTGAACATCATGGAGGTTGGCTTCGGTGCCAGGGTCGTCTCCAGGGTCAACCGCTCCGGCGGTGGCCACGGTCGCCTCCCCCCCTTCGAGATCGCCGTGCTGGGGGGGGAACTGCCGGGCCTGAGGGCGTACGAACTTGACCTGCTCTATGGGGAGCAGGTAGCGCACTACAGGGCCATTGAGGTGATCCTGGCAAACGGCAGGTACTTTGGGGGGGGAGGCATGCTCTCTGCTCCCTACGCCGACCTCACTGACGGACTGGTGGATGTCCACGTCATAGGGGGGGAAATGGGGGGGCGCATTTCCCTGCTTGCAAGGTTCAGGCACCTGGTGGACGGATCATACGTGAGAATGCCCGGGATCGCATCCATGAGGGCAGAGAGGATCGAAATCAAAGGAAAGGCGCCCACCGAGGTCGACGGTGAGAACTCCCTTGAGGCGCCTGTGACCGTTGCTGTCAGGAGGCAGGCTCTTAGGGTCATATGAGCACACCTCTCCAACCAAGCTGTGGTAAAGGGTGTGCGAGCGGAGGTGATGCAGAGGTACCTTTGAACTCCCGGTGAACGTGAACTGCAATGCACGGCGCGGGAACCAGCAGGGTCAGGTTCTCTACAGGCACACGGGTGAAATGCGGTTGCGCAGCCAAAGTCCTGGAGGCCTGTGGCCTTTATCATGGCCGTGCCCTAGGAGCGCATCTGGCCCGGTAATATGAGCAGGGTAGGTGCATGTGGCCGCGGCGTCCGGAATGCTTGCGGAGGTGGCAAAGCGTTCACGGGAAAGTTAATGGTGCAGGCTATGCTTGCACCACCATGGGCAAAATTGCCATCACGCTCGGAGACCCCCCCGCAGGCATCGGGCCTGAGATCGTGCTCAGAAGCCTCGCTGCCCTGGGTGAGAGGTCCCGGTCGGTTGTGGTTGTCGGGAACATGGAGGTGATGCGGAGGGCCTCCAGGCTGCTGGGCCTCACAGACATCCTGGAGAGGGTGGACGTTGAGGAGGTACCTGGGGATGCCGTGGAGCCCGGCAGGGTGCAGGAGGAGGCCGGCAGGCAGGCAGTGATGGCAATAGAGAGGGCCGTCAGGCTGGCCATGTCCGGTGAGGTTGAGGGCATATGCACGGCCCCCCCCATAAACAAAGAGGCCATGAAAATTGCAGGCTCAAGGTTCATAGACCATACGGAGATGCTGGCACACCTCACTGGGGGGGTGCGTGGACTGCTGACGCTCTTCGAATCTGGCAGCCTGCGCACAACATTCGTCACGAAGCACATGCCACTGAGGAAGGCCATAGAATCCCTGGATGTGGCTTCGGTCGTGAGGTGCATACTAGAGACCGACACTTCACTGCGCCTGCTCGGCCTGGGGGGGAGGAGGATCGCCCTGGCTGCTCTGAACCCCCCCCATGCTGGCGAGAACGGCCTCCTCGGGAAGGAAGAGATAGATATACTGGCCCCAGCAGTGGAGGAGGCGTCAAGGGTGGCAGACGTGAGGGGGGGGCCTTTCCCTTCAGATTCGGTGTACCACAGGGCAGCCAGCGGTGAGTTTGACTGTGTTGTCTCCCTTTACCATGACCAGGGGGGGCACATAGCGTCGAAGATGCACGACTTCTACGGCACCGTGAGCATGAACACCGGCATGCCGTTCCTGAGGACCAGCGTGGACCACGGCACCGCATTCGACATAGCCTGGCAGGGGGGGAAGGCGGACCACAGGAGCATGCTGAGCGCAGTGGAGAGGTGCTTCGCCTACTCACCCCTTTACAGGAGAAACTACGAGGCGTTCAGGGATGAGGTGCTGGAGAGGTTCCCTAGCTACGAGCCTGATATCCCTTATGGCCTCCACCGGCACCCTTATGCACCAGTGTTCCGCCGTCTGTAGCCTTATGTAATAGCCATCGAAGTCGAGGAAGTAGGCCTCAGTGGGCTCCTGGACAAGTTCGATGAGGCTCGATGCTGAAAGTGGCGACCCGAAGCACTCCAGGGCCGGGGTCGTGAAATCATCACCGTACTTCTCGCTGAACGGGTATACTACCACCCTGGCGCCCTTCTGTATTGACTGGAGGGCCTGACGGGAGAGCATATTCAATAGCACCTACACAATGTACATAAATGTTTCTGCGCCAGCCCGTCCGTCACAGGGGGTCTTGTTTTCCAGGGAAACCGTACAGGACGCTCCTGCATGCGCTGGGGGCATTTCGCGGATTTCGCTGAGAGGTGGTGTGTGCCTTGCGACCGCAAGGGGCATGTTAATATATACCATGCAACTGCACAACCCATGGAAAGCACGAGAAAGATGGCCGTGGCCAGCAGGCTCTCGATAATAGCCATATTCATTGTGGGCGCCATACCTGCACTGGTATCCGACTTTGACGGCTCGGCCTATACCTATGCCTCCACGTACATAATAAGCGCGGTCCACCTGCCGGCATACTATTACGGCGTCCTGATAAGCGGATACGCCGCAGGGATAGCGGTGTTCAGCCTCGTTGGCGGCTTCCTCTTTGACAGGGTCTCCCCCCCGAAGACTGTTGTTGTGGCCTCGGTGCTCTTCTTCAGCGTATTCACGATACTCACTGGGTATTCGACATCTGCTGCCGAGCTGGTGGCCTCAAGGGTCCTGGTGGGGGTTCGGCGTTGGGATGTTCCAGTCTGCATCCGTATCGTTCCTCGGGGGGGACGCGAACCCGGAGGCGAGGGGGGGCACCGGTGTCATGGTGTGGGGGGTGTCCTGGCCGGAGTCGGCACCTTCCTTGCCCCCCCCTACGTGATCCTTCCGTTCCTGCCAGATTACCGCATACCATTCCTGATCTCCGGGATCCTGGGGTTCGTCGTTGCGGGCATATTCCAGACGGTCATACCCAGGGTGTTCAAGAACGAGCCCAGGGCAAGGAACCCTCTGAAGGACATGGTGAACCGCTATTCCATCTTCCCCCCCATGCTGGCCATGTTCTTCTTCGGGTTCACGCTCCTAAACATCCTCGGCTATTACTCAGACCTGCTCGAGAAGGTCATAGGGTTCAGCGATGCTCAAGCTGCTGTCATCATCTCTCTCTTGGGTGTTGGGGGTGTGGTCTTCGGCATACCTGCGGGCTACCTCAGTGACAGGATCGGGAGGAAGGGCGTCCTGGTCATAGGGATAACCCTCATCGCCCTGGGAGCCCTGGGCATCACGTACTCACCGAGAAACATGGGCCTCTTCATCTTCCTGACCCTGGCCTTCGGAACAGGCTGGAGCATCTTCTCGATACTCAGCCCCCCCGCAGCCGGACAAGACATGGTCAGGGACGAGGTTGTGGGTAGCGTGAGCGGGGGCCATACTGATGACGTTCAACATCGGCGGAATAATAGGCCCCCCCTCCTCCTCGCTTACGAGGTGGCCAGGAACGTGCCCCCCCTGAAAACAGGCATGCTCTACCTCATGGACATACCTGCACTGGTCGCCCTTGTGATAACAGTTGCCATGAGATACCCGAAGAACATCAGGGAGGTAGTGAGGCAGCAGCTGCTGGAGGACACAAGCATCAGGCAGTAGGCCTACTGCACCATCCTCCTCCTGGCCTCCTGGACGATCGGGTGTCTTCGTCAACAACGAAGACCGTAAAAGTCTCGGTGCCGGCCTTGGAGGAGGACTGCAGCACCCTGACAGCACCGTACCTGACCAGGCGCTGGAATATGGCCTTCCTGGCCATGTGGTCGAGCTCCGGGAGCACCTTCTGGAGCCTGTCCACCAGGAAGCCCCCCAAGCTTCACAGAGCCGTACCTGTCCCTGTACTGGTCGTAAGCCTCCAGGCATGCCTGCAGTGCGAGCTGCTCGTCTGGTGACAGGTCGTCCAGTGACGTCACCTGGTTCTCACCTGCAGGGATGCCTATGCCCTGTATCTCCCTGTCCACGTACATGTAATTGCCCTCACCAACGAGCTTCTTCAGGTCACCGGACAGGCTATGCTGGAACCCTATGAACATGAGTTTCTTACCGCTCTCCTTCACCCTCATGGCGATGGGCATGTAGTCCCTGTCACCCGCGAAAATGACCATGGTCTCCACATCTGGCCTGGTAAGCAGGATCTCGAACACCGATAGTGAGAGCTCGATGTCAGCGCTGTTCTTGTGTTCAGTTGAGAGCACATCGATTATCCTTACGCCCATCCTCTCCAGCTCCCTCTTCACATCGGAGAGGTTGCTCCAGTCCGCGTAAGCCCTCCTTATTACCACTGGGCCGAATTCCCTCTCTATCATTTCGGTGACTTCCGATATTATGCTCACAGAGCGGTCATTTGCCTGGTCGAACGACAGGCTGTATAAGTTCTTAAGGCTGTAATAGAAGTTCTCGAAGTCTATGAAGACTGCTACGTTACCTCTCTTGTACATCCCTTAGTAATGCTGAGCCTGTCCTTAATAGTTTTTGGTACACCAGTAACACGGGCTTCAGGGGGGGGCTGATGGATTCACAATGGACGGGATCGAGGTTTTCACCGGAAATTGAACCTTCCGGGTTTCCTCTCCGCTCTCCAGGCCAGTGGGGTCAGAGGAGGGTGTAGGCCAGCGTGAGCGCCATGACCTCCACCGTTATGATAGAGCCGAAGACAAGGTAGTCCCTAGGCCTGTAGCCCCCTGGAGAGAGGACGACGAGGTTAGACTGGTTACCAAATGGAGTCATGAATGTGGAGGAGGCCGCCATGGCGACCACGGTCAGTGCCTTCACCGCGCTGGGAAAGCCTATGGCAACAGGGCCCATTATGATGGCTGCCCCCCCCACGTTCCCTATGGTGTTTGCCAGGAGCACCGTCATCAGGAACAGGAACAACGGGGGGGAGCCGGCCACCACGTGGCCCAGGTAGGTGATTATACCGGAACTGGTGAGGGCCGAGCCCAGCGAGAGGAAGCACCCCCCACAAAGACCACTATCTGCCACTCCACGTACTGATACATGCTCTTGAAGTTCAGCGTCCTGGTCGCTACGAGTATCAGGACTGCTATGAGGAACGCGTACACGATGTCAAGGCCCAGTTCGGACAGGGCCACAGCCAGGGCAAGGGCACCCAGCGAGATCAGGCCGTCCCTCCAGCTGAGGATCCTGATATCCCTCTTGTGCATGGGGGGGGCCAGGGACATCTGGGATATGAACTCCGCTATGTCCTCCTCCTTACCCGAGAGGAGGATGACATCGCCCGCGGATATCTTCACTGTCCTCAGCCTGCCTATTATGCGCTTCCCGTAGCAGATATGCCTATGATGGAGATATTGTACCTCTTAACGTACTGGCTCTCGCTTATGGTGCTCCCCCCCCACAAGCCTCGAGTCCGGCATGACAAAGACCTCGGCACGCTGTCGCCGGGGGGGGTCATCTTCTCCGAGGGTGCCAGGCGTAGGCCCCCTTATCCCGGACAGGGCTGGGATGTTCTCTGGGCGCACCCTGATCACGAGTATGTCACCGGCCGCCAGCACCCTCTCCGGGCTGCTCAGCCGGCCTGGATAGACGCTCACCACCCTGATGCTGAACTGCTTCTCCACCTCGCCCAGCGTCCTGCCCACCAGCGGGCTGTCACCCTGCACCTCCGCCTCTGTCAGGTATTCGCCGGTCTTGAAGCCCTCTATGGTGCTCACCGGGTTCTTGCGGTTCGGCATGATGCGCGATATGATGAGGAGGACCGGAATGCCTATTATGAGTATAATGAACCCCGGGATGAAGAACTGGAAGAATGGCAGAAAAGAGCCGGTCTTCTGGTACCAGAGGTCATAGAGCACTATGTTGGATGAGGTGCTCAGAACCGTGTACCTGCCACCGAGCACAGCGACGAAGGCCAGGGGGGGCATGAGGTACTTAGAGGAGGACCTGCCCATCTTATCCGCGATGTAAAAGAAAAGCGGTATCATCATTACCGTGAGGGCGACGTCGCTCATGAAGCCGGAGAGCACACCGACCAGGAGGAAGATTATCGCCAGGATCACATACTCGTTCTTCAGCCTCCTGATCAGTATGTCCCCGACCTTGTCCAGTATGCCTGAATTGGCAATTGTCTTGCTCGTTATCATCACGAGGGCGAGCGTGATGACAGGTATCGATCCGAAGTTCTCTATGGCCGCAGTCGGCGATACTATGTGCAGCAGGACAAGTGCGAGCACCGTGCCGAGGCCCACCAGGTCATAGCGGATCCTGTTCGTTATCAGCAGTGCCACAGACGCCACCAGGATCACTATGACATACACCTGTTCATGGTCCATGTTGAGCACCGTAAGCCCAGGGTCTTACAATAACAGTTACTCTTGGATTTAACACTTATTCTACGCATCCAGGGCCTAACGAGGGTAAGATCTAATATGGCCCAGTATGTAGCGTGAGGCGAGGAGGATCAGCAGCACAGTGATGGAGCTCAGCGTGAAGTCGAAGGTGCTGTGCGTGATATAGGAAAAGATTGTGAGTGCCAGCGCAGGGGGGGTGCCTGTACGGGAGGAAGGTTATGAAGAGGGAGACGAGGACAACGTTCAGCAGCATCTGGAGCGTCCCTGTGCCGAGGAGCACATGTATGGCCTCTGTGGTGAGGATCACGAAGAGGTAGGACGCGGAGATGGAGGAGTACGTGGAGAACCTGCCACCGTGGTCGAAGGTGAGGAGGTAGGTGGAAACCGCGAACGGAGGGGGGGCGAGGAGGAAGAGTGAGTGGTAGGAGGTCACAAGGAGGATTGTGGCGAAGATCACGATGAATGCGATGTACTTCTTCTCATCGCTGGTCAGGCGCACCACAGGGGGGGATCTGGGACCTGGATAAATGCCTTAACACAGGACGGGCGGGCCGTGGAGCCCATGTGCACCTGCGCCGGGTTCAGGCACGCAATACTGCAACCGCGGACGGGCGTTTGGAGCGAGCAGATCGACGCAGAGCTGTCTCCCTTGAGACTGCCACGCAATTGCATACAGGAGCGTCCCACAAAGTGTATTAAACCTTGGCCGGATACCTGTGAGGTGCCGATGTCTGATGTCTACGTTGTATCTGCCAAGAGGACACCCATAGGAAAGTTTGGCAGGTCCCTCGCAAAGGTCAGGGCCCCCCCGGAGCTGGGGGGCAGCGCCGTGAAGGCGGTCATACAGGAATCCTCAGTTGACCCCCCCGACATGGTGGAGGAGGTGATATTCGGAAACGTCATCCAGGCAGGCGTGGGGGCAGAACCCTGCCGGGCAGGTGGCCACCCTGGCCGGCCTGAGGGACGAGACCCTGAAGTACACTGTCAATGTGGTGTGCGCCTCCGGCATGCTCGCCGTGGAAAGCGCATACAGGGAAATCGCGCTGTCAGAGCACGACATTATTGTGGCCGGCGGGATGGAGAGCATGAGCAACGCGCCGTTCCTGCTGCCGCCCGACCTCAGGTGGGGGGCCAAAGCAGCTCCTGTTCAAGAACTACAGGATCGAGGACGCAATGCTCAGGGACGGCTTGATAGATGCATTCTACTTCGAGCACATGGGCGTCTCCGCAGAATCTTCGGCTAGAAAGTTCGGCATAACCCGGGAACAGGCCGATGAGTTCTCGCTGAGAAGCCAGGAGAGGGCCGCCAGGGCAACAGAGAGGAGATTTTTCTGACGAGGTCGTGCCGGTGGAGAACCTCCAGAGGGACGAGGGCATAAGGAAGACTTCCATGGAGGACCTGAGGAGACTACTGCCAGCATTCGACAGGAACGGCATACTCACCGCGGGCAACTCGTCCCAGCTCTCCGACGGGGGGGCATCCGCCTGCTGCTGTGCTCGGAGAAGGCTGTGAACGAGCATGGACTCAGGCCCATAGCGCGCATAACAGGGTTCAGTTCCGCATCACTCAACCCCCAGGGACTTCGTTGAGGCGCCCATACCTGCCACCAGGAAGCTCCTGGAGAGGCAAAAGAAAAAGATAGACGACTACGATCTCGTGGAGCACAACGAGGCCTTTTCCGTGGCATCCATCGTGGTTCAGAGGGAACTCGGGATCGATCCGGAGAGGTTCAACGTCAACGGCGGCGCCATTGCCCTGGGACACCCGCTCGGCAACAGCGGTTCCAGGATCCTGGTCACGCTCATACACGCCCTGAGGCGCAGAAGGCTCCGGACCGGCCTGGCAACCATATGCCACGGTGGGGGGGAGGAGGCCATACCATGACCGTGGAGGTGCTCTGATGAAGGTCTGTGTGATCGGTTCCGGCACAATGGGCTCAGGTATCGGCGAGGTATTTGCAATATCTTCCAACGAGGTTGTCCTCTACGATATCTACGAGAACCAGATAGCGAACGCGAGGGTCAGGATAGAGGAATCGCTGGGCAAGCTCAGGGACAGCGGGAAGATAAAGGAGGAGCCGAGGGATATCGTCTCCAGGATAAGGTTCACCACGTCCCCCGTCCGACCTTGAGGGTGCTGATGTCTACATCGAGGCTGTGTTCGAGAAGCCAGAGGTGAAGGCGGAGACACTGAAGAAGATCTCGGAGGTCGCGCCGAAGAAGGCCATAATAGGATCGAACACCTCCTCCATATCCATAACCTACCTCTCAAAGTTCGTCTCGAACCCTGAGAGGTTCCTGGGTATACACTTCTTCAACCCCGTCCCGGTGATGAAGCTCGTGGAGGTCGTTAAGGGTGACAGGACGCAGGAGAGCGTTGTGAGAAAGGTATTCGAGATGGTGAAGGCCCTGGGGGGGAAGGAGCCAGTGATAAGCCAGGACTTCCCGGGCTTCATAGCGAACAGGGTGCTAGTGCCCCTGATCAGGGAGCCATACTGCTCCTGGAGGAGGGCGTGGCAACCAAGAACGACATAGACAAGACCGTGAGACTCGGACTCAACCACCCCCCCATGGGCCCGCTCGAACTCGCCGACTTCATAGGCCTTGATGTGTTGCTGGATATAATGGAAGTCATGTACAGGGACTTCGGTGATCCCAGGTTCAAGCCACCGATAACACTGCGCAACCTGGTGAACGCAGGCAAGCTGGGCAGGAAGAGTGGAGAGGGGGTTCTACAAGTATTGAGGTGTCGGGATGGTGAAGAAGGAGGAGATCGAGGGGATAAGTGTCCTGACCCTGGAGAGGCCACCCCCCCTGAACCCGCTAACGGTGGAAGACCTCAAGCAGATAAGGGACCACCTGGCATCTTCAGGGGGGGGCCAGTGGTTATCAGGGGGGGGAGCGGAAAGGCGTTCTGCGCGGGAGCGGATGTGAAGCAGTTCCTGCAAATGACCCCTGAGAGGGCGTACGAGTTCGCACAGGCAGGCCACGACACCGTGAGGGCGATAATGGAGCACCCTGACCCCGTAATAGCAAGCATCCACGGCTATGCCTGGGCGGGGGGGCCTGGAACTGGCACTGGCGTGTGACCTCAGGATAGCCGCCCCCCCGGGCACCCTGCTGGGCCTCCCAGAGGTTACACTGGGCATCATACCTGGCTTCGGCGGCACCCAGAGGCTCAGGGAGGTTCTGGGTGAGGCCAGGGCCTGGAGATGGTCCTGTTCGGGAAGAGGATTGGCGCAGAGGAGGCAAGGCAGCTGGGCCTGGTCAACGAATTATCGGATGACCCGTTCTCCAGGTCTCTGGAACTTGCAAGGCAGCTCCTCCAGCTCCCCAGGTCCAGCCTGTGCAGGGCGAAGGAGCTGGTCAGGTGGCGCAACAGCGATATGTACGAGAGGGAGATGGAGCTCTTCGCCTCCTGCTTCGAGGGGGGGCCAGAGCCCAGGGAGGGCGTGAACGCGTTCCTTGAGAAGAGGAAGCCGAAGTTCAGGTGAGCGCCTCCCTTTCACTGTGGATACGAATTATTATATATTTTTCCCCCCGGTACAAGCTTGACACCTGTCTGACAGTGGTGAAATGATAATAGAAAGTGTCGAGCTTGAGAACTTCAAGTCGTTTGGCTCGAGGAGCAGGGTGTTCTTTAAGCCTGGACTGACGGTGATAAGCGGCCCCAACGGTTCAGGAAAGAGCAACATCGGGGGGGACGCACTCGTCTTCGTCCTCGGCACACGCTCCTCGAAGATAGTCAGGGCCGAGAAGATGGGGGGGACCTGATCTACAGGCCAAAGGAGGGAGAGAGGGCCCCAAGGCACTGCTCCGTGACCCTGAACCTCAGGGAGGAGGGCACAGGCGAGACGGTATCGATCAAGAGAGAGCTGGTGGAGGAGGACGGGGGGGAGATCAAGGGCAACTACTACATGAACGGCAAGAAGGCAAGGCTATCGGATATCGAGGCCTTCCTCCTGAGGAACAAGATCTCACTGGACTCTTACAGCTTCGTGCTCCAGGGCGACATAAACAACCTGATAAAGATGAGCGGCACCGAGAGGCGCAGGCTCATAGAGAGCATTGCCGGCCTAGACGTGATCGACATGGACATAGAGAGGAGCAGGAGGGACAGGGAGAGCGTAATATCGAACTTAAACACACTGCAGGCAGTTTCACAGGAGATAGAGACCAGGGTAAGCGTGCTGCGGGCAGAGAAGGAACTGGCTGAGAGGTACATCGAGATGCAGGGGGGGAGCTCCGCCAGCTAAGGGCCACCTACATACACCTTGAGGCGCAGGCCATCAGGGCCGAGATCGAGGCCCTGGAAAGGACGCTGAGGGACAATGAGGAGAGGATATCGAGGCTGGAGAACAGGCTGGAGGAGATCCAGCAGGAGCAGGATGAGAGGCGGAAGAGGGTCGCTGAACTGTCCAGCGAGATCGAGGAGAGGTACTCTGCGGAGATAAGGAGGCTGCAGGAGGAGCTTGACAGGAAGCGCATACAGGCAGCGGAGATCAGGATGAGGATAGAGGACCGGGAGGGCCAGTACAGGGAACTCGAGGAAGAGAGGAAGCGCGGGGGGATCAGAGGCTAGCGGCCCTGGAGGGCAGGCTCTCCGAACTGCTACGCAGGGAAGGCGAGATGGAGAAGGCGCTCGTGGATCTGCGTGAGAAGGAAAAAAGGGCCAGGGAAGAGCTGGAGAGCTCCGGGCACTGAGGTCCGGGGAGCTGGAGGAGTTCCAGAGGATGAACAGGGAGCTGGAGGGCCTCAACGCGGAGAGGGAGAGGCTCCAGGCAGAGATGGAGGAGATGCAGAAGAGGCTCATGGCGGACAGCGCCAGGAAATCGCAGACTGAGAGCGCAATAGCGGCGAGGCAGGAGGACCTTGCGGATCTGGAGGCAGAGCTCAGGGACACCGACTGGAGGCTCAAGAAGATGGTGCCCAGGAGCGAGGAGGCCCTCAGGGATCTCTCGGCCAAATACTACCGGCTCAGGGCAGAGGTCGAGGAGATGAGGCAGAGGAAGGACAGGCTCGCCAGGGAGCTCTCTGACCTTGGGAGGGAGTACGAGAGGCTTGTTGCACAGTCACAGAGGGGGGGCCAGTCATCCAGGGCCCTGCAGGAGGTCATGGAGGCGAGGAGGAAAGGGAAGATCGATGGCATATTCGGGACACTCAGGGAGCTCATAAGCTTCGAGGAAAGGTACAGGGCCGCAGTGGAGAGCGCTGCGGGAGGGAGGCTCAACGCTGTCGTTGTCAGGGACGATGGCGTTGCGGAGGAGTGCCTGGGCCTCCTGAAGCAGAGCGGGGGCTGGGAGGCTCACGTTCCTGCCGCTTAACAAGATGTCCACCGGCAGGCCCAGGGGCAAGGCCATAATAGTGAGGAACCAGCCCGAATCGCTGGGCTACATATTCGAGATAGTGAGGTATGAGAGGCAGTTCGAGAGTGCTGTATGGTACGCCTTCCAGGACACAGTCCTCGTGCCGGGCGTGAAAGAGGCGAGGAAGTACATGGGTGGAGTGAGGCTCGTGACCCTGGACGGCGACATCTTCGAGGCCAGTGGAGCCATCACCGGCGGTTCACAGGAGAAGGCGGCGGCCAGGCTGGACGTGGATGCAAGGCTGCAGCAGGTGTCACAGGCCATAAGGGAGAAGAGCGAAGAGATGGAGGCCCTCACAGCAGACCTGTCGTCGAAGTCTGCCATGCTCGAGGATGTGTCCGAGGAACTCAGGAAGGCCACCGGAGATGTGGCGTCGTCCCAGGGATTGAAGAGGGAACTGGAGTCAAGGATGGCGTCTGTATCGTCGAAAATAGAGGAGGCCAGGCAAAGGATAAGGGAACTGGAGGAGGAGAGGGCAGCGGTGGAAAGGAGGATCGGGACGACCCGCGAGGAAATGGATTCGGTGAGGACGAGGGTGTCCGAGGTATCGTCCAGGATCGCCGAACTCACCGCCGCCCTGAGGGAGACATCGCCGGAGAAGTTCAGGGAAATGGAGGCCAGGGAAGAGGCACTCAGGTCGCTGGGAGAAAGGATCAGGGAGGTGCTCACTGAACTGAGCGGAGTGAAGAGGGATGTGGAGCACACCAGGGAGGAGGTTGAGAGGGAGAGGGAAAACCTGGAAGACACAGCAATACGCCTCAGGGACATTGAGAGGGCCAACACCGAGGCAAGGAACAGGGTCTCTTCCATTGAGGAAGAGATCGCTTCCATACGTGCGAGCATAGCCACCTACGGTGAGGGCCTCAAGGACCTCGAGGCAAAGAGGGAGGCAGAGGTGAGGGCCCTGGAATCCCTGGCCAGGGAGTACGACAGGGCCAGGGCGGAGGTGTCCAGCAAGAGGGACGTCCAGTCGTCCCTCAGGGGGGGCCGCATCTCAGACCTCAGGGCACAGCTCTCCTCGAAGGAAGGGGGGGAGCTGGAGGCGTCGGGGGGGGCGAGCCTGACGTGTCTCTCACCGACAGGAACGAGGTATCGAGGCTCATGGCCGAGACGCAGAGGCATCTGGACAGCCTCGGCCAGGTCAACATGAGGCCCTGGAGGAATACGAAGCCGAGAACTCAAGGCTCAGCGAGATGAAGGGCAAGATGTCTGCGCTGCTGGAGGAGAAGAAGGCAATAGAGGAATTCACGGAGAGGCTCCTCGAGCAGAGGAAGGTGACGTTCCTGAGAGTTTTCGATTCGATAAGGGAGGAGATGAGAAAGGTGTACCAGGAACTGTCCGGCGGCGGCGATGCCATCCTCTACTTCTCCAATGAGAACGACCCCCATGGGGGGGAGCGAGGTGCACATAAAGCTAGGCCGAAGGGGGGGACAAGGTACACAAGGCTCGAGGCGCTCAGCGGAGGGGGGGAGAAGAGCCTGACCGCGCTGTCATTCATAATCGCTGTCCAGAGGACCTTCCCGTCGCCCTTCTATTTCCTTGACGAGGTCGACATGTTCCTTGACGGGGGCCAACGTCGACAGGATCGGGAAGCTGCTCAGGGATGCCTCAAAGAACGCGCAGATAATAGTGATCTCACTGAGGAAGGCAATGCTGAAGTACGCGAACTCTGTCATAGGCGTTACGGTGGGCCCTGATGAGAGGACACACTTCTTCCAGAAGTACATAGGGGAGGTCGTGGGGGGGAGTTGAGCATAGTCGACGAGGTCCTGGTGCAGGCCACCATGCTCGACCTCAACGTGGACTTCTACAGGGATCTCCTCCAGAGGGTGAGCGGGAGCAGGGACGCCTTCTCGTCCCTAGTGCTCGAGATACTGAGGAAGTGCGAGGAGGGGGCCATAGACCCGTGGAAGGTGGACCTCCGGGACATGCTCTTCGTGTATTCCACGCTCCTTGACGAGAACTTCGACAGGTACTTCGAGGCCGGCGAGCTCCTTGTCGAATCATGGCACCTCCTCTCCATCAAGAGCTCGTTCAGTGATGAGGACCCGGTGCCCGAGGAGGAACCGGCGCGGGAAGTGGAGGAGCCCGAGGAGGGGGGGGCCATCCAGGTCGTGCCCTCCATAGCCCACACGGAGAGGAGGCCCGTGATGGTGGTGGAGATAATAGAAGCGCTCAGGAAGAAGTTCAGGGAGAGGAGGGAGAGGCGGCAGGAGATCATCCACGTGAACGATGAGATATTCAGCAAGCTCCACACAGAGGAGCCTGAGAGGGAGATAGAGGAGGCCGCCAGGTTCGTCGAGAGGATAAGGGCGGATCAGTTCTACCTCGAGGACGTGTGGGAGAGGTTCAGGTACGGCAAGGTGCCCTTCTTCATCTACTGCATGTTCCTGGCAAAGCAGGGCAGGATACGCATGGAGCAGGAGGAACCTTACGGGAGGATACTCGTTTCCAGGGGGGGGCCCTGGCAGGAACAGGCGGAAAACATTAAAGTGTGAAAGCATAACCTGCCGTGGACAGACAGACAGTGGACCTGGTCACCAGGGGGGGACTGGTGGAGGTAATAAGGAGGGAGGAACTCGATTCCATTGAAGCAGGAAAGGCCAGGGCCTACATAGGCTTCGAGCCGTCCGGGATACCGCACCTGGGCACCGGACTGCTGTGGCCCGGCAAGATCAGGGATCTCGTGGACGCCGGAATAAACACGACTGTACTCCTCGCGGACTGGCATGCCATGGTCAACGACAAGCTCGGGGGGGGCGACATGGAGAGGATACACAGGAGCGGGGGGGACGTACTCAAAAGAGTCATAGAGAGGAGGGCAGGAGAGGGCAGGGTGCACTTCGTGTGGGCGAGCGATCTGGCCCGGGACGATAACTACTGGTCGCTCCTCCTCTCTGTGGCAAAGCGGTCGTCACTCAGCAGGATAAGGAGGGCCCTGCCCATCATGGGGAGGAGCGAGGAGGAGGCTGACAGGGACTTCAGCAAATACATATATCCTGATGCAGGTCACGGACATATTCTACATGGACCTGGATATAGCCATGGGCGGCATGGACCAGAGGCATGCCCACATGCTCGCCAGGGACATCGCGGAGAAAATGGGGAGGAAGAAGCCCATATCGCTCCATGGGCCACTTCTATCATCACTGACCGGCTCCGGCAGGATGGATCAGTTCAAGAAGATGTCAAAGAGCGACCCGGAGTCCGCCATATTCCTCTCTGACAGCGAGGAGGCCATAAGGAGAAAGATCTCCAGGGCATACTGCCCGCAGGGAACCGTGCAGGGGAACCCTGTGACGGACATAGCCAGGTACATAATCCTGCCACAGGCCCCCCCTCAGGGTCAAGACTGGGAACGGCGAGGTTGAGTTTAAGAGGTTCGAGGACCTCGAGAGGAGCTACGTGCAGGGCCAGATAGACCCGCGTTCACTGAAGGAGGCCGTGGCAGAGGCGCTCGAAGGCCAGGTGTCCAGGTACCGGGACCTGGTGCCTGAGAGCCTCTGAGCTCACTGCATCCTTTCCAGGAAGATCACTTCGCCGTCCGTGTAGAAGCCCAATATGTCACCTGGCTCGATCTTCAACCTCTCCGCCACCTTTCTCGGCAGGGTTATCCTTAGAGAGCTTCCCCCCCTTTTTGATACATGCGCCACATCTACCAATGATTTCTGCTGAGGCATGATTCTACATGGTAAATCTGGTATTTAATTGCATCTGTTTTAAATCTTGGATTAAAAATCCATAAAAACAATTTTCCAGTTCTAAAATCTGTTTAAACTATAAACTGCCCGAATCCTTGCCGGAACCCCCCTCATCCCCTGTCTGACGCCGGCACAGGCAGGGACTGGACCCACCGTGGGCTTCAGTGGCGTGAATCGAGACCGCATCCGGACATTTATGTATCAGGGGGGCCTGCTGCACCGATAAGGATTCACAGGCCCGCTGGCCATCAGAAGAATGTGTCCAGGCTGGACTGTGAGCCCCCTTGACAGCCCTGCCTCTATTGTGTCAAGATAGGGTTCAACCCTCTCCCTGGAGAAGTCGTGCTCACCGCACAGGAACCGCAATATGCCCTCCCTGTCCGGTCTGCCGAACCTTATCTCCGTGTCCACGTGCGGCGGGTCGAGGAAGAACGACCTGATCCTGTCCAGGTTCTCTATCACCTCGCCCCCCCTGGCCTCGAGCACCCTGGTGATATCGCCATACTTCTTGACCAGCTTCAGCGCAGTCTTCGCGCCCACCCTACTGAGTCCGCTGTTGAAATCGGTGCCGACCATTATGCCTATGTCAACCAGCTGCTCGTACGTTATGCCGTTCTGCCTCAGCGTCTCCTCCAGGCTGGCCACCTCTGGCGATACGTTCTGGTAGACGTTCTTTCCAGGCACCCTTCGCCTGCCCGATACCGTGAAGTTCCTCAGCACCCTCCTGGCACCAAAGAGGAGGCAGTCATAGTCCTGGCTTATGACACCGTAGACCAGGCCAGCCCTGGACATGTACGAGGCCTGGGCCTCCCCCCCTCCGAAGGGGGCCTGCACCACCGGGAGGCCCATGAGGCCCAGGAGTGCCTTGGATTCCTGGACAATCTCATCCGTTATGTAGTTTATCCTGGACGCCAGCGACCTGGCCCTCTCAGCATCGCCTGCCTCCACAGCTTCCTGGTACGCCTCAAGGTCCCTGGCCTTGACCATGGCCCGCTCCTCGAGAGTCCTTGCCTTCAGCTCGAAAGGCCTTCCGTCGAAGACAAAGACGGGCCTTATGCCGCTTTCCAGAAGGTTCACTGTCCTGTAGAAGAGCCCGGACAGGTGTGAGGTCACCCTGCCCTGCGAATCCCTGAGGGGGCTCTCCGTTCGGGCCCCTTATGCTGCTCAGGAACTGGTAGATTATGTTGTAGGCATCCACGCTGACCGTCTGCCCCCCCGAGTGCTCCTTCAGAGTTGTGGGGGGGGACCTGACAACGATCTCACCCAGGTCTACGCCCATGCATCACACCTCGCATGAAATGCCAGATTCGGTTATCCTGAACTGTGCCGACCTGCCCTCCTCCACGGACCTGTGTTTCACCGTGACGATCCTCCTCACGCCGTCAGACTTCTCGAGCATGAATATGGCCTTCATGGAGTGGTCTATGACATAGCCGCCGAACGGCTCCAGCCTCTGCTCCTCAGGGTCAAGGTATATCTGGTTTGTCAGGAGAACAGGCACCCTGAACCTGACCGCGATGGAGTTGAGGAGCGATATGTGCCTCTGCATGGCCGCGACCCTCTCCCTCGTGTCCGAACTCTTCTCGAGCCTGAAGTACTCAGTGAACGAGTCTATGATGAGGAGCCCGACCTTCCTCTCCCTCTCCATCATCTTGGAGGAGCGCATGATGGCCACCTCCTGGTCGTCCAGGGAGGTGATCCTGTAGAGCATCAGGTGACGCAGGAGGCCAGTGTCACCCCCCCCGAGACCTGAAGGAGCCTCTCTGTGGAGAGGCCCTCCGTGTCCAGGAATATGACGGACCTGCCCAGGGAGAGGGCCGAGACAGCGAAGACCATGCACATGTTGCTCTTCCCCCCCGTACCACCCTCACCGTAGAGCTCTGTCATGACTCCCGGTTCCAGGCCACCTGACATCACGTAGTCTATGCATGCCACCCCCCCCGATGGCAGCTTCTCCTCCTTCACTGTGGGGGTCCACCTTCTCCATCCATATCATCCCTGCAGGGGGCACCACCATGTTGCCCGATCGTGTTGCGTTCCCCCCCCTCTTCCCGATCGTCCACATGGCTATTGGATTTAAAAATGGATGCCCCCCCGGGTGATCGCACAAATGGAAACCAAATTATCCGGGACCGTGATGCCATTCCATGGAGTTCAGGGGGGGCGTATTCCCCATCCTGCTCACACCCTTCAGCCGCGACGGTTCTCTGGACCTGGAAAGCCTAAGGCGCATGGTTCGCTATTACATGCGGGCGTCCGTGGACGGCCTCACGATCCTCGGGGGGGAGGTGTCGGAGAGCGAAGCGCTCACCCAGGAGGAGAGGGAGAGCATAATCAGGACAGTGATGGAGGAAACGTCCGGCAGTGTACCCGTGGTGTGTGGCATTACCATGCCTTCGGACAGGCAGGTCCTCATGGAGGCCGAGAGGGCGGCCAGGCTCGGGGGGGTTGACGCGTTCCTGCTGGGCCCGCACAGGGGGGGCCAGGTACCCATGAGCACCATCCTGGGGGGGCGCTACCGCTCCGTCTCCAAAAAATATGCACTGCCCACAGTTGTCCTGGACAACCCGGCCCTTGCTTCGCCAGGATCGGTGTGGACACCTGAGGCCATAGTCTCAGAGGCAGAGAACGTGGTCTGCGTGAAGGTGGAGGAGCAGCCCTCGCCGCCCAAGGTCAGGGCAATCAGGGCAGCGCTGGGCACATCGATTTCCATACTGGGGGGGGCACTCCACGGCAGGAACCTGCTCTGGGAGCTGGCTGAGGGTGCGGACGGGGGGGTGATGACATCTGCACCTATCCCGGAGCACCTTGTGTCCATATACAGGCTCTTCAGGGAGGGGAAGGTGGAGGAGGCGACCGATCTCTTCGCCAAAACGCTTCCCCTGGCCAACTTCTACCCTGAGAGGACTGTGGCTGTGAAGAAGGCCATACTGAAGGAGCTGGGCGTCATATCTGAACCTCTGACAAGGGACCCTTTCCCGCCACTGGATGAGGGTTCCATGGTGCACCTGAGGAGACTGTTGCAATGGACTCTGGAAAACACAAAGGCCGGCATGCTGTTGCGTTGAAAACCAATGTTTTTCCAGGAAAAAGGAGCGATAAAAGTTAATCCAGCAAGCGATACCCCCCCGTTGTGCTCACTTTCGACACAGTTGTGGTGGGTGCTGGCATAACCGGGCTTGCCTCGGCCTACCACATAAAGAGGGAAAACCCGGACATGAACGTGGCGGTTGTGGAGAAGAAGGGGGGGACATTTGCCCAGGGTAACACGGCAAGGAGTGCCGCCGGCTTCAGGGACCTCTTCTCCTCTGAGGTGAACAGGAAGCTCACGTCCTCCTCCATTTCCTTCTACAGAAAGGTGCAGGAATCTGGCTTCAACCTTGGCATGAAGTTCAACGGTTACCTGTTCCTCGCTGGCAGGAAGTTCGTGGAGTGCGATGTGGTCCAGGGCTTCATAAGGGAGGGGGGGAGGGCCAGGGTAGTGGAGGAGGACGAGATAAGGGAGGCAGGCTTCAACACCAGGCCATCAAGCGAGGAGAAGGCCCTGCTCTCGGTGCCTGACATAGATGCCGGCCTCCTCGGCAGGAACTGCGGCATAATAGAGCCGGACAGGCTGGCAGCCTACTACGAGGGCGAGTGCAGGAGAATGGGGGGGGTGGAGTTCCTCTACAACACAGAGGTGAGGCCGCTGAGGCTGAAGCCCGTGGAACCACTCAATTATCCGGGAGAGCCGTTCCTCTGGCAGTCTGTGCATGTGGACACTCTGGATACCAGCAGGGGGGGCACGGTCAGGGCGGAACAGTACGTGCTCTGCACCGACATGTGGACGACCGCACTCCTTGACCCAACAGGCATAGACAGCCACACGAGGCCAAAGAAGAGGCAGGTCTTCCAGGTGAGCGGGAGCGAGATATCCTCCCTGGTCAGGCACCCCCCCATGGTGGAGGGGGAGGACGTCCTCCCCCCCTTCACGATACTCCCAGCCCACGGCATAATAATGAGGCCGGAACCAAAAAGTGGGTCCGTGTGGTTCTCTGTTGCCGATGACTACGGTCGCCCCTATTCCTTCGAGGAGGACCCCCCAGCCGGAACCCGAGTTCTACGAGAGGAGCATAGTGCCAGTTGTGAGTGCCTACATACCGGCTGTCTCAAGGTCCAGGGTGACGTCGATGTGGGCTGGCCACTACGCCTACAACACCATTGACAGGACACACTACATCTTCAGGGACCTGAACGTGATCGTGGCCACAGGCACCAGCGGAAGCGGCATCATGAAGGGGGGGACGCAGCGGGCAGGATCGTCTCTGCACTCCTCGCCGGCAGGGAGAAGGCAATGCTCTATGGCGGGCAGGAAATAGATGTCGCCGCCCTGGGCGTTGAGGACAGGCACCTCCCCCCCAAGGAGAGGATAGTCATCTAGAGGGAGTGGGTGAGGTAGTCGAGGCGCCCGCCGTCCACAACGAGCACCTGGCCCGTGACAAAGCGTGAGAGCGGGGGGGACGCCAGGAAGAGGACGGCATCTGCTATCTCCCCCCCTGGCTGTGCGACCCTGGAGAGGATGGTCCTGGATGCCCTAGAGGGGGGGTAGACCTCATTGACCTGCTCCTCGCTCCTCCCACGCCTCATCATTTCAGTGTCCACGGTTCCGGGTGCCACTGCGTTCACCCTGACGCCATATTTGCCCAGGTCGAAGGCCATCCTCCTCGTCAGAGCCATCACAGCAGCCTTTGTGACCGAATAGAATGTGTAGCCCTCCAGCGCCGTGCCCAGGCCTGCGTTGCTTGCCACGTTCACAATGCTCATGTCACCCTTCCTGACCCTCTCACCGAGGGCCCTGGTGAGGTGGACTATGCTGTAGACATTGGTGCGCATCATCGCGTCCAGGTCGCTGAGGGGGCTGTTCCATGATGTCACCGTTCAGCATCACGCCGGCGTTGTTCACCACAACGTCCGGCCAGCCCACTTCAACACGGATCTGGCTGCACGCCCTGGCAACATCTTCAGGTTCCGACACATCGCACCTCACTGCCACAGCACGGCACCCCCCCATGGCCTCTATCTCCCTGGCTGTCGACTCCGCATCCACGTGGTCCTCCCTGTATATCAGTGCCACGTCACTGCCTTCCGAGGCCAGGCGCAGTGCCACCGCCCTCCCGATGCCCCCCCTTGATGCGCCCGTGACCAGCGAGAGCATGCCGTCAAGGAGCGGCACCCCTGCCCCCCCCACCCCCCCCTCCCCCCCCGTCCACCATGTATTTCCTGAACCAGGCCAGCTTCCTCTCAAGCCTGTCGACCATGTTCTGCGGCCTCCCGTGCCTTGCATGCTCGTGCGAGTCCCCCCCTGAGTACCTGACAAGCTCGCTGTCCACGCCGTAATAGCGCAGCGCCATGAACATCTGCTCCGACTGCTCGATGGGGCACCTGAAGTCCTCCTCGCCATGTATATACATGGTGGGTGTCCTGGCATCCTTGACGCTGTATATCGGGGGGGACATGCGCAGCAGCCTCTCCTGCGATTCCCTGCTCCACGGGTCCTCTATGCCCGATTCCACAGCATTGAACCAGAAGCCTATGTCACTGGTGCCGAGCATGCTCAGGAGGTTCGACACGGGCATCTCGGAAACAGCGCAGGCGAACCTGTTGCTCTTCACGATGGCCACATTGGTCATGAAGCCCCCCCGTAGGAGCCTCCCGTGATGGCTACCTTCCCGGTGAGGCCAAACCTGTCCCTGGCATCGTCAAGGAAGGAGAGAACATCCTCAAAGTCCCTCCCTCCCCCCCAGTCGCCCACGCATGCCCTGGCGAAGTCATCACCGTACCCTGAACTCCCCCCCCTGGGGTTGCCGTAGACGACGTTGAAGCCGTTGGCCGCTAGGAAGTTGAACTCTATGTAGTAGCAGTTTCCGTACGCCATATGGGGCCCACCGTGCACGGAGAGGACTGTCGGGCGCTCACTGCCTGAGTGGATGAACCAGTACTCTCCCCCCCCGCCAGTCCTGAAGTTCTCCACCTCAGCACCCCCCCTCACTCCAGGGTTCGGGTCGTACTCCTGCTCGCCGAACCTTAGCAGGGACGGTCTCCCTGGCTCCGTGAGGATGTACGCCAGATTGCCGCCAGAGGAGTGGAAGTACCTCACTGACATGCCCCCCCGGCCCGTCAGCCTTTTCCGGGCCAGGACGTCGTAGACGTAAGTGTCTCCGCCCTCATGGGCTATGGTGTAGAGGCTGCCGTCGGTCACAAGGCCCTGTGCACCGCCAACAAAGAGGTCCGTGATGACATCCAGGGAGCAGTTCACGCCGCCAGACAGCACCCTCCCATCAGCTGCCATTACGCTCTTCTGCTTCCACGGCGCAATGCCGGACCTGTGGCCGATGAACACAGCCTCGCCGGATGGCGTGAAGCCCACGGATGTGGCCAGGCCCCCCCTGCCGCCCGTCAGCTTCTCCCTCCCTGAGAGGCCGCTGATGAGCCTGTAGACCTGGTGCAGGCCTGTGCTGTCGTCCTCCTCGGTTGTGGACACGATGACATCGTCACCGCTAACGGCGAAGTCCACCACATCGAAGTCACCGGCCACTATGTCCCTGCCGCCCTTCACTGAAACGAGCTTCTTCCTGCTCCTCAGGTAGCCCCCCCTTGTGTCGTACCTGTACATCTGCCTCTTCGCCACGAAGAGTGTGCCAGCCTCCGCCTTCGCCTCCACTATGGCGAGCATGTCATCATTGTAGGGCAGGAACTTGTGTATCTTGCCGAAGGTTGCTACCCTCTCTGGCCCTGACATCCTGCCCATCCTCATGAGGCTCTCCTCACCGCCAGCCGAGGATATGTAATAGAGGTACCCACCGTATACAGAAGGGGGGGACCTCTCGGAACCACCGAAGGTGACCCTCTCCACCCTGCCGTGGGCCATCCTGAATATGGAAGACCCGTACTCATTACCCTCTATCCAGTTCTGGACAAAGTAGCACTCGTCACCGTTCACGAAAGGGTCGGACAGGACCTTGACCGAATAGGCTTCCCTGGCGTCCATGGGTATGTATCGCTCCCTTGAAATATTTCTTTCTCGCCGGCCGCAATGGAGACCACCGGGGGGGTATGAACCTGACCTGCTGCCTTGGCAGTGGCGGTGCGGGCCAAAATTACGGATCGGTCCTTTCGCGCAAATCAATGACGGAATTGCCGGCTGCTGTTCCCAGACCCCCAACCGCCTATGCCATTCTCAGGAGGCAGAGGCAACAAGGTTTCCCGTTACCGTGCCAGGTCGCCTGTTTGTGTTCCTTACAGAGAGCGGAGTGGTGGATGCCACCACGCCGGACGGAGAGGAAGGAGGTTTTTCTTTCGACCACGGCCAAATGTGCTGGCAGATGGAAATGGAGTTCCGGTAACCACCGTATGGCTGGGGGGGGCCCGTCTTTCATGGAGTGACAAAGTTTAACTCTCTCTGCAGATACAGTGTGCCATGGCCTGGAAGAGAGTAGTGTCAATGAAGGCACTGGAGGTTGCAGGAGGGTCGTTTGCTGCCAGGGTAGATAACGAGGTCGTCTTCATAGCAAAGAGCGGGAACAACCTCTACGCCATGGACGCTGTTTGCTCCCACGCCAAGTGCATCCTGCAAGTACGACGCGGAGAAGAACCAGGTGCAGTGCTTCTGCCACAAGGCTGTATTCGACGTCAAGACCGGCAGGATGCTGGAGCCACCATTCGTCGCACCGAACGCGATGATGGACAAGATGGGCAAGAAGACATTCGCAGTGAGGGAGAACGAGGGGTTCATCGAGGTTGACCTGGAACAGTCAGGAAACTGACTGTTCAAGCATCTTTATCTCTTCCTCATCCATCTTCCAGCCCATTGCGCCGGTGTTCTCCCTGACGTGTTCAGGGTTCGATGCCCTGGGTATGGGGTAGACGTTATCGAACTTGGACAGGAACCAGTTGAGCACTATCTGCGGGACGGTCTTGCCTGGATGGTCTTCCTGTATCTTCTTGACCGCCTCGGCGAATTTCCCGCTGGATGTCACAAGCCTGCCATGCCCGAGGGGGTAATAGGCCAGCACCGACATGCCGTTCTCTCTGCATATTGGCAAGATATCGGCCTCGATTTTCCTATTCAGCAGGTTGAACGGCATCTGCGTTGACACGATCCTCGCATCCCTGACCACAGACAGGGCAAACTTCGTTAGCTCGGCGTCAAAGTTGCTTATGCCTATGTATCTGACTGTGCCCTCCTTGACCTGCTCCTCTATGGCTTTGAGGGCCTCTCCCACTTTCTCCCGGATGAATTGAGGTGCAGCTGGTAGAGGTCCACATAGTCTGTGCCCAGCCGCCTCAGGCTTGCCCTCAGGGACTTGAGGAGCCTCTCCCTCCTGTAGTGCGATGGCCAGACCTTTGTGGCCAGGAACACCTTGGACCTGTCCCTGCCCCCCCCAGCGCCTCGGCCACCATGTCCTCCGACTGGTATATCTCCGCAGTATCGATCATGTTAACGCCGCACTCCAGGGCGGTCGAAATGGCCTTCACCTTCATGTCCCTGTTCGGCCTGCTCCCGAAGAGCCTGGCACGGACGATCCAACCAGGATCGTAGTAGGTACCGACACCAATCTCAGAGACCATGAAGCCTGTGCCCGAGAAGTCACGCATCTGCAATTATGAAGGCGATGGGAGAGTTAAACATTTTCACTCGTCTGACTGCGTCAGCTCCCTGAGCCTTGTGACGCCGTCTATCTCCTCTATGATCTCCGCCACGGCCTTCGGCACATCAGACTTCCAGTCCTCACCGCTTATGATCTTCTTCCTTATGCTCGTCCCGGACCAGTCCTTCCTGTTTAGCAGCTTCATCGAACGCACCTCATAGCCGCTCTCCTGGAAGAGCCTCCTCACAAGGGGGGGGTTATTGGTGTAGACCCTGTCAAAGCCCGGGGGGGTGAGCGATTCCACGTGCGCCACCCAGAGTGGGTTTGAGTTCACGTCCTCGATCGGGACGAGGTAGAAGTTGTAGATGCCCTCCTGTTCCAGCGAGCTGGATATCATGAGGTGCCTCTCCCCTGCCGTGAAGGGGGGGTCCTTTAGGGTGTGCGAGTACTGCGCACTCCCGATACCTATTATGATGCTCCTGTTCTCCTTCAGTATCTCCTTTATCACAGCCAGGTGGCCGTTGTGGAAGGGCTGGAACCGGCCCACCATGAACGCCCTGCCCGTCTCCTTCCTCGGTTTTGCCAACTGTTCAGCCTCCGGCAGCTAGGCGGGAGAGGTCTTTATGCTTATCCTCACCTTCTCGCCCTCTATCTCCCACTCCTTCCCGCCGGGCGCATCGGCGAAGATAACCGAGTCAGAGAGTGTCTCGTTCTTCACCATCTTCATGTGCTGTTGCAGTGCCCTCTTTACCCTGTCAGAGCACTCCACGGTCGTTACGATCCTCTCATCGTATTCGAGGTCCATCTCCTTCCTCATGACCTGCACCCTCCTTATGACCTCCCTGGCCAGGCCCTCCATCTCCAGGTCCTCATCGATCTCCTTGTTCAGGAATATGTCGATGTCGCTCTTTGCCTCGTGCAGGTATGCGTACCTCGGGTCTGGAACCTCCGTTATCTCAAGCATGTCCTTCTCTATCTCCCTGTCCTCCCAGGTCACGTAGCCCTTCTCCGATACTTCCCTGTATATCTCCTCCTGCTCTGTGCTCTCCACATAGGCCTGGAGCTGCCTGACCTTTGAACGGAGCACTGGCGCTGCCCTGGACATGTTGACCCTGACCTGGTGCATCAGGGGCCTCTTCTCCTTTGCTATGTACCTTACAGACCTCGCGTTGCACTCCGGCGCTATTATCTCTATGATGTCCTCCGGTATGCTGCCGGGTGCAGATATCAGTATCTCCGTCACCGGTTGCCTGCCCTTTATCCCGGATTCCTGCCTCAGCCTCCTGACGCCCTCGATCACGGTCTTTGCGAACTCTATCTCCCCCCCTCTATCTCCCTGTCTATCAGGTCCGGGTCGGCCACCGGATAACGCTCCTCATGGACGCTCCCTCCCCCCCCGGGCACAAGGCGCTTGTATAGGTACTCGGAGAAGAACGGCGTCAGCGGTGCCATCATTTTCACTGTGTTCAACATGGCATAGAACAGTGAAGAGTAGGCCCTCTCCTTCTCTATGCCCATCTCATCTGACCAGAACCTCCTCCTTGAGAGGCGGAGGTAGAAGTTGGATATGTCGTCTATGAGGTCCATTATGAGCTTCAGCGCAGTGTGCACCTGGTAGTTGTCCATCTCCCTGGTCACGTCCCTGACGGTGCTGTTGACCCTTGACACTATCCAGCGGTCCAGTATGTTCTTGGGCTGCACCAGGCCCCCCCTGTACATGTAACCGTCCAGGTTGGCATTGGACGCGAAGAACTGGTAAACGTTAAGCATAGTGTATATGGTCTTCCTGGACATCTCCAGGATCAGCTTCCTGTCTATGGCCTTGGGCCTCCAAGGCGCATTGCTGAGGAAGAAGAGGCGGACAGCATCTGCACCGAACTCGTTGATGAAGTCAAGGGCGTAGACGGAGTTGCCCTTGCTCTTGCTCATCTTCCTCCCCCCCTGCTCGTCAAGGATGAAGTCTATGGAGAGGACGTTGCTGTAAGCATTCTTCTGGAACAGGAGGGACGAGATCACGTGCAGTGTGTAGAACCAGCCGCGGGTCTGGTCTATGGCCTCGGTTATGAAGTCCACCGGCAGGTCAGAGGATGGGTCGAAGTCCTTCGAGAACGGGTAGTGCATGGCTGCGTAAGTGGCACTTCCTGAGTCGAACCAGGTATCTATGACGTACGGCTCCCTCCTCATCTCCCCCCCGCCGCACTCCGGGCATTTCAGAGTGACCTGGTCTATGTAGGGCCTGTGCAGGTCCTTCGGGACTTCGCCGCCGAGTTCCCTTATCTCCGACATGCTGCCGAGGAAGACCGTGTGGCCATTGCTGCAGTCCCAGACGGGGAGCGGCGTCCCCCCCCAGTACCTGTTCCTGCTCAGCGCCCAGTCCTTGGCCTCTGCTAGGAAGTTGCCGAACCTGCCGTCCTTCAGGTGGTCCGGGTACCAGTTTATCTTCGAGTTGTTCCTCTGCAGTTCCTCCCTTATCCTGGAGACCTTAATGAACCAGGCCTCAAGGGGGGTAGTACAGGAGTGGCGTCCCGCACCTGTAGCAGAACGGGTAAGTGTGGCTCACCTTGCCGCTCCTGAACAGGAGGCCCCCCCTGCCCTTGAGGTACGATATTATCTTCGGGTCAGCGTCCTTCACGAAGAGGCCTGACCACGGGAGCCTGTCGTCCTCGAACTTTCCGGAGGCGTTCACAGGGTTTATGACAGCAACACCCTCCCGCCTCCCTATCTCGAAGTCCTCTGCCCCCCCGAAGGCCGGCGCCGTGTGCACTATGCCTGTGCCTTCCTCGAGGGTGACGTGGGAACCCCCCCCGACAACCCTGCAGGAGCCGTCAGGTGCTGGTATGAAGTCTATGGGCCTCTCGTACTCCATGCCCAGCAGCTCCGATCCCTTGAGCCTCTTTTCCTCCCTGTACTGCTTCCCCTCCATGACCCGGTCAACTGCAGCGGTGGCCATGTAATATTTTTCTTCACCAACCAATATTAAGGAGTAATCGAAGTCGGGGGGGTTGACCGCCAGGAACTCGTTCGAGGGAAGCGTCCATGGAGTGGTCGTCCAGGCAAGGAAGAAGGTGCCCTCCTGGCCCCTGACCGGAAACTTCACATATACTGAGGGGGGGTCCTTGACCTCCTCGTACCCCCCCTGCGATACCTCGTGCGAGCTCAGCGAAGTCTCGCACCTGGGGGCAGTAGGGAACGATCTTGAAGTCCTTGACCAGGAGGCCCCCCCTGCTGTACAGGTTCTTCAGGGCCCACCACTCACTCTCGATGTATTCGTTCCTAAGCGTCACATACGCCTTTGAGTGGTCGATCCAGAAGCCCAGGAGCCTGTCGACCTGCTCCCACTCATCCACGTACCGGAAAATGCTCTCCCTGCAGTAAGAGTTGAACTTCTCTATGCCGAAGTCCTCTATCTCCTTCTTGACCTTGAAACCGAAGTGCTTCTCCGCTTCGAGCTCAACCGGCAGGCCGTGGCAGTCCCAGCCTGCGTACCTCCTCGAGATGGAGTAGCCCTGCATGTACTTGTAACGGAGCACTATATCCTTTATTGTACGCGTCATGGCATGGCCCACGTGCGGCCTGCCGTTTGCCGTTGGCGGCCCCCCCTCAAGGAAGGAGAAGACCCTGGGCCTCGAACTGTCTGAGAGGACGCGCTTCACTGTGCCCTCCCTCTCCCAGAAGTCTAGCACTTCCCTGGATATCTGGTTGAGGCCTATTGATGTGTTCACCGGCTCATAAACAGCTGGACTCATCTGACCGATTGTGAATTTAGTGGGGGGGTATATATTGTTTTGTAGACCCATCCGGCCGTGTTCATCACCTCTTCCCTGCACCGGTAACGAAGAGCGCTGGAACCATAGCATGAAGCTCACAGAGAGCAGGGATGCCACAGCCGCTGTAACGCCGATGCCCCCCCAGAATGGAACTGGCCAGGAGGGCTACGAGCATTGACACCCTGCCACCCACCAGGTAATACTCCCTGCTGATCCAGTACGGGTACGAGCTTGCAGGTACATCCATTATGCCCATGAACGCCGTAAGCGTGCCGTTGCTTATCGGTACAGTCAGGAGGTTGGCAGTGAAGCCGGATAGGAAGGCCGCCACAGCGGCAAGGGAACTGTCCATGAGCAGGAGGCCAGTTGCGATCACCGCTATGCCGTAGAGTGCGTGCACCCATGGCCTGTCCCTGAAGAGGAGCCATGGGGTGAGAAGGTTGCCGAGCACGCTGCCGGAGGCCAGGACGCTCCCCCCCAGGACACCGACCAGGTAGTAGTTGTGCGTCTGCGCGAATAAGTACACTGGAAGCACCACGGAGAGGGCCAGGGTGTAGATGTTAGATGAGAAGAAGAAGACCTTGAACCTAAGCGGTATGTTCCTGTTCGCCTCCCTGAGGTCCCTGGCAGTGAGCCTGCGCCTCTCCCTGGAAACGCCTATGGTCCTCCCCCACCGCAGCCGCGACTATGAGGGCAGCTGCGGAAACTGAGAAGACAGGTACGTATCTGGCCACACCGTGGAAAGGTGTTGCCCCCTATTATGAGCGCACCAGCCACGGGCCCCACGAGGGAGATTATGCCCGAGATTGTGGAGTTGAGGGAGAGGAAGGTGAGCCTGTCGTTGCCCCTGGTGACCTCCTGCTGCATCACGTTGTTCGAGCCCCAGAAGAGGCCGCCAGATATGCCGTAGATGGTGCCGAATACCAGGGGGGGGTTGAAGAACACACCACCCACCAGGATCGCCAGGAGCATTGAGAAGCCCCCTCAGCAGGTTGCCGAGGGCGAAGAGCGTCTCGTCCCTGGCCCGGGAGCTCAAAAAGCCGCTCATGAAGAAGAAGAGGAACTGCGCGGCCTGGTTCATGGCCTGGAACTCCACGACCCTTGCTATGCTGCCGGTTGAGAAGAGCAGTACATTTATGAAACTTGACGCCACGCTGTTCGAAACAAAGAATAGGTTGTATGAGAGTATATACCTCCTAATGCGGTGGCTGGAGAGGACCTCGCTGTACCTCCTCCCGGGGGGGAGTTTAAGGAATATGGAGCCAGGCAAACTGTCCACCTGTAGACCGGGCCAATATTGAAATTTTTACATCCCGGATCCCGTGTATACGGAAATGAATTTTAACGCCCGCACACCTCCCACATGCGGCTGGCGCATGTCCGGCGCTCTGGGGCCTTCACCAGCGCAGAAACGCACAAGTTTAAAATCCACATCTTCGATTTAGATCTGATACTCATGCCAATGGGACCTGGCAGGAAAAGGGATGAGAACCAGGAACAGTTCGAGGATGACAAGTTCCTCATGGTCTTCGGTACAGCGGTCATAGTTGCCATCATAGCGGGCATAGGGCTGGCAGCAGCATACTATGTCCCGTTCATGCACTCCTCCTCCTCGATATCTCCCACTTACATTCCCGACGTCATGAACGCAACGCCCCAGGTGACAAACGTTACGATATCAGGCACGTCCTACACGGTGACCGCAGAGGTGTGGGCCACAGCGACCCCCCCGTCAGCCTACGTCACATCCAACAACACTTCCAGGATGGTCGCAGTGCTGTCAGGAACGCCCAGCATTTCACCCACAGGAACGACAAAGACCGTGTCCGGGGGGGTCAAGTACACGGAGTACAAGGTCAGTGCAACACTCTCGTATAACACGGCACTGATAAGCAGCCTAGAGAGCTCCAAAGTCCTCTCCTCCTCCACGCCTGTCACCGAAGTGCTGGTGGTCTACTACGGCCAGTCTGACGTAAACTTCTACCTGAACTTCTTCTCGTAGATACCCCTTACAGGGTACTTTTTTCATTTCACTGTGAGCAATATCCAAAGGGCCGTTTGTGAAAATCCTTTATATCATGAGTGACTGAACTCCACGATGACAGACGAGCTGCCACCAAGGAGGAGCGGACACCCATACGCAATGTACGACATGCTCATGGACATACCGAACGGCCTCAGGGCACGGTCTCAGCCTGCGAGGACTTCAGGCTTGGTGGTGACACAGGCCAGATCCTTTTCACTGGAAACGGTACGAGCTACCACTCCGCACTTGTCGGTTCGCAGCCAGCGGACGATATGAGGGTCAGGTGCGTCCAGGCCTTCGAGCTGGAGAGGTTCATGAGGCCATCAGGAACCATCATAGGCATCTCCCACACCGGGAAGACGAAGTCCACCGTTGACGCCCTCAGGAAGCACAGGGGGAAGTGCAGGACCGTGGGCATATCGCATTACAGGGACTCGCCCATCATAAGGGAGAGCGACACGGGTCTTGTCATAGGGAACTCGCCCGATATCTCGCTCTGCAACACAAAGGCGTTCTTCGACAACGCCATCGCCTCGTACATCTTGACGGGAAATGCCCTAGGCGCCTGGGACGACTGGGAAACGGTCTCCTCCATCATCTCAAGGAACATACCCTACTTAGACAGGCTAGGTAGGGAGATGGCCCAGGGCATCCGTGTGCCGAAGAGGATGTTCGTGCTTGGGGGGGCTGGCCCAAACCAGGTCAGCGCCAGGGAGTGCGCACAGAAGCTCAAGGAGGCCACGCACCTCCACGCTGAGGGCATCGAGCTCGAAGAGTTCAACCACGGCTGCACTTCGGTCATAGACCAGGAAACGCTGGTCATAATATTCAGCACGCCCACTGTTGAGGACAGGGTTTCCGACATAGTGAGGGCGTGCAGGGAGACAGATACAGAGACGCTCGTGGTGAACGGCGATGGCGACCACAGCATGGATGTGCCCTACATAGACGAGATGAGGTCGCCGTTCACCTACATCCTCTCTGTCTACTTCTTCGCCTACCACCTAGCCCTGAGGATGGGCATCAACCCTGACTACCTGAGGTTCGAGGACGAGCGCTACCTGCGGTACGACAGCATAGTATTCCCGCCGGGGGCACACTAGATCCTGGAGTACTCGCCCCCCCATCGAGGCTGCCCTTCTCTCCAGCTCCCGCAGGGCACCCTCGACGTCCCCCCCTCGGGTCCTGGCCAGAAGCGGAAACCTCCAGTTCTATCTCAGGCCCCCCCTGGGGCCCCCCCTGGGCCTGGGGGTGGCTCTTTATGTATACCCTGCCCGCAAACATCTTCATCACCTCATCCACATGGGGGGCGCAAAGGAGCTCTCCATTATGCCGCGCACCAGCGTCGACCTCTCCGCGTACCTGACGTTCCTGTCAGCGATCAGTTCTATGGCGTTCTCGAGCACAGACTCATCTCGTCAGGCACGCCAGGCGTCACCAGGTACTTCTTGCCCCCCCTGCTTCGAGATATATCCCGGGGGGCAGTCCCTGCCAGGTTCCTGATGGCTCTGGCCCCCCCTGGGGCATCATGGCCATCTTCCTCCTGTTCTCTGTCATCTCCAGGCCCCCCCTGGCGGTGAGGCGGGACCTTATCATCTCCATGGCCTCAGGTTCTCAACGAGCGGTAGTCCCAGGGCCTCAGCGAAAGACGACGATGTCATGTCGTCGAATGTAGGGCCAAGGCCTCCGGTGGAGACCACTATGTCAGCGAACTGTGATGCTGTCCTGAAGCCCCCCCAGACTATCTCCTCACGCACGTCCCTTACCGTGAGGCCCAGGACAACGGTGTGGCCAGAAAATGTGAGCACGCGGCCGATGTGGGCCGCGTTGGTGTTAACGGTCTTTCCCTTAAGTATCTCGTTTCCTATGGTCAGGACAGCGGCTTGCATCGGATGGATATCGCCAGGCCACTTAAAATCTCAGTGCTTCAGCGTCTTTTCCCTGTACTTCTCATTGACCTTCTCTATCTTGTCCTTGTACTTCTTCATGGCTTTCCTGTCCAGTGGCTCGCTCCTCTTGGCGATCTCCTGCCTCAGCTTTTCCTTGTACTCAGGATCTAGGCACAGGTCGAGGAAGTTCTCCTCAAAACGCTCGAGCTCTCTGAGCTGCGCCATCCCTATCGTATCAAAAATCCCCCCCAGACGGTATTTTAACTTAGCTCAGGGGTTCAGCATCCCCCCCTCGTTGATCATGGCCGCTATCAGCATCATCGCGAAGTTCGCGACTATGAGGAGGATCACTATGAGGAGTATCTTGCGGTTCCTTTCCATCCAAGAGATGTATATCAACGCCGATATTTTACTTTTCCAGTGAAATGTTTTATAGCTGAAATAATTTAGGACATGATTATCATGGTGCAGTATAAATGGATAGCACTGTCAAACACCACAATAAGCATACTGATGGCCTTCATCAACCAGACGATCCTGATAATCTCGCTCCCAGCCATATTCAGGGGGGCATAGACCTGAACCCGTTCGCCCCCCCTGGTTCGTTCGTGTACCTGCTGTGGATCATAATGGGCTACAACATAGTCACAGCCACACTGCTCGTGACATTCGGCAGGCTCTCAGACATATTCGGGAGGACAAGGCTTTACAACATGGGCTTCCTCATATTTACCATCGGCTCCATACTGCTCTTCTTGACGCCGGGCAAGGGTACAACCGGCGCCCTCGAGCTCATACTCTTCAGGCTTGTCCAGGCCGTCGGCGGAGCCTTCCTCATGGCCAACAGCGCCGCCATACTCACGGACGCCTTCCCGCCGACGGAGAGGGGGGGCAAGGCCCTTGGCCTGAACCAGGTGGCCGGCCTCTCTGGCTCTTTCATTGGCCTCCTCCTGGGGGGGCATACTGGCCACGATAAACTGGAGGTTCGTGTTCCTGGTTAGCGTGCCCGTGGGCATCCTCGGAACGGTCTGGTCATACCTCAAGCTGAAGGACGTCGGCAGGAGGGACACGCAGCAGAAGATCGACTATGTGGGCAACATGATGTTCGCTGCGGGCCTGACCTCAATACTCGTAGGTGCAACATACGGCCTGATGCCGTACGGCAAGAGCACCATGGCTGGGGAAACCCGCTGGTCATAGCAGCGATCGTCGTTGGTGCCGCGGTACTTGTGGCCTTCGTCTTCGTTGAGAAGAGGGTGCGCTCGCCCATGTTCAGGATGGAGCTGTTCAAGATAAGGCCCTTCACATATGGCACCCTGGCGGGCATGCTCAGCTCCATAGGCAGGGGCGGGCTGCAGTTCATGCTCATCATACTGCTCCAGGGCATATGGCTCCCGCTCCATGGCTACGCTTATTCTGTGACGCCGTTCTGGGCAGGCGTCTACATGCTCCCCCCCTGACCGCGGGCTTCCTGATCATGGGCCCGCTGAGCGGTGCGCTCTCCGACAAGTACGGGGCAAGGTTCCTGGCCACATTCGGCATGGTCGTCGCAGGTGTGGCTTCATAATCCTGGCACTCCTCCCGTACAACTTCGTCTACATCTACTTCGCCCTCGTGCTCCTTGTCTTCGGCCTCGGCAGCGGCATGTTCGCCTCGCCCAACTCCGCCTCAATAATGAACTCCGTGCCCCCCCGGAGACAAGGGGTGCTGCATCAGGCATGAGGACGACGATGCAGAACGCAGGCATGACAGCGAGCCTTGCCATATTCTTCTCAATAGTGATACTCGACCTCTCCTACAGCCTGCCACACGCTTTCGCTTCCACGCTTACAGCGGCTGGCGCCAGCTCGCTTGTCCCCGTACTTCAGCAACATACCGCCGACCTCAGCGCTCTTCTCAGCCTTCCTGGGCTATAACCCGGTTGGCACCATACTCAGCAGCCTGCCATCATCCGCCACCAGCGGCCTCAGCGCCTCGGTAATATCGACGCTTGAGAGCAACACCTGGTTCCCGCATGTCATAGCGCCTGCCTTCATGAAGCACTCCACATAACCTTCTACTTCGGCATGGCACTCTCCTTCATCGCGGCGGTCGCGTCCGCCATGAGGGGCAAGAAGTACGTGCACGACCTGGACGGCAGCTTACAGGTGCAGAGGGGGGGTGATAGCAGTGCTCCGAGAGGGAAGTGACGTTGAGCCGATAAATATATGGCGCCTCTACTCGCGGACGTGGAAGAAGTGGTACAGGTGCGTTGAAAGGAACCTGAGCTCCCTGGGCCTCGGGGGGGTCAACGACTACTCCACCATACGCATCCTTTCCGAGGAGGGAGAGTGCAATATGGCCTACCTGGCCGAAATGCTGCACGTCTCCCAGGGCTGGATGACCGGGCTGATAGACAAGCTTGAGGAGAGGGGGGGCTGGTCAGGAGGGTCAGGGGGGAGACGAGGACAGGAGGGTCATAAAGATAGCCATCACCGACCTCGGGAGGCAGACCTTCGAGAAGGCCAGGGAGACGCACATGAGGTTCGTGGAGAAATCGCTAAAGTCGTTCTCCAAGGAGGAGCTCAGGGAGTTCTACAGGCTCATAGAAAAGCTGAGTGAAAACATAGATGAGATATCACAGTGAGGCTCAGGGCAGAGCCCTACTCCACATTTCCCAGGAGGCCCTCCATGAACTCAGCAGTTTCCCTGCCGTCCGGCAGGCCCCCCTCAGGTGTTCTATGGCACTGAGCCTGTCAGGCAAAGGCCTGTTCTGGCTCATCTTGAACTTGGCCTCCAGAGACTCGACCAGGAACCTCATCCCAACGATCTCCCTCATCATGGTGCGGTAGTAGTCCTCCCTCTCCATGTGCCATGACGCCCACTCGGCGTCAAAGACCTCTGAGAGCCGCCTCAGGATCCAAGCCTTCTTCTCCTCGTCCGTTACCTGGGCACTGCCAGCGGCCTTCACCACAGCGTAGTTCCAGGTGGGCACAGACCTCCTGTCGCCGTACCACCTGGCTGATATGTAGTGGTGTGGCCCGAAGAACACGAGGTATGACCTCCTGCCCTGGGCCTTCTTCCAGTGCTCATTGAATACTGAGAGGTGGAAGTAGGCCTCTATCTGCTCGCCAGGGACTGTGACCACGGGAACGAGGGTCATCTCAATGTCCCCCCCATCAACAGGCGTCAGCAGCTGCGCAAACGGGTACTTCTGCATGAAGCCAACGATCCTCTCCCTCTCCCTGACAGCGAACTCCCTCGGTATGTACACGGGCATACAGCATACACGCCCTTATAAAACATGGCTGCAGGGTGGTAATGGTTTTATAACACCACTTTGTATTAAGGATTATGTATATTTCCTCCCTCACATTCGACGCGGAAATCATCCTCACAGCGGTTCTCGCCTTCTTCTTCGGCGCCTGGTTCGCGAGGCTCTTCCTCAGGAGGCCGTGGGGGGGCAGGAAACCCGTTACGGGCAAGGAGGCCCTCATAGGCAGCAGGGCCATAGTGAAGAGCATAAGCAACGGGAACGTAACTGTGAGCGTGAATTCCCAGCTATGGTCCGCCATCGTTGTGGGGCCAAGCATAAACGTGGGCGATGAGGTCATAGTCCTGGGCGTGGACGGCCTGAAGCTCAGGGTGGCCAGGCTAGACAGGCAGCAGATAATAGCGCCCCCCCTGATGAGGCGTATAGGCCAGTCCCTCTGCACAGCCCCCCCGCGTGAGACCGTTTCCTGGCATCCCTAGCCCGTAGGGCCTTGTGCACTCCGCTCTCCCTTGACCACAGGCATGGGCTGGCCACATATGGTGCCCCCTGCTGAATGTGTTGGCTGGATGCCCTGTACCGCTAGGCCACCGGCAGCAAGCCTGCCCTTAGCACGGTCCTCAGGCGGGCAGCTTCTTGAGCACCATGTCCGTCTTTGTGGATGAGAGGCCCTTGACCGACCTCATGGCCTCTATTATCCTGTTTATCTCCTTCGTGCTGCTGCCCTCAACCCATGCAACAATGTCGTACTCCCCCCCGGAAACCTCCACGACCTGC
The DNA here is from genome assembly GCF_001316105.1 of Thermogymnomonas acidicola JCM 13583. Classification (GTDB taxonomy): domain Archaea; phylum Thermoplasmatota; class Thermoplasmata; order Thermoplasmatales; family Thermoplasmataceae; genus Thermogymnomonas; species Thermogymnomonas acidicola. The sequence continues at coordinate 58,069 of NZ_BBCP01000005.1, read as the reverse complement.
CTGACGCCCTGGATGGAGCTGAGCCTCCTGGCCACTGATGTTGTGTAGATGTTCGACTCGCACTTGACGGACACCATGGCCTCGATGTTGTCCGGCGTGCTGGAGGAGACCCTTTTTCCCGTCTCCCTCTCCACAAGCTCGACGAGATCGGCATCGGAGAACGACCTGGTATCCTCAGCCCTCTTTATGGCAGATATGACCCTGGTGAGCTCGTCATCGCTTAGCGGGATGCCCATGCGCTCCAGCCTGGCCTTCACCGCGTGCTTGCCTGTGTACTTGTCGATCACATAGTCCCTGCTCCTGTTTAGCAGGGATGGGTCCATGAACTCGTAGGTCCTCGGGTCGCTCAGTATGCCCTGGACGTGTACGCCCGACTTGTGCACGAAGGCGAAGTCTCCTGTGATGGGATAGTTGGGGGGGGCATCTGTATGCCGCTGTACCTTTCCACCAGGACCGAGAGATCCCTGAGCCTGTCCAGCCTGGCCACGTCCACGCCGAACTTCTGCTTGATGGCGACAGCAATGACCTGCGTTGGCGTTATCCCCCCCACCCTCTCGCCGAGGCCGTTGACCGTGCAGTGTACTATGGTCGCCCCCCCGGCTGATATGGCGGCAAGAGAGTTGGCCACCGCGCACCCCCCCAGGTCGTTGTGCCCGTGGAAGTCATACTCAACGCCTGGCTCTGCGGCCCTCAGCCTCCTGAAGAGGCCCGATGTCTGCTCCGGGTCAAGGAGGCCCACAGTATCCGCGACGCCTATCCTGTCCGCACCGCACTCCCTCGCTGTCCTGATCACCTGGATGAGGTACTCCTGGTCCGTCCTGGAGGCGTCCTCCGGGGGGGTGAAGCGCACCCTGAAGCCATGGTCATGCGCGTACTGTATTGCGTCGCCTATCTTCTGCAGTGCAGCTTCCCTTGTGTCCCTGGTCTTTGCCGCCAGGTGGATGTCGCTCACTCCGTACCATATGGCTATCCTGTCAACCTCCAGGCCCATCGCAATGTCAACGTCAGAGCGCACTGCACGGCTGTGAGCCACCACCTCGCTCGTGATCTCCCCCTCACGCCTAAGCCGCATAATCTCCTTTACGCCGTCGTAAACGTCCGGAGACACCGCCGGGTGGCCCACCTCTATCATGCTGATGCCAGCGCCGAAAGCGCCCTCGCAATCTCGACCCTCTGCTCCCTCGTGAACACGACCCCCGGTGTCTGCTCGCCCTCCCGCAGGGTGGAGTCCAGGAGGCCAACCCTGATCCCATGTGTCATGCTATCCTGCCCCCCCATGGCAATGTGAGATATAAAATTATCATTAATCGTAATCAGATTACGAATTTCGTATAGATGACGGATCGTGTCTCTCTTCATCTTTTCCAGAAAATTTCAAAATATATACCTCTCAGTCTCCCTGCCAGCCATCAGGACAGTCTGTTACGTATTCCGTACCGTACATTCAGGAGATCGTATCAGCGCATCTCCGCGATGATGCTGTCAGCCAGGGACACTGTGGTGCCTCTGCCGCCCAGATCCGGGGGGGTCAGATCCTCCGGAGACCGGAGCACCCTGTCTACGGCACCATCGATGGCCCAGGCTACCTTCTCCAGGTCCCTGAGGCCCTTCCTCTCAGAGAGCCAGGACATGAGCATGGACACGGAGAGTATCTCGGATATGGGGGGGTTCGATATCCCTTTCCCTGCAATGTCAGGTGCGGACCCGTGGACGGCCTGGGCCATGGCAAAGCTGTCGCCAGCGTTGATCGAGGGTGCCAGCTAGTGTCCCCGAAAGCTGCCGCCTCATCGGAGAGTATGTCGCCGAACATGTTGGTGGTAACGATGACATCGAACTTCTCAGGGTGCAGTACCATGTCGTAGGCTGTGGAATCCACTATCCTGTCCTCTGCCTTCACCTCAGGGTACCTGGAGGCCACTTGCCGGAATGCCTGCAGGAAGAGGCCATCCGTCATGCGCAGCACGTTGCCCTTGTGCACAGCGGTTACCTTTTTCCTCCTCCCCCCCATGGCGTACCTGAACGCGACCTCTGAGATCTTCTGGCTCTTAGCCCTCGTTATGACCCTCAGGGACATAGCCACGTCCGGGGTGGGCATGAACTCACCGGAGCCTCTGAACATGTTCCTGTCCGCGTAGAAGTCCTCTGTGTTCTCCCTCACTATGACAATATCGACCTCCTTCCCGCAGATGTTCCTCCCCCCCTTGACCTTGATGGCTTATGTTCGCGTATAAATCGAAGTGCCGCCTTATCCTGCCCGATGGGCTCACCGTCTCCTCCAGCGTCCCCCCCGGGTAGCTGCCGACCTCCAGCGGGCCCAGGACCAGTGCATCGCACCCCCCCGCTATGGTCTCAAGGACGGCGTCAGTCAGAGGCCTCCCGAACCTCTCCACCGATACCCAGCCCACGGGCACGCCAACCAACTCGACCTCAGTCTCCCCCCCATACGCTTCCAGGGCGCTCCTGAGGACCCTGATGGCCTGCGGCACCACCTCCCTGCCTATCCCATCGCCCTCAGCCACTGCGAGCCTGAGCCTCCTGTCCATGGCACCACCTAAAGCGGCTCCTCGCTCAGGAGCCCCCCCCTGGCCCTGAGCACTTCGATTATGCCTCCCGCGTCTATTATCTCCATAAGGAAGGCCGGGAGGGGCCTGAACCTTATCTCCTCCCCCCCTCCTCCGTCCTCACCCACCCCCCCTCGTCCAGGTCGGCCTCCAGGGTCTGGCCCTCCGTCACCGCGGAGGTTATGCCAGGCACGGCCACGGCCGGGAGGCCCACGTTCACGGCGTTCCTCAGGAAGAGGCCGTTCACCGATTCTGCGAATACAGCCCTGATGCCGAGCATCAGGAGGTTTGTCGCCGCAGGCTGGAAGACCCAAGGCCGAAGTTCTTCCCTGCCACCAGGAGGTCTCCGGGCCTGACCTGCTCGGCCCAGCCCGGCCTGTTGGCCCACATGGTGTATTTTGGCTATCCCTTTCCGGCAGCGTGTAGCAGATGTGCGGGTACATATTATCGGTGTTTACGTTGTCGCCGAAGACCCAGGCCCTCCCCATGACCCTGTGGGCTGTCACTGTGCCATCACCTCCCTGGGGGGGTCTGAGATGTAGCCGTTCAGGGCGGAGGCGGCCACTGTGGCGCTCGAGGCCAGGAATATGCTGGCGTCCCTGGAGCCCATCCTGCCCCTGAAGTTCCTGGTGGTGGAGGTCACAGCAACCTCGCCCGGGGCCAGCAGCCCCCCCATGTGGCCACCGAAGCACGAGCCGCACGTGGGGTTTGTGACCACCGCCCCGGCCTCCGCGATCGCCTTTATGTAGCCCAGCTCCAGGGCCTCCCTGTATATGTTTACCGTGGCCGGAGTGACGATGAGCCTCACGTCCCTGTTTACCTTCCTGCCCTTCAGTATCCGCGCGGCCACCTCAAGGTCATGCAGCGTCCGTTGGCGCATGAGCCGATTACAGCCTGGTCTATCCTGGTGCCCTGCACGTCACCGACTGGCCTTACGTTGCCCACGACGTTGTGGGGGCACCGCGACCATTGGCTCCAGCTCCCCCCCGAGGTCAACAGTGTGCGTCTGTGCGTACGGGGCACCTGCATCCGGTGCCACGGGCCTGTAGTTACCTACCCGGCCTGAAAGGTATGAAGATAAGACGCTGTCATGCTCGAAGATGGAGAACTCCACCCCCCCCAGCTCCGCCGTCATGGCGGATATTGAGGACCTGTCGTCCATGGAGAGAGAGTGCATGTCTCCACCGAACTCTATGTTCATGTTGGATATGTCACCCACCCGCCTGGCTATCTCGAAGAAGGCGTCCTTGGCCTCAACGCCCTTCCTGAGGCCACCCTGGAAGTCTATCCTCACTGTCTCCCCCCCGACGATGAACCACGTCCTGCCCGTGCAGAGCACCTGCATGAGCTCCGGGGGGGTGCCCAGCCCCCCCCTGCTCAGGCAGTTGAAGGCACCCGCTGCTACCGAGTGCGAATCTGTGTTCGCTATTATCGACCCGGGCACAAACCAGCCAAGCTCGGCCCCCCCGAGGGCATGCGATATGCCTCCCCCCCTGCCGGCGTCATAGAAGTTTCTTATGCCCCCCCACGCCCTTGCAAGCTTCCTTATCTTGCTCGTGCCCTCCGCCAGCTCTACGGTTGCCGGCGGCACGAAGTGGTCGAACACTATGGACACCCTGTCCGGATCGAATGGCCTCTTCGGCGGGTTCCTCACCAGCTCTGGGTGCAGTCCAGCTATGTCCAGGAGTATGGCCCTGTCCACGCTCACATTCACAATATCGCCCGGCGACACCGTGCTAAGGCCGGAATGTTCCGCCAGGATCTTCTCCACCATGTTCATTGCCAACACGTACACCTCTACGAATTTCGTAAAGAGATTTACGATTTCAGGACGCAATGCGGTGATAGTATTAAAAACTTGGTCGAACGGAAAATCCCGAGCCTGTGGGCAAGAATTCAGGACATGTGGGCCAGGGGTAAGGGTGTGCATCAGACGTACTGGTCCCCCCCTGACCTGACCATGGCCTCCACCTCCTCCGTCCTGATGCCCGAGTGCACTGCCCAGAAGTACATGCCGAGGCTGAATACCGCCACAACGATGAGGTCCACAGGGAACCCCAGGACACCGATTCCACCGTACTCTCCGAGGTAGGAGAGGAGCGTCAGGGCTAGGATAAACACAGGCACCCAGGCACCTGCCTTCAGGTTCTTTCTGTCGAAGCTCTGCCTGATCTTGCCGGCGAAGGCAAGGGCGAAGTAGAGGATGAAGCCTGCGAATATCGCTATCGCGAGGTAGAGCGTGTCCGGCCACCCAGTCCAGTACACCGTCTCAGAGGCCAGGACGAACGCGACCGGCGATAGCACCCTGGCACCCCCCCACAGCCTGAAGGGCCTCCTCAGCTCTGGCGCCTGCCTCCTCAGGTTCATGAGGGCGGCCCCCCCGCCGACCACGTAGGTGAATACCGTGGCCCCCCCGCTTATGAAGCCCACCATCTTGTACCAGCTGGGGAATGGGAGGAAGAAGAGGAAGCCAACGAGCAGCGTGGCCACCAGGGGCAGCAGTGGTATCCTGGTCCAATCGCTGATCCTCTTGAACGAAGCAGGTAGGTGGCCGTTCACCGCCATGCCGTAGAGTGTCCTTGTGGATGTGCCCATGTACACGTTGAGCGTCCCTGCAGGCGCCAGGTATGCGCTCGCATAAAGTGTGTAAGTGAGCCACACCATGCCGGCTGAAAGTGCTATCGTTGCGAACGGTGAGTTCCTCAGGTTATAGGCAAGGGGGTGCAGGGCCGCGGCATCCCTTGCTGTGGCCAGGGCGTTCAGTGTCTGCCACTGGCCCGGGGGCAATGCCCATTGCCGACCAGTTGATGCCCCCCCTACGAAGAGGACCTGGAGGAGCGAGTAAATGAGTATGCCTATCAGCACAGAGACAACAGTTGCTATCGGTATCGACCTCTGCGGGTTCTTGGCCTCGCCACCGTAGTCCAGGGCCTGCCTGAAGCCGAAGTACGAGAAGACTATGCCACTGCTCGATATTGCGGCGAATACGGGCGCCCACCCGTACGGGAGGAAGCCGTTGGGAGGCACCACATCTGAGGGGTTGAAGTGCACCGCGAAGAGCACCACTATCGTCACGACAGGTATGGCCACCTTCACCCATGTCAGGCCCTGGTTTGACTTGCCCATTATGTTGACACCGAAGTAGTTCAGGACGAAGAAGCCGGTCATGAGGAGCATGGCAATGAGCGTCCCGATGCCAGTCATGACACCGTTGGCCACCAGGGTAGGGTGCTTCACGTAGCTGGCGGCATAGGTCACCACAGCCTCCGCCTCGATGGCCGGGACAGAAACAGCGCTGAGAAAGTAAGCCCAGCCAAATATGAAACCAGCGAAGCTGCCATGTGACAGGTATCCGTACCTCACTATGGCACCGCTCCTAGGTATCATCGCGCCCAGTTCCGCATAGACGAGCGCTATGAATATCACTATGACGCCCCCCTATAACCCAGGCCGCTATGGAGCCTGGCCCCGAGAGGACGGATGCACCGTAGGCGGCAAATAACCAGCCGGAGCCTATTATGCCGCCCACGCTGAGCATCAGCAGGTCCCAGGTGGAGAGCGCTTTCCTCAGTTTCCTGTCCTGGTTCTCGTGCGTATGTTCCGCGTTCGCACTTTCCATACACAGTATTATCAATTGTATCTATTTATTCATTTCATTTCTGATATCAAGTGACATCTATTGTAATATATTAAGTATTAGACTAGTTAGCTGTAATATATTGATGCATGAACTGTCAGGGGTGAAGGGAATGGTAGAAACTGCAGTGAAAATACGGCAACTTTTCAAAACGGAAACTGGCCAGCGGTGGGCGCCTCCCATTCGCCCGGCACCATAGACCGAGGTACGGTGCCACCAGCTGTGCTCCACCAGATATACCGGCACTTCATGGCCTGGTAATCCGCATGACGACAGGCCATGGGTTACCTGTCCCGGCACCATGCACACCATGGCAACACGGGCATGCCGGTCAAGGGGGCCTACCAGTGCTTCCGCTTCAAGCCGCCCCCCCTGTGGTGGTGCCTAAACCATCATGGCCCGGCCAGGCGGCCGCCAGCCCCCCCGGACACCAGCTCAAGGTAGGCCTCCAGGAACGCGTCGTTCTCCCTCCTCTCGCCCACGGTGACCCTGCTCATCTCAGATAGCCTGCCAGACAGTTTCCTGACCAGGATGCCCCCCCTCTCGGCCAGCCTCTCCCTCATGTCGCCCTTTACAAGAAAGAAGTTTGTGGTGCTCCTGACGCAGAGTTCGCCCAGCCGCTGCTCCATCCTCTCCCGCTCAGCCACTATGTAATCGACAGTCTTCCTGACGAGGTCGCGGTGCCTCAGCATTGCACGCGCCACGCACTCTGAGAGGACGTTGACCGGGAACGGCGCCCTCCTGCCCAGCACCCTAGATGCCGTCTCTTCACTGGCCACCAGGTAGCCGACCCTCACGCCTGCCATGGAGAACGCCTTGGAGAATGTCCGGAGCACCATTAGGTTCGGGTAATCGCTGACCTTTTCTACCATCGTGTGGCCAGAGAAGTCCCAGTACGCTTCATCTAGAAGGACATTGGTGCCACGCTCCAGTGCTGAAAGGACTATGTCCTCTTCCGCCTCCGTCCCGGTCGGGTTGTTGGGCCTGCACACTACCAGAAGGTCGCCGCTGCCTGTCTCCGGAGGCTCCGGGAACCTGAACTCCGGGCTGAGCCACACCGGGACGTACTGCACCCCGTGCTTCTCTGCAAAGAACCTGTACATCTCGAATGTCGGTTCGTATACATAGATACGCCTGAACATGGTTATGACCTCTGGCAGCAGGTCGTCGCTGCCGTTTCCCACAACCACGTTCCCCATGCCCAGTCCCAGTGAATCCGCTATGTCCTGCCTGAGGCCTTCCCCCCCCTCAGCGTCCGGGTACCTGTTCCATTCCCTTTCCAGCATGGCCCTTACCGCCTCTTCCTTGACCTCTGCAGGTATATCGAAGGGGGCTCTCGTTCCTATCAAGCCTGACAAGGCAGATGGCCTGTTCTGGTACCTCATCTCCTCCTCCTCGAAAGTTCCGACATGATTTCAGAGAGCTTGACACCGTTCAGGTTCAGGAGCACCAGAAAGTGGTAGAGCATGTCGGCACCCTCGTATATGATCCTCTCCCTCCCCCCCTGCGCGAGCAGCACCTCGATGCTCTCCTCCCCCCCGAACTTCTTGTAGACCTCCTCCCTCCCCCCCTTCATGAAGAGGCTCCGGGTGTACGAGTTTTCTCCGCCCTCCCTCCTCCTTCTCTCAATCACGTCCTCCAGGTCTCTGAGAACAGCAAGGGAGTAATCAACGTTCTCCCTCTCCGCACCGGGAGCGTTCCTGAAGAAGCACGTCCTATAGCCCATGTGGCAGGCAGGCCCCCCCTTCTGCTCCACCAGGTAAAGGAGAGAGTCGAAGTCGCAGTCTCCCCCCCTTATCTCAACTACCCTCTGGGTGTTGCCGCTCACCTCCCCCCCCTTCATCCTCACCCTGCCCATGGACCTCGAATAATAGTGGGCGTAACCTGTCCGGGCCGTGAGCTCCAGGGCCTCCCTGTTGGCGTAGGCCAGGGTCAGCACCTCTCCCCCCTACGGACTGCACCACCACCGGGAGCACCCTGTCGCCTATCCTTGAAATGAGTTCCGCCAGTTCACCTCCTGACATGTATACCGTTCCTCCAGAGGTATTCCTTAAGGTCGCCAATGCTGAAGCGGGAATAGTGGAAGACCGAGGCCCCCCCAGGGCCGCGTCAGCGCCTGCCCTGAACGCATCGAGAAAGTGTTCCATGGTCCCCCCCGCGCCCCCCCGGAAATTATTATTGGTAGCGATGTGGCCTCCCTTGCTGCCGTTAGCATGCCAGTGTCGAAGCCCTGTCCTGTGCCGTCCCTGTCAATGGACGTCAGCATTATTTCACCTGCCCCCCCGAGGTCCTCCACCCTGCGGGCCCAGTCTTCAAGCTTGAGGCCAGTTGGTGCAGTACCGCCAGCCACGAAGACCTCGTACCCTCCCCCCCCTGCCCTCTTTGCGTCAATGGCGCAGACCACGTTGGAGGAGCCGATTGTCCTGGCCATGTCCCTCAGCAGCTCCGGGTTCCTTACGGCTGCAGTGTTCACGAAGACCTTGTCCGCACCTGACCTTATTATGTTCACCGCTGTCACGAGGTCCCCCCCGATTCCGCCGCCGACCATGAACGGGACTGTTAGCACCTCCGCCACAGCCTTTGCCAGTGCCACCATGGTTTCCCTGGACTCCCGGGAGGCCGTTATGTCAAGGAACACGACCTCGTCTGCACCCTGCTCCTCGTAGTGCCGTGCCAGCTCCACGGGGTCCCCCCCTGCGTCCCTCAGGCCCCCCCTGAAGCGGATGCCCTTGACAACCCTCCTACCGGCCACGTCAAGCGCAACGACAACCCTCTTCGCCAGCAACTCACAGGCCCCCCCCAGGGACTTCAGGTCAACCGTGCCCTCGTAAAGAGCCTTCCCTATTATGCAGCCAGTGAAGCCTGACCTGATGAGCCTCAGGACGTCGTCAGCGGTTGTCACCCCGCCCGCGTAAATGAAGTCCTCGTCTGCCCAGAACCTCTCGACCGTTTCCACACCGGCCATGGTGCCGTCCCTGTCCACGGACGTGTATATGAACCTCCTCACCAGCCTTTCATGGCAGAGTAGCCCGAGGACACATGCCGCCCTGAGACGCGGGTCCAGCCGTTGGTGGCCATGAGGCCGCCCCCCCTGGAGTCCAGGCTGACAGCCGTATCCGGGAAGAGCCTGACGACCTCCCTGACAAAATCGAGGTCCTGTGCAGCTGTGCCCAGTATAACCGAGCGGACGCCTGTGGAATATGCTTCCTCTATCGCCTCCATCCTCCGGAATCCACCTCCCACCTGCACGTAGGCACCTGTCCTGTCAACGATCCTCTTCACGACTGCCATGTTCTTAGGCGAGCCTGTGAATGCACCGTCAAGGTCGATGATGTGGAGCGTGCCGGTTACCGATGCAAACCTCTCCGCCACCTCCACGGGGGGGTCGCCGTAGTCCGTGGCCCTCTCCCTCATGCCCCGGTACAGCCTCACCGCCCTGCCGTTGAGTATGTCAACTGCTGGAAATACCCTGAACCTCATGCCATCACCCCCCCGAAGTTCCTTAGCACCCTGGCCCCCCCTGCCTGGCCAGACTTCTCTGGATGGAACTGCACCCCCCGAAAACGTTGCCCTTCTCGACCACAGAAGAGAAGGCACCCCCCCCGTAATCCGTCAAGCCCCCCCTTGTGAACTCCGATACCGGGGCGTAATAGGAGTGCACGAAGTAGAAGAACTCCCCCCCACGCCTTATGCCCTTCAGAAGCACAGATTCTCCTGACGGCTCCACCTGGTTCCAGCCTATGTGGGGCACCCGGACTCCTGAGAAGCGCTTCACGGTGCCCCCCCTGAATATGCTCAGGCCGCGGCCAGGTCCCTCCTCGCTTCCCTCGTAGAGGAGCTGCAGGCCCAGGCATATCCCCCCCAGCACGGGTATGCCCTCCCTCACCCTGCCAATGATCGCTTCCCTCACCGTTTCCAGCGTCGGCATGGCCGCGCTGAAAGAACCGACGCCAGGTATGATGAGTGCACTCGCCCTTTCGACACCGTAGACATCCCTCACTGCGGTGCCCCTCACGGCCCTGAGCACGTTGCTCATGTTCCCAAGACCTAGGTCAACAACGCCCATCATAGTGACCCCTTCGTGCTCTCGGTCCTGTCAGAGGGCCTGAGCGCACTGCCAAGCACATGCCAAGGGCCTTGAACGATGCTTCCACGGCGTGGTGTGTGTTCCCCCCCACCCTCATGCCGACGATGTGGAGCGTGAGGCCGAGCTCCCTGCAGAGGGCCCACATGAACTCACGGACCAGCATCGGGTCGAAGCCCTCCGCTTCCCTGACATCCATATCAAAGCTGAGGAAGGCCCTTGAGACGTCCACGGAACACAGGACCAGCGACTCGTCCATTGGCACGATGGTGGAGTGGAACCTCGCACAGTTCTCCCTGAACCGCCTGAGCTCCTGCCCCCCCATGGTGATGCCCACGTCCTCCCAGAGGTGGTGCCTGAGGTCCCAGGTGGCCCTCACAGTGCCCGAGAACCTCGCGTGGAAGTAGAGAGTCCTCAGCATGTGGTCGAAGACGCTGTCACCGGTGGCGACCTCGGTGCTCCCAGGCCCTGTGGAGACCTCAACGTAAACATCGGTCTCCCTGGTCTGCCTCCTCACAGCCTCGCCTCCAGAGACCTTGCATGCCCCCCCTCCATGCCCTCAGCCCTGGCCAGGGTTATGCCGCTCCCGACACCGGACTGAAAGTCACCCCCCCTGGACACGTGCGCAAACGAGATGCGCCTGACAAAGTCCTCCACAGTTAGCGCTGAGCCGAACCTGACCGTGCCGCCCGTTGGGAGGACATGGTTGACGCCGAGGAAGTAGTCACCCGCCGGCACAGGTGTGAAGGGCCCCCATGTAGACCGCACCTGCGTTCTTCACCCTTTCCAGGTACCTGAGGGGGGGCTCAGCGCACAGTATCTCCAGGTGCTCAGGTGCAATCTCGTTGGCCCTGTCTATGCACTCCTCCACGCTACCGGCGAGCATGACCTCTATCCTGCCCCCCCCGTTGAGCGACATGGCCTCCCTGGCGGACGTGGTGCATAGCCATGCCTTCGAATCTGGCCCGTGCTCCAGCTGCGATTCCAGGTCGGCAAGGACCAGTTCGGGGGGGGCTGGCTCCCATCGGATACAACGAAGACCTCCGATGGGCCTGCGAGGCCGTCTATGCCCACCTGCCCGAAGACCTGCCTCTTCGCTTCATTTACGTACCTATTCCCTGGACCGAATATCTTGTCGACCCTCTCCATGCCAACACCGAAGGCCATGGCAGCTATGGCCTGCACACCTCCTATCCTGTACACCTCCCTTATGCCCAGGACCTTAGCCACATACAGTATCTCCGCTGCAACCCTGCCTGACTTCGGTGGCGTGCACACGGCGATCTCCTCAACCCCCCCGGCCACCCTGGCGGCACTGCTGCCATTATCAGTGAAGAGGGGAGGGGCTTGCCCCCCCCGGGCACGTATATGCCTATCCTCCTGATGGGCCTCCTGAGTATGCCGTAGAGTGAGCCGTCTTTAACATAGAGCTCGTTCCCCCCCCTCACCTGCAGCCTGTGGTGTTCCGTGACCCTCTCCACCACCCTCTCTATCGACTCCCTGACACCCTGGGGGAGCAACTGCCCTGAACCCTCGACCTCGTCCTCCGGTACACGGAAGGGGCCACCGAAGCCGTCGAACTCCTGTGAGTAGCGCCTCAGCGCTTCCAGCCCGTGGGCCCTTATATCCTCAAGGATACCGGCAACGTAACTCTCAATACCCCCCCCATTGCATGCCGCCTCCATCCTCGAGATAAGGGCCCTCATCTCCCTGTACTTCGTCTTCCACGAGACCCTGTTCACAACCACCTGGCACGCACGTCCATCACCTTCTCGTACTCCAGCAGGCCGTTCTGTTCCAGTGTCCTGCCAGTCTCAACTATATCAAGGATCGCATCGGCCATGCCAGTGACCGCGGCCAGCTCCACAGAGCCGGAGAGCTTGAGCACGGAACCGCTCACGCGCCTGCTGGAGAGCAGCCTTGAGGCTATGTTCGTGTACCTGGACGCTATCCTGACTCCGTCCCTCAGGCCCCCCCTGAAGCCAGGCGGTGCGGCTATGCTGAGCCTGCACCTGCCGAACGGGAGGTCCAGGGGGACCAGCACGTCATTCCCGCTCTCCTCGACCACATCGCTCCCCCCCGTTATGCCTATTTCCGCCCCTGCCTCCACGTAGCCCGGAACGTCCGCCGCCCTGGATATCAGGAAGGTGTTGCCCCCCAGACCTGAGGGCCAGTGACCTGCCCGCAGTGTCCGGGACTTCCACACCCGATAGCCTGAGCACCTGCAGGGAGGGCCCCCCCATCAGCCGGCCCTTGGGGGATCACGAAGATCACGGCACCACCTCCACAGGTATGCCCATGCTGACCATACGCCTGGCCTCCACCATGGCCCGGCCTATGTCTGACCGCGTGATCACTCTCCTCTCCACGCCCCCCCTCCTGTTGTCGTAGAGCGAGGCGATTGCCTCCATGTCCAGGGCGAAGCCTGAGCCTGAGAAGCTGCCTATGGAGTACCTTCCACCCCCCCTGCCAAGGAGGACACCGCTCCTGGGAGAGTAGACCTCAAAGACGATCCCGCTATAGTAAGGTTCCGGGTTCACGGTGCACATGTCAAAGGTGAGCCTGCTGTCCCCCCCACCTTCTCCCTAATGTACTCCAGGGACGGGATGCCCATGCTCTCTCCCCCCCTGGAACCCAGGAATTCCAGCAGCTTTGCCCTCGACCTGTCGTCGAGTGGTACCTGCCGCAGGACACCAGGACTCCTCCTCAGGAACGCGGACCTGACCTGCTCCCAAAGTGACTCCGGCACTGCCTCCTTTATCACAGACATGTCACCCACGTCGATGGAGAAGTCCCCCCCTATGCCCAGGGATTCGAGGCAAGATATCATCAGGGATATGGCCTCAACCGTGTCATCCAGGGGGGGATCGCCGCGCACGACCTCAGCGCCAGCCTGCACTGGCCCTCAGGGCCGGACCTCAGGACCTGGGAAATGTAGTACAGCCTCCTGCTCCAGGTGTCCCGCCTCCAGTTCACCGCTATCTGCGAAGTCAGGTCTGGCCCGCAACGTAGAACTCGTTGCCGTACACAAGGCGTATGCCATCGGCGAGCAGGCCATCGTACCTCTGCACCTTCGGCAGGAAGGCCTCCTCATAGCCCCCCACAGCGAGAATGTGAGCCTCAGCCTCTCAGCGACCTTTGGTAGAAGAGATCTTGTGTCCCTGCGCTCCAGGCCATCACTGATGAAGGCACCGACTCCTGTCCTTTGCAGGAGTCATCTCACGACCGTCGTAAGCGTTCATGTGATAGAGCGTATCATACCACCCCCCCTATTTAAGGTTGTGCCATGGAAGCCCACGTATACGGACCGGTATGGCATCAATCACCCCCCCTGGACACATTGCCAAGGCCAAGGAGGGCCTCCGCCGTGACCGAAGCGGCCTTCTCCACGTCACCTGCACTCACCCACTCCAGCCGGGTGTGTGACATCTGCGGGTCGCCTGGACCGTATGTTATGCACGGGATCCCCCAGAGCCTGCCCAGGATGTTCATGTCCCCCCCGCTCCCGCTCTTGAACAGGAGAGACGGCCTTGAGCCCGTGACACTTTCAATGGCCCTCCTGAAGCTCGCGACCAGGGGGGGCGACTTCATGTCGGAGACATAGGCTTCCACAGAGGAGAGCTTCCTCACCCTCAGGCTACCGTCGCCGCCAAGCACGCCCCTGAGCCTCTCCATGGCCTCCGCCGCGGTGACCGATGGCGGGAACCTCAAGTCCAGTAGCATCCTCGCGCTGGAGGGCGTGACGTTGTGCGCGGTGCCCGCACTCAGCCTTGTAACGGAGCATGAGGTGTCCCTGAACTGTGAGCCGTTCCCGAACTCGCCCCTCAGCCTTCCCAGGATATCATAAACGACGTCAACAGCGTTCCTGCCCAGCCATGGTGCACTTGCGTGGTGCGCCTCTGTGTCCACAGAAACCGAAACGAGGAGCCTGCCCTTGTACCCAACGGTGATGTCCTTGGTGTTGCTGGGTTCGCCGAACACAGCGAAGTCCGTCGCCTGGAGCTCCCTGGATATGCTGTATATGCCCTTGCTCCTGCTCTCCTCGCCAACAGCGCCCGCGAACACCACCTTCCCAGGGAAGCCAGACCTGTGTGCCATGCGCCGCCGAGCAGGAGGGCCAGTAGAGGTGACTTGGCGTCCACCGCTCCCCCCCTCCCGAATATTCGGTCGCCATCCACCCTGGGCTCAATGAAGCCTGCCACGGTGTCCATGTGGCCGCAGAGCAGAACGCTGGGCCTCCCCCCCGAGCCGGCCTCCGCTATGACGTTGCCAGTTGCATCCACACGAACCTGGCTGTACCCAGCCTCACTGGCCAGCCTCTCAACGACCCTGGCAACGCCCTCCTCCCTGCCGCTCGGCGAATAGTGCTCCAGGAGTTCCAGAAGGGCCCGGGAGACGTTCATTTTATCACACTCAGGGCGTAGTCCACGATGGCCCCTGGTATGTCGACGCCTGTCTGGGCCACCGTGTTCTTGAACTCCGTGGTGCCGTTGATCTCGTGGACGAGGTAGCCGTCCTTCGATTCCATCACATCCACACCGTACACCCCCGGGGGGGCCCACTGCCCTTGCGGCCCTCACGGCCACATCCTCCAGCTCGCTGTCTATCGGGCACTTCTCCGCCCTCCCACCACGTGCAGTGTTGGTCCTCCACTGGTCTCCCCCCCGGTACCTGTATATTGCGGCCAGGGCACGGTCTCCTGCAACGAACACCCTGATGTCCCTCCCTGGCTTCTCGACGAACTCCTGGAGGTATGAGACGGAGTACAGGGGGGGATACATGTGTTCCCTGTCCTCCAGGACGGCTTCCGCAGCATCCCTGTCCCTGAGGAGTGCCACCATCCTGCCCCAGCTACCGGTCACGGGCTTTATCACGGCCCTGCCACCAAGTATGCCTGAGAATGCTCCATTGCTTTCTCAGTGGATAAGGCCACAACCGTGTGCGGTGTCGGCACCCGGTTCTTCACGAAGGCAAGTGAGGAGAGCATCTTGTTGCCGCTTATCAGTGTGCTGTTCAGGTCGTTCACAACGGGGTGGCCCAGGTACTCCAGGTAGGCGGTTATGTGCAGCCCCCGGTAATAACTGACAGAACGCTGCAGCGTCACGTCACCGAACTCCTCCGGTACCTTTCCGTTCAGGTCCATTACGATGTCTGAGGAATCGATCATCCTCACGGTGAGGCCCCTGTCCTGGGCGGCCTTCATCAGGGCCTTCTCCTCCCACCTGACAAGGTCGTAGACTATTGACACCTGCGTCACGCGCCACCCTCCCTTGCACTGGCCACCTGCCTCTCCAGCGCGCCCTCCATGGCGGAAGCTGCGATCTCTACGGACTCCCTTGTTATCACATATGGCGGCAGAAGCCTGATTGTGTTTATCCCGGAGTAGAGGGGTATTGCACCCCCCCCGTCTATCATGGACATGAGGACCGGAAGGAAGCGTATTCTGAGCTCCACGGCGTTCATGAGGCCCATGCCCCTGACCTCTTTTACGAGCCTGTGGTCACCCACGGTTTCCGTGAGCGAATCCCTGAGTACCCTCCCAATGCTGTCAACGCGCTCAAGCAACCCGCCCTTCAGCTGCCTTATGACCTCTGTGCCCGCAGCGCAGGCAAGCGGGTTGCCGCCCGTGGTGGACGACTGCTCCCCCCCAACCTCGAGCACCTCCATGAACTCCTTCCTGCCGGATGTTGCGGACATGGGTATGCCGCCGCCTATGCCCTTTCCCGCAGTCAGGATGTCCGGGACGATGCCGAAGTGCTGGTGCGCCCACCACTTGCCAGTCCTGCCCATGCCTGACTGGACCTCATCCGTCACCATGAGGATGCCGTTGTCATCGCATACCTCCCTTACCTCCTTCAGGTACTCCCCTGGAGGTATGTTCACGCCGCCCTCTCCCTGCACTGGCTCCACAAACACAGCGGCGTAGCTGTCCAGGTCCGGGACCCTGCGCAGGGCCTCCGCGTCCCCGAATGGCACGAACGTGACTTCCGGGTACAGGAGCCCGCTAAAGGACTTCCTGTACTTCTGCGAGTGTGTCAGGGATACAGAGCCCATAGTCTTCCCGTGGTATGACCTCTCCATTGCGATGAACTTCCTCCTCTTCGTGTACTTGAAGGCGACCTTCATCGCGGCCTCCACAGCCTCGGTGCCGCTGTTCCCCAGGTAAGTCATGGATGACTTCCATGGCAGGATGGACGAGAACTCCCTGAGGAACTGCGCCCTCGCCGGCGTGTAGAGAGAGGCGTGGGCTATGTCCATCTCCATGAACTGCCTCTCCAGGGCCTCGAGGACCCCCCCTGTTGCCGTGGCCAAGTATTGCCACCCCCCCGTAGCCGCTCATCAGGTCCACATACTCCTTTCCAGATGGATCGTAGAGCCTGTCACCGCTGCCCCTGGAGATGACGAGCCCGAACCTCTGGTATGAATGGACCATCAGCTCCTCTTCCGTTTCCCTCACGTCCATGTGACCACCGTCCCCGATGCCCCAGATATGGCCCTGGAGATGGCATTCTCAGAGCTCCCCCCCTGCGCGATCACAGCCAATCTGGCACCCCCCCCTCGACTGCCTCCCTGGCCGCCATGAGCTTCTTGTCCATGCCGTTCCCGACCCTCTGGAGCACCGCATCGTAGTTCGACCTGTCGATTTTGTTCAGCACCTGGCCGTCCAGAACAACGCCAGGCACGTTCGTAAGGAGGACAAGAGCGTCCGCACGCATCCTGGACGCTATGAAAGCGGCGAGTCTGTCTCCGTCAACGTTCAGCGGCTCGTTCTCCTCCCCACATATTATCGGCGCGATCACAGGCACCGCACCTGACGACATTATCCCGGTGAGGACGTCTGCCCGCAGGTGCGTTGGCCTCCCCCGTGAACCCCCCCCGTCTATCACCATCCTGCGCCCCCCCTCTCGTTCAGCACGACTAGCCTCTTCTTCCTCTCTCCCCCCCTTATGAGGCCCATGTCCAGGCCAGTGAGGATATGCGTCCCTGCCGCAGGCGCGCATCTCCCTGAGGATGTCCATTGCAACCAGACCACGCATGACCATGCTGAAGAACTCCATGGTCTCCCAGTCGGTGTACCTGCTCCTGTAGCCCTCAGGAGAAGTTACGAACTTCTGCTCCACGCCGTACCTCTGGCCCAGGCTGTTAACCCTGTGGCCCCCCCTCCGTGCACCAGTATGACTGTTCCCATGGAGGCTGCCTCCCTCACCACCTGCTTCCAGGCCTCCGAGGAAAGGAGGCTCCCACCCAGTTTCACCACTATCATATCAATCAGGCCGGATGAAGCGGGATCGTGCTCAGCCCCCCCTGTGTCTCGGGGAAGCCCAGCATCAGGTTCATGGAGTGCACCGAGTTCCCTGCAGCTCCCTTGATAAGGTTGTCTATTGTCGATATGACGACAACCCTGCCCGTGTGCCTGTCTATCTCGAAGCCTATGTCCACGAAGTTTGAGCCCACCGTGATCTTGGGGTCTGGGAGCCTGTATACTCCGTCCCTGTCCCTGATGAAGCGTACGAAGGGCTCCCCCCCGCGGTAGGTCTGCCTCATGATCTTCCACACGTCCACCTCTGCCACCTCCCTGTCCGTGAAGACAGAAGATGTGGTCTGTATGCCCCCCCTCACCATGTTCACCGCGTGCGCGGAGAGGGCCACCTTCACCTTCCTCCCCCCCGCGTGCTGCGAGAGTTCCTGCTCGATCTCCGCCGTGTGCCTGTGGCCTGCAGCCCTGTATGGCTGATGGAGTTGTAACGTTCCGAGTACACCGAAGCCCTGTTCGCCGCATTCCCTGAGGCCGACGACCCTGTCTTCGCGTCGACGACAGTGACGTCGTTGATCATGCCCGACCTGGCGAAGGGCAGGAGGGAGTATATGGTGGAGGATGCTATGCAGCCAGGGTTGGCCACAAACCTGGCATTCCTTATCTCCTCCCTGTGGGTCTCAGGGAGCCCGTAGACGAACCTCGGCAGGAGGTCGGGTGCAGGGTGCTCGAACCCGTACCAGATGGGGGGGTAGAGGGACGGATCTTTGAGCCTGAAGTCGCCGGTCATGTCTATGAGCCTGGTGCCCATCTCCACTATCTCCGGCGTGACCTTCACGGAAGAGCCGTGTGGCACGGAGAGGAAGAGTAGGTCCACCTTTGATGCCGCGGTCACCGGGTCATCGTCTGTGAACTTGAGCTCCGTGAAGCCCTTGAGGTTAGGGTGGGCCTTGAAAACGTATTCTCCCTTCATGGTCCTGCTGGTGGCGAGGGTTACGTCGACCCCCCCTCCGTGCTGCAGGAGGAGCCTGAGTATCTCTCCGCCAACGTAGCCAGAGGCACCTACAACTCCAACGCTCACCATTTCTATCACTCTGAAAAGATAGTTGTCAAAAATATCAATTCTCTCGGATTAATTACAAATAATTCTGATTTTATTCTCCCAGTCTTCCTTAACGTCCTCCGCGGCCTGCAGCGTGACCTGCCCGCCGCCCACGCCCACGACCTCATAGTCAGTGCCGCAGTCTGGGCAGCTCACAAGCTCGCCCTTCAAGCAGTCATCCGGTACCTCGATTAAACCACCGCACATGCTGCACTCCGTCTTCATTCCAACACCCTGTCAATGAGTGTCGATGTATGACCGCTCAGTATAAATAGTTTTTGACCAATATCGGTCACAGCATGACGGATCAGGCCAGGGAGCGGAGCGTACAGTCCATGGTCAGTGAGGTGGTCGAAAACGACATATTCCTAGCGAACGCGCTCAAGAGGGGGGGCTACGCGAACCTCAGCCAGGTGGCCAGGATGATAAGGCCAATCGTCAGGGACAGGCTGAACTCGGAGGTGACCGAGCAGGCCATCCTCTCCGCGCTCAAGAGGAAGAGGGCCTCCCTGCCCAGGGCCGAGAACAGGATAATGAACGTCCTGGCACACTCCAACCTATCGCTCTACGGCGGTGTGGTGAAGGTAGTCCTGGGCACGGAGAGTGCCTCCAGATACTCGGAGACATCCTCTCGGGGAACAAGATATACAACATATACGTAACAACGAGCCCAAACTACGTCACGGTCATAGCGGAGGCTCAGGTCATCGGGGAGTTCAGGAAGGACCTGGAGAGGAAAGCGGTACACATTGCAGAGGATCTGTCGCTCATAGTCATAAGGGGGGGGCCCGAGGAGCTCATCGAAACAGAGGGTTTCCTCGCATACCTGTACGAGAAGCTTGCCATGGCAGGCGTGAACATAGAGGAGGCGACGAACAGCTACACCGACACCCTGGTCCTACTGAAAGCATCGCAGGCCCCCAGGGCATTCCAGGCCCTCAGCGACCTGATGGAGAACGCCAGGATCAGGAGGTTCGACTAGAGGGTGAGGGCCTCGTAGGCCCTTATGCCGTCGCTCCTCCTCACCACGATTATGGTCTCGTTTGAGCAGGAAATGAGCTGCAGTATGTTTATCCCGGCGGAGAAGAGCCTCTCCGTTATCCTCATGACGAAACCCGGCACCCTCTCTATCTCCTTGGGCGACAGGATATGTATTGCACTCACGTCCCTCTCCACCTGGCCTGATGTGCCCACCTCTATCTTTCCCACCCTGAGCTCGTCCACTATGTAAACTATGGAGTCCTGGAGGTAGGTGGCGGAGAGGTACTTGACGTTTATTGGCCTTGATGTGGTTACGACAGCAATCTTGTCCTGCAGGGTGATCTTGCTCCTGCCGAGGAGTTCCTCAAGGTAGCCTCTGGAAGTGCCCTTCTCAGCAGTCTCGGATGATATCTTGTTCAGCGTGTACCTTATGGATGATATGCTGTACTCTGGGAACTTGTCATGTATGTCCCTGGCCAGGCTGCTTATGTTCACTATCCCGCTCCTCAGTGAGGAGTAGATGTCCGGGTAGAGCATGAGGTAGTTCCTGACCATCTGCTCCAGCTTTCCCCCGCTCCTGCCTGTCTTCCACTTATCATAATTGATAAGAATAATATTAAATTTTTCGAGCACTTCACCAATTTTAAAGAATGCCTGCTCCTGAGAATATTTACCGGGTGGAGGGTACACCCACACTACAGCCTGGACAAGTGCGTATGCGAAAGAGCATGGGAGGCCAGGGCTGCCTGCCCGCATGGCCCAGATACGGTGGTGCACAGGAGGTCAGAACTATTATGTATACTTTACACCTACAAGCACTGCGGTCTTTGGCAATGGGCCTGAGGGATTTCCTGATGAGGAAAAGCATCACAGGGGGGGGTAAGAGGTCCGTCAGGGTGGACGGGGGGGAGGACGAGGTGGCGAGGGGGGGCGAGAAGAACGTCATAGTTGTGAGGGCATCCCCCCCCGGGAGGGAGGTAAAGGAGGCAACTGCAAGGATCAGCGGCCCCCCCACGTCCGCCAGGGAGAGGGAGATGAGGATGCTGGGCCCCCCCGGCGTCTTCTACATCCCCCCCGTGGTGGCCAGGAAGGTTGGGGAGTACGCAGTTGAGATATCCATCACATACAGGGATGGCAGTGAGAGGCACAGGGCATTCACCTTCATTGCAAGGGAGAAGGGAGAGGCAGCACCTGGCAGTGCCGAGGCCGAGGAAGAGCCCCCCCCTGAAGCCCCCCCTTCCAACCCAGTGGCCCACCTCATCGCAGTACGCGCAGGCAATACAGAAGCCCGGGTTCTCTATAAACAGCAGGTACCAGGACCTCCGTTCCGGTACGCCGGTGAAGAACCCGAATGTCAGGTACAGCAGCTACATCCACGGCTCCGGGAACTTCGGCGTTGTCTTCAAGATCGATGTGTCCGGCAGGTACTACGCCCTCAAGTGCTTCACCAGGGCCAGCGGAGAACTGAACGTGCGGTACAGGGAGGTAAGCAGGTACCTGCGTTCCAGGGAACTGCCTTTCCTGGTGGAGTTCCACTACCTCCAGGAGGCCATCAGGGTCATGAGCAGGCCCGAAACTTACTATCCTGCCCTGAGGATGTCATGGATAGAGGGCATCAACCTGAACAGGTTCATAGAGCAGAACCTGGGGGGGAAGCCAAGGGTGCTGGAATCTGCCGCAAGGACGTTCATAGACCAGGTGTATGCCCTCCAGAGGAACGGCATAGCGCACGGCGACCTGTCCGGCGACAACATCCTTGTGTCCGATGGAAAGATGTACTTCATAGACTACGACGGCATGTACGTGCCTGCCTTCAGGGGGGGCAAGAAGGCCCCCCGAGATGGGCCATGAGAACTTCCAGCACCCCCCAGGAGGAGGTACGAATATAACGAGAGGATCGATGGCTTCTCCAGCCTCGTGATCCTCCTCTCCCTCATCGCTGTGGCAAAAGACCCTAGTCTATGGGACTACAACGACGGCGATGCTGACAGGCTCCTTTTCACCTCCAGGGACTTCACGGCACCTGGAGAATCCGAACTCATATCCAGGCTCATCTCCATGGGCGGGAAGGTGAAGAAGCTGACCCAGTTCCTGGTGAAGTTCCTGGACGAGGACCCGGACTGGGCCGGCGGCAGCCCGCAGAAGGTCAGGGAAGCCTACAGGTGAGCCCTATCTCCTGACAAGGATGAAGGTGAGGTCATCGTTCCTAACCGAGCCCTCCCTCTGGAGGGACGGCAGCAGCGTCTCCGGCTCCTCGCTCCTGAGCCTCTCCATTGCCCCCCCTGCGCCCTCTGACATGACCCAGGCCGAGAGGGCGTCAGTGGCAAGAAGAACCTCGTCATATGGGCCGGTGTAACTGAAGACCTTCCACGGATTCCTGGTGCTCACCCTCTTCCTCAGCGGCGCCCCCCCGTAGCCGCTCCACACAAGGCTAGGCGTTATGCCGAACTCATTCACATGCCTTATCGGGAACGATACCAGCTGCTGCCCCCCCTTCCTTATGAAGAGGCAGGAATCGCCCACAGCGGAGGACACAACGGTCTCGCCGACATGGACGATCAGGAGCGTGGCATGAGACCCCCTGGTCGCCTTGTTCTTCACATTCCACTTCAGCCCCCCCTCCCAGTTAATGCCAGAGTACCAGGCATCCCTGGCCCTGTCCACCATGGCATCCAGCACGGAACGCACCGTAACGAACTGGGGGGGCTGAGCGACACGGCCCTCTCGACCAGTATCCTGGCCCAGAGGCCGGAGAATATGGACTCGCTGGCCCCGTCGGAGACAGAGAACATACCCCTGTCCCCCGGCACAGGCCCAGGCGTCCTCGTTCTCCTCGGGCCTGTTGCCCGCCTTGGGGGGGACGCTCCCTCGTATTGCCTGCATCTACCTCATTTGGTTCGTTATGGCCCTGGTGCCTATGTCCAACAGTTTGATCAGGTCCTCCAGCTGCGCGTTGAACACGTAGGCTCTGGCCCCCTCGCTGACGTCCCTGTACTCCTCCCTGGCTATGGCCACCATGCTCTCCGGTATAAGGGAGGACATGGAGAACATCTGCCTCGCGTACTTGTCAGGTGGGAGCTGCCCGGGGGGGTCTGAGGGGGGGAACGAGACCGGGTCGGTCTTCGTTTCAGAGAGGTGGCAGTTCCATATCATCGCGTTCCCGTCATCGGTACTTATGCCCATGATCCTCTCCGCCACTGGCACCGGGTCGCCGTCAGTGGAATCGCCGTCGCTTATGTTTATTATGACCGGTGGGAAGCTGGACTGGTGTTCCGATGCCCAGGCGCTGGCCCACTCCTCCGCTAGTGACAGTGCCCTGACCATGGGCGTGTCGCTGGCAGCCACGGGCTCGAACCAGATGGGGGGGAACTCGAAGTCAACCTCCTCCCCGTCTATCACCTGCTTCCTGGTCTCCATCCTTAGGATCAGGGAGTCCATCTCCGATATGGGCACCAGGTTCCTGTTGACCAGTAACGATGCAGCCTCCCCCCCCTTCCTGAAGCCGTAGCCTATAATGCCAACCTCGAAGTAATCACGGATGCCATCGGACTTAGTGCACCTGTTCACCAGCTCGTAGATCTGCCTGTTTATGGCATCGGTGGCCTCCTCTGCCTTGGACCTCTTTCCGCCTGCGATCCTGTGGCTCATTGACCTTGACTGGTCAAGGAGGAATATGAAAAGCCCGGGGTTCCTCCTGCTGATCTCGGCTGTGTATGACATCGGTCATACAGCCTGCGGGTGATAATAAAATTTGGCATCTGCCGGGGGGGCCTTCCCGGGACAAGTGAATGCAGTTAATGAGATCGCAATCGTTCACCCTCCCAGATCCTGTAAAATACCACTTAGCAATGGCAGGCCATGGACCTCGGGCTCAGGGGTAAGAAGGCCCTGGTCACAGGCGCCAGCGATGGCATTGGCTTCTCCATTGCGGACGTCCTCGCATCCGAGGGCTGCACGGTCATGGTGGCGTCGAGGGACAGGGAACGCATAACTAGGGCAGCGTCGGAGATATCCTCAAGGCACTCTGTGGAAGTGATACCGGCCACCGTGGACACCGGAGACGCGACCTCGATATCCTCTCTCGTGGCAGAGTTCTCCTCAAGGCTCGGGAGCATTGACATCCTGGTCACGAACACCGGTGGCCCGCCCGCGGGCCAGTTTCTGGACATAACCGACGAGCAGTGGGTCGCATCGTTCAACTCGCTCTTCATGGGCGTTGTCCGGCTCGTCCGGTCATCCTTGCCCCTCATGGGGGGGCCTGGCTCGTGCATAGTGAACATGATGTCCAGGTCGTCCAAGGAGTTCCTGCCCAACCTTGCGATCTCCAATGCCATGAGGCCAGCCATAGCAGGCCTCACAAAGACCCTGGCCTTCGAGCTCGGGCCCAGGGGGGGAATAAGGGTGAACGGCATCGGGCCGGGCTACGTGATGACGAACAGGCAGTCCCAGCTCCTCCAGTACCGGTCGAAGAGGCTGTCCATACCGGTCGAGGCAATAACCAGGGACATCGAGAGGGAGATACCTGTGGGCAGGATAGCAACGCCGGAGGAGGTGGCCCGGGTAGTGGCGTTCGTGTGTTCGCCAGCGGCATCTTACATAAACGGGGGGGAGTTCATAGTTGTCGATGGCGGAACGCTCAGGTCTCACGTCTGAGCGGTGCACCCACGCCCACGGCGTCCAGGGGGGGCATGGAAAACCGTATCTAGTTGTGAACGTATTAAAAGGCATGCCTGGTATCCTGGATGGCAGGGTCGCCCTGGTTACCGGCTCCGGCAGGGGCATCGGCAGGGCAGTGGCCGAGGCGCTGGCCGCAGCTGGGGCAAGGGTCGCTGTGAACTACAGCAGGGACCGGGAGGGTGCCGTGGAGACCGCGGAGAGAGTCGGGGGGGGCAGGGCATACCACGCTGATGTATCGAAGAGGGAAGATGTGCACAGGATGGCGGAGGAGATACACCGCGACTTGGGCAAGGTAAGCATACTGGTGAACAACGCCGGCGTGCTCTACCCAATGGACCTGGAGCACTACGATGACAAGCTCATGTGGAGGATGGTGGGCGTCAACATGATGGGGGCCCGTATACACAGTGCTTGAGTTCCTGGACGACCTCAGGTCAAGCGAAGGTTGCGTTGTGAACATAGCCTCCAATGCCGGGATAGGCACGGCTGCGCCGGGGACAACTTTCTACGCCATGACCAAGGCAGCCGTGATCGCGTTCACCAAGAGGCTAGCCTTCGACCTCTCGGGCACAGGCGTGAGGGTCAACTGCATAGCACCTGGCTGGGTGGAGACTGACATGACCGTAGGTGGCAGGAGCCAAGAAGAGGTTGAGGCCACGAGGGAACACTTCCGTTCCAGGACCACACTGCGCAGGACTGGCAGGCCGGAGGACATTGCCAGCGTTGTCCTCTTCCTGGCCTCCGGTGCCTCGTCCTACATGAACGGCCAGGTAATCGTTGTCGACGGCGGGCGTGTGGACAACCTGAGCCACAGCGTCTGACGTCCCACGGGGTCGCATCCAGGATCCTTGATGGGGGGGTGGTAACATGGGCAGGTGGAACGGACCAGAAATCCTGAGGGCCAGGGAGGAGGCCAGGGCCTTTGCCCTCCGTGAGCTCACAGGCCCAGGTACTGAGGCCTATGAGGACGAAGGGGGGGCATACCCGGAGGAAATACGCAGGGCCGCAAGGCCGCTCCTCCACTACCTGACCGGGAGCGTCATGACAAGGGTTGCCGTGATTGAGGAGGTCTGCAAAGTGAACCCGGGCCTTGGCCTGACCGCTGTGGAGCAGCCCCTCTTCGGTTCAGAGCTGGTGGCAATGTTCGGGAACGAGCGGCAGAAGAGGGAGTACCTTGACAGGTCAGTGAGGGGGGGAGAGGCCATTTCCGCCCTTGCCGTCACGGAGCCGGCGGGGGGGGCAGTGACGTTGCATCGGTGAGGACTGAGGCAAGGAAGGAGGGCGGATTCTATGTGCTGAACGGGAGGAAGATGTTCATCACTAACGGTTCCGTGGCAGACTACCTCATCGTCCTGGCCAGGACATCGGTGGAGGAGAAGAGGCACAGGGGGGGCCTCACGCTCTTCATAGTCGACAGGGGGGGCACAGCGGGTCTGGAGGCGACGAGGCTCAGGGGGGGCAAGATGGGTGTGAGGCCCTCGGTTACCACGGAGGTCGTCCTGGACGGGTGCAGGGTGCCCGAGGAGAACGTGCTCGGGCAGGTGGGCATGGGATTCTACCATGTCATGGAGTTCTTCAACAGGTCAAGGATAAACGTGGCCGCAATGTCCCTCGGGATAGCCGAGGGGGCCATGGACATACTTGTCGGAGAGGTGCGTGGTGGCCGCCTGGAGCACATGAGGAAGGGCCACGGCATGTCACTGCTCTCCTCCCTCTTCACCAGGGTGTCCCTGGCAAGGGCGATAACGTACAGGGCAGCTGAGGAGGCCCAGGACGGCAGGGCAAACCCGGCACTCTCCAGCATGGCCAAGAAGTTCGCCAGCGAGGTGGCGGTCCAGGTGTCCAGTGAGGTCGTACGGTACCTGGGCCAGTCGGGCATAAGCGGAAGGGCGGAGAGGTTCCTGAGGGACGCACGCATAATGCCCATATGGGAGGCACGAGCGAGATAGAGGACCTCGTCATTGCCAGGGAAGTCCTCAGGGGGGGAGGTCTCGACTTCGATGCCATCTGAGGAGGTGGAGATGGTGAGGAACTCCCTCAGGGAGTTCCTCGATGGGCACGCGGCGGACCTGGAGGAATCCGAAGAATCCGGGTTCCAGGAGGGCTTCATCAGACAGTTCACCGAGATGGGCTTCCTGACCTGCGGCCTGCCAGAGAGGCTTGGTGGGCCTGGCCTGGGAGACGAAGCTTACCTGTACGTGATCCATGACACAGCAGCGCGTAGCCCTTCCCTTGCCCTCCAGACAGTGGCTCTCTGCTCCATGCTGCCCCCCCTCTTCGAGAGCGCCTGGGACAGGGTGAAGACCGGCCCTGGTGGCTTGCGGCCGCCCGGCCTGCACATAGACGCCTCATCCGGGGGGGACACCGTGGAGCGGGGGGGCTCTCTGCTCCAGGGTGTCGTCGGTCCAGGTTCCCGGCAATTCATCGCGATACGCAGGGAGAGGGCATTCCTCCTTGAGGGTGTGCGCAGGGACATGGGGGGGACGAAAGTCCCGCTGGGGGGGCTCAGGGCACTTGGCACCGGTGACATTGAGGTGGTGGAGGTGCTATCCGTACATGAGTTCGGAAACAGCGGTGGCTCGCCCATGTTCCTGTCACGCCTGGGCCCCGAGATAGGGGGGGCCATGGCCCTGGGCATGGCCGGTGCCGCCCTGGGCAGGGCTGTTGAATACGCGTCAAGCAGGAAGGCGTTCGGCCAGAGCCTCAGCGACCTGGGCGTGATCGGCGGGCGCCTGGCACTCCTCTCCGGCACTGTTGCCCTCTTGACCGATATGCTGCCCACCATAAGGTCAGTGGACCCAGCAAGGCAGGCCGCGTTCAAGCACGCAGCACTCACTGTATCAAGGGAGGCCACGGACCTGGCTCTGCAGGCCCACGGGGGCTACGGGTACTTCCAGCAGACCGGCGTGGAGAGGTTCTACAGGGACGTGATCGCCCTGGAGGCCCTCCTTGTCAGGCCTGACCTGGATTTGGAGGTCGCGTCCACCGCCATCTTCGGCCGCAGGTCCGGCTACCTGTGACCCTGCCTTGAGAGGAAGGCGGACATCAGCCTCTCCGTCTCCGGAGACCCGAAGAGCGCCTTGACCAGGTGCCTCTCGAACGCCAGGCCGTCCTGGATGGGCGTGCTGAGCGTTGCGTTCATGGCCCTCTTGGCATACGCTATGGTGACCCTCGGCGCCTGCGATATTTCGCTCACAGTGTCCATGACGTACCTGTGCATCTCATCCTGGCCCCCCCCGAACACCCTGTTCACGACGCCCAGGCGCAGGGCCTCCTGGGCACCGATCCTCCTGGCGGTGAACACCATCTCCCTCGCTGCCCTCTGCCCCCCCGCGATCCTCGGGAGGTTCTGCGTGCCACCGCCCCCCCCGGGTATGATGCCTATCCTTACCTCTGGCTGCCCGAACACAGCGTCCTCGGTGCAGTAGACCATGTCACAGAACTGGACGAGCTCGAACCCGCCACCCAGGCAGTAGCCGTGCACCTCCGCTATCACCGGGATGTCCAGTGACCTTATCCTCATGCCCAGGTCCGTGATCGTGTCGCCCCCCCTGGAGGCCTGTTCCCTCTCCTCCAGGCTTTTCTTAGAGGCTATGCCATGCAGGTCTGAGACGTCTGCCCCCCCTGCAGAAAACGCCTTGCCGTTCCCAGATATGGACAGGCCCTGACCTCACTGTCACCCTCAGCCTCATCCAGCATCCTCATCATGGCGTGCCGCATCTCCACACTGATGGCATTGAGCTTCTCTGGCCTGTTCAGAACTATCCTGGCCAGCTGCCCTTCCTTTGAGAAGAGTACGCTATCCATCACCACTCACCCCCCCTCGAGTAGAACGGTTGCACCATACTGTAGGTATCAGAGAACTCCCTGAGGGTGCTTTCCACGGCCCACTCCCCCCCGAACCTCTCCCTCACATACGGCATCAGTGGCCGGGACACGTTGAACCCGTACCTGAGCGCCCTCTCGATGTCTCCCTCGTTGCAGACCCCCCCGTGGCGCACCATGTGTTCCGCCTGGTTGTAGACCGGAGCCAGGATATGGACTTCCTCAACACCCTCCGCCTCCTCGGGCCGGAGTTCAGGCCTCTCCCATACCCCCCCCGGGCCCGGGTAATCATAGAAGCCCCGGCCCTGCCTGTACCCTGTCCGCCCCCCTCCTGCACCATAGGTGCAACCAGGGAGAGGTAGTGCATGAACATTCTGTGGTACCCCCCCAGGGAAGGTTCATACCCCCGGAACCTCCCTGACGATCTCCGCGTATGTCCTGCTCTCCTGGCTCTCAAGCACCAGCCCGCCCGTGAAATCTGTGAGCGCGAATATGCCCAGCGGCATGCCTATGCCGTGCACCAGTGAGGCATCGATCTGCCTCACGGTGTACCTTGCACTCCTCACCAGGAGAGTGCAGTGGTACTTCATGGCCCTTATGATCCTGTTGCCAATGAAGCCCCCCCTTATGTCCCTCCTGCACACCACGACCTCCTTCCCCCCCACCTCCCTGCCTAATGCTTCTAATGCTTCGACAGTGCTGTCCGAGGTGAGGTCGCCCCCCCTGACCACCTCGACCAGCCGCATGAGGACCGGGGGGGGTTGAACCAGTGCAGGCCTGCGACCCTTTCCGGCCTCTCGGCCGCTCTCTGTATGTACGTTATGGATATGGAGCTCGTGTTCGTGGAGAGGACTGCACCACCTGGTGCCGCCATGGAGACCTTCCTGAATACATCACGCTTCAGCGCTGCGTCCTCGTTGACCGCTTCGACCACAACCTCGCTGTCCCTGACGCACTCTTCGATGCTGCCGGCCCTCCTGATCCTGCCCAGGACGTCGTCTGGCCCCCCCTCGGCAGTTATGCCCCCCCTCTGCCTGAGCCTCTCAACGCTCGACCTGACCGCCTTAACGTTCTGTCCGAAGACAGCGTCCGACACCTCGTACACGCGTACGTCCATGCCCCTGAGTGCGAATACCTCTGCTATTCCGGAGCCCATGGTGCCGAACCCGATGACGGATACCCTGGAGGCCATGCGCTTACATTGAGAAAATGATATTTATTTATTTTATGTACTTACCTCATCGGCACCAGCATCTTTCCGTAAGTCGTGTTCACGACCACGCCCGCCACAATGTACCAGTTCAGTATCCCCCCCTGTGCGAATGCCACTATTCCGGTCACAAGCTCGACTACTGGGTTCCCGTAGCCGGCAGCCGCGAAGAGGGCGAAGGTCACGGCGAGCCAGTAGAGGTTAATGGAGACTATCCTTCCAAGCGGCCTGAGTATGACGCCGGACAGAGCGGAAACGAATATCCAGAAGATCCAGAAGGCAAGCATCACCGTTGGCGACGGTGGGTAGAAGAGCTTCAGGCCGTACGAGAAAAGGTATATCGACCCTATGACGAAGCCGAAGACGCTGTACGCCATAACCACATAGCCGGTGTTGTGCATGCCGAGCCTCAGTTCGATCACGCCCGCAATGAAGTAGCCAAGGCCTATCATGAATATCAGGCTGAACACAAGCATTCCCAGTGCCTGGGCCTCCGGCACCAGGCCCGTGTATATGAAGCCATCAAGGAACAGTGTGAAGCCGAAGCCTGTGTTGGCGAGCGCCACGACCGATACCCATGACCTGTTCTCCTCTGGCAACTTTTGCACCCGAGAAAACAGGTTATTCCATATATTTAATTGTTTCCTTAACAAAATTATTAGCGTTCTACATTTTTCAATTATAATTCGAATTTGAATACAAACATTTTACTGCAGCTGGACCTGCCGGGACGCATGGGCCTGCAGGGGGGGAGGCATGACCGGGGGGGGTTCCCGGACGTTGCACTGCATACAACCATTATTAACGTCCGATCCCATGGGAACATGGATGTGCCATGCTCAGGACCGATAGTGAATACATGAGCAGCCTCAGGGACGGGCGCTCCGTGTACTACAGGGGGGGGAAGAAGGTGGAGGACATAACATCGCACCAGGTGTTGTCAGCCGCTGTGAGGCACGCGTCACTGGTCTACCGGTGGCAGGCGTCCCCCGGAGACGAGGGCACTGACGGTTGCACAGGACAGAGAGCACGGAGGTAAGCAGGTTCTTCACCGTGCCCAGGAGCAGCCAGGACCTGATGGAGAGGTTCGAACTCGTCTACAGGACAACGAGGATGGGCCGGGGGGGTACCTTCAACATAATCAAGGCAATAGGCAGCGACGCGCTCTTCGCCCTCATGATAGTATCGAAGGCGGTTGACAGGGAGGCCGGAACGGACTACAGCAGCAGGGTCCAGAGGTACTATTCCCACGTCCTAGACACGGACCCCGCAATCGCGGTGGCGCAGACGGACGTGAAGGGTGACAGGCTGCTGAGGCCCCCACGAGCAGGAAGACCCTGACATGTACGTGAGGATAGTGGAGAGGAGGAGCGACGGCATAGTCGTAAGGGGGGGTGCGAAGTCGCACACAACGCAGGCCCCGGTATCGAACGAGATAATAGTGCTGCCCACCAGGGCCATGTCGCAGGAGGACTCCGACTATGCTGTGGCCTTCGCCGTGCCGGCGAACGCGCCCGGGCTGAAGATGGTGGCAAAGCCCGAGCCCGCTGCGGAGGCCGCGCTCACAGACCCCCCCTGGTTCGTACTGGGCCGGGAGAACATTGAGACGGAATCGCTTACGGTATTCGACGATGTCTTTGTCCCCCCCTGGGACAGGGTCTTCCTAGCGGGCGAATGGAGGGCCGCCAGCGCGCTCTCCCTCATGTTCCCCACGTTCCACAGGTTCACGGCGATATCATACAGGGCAGGCATAGGTGACCTGTTCACCGGCCTGGCCAAGCTGCTGGCCGAGTACAACGGCGTGGACGACAGGTCCCACATAAGGAGGGATGTGGTGGAGGCCATAAGGTACAAGGAGCTCCTAAGGGCCACCGCCATAGCAGCAGCTGTGAACTGCAGGGTGGACAGGGAGACCGGCATAGCAATACCCGACACGGTGTTCACCAACGTCGGCAAGCTGGTTGCGAACACAGGCTACCTTGACATGGTTAAGGCGCTTGTGGACGTCGCTGGAGGGCTGGCCTCCACCATGCCTTCATCCCAGGACTTCTCAGGTGAACTGGGGGGAACTGGTTGCAAAGTACTTGAAGGGCAGGAAGGCTCTGACCCCATGGAGAGGGCACGGCTCATCGCCCTGACCAGGGAGATACTGTCATCGTTCGGCGCCCTCTACACGGCCGCCATGATCCACGCGGAGGGATCGATAGAGGCGAGCGTCCTGGAGCTCTTCAGGTCCTACGACTACACGGACAGCAAGAGACTCGCCAGGTTCGCTGCAGGTATCGATAGAGAGATCTGATCACTCCTGGCCGGCCCCCAGCCTGGCGAGGCTCAGCTCGCTCATGAGGGCCTGGCCGGAATCGATCATGAGGGTATGGCCTGTAATGCTCTCCGACCGGATCAGGAACAGCACAGCATCGGTGACCTCTTCCACCGTTATCATCCTCCCGTGAGCGTGTGCTTCATGCCGTATTCTTCATCGTCGAGGCCGAGGAACTCTATCAGGCTCTCCCCCCCATCTTCGTCCTCACGACCGAGGGCGCCACGGCGTTCACCCTGATCCTCTTCGGCGCGAGCTCGAGCGCAAGGTACTCCGCCAGCTTTATCACCGCGGCCTTGGATATGCCGTAGAGCGAGAGCATGGACATTGGCCTCACGCCCGCCATGGAGGCCATCATGACTATGCAGCCCCCCCGGGCTGCATGACCCTGGCGAACTCCTGCGAGCAGTAGACGGCGGACATCAGGTTGGTTGAGACCATCTTGTCTATCAGCGCGTCGTCCGCATCAAGGAACGGTGCGCCTATGCCGAGCCCTGCGTTGTTCACGAGGATGTGCACCTGCCCGAAGGCGTCAAGTGTTTCCCTGACCAGTGTCCTGGCCCCCCCGTCCCTCCTGGAGACGTCGGCCTGTACCAGGATCCCGTCGCTGTAGCCCAGCACCATGTTGAGCGTCTCCTTTCCGTCCTCCTGCCTCTTCTTGACGTTCACAACGACCCTTGCCCCCCCGAGCCTGGCCAGCTGCACTGCTATGTCACGGCCTATGCCCCCCCTTCCGGAACCTGTAACCACAGCGGTCTTCCCCCCCTTATCTCGAACATACTGCCTCAGTCCCACACCACATCAAAAAACTTTCCCTTGGTGCGATCGGGGGTTCCTGCGTTTTCTATTCCGGCCATGGCCGGTGGTCTCAAACCCCCCCCGTGCTGCTCCTGGACGGCCCCCCCGCATGGGGGGGAATGTGTGCAGTCTTCCTATTGAGGGTAAACCTAACAAACGAGTGAGGCGTATTCATGCACATGCCAGACGAAGGAAGGCACAGGGCAGTGTACCTGACAGAGTTCAGGAAGCCCCCTCTCCCCCGGTACTGCCGAAACGCCGGAGCCCAGGGGGGGAGAACAGGTGCTTATAAGGGTGGTGGGCGCGGGCATTTGCCACAGCGACGTGCATGTCTGGGAGGGCGTGTGGTCCTCGACCGGGGGGGCCCCCAGGAGGCTCCCGCACATACAGTCCCACGAGATCGCGGGCGTGGTTGAGAGGGTAGGGGGGGAAAGGGTACCAGACGCCTTCAGGGAGGGCACAGGCGTTCTGGTCTACGCGTGGCAGTGGGAGCACGACGACATGTTCACAGCAGAGGGCCTCACCAACCTCTCGGATTCCCCCCCCTTGTCCCAGGCATCCACACGGACGGGGGGCTTCCAGGAATACTACCTGGTACCCCCCCACTACAGGTACCTGATAAATGCATCTGGCATTTCAGACCTGGCGGCCGCTGCACCCCCCCTGACCTGCGGAGGCCTCACAACGTACAGGGCGGTGAGGAAGGCAGCGCCGTACGTCCGCCCGGACGACTACGTGGCGGTCATAGGCCTCGGTGGGCTGGGGGGGGCGTACGCTGCCCAGTACATAAGGAAGTTCTGCCCCCAGGCCAACCTGATCGGCATAGACATGAAGGAGAGCGCCGTCGACTTCGTATCCAGTATCACCCCCCCGCTGGACAGCCACATCGTGCCCCCCCACGACGGCGACGTGCTGTCCAGCATCAGGGCCGAGACCCACGGGTCTGGGCTGCGTGCAGTCATAGACCTCGTGGGTTCCGGCACGCTATCCACATACATACGTGCCCTGGCCAAGGGCGGGATATACGTACTGGTGGGCCTCATGGGCAGCGGGAAGACGGATACAATCTCCCCCCCAGGTTCCACGGTGCTGCTGGAGAGGAACATATCCGGCTCCTATGTGGGGGGGACCCTGGCGGAGCAGCACGAGGTGGTGGCGCTCGCCAGGAAGGGTGTGATCGACTACAGGAAGCCAGTTACGGCCAGGATGCCCCTGGACGATGCATACGCTGGCCTGCAGGCCCTCCACAGCGGCCAGGTGCTTGGCAGGCAGGTGGTCACACCGTGACCGCACCGCCGTGACACACCTCCACCATAACGTGATGCGATGCTCTGATGGTCACAGGCCCGTGCTTTGTGTCCCGGCTGCGGTGCTTCAATGAGTATCCTGATGGACCCTGCCATACGGCTGGCACTCTCCGGCCCCCCACACGGGCCATGGAGTGCAAACTGTGGCCCCGGCACTAAAGTATAAAGCCTCGCCGCTATTGTGTTGGCCGGATATGAGGGTGGACACTGAACGGCTTATCGGTGAAAACAGGGACGTGTGGGCCAGGTTCGTACCACACCCGTACATGGTGAAGGTCGTGGGAGACCCCGGTTCCCTCAGACCGTGGGTGCTGGAAGACTACCACTTCGTCAGGGGGGGCGCCATCAGGTTCATGCTGGCCCTGGCGAGCAGGGCCCCCCCGGAAGGGCACCTGGACTTCCTCCTGGAGTCCACGCACCGCCTCGCCACAATGGAAGTGCCCATCTTCCTGGAGGTCTCCAGGGACCTGGGGGGGGTGGACCTGGGCCGTGAGCCTTCAATGGCCACTGTTTCCTACGTCTCCTTCCTGAACCACCTGGCCACCTCCATGGACTTCGTATACGGGGGGGCTGTGGCACTGTTTGCAGAGGAATGGGCCTACTACCAGGCCTGGAAGTGGCTTTCAGGAAAGTCCCAGCACCCGGTACTTGTGAGGCTCTCGTCCCACTGGTCTTCAAGGGAATTCTGCGAGTACGTTGAGCGCCTCAGGGAAATGGTGGAGGGGATGCAGGGAGATCAGAAAACAGCCGCCGGGGTGTTCAGGGAAACCTGCAGGTTCGAACTGCTATTCTGGGACAGCTTGAACGGGCCTGACACCCACTGAACCGTTGCCCCACCCGGGTAGCGCGAGTTCCCGGCAGGGATGACCATACTGTTCTCCCCGATCCGGCCATGCTGCAGGGCCCCCACGGGCACAGGTGGCAGAGGTGCGTAACGGCCCTTGCCTTTTCCCCTGGGCCTCTCTAGACAGACCCCATGAAACAGCAACTACCTGACAGCAGTGGCCCGGAAGGTGGCCCCGATGTCCCTGTCCAACAGGGCACGGGTTGCATGGGGGGGACCCAGGCCACATGCGCGGCTTCAGCAGGGGGGGACCACAGGAAAAGTATGGGGCAAGGGGCGTGCCGGAGGCACGGACGGACTCATGGGGGTGTGACAGGGTGCTCCCAGAACCGATCCGCCATCCGGGTGCACTCTTCCAGCGACGGAGGCACGAGATCCGGTGGCAGTGAGGGCCTCACCCCCCCCTGACCCCCCCTGCCTCCAGGACCTTCCTGAGCTCCTTCTTGTCGATCTTGTTTGTGCTCGTCCTGGGCATGCTGTCCACGAAGACTATGCTGTCTGGTATCCACCACTTCTGTATCCTGCCCGCGGATGCCTGCTTCTCCAGGAACTCCAGTATGGACTTCTCCGTCACGTCTCCCTTCTTCGTGACGAAGGCCACGGGCCTCTCGCCCCACTTCTCGTCGTGCTTCCCCCCCACCACCGCAACCTCGCCCACCCCCCCGGGCGCCAGGGATATTATGTCCTCCAGGAGGAGAGAGGGTATGAACTCTCCTCCACTCTTGATTGCATCCTTCTCCCTGTCCACTATGTGCAGGTATCCCATCGTGTCTATGGTGGCAAGGTCGCCGGTGTGTAGCCAGCCGTCCCTCCACAGTGCCTGCGTCTTCTCCGGGTCCTTGTAATACTCCTTCGTGAGCCACGGGGCCCTGACAACTATCTCCCCCCCTATGGTCTTACCGTCCCTCTTAACGTCTTTGCCATTGGAATCTACGACCCTGAGGTTAACAAGGGGCAGCGGGATCCCCGTGCTTATCCTGTATTCGATCTGCTCCTCCTCCCTCATTGCCTTAACACTCCTGGTGTAGGTCGCAACGGTGAGCACCGGGCACGTCTCCGATAGGCCGTAGCCGCCTATGGTGGTTATACCAAACTTTGAGGCCATCTCAGCGAGCCCCCCCTTGGGGAGGGCCGAGCCACCGACCGATACCTTCCAGCCCCCCCTCAGGTAGTCCCTGTACTGGTCGACCTCCGGGTGCGTCAGTATCATGTAGAGGATCGACGGGACCATGAAGGAGTAGGTCACGCCCTCATTCTTGATGAGATCGAGGACCCTCTTCACGTCGAAGCGGCCGGGCAGCACGTACTTGTTGCCCGAGATCACGACGAAGTAGGGCATTGTCCATGAATGCACATGGAACATTGGCACCAGGCTCATGTAGACGTCGTCTTCGTTCAGGTGCAGCGGGTTCCTGTTGCCCACCAGGGAGTTGGCCATGGCCTGAAGCACCAGCTGCCTGTGAGTGAAGGTCACACCCTTCGGCAGGCCCGTTGTGCCCGAGGTGTAGAATATCGTGGCAGTGGTGTTCTCACTCAGGTCCGGAAACTCGTATGGTTCCGAATGTGACACAAGGTCTTCGTACTGGTAGACGTTGGGGGGGAGAGAGGTCTTCACCTCCTTCTTCGTGTCGGAGTGGACGATCCAGCCCCTAACGAAGCTGAAGAGGTTCGATGTCCTCTCTATCACGGGCAGGAACTCCTCGCTGAGTATGACGAACGAGTCCTCCGCGTGCTGCATGGTGTAGAATATGAGGTCCTGCGGGTACCTTATGTTGACCGTGTGCAGCACGGCACCCATCATGGGTATCGCGTAGTACGCCTCCATGTACCTGTCCGTGTCCCAGTCAAGCACAGCGACCCTGTCACCCATCCTCACCCCGATCTTTGAGAGCCCGGATGCCAGCCTTGACACCCTGTCGTAGAACTGCGCCAGTCTGTACCGCCTCAGCTCCCTGTACACTATCTCCTGGTCCGGGTGGTCCCACATTGCCGATGGAAAGATATTCTTCAGTATTAGCTGATAATTATATTCCGGCATATTATAATCAACATAACACTGTATATAAAGATCACCGAAACCATCCATTTTTCCTCCCCCCCCTGCTTCCCCGGAAGGGTTACATTTCTCTACCACCGTGCCCTTCTCACACCATGGAAGGGATCAGGGGGGGAAGGAGCGCCATAGTGACAGGTGCAGGCAGCGGCATAGGGAGGGAGATAGCACTGCTCTTCGCCTCCGAGGGCGCGAAGGTCGTCGTTGCCGAACTCAACGAGGCGGCGGGTAGGGAGACGGAGAGGATGATAAGGGACTCCGGGGGGGCGAGGCCATCTTCCTCCGCACAGACGTCTCCCTGGACGGGGGGGACTGCGCATCCGCCGTGAGGCTGGCCAGGGAGTCCTTCGGGTCTGTGGATGTACTCATCAACAACGCCGGCATAGACGGGAGGCCAGCCCCGGTGGCGGACATAGACCGGCTGACCTTGACAGGATAATGAGGGTGAACTTCACCGGTGCGTTCCTGATGTGCAGGCATGCACTGAGGGAGATGGCGGGCCAGCGCAGGGGGGGTCCATAGTGAACATAGCATCTCTGGGCGGGTTAATACCGGTGCACAACGGCATGCCCTATTCTGCCTCCAAGGCCGCACTCATCATGCTCACAAGGTCCATTGCTGCGGAGTACGGGCGCTACGGGGGGGTCAGGGCTAACGCCATAGCTCCAGGCTGGGCCGAGACTGACATGGTGAGGAGGTACGC
Source organism: Thermogymnomonas acidicola JCM 13583 (assembly GCF_001316105.1). GTDB lineage: Archaea > Thermoplasmatota > Thermoplasmata > Thermoplasmatales > Thermoplasmataceae > Thermogymnomonas > Thermogymnomonas acidicola. The sequence continues at coordinate 20,712 of NZ_BBCP01000005.1, read as the reverse complement.
TGAGCAGTCTTCCATTGACCCGCAGGAGTTCAGGCGGGCGGTGTCCAGGAGGGCACCGCTTGGCAGGCTTGCGACGACCAGGGACGTCGCGGACCTGGCCCTCTTCCTCTGCTCAGACCGCGCTTCATACATCACCGGCCAAACATACGTCATCGACGGTGGGCTCTCCGTCACGTAGTGCGCCCTGCAGGGGCCAGGAGAGGCGACCCTGACGTGGATGCGCCGGCGACCCTGACCTCCATGCCCACGGCCAGGCCTTCCGCGGTCGTCATGTTACCGTGCACCAGGAGGCCACCGAAGTCAGCAATGCCGACCGCAACTGGCTCGCTGAAGACCCTCCTTATGACCGTGAACGCAACCAGCTTACCTGTGACATCAGACGCAGTGACCGATACGTCGCTGGAGAGGCAGGCTGGGCAGTGGGCCCTAGGCAGGAAGAACCTGTGGCCGCACATGTTGCACACGCAGTAGGGCAGGAGGCCAGAGCGCTCCGCTCCATATACTTCTCCTCGATCTCCAGCAGCACGGCTCACACCCCCCCCAGCACTATGGTGGTGGAGTGGTTCATGATGCCGCCTATGGCGTTCACCATGGCCCTCTGGGCGCCCTTCACCTGCCTCCTGCCCGCCCTGCCACAGAGCTGCTCGAGGGCCTCGTGCAGTATCACGCCCCCCCCGCTCATGAAAGCTGGCTGTGTGGTGTTCAGCGTGCCACCGTTAGTGTTGATAGGCGTGCTCGACTCCGGCCCGAAGCTGTTCTCCTCCGCGTACTTCCACCCCTTTCCCCTCTCCGCCAGCCCGGCCGCTTCCACCTCCAGCATGACCATGGTCGTGAAGGCGTCGTAGAGCATCACGAGGTCGACCTTCCCTGCGGACACGCCGGCAGCGGACATGGCCGAAGGTATGCTCCTGTGTGCCGGCGTCTTCAGCATTTCGGGCCTCTCGAAGAGCGGCCTGGGGTCATGCGCCTCTGAATAGGAGAGGATCGAGACGGAACAGTCAGACCCGGCCGAGGAGGACACTATGAAGGCTGAGGCGCGTCGGAGGGCGAGGCACACTCCAGGAGGTGCAGTGGGTCAGAGACAACGGGGGACTCGAGGATATCATCAGCATCCAGTGGGCCCCCCCTGAAGAAGGCCCCCCCACCGTTCAGGTTCGCGTTCTCCCTCTCCCTCACCGCTATCATGGCCCTGCCCCCCCTGTCCTCACCTCCATTCACAGTGTTATAGTGTGAGGTAAGGATTGCGTAGTCGCTGAGCGGCAGGTATTCCCTTGCCCTGGCCGCTGGGGGGGTGTAATACCTCTCGTAGCTGTGGCCGGCCAGTGCCGCCTCCTTCCTCATGCTGCCCTTGCCGCCGCCGAGCACCAGGACGTTCCTGGCGAGGCCCGCATCCACAGCCCTCGCTGCCCTGAAAACCATGGCGTTGAATGACGCGCCACCTATGTCCAGGTGCTCCATGTAGCCCAGGCCATGCAGGCCGAGGTATCCGGCGACCTGGTCCGCTAGCATCATCCTCTCCGGAGGCTCCACGCACCCGGGCGTTGTGGCGAAGAGGAACCCGTCTATGTCACCCGGGGGACAGGCCCGCCATGCCCATGGCCTCCGATGAGGCCCTGGCGAATATCTCCATCGAGGAAAGGCTGCTCTTCCTCTCTATGAACTGGCCGTATCCGGCCACCGTGGGTCCCATGGCCAGCGATCCCCCCCTCACTCCTCTTATCAGTATCGGGACTTGAAAAGGCCTGGCGATGAAAAATTAACTCTACGCTTGAAAAAGTGCCATGGCCTCTCCCCCCCTGAGGCCATATGGGAGAGGTCCGGTTCCCTGCCTGTTCTCTCAGCTACCTGCAGGGGCCTCGGTCTCCACTTCCTGCTGCTGCTCGCCCTGTGCCGGTTGCACGGACTGGCCCTTCACCTCTGTCTTCCTGAGCTCCACCTTCTTTATGGGGGGGTATATGTCCTTGGTGCTCTCTATGATGTCGTTGTATATGTCCTCGCCTATTATGTAGCGCACGGTGTCCTGGAAGCCCATGCCCCCTGATCTTTGACTCGAGCATCCCGTCAACGGTGTGCCTTATCTGGAGCCTCTTGGTGTTCGTTAACTTGCCGTCAGTCACGATCACGACCTTGAACGTCACAACAGACCCGTCGGAGGTCGTGTAGTCCCTAATTATATCTATCCTCTCCTTCCTCCTCCTGACCATCCTCCTTATGTAATCGTCGCTGAGGTAGTGCCCTATGAACTGTGTGGAGCACTTGGAGCCCTGGCAGCCCGTGACCTGGAAGATGGCCTTTGCGTTGGCCCTCTTGAAGTTGCCCGTAAGGTCTGATATCGGTACCTCCACCTTCCTGGACACCATGGCCTCCCCGTCCTCGGCCGGGCTCATGGCTATCTCCTTCCCGCCCAGGAAGTCAGGCGCCATTATCGTGAACCATACCTTCTCCCGCCACTTGTCCCTTGCCTTCTTCTGAACCTTTTCCTTTGCCATCCAATCCCTCTGTGAAGCGTGGAATTTTGAATATTTCGTAATTTTGAGCGACAATTAAACCTTTCGATCCTACGACCTGGCCAGTGCCGCGGTCATGCAGTGCGCCCCCCCTCCGTACCCGCCAGTGAGCTCGCTGAGGTCGAGCTTCACGACATCGATGCCAAAGTCCCTCACCGCCTGGCTGTCCGGGAACATCCTGCGCCCGTCCAGCTCCTTCCTCAGGATTGAAAGCACCTGGTCACCAAGCACGCCCGCACCCATCAGCTTCCTGGCCACCCCCCTGCGTGTCCACGGCCACTATCTTCCTGTCCGAGACCGTGAGGAAGTTGGAGGCGTAGCACAGCTGCTCGCCCACGCTCAGGTCCAGGATGTCGTAGCCGTTCTGCCTGATGTAGTTATACAGAGTGGTATCGGCCATCCTCTCGTACCTGCCCCCCCTCTGGGACTTCGAGTATACCGAGACCCTGGCCTTCTTCATGAGCTCCACCGAAGCAACGGCAAGGCCCTTTCCAGCTATGTTGAAGAATGTATCCAGGTGCATGTTGGCCATCTGGTCTCTCTCCCTGTCCATGAAGTCGTAGACCGGGTTGTCCACCACGGCCACCTCATCGAAGTCCATGAGGCCGGAGGACATTGCCTGCATTGCGCCCTGCAGGTTCGTCCTTGGCCCTGTACCTATGAGCGCGAAGTCGCCTGCAGGCATGAAGTCGCCTCCCTCGAACGTGCCCTCACCGCCCACCCTGAAGGTGTTCCTGAGGCCCAGGGCCTCCCTGAAGACGAACTCCGTTATGTCTGCCTCCTTGGCCCTCTGCCTCTTCCTCATGTTGCCGAAGATTATGCCTGCCTGCGAAACGGCCTGCTGGTCCCTCATGAAGTAGAGGTTCGCAAGTGGCAGGTTGGAATAGACTGTGGGATACTCCACCACGGAGCCATTGTCCTTCTTCAGGTCAATGGAGGGCTCCAGGGTCAGGATCCTGAAGAGCGTTGACGAGTCCATCTCGTGCACGTTCCTCTCCAGCTCCCTCTTTGCCGCCTCCACGGACTGCACGGAGCCGAAGAAGCGCACGCTGTCAAGTATCCTCCTCTCCAGCTTCTCCCTGAAAGCCCTGTCCCTATCCGCAGTCTCGACAACCGTGTCCTTCAGGACAAGGCACCTGACGCCCAGTGATTTCAGGGTATCCTCAAGCCTATGGTGCTCCTCCAGCGCTATCCTTGTGTTGAACACCCTCTCGAAGAGGAAGGGCCTCGGTGCGAGCATGGCGTACTCGATCTCCACCTCCGGCCTGTGCACCATGACCTCCCTCAGCGTGTCCCACTCTGACCTGATCTGCATGACAACCCGCACCGTTAGGTCAAATGCATAGATTAAGTGTTGTGTCCTCAGATTATGTACGCCTGCTCCCTGAAGACTATGTATTCCACCTCATCGCTCTGGGCCTCTCCCCCCCTGGCCGTCACGACCCTGTACGTGGACATATCCATGAGGTCTGTCTCACCCTGCCTCCTGGCCAGGACGAGGCCGCGCCTCCTCTCCGGCTGCACGCTGCTCTGCTCCCACTGCCTTGTGAAGAACTCCTGCGGCGCAACCTGTTCCTCCCTCCAGTCGCCGGTGTTCACCAGGTGGACTGCAGAGCCGGAGATGGACGAGAGAGGTAGTGTTTCCCGCCCATGTTAATGGCTGTCCCCCCCTTGACAGGTCCAGGATCCTGACGCTGTATGTGAACCTGTGGAACTCCCTGCCCTCCCGGTAGCCGGCGAGCCTCTTGCTGACCCTGACCGTGCTCACGTACCTCGACCTCAGCGCTGCCGCGGCCCTCTGCCCATCGTTCTTCCTGCCCATGTATATGTCGACACCCTCCGGCAGCCACTCGACCTTCGATATGAATGACGAGGGGGTCGCTTGAGCGCGCTGAGACCGTTTCCTCCACCACCGAGAGTGCCTCCTCCAGAAGCTTCCTGTTCGACCCGGAATACGTCCTGATCTGGAGTATGCTCTCATAGTAGGAGCCAGTGACCCTGTTGCACACCGGCAGGAGACCCTGGCAACGAACACCTCCCTCTCAAGGTCCAGTGAAACATCGACACCCTTCACTGTGGCCGTTGCCCTGCCCCTTATGGTGGATGATCCCAGGTCAAGGCTGGCCTCATCTACCCTGACATGCGACGCGTTTTCAAAGTGGAAGGACGATGCCAGGAGCCTGGCCAGCGGAGCGGTGCTGTCCGCGCTGTACCACTTCCCGCCCACGTGGATGGAGCTGCACTTGGGGGGGCACACCTCTATCCTCTGCTTCTTCCCCCCCTCCCTCACGACCAGGAGGGCTGCGGTGCACTGCCTGCACAGTGGCCCCCCCCTTCCGCTTCCCTGGCACCGCAGTTCACGCACAGCATCATATCCGTATTGAGCCCTCTCTCTTATACCTTTTAACCAGGCCCCCCCTGGCGATCACGTGCTCCCTTATCTCCCTGGTGCCCGCTCCTATCTGCCCCCCCAGGACAGCGTCCCTCAGGAGCCTCTCCGCCCCGGAATCCCTGATGTAGCCGTAGCCACCCATCACCTGCACAGCCTCCCTGGCACAGTACTCCGCCGATTCGGCTGTCCAGTATATGGCGGATGATGCCGCGACGCCGTCCATCGGGTCCCTGCTCACAGCCCCCCCAGCGCGTCGTCGCACAGGAGCCTGCTCGTCCTAAGGTAAGTGTACATGTTCGCTAACTTCTGCTCGACCAGTTCGAACTCGTTTATCTCCCTGCCACCCTGCTTCCTCTGCACGCTGTACGCCATGGCCATGTCGAAGGCCCTCCTCCCGAGGCCCAGGAACAGGTAGGCCAGGATCACCCTCTCCATGTTCAGGCCGCTCAGTATCACGTCCCTGGCCTTCCCCCCCTCTGGCCCACGAGCCTCTCTGGGCCAAGCCTGACGTCCTGGAAGTGCAGCTCCCCCCCTGTGGGCGATCCGCGCATGCCCATCTTGGAGAACTTCGAGCCCTTCGAAACTCCCCTGTCCGTTGCCCTCACAGCGAATGCGGAGTACCCGTCCCCGTCCCTGGCGTAGACAAGCATGAGGTCCGCGTACGGCGCGTTGGTGATCAGCGTCTTACTCCCGTTTAGGACGAACTCGCCCCTGTCCTCTGTGACGCTTGTCCTCATGGCAAGCGCATCGGAGCCGGAACCCGGCTCAGTGAGGCAGAGCGAACCTATCCATTCGCCAGAGCACAGTCTGGGCACAAACTCCTCCCTTATGTGCTCGTTCCCGTTCCTGTAGAGGTTATCAAGGCACAGGTTGCTGTGTGCACCGTAGGAGAGCGCTATCGATGCGGAGGAATAACCGAGTTCCTCCTGCACCACAGACTGTGCCGTGTAGCCCAGGCCAGAGCCACCGTACCTCTCCGGCACGGTGATGCCAAGGTATCCCTGCTTCCCCATCTCCCTGAAGAGTTCCCTGGGGGAACTCGTCCCTCTCATCAACCTCCCTGGCGATGGGCTCCACATGCCTTGAGACGAACTCCCTGACGTTTGACCTGAGCATCTCCAGCTCTTCTGACAGCATGGTGAGTATATGGCCGGTACCGATATAATGCATGCACTTCAGAGGGAGAGGCAAAAAGTTAAGTTTTCATGAGCGATTACCTGTGGAGCTGTACGCTCTGGACGTTCTCAGGGAGGTTGAAGATTCACACATGTACGTTGAGATTGATGATGAGGAAGTTGTCAGGATACCGCCCCCCCAGCTCCTGGGTGAGGACTACGATGAAGTGGTGGAGAGGGTGGCCAGGGAGAAGCTGGAGGGCCAGCTTGTTGACGTTAACGATGAGAAGACCGGCAGGAACCTTGGCAAGTGCTACATTGTCACGCTGACCGATGTGAGCGCAGAGGGTGACGGCACCATAGTCCATGGTGACGGTGGCGTCTACCAGAGGGTAAGGTACAGGGCAATCGCATTCTATCCGGAAATGCAGGAGATCGTCGAGGGCACAGTGGTGTCGGTGCAGAAGTTCGGCGCGTTCATAAAGATCGGGCCCTTCGAGGGCCTGCTCCACATAGGCCAGATCATGGACGACAGGATCGACATAGACCTGGGCAACCAGAGGTTCATAGGCAAGGACACCAAGAAGGACCTGAAGGTGGGTGACAAGGTCAGGGTGAAGATAGTGCACATAAACCTGAGCTCCTCATCCATCGCCGACAGCAGGATAGGCCTCACCATGAAGCAGATGGGCCTAGGCAAGATCCAGTGGCTTGCGGAGAAGAAGGTACAGGCGTGATGTGCCATGGCAAAGGCAGAGTACAGGGCATGCAGGAAGTGTAAGAGGCTCACCACTGACGAGGTGTGCTCGGTGCACCCCGAGGAGAAGACTACAAACGAGTGGGCCGGTTTCGTGATCATCGAGGACCCGGAGCACTCCGTCATAGCGGAGGCAGGAGGGTACAGGGAGAAGGGCAGGTATGCAATTAAGGTCAGGCAGTAGGCTCGTCCTGCCCCCCCCGGTGTCAGGGAAAGGGTATCGAGGTTCGAGCACAGGATCTGCACCCCCCCAGAAGACCTGAGGTCCGAGGCCATGGTGGCGTCTGTGGGGGGGACGTGACGACCGAGAGGCTCAGGGGGGGGCAGGCATAAGGCCCTTCGTTGAGGTCGTGGATCTCAAGACGAAGAGGGGGGGCGAGGCCTCATTCAAGCACATCGAAGGCTCAGTCCGCGTGATCAACGAGGCGGGCACCATATCCCACGACCTCATGATCGAGATAAGGGATGCCTTCCTCACCGGCAGGCCAAAGAGGATCGAGGTGGAGGGAGAGGAGGACCTGGCGGTGATCCCGATAATTTTTTACGCACCTCTCAATACGGTGGTGGCTTACGGCGTCCCGGACGTTGGCATGGCATGCATAAGGGTCACGCCTGAGGAGAAGGATAGAGTTACGAGGATGCTGGAGATGATGGTCAATGGCTGAGCTCAAGGTATTGGAGACAAGGGACAACGTATTACTGAAGAGGAAGGAAGTGCGCTACAGGGTCCTCTTCGGCAGGGAACCCACACCGAAGAGGGACGAGGTCAGGCAGCTGCTGGCCAGGAACCTGGGAGTGGACAGCAGCCTGGTCATAGTGGACAGGAACCTGCAGGAGGCAGGGCAGCACGCGATCACCGGCTACGCCAAGGTCTACAGGGACAGGGAGAGCGCGATGCTGTACGAGCCTGACTACGAACTGATAAGGAACGGGCTGAAGCAGAAAGAGGCGAGCTGAGGATGCAGAAGAGGGAACTGTACAAGCTTGAGGGGGGGGAAAAGGTAGTCAGGGAGAGGAGGTACTGCCCCCCCAGGTGTGGCCCCCCCGGCGTGTTCCTCGCGGAGCACGAGGACAGGCTATCGTGCGGGCGGTGCGGGTACACCGAGTTTAAGAAGAAGCAGACCGGAAAAGAGGAAAAGAAAGGCGGCAGGTGATCAGAGGGCACTTATCTGCCTGGTCGTGTCACCCGCAGCGGCCTCTATATCCTTGTACTTCTTCTTGACGATCTCCTGCGCCTTCTCATCGTCCACCTTTATTGACAGCACGTTCAGGAGGTGCTGAAGCTCTATGTCGAGTATGATCGAGAGGGCCCTGAGCTGCTCCTGCTTGTCATCGCTCACCTGCTTTCTCCTCTCGGATATGAAGCAGTCGTAGTGCACGGACCCGCTCTTGGTGAAGGTGAACTTCTCGCCGGTCAGCACCTTCTTTCCGCAGACGTAGCACTTGAACTCCGCCATAGGGTGTGATGGCCTCCCCCCCGATCTTAAAATTTTTGTGGCTGCGCAGCGATGGGAATGCCTTATATGCATTTCAGCACTGGCATGGCGTGAATAGGACAGGCTTCTCGCTCCTCCCCCCCTCCACTACGGCCACCCGCCGGAATACCTGTACAGGAGGATGGTCGAACTGGGCGGCCTGCTCTGCGACACCATAGTGCAGGTCTACGGCGCGAAGGAGCTCGTGAGGCGTTTCTCTGACCCCCCCTTCTGGTTCCATGCCCTGTCGCTGGTAATAGGCTTTGACTGGAACTCAAGCGGCACGACCACCGCAACGCTCTCGGCCATCAAGGAATATTACTCCAGGCACCCAGGGAGATCGCTGTGGCAGGTGGCAAGGGGGGGAGGCACATGTCAGCGACAAGGGAGGAGGTCGAGGCCGCGGAAAGCGCTGGCCTCATAGGTGACGCAGACACGACAATGAGGCTGGCGAAGAGGGTTGCCAGGATAGACGACGCCTTCCTCCAGGACTCTTACGACCTCTACATGCAGTTCCTTGTGGTTGGCTCCGGCACTTTCTCGGTGGTGCAGCAGGGGGGGATGAACGAGGGTAAGAGGATGGCCAGGAGGTACCACTGGTACAGCGGCACAATGGGCACCATGCTGGACGACAACAGGGAGGGCATATCCGCCCCTGTCCCGCAGGACAGCGTCCTTGACCTCACGGCATCATCAAGCAGGGGGGGGAACAGGAGGGCAATGGTCGAGGTCCTAAGGGAGAGGCCAGAGAGCCTCATGTCAATGTTCGCAATAGGTGGCCAGAGGACGCTGGACAGTACCGGTAAGCCGGTGCTGAACCTGGACATAAGGGTGGACTGGAAGAGGCTGCGGCAGCTGTACGAGTACGACGTGACGGGTTTCGAGCAGCTGGTGGACATGCCTGGCCTTGGAAAGAGCACGCTGCGCGCCATCTCTTACATGGCAGAGGTCATAACGGGAGAGAAGGCATCAACCCGCGACCCCCCCGTGAAGTTCTCCTTCGCGGTGGGCGGCAAGGACGGCGTCCCGAAGCCTGTCAACGTCAGGGACTACGACAGGGCCATAGAGTTCTTCAGGGAAGCGGTCGGTTCGCTTGACCGCGGGGGACAGGAGGACAAGGACACTGATAGAGAACTTATCGAAGCTAAGCAGGGAGAGGTCTAGTCAGGGTCCTTCCTTATGACGTAGAGCGTGTAGAACATCTCCTCGCCGAGCCTCTCCTCATACTTCTGCATCACCCTGCAGCCGCTGAGGTAATCCCTGTGCCTCTCCAGTTCGATGAATATGTCGCCGTACAGCATGTAGCCCAGGGGGGGCCTCACAACCCTCTGCATCTCCGAGAAAGCCCTCTGAACCCCCATCGCTCAGGTTGTGGAAGACCAGGCTCGTCACGGCCATGTCGAAAGACGCGTCGCTGAAGGGCAGGGAGCGCACGTCAGCCACGTAGAAGTCCACCCTCTGCGCGTAGCCGAGGGCCTCCATATTGGCCCTAGCCCTGTCCACCGAGGCTCCACGGAGGCCGTGGCCTGAGAATGTGTCCACCAGCGTGGCCCTGGCCCTGGGGGGGAACCTTGAAAGGACGAGGTGGGTTAGGAACCCAAGGCCGGCACCGAGGTCCACAACGGATGATGGGGAGAACCTGCTCTCCTCGAGGTATGAGAAGGCCCTTGAGAAGATCAATGCGATCCTCTGCCTCAGCGCCTCGCTCTCCTCCTTGTGGAGTGGTGGTACTGGCCGAAGTCAACCCCTGGCACGCCCATGGTCACAGATCGGGTGAGGCTATTAATCATTTTTCAGGCAGCACGGAGAGCAGCAGGGTGCGTATGTCAGATGTGGACGCGTCCTTTGCGTTCCCCACTGTGCCTGTGGATTCAGATGCGACTGCTACCATGCCCTCCAGGCTCTCCAGGTACCTTGACCTGTCGATCCCGGCCTCGTCAACGCTCAGCGGCTGCCCATTTCCGAAAACAGGGCCTGGAGGGAGAGATCGAGGGTGCCCTTCCGTATCCCATCTGGCACGAGCGAGTTCAGCCTCCTGTACCGTTCCGGCACGGCCTGGCTGTTGAACCTCACCACCGATGGCAGGTAGAGGCCCACGGACATGCCATGTGGCACCCTGAAGTGCGAGCCAGGGCGTGGCCCAGGGCGTGGGCGAGGCCTATCTGTGAGTTCGAAAAGGCAGAGCCGGCCATGGAGGCACCTATGTGCACGTTCCCCCCCTGGCAGTAACGTCTGACGGTCCTTCAGGACCCGAAGGATGCTGTTCACTATCAGCTCGAAGGCCTTCTCCGCCATGGCGTCGGAGTAAGGGTTCCTCCAGGCGCTTGCGTACGCCTCAACGGAGTGCGTTATCGCATCGACCGCGGTGTTCCTCGTCACGCCCTTCGGCAGGCCAAGCACCAGGGAGGGGGTCAAGGATGGCATAGTCGGCCATGATCTCCGGCGAAGCAGCTCGTTCTTCCTGTGCCCCTCATCGGAGAGCACCGCTGCCCAGGAACACTCCGAGCCCGTGCCGCTCGTGGTCGGTATGAGCGCCAGCCTGGCCCTCTTCCTGAGGCCCAGGGCACAAGGGGGGGAGTTATGTCGTACGCGCTGATGTCCGGCCTCTCGTACAGGGCGAAGAGGATCTTGGCCATGTCCATGGACGAACCGCCTCCCAGGCCCAGGAACCAGTCCGGGCCAAATTCCCTGACCTGCGTGAGGTTCCTCTCCACATCTCCGAGAGATGGCTCCTCACCGAAGTCGCTGACCACGGCCACTTCCGCACCGTCCAGGAACCTCATGACCCTCTGTGGCATCCCCCGCAGCGGCCAGATACCTGTCGCACACTATGCAGGCCCTTTTGATGCCCAGTGTCGACAGAAACGATAGGGCATCTTCGCCAAAGACAACCTGCGGAACCCTGAAGAACCACAACCCTACCACTCCGTAGGCACCATTGCAGCGGTCCTCACCAGCTCCTTCGCCGCCCTTGTGTACCTCATGACCTTGACCATGGGGGGGCCCTCAAGCCTGAACTTCCCCATGAGCACGCCCTGTATCGGGTCGATCTCCCCTTTCAGCAGGCGCACCCAGTTCGAATATGTGCCTATGTACCTGAACTCGCTCTTCTTAAGGCCCGAGGAGTCGTTGAAGGCATAGGCGACACCCCTGCACTTCCCGTGGTACAGATCGAGGTACAGGTATGCCTCTCCCGCGAACCTCTCATCTCCCTTAACCACGAACGTTATATCGCCCTCCCAGTTCCTGGCCGCGTCTTCGTAATCGGGGGGTTGCTGTTGAGCTTCTCCACGTACTGCTTCACCCACTCCTCGCTGGGGGGGAACTTCGCCATGCGGTTAAGAGTACGATTCTGTATATCTATCTTATCTACACCGTGCTTTAGATACGGCGATCGACAGTGTTCAATTTCGTCCATGGTTGGATTAATATATGTCCTAACTATGACTCAGCAATGATCAGTATTGAGGAGATCCTCGAGATACTGATTGTGGCGGTCATTCTCTTCGGCGGGAGTAAGAAGATACCGGAACTGGCCAGGAGCCTGGGCAGGGCATCGGGGTGAGTTTCAGAGGGGGGCAAGATGGAGATAGAGAGGGAGATTAGGAACGCCATCAACTACACGCCCCCAGCAGCAGGCCACCGTGAACGTGAGGGAGGCCGCCAGGAACCTGGGCATAAGCGTGGATGGCAAGAGCGATGACCAGCTGAGGTCCGAGATAGCACAGGTGCTGGGCGTAAAGAAGGAATAACTGGAGCGTACCTCACCCGGGCGTCCGGCAGGGAAGCCTGCACCATTCCACACGCAGGGTCTGTTTTTTAATCAATTGAGCGATTCTCCCCCCCACCGGAAATGCGGTTCCACGAAGGTATAGGTGCCGGGACGCTGTGGTCACTGGCGGAAGAATTCGGTACGCCGCTCATAGTCTACGATGTTGGAACGATCCGCTCCAGGTATGCCAGAATGAAGAGGGCGTTCGGAAAGGCGGATGTGCACTATGCCTGCAAGGCAAACCCGAGCCCTCCGATCCTCTCTGTCCTGAGGGGGGGACTGGGTGCGGGCATCGATGCCTCCACCGTCAACGAGGCAAAGCTCTCGCTCTCACTGGCTTTACCCGTGACAGGGTCATGGCCACGCCCAGCTACGCCTCCAGGGAGGATCTCATCTGGTTCCTGGAAAACGGCATTGCTGTGAACTTCGACTGTTTCGAGCAGTACAAGAAGGTCATGGACATGGGGGGGCCGGAGCGCGTCTCGTTCAGGATAAACCCTGGCTTCGGCTCCGGCCAGTTCCGCGCGATAACCACTGGAGGCCATGGGAGCAAATTCGGTATGCCCTTGGGCGATGCCATTAGGGCCTATTCCACCGCAAGGGAGCACGGCGCCTGCAGCTTCGGCCTCCACATGATGCTGGGCTCGAACAACCTTGATCCGGAATTCTTCGGCGCCGTGGCTGAGGCTGCGGCAAGGGCAGCGCTGGAAGTGTCCGCAAGGTGCAGCATAGCGTTCGACTACATCGACATCGGCGGAGGCTTCGGCGTGCCCTACGCTGAGGGCCAGGAGCCCCCCCTTGACCTTGAGAGGGCAGCCAGGCTCGCGAATGAGGCCATCCTCTCCGCCGGCATACCCGGATCTCCTGGCCTGGTGATAGAACCGGGCAGGTACCTTGTGGCAGAGGCGGGCCTACTGATCGCAACCGTGACAGAGGTCAAGGTGGCGGACCGGGTATACGTGGGCACTGACGTGAGCATGAATACGCTCATACGCATACCGCTGTACGGCGCGTCCCACCCGATCCTCTTCCTCTACAGGTCGGAGCGCGATGAGGGTGAGTTCGATGTCGTGGGCCAGGCCTGCGAGAACACTGACTTCACAGCAAGGGGGGGCCTGAGGATGCCTGTGCCGTCACCCGGCGACCTCATGGTTGTGGGGGGGAACTGCGGTGCTATGTCTCCTCCATGGCATCCAGTTACAACCTCCTCCCAACACCCGCGGAAGTCATGCTGGACGGCAGTCCGAGGCTCGTGAGGAGGAGGCCCAGCCTGGAGGACATGGTGGCACTCTATCTGCAGTGACACGTTAACGATCCCGTCATGGTGCCGGGAATATCTTCCATTTCAGAGCGAATATCCAGAACGCATTTCCAAACATTCATATTGTACGTGCCACATTTTACCTCTCATGGCAGGAGAACAGGGACTCAGGAGGGGGGGTGTCCTGACGCTCTGGGACGCCTTCGCCCAAGGACTGGGCACGAACGGGCCCGCGGCCGTCACTGCGCTCTTCTTCGTTAGCCTCGCAGGCATAGTCGGAGGCTCGCTCCCGCTTGTCGTAACGCTCTCTTTCCTGATATACCTTGGCATGACGCTCATAACGTACGAGTGGTCGAAGGAGGTGGCCTCGGCCTACTCCTGGGCTGCGTACCACAGGAAGGCCTTCAACAGGGCCGGGAGGTTCCTCTCCTTCTATGCCGGCACAACCTACTATTACTATTACCTCCTGGGCTACACAGGCTTCGCCGTCCTTGGCCTCTCATCGTTCCTATACGTGATCTTCCCTGGAGTTGCAAAAGCGTACCCATGGCTCTGGATACCCATAACCCTGGCTGTGATAGCGGAGACCTCCGCCCTGAACTACCTGGCATAAAGCCGTCCATGCGCTATGTGCTCTACACCGGCCTGGCGAGATAGCGTTCCTGATCGGCACCTCCATAGCGCTGCTTGTTGTGAACCACAGCTCCATATCGCCCGTGGCCTTCACAGCCCAACCGATAGGGAACAGTGCCACCACGCTACTGGTCGCCATGGTGCTTGGCATAGCGACGTTCGGCGGCCTGAACACAGTTGTGCCAGTGGCGGAGGAGACCAGGAACCCGAAGAAAAACGTTCCTCTCGCGCTAGCCCTCCTGGCGACCATCCTGGGCCTGGCGATAATCCTGAACTGCTACTCGCAGACCATATCATACGGCATAGCGGACATGTTCAATTACGCGGGCCTCAGCGACCCGGGCATCATAATATACGCGAAATTCCTCGGCCCGGCAGTGGCCGCAGTCTTTGCAGTTTTCATAGTGAACAGCTTCAACTCCTCCGGCGTGTCCTTCGAGACCGCGGCGGTCAGGACGTCATACGCCTTCGCCAGGGACGGCATCCTCTTCCCGCAGTGGATGGCCAGGGTGAACAGGCACGGTGCCCCGGGAAGGATGGTCATATTCAACGGCGCCCTGGCGGCTGTGATAGCCATAGTGTCTGGCATCGTCCTGGGCCCGCTGACCGCAGGTGTCTTCCTGATAATAAGCAACTCCATCTTCTCCCTCTCCAACCACGCCATCGCCGGCATAGGCCTCACAGCCTACCACAGGAGGAAGGGGGGGGATCTCAGGGCCCTCGTCCACACGGTGATACCTGTACTGGTGGCAGCAGCCATAGCTGTAGCGATCTTCTACACGGTCTACCCCGCACCGCCTGCACCCCTGAACTACTCCGCGTGGATTGCCGGCATCTACCTTGCCGCCATAGTCATAACATACCTGGCATACAGGAACAGGAGCACTGCCATCGAGAGGGTGGGGGGGAGTTCAGCCTCTGACCACCACCGGAACGGGAATACCTGACATGAGTCCGTGGAGGGACAGGGTTCCCCCCCATCCCGACAGGGGGGGACGGTTTCACGCAATCCCCCCCTTGTAATTATCCTCACCATGTTTGCATGGGGACTGATGGCGATGGGGAGCGCAGCCTGCGGTACTGCCCGGGCCTGGTCCCGCTGGCCAGTACCCAGACAGGGCCCCCCCACCGCGCCTTACCTTCCCTGCCCACCTGTGCGCCATCACTGTGTGCCCTGTTTCCCCCCCGCAGGTACCATATGGGCCTGCAGCTCGCCGTATATGGCCCTCATGGACTGCGCGGTGCCCGAGAACTCATAGCGCCTGTCCGCCATGATGATCTCTATCCTGGCCCTCTTCTTCACCAGCCCCCCCTTCTCCTCGTAGGCAACGTTCCTGACCTGCTCTATGGGCACGGACAGCAGGTTCTTCTTCTTCAATATCAGCCCCCCCTTTGAGCTGAACCATATGAGCCTCCTGTCCGTTATGTAGAACTCGTACTCCTGGTCCTGGTACGTCACGGTATCCCTGGATGCAAACCTCACGGTCTCACCGGGAGCTAGGAACTCCTCAACACCCATGTGCGAGTAACTCCCGAGGTTTGAGATTAAACTTTCGCACACCCGTGGTGAGGTTTCGCGAATGCCTGGTCAGATCGCAGCATGCATGCAGTAAAAGGATTAAATGCGCGGGCCTGGAATAGAGGCGCGCTTCTTCATTTGAGCCCGGTTTGGCCACGGGGCCTAAAATTTTACGCGATGGAAACTGAATTAACCCATGTTTCCCTCACGCAGTGTGTTCTCCTCACTCTCACGGGACGAGATAAGGAGCATCCGCAACGTATCCGCACTGGACTTCCTCAGGTACATGGCGCTCTTCCTCACCTTCCCTGTCGTGGTGCTCTATGCGAGGCAGTTCACCTCATCGGACCTCCTCGTATCCCTTGCTTACGCCGCCCAGCCAATCCTGCTCCTGGTATCGCAGTACCCCCCCATGGGCGTTGTCTCCGACAGGATGGGCAGGAGGCCCTCTGTCGCCATCGCCCTTGTGCCCTTCGCCCTCGGCAACATACTCTCCTTCCACCCCCCCTTCAGCATCTACGGCCTCATAGCTTCAGGGCCCTGTCCGGGTGGGTAGCGTCTCGGTGAGCACAAACGCGCTCCTCCAGGAGAGCGTGAGACCGGAGTTCAGGAGCAGGGCCACAGCCATCGCGGGCATTGCCGTTGGTGCAGCCCTCCTGCTGGGCATAGCTCTCGGGCCCGTACTGGCATCGGTCATAGGGCTCAGTTACGTCTTCCTAGTATCCGGCGTTCTGGCCCTCCTCTCCCTTGCACTCGTCCCGGGCCTGAGTGAGGTGCGCGGGGAACGCTTGCACGGCCCCCCCGCTAGGCCATCGCCCCCTCTACATACCGTCCATTGCATCGGGCATCCTCGTCTCCGCCTTCTTCTACTTCACCCAGAGCCTGGGCATAGGCCTGAACTCCTATTACCTTTACCTCCTGATCCCTGCCGTCATCGGCGGAGCGATCGCCGTGGGCCTCTCCGGCCTGGCTGACATAAAGGGGGGGAGGAGGCCATTCGCCCTGACTGCATCAGCTGTACTGCTGATATCACTGCCAGTGCACATCATCCTGCCGTCGAGGCCCTTCATCTACGTCTCGAACACGCTCTTCCTCCTGGGCTACTCGCTCTTCGAGGCTCTCTTCGTCCCAATGCTCCTAGCCTCCGTGAGGGGTGAATACGGCTCGGTGATCGGCCTATCCAACACCTTCATGTACATCGGCCAGGCCCTGGGCTCCCTGGCTGGCCCCCCCATCCTCGGCGTCGGGAACACTGTTGTCCTCGCATCCGCATCGTCCCTGGCCATGCTCGCCACATTCCCCCCCTTCTTCAGGGATCAGAGGAGGGAGGCGAGGTAGGAGGATAGGAGGGTGAGTGTGAGCACCGGCAGTGCGGTGACTGTGCCTATCTTCATATAATAGAGGGCAGAGACCCTCATACCGCTCTTCCTCTCCAGCGTGTACATCCAGAGCAGGGTCGCCAGTGACCCTATGGGTGTGAACTTCGGCCCTATGTCGTTGGCTATCACGTTCACATACGGCAGTATGCCCGGGTCATGCAGGCGTGCTATGGCCAGGTTGCCAAGGAGCACAGAGGCAAATTGTTCATAAGGCCCGCCATGCCAGCGAACATGTAGCCCGACAGGACCGTGGAAGCGACAGGGCCAGTGGCCTGTATCCTGGAGAGTGCGTAAGCGAGGTACTGCGTCATGCCGCTGTTCCCCCCCAGGCCATATACGACGATGAACATGCCGAGCGAGAAGACTATGATCTGCCACGGTGCCTCCCTCAGTATCCTGGACACTGAGATGCGGCCCCCCCTGGCGGCAGCGTATCCAGCAAGGCCAGCGACGGCAGGCACGGCTATGAATGCAACAGGCACGTTCAGGAAACTGGTGGCGAAGTAGACGGCGATCAGTGAGGCCATGAACGGGATGGCGAGGGCGATGACCCTCTCGTCCTTGTAGGTATCTGCGGGAGGCGTGTAGTGGAACCTCTCCGGCAGGCCCCCCCTGCCCAGGACCAGGTAGAGCATGGCAAGAGACGATAGAACGGAGGTGGCGAACGGCAAAAACATGTGCAGAAAGTACTGGAGGAACGTTATGGAGAAGTATGTCGACCCTATGATATTCACGAGGTTGCTTATCACGAAGGGTATGCTCGCAGTGTCTGTGATGAACTGCGTCGACATGATGAAGGCCAGGTACCTGTGTGCGGGTATATCCGTGCGCCTTATGACCGAGTATATTATGGGCGTGAGCACCAGGCCCCCGCCGTCGTTGGAGAAGAGGGCAGAGACCGCTGCGCCGAGGAGTATGTTGTAGGTGAAGAGTTTCCTGGTGCTCCCGTGCGTCATGGCCTCCACCCTCTTCGAGATGTGCTCGAAGAAGCCGGCTTCGTCAAATACCAGCGACATGACGACGATGGCAACGAAGGTGAAGGTGGAGTCCCACACGATGCCCCAGACGGTGGCAACGTCACGGAGCGGGGGGGTTATGCCGGCCAGGAGTGCCAAGGCTGCACCTATCATGCACCGAAGCTATCTGCAGGCCCTTCGGCCTTGCCGTGACCAGGTAGAGGGTGAGCGCGAACACCGCCAGGGCGAGGGCGAACTTCAGGATCAACAGGGCGGAATGGAGCATGGTGAGATAACACTTTCCGGGACGTGAGGAGTGCTCCGGAAGGCTGGCCCGGAGAAAACATTATTGTGATCCTGTCCATCCTGCGTCCGATGAGGATCAGGGACACCCTCTCCGGCCGCGAGGAGGAGTTCAGGGAGATGCACAGGGGGGGGAGGGTGAACATGTTCGTCTGCGGCCCCCCCACGGTGTATGACTACTTCCACCTGGGCCACGCGCGCACATACGTCTTCTTCGACACGGTTGCGAAGTACCTGAGGCTGAAGGGCTACAGCGTCTTCTACCTGCAGAACATAACGGACATAGACGACAAGATAATCAAGAGGGCACAGGAGGAGGGCACGGACTACAGGCAGGTGGCCTCCAGGTTCCTAAGCGTTTATATGGAGGACATGGGGGGGGCCCTGGGCATAGATTCCGTGAACCTGTACGCGCCGAGCACCCTCTACATGGACGAGATCTTGTCTCAGGTGCAGAGGCTCCTCGATTCAGGCCATGCCTACGTATCCAGCGATGGCGTCTACTTCGACATAACCACCTTCCCGGACTACGGGGGGGAGCTGTCGCACCAGAAGCTCTCCGAGCTGATACCGAACATGAGGGTGGAGGGCGAGGGGGGGAAGAGGAACCCCCGGAGACTTCGTGCTCTGGAAGTTCATGAAGCCAGGCGAGCCGTACTGGCCCTCACCCTGGGGGGGTGATGGGAGGCCCGGGTGGCACATAGAGGACACGTCGATAACGGAGGCATACTTCGGACCGGAGTACGACATACACGGCGGCGGCTCTGACCTGATCTTCCCGCACCACGAGGACGAGATCGCGCAGATGCGTTCCATATCTGGCAGGAGGCACCTGGCACGGTACTGGCTGCACACAGGCATGGTGAACGTGGGCAGGGAGAAGATGAGCAAGTCACTGAGGAACTATGTGACCATAGGCGAGCTGCTTGGACGGTACCCGAAGGAGACCGTGAGGCTCCATGTTCTGGGCACCGGGTACAGGAACACCCTGCAGTTCGATGAGGAGACCATAAGGGCCTCGGACGAACTCAGGAGGTACATACAGAACGCCTACTACAGGGCCACCACCGGCACCTGGGCCGCTGATACAGGCGACCTGAGTGGCAGGGTCATGGCCTGCATGGACAGTGATATGGACACAAGGGGCGCCATAGGGGGGTGGTTGTGGAGGCCTGCAGGGAGGCCAACGCCAGGGGGGGGTTGAGAGGGTGCAGGAGTTCAGGTCGTTCCTGGAGTGGGCAGATGCGTTCCTTGGCATACTCAGGAGCCAAAGGCCGATACCGGGAAGCTCGTTGAGAACGTTCTGGGCATAAGGAGGGAGATGAGGGCCATGAGGATGTACGAGGTGTCCGACAGGATCAGGCAGGCCCTCAGGGAGAGCGGGATAGAGATCCAGGATGTGGGGGGGGAGAGGACGGAGTGGTGGTACGCTTGAGGAGGTTCAACATAGCGACAGAGGAGGATATCCTTGAAGGCAGGGCATCTGACGTTTACTTCTCCAGGACCATGGAGGTGCTCAAGAAAGTGGGCAGGGACGGTGGTGACCATGGAGGCCACGGTCTCAGGCCCGCTGGACACGTTCGTCACCTTCTCTGGCCTGGACGAGGTGGTATCGCTGCTGGAGGGCAAGGACGTCGACCTCAGGGCCGTCCCGGAGGCACAATACTAAACCCCCCCAGGGACTCCAGGGGGCATCCCCCCCGTGCCTTTCATGAGCATAACCGGCCGTTATTCCGAGTTCGGTGTGTTCGAGTCTAGCATCCTGGGTTTCATATGCCAGTCCTCGGGCATATCCACATACGCCACCAGGGTCAGGATGAGGCTGGGAAGCATACCCTTCTACTCCTTCGGCATAAGGAGGATGCACCCGGCATATCGCCCATGATCGACAGGGCGGCCTACATAGGTGGCGCGGACGGCGTCAGCGGCATAATTGGCGCGGAGATCATAGGCAGGGACGCAGTCGGCACCATGCCCCACTCCCTGGCCATAATCCTTGGTGACGATGACGCGTGGAGGTACACGCTCCAATCACTGCCCAGGGGGGGGAAGAAGGTCATACTAATCGACACGTTCATGGACGAGAAGTTCTCCGCGATCAGGGCGGTGGAAGAGAACCCGGACGTGGAGGTCATGAGGCTGGACACCCCATCTTCAAGGAGGGGGGGCAACTTCGAGCAGCTCATCAGGGAGGTGAGGTGGGAACTGGCGCTAAGGGGCCACAGTGACGTCAGGATCATGGTGTCTGGTGGCATAACGCTGGAGAACCTCGATTCCCTAGTGCAGGCAGGGGCGGAGGTCTTCGGCATAGGCACATCCATCGCTTCGGCCAGGCCGTTCGACTTCGCCCTGGACATAGTGGAGGTGGAC
Source organism: Thermogymnomonas acidicola JCM 13583 (assembly GCF_001316105.1). Taxonomy (GTDB): domain Archaea; phylum Thermoplasmatota; class Thermoplasmata; order Thermoplasmatales; family Thermoplasmataceae; genus Thermogymnomonas; species Thermogymnomonas acidicola. The sequence continues at coordinate 273 of NZ_BBCP01000005.1, read as the reverse complement.
GGGGGGGAGCCGAGGACGAAGAGGGGGGGTAAGTTCTCTGGCAGGAAGGACGTGTTCAGGTGCACCTCATGCGGGAACACATACGTGGTGCCCGCTGGCCAGGGCGGGCCGCAGTGCCCGTGTGGAGGGAGAGTTGAGGGCGTGCTAGCCCCTACCTGGAGGGGGGGGAAGGAGGGTCTCAAGGTACCCCACGCCGGAAGAGATAAGGTCAAGGACGATGGGAGAAATAGGGAAGATGAGGGCCTGGAAAGAGAGGAGAGAGGGGGGGAATGG
>NZ_BBCP01000004.1 GCF_001316105.1 Thermogymnomonas acidicola JCM 13583 | reverse complement strand
GGGGGACTTCGCGTCCCATGTCTGGGTTCTCTCATTCTCCTCCGGAAGGTTTTACCTGCACCGCAGTGGCAGGCAGGTGCCGTTCCAGCCTGAGGACCTTCTGGGAGACGCACCAATGATATCGAAAATGAGGTCATCATTCAGCGGATTTCCGGAGGCTGTGTGGCGCCTCATGGTGGGCGAGGGGCAGCCTGCAATGGCATACTCGTATGTGGAAGAGAAGGTGAAGTTCAGCAGCCATGTGAAGGCTGCCTTCAGGTCAAAGGTGAGTGCCCGGGACGTACTGGTATACAGCGACCTGACGCGTGGCTCCTTCTGACCATTTGAGAAAAAGTGAGATCATCTCTCGACCCTCAGTTCCGGCATCTCCGCTATTCTGAGCGATAGCCTCAGCTGCCTGTAGCCCCTGATCAGGTCGAGCGTTACGATTGCGTTTATTCCCCTGCTGTTCAGTACGCGCACAACATCCCTCATGGTGGAGACCTGCTCCCCGTCCATGGAAACTATGACATCGCCCGGCCTGACACCGCTCCTGTAAGCGGGCCCGTCCTGGGAGGTCTCCACAACAAAAACGCCGCGGTCTACCTGGAGCCTGTACCTCCTCGCAATCCCATCGTTGATGTCGACACCAGATATGCCGATCCATGGCCTGATGACCCTTCCGTGGAGGAGTATCTGCTCCACCACGTTCCTTGCAGTGTTAACTGGTATGGAGAAGCCCATACCCTGTGCGAACGGTATTATGGCAGTGTTTATGCCTATGACCTCCCCCCCGGAAGTGTTCACAAGGGGGGGCCCTCCGCTGTTGCCCGGGTTGATGGCCGCATCGGTCTGAATGAGGCCCTCTGCTATGTGCGTGGCCCACGGCATGGGCCTGTTGACCGCACTTATCACCCCCAGGGACACTGTGTGGCCCCCGGGAAGTCCTAGGGCGTTGCCTATTGCTATGGCAAACTGGCCTATCTTCAGCTTTTCAGAGTCCCCCCAGCCGGGCAGCGGGCAGGCCCATAGCAGGCACAGATAGGACTGCCAGGTCCGTGGGCGGGTCTGTGCCAAGTATCTCTGCCTGGAACTCGTCTCCGCTGTCGGTCACAACTGACAGTTCGCTTGAGTTGGCCACCACGTGGTTGTTTGTGAGGATGAGCCCGTCAGGCCTTACTATTATCCCTGAACCGGCACTTTCCTGTCTGGCCGGCGGCACGAAGGGGGGGTTCCTCGAGACCCTGCTGCTGTATATGCTGACAACGCTCCCCCCCTTCACGCTCTCAATTGCCCTTGTAACATCTTCCTCGAAGGCAGTTATTGAGACCATGTCCATCATCAGGTTAGTATGTTCTACTATAAAAACATTGACACACGCCTGTGTTGATTCAGAGCGTTACCTTGGAATCAAGCCAGCCCCTTGCGAGCTTCCTCACCTCTGCCAGTTGCCTCTCCATTTCCTCCCTGATCTCATCCTGGCCCTTCACCACCAACAGCCTTTGCCCTGCATCTGCCACGATGCCCATCTCAATCAGCGGCCTTGCCTTCTCCTTGGTGAACATTGGCTTCGTGAGCTCCTGTCTCCCTCTCCTCTCAAGCTCGAACAGCACCGACCTGAGGAGCTTGACACGGTGAAGTGCCAGTAGGCTCTGACCTCTCCAGGTCTGCCATCGATTTCCTGATCCTTTCTGCCACGCCCTCCTTGCCCAGGCCCCCCCCAGCATGTATGCGTGAAAAAGGCACAACGGTGCCGTCCGGGAGAACCACGATGGTCGGCTGTCCCCCCCTGATCGACAGCTCCTGGAGTATCTTCTTCCACTCCCTGGGCTCATCTGTGTCCACGGACTTCATGACGCTGGGTGGCATGAAATCGTCCGCAAGGAACAGGTCGTTCTTGGTGTCGAACACCACATCCTCGTACCTGGCCGGTGCCCTCGACTCTGTGCACCTCTGGGCAGCGCACAGGTGGGAGTAGAGCGCAATGGCCTCGGAGATGGTGACCTGATCCCCCCCTGCACCTATCCTGACCTCGCTGTCTCCGTAATGGGCAATGGAGCAGCAGGACCTGGCAGCCTCCTCCACCTGGGCTGCAGGCAGGAATGGCAGGAGACTCTCCATAACAGCGTCTATGCAGGACATGCCTGTGCCATGCATCGCCGGAATAAAAAAAGAGCGAAGGTCAGGGACATGCACTGTGCGCTATGATTATATATTGATGTTTGTTATGATATGACAGGCGAGCCACCGGAGAGGTGTATGAGCGGCGAACGTTTTAATTATTACCTGAAAATGATATTGAACGCGAGGCTGGAAGAATATAGCATGATATACGAACAGATAGGCAACGACACGGAGCTGACTGAGAGCGAGGAGACCGAGCTGGAGAGGCTGATAGGCAGGTACATGTCTGTGTACAACAGGTTCGGCGTGCGCGTTGTTAACATCCACACGGGCAGGGAGGAGGAGCCTCCGGCCACAGTGATCGATGATTTTGGCGGTACCTCCAAGTTCGTGGAAAAGGAGGTCAAGTACGGAATAGAGTGGAAGGTATACGCCCCCCCCACTAACGGCTACAGCTCACCAGTGAACCGCTGGTACTACAACGAGAGGATATCGAAGATCCTGAACGATTTGCTGCACGATGTTGTTCCAGGCAGGAACCCCCCCAGCTACTTCGACATCCCGCCATGGATAATGGGTACCCCACACGCGCCGGACGTGACCTATGTGCCGCTGCACGAGATAATATCGACTGCAATCGCAAAGGGTGTTGTGCCGACTGGGAGTTCCTGGTCAAGAGGGGGGGCCTACCCAGGGAGTTCGTGGAGGTTCTTAGGGCGGAGAACCTGGGCCCGATGCCCTGAACACTCTTTTCCTTTATTCCATGTTCGGTTCTCACCTCTCCTCTTAACCTCATAGGCTCTATTTGCCGGTCCCATTTCTATGAGGGGGGGAAGAGAGAAGAACTGCTATAAGCGAGTAAGGGATGCAAGGGTATGGCATACGCGGGCATAGTCACGCCCATGGTAACCCCCCATGGACAGGGAAGGTAAGCCTGACAGGAAGGGTACAGAGAAGCTCGTTGAGTTCCTGATAAGTTCTGGTGTGGATGGCCTGTTCCCCCATGGGCTCGACGGGCCTCTTCCCGTGGTTCGGTAGGGAGGAGAGGAAGAAGTTCATCGGGTGGTGCGCTGAGCTCTCAGGGGGGGGCGCCCAGTTTACGCCGGGATAGGTTCATCGTCGAGCAGTGAGGCGGTTGAGCTAGCGAGGGACGCCATAGACGCCGGCGCGACCGCGCTGGTGCTCATGCCATCCTACTACATAACGCTGGACCAGAAGGAGATATACAACCACTTCTCCTATGTAATTTCAAAGGTGGACGCGGACTTCATCCTATACAATATACCACAGCTGGCAGGCTCGTGGATCCTCCCGGAAACGGTACAGAAGATCAGGGAAGAGTTCTCGCAGGTGAAGGGGGGCTCAAGGAGAGCTCCGGAGACATGAGGTTCTTTGAGAGGATCGTCTCCATGGCCTCCAGGGACTTCGCGGTCTTCCAGGGCCAGGACGACCTCCTGCTTGCCTCGCTGTCGCTGGGTGCAAGCGGTGGCGTGGTTGGACTATCCAACTTCACGACCTACTGCACCGAGCTCTATTCACTCTTCAGGGAAGGCAAGTACCAGGAAGCAAGGAAGGTGCAGGTGGAGAAGGTAAACAGGGTCATGCAGGCCGTTAATTCCGTCACGTTTCCCATAGGTTACTACTACGCGACCTACAGGAAGCTAGGCATAGACGGGGGGGGCTTCAGGCAGCCCATGTACATGCCAGACGAAGCGGCAAGGCGTGCCATAGACAGCGTGGTCCTCTGATGGGGGGGCATTCCGGAAGGGGGGGCATGCTCTCTGCAGCCTGTGCTGTCTCCGGAGTGTCGCCATATGGCCAGTGGCCCCCCCAAGGCAGGGATCCAATCCGCTCACGCACGTCCTATGCGGACACCACGAAAATATAAATAGAGTCTTGAATTTCAGTCAGGCTAGTGAAGGAGGTCTAAGTATGGAGAAGAGCACATACGTGAAGTTCGAGACTCCCGAGTCGCTTGAGAAGAAGGTTCTTGATCTTGTGGAGAACGCTTACAGGACGGGCAAGATCAAAAAGGGCACCAACGAGGTGATAAAGTCCATAGAGAGAGGGGAGAGCAAGCTCGTTGTGATCGCAGAGGACGTTAACCCTCCTGAGGTAGTTTACTACCTGCCCTCGCTGTGCGAGGAGAGGAAGGTGCCGTACGCCTACGCGAAGAAGAAGGCCGACCTGGGCGCGAGGGTGGGCATCGCCTCTGCAGCCTCGGTCTCAATAGTGGACTACGGAAAGAATGAGGACCTGTACAAACAGGTCGTTTCCGAGATATCGGAGATAAAGAAGTGAGGGTGGTCTGATTGGCAGACGATGCGACACCTGCTGAGGTCGTCGAGCTGATGGGCAGGACCGGCATGACCGGCGAGGCGACCACGGTCAAGGTCCGCGTTCTCTCTGGAAGGGATCAGGGGGGGAGGATAATCGCCAGGAACGTCATGGGGGGGCCTGTGAAGGTCGGCGACATCCTCATGCTACGGGAAACGGCCAGGGAGGCCAGGAAGCTCTCCATCAGGTGATGTGAATGGCAACGAGGAACTGCACCTTCTGCGGTAGGGAAATCGAGCCTGGCACGGGCTTCATGTACGTCCGCAGGGATGGTGCCATATACTATTTCTGCAGCAGGAAGTGCAAGACCAACATGGTTGACCTGGGCCGCATGGCCAGAAACACAAAGTGGACAAGGGAGTACCATACGATCAAGAAGATGAAGAAGGCAGCACAGAAGAGCTGATCGCGATGGAGAGGACACTGGTTCTCATAAAGCCTGACGGGGTCAAGAGAAGACTGGTTGGCAGGATATTCCAGAGGTTCGAGGAGAAGGGCCTCAGGATAGCGGCCCTGAAGCTGATGAACGTCAGCAGGCCCATGGCAGAGGAACACTACAGCGTCCACAGGGATAAGCCATTTTTCAGGTCCCTCGTGGACTACATCACCTCGGGGGGGCCCGTGGTTGCAGCGGTGCTGGAGGGCTCGAACGCCATCGCAGTGGTGAGGAAGATGTGCGGTGCCACCGACGGCTCAAAGGCAGAGCCCGGGACCATAAGGGGCGACTTCTCCATGGGCATTGAGAAGAACATAATCCATGCCTCGGATTCTCATGAGGCTTACGAGCACGAGTACCGCATATTCTTCAGGGATGAGGAGATCCTGAACTACGAGTGTGGAGATGAGCATATCATCTACTGAGCAAGGCGTCAGGTACAGGCAGCCCATAGTGTGCGTGCTTGGGCATGTAGACCACGGAAAGACCACGGTACTGGACGCCATACGCGGCACTTCGGTGGCCCAGAAAGAGGCAGGTGGCATAACTCAGAGGATAGGTGCCACCGACATAGATGCGGAGACTATAGAGCGCAGTGCCAGGGCACTCCTTAAGGGCGCGAAGCTGAAGGTGCCCGGCCTCCTTTTCATAGACACCCCTGGCCATGTGGCCTTCTCGAACATGCGGGCGAGGGGGGGTGGCGCCCTAGCTGACATAGCGGTCCTTGTCATAGATATCAACGAGGGCCTCATGCCGCAGACCGTTGAATCGATAAACATACTGAAGAAGTTCAGGACACCTTTTATCGTTGCAGCAAACAAGATAGACCTCATACCCCCTCTTCACTCCCGTCAGGGACGTATCGTTCATAGAGTGCCTGAAGAAGCAGAGAAAGGAATACGTGGAGGAACTGGACAGGCGCATCTACGAACTGGTGAGCGCCCTCTATGGCCAAGGCTTCCAGAGCGAACGCTATGACAGGATAACGGACTTTACCCGCACAGTGGCGATCGTGCCCGTCAGCGGCAAGCTCCACATAGGGATGCCAGACCTCCTGATGATGCTCGCCGGCCTGGCGCAGAGGTACCTGGAGAACGACATAAGGCTGCGCACAGACGAGACCAGGGGGGGGACTGTGATAGAGGTCAAGCGCGAGGAAGGCACGGGAGTGACCCTTGACACGGTCATATACCAGGGCGTGCTGAGGGCCGGGGACGAGATAGCCCTCAACACCAGGGACGGCCCAGCAGTGACAAGGGTACGTGGCATGCTTATCAACACCCATGGGAGGAAGAAGGGCCTCAGAGAAGTGGAGAGTGTCCAGGCCGCCGCGGGTGTCAGGGTACTTATATCTGACAAGCTGGACGTGATCCCCGGCACGCCCATGATTGTGGTCAGGGGGGCGACAGGGACAAGATCTTCGAGGAGATAATAAAGGAGAGCTCTGTCAGCATACCCCTCTCGGAACACGGAGTGACCGTCAAGGCCGAGGCGCTGGGCTCCCTGGAAGCTGTGTCCTACGAGCTTGGCCAGAAGGGCATAGGCATAAGGTCGGCACAGACCGGGGGGGACGTGACGAAGAGGGATATAATCGACGTGGCCACACTGCAGGACCCCCCCATGGAGAAGGTGATAATCGCCTTCAACGTCTCCGTCCTGCCGGAGGCGCAGCAGGCTGCGGCTGAGAACGATGTCACGATCATACAGGGTAACATAATTTACAGGCTCATAGAGGAGGTTGAAGGCTGGCTCGCTGAGAAGAAGAAGCAGCTTGAGGAGGGGGGGAGGAAGCAGTCAATGCCGGTCCCCCCCTCGAAGCTCGTCATACTGCCGGAATACATTTTCAGGACAAGCAAGCCAGTCATAGTGGGTGTCAGGCTGCTCTCAGGGCAGCTGAAGGTAGGCGACACGCTGATCAAGTCTGATGGCCGCTACGGCGGTACGGTGAAGAGCATAAGGGAGAACGAAGTTTCAAAGAACTATGTTGATGCCCCCCCGGCGGAGGTGGCCGTTGCCATTGATGGCGTCACACTGAACAGGCAGATCAACCCGAACGAGACGCTGTATGTCGACATACCGGAGAGCGTCGTGAGGGAACTGAGGGCAAGGGCACTTGACCCGGAGACCATGAAGACCCTGGAAGAGATCATAAAGATCAAGCGCAAGGAGAACCCGTTCTGGGGGCACCAGGGCCTAGAGAAGGAACGCAGACACCACCAGGACTGTGAGCGTTACGGCCACGCTGATCTTCCTCTGCCTGAAAAAGGTGTAGGCCAGGAAGAGCAAGGCCGTGATGAGGAATAGGGCAGGGATCCTGTGGTATCCACCTATTAATACCTGTCCGGCGAGCAGCGGTACGGCGAGTATTGCCGTGGCCTTGTAGATGGAAGACCCGGACACTATGCCTGTGCTTGTCTCTGAGGGATCGCGCACCAGGGATATGGCCAGCATCACTATCTCAGGTAGCGATTCAACTATGCCCGCGACTATGAAAGATGCGACCAGAGGGTTCAGGGAGTAGTGCATGGAGATGGATTCAGTGGACCTAACCAGCAACCATGCGCCTACGACCACGGACGCGCAGGAGAGCGCGGACACCAGGCCTCCTGGCGGGGGGGCCACCTCACCCTCAACCGTCTCGTCACCTGTACCGGATCTTGAGAGAACCACGTAGGCTGCTGCCACAGCGAGCATCCCAGTGCCGTAAATTTCCTGCCCCTGTGGTAAGAAGGTTGCCAGTAAAAGGAGTGCCGCCGGGACCACAAGGAAGATCCCATCCCTGCGGAACTGCCTGATGCCCTCCGGCACTGCCCAGGGCATTATGAGCAGGAACGCCGCAAGGGTGACAACGCTGGAACCGAGGATGGCACCCAGTGCTATGGAGTCCTGCCTGTAGACGACTGCAACCGCCACAAGCGCTATCTCGTCCACCACAGAGGCAACGGAGAGGAGGTACTGGCCAGAGTTCCTTGCACTTAGGCCGAGCCTGTGGGAGAGCTCCATTGAGGCGGAGTGAAGGGCCTCTGTTCCCAGGTACAGGAGGGGGGGCACGGAAAGGGCAACGGACACGAATGAAAGGTAGAAGGGGGGGAGGCTACTGTAATACAGGAGAAGTATCAGGGATATGGCAAAAATGGGTAGCTGGGTCAGGTGCCGAGATCCTCCATGCATCCGGCTGCCATCCCATCACTGGATTAAAACCTGTTCCACCTTAACGGGCTTCACGTCGTCCTTCAGGGCAGCCCCCCCCTCAGCATCCTCCTGCACTCAACCATCTTCGGTCTAAGCCTTTCCAGGATGTACCTGTATGCCTTCTCGGCCCCCCCGGAAGGATCGCCGCAGGTGTATATGTCTAGTGTCACGAGGCCGTGCTCGGGCCATGTGTGGAAGGACAGGTGTGATTCCGCGAGAAGCACTATGCCACTCGCACCCTTCGGCTGAAACTGGTAATAGTCCGAGGAGATCTTCGTCAGGTTTCCGAACTTCACTGCGCCTTCTATGACAGGGTACAGTGTGCTAGCCTCTGAGATCATTTCCGGGTCCACGCCATACAGATCCGCCACGATATGCATCCCCCCCACGGCCACTTTCATCGTCCTCCATTAATTTTCACCTCATCCAACAGCTGTTGTGATTATTATCATGTATTTAAATATTTATTGGGTAGGGCCGCTGAATTTTTTTATCTGCCATCATGGATAATATCGTGGGCGCAATAGCCGGTTACAAAAATACATTTAAAATAATCAAAATAAAATTATATTTTTCATCCTGTCATTCCAAATTTTTAAACCTCACCGGCACCTCTGGGGAAGAAATCTGAAGCGATCTCAGTTCCCCCCCAAGTAAAAAGTTCATCCTTTTCCTGGAAACAAGTATTATAGTTCCGACACCCCCCCTCTTGGAGGCCTCGAAGGCTGCACAGAGCACGCCGTACTCCATGTCCGGCCTCTTGCCGAAGGTGCCAGGAACACGGAATAGGCACTCTCGCCCACCGTCCCTGTGAGGTAACCGTGTCCCAGCTTCACCTCATCCCTGACCCTGCGGACAGTCTCATCGAACCTGAACTCCGGCCCAACGTCCGGTATCACGATTATCTCCACGGCCCTGATGTCCACATGTATGAGGCCTGTGAGCTGTGAGACGCCTGCCGGCTCTCCCGGGGGGGCGGAACTGGCGACACACGTTGCCACCGGCCCGGTCCCTTCATATTTCCTGGCGTGGAGGTAGCCATCCTTCATGTAAAGAGTGACCTTCTGTCCTGCCTCCAGGTGCTCGTCGGATATGCACTCCCAGACCATCTGCCTGCCGACCCTGTCCAGGCTGTCCCTGACGAACTGCCTCAGCTCCTCCAGCTTGCTGCTCAGAAACTCATAGCCGGTGGGGGGGCTTATCCTCATGTCGTCGTAAACATAGCCCTTCTCCTTCAGGATCCTGAGGTGGTAGAGCACGCCCTGGCTCGTTATGCCAACGCTCCGCGCCAGTTCAGAGGGCCTGTTCTCCCCCCCTCGTATATCTTCATCATTATGAGGAGCTGTGAGAGAACTGCCTGGTCCAGGACCTGCGACATGGCCGAAACATATGGAAAGCGTATATAAACCTCGCATGCAGTTAATAGCATGTCGTGATACTCACCCATGGGCGTTCGCGTGCTCCACTTCGGGACGCTGGACTACGGCTATGCTCACTCCATCCAGTTGCGCCTCCTTGAGGGGGTATCATCGGGAAGGGTAGAGGGTGCGATCATGTTCCTGGAGCACCCTGACGTTTACACTGCAGGCATACACACAAGCCCCCGAGGACCTGGGGGGGAACCTGGGGGGGGAGGCAGTCAGGGTCGAGAGGGGGGGCGGCTCCGTGACGTACCATGGCCCGGGCCAGCTTGTGACATACTACATACTGAACCTGATTGACCTGGGAATAAATGTGAGGGACCTGGTGCAGAAGGTGGAGGAGGCCGTGGTATCCACGCTGGCCAGGTTTTCCATAAGGGCGGAGGGTAGGCTGGGCAGGGAGACCGGCGTGTGGGTGGGCAGCAGGAAGATATGTTCCATAGGCTTCGCACTGAGGTCATCTGTCACATTCCACGGCTCGGCCCTGAACATCTCCACCGATCTCTCAAAGTTCGGCGTGGTGAACCCCTGTGGCTTCTCTCCATCTGTGATGACGAGCATGGAGGCCGAGACTGGAAGGAAAATAGAAAGGGGGGGGAGGTGGAGGCCGCCCTCGAAAGGGAACTGCTCGCAAGCCTTGGCATCGGCAGCTTCAGGGATGAATATCCTCAGGGTGTGCCACTGTGACTGCCTGCTCCCTGAGGAACTGCTGGAGGTAATAGTAGGAACCTGTACCCTTTCCAGTGGAACCGCTCAGCTTCCAGCCAACGAATGGCTGCGAACCTACCATGGCGCCTGTGGATGCGCCCCCCCTTGCCCTGTTCGCGTATACCACCCCCCCAACGTCTATGTTCTCGAAGTAGTAACGGACCTCCTCTGGGTCCTCGGAGAATATGCCCCCCCCTGTGAGCCCGTAATCTAGGGAGTTGATGCGCCTCACAGCCTCCTCAAGTGTGCTGAATTTGAGCACGCCCAGTATGGGCAGGAAGAGCTCGTTCCTCACCGTGTAGGCATCGTCGCTCAGGTCGGCGACTATGGTTGGGTGCACATAGAAGCCTGGCCTCTCCTCAACCCTAGCCCCCCCTGTCAGTACCCTGCCCTCCTTCTGCAGGGTGGGTATCAGGTTCCTGTACTTCTCAAACGCATCCCTGTTTACAACGGGGGTTCAGGAACGTCTCCTTCTTCCTGGGGGTCATCTGGCTTTATCTTGGAGGCCTCCTTCACCAGCATGTCCAGGAACCTGTCATAGACGCCGGACTGCACGAATACCAGGGACGCAGCGCTGCACTTCTGCCCCCCCGCATACCCGAAGGCAGCCCTTATGACGCCCTGCACCGCCTTGTCGAGGTTCGCCCTGTTTGTGACGACCACGCAGTCCTTGCCGCCCATCTCCGTTATGGCTGGCTTCGGCACCTTCTCGCTTATCTTGTGGAACAGCTTCATCCCGACGTCCTTGGAGCCCGTGAAGACCAGGCCACCTATCCTTGGGTCTTCCACAAGTGCAGTGCCAACAACACCGCCAGAGCCGGAGAGGAATGCGAGGACTTCCTTCGGGACTCCCGCCTCGTGCAGGAGCCTCACGAACAGGTAGGAGGCTAAAGGTATGTCACTCGAAGGCTTCAGCACCACCGCATTGCCCGTGATCAGCGGGCCCGTTGTCATGCCCACAGTGATGGCGAAGAAGTTGAACGGAGCGATCACGGCGAAGACGCCGTAGGGCTTCATGTAGCTCATGCTCTCCTCGTTGTCGTATCCCCCCCTGCCAGTGAAGCGGTTGAAGCCCTGGTTCTCTATCAGGTTCAGGGCGTAATACCTCATGAAGTCTATGCCCTCGTCGACGTCGGCCATGGCCTCTGTCCTGTTCTTCCCGTTCTCGTAGGTCAGGAGGGCGGCAAACTCGAACTTCCTCTCACTCAGCATCTCCGCCGCTCTCAGGAACGTCATCGCCCTGTGCACGTACCCCCCCTTCCAGTACCAGGACCGGTAATTCCTGTTCAGGACGTCAAGGGCCTCGCCCACCGATTCCTTTGAGGCTAGCTGGAAAGTGGCTATCTCACTGCCATCTATCGGGCTCACGTCCTTGATCTTCCTTTCCTCAGTTATGTCCCTCACCACTATGTTCGGATACTCCTTCCCGAAGTACCTCCTGACGTCCTCCAGTGCCCTCTCGTACCTCTCATGGAACTCAGCTTCCCTGCCCTGCTTCTGCATCCTCACGAATGTCGTCTCGTTCTCGAATGGCATACACTAAAATGCATGCACCTCTAATAACAGTTTTCTGTACTGTCAGGGGCACGCTACCCTGCCAGGGCAGGTTGTTTCGCTGCCCGGGTGTGCCGGGTTCAGTTTAATAGTCCAGAACACATGCGCTCACAGATGACGGTTTCGCCCATAGAATACAGGTACGGCAGGGAGGAGACAAAGGCCATATTCAGTGAGGAGAGCAGGCTCCTGTACATGCTGAAGGTGGAGGCGGCCATCACCAGGGCGGAGGAGGAGTTCGGCCTGGTGCCCAGGGGGGGCACAGCCGAAATGGTGGAGCGGGCCGCCCTTTCGGGAAGGGTTACACTGGAAAAGGTCAAGGCGGTGGAGGCGGAAACAGGGCACGACATAATGGCACTCACGAGGGTGCTCAGCCAGGAGGCGGGAGAGGCGGGCAGGTACGTTCACCTGGGCGCAACATCCAACGATATCATCGACACGGCCACAGCCCTCCAGATCAAGGACTTCCTGGGCATTTACGAGGGTGAAATGGTCTCCTTCATCCTGGTCCTTTCTGACCTTGTCCAAAAGTACAGGTCAGTGCCCATGCTGGGCAGGACACACGGCCAGCACGCAAGCCCCCATAACTTTCGGGCTTAAGGTGGCAGTGTTCTGCAGTGAGATGATGCGCCACCTTGAAAGGCTGAGGGAGATGAGGAAGAGGGTACTTGTGGGAAAGCTCCTCGGGCCCGTGGGCACCGGTGCTCCCTGGGCCCAGATGCCCTGCGCATCCAGGAGAGGGCGATGCAGATCCTGGGCCTTGGGGGGGTCGAAGAAGGTGCCACCCAGATAGTGGGCAGGGACAGGTACATAGAGTTCCTTGGCGTCCTGTCGAACGTCGCTTCCTCGCTGGAGAAGTTCGCAACGGAAGTTCGAAACCTCCAGAGGCCGGAAATAGGGGAAGTGTCAGAATACTTTGATGAGAGCAGGCAGGTGGCTCGAGCTCAATGCCCAGTAAGAGGAACCCTGTCTCCTCAGAGAACGTGGCCAGCCTGGCAAGGCTAGTGAGGAGCTTCATCGTCCCGGAGTTCGAGGCGGCTGTCACCTGGCATGAGAGGGACCTGACCAACAGTGCGCTCGAGAGGTTCACGATACCATATTCTGCCATCCTGTCCGATTACATCCTCCACAGGATGAAGTCCGTTTTCCAGAGGCTGCAGGTGAACGTTGAGAGGATGGAGGCCAACCTCCTCTCCGACCCGTTCGTGGTCTCGGAGAGGCTCGTCACTGAACTGACCGAAAGGGGCATGCCAAGGCAGGAGGCGCACGAGGTCGTGAGGAGGGCCAGCATGGAATCGTACCGCACGGGCAGGCCCTTGCGCTCCACACTCAGGGACTTAGGCGTCCTGCGCTACATGAGCGATGAGGAACTGGAGAGGATATCGGATCCCAGGACATTCACCGGTTCCGCTGAGGAGATCTGCGACAGGACGGTCTCAAGAGTGAGAGAGATGGTGGGCCATGAAGGAGATCGGGACTGACAGCACGCCCAGGGAACTCATCCTGAGGGCACTGAGGGACGGGGGGGAGAAGTCCCAGAGGCAGATAGAGGAAATGCTGAGGAAGGAGGGCCATGGCATGCACAGGGTCATGCTCTCCGGCTACCTGAGGGGGGGCCTTGCGGATGCCGGTGACCTGAAGGCAAGGGAGATTAAGCCGTTCAGGCTCTATTCCCTTGCCTCAAAAGAGGCCCCCGGACGTCTATGACGTTGTTGGCAGGGTGGCCAGGGAAGTGGACGAGCAGACCTCTGGCGACAGCGCCCTCCTCCTGCTGCATGTGCTCTTCAACAGGCCTGTGTTCCTGAGGGAGGTGGAGAGGTGCAACGTTGAGCCCCCCCCGTGAGGTTTAGGAGGGTGAACAGCCCCTCCCGCATCCGCTACATACAGGACCTGCAGAGGCTGGGCGTCGAGATACCGAGGAGCAACATACTCATAGAACCGGAGAGCATAGACCCGTACCACACGATTAAGCTCCTGAGGTCCATGGTAGACGCGCTCCTGGGAATAAGGAAGTACTCGCTAACCGACGGCTCAGGGGGGGTTCAGGCCACGCTGGACTGATCCAGGCCCGCATCATCTATTATCAGGTACCCGCCGGAGCCCCTCCACACCCTGTGCGACCTCCTGATCCTTATCCTCCCGGCACCTGGGAACGACAGGACGAAGCTCTCGTACTCGCCCCCCCCTCGCCGGATGGGTTCATTCCGTATTTCCTCGAGAGTTCCATTATCCTCTCCACACCATCACGGTCGAGGTGCATGCCCAGGTGGTCTTCAGTGAGGCCCTCAGCGGACACGGAGACGAGGATCGCGTCTATGGACCTCATGACGATTTCGTTGAGAAGCATGCCCTGGTCCTTCCTCCAGAGCGGAGCGAACATAAGTATACCCAGCTCTGTGCACTTCATCTCCACCCTGGTCTTCTGGTAGTCTGAAGCTATGGCTCCGACCACCACGGCGCCGATGCGTCCCGGGCCAGGTTGCCTATGAGTTCCCAGAGTTTCCCCCCCTCCTCAACCATAACGTTCTCGATGCCGAGGAGGCCGCTCACATACCTGGCCATCGAGGCGTTTGGATAATGATACATGAGGGAGTGCTCTTCCGCAATCACTGTGACCGACATGACCACGTCGAAGCCGCTCTCCAGGGCAATGAGTGTGGCAAGGAACGAGTCCTTTCCCCCCCCGACATAAGGATACTGCCTTCACAATTAACGCTAAACACTATCATTTTATAGTTTTTATCGATTGCTTGCCGGTGTCAACATGGCTGTGAACGTGGGTGAAAAAGCTCCAGACTTCCAGGCGATAGACACGAACCTGAAGGTGAAGAAGCTCTCCGACTACAGGGGGGGAAGCAAGGTTGTCCTGGCATTCTTCCCGGGTGCTTCACATCCGTGTGCACGAAGGAGATGTGCACGTTCAGGGACTCCATGGCAAAGCTCAACGGCCTCAATGCCAAGGTGGTCGGGATCAGTGTGGACCAGCCGTTCTCGCTGGCGGAGTTTGCAAAGGCGAACAACCTGAAGTTCGACCTGCTGAGCGACGCGAGCAGGGAGATCTCGAAGAAGTATGACGTGCTCCATGAGAACTTCGTGAACGTGCCAGGCCTCACAGCGTCCAAGAGGTCGATCTTCATACTGGATAGGGACGGCGTAGTCAGGTACAAGTGGGTCAGCGACGACCCCTCCAAGGAGCCTGACTACAAGAAGATAGAGGAGGAACTGGCCAAGCTGAACTGAAAAAAAACAGACCATTTTTGGCATGAACAAGGACTGGCCAGGAAACTGATAGCGATAACCGCTAACTCGAAGAGGGATCAGAAGTCCTTTGTCCAGCAGGACTTCGTGAACGTACTATCCTTTAAGAGGGCCCTCCTTTCGCCGGATGATGTCAGGCGCTTCGTCTCAGAGTCTGTGAGGGAGGGCCTGCTTGTCGAGCGCGATGGGCGCCTCCTGCCCAACTTCAGCACCGGGGGCGTCATAGTGCCCCTGGACTTCAGCGTTAAGCCAGAGGAACTCTTTGCAACGAGCACCGACAGGCCACTGGTTGACCGCCTGCTTGACGAGGCCGTTGCCTCGGGAAAGTTCACAAAGAGGCAGGCCATAGAGAGGGCAAAGCAGGTTCAGGGCAACTTAAAATACGTGAGCTTCGAGATGGCCCTCATGGCAGCGCTCTCAGATGAGGGCATCGATGTCAGGCAGTACGCAAGGGAAGTCCTGGAATCCATGAGGAAGGGCTAGTCCTCGTCCTTCATCCTCTGCGCTATCCTTATGGCGTTGTCCACGTCTTCCATTTCCATTGCTATGTCGGACGCCACGTCGTATATGTAGGAGAGCCCCTTCCTCAACTCCCTCCTCTCCTTCTTGTTCTTTATCTTCCCCCCCAGTACGTCATCGATCCTGTCTATTGCCTCCATGGCCATCTTCAGGGCCTCTTCCTCCTTTCCCTTCTTGCGCAGGACCTCTATCCTGCCCCCCCTGTACGCCTCGAAGTAGTTCTCCCAGTCAGAGGTCTGCTCCGCTATCTGCATTACGCGTGAGTATATCCTGTCGGCCCCCCCGTCAGGGTCGTTCCTGGCCTCCACCATGAAGTCGGCCATGGCGTTGAGGCTCATGCACAGCAGGAGCGGATCTTCCCTCCTGTCAGAGATCTCTATTGCCCTCCTGTAGTAAGATTCGCTCTCCTCCTTCCTGCCACCCTCGAAGCTAATGTAACCGATATTCAATAGATCCATCACAACCATTTCCTCGTCGCCCAGGCGCTCGTGTATGCTGAGCGCCTCTTTCGCAAATTTTAGGGAGTTCTCAGGGTTCCGCCTCTCCAGGGAGAGGTAGGCCTGGGAAAGCCTGTAGCATATGTCTGCTTTCATCTGTTCGTCAGAGTCCCCGACGATCTCGTACGCCTTTGTGTAGTCCCTCACTGCATCCATGTACTTTTCCTTCTGAAGGTTCAGATCCCCCGCTGTTCAGCAGGGCTTCAAGCTCATTCTCCATCTGAGGCTCCCTGAAGCATCGTGAAACTTTATTTATTATTTCCTGAACCACCGCCCCTCATTTCCTGCAGTATCTCCCTTGCCCTGCTCACGCTTATCCTACCCTCTTCTACAAGCCTCTTTGCCACGGCATCCACTTCGGGTGGTGAGGCCCCGGCCGTGACCGCCACGTTCCTGGCGTGCAGGGACATGTGACCCCCCCTCTGTATCCCCCCCTCGTCTGCCAGTGCCCTCAGGGCTGCAAAGTTCTGTGCCAGGCCCACACTGGCCAGAATGCACGCCAGTTCCCTCGCATCCGAGCGCCCAGGATCTTCCTCGCTATCCTGGCCTTTTCCACCGCTCCGGTGGTCCCACCGACCACACCGACGGCCAGTGGCACCTCTATGGAGCCTATCAGGTTCCCATTGCTGTCCACAGAATACCTCGTCAGCGACCTGTAGCCGCCTATGGCGGCGTAGGCGTGCGCGTTGGCCTCTGCGGCCCTCCAGTCGTTCAGCGTTGCAACCAGCACGGCGTCGATGCCGTTCATTATGCCCTTGTTGTGAGTGGCTGCCCTGAATATGTCCATCTGTGCGAACCTCCAGGCCTCCACAACGCCATTCACCACCTCCTCGCCACCTATAAGTTCCTTCCTGAACCTTGCCCAGGCGTACGCTGTCCTCAGCGGGGTGAGGTTGCTGAGTATCCTGAGGTTCACCCTCCCTCCAGTGACCTCCTCTATCAGTGGTGCCACCCTCTCACACATCGTGTTTATTACGTTCGCACCCATGGCGTCCATCACGTCAACTACCAGGTGGACGACAACCTGCCCTTCAAGCCCCCCCGGGACTTCCCTGACCTGGAGATCCCTCGCCCCCCCTGCCCCCCCCTGGATTTAAGGGTCTGGCTGGCCGTGTTGGCCAGTTCAAGGATCTCGGATTTCCTGGAGAGTATCTCCACCCTGGCCACGTTGGATCGGGCACGCCGATCACCTGCACCTGCCCGTACATAAGGGGCTCCGTTGCATATGCCCTGAATCCACCTCCCTCCCTTGCGATCCTGGCGGCGTTGGAGCAGGCCGCAACCACCGATGGCTCCTCTATCGCCATCGGCACCAGGTAGTCCTTACCGTTGACCCTGAAGTTCGGGGCCACGGACAGTGGCATCTCCAACGTTGAGATCACGTTCTCGACCAGCTTGTCCGCCACATCGATCCCCCATCGACCCGGTCATCTGGAGTGTGGCCACCTCCTGTTCAGTGAGGCCCACCAGTTCCGCCACCTTCCTGAGCCTCTCGACTGGAGTGAGCCTGAAGAAACCGCTTATCCTGGAATCTCTCACGGCCATGCCTGTACATCGGGATGTATTAGAAAAATGTGCACCGGCATTTGACATTATCATGACGCCCGGTGACACCCGATTCCCTGTGTGCAAACATTATCATTGAACCTGGACATTCCCCTCGGATGTTGAAGGGTAAGAGCGTTGTATCCATAGATGACGTTTCAACTGAGGACCTCGAGGAGATCTTCAGGAGAACGGACGAGATGCTGCCGTACGCGCTGGGCGAGAAGAGGAACAGGACCATGGAGGGCAAGATCATGGCCACACTGTTCTTCGAGCCCAGCACGAGGACCAGGATGTCGTTCGAGAGCGCCATGCACAGGCTCGGTGGCTCCGTGATCTCTATGGCTGAGCCCCCCCAGTCCTCGTCCACATCGAAGGGCGAGACGCTGGCAGACACAGTGAGGATGGTCAACGCATACTCAGACATAGTGGTCATCAGGCACCCGCTGGAGGGTGCCGCCAGGCTCGCTTCCAAGTTCTCCACGAAGCCGGTCATAAACGCAGGGGACGGCTCTGGCCAGCACCCAACGCAGACCATTCTGGACCTCTACACAATAAGGAGGGAAAGGGGGGGCAGGATAGACGGCAACAGGGTTGCACTGGTGGGCGATCTGAGGTACGGGAGGACGGTGCACTCACTCATACTTGCACTTGCAAGGTACGACGTGGAGATCTTCCTCGTCTCACCCCCCCGGTACTTGCACTGCCAGACCACATAATGTCCAGGGTACCGGCGGGCGTGAAGGTGGTGGACAACCTTGACGACATACTCCCTGACCTGGATGTGCTGTACGTCACAAGGATACAGAAGGAGAGGTTCAGCGACGAGAACGAGTACAGGAGCGTCATAGGGTCGTATTCAATAGATGAGGCATCTGTTTCAAAGATGAAGAAGGACGCCATAATAATGCACCCACTGCCGAGAGTGGACGAGATAAAGCCGGAGGTTGATTACACGAAGAACGCAAAGTATTTCGTGCAGGCATCTTATGGTGTGCCCGTGAGGATGGCACTCATATCCATGATACTGGAGTGATCGTGATGGAGGACAGGACGCTCAAGATATCCAAGATCAGGGAGGGGACCGTGCTGGACCATGTGCCCGCGGGAAAGGCACTCAAGGTCCTTTCCATATTAAAGATAGACGAGAACGCACCGTATTCGGTGAGCATAGGCATGAGGGTGCCTAGCAAGAAGCTGGGGGGGCAGAAGGACGTCATAAAGATAGAGAACAGGTTCCTGGAGAAGCACGAGGTAGACAGGATTGCCCTCGTTGCGCCGGAGGCAACTATAAGCATAGTGAAGAACTACGAGATCACGGAGAAGTTCCAGGTCGACCTCCCAGAGAGGGTGGTGGGGATAGTCCAGTGCTCAAACAGGAGCTGCATATCTAACAAGAAGGAACCTGTTACCAGCGAGTTCATTGTGGTCAGCAAGAAGCCACTTGTCCTGAGGTGCGTGTACTGCGAGAGGAACATGGGCGAGAGGGAGGTCCACTCTACCCTCTGACCCTACCTGGTTGCCAGAACCATAATCTCGTACTTTGATATCTCAACGGCAGACGTTATCTTCATGGACAGGGTCTCCACCTCCCTGGCCATGAGTTCCAGGAGCCTCTCCTCGGCCTTCCTCCTCTCACTCAGTGCCCTAGGTAGGTGGCGTTCGTAAGTCCTGAGGAAGCGGCCAGAGCCTCGAGAGTGCCTATGGCCCATTCTGCAGCTGCCCTCAGGTTGCGTGATTCCCTGGGGGGGCTTGAGCGCCACGCAGAGGTGTGGGATCTTCCTGGCGCTCATCAGGTCGGAGAGCGTGACCATGCTCTTCCTCGCGAACTCGTCCGAAAGGTCGGCGAAGATGAGGAAGGAGAGTGACCTGCCCATCCTCTCCAGGTAGGGGGGGACCATCCTCACCCTCTCCTCGGCCGCCTCTGAGGGCACTATGAGTACCTCAACGTCCACGGCGTTCTTCTGGCCAAGGACCTGCTCACCGAGCACTGAGAGGGAACCCTCGGACAGGACCTTCACCTCTGCCTGCGAGGCGCTGCTCACCTCAAGCACTCCCTCAGGATCCGGGGCCTCGTGCCTGTCCTCAAGCAGGGCGTAGTATGAAACACGCCTCATCTCTATGGGCACGATCCTCCTTATCACGTCGAGTGCGGTGCGGCCCACACCGACAACCACATTGTCCATGCGTTCCTCAAAGAAGCCCTTTATGTGGTCACGGAACAGCTTTTCCAGACTGCTTATATCCACAACTTCCATTTACAGACCTCACTCTCCCCCCCTATTTATCTATCCCCCCCCATGCTCCAGCTCGGAATCGGTGTCCAGGTCCTTTCCCAGCTGGCCGAGGAGGCTCCTGTACTGCTCCTGCTTGTCCTGGATCATCCTCCTTACGAGCCCTGTCTTCAGGGATTCCTGGAGGACTGCTGTTATGAAGTCATCAACTGATGAGAACAGGCCCTCGGATACTAGCTTCTGTATTGCCCTCTGGAAGGCCCTGTCTATCTTCACGTTGATGCCGTTGTTCTGCGGCTCGATGATGCCTGCCCTGCTCCTTGCTATATAGTCCATGGTTGCATGCCTGATGAATTCAGATCTGTTGGAAAACCTTGGATTCCTCTCTATGAACTCGTCAATTTCTTCTATGTCCGCCTGGCTTATCCTGATTACGAGTTTCGTGTCCTTGCTCTCCAAGTCTCCAGACCTCAAACAAAAAACAGCATGGATGTATTTAAAGGTTTGTAGTGTTAGTACGCTCATGGCACATTGCGTATGACACCGGTACATACAACCTGCGTCAGTACATACGCTGCAAAACCTTTATTTTCCTGACTCGCCGGTATACACAGGCCTCACGGTTATGGACATGTACGTACAGCTTAATATCCGAGGTTATAAATTAAAGATTTTATTATTTAAAATGTGTCAAGGTTAATTAACAGGCTGGTGATTGCCCCCCCTATGGATATATTCAATTATGAAGAACTCCTGAACAGGAGCTCCTCCGTACTGGCAAAGGCAACCAGGAACCAGTCAAGGTTGCAGATCCCGGAGCCCGAGGTGTTCAGAGGGTAAGAGCACGATCATAAGGAACTTCATGGACATTGTTGATATAATCAACAGGGACCCTAAGGACGTTGCAAAGTTCCTGATGCACGAGTTCGGCATCGGTGCGAACATAGACGGGAAGAGGCTCATAATAGAGAGGAAGCTGACGCAGGAGCAGATATCGCAGAAGATACAGGAGTACCTAGAGACGTACGTGTTCTGTTATGAATGCAACGCCCCCCCTGACACGGAGATCCAGAAGATAGGCAGGACAAGCGTGCTTGTCTGCAAGGCCTGTGGTGCCCAGCACCCCCATTAGGGCTGTTAGGGAATCCAGGGCCAGCGAACAGGGGGGGCTGGAGGAGGGCAAGCAGTACGTTGTGGAGGTCTCAACCGTCGGGCCTTCCGGAGAGGGTAGGGCCAACTACAGGGGGGGTTACACCATACTCATACCGGGCGCGAAGAAGGGTGAGACGGTCAGGGTGCTGATAAAGAAGGTGAAGAACAACACGGCAGTGGCGGAGATAGTTGACAGGGAAAGCTCTTAGATGGACACGTCGGCAATTGTGGACACAAACGTGCTGATTTACGCAGCGCTCAGTGGCATTGACGTCCGGAGGGGTGTTTCGGAGCAGCTGGGTATCCACAGGGTCTTTGTGCCCCCCCTCTGTGTCCTCCGTGAGCTGGAGGCCCTCAGGAAGAGTGTGAGGCACGCTTCCCTGGCACTGGAAATGGCCTCGAGGATGGACACCCTGGAATCTGAGGGTTCTGGGGGGGATGACTGCATCGTATCCGTAGCATCAAGGACAGGGATGCCGGTCATCACTGATGACGCGGGACTGAGGGCGAGGCTGAGGACCATGGGCATAAGGACCATAAGCATGAGCAGGAACGGCGTGTTCAGGTATTCCAGGGGGAGAAGTCTGGATGGAGCAGAGGAGTTATCAGGCCCTCAAGGCCATAAAGAAAGAGGCAGGTAAGAGCAACTCAGTCTACATGACCACCGTACGCTTTGGCCAGGTCCTGGGGTTCAGCCAGCAGTCAGCGTCCAGGCTCCTTATCGAGCTGGAGGAAAAGGGATACATAAGGAGGAAGCTGGAGAACAGGAAGCAGGTCATAGAGATAACGGACAGCGGCCTGGAGGTGCTCTACGGCGAGCTGAACGAGCTGAGCAGGATCCTCTCACAGGACATGAGGGTGGTCATAGAGGGGGGGGAGGTGAAGAGCGGCCTGGGAGAGGGTAGGTATTATGTGTCGAGGAAGGGCTACATAGTGCAGTTCCAGGAGAAACTGGGCTTCATACCTTACCTGGGCACACTCAACGTAAAGGTAGACCCCCTTTATGAGGGGGGGAACCTGAGGAGGATGAGGAGCAGCGAGGGCATAAGGATTGAGGGTTTCAAGACCGAGGACCGGACGTTCGGCGCCGTGAAGGCATTCAGGGCAAGGATTGGGGGGCGAAGACTGCGCAGTTATCCTGCCGGAGCGCTCGGTCTACACAGATACGATAGAGGTCATATCAAAAGAATACCTAAGGGGGAAAACTCGGGCTCAAGGACGGTTCCAGGGTGAGGGTCACTGTGGACCTGTCCTAGAGGGAGACATCGATCCTTCCCTCCCTTATTTCTCTAACAACCCTCTCTTCTGCCTCGTCCACCTTCTCAGGCGTCAGGCCGCACTCCAGCACTTCCATGTAGAGTTCGTAGTCTTCCTCGTCACCGCCTGGCTCTCCACCTATGACCCTGATGAAGCCGCATGTCCTTCCGCCATCGAAGTTGAACCTGTACCTGGTGTGAAGGGTTACGTTGAAGCCCTCTACCTCCGGTACCTGTTGAGGAGGTCCATTCACACCACCCCCCCATATGCCAGTGGACCACCTTTCGTAGAGGTCCGGAATGCACAGGTCAACCGCCACCCTGCCCATGTCTGAGATGCGGACCCTGGTGCCCCCCCCGTCACTCCTATCCTGGTCTTCTGTACTCCTGGCAGTGCCGACCTAAACTCCTCTTCCCTCGACCTGTCCACCTCCACTATGAACCTGTTCCCGCCTTCGGAGAAGAGCTTGCACACTGTCCTGCCTCCAGAGATCGGGGGTAAGGTCGCAGTCCACGCCTATCCCGTTACCGAACGACATCTCGCACAGTGCTGAGAATATGCACCTGTGGAGACGTCATGGCAGGCCCTTATCACTGCAGGGTCCAGGGATCGCATGCCTTCGGATATCCTCTCCAGCTCATCCAGGTCCAGTTCTGGGCAGCCACCAGGCCCTGGCCAGTGAACCTCAGGAACTCACTTCCGCCCAGGTCGTCCGACTGCTCCCCTATGAGATAGACTGGGTTCCCACCCTCCTTAAACTCAGGTGTCCACGCCTTCCTGACATCCCCCTATTATCCCGACCATCATTATGGTTGGCGTCGGTATTATGCCCTCATGGCCTGAGCCGTTGTACAGGCTCACGTTACCTGATACAACTGGCAGCCCTGTGCGCCTGCAGAAGTCTCCGATGGCCCTCACGCTCTCTACGAACTGGCCCATGATTGCAGGGTCTTCCGGGTCACCGAAGTTCAGGGAATCTACAAGGGAGTGTGGCCTGCCACCTGCTGCGAGTATGTTCCTGTAGGCCTCAGCCACTGTGTTGAGCGTTCCCATGTAGGGGGTCTGCACTGACCATGAGGGGGCCTTGAGCCGGATGTGAGCACGAGGCCCCCCCTGTAAGAATTCTCCAGTGGCTTTATCACAGCTGCATCGGAGTGCGTCTCATGGTTTGGCTGGCCCGTAAGGGCCTCACAACGGTGTTACCCTTCACCGTGTGGTCGTACTGCCTTATGACGTGCTCCCTGGAGCACAGGTTGGGCGAGCCGATGAAATCCAGGCAGAACGCATTCAGGTCCTTCGGCTCCGCTGCAAGCACTGTTGCCTTCTCCCTCTTCTCAGGGTTGAGGTAGTGCCTTGCGTACACCGGCCCGGACGTCAGGAAATTCAGGTCAAGGTCCAGGACTTTCCTTCCCCCCCTGCTCCATATAACCAGGTTATGCCCCCCCTCCTTGACCCTGCCTATGACCGAGAACTCTATGTCCCATGAACTGAATATCTCCGAGAGCTTCCCGAGGTTGCCCTCTTCCACGGCGAGGAGCATCCTCTCCTGGCTCTCGCTCACCCATATCTCCCAGGGCTCCATGCCGCTCTCCTTGAGCAGGACATTGTCAAGGTACACTTCCGCAGAGTAGCCGCCAGCGTGGCACATCTCCCCCCAACAGAGCTGGAGAGCCCGCCGCCGCCCAGGTCCTTCATGGCAGCCACTATGCCGGCCTCTACGGCCTCAAGGCAGGCGTGGATGAGCGGTTCCTTGATTATTGGATTGCCGAGCTGCACGGAGGTCCTGTTCTCCCTGTCCTGTTCGATCTTCCTGGACGCAAAGTTCACTCCGTGAATGCCGTCCCTCCCGGTCCTTCCGCCTGCCAGCACAAGGAGCAGGCCTGGCCTGTCAACCCTGCTCCTCACGAGGTTCTCCTTCCTCATAATGCCAACGCAGCCCGCATTCACAAGCGGGTTGGACGAGTATGAGGGATGGAAGTCAATGGAGCCCGCCACCGTGGGTATCCCGACTCTGTTGCCGTAGTCCCTTATGCCTGCTATTATGCCGGATATCAGGTACCTGTCGGGGGGGAGCACTCCTTTCTCTGTTCCGGGCATGGGGGGGAGGAAGAGCGAATCGAGGAGCGCCACCGGCTTGGCACCCATGCAGAGCACATCCCTGATTATCCCACCGACTCCGGTTGCGGCTCCACCGTAGGGCTCAACGGCACTGGGGGGGTGGTTGTGGCTCTCCATTTTCAGGACGTAGGCGTGCTCCTCATCGAACTCAACAACTCCCGCATCGTCCTCCATGGCAAGGATCGTGTATGCGATTTGAGGCCTGATAGGTACCTCTTAAGGTAGAACTTTGATGACTTGTAGCAACAGTGCTCGCTCCATGCCTGTGCCATGGCCTGGACCTCCACCATCGTGGGCTCCCTGCCCAGGTTCCTGAAATATGACTGGAGCATCTTCATCTCCGTGAGCGACAGGGACAGGCCAAGGTCTGAAGAGAGCCTGCCAAGTTCCTCGTCCGAGAGTCCAGTTATCCTGACCTCATCCCCATATGCTGTTTCCATGCGAACCCCCCTGCCCCATCCATCCATGGGGGGGCCATGAATCCAGGAGCCGGCAAACCCCCTGCAACCGGAACCTGCAGTCTAAACTGTGCACCATGCCTGTTGCACAAAGGCGGCAGGCATTGTTCGGGCAGGCAGCCAGACACCACGCACTGCTGCTTTGAGCCACGGCCCAGGGCACATGATGCACTCCTGCAAGGGTTGACCACAATCCCGATCTATGTTAAATCCTTTCCGTGGTGCCAGAGGCGTTCCTGCCGATCTCCATACCGAGCCGGATTCCATCCCCCCCCAACACGTTCCACAGCTATTGTGTGGGTTCAGCACTGCCGCTGCACCTCCGCACTCAGAGGGCGCCTCTCTCCTATGGGCATTCCACCCGCACGGTCATGGCCGGGGGGGCCCGGAGGAACACCGGTGTGCCCTGGAGGGTACTGGCACCGCAGCGCATGTCTGCGGTGGAAACCCCGCCACAGTGGGGGGGATATTCCACATCCATATTTCATGGCCTCACGTGGATATATTGCTGTGTGTACAGACACCGTATGTACATTATCCATCCACACCCGATCGCGTGAGGAAAATGTCCCCCCCGGAACAGCCACGCAGAAGCAAGGGTGCACAGTGGCGGCCCAGGGCCATACATTCAGGTGGGGGTGAAGGCCCATTTCCCGGTATCCAGGAGAACACATACATCGCGCTCTGTAATGGGTGGCCCATGCACAGGGTCACAGCCCTTTAGCTCACAGGCAGAACATGTCCGGCTGTCCCCCCCCGCAGGCAGGGCAACCCCCTCCCCCAGAGGCGACAGCGCTGGCTTATCCAGCGGGAACAGAATGCCTCAACAGTTGCCTGTATGCAGTGGCCTGCATCCAACTGGCTGAGCAGTTCCCAGAGCTCAGGGATCGAGCTCCCTTATTTCGTACCTGTGGATGACAGGGTTGGTCAGGATCTTTCTCGCTATGTCCTCGACCTTCTTCCTGGCCTCCTCCTCACCCTCCTCGAACTCAAACTCGTACACCTTCCTGGTGGCCACAGAAGATACCCTGAATCCAAGGGTCCTTAGGTTCTTGGCTACCGTTATGGCCTCCGGGTCCTCAACCCCCCCTTCCCTGAGGCTTATCTCCACACTGTACCTGCGCATTGGATGGCGATTGATTCACGATTATTAAAGGTCTCATGGGCCCTTGGGGACACCGGGATAATATTTATACAGAGGTTATCATTGGGCACATGCCGGACTTGGCCGGGGGGTTAGGCGTCCCCCCCTGTTACCCGAAGTCTAGACGCGGGGGCGACAGCCCGGAGAGGGCACCCAGACTTCTGGCAGGCCCTGTGGAATCCATGAAGCTCTGTCCCTCTGGATCGGAGGTTCTGGCCTTCAGCCTCAAAGGAGGCTGGGGGCCAGATCTGCCAGGAAAACCCGCCAGGCCCGGAAGGGAGCAACGGTATCCTGGACTACCGATGCTGGAGGGGGGTGCGGGGGGGTAGAGAGGAAGCAGGGGGGGCACCTACCAGGACATCTGGTCCGATCCGGGTGTGTCCGGCTCTTCACGCGGAAGATCCGGATGCACGAGTACAAGGTGATTCAGGACCCCCCCGTGAACGGACCGGTCAGGTTCGACGGTCCCTTTCTTGAAATCATAGATACACCTGAGTTCCAGAGGCTCCGGTATATAAGGCAGCTCGGCCTGTGTTACCTGGTCTTCCCCCCCGGTGCAAACCACACCAGGTTCGAGCACTCGGTAGGCACCTATTACCTTGCCAGGGCCTTTGCTGACCACTTTGCCCTTGAGAATAGGCTCGAGCTGGAAGCGGCAGCCCTCCTCCATGACATAGGCCACCCCCCCCGTTCAGCCACAGTGTGGAGCCGCTCTTCAGGGAGTGGACCGGCATGGACCATGAGGAGGCAGGCAGGAGGATAGTTCTCGGTGAGGAGCCGTTCGCCGACAGCCAGATCCCCCCCGGCATCCTCGAGGCATATGGCATAGACAGGAGGGAGGTGGCAGCAATAATGTCTGCCGATCCGGGTGTTCCCTACTCCTCCCTCGTCAGCGGGCCTATAGATGTTGATGAGATGGACTACCTGAGGCGCGATTCACTGATGTGCGGCGTATCCACTGGCTCAGTGGACTACAGGAGGATAATGGAGGTGCTGGAGCCCGAGGACGGCAGGTTCGTGGTGGAGGAGAAGGGGCTACCCGCAATCGAATCTCTCCTGATAAACAGGATTCTCATGTACAGGTCTGTCTACTTCCACAAGACCTGCAGGATAGCTCAGGGGGGGATGCTGAACAACGCCCTGCGCAGCTGCAGGGACAGGGTCGGTAACGTGTTCAGGCTCACGGATGCCGAAATTATGGAGTCCATACCTGAGGCCTGCTACAGGGAGATAACGGGCCGCAGGCTCTTTAAGGCAGTGGTGAGGATAAGGTACTCCGGCGAGGACCTCAGCAGGGTCAAGAGTGCCATTTCGTCCATGAGTGAGGGCGACTATGTCCTCGACATAATACCGCCACTGGAGTTCTCCGGCCCCTCAAGGGTGAAGAGCACGATAAACATAAGGATGGGTGGCGACGAGGTGCCCATAACGGAGGTTTCCCCCCTGGTCAGGTCCCTCATGAAGTCGCTGGAGGACAGGTACATCTTGGTGGCCACAAGGGACGGAATCAGCGTTCCTGGCCTATGAACTTCAGCATCCTGTATGCCCCCCTGGAGCCCTCGAACTCCTCCCTGTAGTACTTCGGCATGAACGATATGATTCGGTACCCCATGTTCTGGTAGAACCTGATGGCACCGCTGTTCTTTTCCCTCACCTCCAGTATCGATACTGTGAAGCCCTCCTGTGCCATCAGTTCCTCCACCGCGGAGAGGAGCTGCCTACCTATGCCCCCCCTGCCCTGGGCCTCAGGAAGCACTGCAATGCTCTCCACGTCAAAGGAAACGGTGTCCAGGGGAATGGCGGTAATGTAGCCAAGGACACGGCCGTCCTCGTAGACCAGTGTCCTGGAACCCTCCTCGTTCAGCATGTGCCTCAGCATGCGCCTGCTGTAAGCTCCCACTGGAAAGGAAAGCCTCTCTATCTCCACTATTGCCTCGAAGTCGCTATCCCTGTAGGGCCTCACTGCCACGTATGTGTATTGAAGTGGATTATATATCGTGAACATTTACCAAAAAATGAGTATCTACCCACATATTTATAACCATCCCCCCCGGCATCCATGCCTATGCTCACAGAGATAGCGGAGGAACTCAGGCCGGGAGGCCAGTCCTCGTCTACGACTTCGACGGGAGGGAGAGAGAGACGGACATAGTGTTCGCCTCCCAGTTCATCACTCCTGAAAAGGTCAGGTTCATGAGGAAGTACGGGGGGGCGGCCTCATATGCACCACGGTGACCGAGGAGATGGCCTCCGCCATTGGTCTACCGTACCTGGAGGACGTCCTGAGGACCTCTTCCCTGGTGCCCGACATCCTGCTCGATGCATCCGATCTAAAATATGACAGGAACAGCTCCTTCTCACTCACGGTAAACCACAGGAACACGTTCACCGGAATACCGGACGTGGACAGGCCCTGACCATATCGGAGTTCGCCAGGTTCCTCGGCGAGCTGGAGGAGTTCGGCGAGAGGGCAACAGTGGAGTTCGCCAGGCGCTTCAGGAGCCCGGGCCATGTGATACTCCTTATAGCACGGGAGGGCTATTTCGGTAGGAGGAGGGGGCACACCGAGCTGAGCACCTACCTCGTCGAGTCCGCCGGCCTGATCCCGTCTGCAACGATAGTGGAGATGCTGAGCGATACCGGGAGGTCGATGACCAAGGAGGAGGCCATGGCATTCGCATCGCAGAACTCGCTAAAATTTATAGAAGGGAAGGCGATAGTAGAGGAGTGGCAGATGGTCAGGGTAATGGCCACGGGGGGTCTTCGACATACTGCACCCAGGCCACCTTCACTTTCTGAGGGAGAGTAAGAAGCTCGGGGACGAACTGTACGTGGTGGTGGCAAGGGACAGCACGGCAAGGAAAAACGGCAAGAGGCTCGTGTTCAATGAGAGGATCAGGCTGGAGATAATTTCGGAGCTCAGGATGGTCGACGTGGCAATCCTTGGCCATGAGGGGGGGATATTTACAGGACCGTGGTCGAGGTGAGGCCAGACATCATAACGCTGGGCTACGACCAGAAGTTCAGCGAGGCAGAGATAGAGAGGAACTGCAGGGCTTTGGGTCTGAACACCAGGGTGGTGAGGATATCCAAGTACTCTAACCCGGACGTGGAGAGCTCCTCGGATGTGAGGAAGAGGATACTGCAGCTGGTCGGTGATGGCTCTTGATAAGGATAGGTGTGGCCGACACGACGTTTGCAAGGTACGACATGGGCAGGTCAGTGATAGACGAACTGCAGAAGACGGATACGGGCATAGTTGTGGAGAGATATACTGTGCCCGGCATCAAGGACCTGCCAGTGGCATGCCTGAAGCTGTTCAGGGAGAGGGGGTGTGACATTGTGGTGGCGTGTGGCATGCCTGGCCCCCAAGCCCGTGGACAAGATATCCGCGCAGATCGCGTCCACAGGTCTCATGCAAGTCCAACTCATGACGGGCAAGCACATAATAGAGGTCTTCGTCCATGAGGACGAGGCACGGGACTCCAAGGAACTGGCATGGCTCTCCGACAGGAGGGCCAGGGAGCACGCCCTGAACGCGTACCACCTTGTCCGTGACCCGGCTTACCTGACGCGCTTCGCCGGGCAGGGCCTGAGGCAGGGCTTTGAGGACGTGGGCCCAGTTGAGGGGGGGTCTGTGGGAGGATACAGACACTGAGGTGTTTGGAATGAACATAGCCATTGTGGTGTCAGAATACAACTACGACATAACCATGATGATGCTCGAGAGGGCGAAGGAGCACGCACAGTTCCTGGGCGCAAACGTGACGCACGTCGTTAAGGTGCCCGGGACATTCGAGA
Source organism: Thermogymnomonas acidicola JCM 13583 (assembly GCF_001316105.1). Lineage (GTDB taxonomy): Archaea > Thermoplasmatota > Thermoplasmata > Thermoplasmatales > Thermoplasmataceae > Thermogymnomonas > Thermogymnomonas acidicola. The sequence goes on along the minus strand of NZ_BBCP01000004.1, from coordinate 118,017 downwards.
TCCCGCTGGCTGTGCGGAGGCTCATCGAGAGGAAGGATGTGGACGGCATCGTCACGCTGGGTGCCGTGATCAAGGGCGAGACCAACCATGACGAGGTCATAATGCAGAACGCTGCCAGGAAGATTGAGGACCTCATGGTGGAGTTCGGTAAGCCAGTGGCCCTGGGCATAACTGGGCCGGGGGAGACAAGGCTCCAGGCCCAGGCCAGGATCGAGAAGGCACGTGACGCTGTGGAGAGCGTTGTGAAGATGGTCAAGAGGCTGTCTGAACTATGAAGGTTACCGAGAGGATCGAGGCCATAGACGGCACCATGGCAAGGTGCTACGTGTACCGCAACGGCAAGGACACGGTGCTCTTCGACGCCGGAACCCGTGGCTCCGGTAGGAGAGTGGTGGAGTACTTCCGGAGGCTGGGCCAGCAGCCCACGCACGTCTTGATAACTCACTACCACCCGGACCACATAGGCGGCCTCAGGGACATCGAGGAGGCCTTCAGCCCGGAGATATACTGCAGCCCCCTCGAGATCGCCGTGGTGGCCGGCAGGGAGAAGATGACGCCTTCCAGATCGATACTCTCCAGGCTCGTGGCCTCCCTCTCGTCCGTGAAGCCTGTCACTTCCGCCAAGGACTTCTCAAAGCTAGAGATTGAGGGCATAACGCTACTCGAGACCCCCCCTGGCCACACGCCAGGGAGCACTTCGTTCATAGTTGAGGGCGAGAAGGCCATCGTCGTTGGCGATGCAGTGTACACAAGGAACGGGAGGCTCGAGGTTAACAGGACATTCACCCTGGACATGCAGAAGGCTGAGGAGTCCAGGAAGAAGATAATGCAGTACAAGGGCTACACCGTACTCCCGGGCCACGGGGGGGAGACGGTCACACTCTGAGGCCTTCCCTCCCAATGTTCCTTATTTCACCGTATGTTGTGCTGATACGTGCGTAGGCGTTGTGGGGGGGGTGTATGCTCTCATCGCTCTCCGAACTGACCTCAAGCGTGTAACTGTCAGGCATGTCCCTGAACCTCTCTGCCAGTGATGCCGCCACTTCCCTCACTATGTCCTCCACGAACATTGGCCTGCTGTGGGCCCTGTAAACGAACTTCCCCCCCTCGTCCATCCTCTTCAGCACGGAAAGCAGGGCTCCACCAACAACCCCCCCCTCCACGGTGTCTATGAGGTCGTCAGCCTCAACCTGGTGTTCCTCGGATACCTGCGTGATGACCCTGACCCTGTTCCTCTGGTTGTGCGTGACTGAAGGCATTTCCCTCAGTGCATCCGATAGCTCCGGCCTGGCGTCCAGTACCAGGGCCTGGTGGTCTCCATGGCGCATGGGCACGCATTCATGGTCAGGACAGTAACACCGAGCCTTGAGAATTCACCATCACCCGATAGCCTTGTCTCCCCCCCCAGGAGCTCGTACTTCACGTAAGATCCGGCGCCACGGTCACGTTCCCTGAAGTAGTTCGATGCAACCGTCACATCTATGCCTGTGGCGTATGGCATCCTCTCCATGATCTCCATGCACACCCTCCCCCCCGAGAGGGACTCAAGGCCACTGTGCTCCGAAGACACCACTGCACCTATGGCCTCGAGCAGCCTTGAAAGGTCTGCACCCCCCCTCCTTTCCCCCCCGGGTATGCCAACGAACGCGTCAAAGGAAACGAAGGCTGGTATCCTCTTCCCTCCCCCCCTGACCAGGGTCACTGGTGCCTGAACTCCCCCCCTGACTCCCACCTGCTGGATGGGGGATCCTGAAGTGTGGGGTCTGCGACTGTACATCCGGTATCTGCATCTACTGCTGTCCACCCTTTCTAAGGTCTTCCATTCTCTGCTTGATCAGGCCTTCAAGTTCCTTGTACTTGTCCTCAAGGGCCTTCTGCTGTTTCTCAAGCGTCTTCAGCCTGATCTCCGTGAGTTCCTTCTGTTCAGTTAGCTCGTCCACAACGGTCTTCTTGTCCTGCACCTGGTACATCACGGTGCCGAGGTTCTTGTACACAGGAACACCCTCAGGCACCTTCTCGAGTTCCTTCAGCGTCTTCTCGATCTCCTTGACCCTCAGGTCAAGCTGGTACCTCTGGGTGGCTATCTGCTCTATCTGGGTCTCAAGCTGCTGCGCCTGCCTTATCTGGTTCTGTATATACGTGCTGAGATTCGGTTCCATCTCTTCTAAACCTCCTCATATACCCTCTTTACAGTGATAAGCAACCTTGTCAACATGCCCAAGGAAGCCCGGAGCGAACTCCTGTCTGGGCATCGAAGTGAAACGTAAATACTTTCCCCCCCATCCCTCCGTAGCGATACCTTTGACCTGCCCACCTCGGTACCCATGTCCGGTAGCAGGATGGCATCTATGCCAGGCATCTCCTCCTCGCTTATCCTGAGTTCCACCTCGTACACGCATTAATATGTGCACGTTGTAAATGTCCTTTTGGATCGCCAGGCGGAGAACTCGCCTCCCAGTCTTGCTGAAATCCCCCCCATTTCACTGCGGGAAATACGCGCCGGAGGACGAAAAGTTAAAGTCACGACTTAAACTTACAGTCACGGGCCCGTGGCCTAGTTTGGATAAGGCACCGTCCTTCTAAGTCGGTGACCGTGGGTTCAAATCCCACCGGGCCCGTCTTCTGCGGCTCCCAGGCACTGAATGCTGCCCGTCCATCCAGTGGGCCTTGGGAAAAGGGGGCCTGTGGATCCGTCTCCTGGGATATCGGTGACAACAGCGTGCTGGGGGGGGTGAAGCGGTAAAAAGGACAGCAGATGGCAAACACTGCATTCCTGTGGTCTAGAGTCACCTGGTTCCGGCATTTTCGTGCGGAACCGGGAAATCCGATTCCTGCACATTCAATGAAGTGACGTTTTAGTTACTGGGGGGGTTTGTGGATCCATCTGCCGTTATAACCTCGGACACGCACAATACGAACGGCCTGGTCATTTTCCAGGACATTCGGTGCGTACCCTGAACTCATGACAAGCTTGGGGGGGCAGGATCGGGCTGGGGAGAAAGGGATCGGCATATGGTGGGCATCCTTACAGGAAGTCCCTCTGCATAGTTGCACTGGTGGACTTGGGATCACGGGCTATCAGCGCTTTCGTCCGTTCCCGCCCATGATGGATCCCATGGCATCGGAAATCTCCTTCCCTATCCTTTCAGCCTCTCCCTCCGCGTAGCTCTCCCTGGGCCAGAAGAAGCCCCCCTTAGGCCGTCCTTGTGCCTCCTGGGCACGACATGCACATGGAGGTGAGGGACAGTCTGGCTCACCTTGTTGTTTATCGCAATGAATGTGCCATCGCAGTGGAGGACCTCTGCAACGCTAGCGAAGCAGCCCTGGCCACGCCCAGTATGGATCCCTCTATCTCTGGTGGCACACTGTCGAAGTTCTCCACGTGCGCCCTCGGTATGACAAGGAGGTGGCCCTTGAACAGCGGGCTCCTGTCCAGGAACACCACGAACCTCGGATCTGAATACACCGTTACGCTCTCCACCTTTCCCTGTGCGATGGAGCAGAAGACGCACTCACCGGGAGTCTCGTCTTCAAAGAGCTTCAGCTGCCTGCCGGGCATATACATGCAGGTATGGTGATCACAAAATATACTTAACCGGCGGAATGGTGGAGGCGCGGCTGACGGCAGCACCACCTCATATAACTGCAATGGCCTGCTTCACAGGCGTGCCCGTTGCCTTGCCCATTGCCATATAACTGCACCGCTTCCAGAGCCGGTTGTTCCAGAAAGATGGAAATACATCCAAGGCACTGGCTTTACGTGGAGATCAGGGTGGGCTGCTCAGGATGGTTCTACAACCACTGGTCTGGCTTATTCTATCCAGAGGGCATGCCGAAGTCCAGGTGGTTCCAGTTCTACTCCTCCCGCTTCGATACCGTGGAGATCAACTCCTCCTTCTACACCTTTCCCAGGAGGGAGAGCGTGAGGAGGTGGGCTAGGGCCGCACCGGAAGGCTTCATTTACAGCGTGAAGGCTCACAGGTCCATAACCCATGAGGGCAGGATGCGTGGTGTGCAAGAGGCCATCAGTGACTTCTATTCCACAGTGGGCCTGCTCGGGGGGGGAAGCTGGGCTGCATACTCTTCCAGTTCCCGCCATCTTTCAGGTACAGCGATGAGAACCTGTCTGCCATCATAGGTTTGCTGGACAGGCGTTATGAGAATGTTGTGGAGTTCAGGCACAGGTCCTGGTTGGAGGGAAAGGCAGCGGGAGATCTGATAGCCCAGGGCATACACGTGGCAGCAGTGAGCTCTGAAAGGATGCCATTCGTCCTTTTCGAAGACAGCGTCCTCTACATAAGGATGCACGGGGATCAGCAGGGCTACGCCACGGATTATTCGGACGAGAGGCTCCTGGGGCTGGCCAGGGAGATCGTTGGAGCATCGCCACGCGCCGTCTACGTTTACTTCAACAACGACTACAGGGCCATGGCACCGAAGAATGCCTCCACTCTCATCACAAAGATAAGGGAGATCATGAGATCCTGATGCCGCATATCCCCCCCATGTGCAGGCAGCATTCAGGAAAACCCCCCCTTTATCTGGACACAGGCAGCCATCACCGCACCTCCGGGGTGCTTATGGGTATGTAGGAGAGGAGGCCCCCCCATCGACCATGACTGCGGATCCGGTCATGAAGGATGCGGCATCGCTGCACAGGAATGCTATGACCTTGCCCACCTCCTCAGGCCTGCCTATCCTGCCGGTCAGGTGGGCCCTGCCCCCCCACTCTGATATCTTCTCTGCCACCCTGTCCTCGCTGTTTCCCACCTCAAGTACAGCGGCTTTCCTCACCAGGGGGGGCGTGTCTACCGTCCCGGGGGGGCAGACAGCCAGGCACCTTATCCTGGGCCCGTAGTCAAGGGCAACGGATCTGGTGAGGCCAAGGAGGGCGTGCTTGCTGGTGACATAAGCAGCGGCGTTCCTCGTGGCCGAAAATGACTGGACAGAGGCCACATTGATAATGACACCCTGCTCCATAAGGGGAAGCACCTCCCTGATCATAAGGAACGCCCCCCCTGTGACATTGACATCCATTACCCTCCTGAACATTGCCTCGTCCGTCAGGTGCACCGGTGCGTACTCCTCTATGCCGGCGGCGTTCACAAGTATGTCCACCTTCCCCATGCTCTCCTTGATCTCTGACACGGCCCCCAAGACTGCACCTCTGTCCGTGATATCTCCATTTATGTATTCAGCACCTGGTACCCTTTCCGTGGGTTCAGTGTTGGATACCGATACAGGGTGTGCACCCTCGTCCCTGAGGGCCTTCATAACAGCAGCACCTATGCCACCGGTTCCACCTGTCACGACAGCAACTTCCCCCTGAGGTTTAGGTCCATGCTCATGAGGTGAAACCTGTATTATAAGGGATCACGGTGGCGCTGCGGGAGGTTCAGGCCCTCTCCAGGTGCTCCTCTGGCACCAGCTCGCTGCTCTCCACAATCCGGGCCCCCCCGTAGACCCTCCTGAAGTACTCTTCCCAGTTCCCGTCGATCCTTGCGGCCACAGCATCTCTCACTACAACGATGCCGTATCCCCCCCTGTAGAATGCATCAGCCGCCGTGTGCCTCACGCAGATGTCTGCGTCCAGGCCAACCAGGTACACCGTATCACAGCCCTTGACCCTGAGCAGTGTGTCCAGCTCAGTGCCCTGGAAGCCGCTGTAGAAGTGTTTCTCAAGGACGAGCTCGCCCGCCACGGGCCTCAGCTCCTCTATCACCTGTGCCCCCCCTCGCTACCCTTCATCGCATGCGGGCCCCCCCACAGGGGCATCTCCACATCCTCATCTATGTGGGCGTCGTTCACGAAGAACACCGGGAAGCCAGACCTCCTGAAGTATGCCAGTGTCCTCGCGCATGGCCCCCCCACGACCGATAATGAGGACGGCGTACTCAGGGGGGCCATGGACAAAGTCGTTTAGCACGTCTACAATAATAAGTCCAGGTTTCATGCATTAAGTAACATATTCTGGTACAAATCATTTACGAACATGTGTACGTATGGCACTCACATCTGACACTTGATTTATAGGACATTTGAATATGATTTCGCGAGAAGTGACAAATTTCGTTAGCTAACGAACAGCTTAATAGCCCATTAAGCATGCTGACCGCATGCTCTTTGAGGGCATAGACTGGCTAAACCCGTTCGAACAGTACCGCGTGATGAGGGACCGCTCACCTGTGTACTATGACAGTTACGATGGCAGCTGGAACCTCTTCCTCTACGAGGACGTGGCAAGGGCGCTCAGCGAACACCAGACCTTCTCATCGCAGCTCAACGAGGCCGCTGAGATGCCTCTCTCGCAGAGTCTAATACAGCTGGATCCTCCCAGGCACACCAGGCTCCGTGCACTTGTAAGCAAGCCGTTCAGCCCGGCCTGGATAGGGAAGAGGGCTGACAAGATAAGGGAGATTTGCACCTCCCTCCTTGAATCAGTGAAGTCGGATCAGTTCGACTTCGTCAGGAATTTCTCATACCCACTTCCTGTCATGGTTATTGCAGACATAATAGGCATCCCCAGGGATCACATGGAGAGGTTCAAGGAATGGTCAGACGCCGTTGTCACGGGCCAGGCGTTCATGGGCCAGAGAGACTACATGTCGGAGATGGTCACATACTTCTCTGAGATGGTAAGGGAGAGGCAGAGGGACCCCAGAGACGACCTCATCTCGATGCTCATATCCTCCGAGGTAGACGGGAAGCCCCCCCTGTCACCACAGGAGCTGATGGGATTCCTGATCCTGCTCCTCATCGCGGGCAACGAGACAACCACGAACCTGATAAGCAATGCGGTCTACAGCATGAACGAGAACCCCGGAACCTACGATATGGTCGTATCGGACAGGAGCCTCATACCTGGAATGCTTGAAGAGACGCTCAGGTACAGGTCTCCGGTCCAGTCGATGTTCAGGAGGACGAAGGCCGATGTTACTGTGCGAGGCGTAACAATACCGGCAAACTCCTATGTAACTGCATGGATCGGGTCTGCTAACCATGATGAGAGGGTATTCGAAGAGCCGGAGAAGTTCAACATAGAGAGAAAGGAAAACAGGCACATAGCGTTCGGCAACGGCATCCACTACTGCTGGGTGCCCCCCCTAGCCAGGCTTGAGGCGAAGATAGCGTTCGAGGAGATCACGGAGAGGTTCAGGGAAATAAGGGTCGGAAACATCGATTCCGCTAGCATGGTCAGCAGTACAATCGTCTACGGCTTTAAGTCCCTGCCCGTCTCCGTTGTTAGGTAACATAGATATATCTTTTTTTTAATATAGATAATAGTTATTAGAGTGGAGGTTATTGTGGCCTATGGAAATACCCGGCTACAGGGAAGAGCCATTCGAGTGGTACCGGAAGATGCGCAGCGAAAACCCGGTCTACAGGGAGGACAACAACGTCTACATATTCAAGTACAGGGACGTCACAGCAGTACTCGACGACTACAGGACATTCTCCTCGCAGTTCAGGGACCTCATGGCGCCGGAGATGAGGAGGCAGCTCGACGAGCTATCATCACCGAGCATCCTGATACTTGACCCGCCGAAGCACACCAAGCTCAGGAACCTGGTGAGCAGGGCATTCACCCCAATGAAGATCGCATCATACGAGCCAGAGATCAGGAAGATAACGAATGCCCTCCTGGACGTCGTGGATGGCAGGAGTACCTTCGACATAGTGAAGGCCCTCACTTACCCCCCCCTGCCCGTTCTCGTCATATCGAAGATCCTGGGCGTCCCTGACAGGGACATGGAGAAGTTCAAGGAGTGGTCCGACAACCTGGTGCGTGTGCTGGGCTTCGGTGTGGACATGGACACGGAGAGGGAGATGGCCCAGTACTTTTCGGGCCTGATAGATGAGAGGAAGCACTCACTCTCCGACGACCTGATCAGCCTCCTCATAAGGGCAGAGGTCGACGGCGAGCACCTCACCAGGCAGGAGATCATCGGCTTCTCCATCCTGCTCCTCGCTGCAGGCAACGAGACAACCACGAACCTCCTGAGCAACGCCATTGTGACATTCTCCGAGCACCCTGGCTCGTTCGAGAGGCTTAGGGAGGAGCGTTCCCTTATACCGACGGCCATAGAGGAGGTCCTGCGGTACCGCTCACCAGTGCAGTCGACCAGGCGCCTGGTCAAGAGGGAGGGGGGGCGCATAGGAGACATGAAGGTGGAGCCCGGGGACTTCATCTTCGTGTACCTGCAGTCTGCCAACAGGGACGAGGACGTATTCCCGAACTCAGAGGAATTCATAATCGACAGGAAGGAGAACAGGCACGTTGCATTCGGCGAGGGAATCCACTTCTGCCTGGGTGCTCCACTGGCCAGGCTGGAGGCAAGGGTTGCCATGGAGGAGCTAACGAAGCGCTACGGGGACATCAGAGCTGTGCACGTGTCCCCCGGAGGACAGGGTGGACAGCTTCATAATGTACGGTTACAGGAGGCTCGAGGTTCAGGCCAGCTGATCCAGACATTTTTTCAACCCCCACCTGAATTCATTTATTAATCCAGGTCTCATACCTGAGGGATGTCAGATAAGCATACGTGTGGGAAAGGTGAAGGACGTTTACGATGAGGGCGACACGCTTCTCTTCAGGTTCAGTGACAGGATATCGGTGTTTGACAAGATAATACCCAACACCGTACCCCACAAGGGGGGGGAGAGCCTGTGCAGGACATCGAGCTTCTGGTTCAGGGTGGCCAAGGAGAGCGCCAGGGTTGAGACCCACTTCATCGAAATGGTCTCGCCCAACGAAATGAGGGTGAAGAAGTTCTACATACCAGAGAGCGGTAAGGGCGACCCGCACGAGATCGAGTACGTCATCCCACTGGAGTTCATCACAAGGTACTACGTTGCTGGTAGCCTCTACGACAGGGTCAAGGAGGGCAAGGTCAGGTACGAGGACCTCGGCCTAAACCATGCACCGAAGTACGGTGAGGAGCTGGATGACCCTTTCTTTGAGGTCACAACCAAGTTCGAGAAGTACGACAGGCCCCCTGAAACACGGCGAGATCATAGAGATCGGCGGCATGACTAACTCCGAACTCAACGAGATAAAGGAGGCCATACTCAGGGTCGACAGGCGCATCAACAAGTCCGTGTCGCAGAGGGGCCTCATACATGTTGATGGAAAGAAGGAATTTGCCTTCGGCATAGGCAGGGAACCCGTGCTCATCGATACCTTCGGGACCCTTGACGAGGACAGGTGGTGGGACAGGAAGGAGTACGATGAGGGGGGGAAGATAGTGGAGCTGAGCAAGGAGTTCGTCAGGCAGTACTACAGGTCAACCGGCTACCACAGCGAACTTTACTCCGCAAGGGAAAAGGGCCTGCCAGAGCCAGAGATACCTCCGCTCCCCCCCAGAAATGGTGAAGAAGACAAGCGACCTTTACGTGACCATGTACGAGAGGATAACCGGGGGGGAAAAATGGTGATTCACTGCGTCCCGAGCTCCACCTGCGTCTCTATGAAGTGCCACAGGTGGTGCTCGAGCTCGTAGGGCCACAGGGATTCTGGTATCTCCAGGAAGTATGAGAGCGGGCTCTGAAATATCTTCTGGGCATCCTGCTGCTGTATCTCCACCTGCCACCTGGAGACGCCTATCTTTATCTTCGTATCTGACGGGTTCCCGTCTATGAGTATCAGGAATGCCCTGTCGGTCCTCAGGAGTGCCCTGTAGATTCCCCCCCTTCCTTGCCATGAAGACCACACCCTGTGGGCACGTGCAGGACACTGTCCTGAAGCCCTCATCCTTGAAGAACTCAGATATGAGTGTGACCAGCTTCTCGCTGTTCACGTTTTTCCCGACGTACTGCCTCATTGCGTACAACATACCGGTGTGATGCGGAGTCCTCTAATAAAGTGTGCCACTTGGGGGGGGTAATCCGGATTACCGGTAATCTTATTAGCAAGGTAGGTATGGACGTTCATGCCTGAAGAAGAGAAAAAACAGGACGAACAGGGGGGGGAAGGCAAGACAGTGATATCCATAAAGGGCGTCAGGAAGGACATATACCAGAGGATGATGAGGCTCGCCAGGGATACGGGCAAGACCGTGGGGGGGAAATAACGAACGAGGCCTACAAGAACTTCCTGGGCACAGTGGACACTGCGAAGAAGGTATCAAGGGAGTTCATCGATTCTGCAAGGGCCCAGCAGGTCAGGTACATCGAGAACCTGGGCAGCCTTGAGATAACGGGGGGGCAGGAGCTCAGGGAGTTCGGCAGGAAGGTGGTCTTCAGGAACATCAAGGAACTCAGGATTACGGATGTGGACGAGGACACCTTCACGTCTGTGGTGGACGGCATAATAAACGTGAACAGCCTGACGGTAACCGGCAACGTGAGGAAGATGACTGTCATCTCCAGGTGCAGCTTCGTGGAAAAGGTGAACAAGGAGTAAGGCCTTCCACTCATCGGTAGGTGGTTCTTTGGAGAGCTGGAACGCAGACCTCTACAGGGCCCTCATGGCCAGGGTCAGGGAGATGGACTGGAAGGGCCGCATCGTTTCCCTGGACCTCGAGACCCTTGTCAGGGGTAAGGGCCAGTTCCTGACCGGTGAGAGGATCATCGCTTACTCCATGAGCATTGCTGGTGACAGGACGGAGGACAGGGTCTACGTGGCCGACAGCGATGATGACGCATCCGAGATGGCACTCCTCAGGGAACTGGACAGGGACTTCGGGAAGTACAGGCCAATGGTGCTGACGGGCTACAACATCTCCGGGTACGACATACCGCTCCTGAACCTCAAGATGAGGAACCTCTCGTTCGAGAACCAGCTGTGGAACGTGAAGTACACCATTTCCACAGCATTCTGTCTGGATGCCATGTACGTCATAGCGGACGACCTCTACAGGTTCGACGGTGACTGGCACATAAGGAAGCTCAGGGACGTCATATCCCACGAGGCCTACGCAGGCCTGAACCTCATGAGGAAGAAGCAGAACGTCATGATGGAGGGCCTTGATGTCAGCGCTGCCATAGAGAGGCTTTGGAGGGAGGACAGGGAAAGGTTCAGGGAGTACTGTGCGGGCGATTCCCATGACGTCATGGAGATAGTAAAGGAGATATTCTCACTTCGATGACCTCCTGAGCATCACTGCGAAGACAGGCACTGCCACCAGGCATATCAGGCCCGCGGCCAGGAACGAAACGTCTATGCCGGTGACGAACGCAGCCTTCTGTGTCTCCGTCAGTGAGACCGATAGGCCCAGGAATGCAGAGCCCAGGATGCTCTCCGGCACGTAGGTGGCCACGATGGTGAAGACTATGGCCATGCCGACAACGGAACCCATGTTGACTATCAGCGACCTGAAGCCGGCCACGATGCCCCTCTGGCCGGGCTCCACCGACAGCATGATTGTGGAGTTGTTGGGCGTGTAGTACAGGCCTATGCCAACACCCATGAGGAGCATAAGGATAGCCAGGATGTAGTATGGTGTGCCTGTGCTGGAGATGAATAGCGCAGCCACCGAGGCACCTGTGAAGGCCAGGCCCAGGGTCTGCACTGTTATGTCGTTCACCCTCTTCACCACGTGCGGCGACATGTAACTGACAAAGCCAAGGCCTGCTGCATAAGGCATGAGGAGTATTCCGGCCAGCAGCGGGTTTATCCCCCCCAGAGGCCCTGGAAGTAGATGGTGAGGAGGAATATGGCCGAGAACCTGGTTATGGAGTTGAGAAGGACGGATATTATAGAGCCCGTGAACCTGCGGTTCCTGAAGAGGGAGAAGTTGATCAGCGGGTACCTTACTCTCCTCTCCATGATAAGGAAGAGCACCAGGAAGACCAGTGAAACCAGGAGGAAGAGGACCGTTGTGAAGTGTGCCCAGCCCTCGAGCGGTCCCACCGTCAGAAAGAGGACAATGAGCGTCATGAACGCTGAGAGCGTCACCGAACCCACGTAGTCAGGCCTCACGCCGGTCTCCACTGGCTTGACCTCCTTCAGCAGCCTTGATGATAGTACGAAGCCTGCAAGTGCTATCGGCGCGTTGAATACGAACACGTACCTCCAGTTTATGAAGGAGAGGAAGCCGCCCACCAGCGGCCCAACAGCTATTCCCACCCCCATGACACTGGAGTTTATTGCCATGGCCCTCCCAGCTGGGGGGGGCCAGAAAAACTGTCCGTGATTATCGCAAGGCTGTTGGAGAAGAGGCAGGCTGCGCCGGAACCCTGCACAACCCTGCCGAGGATCAGCACCTGCGGGTCAGGGGGGGACACTGCGGCGATCGTGGAGCCTGCGAAGAACAGTATGTAGCCCGTGGAGTAGATCCTCTTCCTGCCCACCAGGTCCGCTTCCCTGCCGAGAAAAGGCGAGAGCACCGTGAGCACAAGGGAATATATGAGGAGTATCCAGACCGCAACGAAGAAGGTGGTGTGGAGGCTGATCATCACCGTCGGCAGGGCAACCAGCAGGGAGGTGGAGTTGACCACAGCAAGGAAAGTACCATGCTGGTTATCGCCAGTACCCAGCCTCTGTATTCCATACCGGTCAGAAGGTGCCGAACCTGCTGATTATCTCTGACAGGTTATCCATGTAGTCCCTGAATATCCTCAGGATGTCGCGGGAAGTTATGACCCCGACAAGCTTCCCGTTCTCAACGATGGGGGGGAGCCTCCTTATGTTGTTGGCGCTCATTATCTGCGTTATCTTATCCGTTGGCGTGTCAGGGGGGGTGGCAGATATGACACCCTGTGTCATGATCTCGCTGAGCTTGACCTTTGATGGGTCGAGCTCCTTCGCGACCACCTTGCTGACATAATCCCACTCGGTGACTATGCCTTTCAGCTCACCGTTCTGGTGGACGATAGCGAAACCGACGTGATCGTTCGCCATAATCTTTGCAGCCTCGAGCGCGGTTATATCTCCCGGCAGCATGGTCGTGTACTTCTTCATGATGTCTCTGGCATAGAGAACCATAGAAAATGTATCATTATAAAAATAATAAGGATATTGCTTACTGTGCCTGTCCTGCACCGTAGTCTATGTCTATGCCTCTCGTTTCGTATCCGAAGAAGTACCAGATCGCTGCACCGGCCAGGCCTATGGCCCAGAGGATGAGGTTAACGAGTATGAACTGCCCAAGGTTGAGGATGATGTAGCGTAGGTGAATATGGCATAAGCGATCATGGGGGCTAGCCTCACCATCCCTATCGACCTTGCCCTCACCCTGGTCGGGAAGAGTTCCGGCTCAAGCGTAGTCCTCGAGGCCCAGCCGAACTCGCTGGTGGCCATGTTAACGAAGAGCAGCGGAAGGAACAGGTCCATGTCATGGAGGTAGGGGGGGACTGTTAGGAATATGGCCACCATCGATACAACCCCCGCCAGGTAAGAGTAGAGTGTATATGACTTCCTCTCCCTGTTAATGAGGGGGGGTGCCGCGGCAAAGCCTGCAACCGATGCTCCCAGGAGTGCCACGAATATTATCTCGTTGTCAACTGCCGTGGACGGGAACTCGTACGGGCCTATGACGTATGCCATGAGGCCGAAAGTAAGGTACTGGGATATGCCTATGAGAACAAGTGTGGCGTATATGAACGGAACACCCATCCTCTGTGCCTTCGTCCCTTCTTCGTCTATCGAAAGGTGTGCCTTCTCCTCACTCGCGTCCCTCTCCCTGCCCACGGACGATAGCCACCTGTATGACTCCGGTATGCTGAGCCTCGAGTAGACCATGACACCGACCATAGCGAGCGAGGACCCCCCAGGAGCATGAGGCGGTCGAAGAGTGAGGACGAGGTTATGAGGAACAGTCCCGATATAAGGCGCTGCCTATGTTGCTGAAGTTGGCCACCAGTGTGAGGTACTTGGCCCTCTTTGAGACAGGCGAGTCCTCAGCTATCAGTGACAGGGACGGGCTCTCCTCTCCGCCCACTCCGAACTGCGCAAGCATGAGGCCAGGCACCAGGCTCCAGACCGTTGAGCTCGCAGCCACTATGATTATCCCGATTGTGTAGGAGAGCATTGTGACCACGAAGACCCTCTTCCTGCCGAACATATCTGCAAGGAAGCCCATCGTGAAGTTCCCTATGGCGCGAAGATCGGGCCGATTAGGAGGAGGAAGACCTTGAGCGCTCCCGTGACATGCCCGACTATTGAGCCAGATGCTGCCAGCGGGCCAATGGTTGCCACGATGCCCCAGAACGTGTAGCTCGCTGAAGACGACACGAGAAGAGCCTTCTGCCTGCTGCTCAGCTGCACAAAAACACCCCCCCTCTCGGGGGGGGCAGCTCTCCAAATACCATTTCCGTAACCCTTTTCCATCAATACGATCACTCTCCCTACGCCGGCATTACCCGGATCAGGTTCAAAGGGTCGACCCCCCCAATGGGTCCTCTCAGCCCCCCCCTACGGAGCTCCCCCCCCGAACGGGTTATATGGATATGAACGGTATAACCTTTGCCATCGCCGCAAGCCCTTCAGCGGCATGAATGGAGCACAAAAAGGGTTTAATAGGATGTAAAAATCTATGTGTGGGGGGTTTTACAGAGCGTGGTTATTATGGAGCAGACTCTACAGACAGGAACAACTACAGTAGGTGTAGTTGTCAAGGACGCCGTTGTGATGGCAACGGAGAGAAGGGTGACGATGGATCACTTCATAGTGCACAAGGACGGTAAAAAGCTTCACCAGATAGACACCCATGCCGCCATGACAATAGCGGGCCTGGTGGGTGATGCCCAGGTCCTGGTCAGGTACATGAAAGCAGAGCTGGAACTATATAGGTTACAGAGGCGGGTGAGCATGCCAATAGAGCTGCCGCCACGCTGCTATCAAACATACTGAACCAGTCCAAGTTCTACCCTTACATGGTGCAGCTCCTTGTCGGTGGGTATGACAAGGCACCCCACCTCTTCTCCGTGGACGCTGCCGGGGGGGTGCAGTGGAGGACGTTTACGTGAGCACAGGCTCCGGCTCACCTTTCGTCTACGGTGTCCTCGAGAGGGACTTCAGGAAGGACATGCCCGTGGACGATGCCATCGAGATGGTGGTACGGGGGGGCATCACTGCTGCAAAGCAGAGGGACTCGGCCTCGGGGGGGCATGATAGACGTGGCCGTCATAGACAAGAAGAACGGCTTCAGGGCAGTGCCCGAGGACGAGGTAATGGAGATCATAAGGAAGCTAAAGCTTCCTCTCTGATTTTAATCAACGTAACATCATATCCATTTCATTTCCGCGGGTGTGTATGCGATGGCTTTTAGGGATTACGTTTCAGAGGCAAAGGCGTTGTTTGACAAGCTGCTCCCAGACAACCAGATAACGGAAATCGATTACGAGGGCCCAACCATTGTAGTCTACACGAAGAACATAGACCTCTTCTCCAGGAGGGATGACATAGCAAGGCAGATAGCCCAGGAGCTCAGGAGGCGCGTGATGATACGGCCCGACCCGTCGATCATGGAGCCGGAGAAGGAGGCTGAGGAGACAATAAGGAACATAGTACCCGCCGAGGCCGGGATACAGGACATCTACTTCGAGCCTGACACGGGAGAGGTGATAATAGAAGCAGACGAACCTTCCATAATAACGTCCAGGAGCTCGGACGTGATCAGCAGGATAAAGGAGAAGACCAAGTGGTCCCCCCAGGGTTGTCAGGGCCCCCCCACCAATGTATTCCAGAACTGTGAAGGAGGTCAGGGAGTTCCTGCGTGAGGTGAAGGCGGAGAGGAAGAAATTCCTCCATGACCTTGGCCTAAAACTGAACCAGCCCACCATGCCCGGTGAGACATGGGTCAGGATAACCGCCCTCGGTGGCCACAGGGAGGTGGGAAGGAGCGCCACCTTGGTCTCGACCAACAACTCAAAGATCCTGGTGGACTGCGGCATGCTCAACACCAACGAAATAGACGAGCAGCCGTGGGCCGGCGCCCCCCCGTACCTGTACGTGCCGGAGGTGCAGCCGTTCAGCTCCCTGGATGCCGTGGTCCTCACACACGCACACCTTGACCACTCCGGCCTGCTCCCCCCCATCCTGTTCAAGTACGGCTACGACGGCCCTGTGTACATGACCGCACCGACCAGGGACCTTGCCGCTCTCCTGCAGCAGGACTACATAAAGGTGGCACACGCGGAAGGCCACAAGGCACCCTACGAGTCGAAGCACATAAGGGAGATGCTGAAGCACACCATAGTACTGAAGTACAACGAGACCACCGACATAACAAGGGACGTGAGGCTCACATTCTACAACGCGGGCCACATACTCGGTTCCGCCTCCGTGCACCTGCACATCGGCGAGGGGGCTCTACAACGTTGTCCTTAGCGGAGATGTGAAGTTCGAGCGGACCTGGCTCTTCAACCCGGCAAACAACAGGTTCCCCCCCAGGGTGGAGACGTTCATGACGGAGAGCACATACGCTGGCAGGGACGATTACCAGCACTCCAGGCAGGAGGCATCCAACACACTCATCGACATAATAAACAGGACATTCGACCGGGGAGGTTCCGTGCTCATCCCTGTCTTCGCAGTGGGGAGGAGCCAGGAGGTCATGCTTGTGCTCGAGGACGCCATGAGGAACGGGAAGATCAAGAACGCGCCTGTTTACCTGGACGGCATGATAATGGAGGCAACCGCGATCCATGCGGCATATCCGGAGTACCTGAACAAGACGCTCAGGGAGAGCATCATGGTGAAGAAGGAGAACCCGTTCCTCTCGCCCATATTCAAGAGGGTGGAGACCAAGGAGCAGAGAGAGGATATATGTGACAGCGACGAGAACCAGATAGTCCTCGCCACGTCAGGCATGATGAACGGCGGGCCAGTGATGGAGTACTTCAAGGCATGGGTGGACGACAGCAGGCACACCCTTGTCTTCGTGGGCTACCAGGCAGAGGGCACGCTGGGCAGGAAGATACAGAGGGGGGGTGCAACAGAGGTGACACTGACAGAGGGAGGAAAGCAGATAAAGCTCCCCGTGAGGATGGCCGTGGAGACTGCGGACGGCTTCTCCGGGCACTCAGACAAGAGGCAGCTCCTGGCCTACATAGCCACGATGCAGCCAAAGCCCCCCCACAGGATACTGGTAAACCACGGTGATGGTGAGAAGACCGTGGAGTTCGCCAAGCTGATAAAATCAAGGTTCGGCATAGAGGCAGTGGCCCTGAGGAACCTGGAGACCATCAGGCTCTACTAGAGCGGGAGGTCTCCAGACGGGCTCACCTTTTTCCAGTCCTCCAGGAACCTGGCAAGCCCCTCGTCCGTCTTCGGGTGCACTGGCAGCTTCTTCAGCACCTCGAACGGCATCGTCACAACGTCTGCACCTATGATGGCTGCCCTCAGGACATGGACAGGGTGCCTCACAGATGCCACGAGGATCTTGGTCTTTATGTCGTAGTTGACGAATATGGTCTTCAGCTGGTCTATGATCTCCATCCCGTCCTGGCCTATGTCATCGAGCCTGCCCACGAACGGTGACACGTACTCTGCACCTGCCTTCGCGGCCAGCAGTGCCTGCACAGGGTTGAATATGAGGGTGCAGTTCACAGGTATCCTGGACTGCGACAACGTTCTTATGGCCCTGAGGCCGTCAGTTGTCATGGGTATCTTCACAACCGCGTTGTCCCCCCCGAGCTGCCTTATCTTCTGGGCCTGCCTGACCATATCCTCGTACTTCGTCCCCCACGACCTCTATGCTCACGGGGGCCAGGCGTTATCCTAAGTATCTCCTTAACGACCTCCGAGAAGCTCTTGCCTTTCTCCTTGGATATGAGCGTAGGGTTCGTGGTGACGCCGTCGACAATGCCCCACTCCACTCCCTGCCTTATCTCGTCAACGCTCGCTGTGTCAAGGAATATTTTCATACCTCTTTTCCTCCCTGAAGCAGCTCTCTGCGATCCTCACTATATCCTCCACGCCAATATGAAAGTAATCGAAGAGCTCCCAGGCCTTTCCCGACTTCCCGAAGGTATCCCTCATGCCTATCCTCCACACCGGCACGGGATACTCCCCCCCACCACCTCGGCAACCCTGCTGCCGAGGCCATTGTATATGGAGTGCTCCTCCGCAGTCACGATCCTTCCGGTCTCCCTGGCTGCCTTGATTATTGCGTACCTGTCTATGGGCTTTATTGAGGACATGTTGATGACCCTTGCATCTATCCCCCCCTGCTCTTGAGGGTCTCAGCAGCCTTCAGTGCCATGGAGACCATCACGCCCATGGCCACTATGGTTATGTCTGAGCCGTCCTTGAAGGTCACGGACCTTCCGGGCCTGTATTCGTAAGATTCGTCGTTCAGGATGGGGGGGAACTTCTCCCTGCTCAGCCTCACATAATAGGGGGTCTTTGTCTCCTCCACAAGGTACTCGATAACGCTGGTAGTCTCCACGGAGTCCACTGGGACTATGACCCTCATGTTCGGGAGGCCGGACATTATGCCCACGTCCTCTATTATCTGGTGAGTTGCGCCGTCCTCACCCACAGTAATGCCCGCATGCGTTACGACGAACTTCACGTTCAGGTTGTTGTAGCACACGGACTGCCTGATCTGCTCGTAGGTCCTCATCAGGAACACTGCGAATGTGGACGCGAACACAATCTTTCCCGACAGCGCCAGGCCCGCCGCAGTGGTGACCATGGACTGCTCCGCTATCCCCATGTTGAAGAACCTGTCCGGGTACTTCTTCCCGAAGAGTGCGGTCTTTGTTGATGTGGACAGGTCTGCGTCCAGAACCACCAGGTCCCTGTACCTCCCGCCCAGCTCAACAAGCTTCTCCCCCCGTAGGCGTCCCTCAGGCTCTCCGTCACCATCATGCTCCCTCCAGGGTCAGTTCAGAGAGGGCCTTCCTGTACTCCTCCTCGTTGGCGGGCGGGCTACCGTGATACTTGGGGTTGTTCTCCATGTAGCTCACGCCCTTGCCCTTCACAGTGTTGGCGATGATGAATGTCGGCCCGTCCCTGTATGACTTGCAGAACTCTATTGCCGAGATTATCTGGTCGTAGTTATGGCCGTCTATCTCCAGAACCTTCCACCCGAAGCCCTCCACCATGGCCTTTATGTCGTTCACCGGCATGACATCCTTCGTGAAGCCGTCCAGCTGGACCCCGTTCCTGTCCAGTATTGCAGTGACGTTGGATACCCTGTACTTGAACCCTGCCATGAGGGACTCCCATACGTTCCCCCCCTCCTGGATCTCGCCGTCTCCCAGGATCACGTAAACGTGGTAATCGAGGTTGTTCAGCCTTGCTGCCAGGCCCATGCCTATGCCTATGCCAAGGCCCTGCCCCCCCAGGGAGCCCGTGGACGCCTCCACGCCCGGTACGCCCCCCCTGTGCACATGCCCCTCCAGCTTGGAGTTGAGCTTCCTGAAGCCTGTCAGCAGTTCCTCGGGGGGGAAGAAGCCCCTGACAGCCAGGGTGGCATAAAGGGCAGGTGACGCGTGGCCCTTGCTCATGATGAGCCTGTCCCTCCTTGGGTCATCCGGGTTCTGCGGGTCTATGCGCATCTCCCTGAAGTAGAGGACTGTGAGCACGTCGGTTATGCTTAGGGAACCGCCGGGATGGCCGCTCTTTGCGGAATAGACCATCTCGATTATGTGCCTCCTTATCCTGGTGGCCACCCTCTTCAGATCCTCAACGCTGTATTCATAAACCTGAGAATTGTCTGCCAATTTTACCATCCACCCGGCCTCTGGCCAGACTCATAACCTCTGCCTAATCCTAGACTGCTTTAAAAACATTTTTTGACCTTTGCTGCCACAATAATGCAACGGGTCAGTTTATGAAATCCAGGCCTGGCCCCCCCTTGCTGTTGGGTGTTATGTTCATCTCCGCAAGCAGTGGCGATGTGACCCCCCCTGTGGCGACTATGAGCACCTGGATCTTTCCGTTCATCTCCTTGTCAAGGGTGGCCCCCCCCAGGATTATCCTTGTTCCCTTGCCGACCTTCTTCCTGACCTCCTCTGCCGTCGCGTTGACCTCCTCTAGTATCATGTCGAGCCCACCGGTGACATTTATTATGACGCCGGTTGCGGTCTTCATGTCCACCTTGAGGTATGGGAAGTTGAACGCGGCCTCTATGGCCTGCCTGATCCTGTCACCCGGCTCTCCGGTTGCCTGGCCGATGCCCACCATTGCCAGGCCGCTGTCCCTGACAACAGTTTTGAGGTCGTTGAAGTCCAGGTTTATGACCCCCCCCGGCTTGGTCACGAGCTCCGATATGCCCTTTATCGTCCTCTCTATCACCTCATCCACGAACCTGAAGGCCTTGTCAAGTTCAGTGTCGGGGGGATACGCTGGCCAGGCTGTCGTTAGGGATCACGAGGACGCAGTCTGAGGCGGAGAGCAGCTTTGTGAGGCCCCCCCACTTGGCATTGTTCATCCTCACAGCGCCCTCAGAGGAGAACGGCAGTGTGACCACAGATATGGCGAGCGCCCCCCCGGCCTCCCTTGCCCTCGAAGCTATGTATGGGGGGGCACTCCCGGTGCCCGTGCCGCCCCCGAGGCCAGCAGCTACGAAGACTATGTCTGCGCCCGATATGTATTTCATTATCTCCGCATCCGCTTCCCTTGCCGCCTGCTCGCCGATCTGCGGGTTGGCACCGGAGCCAAGGCCCCCTAGTGAGGTTCTTTCCCAGTATGATCTTGTGGTGCGCCTTCTTCCTCAGAAGGTGCCTGGCGTCTGTGTTGGCAGCTATGAGCTCGACCCCAGTCAGGTTGTCGTTGAAGAGCCTGTCAACCGTGTTGGAGCCTGCACCCCCGGCCCCCCCGAAGACCTTGATCTTGACCCTCAGCTTCTCTATTATCTGCCTGAGCTCCTCATCCGTCACAAGCACCGATCTGTCGTCGTCATCAAAAAACTCGACGGACATGTATGTTCAACATATATGATTGGCAAGGTTAGATAATAACATTTTGACTCAACAGGCGATTGGGCGCTCACCTTGTCAGCCAGCGTCCCTGCTTCCAGAAGGTGAACAGCCCGTACACCGTGGTTATGAACATCAGCAGCAGGGCGATTGCACCGTATCCCCCCCACACCCTGAGCCTCTCCTTGCCCATCTTGGCGTTGAGCGATATTGCGAATATGGACAGGCCGAAGAAGTCCAGGATGCTGGTCATGGCCCTCGTGATGAAAACGTCCTTGAACCTGGTGTTGAAGGCGATCATTGCTGTTAACAGGTGCTCTGGATGGAAGTGGTGGTAGAACTCGAAGTGGTGGACTGCAAGGTGCCAGTAAATGACATCGTAGAAGCGCATGAGGCCCAGCACGATCAGGAGGATAGGGAGAGTGTAGGCATAAGTCTGCTCGAAGGTGTAGAGCGCGCCTGCTTTCCTCGCGGTGCCGTTTAACAGTTCCTTGAAGTAGTAGTACCAGCCTACCCTGGCCCACCTCACCTGCTGCCTGAAGAACTTCCTGAAACTCTCCTGGGACTTCGTGAGGACCTTCACATCAAAGTCCTTGATGGCCCTGTAGCCCTTCGAGATGATGTAACTGGTCATCTGCCTGTCGTCACCCATGACGCTCCTCTTCCCAAGGACCCTTGGATCGGTGAACTTCTCTGAAAGTATGAGCTCTGAAATCAGGCCAGTCCTGTACAGGCAGCAGCGGCCGTCCAGGACCATGGTGCTGCCGTTCTTTGACAGCGCCCTGAATATGATCTCCCTCATCCTCTCAACAAATTCCGAACTGTATGAGACCTTCCTCCCGTCATTGATTATGCCTATGTTCGCTCCAACACCACCTATGTTCGGCCCTACCTTGGAGGCCATGCTCATAATGGCCCCCCCATCGGGGGACAATGGTGTCGCTGTCCACAAACATGACAAGGGGGTGTCTTCACCATCCTCATCGCGTATGCCAGGGCCTTCCTCTTTCCCTGCCTGGGGATGTTCAGGTAGAACTCGGCACCTGCAGATGTTGCTATCGTCCTGTACGGCTCATCACTGGAGTCGCCAACCACTATGAACCTGGCCGGTTTCTGCCTGGCGATGGAGTTGACAGCCATCCTGAAGGTCTGGACGTCCTCGTTGTACACAGGCATGACGACCGTGACATCGCCGGGCCCGTAAATGCTGTACTCCCTGTTCTTTGAGTAGAAGACGGAGGCGAAGCCGTTTATCATGTAGTATATGAATGAAACGACCGATGATGCGATGATGATGTAGATCTCAACTGGTATATGCACGCTCTCAACAATAAGGTGCATGTATTAAAGTGTATCGCCCGTTGGGTTCCCTACAGCACTCACAGATATTAACAACGTCGCTTGCCGAAACCAGGCAAAGAGGGAGTGACTGCCCATGGTGCAGGCCCTGCAACCTGCAGCATGCATGTCAGAGGCGTCCACTGCCCATCACGCAGTGTGCGCCGGGGACTTCTGTGGGCATTCACAGCATCTCCTCCAGGAGCTTCAGTGTGTCGCTCCCTCCGACCTTGCCGGCAATCTCGCCGAGGTCGTCGTGTGATATGCCGAAGTCAGAGAGCCTGTGCCTCAGGCCGAACTTCTCGATCAGTATGGATATGGCCTCCGCTGCCTTGGAGGCCAGCATCTCCTCATCGGATCCCCCCCTGAACCCTATTGCCCTGGCCACCTTGGCCATCTGGGCGGTGTGCCTGAGCGAGTAGTACCTTGCCATCACAGGCAGGGTTATGCAGCTTGTCATGCCGTGCGGTATATCCCACTTCGCCCCCCCAATGGCACGCCCTATCCTGTGGCCAGTGCCAAGGGAAATGTCGGAGGCCTGGAAGTATGAGTACCATGAGGCTATCTGGCACTGCAACCTCGCCCTGGTGTCCCTGGAGCCCAGGTTTGTGAAGAGCTTCTCTATAGCCATGAGTGCGAACGTCTCTGATATCTCCGTGTTGCCGCTGTCCACAAGTGTCTCCACTGCATGGTCGAGGGCCCTTATCCCCCCCGTGGACAACCAGAGCCAGTCAGGCGTCTCAAGGGTGGCCCTGGGGGGGTCCAGGATGACGTAGCCCGGAACCATCTCAGGGTCCCTCATGCCCATCTTTTCTCCACCCAGTGAATAGCCGGCGGAGGGTGAGAACTCTGCTGCTGAGAGTGTTGTGGGCACTGCAACATGCTTTATCCCGGTTTCGTAGAACTTCCTCATGAGCTTCGATGAATCCTGGACGCTTCCCCCCCCTCCTATGGAGAGGATGCAGTCGCAGTTCCTGTTCCTTAGCATCTCCACCCCCCCGTGCTCTATCTCCTCCACAGGTGAGTGCTGCGTCACCTCATGGAACTCCTCTATGCTGATGTCCAGGCTGTCAAGCAGCTCTGAATAGAAGTGGCTCCTCCACACGGAGTTCGAGGAAACAACGAGCAGTCTCCTGCACCCCCCCTCTTCCTTCAGTATCTGCGGGATTTTCCCGAGGCTGCCCTCTCCGCTCAAGACCTTCTTTATGAGGGGGTACGAGAACTCCGTTATCTCCTGTGCCATGACCCCCCCATGTAATCCTTATCCTCTATTTGTGCGGATTGCTCCGTGAATCTGAGAGGCCTGTACGCTTCAACCATCACTGCAACCTCGTCTGTGCCTCCTTGCCTATGGCTGCCTCAACTGCACCGGGCTGCGGTCCGTGTATGAGGCCCCTGACGTGCACGGTGATCGATTCTGCCTCTATGCCACGCCTGCTCATGAAGTTGCCCGATGAATAGAAGAGCACCTCGTCGGTATCGATGTTGCTGTGGTAGTAGGATATGGGTATGGCCCTGGGGGGGGTGGAAGTCGAACTTCCTGGGCAGGAATGTGCCGACCATGAAGCCCTTCCCGCTGAATGTCTCGTGCACAGGAGGGGGGGCTGGTGCAGCTTGCCGACTATGGGCGCCATCCTGTCCACATTTATGGCGAAGGGGGGTAGAGGTGGCCGTCCCAGCCAACCACATCGAACGGGTGCCTGTCCCTGGTTTCTATCACGTAGCCGTCAGAGTATTCGACCATGACCTTGAACTGGCCCCTCTCCTTGCTGGCCTCCCTGAGCTCCGGTACCCTGATGTCCCTCTCGTAGTAGGGCGTCCCTTCCTTCAGCTGCCCGTAAGCGTTCAGGTACCGGGGGGGTGGGACGCTATCCTCGATGCGGCCCTGACGTAGAAGAACCTGTTCTCACCCTGTGGCTGGAACCTGTAAGTGGTGCCCTTCGGGACGTAGAGGTAATCGCCTGCAGAGTACCTGAGGTCGCCGAATACAGATTGGAGGGTGCCAGTGCCGGAGTGCACGAAGAAGAGCTCGTCCATCAGTGCGCTCCTCCTGAACACCTCCGTGGAGCCGCTGAAGTGCGCCACCCCCCCTATCTCTATGTCCTCGTTCAGCATGAGGGGGTGTCATCGAGCTCTGGAAGTCCTGCTTTACCGGTATGCCTGATGCCCTGAGGTGCCTGTGCCTGAAGCCATCTTCTAGCACATTCACGCTCCTCCTCTCGTAACTGACAGACACTATGTCCGTGGGCTCGTTCAGATGGTAGAGCAGCGAGTACGGGCCATCGAAGCTCTCCTCGCCGAACAGCTCCTCCCTGAGCAGGTTGTTCCTGTCGGTGTATGTGTGCCTGCTCTCTGGCATTATTCCCTCCTTCACGTAGAACATGAGATCACCTCACCACATTCTCCAGGGTGCCGAGTAGGTCGCTCTCTATCCTCACGTGGTCGCCCCCCCTCCTTATCCATCCGTACTTCTCCGGGCCGAGCTCGAGAATGCACCCCCCCGGTGGCCACGGTGCCGCTCATGAGGATGTCCCCCCCGGGCCTGAGTGTTGTGTCCCTCGAGGCCCATGCGATCATGTCCGCAAAGCTCCAGTACATGTCCTTCAGGTTCCCCTCCGAATACTTGGTGGAGTTCACGTACGCCTTGACGGTGATGTCGAACTTGGCGCTCTCCGCCTGCCTGGGCACGATCTCGTCCATTGTGACTATGTATGGCCCTATTGAAGTGGCGAAGTCCTTGGACTTGGCCGGGCCCAGGCCTATGGCCATCTCCTTCCTCTGCACGTCCCGGGCGCTCCAGTCGTTCATCAGGACCATGCCGAGCACGTAGTCCATGGCCTCTCCCTTCTGTATGTCCCTGCCCTCCCTCCCTATGACTATGCCGACCTCCATCTCGTAGTCCAGTTCCTGGCTGTAGCTCGGGTACTTCACAGCGGAACCACTCGGGTATATGTTGGAGGTGCCGGAGTAGTAGAAGGCAGGTATCTCGTACCACTCCGGTGCCATGTCCAGGCCCCCCCTTCTGGCACGCCCCCCCTTCCTGACGTGCTCCTCGAACGTGTAGAAGTCCCTTATGGACGGTATCCTGGGAATCGGGCTCAGTATGCTCTGGTAGTCTATGCCCTGCCCCCCCTCTTCCTGAACTGCCTTCTCTATCCTCTCCCTGTTCCTCATCACGAACTGCACAAGGTAACCCTGGAGCTCTCCCTCCTCCACGTCCATCACTGAAGATATCGGCACAGCAGAGTTTTCCCGGAAGACGACGGCGTGGACACCGTCGTCTGACCTGACCCTTCCGACCCTCATCAGAGGTTTCCCCCCCTCTTCCTCTGCTCCTCCTCGATGGACTTGAACAGGGCCTTGAAGTTTCCTGCCCCCCCGAAGGACTGTGCACCCTTCCTCTGTATTATCTCATAGAAGAAGGTGGGCCTGTCACCTATGGGCTTGGTGAATATCTGGAGCAGGTACCCGTGCTCGTCCCTGTCCACCAGGATCCTGAGTTCCCTGAGCTTCTCTATGTCCTCACCTATGTGGCCCACGCGCTCCTCCAGGTCATCGTAGTAGCTGTCGGGTGTATAGAGGAACTCCACGCCCCCCCTCCTCTTCAGCTCGCTCACAGTCTTCACTATGTTGTCCGTGAGGAGTGCTATGTGCTGCACACCGGGCGAATTGTAATAGTCCAGGTACTCCTGGATCTGCGACTTCTTCAGGCCCAGGGCAGGCTCGTTTATCGGGAAAATGATCCTCCTGCCACCGTATTCAACCACCTTTGACCTGAGCGCGGAGTACTCGGTGCTTATCTGCTTGTCATCGAAGCTTATCAACTGGTTGAAGCCCATTCCCTTTATGTAGTAGTTCACCCAGGGGGGGTCCATCTTTCCCTCCTCAACGTTTCCCACTATGTGGTCGAACTTCAGGAGGCCGGTTGGCTCAGCACTGGCGTCCAGCTCCTGATAGCCAGGGGGCAGGTTGTGGTCATAATCTGAGAGGTCGAGGAGTGTGTGCACCGTCTCACCGTAGGTTGGCACCTCCCCCCCGGTCCTGAGCTTCCCCCCCCAGTCGGTCCTGAGTGTGCTGAGGTTCCTGACCTTCACAACTCCCCCCCTCCTGTTGAGGCCATTTATGGTCTCATCGAGGTCAGGAACGTCCATGGTTATGTCCTTTATCCCATCCCCGTGGAGCCTCACGTGCTCCCCCCCTATGGGCGACCTGGGATCGAGGAAGCTCGTGAATATGAGCCTTATGCCGTTCTGCTCGAGGATGTATGAGACCCTGTCCCTGACCCCCCCTGTCTCGGGGGGGCCGGCGTAGCCACAGGGCGGAACCCCCCCATGGCCATCTGGTGAAAGTAGGCCCAGTGCTTTGCGGAGCCAACATAGAATTCAACGGACTTCACGGTGTTGAAAAGGTTCTCCTCTTCCATATTTTAATATTGCTTACTGGGTATATAATTTTTCTATTCAGAAAATATCTGCGTCTGTATGCGATTGTTTATCACGCTCATGCATGTCACTCAGCACACTGCAGGGCTGGAAACTGATTTGTAAGAGGATGCGATCTAGGGACGATAGGCTTGGGCGGTGAGATCTACATATCAGTCCTGTGCCTCTCCTGGACAGATGAGGCCTGGTCAAGGCCGGCAGATATGGAAGGGGCCAGGGCCAGGATACTTGAGAGGGAGGGGGGGTATCCTGAAGACCTGATAAACCTGCACTTCTACTCGTCCCTAAGGTGGGATGCGGACATCATCCTGTGGTTCTCCTCCAGGAGGCCCGAATCTTTTGCCGAGGTCAAGGCAGCTGCACTGGGCAGGGGGGGCGCTGGCCTGATCAGGGCCTCGTACAGCATGATGTCCATATACGAAGGCTCCCCGTACCTCAGGGACGGGGGGGCGAAGCCAGAGGACACCCTGACAAGGGAGCCCAAGAAGTACTTCATCGCATACCCCCATGAGCAAGACACCTGACTGGTATCTCATAGGCTTCGAGGAGAGGAAGGAGATACTCCAGGAGCATATACGCATGGCCGTGCAGCACCCGGAGAACAAGGACATAAGGTCCTACACCACATACTCCTTCGGCATAGGGGACCAGGAATTCGTGGTGATGTACGAGACGGATTCCTTGCTCAACTGGTCCCATGTTACGGAAAAGCTTCGCGAGGCAAGGGCCAGGAAATGGATCGTGAAGGAGACGCCAATATTCCTAGGCTCACTCATCTCCTGACCGCACCCTCTGTGGCCCTCTCCCTGAAGATCAGGAGGAAGATGTAGGCGAAGAATACCAGGATCATGGAGAGGTGGCCAACCAGGAGCACTATGACGGTTATTATTGTGCCCGGGTGGTAGGTGAAGTAATAGTAGAGGAATATCACGTAGTAAATGACAAACGCAACGACCAGTGCGAACAGTGCGTGGTAGAACCTCTTCGATCTCAGGATGGAGGCCCTCCTGCCCTCCTCGTCCGTGTCCTCCACAGACCCTATTCCCAAGCATACGGGGGGGCAGATTTCCTTTCTCCCGTCATCTTCCACGTAGCCGGTGCCCTCGCATCTGTTGCACCGGATCCTGTACATATGGATACATGCGTTAAACGGATAAAGGTATTGCTGATACCTCAGGCACAGATGGATCGTGCTGTGAACACCGGAGATACGTTTACACCATGGGACGCATCTTCTCTGGGGGGGGTGCGGGTCTGACTCCCACGGGTCACGGCAGGCTTGAGCCGGTGGTGATAGTCAGGTACTCCGAGATAGGTCTGAAGGGAACCAGGGCCAGGAACAGCATGGAGAAGAAACTGATGGAAAACATAACCTATTCCCTGCTGAAGGAGGGGGGGAACCTGCAACGGTGAGGAGGGGGGGCTACGGAAGGGTCTACGTCGAGGGCTACGTGGATGCCAGGGCCGTGGCGAAGGCTCTCCGCAGGGTGTTCGGCGTGAAGTCCTTCTCCTTCGCACTGAGGATGAGGTTCCAGTCCCTGGACGAGATAGTCTCTGCAGCCACACTTGTTTTCTCAGAAGCAGTGAAGGACAAGTACTTCGCAGTGCGCTCAAGGCGCATGGGAAACCACCCCCCCTTCACCTCCATGGACGTGTCGGTGCAGGTGGGGGGGGCGGCCCTGCTGCCGTTCGCCAGGGGGGGTGTGGACCTGGAGAGGCCACAGGTGGAGGTGAAGGTGGAGGTGAGGGACAACTTGGCCTTCTTCTACGGGCAGGAGATAGAGGGGGGGCCAGGTGGCCTGCCGCTGGGTTCACAGGGGGGGAGGCTTGTTGCACTTGTCTCAGGGGGGGGCATAGACTCTCCCGTGGCTGCCTGGATGATGATGAAGCGCGGGAGCCAGTGGACATTC
The DNA here is from genome assembly GCF_001316105.1 of Thermogymnomonas acidicola JCM 13583. GTDB lineage: Archaea > Thermoplasmatota > Thermoplasmata > Thermoplasmatales > Thermoplasmataceae > Thermogymnomonas > Thermogymnomonas acidicola. The sequence goes on along the minus strand of NZ_BBCP01000004.1, from coordinate 89,516 downwards.
TATTCTGCTCGCTGGCGCACCCTGTGGACACAACAGCATTCCTGAACGTGGTGTCAAGGCTCGTTGACAACTGGTCCTTCGGGTACGATGGCACCATATTCATCGTGGACGGCTCGAAGCTGGTGGAGGCACTCACTGACCACACCAGGTTCAGGAACTCACATGTCACGTTCAAGAGGTTACTCTACAGAATGGCAGAGCGCCTCTCTCCTGAGAACGGCTATGCGGGCATAGTGACGGGCGAATCGCTTGGGCAGGTCTCATCGCAGACAGCAGAGAACCTGCTGGCAGCAGAGCACGGCATAGGCCTTCCAGTGTTCAGGCCACTGATAGGGATGGACAAGGAACAGATAGTGGCCCTGGCCAGGTATATAGGCACGTTCCCCGACTACAACCCGGGCGAGTTCTGCAGCATATTCTCTGACAGGCCCAGCACTGCGGTGGACGCCGAGGCAGTGGATAGGGAGGAAGCCACGTTCGGGGGGGACGTATCCCACCTGCTTGAGGGTGCCACCAGGATCAGGTTCTCCCAGGTGCACGAGTTCACGGAGAGGAACTCGGTGGAGAGCGTGAGGAGGAAGGAGAGCATGGTGGGCTCGGTGATCATTGACCTCAGGAGGAAGGAGGAATACGAGAGGTGGCATGTCCCGGGGGCCCTGAACGTGGATGTGCGCGACGTTGAGGACTTCGTGAGGAAGAACGGAACAAACAAGACTTACGTGGTATACTGCAGCACTGGCCTCCAGAGCGCCTATGCGGCGCTGAAGATCAAGAACATGGGTGCAAGGGCGCTCTACTCCGACCAGAGGTCCATAAGGAAGCTGGTGGAGGAGGAGAGGGTTGAAAGTAATGTACGATGACACATGCCGCCTGTGCAGCGTCTCTGCAGGCGCCCTTGACCCCCCCTCGGAGCTGGTGAGGGCATCCGAGGTGGGTGATCCCTCGGGGCTGGAGGGCGTCATTCTGATCACTGAGAGCGGGAAATACGTTGGGTTCGACGCGGTGCTGGAGATAGCGAAGCGTAAGGAGAACCTGTTCCCCCCCTCCTGCCTGCGCTCCTGTTCCTGCAGGTGACAGGCCTCGGAAACCTGCTCTACAGGGCAGTTGCTGAGAGGCGCCACTCAAGGGCTGCGGACTTCCTGGCGTCCTTAATCGGGGGGGTTTTCACCAGAACGTCCCGCTCCAGAACTGGTCTTTCTTGAGGTCCCTCTCCCTCTGCTTGCTCGCCTCACTGATGGCCAGGTCAACGGCCTCCTCTGGCGTCCTGGCCTCAAGGACCTCTCCCTCATTCTCCTTTGACTTCCTTACTGGTATGGGACCTATGTGCACCAGGGACTTCCCCCCCTCGCTCACAGTGAAGGCCGCCTCAGAGAGCGTTCCCGTGGATCCGTCTATCGCTATTACAGCCTCAGAAGCCCTGACGATTAGGAAGTTCCTCAGGTAGCCCATGCCCGTGGGCACAGGTACAGTGAGGTAGTGGTTCCCGTTGACCGCACTCATGCCTGGCAGGAAGCCAACGACTATGCCACCCTCCTCGCTCACGCCCTTGGCCACGTACTCCATCACTCCTGTGAGGCCGCCGCAGAAGACCCTGCAGCCCCCCCTCCTTGCCAGCAGCCTCCCGATCTCCTCGGCGATCTCCAGGTACCTCTTCTCCGGCCTGCTCCCCCCCCTATCACTCCTATGTTGTACAAGAGATCACTCCCTGAAGAAGGTATCGAGCCAGAGGTCCCTGAGCCTGGCAAGCTCCTTGACCGGTTCCATGGAATCCTCCACCCTTATGTCCATGAACTTGGAGGAGCCCGGTTCGAACTCCCTTGTGAGCGAGACGATCAGCAGGGCAGCGCTCTGCCTACCCCCCCTCCTATCCCCCCCTCCGCTGGCCTCTGCTGCCTCCAGGGCACTGACCAGCCTCTCCTCCAGCGGCCCCCCCTGCCTCTCCATGGCCTCCATCATTGCCTTCAGGACGCTCTCGCCTGCCAGTATGTTGCCCTGGACTGAGAAGTTCCTTCCCGTCATGTGGCCGGCGTACTCCATGCACTGGCTCCCGGTGTGCACTGCCACGTCTCCCTTCCAGTCCACCAGGCAACCTGCCTCCTCTCCCTGTCAGGGTCGGATGAGAGGAGCAGCCTCAGCGTCTCCGCTGCACCCATGGTGCCCAGCAACTTCAGTGCCCTCGGGCCGTAGGTGTAGTTGGCGAACGCCTGCGTTGCCACCGCACCCCCCCTCCCTGCCCTGGCCCACGGCACAACGGAGCCCACGGACAGGAACCTCGATGCCACGGCCACTCCCCACTCCTTCCTCTCCGGATCGTACGAAACAACAGAGTATGTCATTTGCCCATGGTGAATGGATAACTACTTTTAACGCATGCTGCTCATGTGAGCATGCGTCCACCCGTGGTGAAGAACAGGGATAGGATCGAGAAAACGCAGAGGAGGAAGGAAGCCCTCGACCTCATAGAGAGCATGCTAGCCGAGAACGACCCGGCCCTGAGGGTGGAGGGCGCAGTTAGGGGGGGTCTCAAACTTGGCGAAAGCGTAAAGGTACTGGCCTTCGGAAAGGCATCGCAGGCCATGTTCGAGGGCGCAAGGAGGGCGCTCGGGGGGGGAAGTACAGCAGGGCGGCAGTGGTTGTGCCAGAGGGTGAGGACATATGGGTCGAGGGCCATGATCTGGAGGTCTACACGGCAACACACCCGGACGTGTCGCAGAAATCAGTGGAGGCAGCGCAGCTCTCCATTGAGCACCTGGGCCCGTTCGGCGAGGGCGACGATGTCCTCGTACTCATTTCAGGCGGAGGGTCGGCCATGTTCGAGCTGCCCGCCCAGGGCCTGGATGCTGAGAGGATCATGGAGGTGAGCAGGTGCGTCATGGATGCGGGTGGGGGGGACATATATGAACTGAACGCCGTGAGGGCCTGATGTCCAGGGTTAAGGCGGGTGGCCTTGCTGTCATGCTCTACCCAGCAAGGGTACACGGTCTCGTTGTTTCTGACGTGATGGGCGATGACCTCTCGGTGATCGCCAGCGGGCCCCCCCTCACCATGCTTAGGGACACCAGGAGGGTTGAGGAGGCTCTGCGTAAGTTCAGGGAGAGGTGCCTCCCAGGGGGGGTCATGGTGCAGCAGGTGGGTGAGAGGAGCGACCCGAGGTACTTCGAAAGGGTGGAGCAGCAGATCGTGCTGAGCAACTCAGACTTCGTGCAGTCAGGCATAAGGTACCTGGCCAGCAGGCGCGTGGACTTCGTCTCGTTCGGTAGCAACCTCAGGGGGGGAGAGGTATCTGAATTTTCCCGCAGGCTCGCCCAGGCCCTGAGGCAGGCCTACTCGCTCAGGGGGGGATCACCGTTCTGGTTTGTGTGCGGGGGGGGCGAGACAACGGTGCAGGTGAGGGGGGGAAACGGCAGGGGGGGAGGGAGGGCCCAGGAGCTCGTCCTGAGGTTCATGGAGGAGATGGGTGATGACGAGGACTTCCTCCTGGCGTGCTTCGGCACGGACGGCATCGACGGCCGTTCAGATGCAGCAGGTGGGATATCGGATAACTGGCTGAGGGAGAGGGTGGGCCGTGATGAGGTGGAGCGGTACCTCGCAGGGAGCGACAGCGGCACGCTCCTAATGTCCAGGGACAGTGCCATAGTGACCGGAAGGACAGGCAACAACGTTTCCGACATAATGGTGGGCTACTATGCAGGCGGTGAACTCTTCCTGATAGGCAACAGGAGGAAGGGCACCCTCTCGGACGGCTATGCCACCGTGGGTGGCCAGAGGTTCAGTGCACTCTTCACAAGTGACCCATCACCCGGAGACACGCTGAGGCTCGGAGGGGGGGATGTGTTCGTGGCCGAGAGGCCGAACCCATGCGACCTGCCGGCAGTCATGGCGAGGAAGGCCCAGATAATACAGCCCTGGGACGCGGCTACATGGCACTCCGCGCGGGGGGGTGAGGAGCGGCTCCCGCGTCCTGGAGAGCGGCGTGGGCTCTGGCGCACTCTCCGCAGTGCTCCTCTCAATAATAGGGCCCTCGGGGGGGAGGCTCGTTAGCGCAGACACGGACGCACAGGCCATATCCCTGGCCAGGTCGAACTCCTCACGCTTCACGGATGCAGACAACTGGGAACTCGTAAACTCCGATATCCACTCGGTTCAGAGGGGGGGTGATGGTTTCGATGCCGTTTTCCTCGACCTGCCGCAGCCATGGGACTACCTGGAGAGGGCATCCGAGCTGTGCAGGCCAGGCGGCATGGTTGTCTGTTACTCCCCCCCCACGTACAACCAGGTGGAGAGGACGCTTGAGGCCAGCAGGGACACGCACCTCATGCTCGTTGAATCATGCACCCTGCGCAAGGAGAACATCATCGTTAGGCCAGGCTCCACCAGGCCGGACAACAACGTCATAGGGCACACGGGCTTCATATCCTTCTACATCAGGCTCTCCGGGATGGAGCTGCAGAGTTTCTGATACCCACTATTGACACTGGAAGCGGGGGGGAAGGCGATCACCCGGCTACGCACCACTGCCAGCGGAGAAACGGGAAATCCGCACCTCGCAGTAACACCGCTCAACAGGGAGTGGGAGTGGATATGGCCATACTGCCCCCTACACCGTCATGGGGGGGACCGGGCCCGCGACCATGCTCCCTACCACCAGGCGCGCCACAGGCCAATTCCCGCCCAATGGAACCGGCTTGCGCCCCCATTCAATGGCATCCCTGAACTGCTTCAGGCCTCCCCCCCGCCCACACCACCGATACAAAATATTGGGATCCCGGCTTCCGGACTCGAACCGGAGACCTGCGGATTACGGCGGTATTCCATTAAGGAGATTCCTCTACAGTCCGCCGCTCTACCAACTGAGCTAAGCCGGGTGGTGCCTAATCGGTAAATATTATTTATTTTTAACGTCTGCCGGCTGCTCCTGCCCTGACCCGGAAAGTATGTAATCCAGTGGCAGGGGGCTCCTGCCAAGTGCCATGATGCAGAGGTCGCTGTACTGCCTGTCCGGGACACTGCCGATTGTGCAATCCGTGATCCTCTCGTCTCCCCTTGTGAGGTTCTCCATTATCCTTACAGGCAGGTCAGGCGGGATCCCGCTCTCAACCAGGTACCTGGACACCTCCCGCGGCATGAAGTCGTAGGGCCTGGGGGGAGGACCAGGGCACAGCCCCCTTTTTCAAGCACAGACCTCAGGCTCTCCTTCCTCTGGTTCAGAGGCCCCCCCGTGACGTGGAACGAGATAACGCTGCACACCTCCAGGGGGGAACATGGACTTTGCAGAGGCCACCTGGACCGAGCTGATGCCCGGTATCACCTCATATCTGTCCACCTCATCCAGGAAGCGGGAGATCAGCTCGCCTTCGCTGAAGCAGGAATCGCCTGTGAAGAGGAAGGATATCTTGTGCCCCCCCTCCCTGAAGAGGCGCTTCACCTCGCTTATCGAAGTAGCCTGCTCCTTCCACCTGACCGTTATCACGTACTTGTTGCGCAGGAGTGGCTTAACCACCGAGAGTGGAGTGGAGTAGCCGGCCACAACGTCACTCCGGGCTATGGCCACCCTGGCGGCCTCCGTCAGGTACTCCGGGCCCGAGGGCCCCACACCGATGAAGTAGACCTTCCCATGGCCGGAGGGCCTGTGTGCGAACGCAGCCGCGACTGTCACCTTCGAGTGAAACGATTCCTTCGGAAAGAGGATCCTGGAGGTGGGGCCCAGGGCCAGGAGGGCACACGGCTCCGACATGCCCGGGATGCCCAGGGCCTCCTGGGCCATGTGCGAAGTTGAGCTCAACCTGGACGCATCGAACTCCTTCACCCTTTCCATGCCGATCCTCTCGAACCTTATGCCGAGGGACTTCGATGCCTCTTCCGCAACGCTGTCCTCCTTCGCTGATGTCACGACATCGATGTCCTCTACGCCGAGGTCGTGTTCCTCCAGAAAGGCCCTTATGGCATCCTCAACATCGGCCACGGTGGCCCCCCCTCTGGTGTAGCCGAGACCTATGGATATCCTGTACGGGAGGAGCCAGTGTCCCGTTTCTGGCCTCTCTTTGGAAATGACCAGTTCTATGGAATCACCCGCTACCTTGCCTGAGTACGCAGCGACCCTCTTCCGCCTGAGGCCGCTGGGGGGGTTCCTGACGGCAACACGCCTGCCCCCCCTAACTATCTCCGCATTGGCCCTGATAATGGATTCCCTGTCCGGTATGGAGCAGAGAAGCCTCTCTGCGATGCCCTCAATGCTCTCCCTCCCGAGGCTGTCCGTTGCAGTCGTTATCACTGGCGTCGCGTTCAGTATCCCCGCTATGTCCTCCGCCAGTTCGTTGGCACTCGCCGAGTGGCCCGAGAGCACGGGAACGGCGAAGCGTCCGGAATCGTCAACGCACACCACTGCGGGGTCACTGAGCTTGTCCACGGTGTACCTGGAGATGTAACGGACAGCACCCCCTATTGCCATGAAGAGGACTATGGCGTCGTAGCTGACAAAGGCCTCCTCGATTGCGTCCCTGACACTCGATCCGCTGCCTGAATGCCTGGCCTGAACGCTGTATCCCAGTGGTGGGAGTGAGTTCTCCAGGATCCCGGCCATCCTGTCCCCCCCGTTAGGGTCACGCTGAGCAGGAACACTCTCCTCTGCCCTGCTGGCACCGGAGTTCCCCCCCTCCTGAAGGAGTGCGTGTATCCAGGGTCGTAGAGCTTCGACCTCCTGTAGTTCTTCGGGTCCACCACATCGCCCACGACGATGAGCGCAGTCCTGTATATCCTGGCCTCCTTGACCTTCCTGACTATGTCCTGCAGCGTGCCGCGTATGACGAGCTCGTCAGGCCATGTGGAGTGGTAGACAACGCCAACAGGTGTTTCGGGGGGGCTGTACCCACCCTCCACCAGGTCCCTGACAACCCTCTCAATCATGTGTATGGCCGCGAAGATCACCATGGTGCTCCTGTGCTGGGCCAGGGCCTTATGTCCTCCCTGGGGGGGTCCAGGGGGGGTATCCTCTGCCCTCCCTGGTGATCAGGATGCTCTGTGAGACACCTTCAAGGGTGAGCTCCGTGCCCAGGGAGGCCGCCGCAGAGGTCAGGACGCTGACGCCGGGCACCACCTCGTAGGGTATTCCCTTCTCCCTCAGCATGTCCATCTGCTCCCTGATCGCACCGTAGATGTGCGGGTCCCCCCCACTGTGGAGCCTGACGACCTTGCGGCCCTCCAGGTAGGCCCTCTCTATCATGCTCATGACCTCCTCCATAGTCATGGTCGCGGAGTTCACAAGCTCGGCATCCGGCCTGCACACCCTGAGTATCTCGGGGGGGTTCACCAGTGAACCTGCGTATATTACCAGGTCGGCCTGGACCAGCAACCTGTGGGCCTTCACCGTCAGTAGCTCCGGGTCTCCGGGGGGGCCGGCACCCACTATGTAGACCTTGTTACCAGTCATCTCCTGTTCCTCCTTACCACCAGCATGGAAAAGTAGTCCTGCTCTGCCCCCCCTTCTGCCGGGAACGTGCCCGCCTCTGAGCAGATTATCCTCTCGCTCTCCATCTCGCACCTCCTGGCGTAGAGGAGCGTATCGCTTTCACCTATACCGTACTCCTTCAGGGCCTCCACTGTCTCCCTGTAGGAGATCTGCCCCCCCTTGATCAGGATGAAGGTGTCCACCTTCTCCATATTGTCCCTGACAAGGCCCAGGTTCTCTATGGACGTGATCAGTATGCTCTCCTTGCCCTCTCCGAGGACGAGGCCAGCCCTCGCAGGGCAGGCAGTGAAGGACGATACGGCGGGCACAAACTCCACCTCGACCCCCCCGTACCTGTCCACCAGGATCCTCTGTATATGCCCGAAGGTGCTGTAGAGCATGGGGTCGCCCAGCACGGCGTAGCAGCACCTCTTGCCCTGCCCAAGGGCCTCCACTATCGATCTGGAGTTGGCCTCCCACGCCTCCTCGAGCCTCCTCTCGTCCCTCGTCATGGGGAATGGTAGCCTCACCACCTTCGATGTCAGGCCTCCCCCCCCAAGGCCCATTATAACACCCATTGCCAGGCCAGCCACCGTCCTGCTCGTCTCAGGCACGAATATGACATCGCTGGACTCCAGGGCCTGAGGCCGCGCAGGGTTATCAGGTCAGGGGCACCGGGGCCCAGGCCAACGACCGTGAGCCTCATTCGCCCACCCTGCATGATATGACAAAGACCGGGTTCCTCGCTATCATCGCGGTGCCCTGGCTCGCATACATGCCCCCCCTGGCCACTATCACCTCAGTGCACTCCACGCCTTCGAAGCCAGAGGCCCTCATGGAGGCCACAGCCCTGGTGCAGGTCTCGAGCATAATGGCGTTCAGCACCAGCGTACCGCCGGGGGGGAGCAGGCACCTCCTGGCCAGAGAGATCACCTCCTCTATCTCTTCAGAGGCCCCGCCGACAATGATCGCGTTGAACCTCTCTCCCCCCCTGGAAAGGTAGTCCACCGCATCAGCCTCCACGACCTCCGCCCTGGCAGACACGCCGAAGCGCTCCAGGTTCCTGAGCGTTAGCTGGCACGCATCGTGTGACCTGTCCACGCCTGTCACCTTGCCCCCCCATCGCCCACCAGGCGGGCTGCCTCAACCGTGATGCTACCTGAACCACAGCCTATATCCAGGACCTTCCAGCCACTCCTGAGCCTGGCCTTTGAGATCGTGATGGCCCTGATCTCCTCCTTTGTCATGGGTATTTTCTCCACCCTCTCGAACATCTCGTCCGGTATGCCCGGAACAACCCAGTCCAGGTTCTGCATCAGTGCAACACCTCCTCCGCGCTGCTACCCATCAGTGATCCCTGGGGGGAGTGGAGGTAGACGTCCACAGCCCCCCTATTCCAGGGTACCTCTCCTTCACCCTCTCCCTTATGCGCCTGCACAGCATTCCTGCCACCTCCCTTTCGAGGCCGGCCCCCCCTGAGACTATTCTGAAGGCCTCCTCGGTGTTCCTGCAGGCCAGGATGGATCTCACCCCCCCCTCTGCATGGAGGCCTGCGGCCGCAGCCAGCGCCGCTATGGTCTCCATCCTGGCGTCCCCCCCGAGCCGGCTGTGTGTGTTGAACAGCCCGGCGGCAAGCTTCGATAGCTTCCCTGGCATGCCCAGGATCACGACCCTGCTGAACTCCCTTTTCTGGGCCTCGTCGAGCGCTGTGTCCACCCCTGTCCCCCCCTGTCACTATGACTGCCTCAGGCAGGACGCCGAGCGTTTCACGCGCGATCTTCTCGGACGTGTTCCCGGGACATACAACCAGGGTATCGGACACGCAGCGGGCCGAGACCACCATGCGCCTGATGTGGCCAGAATAGGCCTCGTTCGACACGGGTTCCTCAATGCCCGTTGTGCCAAGGACCGAGATGCCCCCCCCTCGACCCCCCCACCCTGGGTTCAGCGTCTTCTTTGCAACCTCTGCGCCGCCTGGCACCAAGATCGTTATGGCCACACCACCGCCTGGCATGGCCTCCAGGACTGCCTCCTCTATCATCCTCCTGGGCACAGGGTTTATGGCGCTCTCACCCGGTGGCACGGGAAGGGCATGGGAAGTGACTATGCCCACGCCCCCTGCCCCCGCGCACCCTGACACCACCACTGCCATCTGGCCTGGCCACCGCAACGATGAGCCTCCCGTCGAGGGTGTCGGGGTTGTCGCCGGAGAACTTCCTGACCGAGGCTGCTGCGGAACATGAGGGGAGCACAGAGAGGCCATTCACAGGCACCTCTACCCTCAGGCCTATTGGTGTCGGAACGACAACCCTCTCCACCCTCGTGCCCTGCAGCAGCAGCGTGGCTGCCTTGGAGGCTGCTGCGGCACAGGTGCCGGTGGTGAGCCCGAACTTTGCAAGGGGGGGATCCCTCATCTACGCCCTCTCTATCCTGTACTTGTTCTCGTACCCCCTGGGTGTGACCATCCTCCCGCCGGAGACGAAGGTGTTCGAGTTGCCCACAATTATCGTGGTTACCATATCGATCCTATGGGAGAGCATGTCCGCAAGCGTGGTTATCACCCTCTCCTCGCCTTCCCTGTAGGCCTTCCTCACGATGCCCACCGGCGTATCGGGTGGCCTGTGGCGCAGCATTATCTCCCTGAACCTCTCGAGGTTGTGCTCGAACCGGCTGCCCTTTGGGTTGTAGACAACCACAACGAAGTCTGCCCTGGCTGCCGCCTCGATCCTCTCCTCTATCTTCTCCATTGGCGTCAGCATGTCGCTCAGGCTTATGCACACGAAGTCGTTCATCAATGGCGCGCCAAGGACTGCGGAGCATGAGGAGAGCGCGCTGACACCCGGTACCACCCTGATCTCTAGGTTCGAGTCCCCTGCCACCTGGAAGACAAGCCCGGCAAGGCCATAGATGCCCGGATCGCCGCTGGAAACCAGGGAAACTGTGTACCCGGCCTCCGCCATCTCAAGCGCCGCCCTCACCCTACCGATCTCCTCTGTCATGCCGGCGGAGATCACGGTCTTCCCGGCAAGCATGCCCTCTATAAGCCTGAGGTACAGGTGGTACCCCACGATCACCTCAGATTCCTCAATGCACCTCACGGCCTCCAGGGTCATCTGCTCCCTCCCGCCGGGGGCCTATACCCACAACATAGAGTTTTCCCTTCATGCCATACCACCTATGGTGTTGAGTATGGAAGAGGCCATCGGGCTCCCGCCCCCCCTGTGGCCGGGCACGGTCAGGTAGGTGAGGCCGGAGCGTGCCAGTGCATCCTTCGCCTGGGCCGCACCGACGAAGCCTATGGGGGGGACGCCGATGACAACTGAATCGCTCGCTTCACCGTGCCGGAGGAGCTCCATGAGCGCAGTGGGCGCGTTGCCTATGACAAAGAACGCGCCCCGGTGCCTTTCCAGAGCCAGCCTCACCGCAGCCGCGCTCCTCGTGATGCCCTCCCTCTCGGCGGTCTCCCTTGCCTCAGGCTCATGGACGTAGCAGTGCATCCTGCACCTCTTCAGGACCCCCACTGGAATAGACGCCCGCCATGGCCATGGCACTGTCGAACACTATGTCACAGCCCGACCTGACTGCCGACACCGCCCTTTCAACAAAGTCGCCGCTCATCCTCATGATCCTCGCCACGAACGGGTCCGCCACGGCATGTGCCGCCCTCAGGCGCAGGAGGTTCTCCGGGCTGTCCGGGCGCACACCGGAGATGCATGAAATGATCCTGAGGCTGGCCTCAATTATATCGCCTTCACTCTCCTTCCTCCGGTGTGCCAGTAGTTCAGCTTTCACAAGCATGGAGATTTCCTCAGCCAGGTATGCCTGGTCGGGCTCACCACCGTTCTCCGGCACCTCAAAATCGTAACCTGCGCACTCAGGGCCTCTTAATGAGGCTCTCCTCATGAGTTCGCGGATGAGCGTCTCAAGGTTGCCATCAGAGGTAACCCTCACTCCTGCTCGCCTCCTCCCTCCTCATGGCAAGGCCCACTGTCGGGCCCATGATCACCGTGGCAGGGCTCTGGAAGCCGTCCAGCTCCGATATCTCCCTGAGCGTGCCCATGATAACCCTCTCCTCCGGAGTGGAAGCCTTCTCCACAACCGCAACGGCCAGGGACGAATCGGTGCCGGCCTCCAGGAGGGCCCTGCATATCTCGTGGAGCCTCCTTGCTCCCATCAGTATCTCCACCGTCCCGTTCAGGGCCAGGTTCCTCAGTATCAGGTCGGTGAGGAGCCTCCCGTTCATGTCCACAGCTGTGATCACCGCTACCGACGACGAGAGTCCCCCCCTGTGCGTCAGCGGTATCACCGCGGAAGACGCGCAGGCGGTTATGGAGGAGACGCCAGGTATGACCTCAACCTCCACCCCCCCGTGTTCCCTGAGAAAGGCGATCTCTTCCCAGCCCCCCCGGGCGAACACCATGGGGGTCACCGCCCTTGAGCCTGCACACCATCTTCCCGCTGAGTGCGTGTGCGAGCATCATCTCGTTTATACGCGCCTGCAGCTCGCCGCTCCCCCCCGGCCCTGCCTCCTTTCCCACAGGGATGGCCTGTGCTGAAGCGCCAGCAAACCTGAGTACTGCTGGGTCTACGAGCCTGTCGTACAGGATCACGTCGCACTCCCTGAGGGCTTCAACGGCCCTCAGGGTGAGAAGCCCTGGGTCACCGGGGGGGCCGGCACCCACAAGGTAGACCTTCCCTTTCATCTGTACCTTGACCTCATTTCCTCCATCAGCACACTGGCCCTCGCTGCAGCGGCCTGCACATCGCCGGCAAGGGACAGGCTTTGGAAAGTGGGGGGGTCCATAAGGAGCCTGTACATGAAGACCTTTCTTGATCTTGCCTCACTGAAGGCACCCCTAACCCTTTCCCTGAGCCCGCCAATGACCTCAACGGCACTGGCCTCGCCTGGCCTGACAAGCGTGCCGTTCCTGGCGAGCACATCAAGCCTCCTCCTGACTATGTGTGCCATGGCAGGGCTCTTTCCCGATGTGGACACAGCGATCTTCACGGGCCCAGCCCTTGTTATGGCACACAGTGATATGTGGCTGAGCGACATGTCGTCCGGCACGTATACTATCTGGCTGAAGGGCCTGCATGCCTCCACGAGTGCGCGGTTCAACTCCCTGTCCTCTGTTGAAATGAACGATATGACCGGCATGACCTCCCTGGCCGTATCTCTGACCCTATCACGGTCAAGGCCAGGCGAGTGGGAAGCGAGGCCGGATACATGCCCTGCCCGCCCCCCCACCAGGTGCACAAGCGCACCCTCCTCCAGGAACATGGGGGACCTTTTCGTCTACCTCCCTGCCGTGGCCGGCAATGAGGACGGGCCTCCCTCTCAGGGGGGATGTCAACCATCATAGCATGCCATATCGTTCAGTATACTTTAAATTTTTCAAGTGAACTTAAAGCTGGCAAAACTAAAATGTCCCAGATGGAATAAAAACCGTAAGGTTAAATCTAATTATCAAATTCTCCCACATCGCCGGCGCGACGGTGTGGCGGAGAGCCTGAAACCGGGCCCGGTGGTGGGAGGAGAGTGGGCCTTTGATATCCGAGGTTACTGCGGAGATCAGCAAACTTTACACCGACAGGATAGTCACCGCGCTGGTGGGCATCGAGACGGATGTGAGCAGGGTCGAGAACGTATCTGTGGAGCTCGCCAAGGAGGGTTACGTGGAGGACGTCTTCATAGTGACCGGGGGGGACTACGACATCGTTGTCAAGGTCAAGTGCCCTGACTTCAACGAGTTCCAGGAGTTCCTGGTGGGAAGGCTCACTAAGATACCCGGCATCAAGTCCTCAAAGACCATGATGGTTATATCTATCAAGAAGGAGATGGGTAAGAGAGTGGAGGAGTGAGAGGATGGACCAGAAGCTGTATGAGGAGATACTGTATCTGCTGGATGAGCTTTCGCAGGACACCTCCGTGCCGAAGAACGTGAGGAAGAGCGCCACCGATTCCAAGGCAAGGCTGACCAACGAGAAGGAGAGCCTTGACCTGAGGTGTGCCACTGCGGTATCGATACTGGATGAGATGGCCAACGACCCCAACGTCCCGGCTCACGGCAGGGCCTCTCTGTACACGATTATCAGCAAGTTAGAGGCACTTGCCAAGAGCTGATTGTATCGCTTTTTAGAAAATTATATATACCTTTTATATTGATTTACATTAAATATATATACAATTATAATATACAGTAACTATGCCCCCCCTTACAGAGCAGGATGAGAGGCTTGTGAAGTACCTCATGACCTCGGATATTCCCCGCAGCGTTGCATACACCCTGGTCTACATCAGGGACAAGGGTGAGATAACCAGCGTGGAGATAGAGAGGGAGACGGGCCTCAGGCAACCTGAGGTTTCCATCGCCATGCAGTGGCTGAGGCGTAAGGGCTGGATAAACAAGAGGAACATGAAGAAGGAGGGGGGGAAGGGTAGGCCCATACACGGGTACAAGCTCTCCAAGGACTTCAACGAGATACTCGAGGAGATAATACAGGAGCAGACGAACAAGATAAATGAGATAAATGCCACAATAAACCAGCTGAGGAGCTTCCAGACCTGATCACTTCGGGATGCTGTAGACCTGCACCCCCATCAACGGTGCCCTCTATGATCCTGGAGGTGAGGGACGTGAATATCCCCACCTCCACGACCCAGGCACCATCTTGAGCCTCCTCTCAAGCGCAGCGGGGTCGTCTATCCTCTTGAACCTGCAGTCCGCTATCACGTTTCCGTTGTCCGTCCTGTAGGCACCACCACCGCGCAGTGAGCAGGAGCATCCAGCCTCCTCCAGGTTCTTCAGCGTCCTCGATACCATGAAGGGCAGTATCTCAACTGGCAGCGGGAACCTGCCAAGGTAGTCCCTCTTTATCTTCGTGCTGTCCACCATGACCCAGAGCTCCCTGCTGTTGTACGCAACTATCTTCTCCCTGGTGAGGGCGCCGCCACCCCCCCCTTGATGAGGTTTCCCTTCAGGTCAGCCTCATCGGCGCCGTCGAAGTCTATGTCCAGTTTCTCAGGTATGTCCTCTATCACCCTGAGCCCGTTCTCCTCCGCCAGCCTCCTCGACTGGCTGGAGCTGACTACACACGTGACCGAGAGCCCCCCCTCCTCCTTCACCCTCTCCCCCCCCAGTGCCCTGATGAAGTGGTTCACCGTCGAGCCGGAGCCGATGCCTATGGTCATGCCGGAACGCACGGCCTTTGCTGCCTCTTTGGCAGCGTTCATCTTTTCCGCTTCGAGGTCCTGCATCTGCCCTTTAATGTGGAAAGGGTAATTATGGGTTGCGTGGGCCAGACACAGTGATATTCACCCATGAAATATCCCATTGCATGCCTGGGGCGGGTGTAAGGGACAGGATACTTGACCTAGTGAGGAGGAACGTGGTCAGGGCCGGGAAGTACTCGCTCTCAGGCTTCATCGGGTTCCTGGTCATAGAGGGCATCACAGGCTCACTCGTTGCCGAACTGGGTACAGGCATGCTGGTCCCCATAGACGTCCTCGCTTACTTCACCGGCATAGCAACTGAATTCCTAATAAACGAGCACTGGACAACTCTCCACTCAGGCCTGCACACTGGCAGGTTAAGGGGAAAACTTGTGAGGATGATGAAGTTCGAGGCACTCAACGTCCTCGGCAACTCCGTATCAATAGGCACCCAGCTGGCACTGTTCAGGTTCTTCCACCTTGACCCCCTGATCGGAAACTTCATCGGTTCCTTTTTCTCCTTCCCTGTGAACTATTATTTCCAGATGAGGGTGGTGTGGGGGGGCATAGACGTGACCAGGGAGTGATCATATCTCGTTCTTGTGGCTCTCCCTGACCCTGGAGAGCTGGGCGAGCCTGGCCTCGCTCCTCTTCGCCCCCCCCTCCTCGAACCTCCTCTTTGTCTCTTCGTCCTCAATGAGCAGCCCTGGAACGGGTGTGGGCCTCCCGTCCTGGTCTATGGCCACGTATGTGAGGAACGCGGTTGTTGTGAACCTCCTGACGCCTGTGAGGCCCTCCTCGCTGTAGACGTCAACCTGTATCTCCATTGTAGTCCTGGTGACGTAGTTGAGCCTGCCGCTCATTATCACGATGTCCCAAGGTGTATGGGGGGGAGAGGAAGAAGAGAGAGTCTATGCTCCCTGTGACAGCGCGCCTCCTGGAGTGCTTCGTGGCCACTATGGACGCCACGTTGTCAATCCATTCGACCAGCCTGCCACCGTAGAGGGCGTTGTAGATGTTAGTGTCAGCCGGCAGGACAAGCCTCTGGAGTTCTGTGTACGATTCCCTCCATGACTTCTGCTCCATCAAACCTTGATGGTGGCACCGATTAAATAGGTTCGCAGGCACAAATGCACCCGGATCGGCAGGCGTGCAGTCGGCGGGATTCACGGGTGTGTGAGAAACACAATATATGTGAATTATGATACAATGATATAAATACAATTAAACTATCTATTACAATACATAGACAATGGAAACAGTTTAATTTGATGGTGATCATAACCGGAGCCATGCTGGATCCGAGGATGTACCTTTCCGCAGTCGGTGGCCTGGCGTTCACCGGGGGGGTGCTCGAAAGGCTCCTGGAGGTTGCCATAGGCGTCAGCTCGGTCGTCATAGCCATACTCTGGATTCCTGTGGCCCTGGGGGGGTTCTTCAGCGTGGATGAGAACAGGCGTTACGAATCGCACCTAAGGCTCAGGAATGCAATCATAGGCACTGTCATCTATGCCCTTGCGGTGAGCGGCTCCATATACGGCATCTTCAAGTTCATAGCCTTTGGCACATGAGCCTCTCAGCGCTGGTGCAGGCCATCTCCTCCGCCCTCCTCTCCCTCGACTACCTCCTCTGGCACTTCGCGGTGATGCACGCCCTGACCCCAAATTACGAGTTCGGCATAGAATCGAGGGTTGTGGCAGAGGTGCCCCCTTTACCACCAGCTCCTAAGGTACGCGCTCCCCTCACTTGACACAGCAGGTTGGGCCCTGCTCGGCCTAGCCATGCTGGCAGGCGTGGCCGGGAGGGAAAGGGCAGAGCGAACCATTGCAGCCGCGCTCACATCACTCACAGTCTCCTCGCTCTCATTCGCGATCACGCACTGGACAGAACGCACCTTCCTCTCCCTCTATTCCATTGCCTGGGGGGTGACTTTGGGCGCCACATTTCATATCCCCCCCTTCCGGTGGCTGCACATGCAGGTGGCCTCATCCTCCTCGTCCTCTATTACTCTGCACTGATGGTATCCCTCTCACTGCTTCTGGCAGTTGCCCTGGTGCTGGAGGCGCTGACACTTGCCCTTCAGTTTGTGCTCCCCCCCGTCGTGACAGCCATTGCCATACTGCCTGCGGCCAGGAGGGAGGCCATCAGGCTCTGGAGCCTTTACATGCAGTCTCTGGCCTCTCCATTCGTGATCCTCCTCTGCGTGTACCTCTCATCCTTCCTAATGGGCTACGCTGGCCTCCAGATAGGCATGCTGCTCCTCGCCCCCCCACTCTCCGTCACGCTGATCGTTGGAATAGGTGGCATCTACCTGGGCCAGGGCCTCTCATACATGGCATCCTCCATCTCCATCGCCATCTGGCCAGGTCTCCTGCGCAGCTTCCGCAGGCACATTTCCAGGGACGACCGCATGCAGGACATGGAAAGGGAGAGTGATGACAGCTGAGGGCCATCAGGCTCTCCGCACCACCGCTGGGGGGGAGAGGTGTCAGTTACAGGCTGCTATCTGTGCTGCTCATCCTGCTCACCTCCCTCTGGCTCTCCTCAACCTCCATCCCACTTGCAGCAGCCGTGGGTGCCGTTGCCTGCTGCTCCTGGCAACACGCTCGGGCAGGCCTTTGCTCCTGGACATGCTCTCTCCAGCCATCGCAGCTGGGGGGCGCGCCTGGCAGCGAGGGGGGGATCGTGTTTGACGGGCCCTCCTTGCGCTTCAGGGGCATCAGGCTGAACGCCTCCAAACCCGAGAAGGGCAGGGTGCCGGGGAGACATGCCATTTACATGACAGCCACACAGGATGTCAGTGGCGATTTCTACAGTTCCGCTGTAGTTGCATCGCCCTCGGTTCGGCTGGAGAGCGCTGTGGAGGGGGGGGTTGGATCACCATTCCTGGCACTCTCGTGCATGGTCTCGGGGGGGTGGGACTGGGCAGGCAGGACATACTTCCTCTGGAAAGGACGGTACAGGTCAGTGCTCTCCGTTGAGGAGTTCCCTGAGGTAAGGGCGAACTTCTTCAGGGAGTTCCTTGACTACGGAGACCTGGACGCCATGCTGGTCTGCACAGTCAGCGAGGTGCAGAGGCCGGACAGGGTGCTGGCCAGGGCCCTGGCCGCCCTAAGGGCCAGGAGGGACCTGGCACCGGAAACGGTGCGCCGGGCCAGCAGGGTTGACGAAATGGTGAGGTACGCGGAATACCTGCTCTCCGCTTCCGCGGAGGGCGAGAGAATCTATTCATGCACCGCCAGCATAGTGGTGAGCGCTCCGGACCTGTCGGGCTCAGGGAGAACATCGAGGCACTGGAGAGGCGTGTTGTCTCCTTGGGCGGAAGGCTGAGGCTGCTGAACACCTACGAGGTACCTGCACGGGCTATGAAGCACATGGTGCCGGGCAGGGAAAATGGTTTATATATAACACACTCGTCCCTGGATGCCATTGCAGTCCCGGAACCGGCGAGGCCAACCTCCGGTACCTTCCTGGGCTACAGGGAGGACAGGAGGAAGTTCCTGTTTGACCCGTTCAGGCACAACTCGTTCAACGTGTGCGTAGTTGGTGAGACCGGAAGCGGGAAGTCGCACTTCGTCAAGAGGCTACTGCAGGGCCTTTTGGCAGACACGGCAATCTCTGCCTTCCTGATCGTTGACCCGCTGGATGAATACTCGCCCCTCTTTCCGGGTGCAGCAAAGATAGATTTGAGGCGGTCCGCGTTCGATCCTTTCAGCGCCAGGCAGGGGGGGAGCTTCATTTTCGTTACAGGCACCCAGCGTGACCGGGACTCTGCATTCAGGCTCGCACTCATGCTCCGCTTCATCCCGGAATGGATGAAGCAGCCAGGGAGGAAGGTCCTGGTCTTCGAGGAGATGAGCAACCTCCTGTGGAACAGGGAACTGGCAGCCTTCGCCGGCTCAATAGTGAGGCACTCCCGCCACTACCTTACCAGTGTGGTCTCGGTGACGCAGAACATGGACGACCTCAGGGCCGGCGATGGGGGGGACTGGAACATACTCCTCAACTCCGCACACATATTCATCTTCAGGACGCCAGACCTGGGGGGGCGCAACATCATTACTGCCCCTCAGGGGGGGAGATGAGGCCTCAGGGCTCAGGGTGGCACGGTCCAGGGCACGTCACAGTGCATCTACCTATCAGGGGGCGAAAGGCACGTCATCACGGTGCACTAGGTATTTCTCTCCTTCTCTGCAGTGTCAACGAGCACAAGCGTGAGTATCCCGAATACAACCAGAACCACGGTGAAGGAATACACGCCTATGTCTGCCCATGTATCGTATAGTATTGACCATGCCAGGTAGAAGCCTATGCCGAAGAGAAGCAGGAAAAGGCCAACAAACCTGTAGCCGTTCTGTACTGTCAGTATCCTCCTTGAATCCACCATCTTCGGGCCTCCATATCCTAAAGTCCATATTTAACTGTTGCCGGTCGCCCACCGAGACACCGGTGCCGGCCCGGCCCAGTGCTGAACACCAATCGGGACTGTGGAAAGCCCTCAGGCACAACCTGTGTACTGTGGGCCCGGGTTTTCCCTGCCAGGCCCCCCCGGATGATGGCCGCAGGGGAACTGAATGGTGGCGGGAAACAGGACACACCCATGAGGCTACCTGCTTGGCAGGAGCCTTGTTCTGAATAGCCTGCAAAAACGGGCAACCAGTCTTATTCACTAAATAATATTTAACTACTTCCGTGTAATTAAGTGGCAATGCACGATCCTGCCCAGAAGTACTTCAACTGCACTGAGAGGGACAGGGCAGTGTTCGAGGCTGGCATCAAGCTGGGCACCCTCTACCACCAGTATGTGGGCGTACCCCTCAACCTCAGCAACGTGGACGCACTGGAGAGGGCCATGGAGGGCAGCCTCAGGGTCCAGCCGTTTGTGACCGACGCCAGGGTCAGGATAGATAGGGAATCGATACACAAGAGGCAGGGCGTGTACAAATACATAACTCTGTATGGCGAGATGCTCGACGTACAGGTGGAGGTCACCTACGGGAGTGTCAGGGTAAGGGCCAGGCTCAGGTACGTCGAGGATATGGACTACCCCTTGATGTACGTTGAGGACGTCAGAGAGGGATGATATGGCTGTGAAGATATGCATAACGGGACCTGTGGGCTCAATAAAGGCCGAGGCTCTGTCGAGGATAATCGAGATGCTTCAGAAGGACGGCCTGACTGTGCAGGGTGTCCTGGTCAGCGAGGTGGTGGAGAACAACAAGCTCGTGGGGGGGTACTCGATCTTCGACATAAGTTCCAAGAAGAGGGCGGTCTTTGCCCAGAGCGGCATTGTGTCCAGGGTGAAGCTCGACAAGCTGGGCGTGGACACCAGGGTGCTGGAGGAGATACTGATACCGAGCCTCCAGAAGGCCAGGGAGAACGCTGACGTCATAGTGATCGATGAGGTGGGGAAGCTGGAGAACCTGACCAAGAGCGTGCAGAAGGAGATCGGCGAGACGCTGCGTACTGAGAAGCCAATAATAGTGACGCTGCACAAGAAGTCCAGGAACCGGTGCTGCAGGAGATCAGGAGCCTGGAGGGCGTAAGGGTCTTCGATATAACGCCCATAAACAAGAACATCATGCCATTCAGGGTGCTCAGGGTTCTGAACGGCGAAGAGGGCGCGGCTTGATCGTTGAGGAGGGCTCGGTGAAGATATATGTGCCCGAGGAGCAGCCGGAGAAGGGGGGGCCGGGCAGGGCAGTTTCAGGCTTCTACAACAGGTCTCAGAAGCTGAACAGGGACGTGACATTATCCCTGCTCTCGGCCGTGAGGCCCAGGGTGGTGCTGGACGGCTTCTCGGGGGGGACAGGCGTGAGGGCCATAAGGATCGGCCGGGAGCTTGGCCTGAGGGTTGTGGCAGCAGACACGGACAGAGTTGCCTGCAGGCTATCAGAGGAGAACGCGAGGGCCAACGGTGTCGACCTGGAGGTGCTGAACGAGAGCTTCAACTGCGTCGTGGAGAGGTTCAGCTTCGACTACATAGATATCGACCCCCTACGGCTCCTGCGTGCCATTTGCTGACGCGGCCCTGAGGTGCGTGCGCAACGGGGGGGGCATACTTGGCATAACCGTCACGGACCTCACGGCGCTTACAGGTTCGAGCCCAAGGAAGACGAGGAGGCGTTACGGCTCCTCTGTGATCAACGACGAGCTCAGGCACGAGAGCGGGATAAGGGTCCTGCTGGGCTACCTGGCCAGGAGGGCTGCTTCCTATGACAGGGCCATAGAGCCTATCCTCTCATTCTGGCACTCACACTACTACCGGGTCTTCATCAGGGTCAGAGAAGGTGCAGCCCTTGCCGACAGGTGCCTGTCAAACGTGGGCATGTTCAACAGGAAGCACCACCTACTTAGCTTTTACGGGGACATCGATGAGGGCCCCCTGTGGGTCGCCGGGATGAACGACCCTGCCTTCCTCGGGAGGATGGACAGGTCATTCCTGGACAGGAACGGGAACCGGCTCCTCGACACCCTCCTCCATGAGGACAGCATGCCCTATTTCATAGAGGCAGTCCACCTGGCCCGGCACCTGAGGCTCTCCCTTCCGCCCATATCCTCCTTCATAGACGAGATAGAGAGGGCGGGAGCGCAGGCCTACAGGACGCACCTCTCGCCCACGGGAGTAAAGGTGAAAGGTGGCGCCGGCACGGAGAGCGTCATCGTAGCATACAGGAATGCCCTCTCCAGTGGAGGGGTGTAAACCTTAATATCTGTATGTGAGTTTATACCTGCGGTGCGGTGGCCTGACAGAGGAGAACACAAAGGTTGAGGTGGGAAAGCCAGGTTACGGCAACCCTGTTCACGTCTGGCTGCGCTTCATAAGGCCAGTCAACGGCTTCATGGGCCTCTTCGCCACATGGATATCCGCGTTCATAGGCAAGGGGGGGACAGGCCTTGTCCACTTCGTGGTGCCGGTGGCCGTCGCCTCCGCTGTGGTCTTCCTTGTAACATCCGGGGGGGGAACATAATAAACGATATAACGGACATAGAGACGGACAGGATCAACCACCCGGAGAGGCCACTGGTCACCGGGAGCATATCAAGGGGGGGCCAGGCAAGGGCCGCTGCCGCAGCCCTCTTCGTTATCCCGGTCGTTCTCTCCGCGGTATTCCTGCCACCGCTGTCGACGCTAATAGTGCTCCTTGCTGAGGCGCTCCTCATACTGTACGAGGCCAGGACAAAGAGGCTCGGTCTCACGGGGGGGAACATATCCATAAGCGCCCTCGTTGGTCTCATATTCATATTCGGAGGCCTCGCTGTCGGTTCGCCAGAGAAGATGGTGATCCTGTTCCTCATGGCCTTCCTGGCTAACCTCTCCAGGGAGCTCATAAAGGGGGGGTGGAGGACATTAAAGGCGACAGGGACAGGCAGACATTCCCGAAGAGGTACGGCGTGGGAGCCACACAGGCCCTGGTGGCCTCCTGCATAGCACTCGCCGTTGGCCTCTCATCCCTGCCATACCTCCTGCACCTCCTGAACCTGTTCTACGTGCCTGTCGTTGTTGTATCCGATGCCCTCTTCGTATTCTCGGCCGTGGGGATATCCAGGGACACGCACAGGAAGCAGCAGATCTCAAAGCTCGCCATGATTGTGGGGGCTCGCGTCCTTCGTAGTTGGTGGTATTTAGGATGAACGTTTACGCATCGATTCTGGAGAAGCTAAGGGAAGAGAAGGTCCACATGACGCTCATAGACCCGGCCTCGCAGACGCCGGACAGGGCAGGCAAGATAGCAGAGGAGGCGGAGGCCGCCGGGACGGACTTCATAATGGTCGGGGGGGGCTCAACTAACATCGACGGCCACATGCTGGACAGGACAATAGAATCCATAAGGGATTCATGCACCAGGAAGATCATAATATTCCCGGGCTCCTCCAACATGGTCAGCGACAGGGCGGACGCCATATACTACCTGTCCCTCATGAACTCTGAGGACCCTGAGTTCATAGTGGGCCACCAGGTCAGGGCCGCCAGGTACCTGAGGGCCCTCGGCCTTGAGGTCATACCCATGGGGTACCTTGTGTTCGAGCCCGGCATGACTGTGGGCAAGGTGGGGAAGGCAAGGCTCATAGGGAGGGAGGACCACATCCTCGCGTCCTCGTTCGCCCTCTCCGCCCAGCTCTTTGGCATGAAGCTCGTCTACTTCGAATCAGGGAGCGGCTCCCCCCCGACGACGGTGAGCCCGAAAGTCGTTTCTGAGACCAAGGCACTGATATCGGTGCCACTGATCGTCGGCGGTGGTATTAGGGACAGGGAGACGGCCCAGGCAATCACCAGGGCAGGGGCGGACATAATCGTCACTGGCACCCTTGCGGAGAGGTCCCAGGATGTCTACGCATCCCTGCACCCGATAATTTCTGGCGTCAAGGGGGGGATACCGGTCCAGAAATAGAACAGTTTAATATTCAAGTGGACTTTACCCCCTTAAAGTGAGCTTGTAAAATTGGTGATCAGCATGAAGAACAGCACATTCTGGTCAATAGCCGTTGTCATCGTAGTGGTGGTGGTCGCCTTCAGTGTCGTTGGCTACCACTACAGGGCCCCCCCACAGCCCCAGCGCGGTGAGATCGTGATACACGATGCCCTAGGGGGGACGAAGTTCGTGTTCCAGCAGCCCCTAACGAGGATCGTCTCGCTTGACCCGAGCGCAACGGTAACGCTCTATGCGCTCGGCGCCTACAAGGACCTTGTTGGTGGGAACCCCCCCTTCGATTACTACCCGCCGAACGAGACTTTGCCGAACGTAGGCAATTCTTTTAGCGTTAACTACGAGGAACTCGTGAACCTGAGCCCGCAGGCAGTCCTGGGCTACGGCACTACCATGCCGAGCTACGGTTACACAATAAATAACACTCTCGACATACCGTTCATACTGGACAACCCGGAGAGCTTCAGCCAGATCGAGAACTTCACCCTTATGCTCGGCGAGCTGACCGGGACTGAGAGCAATGCCTCCAAGATCGTGGACTGGATGAACGAATCGATTGATGCCATAGACAGCGCACTCTCGCAGATACACCAGAGGTACACTGTGTTCTACTACCTCTACGCCCCCCCAGGCGACTGGACGGCTGGCAACGGAACATTCCTGAACCAGATCTTCCAGTACTCCGGCTGATAAACATTGCAAC
This sequence comes from Thermogymnomonas acidicola JCM 13583, assembly GCF_001316105.1. Classification (GTDB taxonomy): domain Archaea; phylum Thermoplasmatota; class Thermoplasmata; order Thermoplasmatales; family Thermoplasmataceae; genus Thermogymnomonas; species Thermogymnomonas acidicola. The sequence continues at coordinate 65,727 of NZ_BBCP01000004.1, read as the reverse complement.
TGCCCCCCCCGGGTACTACGAGGTCAACCCATCGTTCATTGCCAACGCCACTGCTAACAACAGCCCCCCCAGGTCATACTCCTTGACCAGTACGTGAACTACTCCAACGTGCAGGTTGAGCCGTTCAACTCAACCCCCCCGGCCTACATAGACCACAGGGTCTACACGCTCTTCAATGACAGCTTCTTCAACGAACCAGACTTCAGGATAATGTACGCCATACAGTGGCTCATATACGAGGTGTACCACGTCTACGTGCAGCTGCCGCAGTTCCCCATCGCCCTGAAATACCCGCCGACCCTTGGCATGCCGTCCATATGAGGTATGTATCACTAGACTCGGTGGCACTGAGGGGGGGTGCGACATACATCATCCCACCACTGGCACTGGTGGCCCTATCGGTACTCTCACTCATCATCGGTTCGATAAGGATACCGGCCAGCACCACGTTCAGGATAGTGGGTAGCCAGATACCGGGCATATCCTCTTACATCCACGCTACCTGGCCCAGGGCCTACTATATCATCGTCGTGTACCTCCGGGAGCCAGAGGTGATAGGCTCCCTGGTTGTGGGTGCCTCACTGGGCGTGGGCGGTGCAGTGATACAGAGCGTGTTCAGGAACCCGATAACTGAACCCTACATAATAGGCATATCCAGCGGCGCTGCCCTGGGTGCAGTGATAGCGTTCGTCTCAGGCATCACAGTCTTCGGCATATACAGCTCCAGGTCCTGGCCTTCGTCTTCTCCATAGCGGTGGTCTCGGCCGTTTACCTCTTCTCCTTCAGGGGGGGAGGGAGGGCACCCCCCCCAACATACCTGCTGCTGGCAGGCATAGCCATATCGCTCTTCACCTCATCCATGGTCGCCCTCCTCCTCTATACCAGGCCCGCGCTTGAGAACGAGGCCTACTTCTGGCTCCTGGGCTCGATTAACGGCATAACCTGGGGGGAGAGCTGCGCCCCCCCGTGACGGTCGTGGTTGTCCTGTGCATGGCCGCGGCCTTCTCCATGAACAGGTCTCTGGACGCACTGCAGCTCGGTGACCAGCACGCGCACTCCATTGGCGTGAGGGTGGAGAGGGTGAGGGCAACCGCCATAGCCGTGACGACGCTGAGCGTTTCAGCGGTGGTCTCAGTAAGCGGCCTCATAGGCTTCGTGGGCCTGATCGTGCCCCCCCACATCTCCAGGATACTCTACGGTGGCACCAACTCGAAGGTGATACCTTATTCTGCGGTCTTCGGGGCGATGTTCCTCTTAGTCGCTGAGGACGTATCTAAGATGGTTCTGCCGGGGGGGGAGGTCATACCAATTGGCATAGTGACAGGCATCGTGGGTGTGCCGTTCTTCCTGTACCTCGTGAGGAGGGTGGTGCATGGGACAGCCCGATAGCGGCCTTATCAACGTGGCCTGAGGCTTGGCTCCTTCTCGGTCAGGGACGTAACGATACCCCTGGAGAAGGGCAGGATCAACGGGATAGGTGGCAAGAACGGCTCGGGGGGGAAGTCAACGCTCCTGAGGGCAATTTACGGCTACCTGAGGCTGGACAGAGGCGCTATCCTGATCGACGGCAGGGAGATAGGGGAATACAGCGAGAGGGAGAGGGCTTCCAAGATCTCTGTGGTGCACCAGGAACACCCGGAGCCGATATCGTTCAGGGTCAGGGACATAGTCTCCCTCTACGGCACCTGGTCTGGCAGCAGCCTGTCCCTGGAATCTGTGGCGGCGAGGACTGGCATAGCGCACCTCATGGACAGGGATTTCTCAACGCTCAGCGGTGGGGAGAAGAGGCTCGTCATGATCGCTGCAGCCCTCTACCAGGACACGGAGTTCGTCCTGATGGATGAGCCGACTGCCTTCCTGGACGTGGACAGGGAGCTCCTTGTCTACGACCTGATAAGGCAGGCATCTCTGATGGGGAAGACAGTGGTGGTGGTGCTGCACGACGTGAACTCCCTGGCAGCCCTGTGCCACAGGATCACCTTCATGAAGGAAGGGCAGGTCGTTGCGCATGGCAGGCCGGAGGAGGTACTAAGGACGGACATTCTGGAGAGGGTTTACGACACAGGGTTCACAGTCAGGGACGGCATATTCGTTCCGGTGAGGAGGGACCTCAGCGGGCTGAGGGTCAGGGTGACTGGCAGGGACACATGGAGGATCGAGGAGATCCTGGCCATGCACGGTGCCAGATGGGAGGCGGGCAGATGGAACTCCATTACGACGGGTCGGTTGTGAGGGTAAGCCTTAACGGTGCCAGCAGGGAAATGCCGTGCACACGGCCCGAGGATGCAGCTGAGGCTGCCAGGCTCGTGTTTCACGGGACCATGGAGGAGTACAGGGTGTCCACCTCCTCCATGATCTCCAGGTCAGAGAGGCCCGAGGACTTCGCTATGAAGTAGGCCGCCCCCCCCATGCCCACGCCCTCCCTCACGTGCCCCCCCTCGGAGTACTTCCTTATGCCGGGGGGGTGCCTGGAGAGGTCGGCCCTAACATCAACGCCCTGCACGTTTCCAGCCACCCTGGCTATGTCCTGGTACCTGTGCTGGAGCACCCAGCTGGTAGTTATTACAGGCAGCCCGTGCCTGTCCAGTATCCTTGATGCAAGGTAAGATACGCAGGCCATCTGTGTCCCCCCCTGCCAGGATAACCCCCCCATCGCTCTCGGATATTATGCCCAGGGCAACGCACATCATGTAGTCGCCCGCCTCCTTCACCGCATCACCGGGTGAGAGCGTTTTCCTGGCTATCCTGGAAACAGTGTCGTTGTAAACGCTCTCCTTCAGTTCCGTTGGGTCGTCAGGCATCGAGCTGCTGCTCCTGAAGTCCAGGCCGCAGAGGCGGAGCACTGTCATTGCAGTGGTCGTACCACCTGGCACGCTCTCCGCCAGGTAGATGTTAGAGTAGCCCCCTGAGCAGTGTTGAGGCTATGTAGCGCCCGTAGGCGAAGGCCTCCTGGAACTTCGGGCACGCTGGCTTCAGCCTCGGATCACCTGCTGTGCCCAGGCCCGTGTGCAGGTGCGGCACCTTGGGGGTGTCGCTGAGGCCAGCATCAACAACCAGCCTCCTTGTGCCTGTGAGGTCCAGGCACGCCCTTGTGAATATGGCCGGTGTCGGTATGCCATCTGGGGGGGTTGCAGGCGGCACGTCTATGCTCAGCGGTGAGCCGGCCACCACTATCTCGCTGTCCACCGTGGGGGGGGTGAGGTATGTTGCCCCAGGGTTCGGGCCAGCCGCAGTTATTCCGGGCACTGTGGATATCTCTGTTGTCCCTGCCAGTAGGACGAATATCGAATCGGACAGTCAGACCACCACCCTTACCAGCGCAATGGGCATGGCCAGGATGAAGATAAAGAGGAGGGAGGAGAGGACAAAGATCCTCACTGCATCCCTCACGTCAGAGGGGGGGTGGGGGGGTTCCGGCCACCCTCATTTATTATGTACTCCCCCGGCTTCTCCAGCCAGACGCCCAGCAGCTTGGCCATGGCGCTCATGGGCCACCCAGCGTTCGCACTGTCTGTGAGGCCAGCGAACTCTATGGCCGATCCCCTGGCCCTCCTGCCAGTGGCCTCCCCCCGCCAGGCTATGAAGGCCGGAGATACCCTCGCCGGTACGTAGTTGAATAAGGTGTCTATGAGCGCGGCTGGCCTTCCGAAGAGTATGTAGGTGCTGTCCTTGTAGCCCACCGTGGAGTCGAGGTTGTTGGCAGCCCGGTATACCATGGCGCCTATTATGCCGAAGAGGCCGTAGAAGAGGAACGGGCCGAGCACCCCCCCGTCGACCAGGCCCTCGGCCAGGCTCTCTATCAACGCCGATGATATGTGGGAAACCCCCCCATCCTGGAAGTGTCCCTCCTGACCAGCCTGGAGAGCCTCATCCGCGCTTCCTGTACGTCTCCCCCCCGATCAAGGGAATCGAGGACACCGTTGACATGCTGCAGCATTGACCTTATGGCAAACGTGGACTTGAGGAGGAAGGCGGACACGACCACCGTGGAGACCAGGCTCAGGTATGCAAGGTGGAGCACAGCGAACGTCACCACTCCCACCACAAAGAGGCAGAAGAGGGCATACGCCAGGCCGTTGCCGAACGTTGCCCCCGTAGGCCCTGAAGAACCTGTCAAGGTACGCTTCGAGCCTCCCGATCCAGACAACGGGGGGGTGGACGGCCTCCGGGTACTCGCCAAACGCCAGGTCATACGCCAGGGCTGCCGCAACGATGATCAGGGGCAGCAGCACGGGCAGGATGGGTGACATCAGCTGCCACCACCGGCCGACCTGCGGAGGGCATCCATGACCCTGTCAAGGTTCCCGGCATCGGGCACGGCCATCCTTATGGCCTCAGCCCCCCCGTAGATCTCCACCCTCCTCACCGCTATGCCCAGGGAGAGCATCCTCTCCCGGAACCTCTCTGCTGTTATCCCGGCAGGGACACTGAAGGACAGGTAGTTTGCCGACGGCCTGCCTATGACTCTCATCCCCCCCATGCGCTCCAGGCCCTCAACCAGCCTCTCCCTCAGTTCCCTGTAGGCCAGTGAAAGCCCATCGAGGTCCGGCAACGGGACTTTGAGCAGGAAGTCCACAGCCTCTTCCGACAATGACCAGGGTTCTGCCAGCATCCTCGCAGCCTCCAGGAACTCCTCTCCTGAAGTCACAATGGCGAGCCTCATCTCCGGCCTCGCCAGCACCTTCGTGAGTGACCTGAATGCAACAGTGCCGGAAGAACTGGAAGCCCTCTTGGCATAGCCTCGAGGCCCGTGAAGAACATGAAGCTCTCGTCAATGAAGATGGGGCCGTTCACCTCTGTTTCCAGGCTCCTGACCGCTCCCCCCCGCCGATGATGGAGCCAGTGTGCGCCGCCGGTACTGTAAGCACCGCTGCTGTGGGCCCAACGGACCTCACGATCCTGGGGTACCTTTCCAGAGTCCGGTCGTAAAGGCTCACAGGCCTGTGCCTAAGGGCCAGTGCCCTTTGCACCTCGCTGAAGGATGGCTCTATGATCAGTGGCCTCTCTCCCGTGAACTCTGGCATGACCCTGTGTATGAACCAGGTGGCACCCGGGACTATAGCCACACTCTCCGGCTCAAGGCCAAGCCATTCCGCCACCCTCTTCTCTGCCCTCACCCTGTCAGGGTCAGGGTACCTGCCTGTGTGACTGAACGATACGGTGTTCAGGTTCACGCTGAGGTCTAGGACACCATCTCCCCCCCTGGCGCCTCCCCCCCCGTGTTCCACATGCCTCTGCGGCCTCACTGTGAGGAGCACCTGGCCCATCGCTGGCCACGATAAAATGGTTGCCCTGCTCACTGCCTGCGATCCCTGCTCCTGGCCGTGCCATGCGTCTGTAAATTGGGGAATGAAGCATTTTTTAGTGGTCAACGATCAAGGTCTCATTGGCACTCGATGGTTTCCGCTCTGCCCTCTCCTTCCTCACAAGGATACCTGCGGGCAGCTTCCGGTTCTCTGACACGTACGTCCTCTACTTCTCCGCAGTTTCCCTGGTCACGGGCACCATAGGTGCCCTGCCCATGCTCCTCTCACCCATCACTGGCCAGCTTGCAGCATCATCGCTGTCTGTGGCGCTCCTCCTCATATTTACCGGATACCACCATGCCGATGCCGTCATAGACTGCGGCGACGCGCTCATGAAGACCGGTACTGTGGAGGAGAGGAGGGCAGCACTGAAGGACGGCAGGACAGGGACCGGGGGGGCATCGTGACTTTCGTAATACTCTACGGTGCCCTCCTGTCAGCCTTCTCCTCCACACCGTTCCCTTTCTTCGCCTTCCTCCTGGCGGAGATGGCCTCGAAGTCCTCCATGGTGCTCTCCGCTCTGCACGGCAGGCCGTTCGGCCGTGGGATGGGTCAGTCCTTCAGGGAATCCCTGGACAGGCGCAGGGCCCCCCCATCTGTCCTGGCGAACACGCTGCCGCAGCTGGTCCTCGCCCTGTTGTTCCCAGGGCCGGGCGCCTACTCGCTCCTGGTGGCCGTTGCCTCCTCCATCGCAGCATCTCTATTCCTGCACAGGGCCTTCGGCGGCTTCAACGGCGATGTCCTTGGCCTTACGGGTGAGATCGGCAGGATATCCTTTGCCGTTTCCTTCCTCATCCTCGCACGCCTTCACATGTACCCTGACCTGTGCCTGCTCCACAGCCTCCTCGCCTCCTCGAGGTCATGAGGTGTGTTTATGTTGGCCATGTCGAACGTGTCCAGGGGGGGGACCTCTGAATAGCCCTCCTCCCCCCATCACTCCTCTCCCTACAGAACAGTGCCAGGGGGGGCACGTTCTGCCCCCCCTGTATGTGGCCTCAGTTATGCACTCCCCCCGCCGTCCTCTGAGGATATGAGGAGATCCAGGGCCGCGGTGGGGATGTATAAGTCCACTCCTACCACCAGTACGGAGAGGCCTTTCAGGCGCCTCAGGAGGAGTGACAGGTCTTCCGGGTACCCGCGGCCGGGTGCCAGGTAGACCCTGTAACCCTTCCTGATGCAGTATGCCACCGTGCGGGCCGCGTGCAGGCTGCAGCAGACGACCACGGGTGCCAGCCTGCGGAGGTGGCTTACCTTCCATTCGAGTAGTGTCCGGCCGCTATCCTTATGAGGGCCTTGTCAGGGTTGGAGAGCCTGGTGCCGCGTCCACCCGCCATTATGACGCACACATCCGGCACCCTCTTAACCTCTCCTCCACGCACACCTGTGGATATCGGGGCTGCTTAAAAACATGGCCGGAAATATGGCATTGCCGTATGGGCAGGAAACTGAGAATGCCACCTGCGGTGCAGCGGCACACACATCACTGCAATTCAGCAACCTGCACGTGGGCGGACCCCCCCTGGCAACCCTCCCATTTCGGGATGCACCAAATGCGCAGTGCCTGCCTGTAAAGCTCGGGGTCATCAGGGCACGCTGCAGAACGATGGCCCCCCCACGGCCTGGTTGCCGCCTTAACTGTCGCATGAAGGGCCGCAACGGCTCTCCCTGAGGACATGCAAAGGGAGACCAGTGAGGCCCGCTCCTCAGTCCATGTGGCCTGCCTCCTCCTGGTTGGAGGAGAGGAAACTGGATATTATCTCGTTTGGCGTGGTCACGCGGTTCTGGAACCTGCTTATAACGGGTCTGTTGTTGTACCAGTAAAGGAAGTTCTCAGAGTGGTTGAACCCCCCCCACCTGAACCTGTCGTAGTTCTGCCAGAGCCTTGAGAGCGAGAGGTGTACCCTGTTGCCCCCCCCTTGTCCGCCTCCACCTCGGCCACACCGTTGGCCTTTATGAAGCTCTGTATCTCCGTAGCCGCATAGAGGATGGTGAGTACGCCGCTCCTCATGATGATCTTGCCCACCTTCAGGCCGTTCTTCGCCGCAAACTCGAAGAGTGACGCGAGGACTTCCTGCACCAGCTCCTTCGTGATCTTCCTGCTCTCCCTCATGGACACGATCTTCCTGGTGGAGAGGTCGATGCAGGCCACCGCGTACGGGTGGTCTATGGACGTCTGGTGGTAGTCAAGGTAGACGGTCGACAGCGGTGGCTCCCTCTCCTCCTCGCTCTCGGCCCTCTCCTTCTGTACCTTCCCCCCCCTTATCATGTTCTTGGTGCGCATGTAGTTGTAGACCTGGTAGTAAGACACCCGCCTCCCCCCCCTGCTCTTGAGCAGGTAGAATATCGTCCTGGAACCTATCTTGTAGTTGTTCCAGAGTTCGTCTATCTCACGCGCGTCCTCCTCGCTCAGCTTCGAGGACCTCCTCTGGGGGCCTGTCGCCCGAGAGGTCTTCCTTCAGTATCTGCTGTATCCTCCTGGGCGTGACGTTGAACATCTTCGCCAGATCCACGACCCGGTACCCCCCCTTCCTGACACTCTCCACTATGAACTTCTTATCCTCACTGGTCAGCATGGTAATTGTCTATGCCCGGGAGCATTCAAAACGGTTTTTTGCAGACTGGTTGTCACCTTCATATGTATGTGTGAGGTGCTGTTGCGCAGGGCCCGCTGGCTATGGGTGCGCCCGTGAAAAATTTCGCATACCATACGCTGGCCCGTTTAAATACTTGCCAGTGAATATACACAAGGACTTACAGAAAGACCTGCGAGGTAAAGGAAGATGAACAGTTTCAGAATGGTCAGGAGGCTGATCCGGAAGGCGTTCTCCCTCAGGGAGGAGGACCGTTCCGAGACCGGGATAGGCGTCCTGATAGTGTTCATAGCCATGGTGCTTGTGGCTGCTGTGGCGGCCTCTGTGCTGATACACACTGCCGGCATACTGCAGCAGAAGGCCACGTCCACTGGCTCCAACACGATACAGCAGGTGTCCAGCGGCATAGCCACAACTGAGGTGCTGGGCTACGACTATGCGAACCCGCCCGAGAGCGGCGGCATAACCTACCTTGCCATCATAGTGACAACAAACTCCGGGGGGGGTCACCTGTCAACCTTGCCAACGTCACCCTAACCCTGACGATAGACGGGACCACCGCCATACTGGTCTACAACCAGAGCATATTCGCTGACATATCCTCAACGGGGGGGTCGGATAACCTCTTCGGCCTCTCCGTGTGGTCGGAGCTGGGCAGGTCGCACAACAACCCAACATCGTTCGGTGTCATAGTGATAAAGGATCCGAGCAGCTCCATGACATCGAAGTACCCTGTGCTCTCACCCGACGACCAGGCGGCGATAATACTGAACGTGACCAACACCTTCGGCACCAACATATCCCAGGGAGCCTCTGTGGAGGGTCAGGTGACTCCTGAGACCGGCGCCTCGGCACAGATAGAGTTCACAGCACCACAGTCCTTTGTCTCCAGGACGATCACGCTGCAATAGACACCTCGCCTCCCCCCCTTCAGCATGTGCCCGGGCTGCTGCAAGGGGAGTGTACAGGACTGGGAAAAGTAGATTTACCATATCCCCCCCATGACCACGGGTGCAGCAGAGCAGGCCTGTGGACTCAGCGGTCACCGCTGTGGCAGGCGGTGTGATAGTGGTGGCAGTGGGCCTCTACCTCGTCTACGTTATAACAGGGATACTCCATAAGACGGCTGGCCTGTCACTGGTACTGGCCGGCACGGCCGTTGGGGGGGTGGTCATTATTGCCCTCGGCCTCCTTGCCCTCAGGTACCCGGAGAGGCACAGGCTACTCGGGGGGGGCCTGATAATGCTCTTCGGCTTTCTCAGCTGGCTCGGTACCTCCGGTGGCTACATAATGGGCCTGGTGGTGAGCATCATCGGCGGCATCATGACCGTGGTGTGGAAGCCCCCTGCCCAGGCACCTCCGCCATGAGCATGTTCCAGTCCACAGGCTACAGGCGAAAGCGCCAGGAAACACCAGGCCTCAACGCATGCTGAAAATTAAAGCGCGGGGAGTGGGATTCGAACCCACGCTCTCATACGAGAAACAGCTTAGCAGGCTGCCGCCGTACCTCTGGGCCATCCCCCCCGCAGATGCCTCAGGAGCCGTACCTGTCCTGCAGGTCGTTGGCTATCTGTTCGAGAACCTCCTCGAAGTCCTCGTTTTCAAGCGTTACAACGTCACCGTTGGGCAGTATGATTTTCGCGTAGTATATCTCACCGTCCTTTGAGATCTCCACCTTAGCCAGGTTCTCCGCCATGCCATTCCCGTACCGTTACCGCATATATTAGAGCTTTGATGGCCTCCAGGGCGCCCTTGAAAAGTATAAATATGGGTTCTCCCTTCGGATTGCGGAGGTGTGAAGTTGGTCACATACTCAAAGAGAAGGGACTACGACGATGACGACGACTACGACGACGAAGACGACGACGATGACTTCTGATCAACCTTCATGGTGAACGCGAAAGGTGTTCGATTAGAAAAAATGTATACTTTTTGAGGTTTTGGTGGCCTTGATATCCATCGATTCGAGGATCCTCGAGACACTGGCAAGGAGGGGGGGCATAAGCGAGCTGACGGAGCTTCAGAGGGATGTTTTCCCTGTTATACTCTCCGGCGAGAACGCCCTCATCCTCTCGCCCACAGGATCTGGAAAGACCGAGGCCGCCCTTGTGCCTGTGCTGCAGAGGATCCTGGAGCAACCGGGAGAACCGGTGCAAGTCATATACGTGACGCCCCTGAGGGCACTGAACAGGGACCTCATGCAGAGGATAACGGGCTATGCAACAGACCTGGGCCTCAGGGTGCAGGTGAGGCACAGCGACATAACAGAGGCTGACAGGCGGGAGATAGCCAGGAACCGGCGGACATCCTGATCACCACTCCGGAATCGCTTCAGATAATGCTGTCCAGCAGGGGGGGCCTGAGGGAGATCGTTTCCAGGGTGAGGTGTCTCATTGTCGATGAACTGCACGAGATGGCCCAGAACGAGAGGGGGGGCGCTCAGTTCGCCCTGGTCATGGAGAGGCTCAGAGAGGTGGCAGGTGACTACCAGAGGATCGGCCTCTCGGCCACAGTGGGCAACCCTGGAGATCTCGCCCATTACCTGGACCCGGTCAGGGGGGGTGCCCGGATTGTCCAGAGCCCGGTATCGAAGAGGCTGGACATAAGGGCCATCGTTCCGCCGAAGGCCCCCCAGGGAGGTCGCGGAGAAGATGGGCTGCGACGAGCAGTATGCAGGCGCAATCCTCCTCATCTGGGAGCTGATCGAGAAGCACAGGGGCACCCTGGTGTTCACGAACACAAGGAGCGTGGCCGAGGACATGGCCTTCAGGCTGCGCCTGCTCCTGGGCGACCCGCCTGTATCTGTCCACCACGGGTCGCTCTCAAGGGAGTCAAGGGAGAGAGCGGAGCAGGACTTCAAGGAGGGCAGGCTCAAAGCCCTGATATGCACCTCTTCCCTGGAGCTCGGGATAGACATAGGCACCGCGGACCTTGTGCTGCAGTTCAACTCGCCCAGGCAGATAAACAAGCTCGTCCAGAGGGTTGGGAGGTCAGGGCACTGGATAACCAGGGTATCTAAAGGCTACGTTGTCTGTTCCGACGTGGTGGAACTGGAGGAGGCAGCCGCCATAATAGGGTACGCCTTCACCGGCCACACGGAGGACATAAGGATCATGGAGAACTCGATGGCCACGCTGGCCAACCAGCTCATATCGGAGATCAGGGTGCTCGGGCGCGACCACTGGACACACCTCTTCTCACTCTTCAGGAGGGCGTACCCGTTCAGGAACATGACCGAGGAGCAATTCCTGGATGTTGTGAAATTCCTCTCCTCCACGGGCAAGCTGAGGTTCGACGGTGAGTCCGTCTCGAGGGGGGGCAGGGGGGGAAACCTCACCTACTTCATAGAGAACATCAGCATGATACCCAGCGAGAAGAACTACAGGGTAATCGACATAGGGTCCAACAGGTTCGTTGGCACACTTGACGAGAGGTATGTGGTGAGCGAGATCGAGCCCGGGACATACTTCGTCATGCGCGGCGAGACATGGAGGACCGTGAGGGTCGACGAAGACCGCATACTTGTGGAGAGGTTCCCCCACCGCCGCGCTTGCACCCAAGTGGTCCGGGGGGGAAGACATACCTGTGCTCCCTGACGTTGTCAGGAGGGTTTCGGAGAACAGGAAGGCAAGGCACATAGAGGACGCTGTGGACCCGGAATCGAGGCAGCGCCTCGAGGAATGGTATTCCGGCAGCCTGGCCACCCTGGACGAGGTACTCATAGAGGTCAGGGGGGGCCCGGAGATCATAGTGCAGGTGCTCCTCGGGACCAGGGGGAAACTTTGCCCTGGCCGAGATCCTGTCCAGCATCTTCACGCAGGTCACCGGTGAGAGTGTGGAGATGGACTACTCGCCATACCACATCTACTTCCGTGTGTCCAGGAGGTTCAGGCCGGAGGACGTGGAGAGGGTGATCAGGTCGGTGGAGCCAGAGAACGTTGAGGCCCACGTGAGGTCAGTGGCCAGGCGCTCGAGGTTCTTCTCCAGTGTCTTCCTCTACGAGGCCAGGAAGTTCGGCGTGATCTCGCGGGATGCCGACATAAGCAGGGTGAGGCTGGAGAAGATCATAGAGGCCTACCTGGACACGCCACTCTATACCGACTCGGTGAGAAAACTCGTGCACGACTACATGGACATGCCGGCCTCATGGCTTCATACAGGGCCTCAGGTCAGGCCGGATCAGGGTCAGGCATGTCAGTGGGCCGCAGGCTCGTCGGACGTCTTCCTCTCCCACTACATGGAGAGGGTTGCGCCGCTCAAGCCCACAAGGGCAATCCTGGAGACTGTGAAGAACAGGCTCCTGAACGAGGAGATGAGGCTCGTCTGCACCGTGTGCGGCAACGTGAGGACCGTGAAAGTGAGGGACGTGAAATCCGTCAGGTGCCCCTCCTGCGGCAGCTCCCTGGTCGCCGCCCTCTCGCCATTCGAGGCGGAGAACGGGTACAGGGACTTCTCGAAGTTAAGTGAGAGGGAGAGGAGGAGGCTCGTGAAGAACGCGCACATAGTGCGCGAGAGGGGGGGCACGGATGCACTCATCGTTCTGGCAGCCAGGGGGGGAATAGGCCCTGAGACCGCATCAAGGCTCCTTGAGGTTACCTACGCATCGGAGGAGGACCTCCTCCGCGCCATCCTGAACGCCGAGGTGGACTACGCCCGCAACAGGCGCTTCTGGGACTAGTCCAGCTTCACGTAGGTTGCGTCGCTGGAGCCGTCCTCCACTACAACTGCAGTCCCGTATGCAACTATTTCCGTCATGACCTGCGCTATATCGGAGGAATCGAAGCGCAGCGATATCACCGCATTCGCGCCCATCGAAGACGCTCTGTCCATGAGCCTCTGCACAGCGACGCTCCTGGCATCGTTTAGCATCTTCACGTACTCGTTTATCTCCCCCCCGCCAGCCAGGCTCCTCAGGCTCGCCATAATGTTGCCGCCGAGCCCCCCCCTGCTCCTCACTGTTATGCCCCCCCAGACCGTGCCGATGACCTTGACGATCTTCTTGCCGGGCACGTAGTCGGAAGTGACAGCAGTTATCTCCGCCATGGCTGGCCCAATAGGGCAATTTATATTAAACTTTCTTTACATAATTCTTGAAAGATCTTATGTGTGATACTCCTCTTTTACCTTACTGAAATATACAGGAAGGAAGTGTCATTCTGCTCCTTAGAGCCGGGCTCACCGTTCTTGTTCTTGTAACTATACTTCTTACTTCGGGAGTTGCAATAAATCCCTATTTTCACCCGGCCAATGCAGTAACGCCCCCTGAATATTACGACCTGACCCGTGCAGACAATGGTTTTTTGTTACAGTAATCCCACCATGCCTGACCAGACAGACCACGGATATGGGTGTGGCTATGAATTTCCCCCCCACAGGCGCACCCGTTAACGTATCCGGTCTGATCCAGGTCAAAGGCCTTGCAAACCTGATCTATCACACCATTGAGGAGTATGAGATAAAACCAACAAATGATGTTTCGGGTATCATAGACTTCAACGATGTGCCACCTGGCTCAACAATTAACAACCTAGTAGAATATTCATTGATGCACCTGCGGACAGGTGACAAGTCTGGCAATTGACCCAATCTGAAACTATTTTTATTATTTTTATTTCTGCATCGCAATATCAGGGGGGGAGAAGCATCACACACCTGAAAAAGTTTATTGCCTTCCATTGCCCTGATCGCATGAGATGCGGGAGCCCAGGATACTCAAGGTTCTTGAGAAGTACAGGGCCAAGAACTTAAGGGTGCCTATCATTGTTGAGGGCAGGAACGACGTGAACATGCTGAGGCGCCTCGACTTCAGGGGAGAGATAATAACCATGAACAGCGGCAACAGCCTGGTGGCCTTCACAGAGGAGGTCGCCAAGGAGTTCAGGGAGGTCATAATCCTCACCGACTTTGACAGGAGGGGGGGGAGGCAGATGAGGGTTGAGTTCGAGAGGCTATTCGTGAGCCTGGGCGTGCACGCGGACACGTACCTGTGGGAGTTCCTGTACAGGAGCGGGGGGGGCATTAGGAGCGTTGAGGAGCTGGGCTACGCACAGGAGAAGGCAAAGCAGAGGCTGCTGCAGCAGTAGGAACGCAACCTATTTTACCGCCCCCCCGCCGATCTGTGTGGGATGGCTTCGAACATCAGGATCACCTTCTTCGGTACCGGCGGGTCGTGGCCCACGCCCGGGAGGGGGTATGCCGTCCATAGGCCTCCAGATAGACGAGGTGTTCAACCTCCTGGACTGCGGGGAGGGCACGCAGAAGCAGATAATGAAGAGCAAGCTCTCCTTCATGAGGATAAGGAACGTCTTCATAACGCACTTCCACGGTGACCACTTCCTGGGCCTCCTGGGCCTGGTGCAGAGCATGTCGTTCAACGGCAGGGAGGAACCGCTGGACATATACGGCCCTGCTGGGGGGGCCATTGGCATACTCTCCAACGCACTGAATGTGGGCTACTACACCTTGGGCTTCCAGGTCAGGATACACGAGCTCAGGGCCGGTGAGGCCTATGACCTTGGAAAGTTCGTTGTGAGGACGCACAGGAACGACCACCCCGTGCCTGCACTGGCCTACTCCTTCGAGGAGAAGGACATGGTGAGGATAGACAGGGAGAAGGCCGAGAAACTCAGGATACCTTCACGCCTCCTGGAGAGGCTCAGGGAGCAGGGCTCAATCGAATACGGGGGGGCAAGGTCTACACAATCGAGGACGTGAAGGGCGGCATAAGGAAGGGGGGAGGAAGGTGGTCTACACGGGTGACACGAGGCCCATGGCAGACATGGCTGAATTCGCCAGGGACGCAGATGTCCTCATACATGAGACGACGACAGATTCCTCGCTTGAGCCCAAGGTCAACGAGTATGGGCACAGCTCCTCGAGGCAGGCCGCCGAGATCGCCAGGGACGCGGGAGTGAGGAGGTTCTTCCTGTTCCACTACAGCCCCCCCAGGGTATCGGACCTCGGTGCCTTGGAATCGGAGGCCACGGGGGGGATATTCCCGGAGAGCTACCTGAGCAGGGAGCTCATGGAGTACGATGTGCCCGTGAGGAGGTGATCAGAGCCTGCTCTCGACCACTCCCCTGCTGCCCTGGTAGTTCCCGCTCCTCTCACCGTAGGCCCTGTCCGGCGGCCTCTCCATTCTGATTATGACCATCTGGGCCACCCTTTCGCCCCTCCTGATCCTTATGCTCTCCTGCCCGGCGTTGAAGAAGGATAGTGTGAGGTTTCCCCTGAAGCCCGAATCGATGAAGCCGAAGGAGCCGATGACGCCCTTCCTGGCGAAGCTGGACCTTATCCAGATCTCCGCGCAGTAGCCCTCAGGTATGTAGATGTATTCAAGCGTCGAGACCAGGAAGTGGCCCATAGGCGCCACCTCCGCCTCATCTGCCTCTCTCCCCCCCGGCCTTCACAGACCCGACCGTGAGGTCGTAGCCGTTGGGTGTCAGGTTTCCCTCCCTGAACCCCCCCTCGATCACGATCATTCCGTTCCTCGCCATCTCCTGGATCTGGCCGTCAGATATCACTGCCACGCACCTCTAACCCACATGCTCATATTATGCTTTCACTTGGCAGCGCTGTATTCCGTAGAATTGCGGTACCTGGCCATGGTGAAGTAATAGAGCAGTGCGGCGATGACGAAGGACACGTAGTAGCTTATATCAACACCGCCCAGCACCCTGGACACCGGGCCCTCGAACAGCACGCCCGGGTCCATGAAGGGCACGGAGACCGCTATGGCCAGTATGTAGGAGAGCACGGCCCACCTGTTCACCGGAAGGTTGGACATGTCCCTTCCGACCCTGGTGAAGCTGTGCACTATCATTATTGCAAGCCAGGGCGTTATCCAGTAGTCAAGGAGCAGGAGGAAAGACTCGTAGAACTGGTAAAACACGGCAAAGCCCACCACGGAGAGGGCAAAGGTCACAGCGCTCGCGATGGCCACGAGGTAGGAGCGCCTGACCTTCATCCCCCAGGGAGCGCAGGGAGAGGGTGTTGGAGTAGAGGTTTATGGAGTTTGCCGAGAGACCGCCGAGGAAGATGGCCACCAGCCTATGGCAGCGTAGGGCCCAGTACCTTGCAAGGTCCAGCACCGGGTTGCCCGAAGCGTCGCTGGATGCTATGGCCACAAGCATACCCACGCACTCCATCCAGAACGATGCGACCACGGACCCGAGGAATGACCACAGGAACACTCCGGAGCGCCCACTCTCCTCCCTCATGTTCCTGGAATAGTCTGAGGCGTACGGCCCCCAGGACATTATGTATGAGAAGGACGAGGCAAGGGTGACGCCGAACGCCACAGCCTGGTTGCCCGAGGCGTGGTAACCGGAGATGAGGGGAGAGGTGATAGTGTGCAGGGTGATGAACACTGCAAGGGCCCCCCCGAGTACGAAGGACATGGCGAGCTCGAACAGGTGGATTGCCCTGTAACCCGAGAATGATATCAGGGCCACGACCACAATCACGACCGCAAGGGGGGGCACCTCGTAGGCCAGGGAAACGTGTGCGTAGTATATGGCATAAGAGGCCAGTATGGTGTTCACTGTGAGCCATCCCAGCGTGTTGAGCCACTGCAGGCCTGACATGACTGCCCCCCCCAAGCCTGCCGAAGGCACCCTTAGCCTGCTCCATCTGCGCCACTCCTGTCCTTGAGCCCGTAACGCTCATGATGCCTAGGAGGGCACCTCCCAGCAGTGTGCCCATGAGGAATGATGCAATGGAAAGGCTGATGGAGAGGCCCATGGTAATGGGTATGAAGCCCAGGGCGAAGTCGCCTATGGTCACGTTCGAGGCGAACCATATGTAAAAGAGGGCAGTGGAATTTCCCCCCCACGTGCAGTCTCGCTCTCTCCAGCATTCAGTGAGTGTGGCCGGGAGCTGTTCCCGAACATGTGTTCGCACCTGACATCGTATCGGCAAGACATATATTAAGGGATCGTGCAAACGTACATTTCCGCAGCACTGGCTGGGTAAATTAAATCTATCCCGGGCGCCTAACTGGCCTGATGGACCTCATCAGGAGCTGGAGGCCCTGCTCTTCGCCACTAGGCAGCCCCTCAGCGTGTCCGACCTCTCCTCCCTCGTGGGCGAGGAGGAGGGTGCTGTGAGGAAGGCGCTGAGGCAGCTCGTCAAACAGTACTCAGGCGACGGCACCGCCATGGAGATAAGGAGGATAGGGCACAGGTACAGGATGGCCCTGAAGAGCGAGTACGTGGAGCTAGCAATGCCCGTTGCCGAGGCCGAGATGAGCAGGAGCGAGATAGATGCGCTGGCCTACATAGCCAAGCACCGGGCTGCTTCAGGGGGGGCGAGCTCAGGTACGTGGTGGGCAGCGATTACAAGTCTGTGCTCCAGTCCCTGAAGAAGAAGGGCCTCATATACACACGCAGGTACAGGAACAGCGAGAGGGTGAGGCTAACCAAAGCCTTCTATGAGAGGTTCGAGATAAAGGAGCAGCAGGGTGAGGGGGGGAAGGATGTCAGTTAAGTTTCTCCTTGTTGGTGGCGGTGGGAGGGAGGACGCAATAGCCAGGAGGCTGGCGGAGGCCGGTGCCACCCTCTACGCCTTCATGAAGAACCGGAACCCATCAATAGCATCCCTGACGGCCGGTTTCAGGATAGGCGATGAGACGAGCGCACCTGAGGTCGTGAGGTACGCGAGGGAGGTGGGCGCGGAAGCAGCGTTCGCGAGCCCTGACCCCGTAATCGCAGCGGGAGTATCGGACGCACTGCAGGATGCGGGCATCAGGGTGGCCTCCCCATCCAGGCTGGCGGCAGAGATCGAGAGCTCGAAGGCCTACATGCGGGGGGGCTGCTCCAGAGGCACTCCATAGGTGGGTCAATAGAACACCATGTTCTCGCCTCAGAGGCAGAGGTCAGGGACCTTTTCAGGGACCTGGACTTCCCTGTGGCGGTGAAGCCCATCGGCCTGACTGGCGGAAAGGGAGTGAGGGTCGTGGGGGGGGAGCAGCTCCCCCGACATGAAGGCTGCCATGGAATACGCCCTGGAGGTTGTCACCAGGGACGGGAAGGTGCTCGTCGAGAGGAAGGTTGAGGGCGAGGAGTTCTCGCTGCAGGGCTTCTGCGACGGGAGCAGGATACACTTCATGCCGGTTGTGCAGGACTACAAGAGGGCATACGAGGGCGACAGGGGGGGGCCGAACACCGGTGGCATGGGCTCCATCTCCGACCGGGACCACGGCCTCCCCCTTCATCTCCGGCTCTGTGGAAAGGGCGAAGTCCATAATGAGGAGTGTTGTGAGGGCCATGGGGCAGGAGGGAAGGCCATTCAAAGGCATCATGTACGGGCAGTTCATGGAGACCTCAGGCGGCCCGGTGCTGATAGAGGTGAACGCCAGGTTCGGTGACCCGGAGGCCATGAACGTCCTGAAGGTCTTCGATGGCGACCTCCTCGACACTTTCCTGGCCATTGCGGACGGCTCCCTGCTGTCCCCGCCGCGTTTCCGGACGGAGGCCACGTGCCTCAAGTACATCGTCCCTGTGGGCTATGGGGGGGAGAAGCCCGAGCCGGGTACCCTCACCGTGGACAGGAGTGGCATGCCAGAGGACTTCGACATATACTACTCCGCAGTGTCCGGGACGCCTGAGAGGGTGGAGATGAGCACCAGCAGGTCCCTCGCTCTCATTGCCACAGCGGACAGCATACCTGAGGCATCGGACAAGGTGGAAAGAAACCTCTGGAGGGTGTCAGGCCGGTACTACGTGAGGCACGACATAGGCACAAAGGCGCTAATCGAGGGAAAGAGCAGGCGCATGGCCCAGGTCAAGGGTACCGGCAACCCTGGGTGACATGTTTGGGTGCCCGAAGAGTACTTTCCTCTTCACCACAGCGATCTCCCTGTCGAGCCTCACCGAGCCACTGAAGAAACCCCTCTGGTACTGCATGCTCTCCATGGCAAAGACCTCCTGTCCGTCCCTCAGCCTCTCCCTTACGGCAGGGTGGTACCTGATATCACTGAATTCGACCGCATACTCAACATCACCCTCCGTGAGGAGCGCACCCCCCCTCCTGAGTTCCTCAGTCTCTATGTTCTTGAGTGCCACGCCCACCCTGGTGCCCGGGGGCACCTCCTCCTGGTCAATGTCGTGCACCTGTATTGACCTGACCTGCACCTCCCTCTTGACGTGGGAGACCTTCAGCCTCTGGTGCCTCCTCAGCGTGCCGCGGAGCACGAAGCCAAGAGCCACAGTTCCAACGCTCCTGACCGTGAAGAAGTGGTCTACTATGACTGTGGTCGGCCCCTCAGGTTTTGGGGGGGACTTCATCTCCAGGACCTGCGCCTGCACCTCCATCGGGCTTCCCTGGAGTACTGACGAGACCTTCAGGCCTGCAGCCCTGGCATAGTTCCTGAAGGTATCCATGTCGGACCCATCCGGGGCATAGACGAGTGCGGGCTTGCCCGAGAGGGATGCTGCGACCATGACCTCCGCCATGTTCCTGTCCGGCTTCACCGCGGGGGGGAGGAGGACGAAGTCCGCAGGGTACATGGCATCTGTGAGGGACGACAGCTTCTCCGGGTACCTGGTCGCTGTGAGGTACGTGACGATCCTCTCGCCCTCCTTCTTGCTCCAGATGCCTATATCGCTCTCCGTGTCCTTCTTGGCAACCTCCCTGATGTAGTCCTCCATGCCGTACGCGAACGCAGTTATTCCGGGTTCCATATCAATCACCGCCAGTGGCCAGGGACCTCAGCAGCTCTATGAACGAATCCCTGTCGTCCGGTAATGGCGTCCTCTCATATCTAACTCCCCCCCTGGCGACCAGCTGCCGCCAAACTCGTAGTCCAGGTCGTAGAGGACCTCCAGGTGCGTGTAGACGAACCCGACCGGCACGGCCAGGACCTTCTCCCCCCCTCCCTGATGTCCCTGGTAACATCATAGACCGACGGCCGGAGCCACCTGTCCCCCCCGTACCTGCCTATGCTCTGGAAGCCCCCCCACAGGTACCTGTCGAGGCCGAGCATCTCCGATATTCTCTCCGCGCTCCTCCTGAAATGGCCCACATAGGCCTCCTCGCCGCTCTCCCTCAGCGGGAGCGAGTGGGCATCGTAGAGCACATGGGCACCGCCCACCAGGGGTCTCACAATTTCAGCCCACATGTCATAGAACCTATCACCTGCCCTGTCCAGGGCATCTATGAACTCGATCTGGCCATCGTAGCCGACTGCAGAGAGCGATGCTTTGAGGGGGCTCCAGATAAGACTCCTCCACGTTGTCTGATGGGAATGGGAAGAGCATGATGGCCCTTATGATCCCGGCCCCCCCCAGTCCCTGGCCTCCCTAACCGCGCTCTCTATTGACGGCCTCCAGTGCTTGAAGCCAAGCATGACCCTGAAATCGCCTTCCCTGGCCAGCCTAGCCTCGAGTTTCTGCCTCACGCTCTCTATGATCCTGTTGGACGGCGATACGCCGCCAGCCATGCGGTATTTTTCGACGTTCTCCTTCACTGCATACTCCGGCGGCTCGTGGCCATGGTATATGTCCCTGAGGTATTCCATTATGTCATCAGGGTTTGTGGGGGGGCTGCCGTATGCCATGAGTATTACCGCTTCCCTCATGCACCACCACCATGAACAGTTTCAGCAAGCGCCCTGAGCGTCTCCTCATCCGTGTCCGGCCTCACGCCGTGGCCCAGGTTGAATATGTATCCTGCCCTCCCCCCCTTCATCCTTTCCTTTATCTCCATGGCCTCCCTGATGCACTCCTCCCGGCTGGCAGAGACAACATAGGGATCAAGGTTGCCCTGTATGCCCCCCCTGTCCCTCAGCACGCTGGACGCCCTGGCCAGGTCAACCCGCCAGTCCAGGCTGTATATGTCAGCGTCAAGTTCCCTCAAGACCTCCAGGTAGCCGGAAGTGCCTGTGGAGAAGAAGATGACGGGCTTCCCAAGTTCCCTGACAGATGAGACGAAATCACGCAGTGCTTCGAGGTAAAAGTTTCTGATCGTGCTGGGTGAGAGTGCTCCGAGCCAGCTGTCAAAGACCTGCACGGCATCCACCCCCCCACCGGACACCTGCTCCCTCGCCGCCTGGAGGAGCGCCGCAGATATGTTCGAGATGGCCTCCATGAACTCCTCTCTCCTTGTTAGCATGAACTTCCTTGTTACCTCGAGTTCCCGGTCCGTCCCGGTGGACAGGACATATGATAGCACGGTCAGGGGGGGGCCACCGCAGAAGCCTATGACCGGCACATCGGGGGGGTCCCTCTTCCTGAACGCCTCAACGCTCCCCCCCTCAGGGGAAACACGTCTGGCCTGACCTCGACCTCCCTGCCCCCCCAGGGCACCGGGCCGGAGACCACTGGCCGATGCCCTCCTGGAATTCCACGTGCATGCCTATGTATTCCAGGGGCAGGGTTATGTCCGAGAACAGGATTGCGGCATCAACCCCCCCTAGCCTCTGGACAGGCGCTTCCATGACCTCAGAGACGACATCGGGCAGCATGCAGACCTGCCTTATCGTGTACCTCTTCCTGACGTCCCGGTAGGCCCGCATGTAGCGGCCGGCCTGCCGCATGAACCAGACCGGTATGCCCTCGGTCTCCTCGAGCCTCAGGGCCCTGCGCATGTCCCGGTACGACATATTCAAGGCCTTGTGCGCCTCACGGTCCTGGGGTATGGTATGGCGTCCCTTATGTGATCGAGGCCCATGACCCACATGGCGAGCCTGTCCATGCCCAGCCCGAAGCCAGAGTGGGGGCACGCTGCCGTATCTTCTGAGGTCGATGTACCAGTAATAGTCCTCTGGCCTCAGGCCGTTCTCCTCCATGCGCTTAAGGAGCACATCGAGTTCCCATATCCTCTCCCCCCCACCGCCTATGATCTCCCCCCCGTAACCCTCAGGGGCGAGGAGGTCGTGGCATAGGACCTCTGACGGGTTCTCCGGGTCCGGCCTGTGGTAGAAGGCCTTCAGCGAAGCAGGATAGTGCGTTACGAACACTGGCCTGTCGAAGTGCACCGTTATGGCCCTCTCCTCATCCGCTCCAAGGTCATCTCCGTACTTCAGGCCCAGGCCCCCCCAGCCTGCGGCCATCTTCATGAGTTCCGCGTACCTGACCCTCGGGAACGGCTGTTTCACCTTCTCCAGCTTCGATACATCTCTCTTCAGTTCAGCGAGGTCATCACTGTTCTCCTCGAGGACCCTCTTCACTATATATACGATCATCCTCTCCTCGATGTCCATCATGCCGCTGTTGTCCACCCAGGCACACTCCGCCTCGCCGTGCCAGTACTCTGTGAGGTGCCTCCTGGTCCTGGACTTCTCCGCCCTGAAACTGGGCGCCAGCGTGAAGACGTTCTCCAGGCTGAAGATCATGGTCTCCAGGTAGAACTGCGAGCTCTGTGTGAGGTTCACCTCCTCATCGAAGAACGGCACCTTGAAGAGCGTTGAGCCCCCCCCTCAACTGCAGTCGATACCATCATGGGCGCCTGTACCTGGTAGAAGCCGTTCTCGTAGAAGAAGTCAGAATAGGCCCTGAATATCGTGGACCTTACCTTGAGGACAGAGGTCATCTCCCTGCTCCTGAGCCAGAGGTGCCTGTTGTCCAGGAGGAACTCCTCCCCCCCCTTGTCCCTTGTTATGGGGAAGTTCTCGTTCCTGTGGTAGAGGCGGAAGGACTCTGCGTCCATCTCGTATCCGGTCACGGCCCTCTCGTCCTTCCTCACCGTGCCGGTGAACTCGCAGCTGCTCTCCACTGTCATGCCCTCTATCTCTTTATACGTGTTCTCATCCAGCCTGTCTCCCCTGGCCAGGACCTGTATTATTCCTGTGGAGTCCCTCATGACGACGAACGTCAGTTTCCCGGTGCTCCTTATCCTGTAGACCCCAGCCCCCCCTTATGGTGAAACGCTTCCCCCCCACACTGTCATCGTTGAGCAACTCGGAGATGTGAGTCATTCCTGTTCCGATTGCAGGCATCTTAAATTACTTTTGTCTGCACTCAATGCACTCACTGGCCCGAAAGCACAAACCCGGCAATATCCTCCGGAAAGGTGAATGGGTACTCCATATCGATGAGCCTTGCCTCTGAGGTGAGGCCCAGACGCTCGGACAGCGCTTGGGCTCTCTTCAGCAGGCCCCCCCTGCACGCACTGTCCTGACCCATCTGGACCTTCACTCCCGCAGCGGCCACCAGGATTATGGCCTGCAGGGCATCCCGCCTCTTTCCCCCCCTTTCTTCACGCCACAGGCCCTCGAGAACGTTGTGCGCCTCCCAGTAGCGTTCCATTGAGAACAGGAACCTGGCGGAGGAGATGGCCTCCCGGATATCCGGGCCCTCCGTGTCAGCAACCCTGCCCTCCGAGAAGACGTAGCAGGAGGAGCAGCAAGCTGGGATGCTAGAAAGAGGGGGGGTGGGTATGGAGATATCGAGCTCAACGCATTCCCTGTGCCTCCTGACTATCGGCTTCCTGAGCATGCCAGGCACATCCGCTGGCACGGAAGAGCAGAACAAGATCGACCTGAACGCCACTCGCATGCGATCGTATGGAACCTTATATACTGTGCCACTGTAGCGGCGCACCGGTGCGTGATATGTTTAAATATCGACTTTCGATATCGGAAATATGGACCTTATCTCGGCAAAGCTCAGGCTGGGCAGTGTGGCCCTCGGGCTGGCCATATTCCTGCTGGCAGCCGCCATAGTGTACGGGATAGAGCAGTACATGGGCTACGGGATAGGTTTCCTCGCCCTCCTCATCTTCCTGCTTCCTGTCTTCATATTCATAGACATACTGCAGTGGCTCTTCGGGCCGTACATCATAGGTATGGCCTACCGCACACACAAACTGTCGCCGAGCGACCCGGAATACCAGATGCTCGATTCCGTGGTTACCAGGGTGGCCATATACAACAACATGAGGAAGCCTGACATATACATCGCGGAGGTGGACATGCCCAACGCCTTCGCCTACGGCTCTCCCATAGCGGGTAAGAGGGTTGCAGTGACCAGGGGGGGCCTCCTCAGGATACTGAACGAGAAGGAGATAGAGGCTGTCCTCGGGCACGAGATCGGGCACCTGAGGCACCACGATGTGGAGATGCTCCTGGCCATCGGCCTGATACCCACGCTCCTCTTCTACTTCGGTTACCTCCTCCTCTTCTCCGGGAGCAGGGAGAGGAACGCGGGCATAGTGCTGCTCTTCGCTATCATAGCCATAGTCCTCTCGTTCCTGTTCAGGTTCTTCATACTTGCTTTCAACAGGATGCGTGAGAGCTATGCTGACGCCAACTCTGCGCTCACAGTGCCGGGCGGCGCTGACAACCTGGAGACTGGCCTGGCCAAGATCGTTGCCGCATCCGGTACACACAGGCTCTTCAGGAGGAGGAACAGGAACACGAGCAGCAGCGTTGCGGAGATGCTCTTCATAAGCAACCCGGACCAGGGCGAAATCAAGGACTACAGGCAGCTCCTGGAGGAGTGGAAGACAATGAAGGTCTCGAGGTTCGCAGCGTTCTTCTCCGACCACCCGCACCCTGCGAAGAGGATACAGATGCTCGAACGCATCAAGCAGTCACAGGCCCAGTAAAGGACTCCTAAGTTTATTATAACCCCCCCAGATTATTCCTATCCCGGATAGGTGGCAGAGTGGCTATGCGTGGGACTGCAGATCCCATCTACTAGGGTTCGAATCCCTACCTATCCTTTACTAAAGATGGTGCAATAATTGTTATACTTCTGTGGTTATGCACGTATCAACCCCCCCGTTACAACACATAGAAAATTATTGAAAAACAAGGGGGGGGTTCAAAGGTGGTATGAGAATCTTAAGGTGAGATCCCAGGTGACTTCAGCATCTATCTTGGAAATTTTGGCCTATGGCTTGAGTACCCCCCCAACAGGGATCCAAAAACAATAATCACTTTAACAACGGGTAACTTTGAAGAGTTTAAGGGTGCAGTCCAGGATAAGATAAGGGAACTGGAGATAAGAAGGGACTATGGAGGCATCCATATCCACAAGTCTAAATGCAGTGAAAATGGCACACCTCTAGACTCAAAGCATGTTTTCTCCTTTCCGTGTCGGAAAGGTGTACCCAAAAAAGGGTGAATATTGGAGGAAAACTCAACTATGTTTTCATGGGGGGGCGTAGGACGCAAACTCCAGTAGAGATCTAGATGAAAGAGGAGGAACTTAGAAAAATACGGGAACGGACAGATCAAAAAAATGGAAGAACTTCTATGAAAACATACGGGACGGATCCCAGGATTCCGTCCCCCTAATGGGAAATGGAACAGCCTCTTGATCTTTCGCGGAGCCTTATTTTCCATATTTCCAAACACTTTCATTATAGGGTTCCAGATCTCGCACTTACCGATAATAAATGCGCATGGGGGGGAGATCATTTTTCCCACGCGACATGAGAAGTGCGAGAAATGGAACCATTGGGATCATATCCCAGGGAAGGAATTTACAGGGTTTGCTTGCGATATGATAGCGGTAGTATCATCGTCGGGTCGAAGGAATATTCATTCACTACTTCTCTGACTACACCGTGGTCACTGAGATCGCCCTGTTCATATCGTTCGTTGTGCTCGCAGCCTTTACGATCTGGAGCGAACTCCGCGGGGCTGCCCTGACGGCGGTCATGAAGGACGCGCTCATTCTGTCCTCTGTCGTGGTCGTTGTGATCGCGGTGCCGCTGTCCATACATGGCCGCTTCGCGACAGCCTTCTCCAGCGCAAACAGTTACCACGCGAGCAGTGGCCTCATGAAACTCGGTGTCGAGACCCTACCGCCCAAACTGATAAACGCCTGCATAAGCCCCCCCTTTGTACTAAGCGCACTAACACTCTACTTCTACCCACACGCAATAAACGGAGTCCTCTGTTCAAAGGATGTCAAGACTGTCCGTCTCAGCTCGGCAATTCTACCTATGTACGGTGTGTGCCTGTTCCTGCTCACCCTGTTCGGGGTCCTGATATTTGCGGTCCCGTCCGCACTGCACCTCTTCCTGTCGACTAAAAACGGTGCTCTGGTGGTTCCTGCCCTAATGTGGTACACAATGCCCTCGTGGTTTGTGGGGTTCACCCTGCTGGGCATATTCATAGGGGGCTCGTACCGACCGCTGTCATGGCAATATCCCAGTCAAACCTCCTTGTGAGGAACATAATAAAGGAGTTCAAGGAAGACCTGAAGCCAGAGACGGAGACCAGGATTGTGAAATGGACCTCCGTGGGGTTCAAGCTCCTGGCACTGGGCTTTGTGTTCGCCCTGGAGAGCAGTGACACCTATGCGATTGCACTCCGGCTACTCGGTGACATATTTATAGCACAGACACTTCACGCAACGCTCCTCGGCATGTACCAGAAGAGCCTGGACAAGAACGGGCCTCTGGCATGGTGGTTTGTTGGCATGGCCTCAGGCATATACCTAATACTCGTAGCCAACAAGTTCGGCGCACTCTCCACGTCACTTGGCAACACCCTGTCGGACTGCTCTATGTGGCCGCCTTATCACTGCTTATCAAACTGTTTGTCGTGTATGTATGGACATACATAGCACGCGCTGTGAAGAAGCCAGCAGAGACTATGCCATCCGAGGCGTGATAATACAATCACAACCATTTTTCATTTTTGTTCCGGATCCCCCCCTGGACCTGGTCTCACTCCCAATGCTACCAGAGGCAAGGGAAGACTGCACGGGATCGTGAAGGCATTCCTGTATCCGGACAGCGGGTCAGCCAGCGTGTGCTGGACATAGTACCGGTCGGAATTCAGGGAGCGATACGATCCGGTGGGGCCTGTTGCAGCAACTGGCCTTTTACCTGTACAGAACGCGGATGAACCATTCCCCCCCCATGGAACCCCCCCATGACCTGCTTTGTACACGCTTCCACATAGATAGAGAAAGACCGGGATTCGTGGCTGGCCTGTCCCACGGGGGGGCCTGCCGATTTTAGGCGCCGGGCTAGCGTAACCTGATCCTTCGGGCCGGGGGGGAACAGGAGGTACTATGGGTACATGTTATCTCTCGGCCATTTCTGAACATCCATCATGGTAGCTGCAATGACATGACAGATGTTGGGTGTGCAGCAGCGGTTGCCCATGCAAACGTGATGTCCTGACAGATCGGTCTGGCTGCGCAGCACACCCAGATCAGGGGGGGATGAAACCTTAACTCAACATTTCCCATGGCGGTCCATAAGTGATCATCCGGCATGCCCCCCACAGGCAATCGCTCCCCCGGTGGAATCTGTAAAAAGCTGGCCTGCCCGGATGCCACCCGGGCTGAATGGTTATTATGCGTGAATGCATAAAATCAAGCCGATGAGGGCCACCACGTTTGCCGTGGTAGTGGCGACCCTTGCTTGCTTAGCGTCTTTCCTGGCATACTAAGACACATCCTACCGCCCTATGGGCATAGGGGGGGTTTAACGCATACCCGGCCTGACAGGATAAGGGGGGGCTGAGAACATCACACTTAGTTTAACGGGAACACAGCGTCGTAGACCATCTCCAGGGCCACCAACCCCCCCACGTCGGTAAACCTTGGCCTCTACACAGAGAGCCACAGAAACCTGTCAACCCTGACGATCCTCTCTACGTACACAAAACAGGGCAAAGCACGGGATAGCCTTACACTTCTTTACCCTTCCAGATCAACGGTGCCTCCATGTCCAATATCGGAAACAACTCAACAGCAAAGGAGATACCGATAACGGTGGGCTGGTTGGGCCAGTAACAGAGGATCTGCATCTACGAATTCCAGCACACACTCACCGTTGTGAAGTCCGCGAAGTTCCTCACCATGATACTGAGGCCCAACATAGTCTACCTCAGGGAGTGGGAAAACGGTGAAGTCAGCATCACTCTCAGCCTTAACTTAACGAAGCTTGCCTATGTTGGCCTGGTCCCAGTAGACGAGAGGAACCAGCAGATTTCGTACAGCGTGAGCATGGAATTCCTCAGTTGAACTGGCTGGAGAGCTGTGTACGGCGATGCGCCTGGCTGTACCTGCCAGCGTGGCATATGTGCACCTAGTGCATCACTGGCCCACATGTTTCCAGAATGGTCAGGCCAACCCCGAGCATTACAGGGAACGTACGCACATCCTTCGGCGGAATGACAGCGTGCACTGAGGGTACACACCGCGTGCTTGGGCCACAGTCCAGCTGCAGGTCTCAGCCCAGTCTGGCAGACCGCTGGATGCACCTCCCCCCCAGAACCGGTGGGTGTATTTCAGCAGTGCCTGTGCCATAGGACCATCTCAGTTCCAGGCACAATGAGGGGGGGGTTGGGGGGGAAGCCCGCCACTCGGGCGGTTAACAGTGGGGGGGCCGCACTATTCCATGAAGGAAACAGGCAGCACGCCATCCACGTGTGGTGTGTGTCAGCAGGTAGTTAGCTTTTGCCGGTAACGGACCGCGTAGCAACTGAGTTGAGCCGGGCAGGGCACCCTGGCACCCGCGCCACGCATCCAAGACTGCAGTCCTGTTCCTAGCATTGGTGTATTTGGCCAAACGTACCATCGCATCGTCACGAGTCTGCACTGTGTTGGCATCCTCTTACAAGGCCAGTCTTTTTGAGCCGTGCACCCATACACGTGCACACACGGAATTTCCCGTTTGGGGGGGAGAAAATGCTGAATCTGTCTTGTGGTTGCTTCTCCTCCGACCGTATTCCCCCCCATCAGTGGCACCCGGCAGTACCTTTTATACCTCATTGTTTCATCGCATCCTTAATGGCAGAGGCCCATGACTATGGTGCAGAGGTAGCCGAACTCCTCAACGATTACGAGATACTCCGTGTCCTGAGGCACTTTCAGGTCGCACGCGTTGACTATGCGAAGAATGTAACACGGTACACAGAGATCCCGCAGGAGAGGGTCAGGCGACACATCGAGAGGCTCAGGGAGATGGGCCTGCTCGACATATACAGGAACACGTCGATAAAGAGGACGGAGGCCAAGCTCAAGAAGAGTGCAGAGGTGCACAAGCACCACACCTACTTCATGATAAACAGGAAGGGGGGGAGCTCGCCCTGAAATCCATAACCCCCCCGAAGGCATACGCCATGCACCTCAGCCCGGAGGAACTGGCCTTGCTGTGCAGGAGGGAGGACCGGGTGGTCAGTGCAGGGGGGGCAACGGGCCACCTCGTCTCCATGGGTCTCGTGGACAGGGAACTGGGCCTGACAGACCTCGGTACGCAGGTGCTGGACGCTGCCAGGCGCATGCACCTTGTCCGGTGTGAGGGACAGCGCACCCAGTTATAACATGGCCAGACGGCCTGATGGCGCCCTTCTTCTGTGACGGGGTCAGCCGCTGGCCAGCCCTCCGAAATGTAAAGGAATACTTTACACCATTTTATAAAAAACATGGTATAGCTAACTGCGTGGAGACATCCAGGACCGAGGAGAACCACTTCGCAGTCGGGAACGGTGGCCCGTGGGCCAGTGGCACCTGTAGGGCCACAGGGCATGATGCATTGGACGCCCACTTCACGGAAATCTTCAGGAGCGGGAGCACAACATACTTCAATTCAAGCCTATTCTTCCCCCGGGCCCATCAGGAGGGACGTGTCAACCTGTACGCCTTCGTGCGCACAGCGGACAACTTTGTTGACACCGTGCCCCCAGAGGAGGGAGGCATTCTACCAGTTCCGCAGCGAGTTTGAGAGGTGCCTGAGGACGGGGGGGAGCAGCAGCAACGGAATAGTGGAAGGTTTCGTATCCCTGATGGAGAGGAAGGGCATAGGGGGGGACGAGTACGTGCGGGCCTTCTTCCGGTCAATGGAAATGGACATGACCAGGACTAGTTACCGCACGATAGACGACCTCCTTGAGTACATCTACGGCTCTGCGGAGGTCGTCGGCATCATGATGCACAGGGTCCTCGGCCTCCCTGTGGAGGCTGAGCCGTTTGCCGCGATGCTTGGCCGGGCCATGCAGTACCTGAACTTCATCAGGGACGTGGATGAGGACAACTCACTGGGCAGGACCTACCTGCCGGTGGAGGAGATGCAGTCGTTCGGCCTGTCGGACCTCCTTGAGGAGACAGCCTGCCACAAGAGGGAGTCCTTCTCCAGGTTCATGAGGTTCCAGCTTGACAGGTTCTTCCGGTGGGACAGGATGGCGAGGATTGGATTCCGCTACATCCCCTTCAGGTCCCTCATCGCGGTGAAGACCGCGGAGGATATGTACGTGTGGACTGGAAGGAAGATCTACGCGCAGCCCATGGTCGTGTTCGAGAGGAAGGTGAAGCCACGCAGGAGGCGCATCTTCCTGAAGGTTGTGATGAACGCTGTGGGAACAGCAGTATGGAGATACTGAGTGGCCACATGGCCTATGCGGAGATACTCCTGGCAATATTCGTCCCTGTAGCCGCCATATCCTTCCTCACGCCATTTTCCAGGGTGAGGCGGTACAGGCCCCTAATCGTGTCGATCGCCGCTGTCGCACCCGTTTACATCCTCTGGGACGAGCTGGCTGTGGTCTTCGGAACATGGAAGTTCGACCCGGCACACGTCCTCGGTATATACTTCTTCTACATCCCGGTGGAGGAGGTTGCCTTCTTCCTGGTGGTGCCCTTCAGCACACTCCTGATATTCGAGGCCCTCGATAATTACGTGAAGGGCACACTGCCATGCAGGGGGGGAACGGTGGCAGCAGCATCCATATCCATCGTCCTCTTAGTTATCCTCGGAGTCTTGAACACCTCCAGGAGCTACACGTCTGTTGCTTCCTTCTTCTCAGCAGGCTCCCTTGCCCTGGGCTTGATAGTTGACAGACGGCTGCTTGTTAAGAAGTCCCTCTGGGCCTTCCTTGTGGTCTCCTACATACCCTTCGTGTTCTTCGACCACCTGATGGTCACTGCCCCCATATTCACTTACGGTAGGGGGGGGCGATAACCGGCATAAGGGTGGCAGGCATCCCGGTGGAGGAGTTCGAGTATGTCTTCTCGCTGCTCCTCAACTACGCAGTTGCCTACGACGTCTCCGCAAGGTTCCTGTCCTCAAGGCGGGCTTCTGAGGCCAGTAGCTGGACCCGCTAATGAGTGATCCAAGCACCTGTGCCGATATGAGCGTCATGGGCACTCCGATGCCAGGATGCGTGTACTGGCCAGCGTAGAACATGTTCCTGAGCTTCCTGCTCCTCATGGCTGGCCTCAGCCCCGCTGTCTGACCCAGGGTCTGTGAGAGGCCGAATGCGGAGCCAAGGAACGCATTGTAGTCTTTCTCGAAGTCCCTCCTGCAGTACGTTTTCATATACACGATCCTTTGCCTTATCCCTTCCCCGGTGATCTCCTCCAGCCTCTCCAGTGCCCTCTGGACGGTGCGCTCCCTGTTCGTATCCGACTCCTGAAAGTTCACCGAAACAGGTATGAGGAGGAATAGGTTCTCACAGCCCTGGGGGGGCCACAGAAGGGTCAGACTTCGAACGGGCGCTGGCGTAGAAGGCGAAGTCCTCCGGGATCCCAGAGGACCTCTTCCTGATCGACTGGAAGTGCTCTTCCCAGTCGCCCTTTATCACGATTGTGTGGTGGTTCAGTCCCAGTTTTCCTGAGAGGCCTATGTAGGCAATGAGCGCAGAGGGCGAAACATCCCTTGAGGCCCAGTAGGCATCACTGTAGCTCCTGAGGCCGGGTTCAAGGAGGTCCTGTTCCACGTGGTGGTAATCCGCGTTGAAGACGAACAGATCTCCCCCCCAGTATGTCTCGTGATCCCCCCCTTCAACCGCTGTGACACGGCTGCCGGAGGCTCTTATGCCCACTATCTCCTCGCCGGTCACGAACTTCACGCCGAGCCTTTGCCCGGCCTTCGCCAGTGCGCCTACCACGGACGCGAAGCCGCCCTCGGGGGGGTAGAAAACGCCATCGCCGAATATGGATGCGTTCACCATCGAGTAAACAGCGGGTATGCTGGACGGGTCCCCGCCCAGGAACACCGATGAGAAGCCTGTCAGGTAGAGCATCTCCCTGCTGCTGAAGTATGAGGAGTTCATCTCCTGCATGCTGGAGAAGAGCCTCATGCCCAGGGCTGCCCTTAGGACTGAGGGAGACAGCATGCTCCTCATCCCGCTGTAAGGCCTGTAAAGTAGGGAGGACATAGTCTTCCTGTAGATCTCCGAGCATTCCCTAAGGTAACGCATGAACTTGGAGTAACCACCCTCCTCAAGCGAGTCAAGGGTTGCCCTGTTCGCCCCCCGGCATCCGGTTTGACCTTTATCCTGGCGCTGTCAGTCACGACCTCAAACGACGGATCCAGCTTCCTCAGTCCGTAGAAGTCCTCCCTCCTGAAACCTATGGCCTGGAAGAACCTGTCAAATACCTCGGGCATGAGGTACCAGGATGGCCCCCCCATGTCGAAGGTGAAGCCCTTTTCGGAGACGCCCTGGCCCTGCCGCCCAGGGCAAAGTTCTTCTCCACGACCGTAACCTGGAAGCCCATCCTTGCAAGCACTGCCGCCGATGCCAGGCCACCGAAGCCGCCACCGACAACGACGGCCCTCATTTCTGCCCATCACCCTTCTTCCACGGTACCTCGTCAATGCCAGGTATGTAGAACAGAAAGCCCCAGTTCCTACCCCTGTTCCTGCCGTCGTTGACGTGGTGGAGCTCGTGCACCGCTATGAGGTTCTGCACGTACCTGGAGTGCCTCCTGTTCCGCAGGTGGAGGTAATAGTTGTGTATTATCATGTCATGGACTATCAGGTACGCCAGGCCGTACATGGCCATGCCGAAACCCACCGATGCGAAGGCCGCATTCCCGGTCCTCAGGGTCAGGACGAAGAGCGACACTGCAATGGCTGCGAAGAACAGCGCGAAGAAATTGTTCCTCTGGAACCTGTGCCCCCATTTCTATATGGTGGTCCATGTGTAGGGGCCAGAGGATGCCATGCATGACGTACTTGTGCATGAGCCTGGCTATGGCCTCCATGCCGAGGAAACCGGCCAGGGAGGCAGGCACATCCACAAAGTAGTTGATTATCATTCAGGCTTCACTTTCTGAACCATGTGGTCTCTCGTTATAAGGCTTGATTAAAAGGTTTTTGAGAAAGTGTCACTGCATCCCGGCCCGGAGAGGGCAAACACAGCTGGCCAAGACTCCCCCCCGGCAATGGCAACAGTTCCGCGAAACCGCAGTACTGTAACCTCGGAGACCACAGGCCCACGGCATCCCAGTGCATGGGCCACGCTGCCCTCACAACGGAATGAAAGGCCTAACCCTTTCACGGTTCAAGGCCAGAGGCGTGCCTCCCCCCCTCAGAGGCGGATGCCATCATAACCTTTGGTGAGACCGGTGCTGGAGTGGAGATCGGGAACAGTCCCTGGCCACGCATTTATGAGTCCGATTAATTTATTGAATAAAATATAACTCATTAAACATATCATTGAAGACTTTTTCATGATATCCGTGTTTCTCTGGCCTATACGAAATTTTTATAAGCCAGACGTTATGACTGCTAGACTATGACTGACACTAACCATCGGACAGGTTCGGGACTGAAGAGGGACGCGCTCTCGATCAGGGAGGTAATATTCCAGGGAGTTGCGGCCTCGGCCCCCCCTGCGGGTGCTGCGGTGGCCACGATGACAGGAGCGGCAGCCTTCGCACTGGGGGGGTCTCTGCCCCTGACAGCCGTGCTCGCCCTGGTCATTGTGGGCCTGAACGCCTACATAATCAACAGGCTCTCCACCCACGTGGCAGGCGCTGGCGGTTATTACGAATACGTCAAGCTGGGCTTCGGGAAGCACGTGAGCGCATACACCGGGTGGTCGTACCAGTTCTACCAGGTCACGTCGCTGGCATTCATCGGACTGAGCATATCCGTATTCGTGCCAGCGCTTTTGAGCAACGTGTTCAACATCAACCTTTCCGGGTACCTCTGGCTGCCGCTCCTTGCCGGTACGATTGCGTTCGGCTACATAGTCTCCGTGCTGGGCGTCAAGGGCTCGTTAAGGTATGCTTCAGTGATGGCCAGCATGGAGATCGCTGTGGTGATCTTCATAGGCCTCTGGCTCATAATATCCAGGCCTGGCATAAACACGGTGAGCGTGTTCAGCCCATCGCACGCTGCGGGCGGCCTCTCCGGCGTCCTACTCGGCGTCCTCTTCATGTACACTGCATTCTCCGGCTTCGGCACGTCAACCCCCCCGCTCGGTGAGGAGACCAGGGACGCCAGGAGGACGATAGCGAGAGGCATTGTCCTGACGATCATAATACTTGGCGTCTTCTTCGTCTTCGCCGCCTACGCCTTCACGGTTGCCTGGGGCATCAACGACATGGCCTCGTATGCCAATGCCCTTGTCCCCCCCGGGATATCCCTGGCCTACTCCAGGATAGGCATATGGGCCGCCATCCTCATCACGGTCTTCTACATCAACAGCATACTGACAGACCAGGTGACTTTTACGAACAGCTCCTCCCCGTGTGCTCTATGCCATGACCAGGGACGGCTTCTTCCCCCCCGAGCAGGTATCGAGGGTGCACAGCAGGTACCAGACTCCACACGTTGCGGCAGGCGTTATGGCCATAGCGAGCTTCCTGATTGCCGCCATATCGACTGTCCTCATGGGAGGCTTCAATGCGTTCCTGTTCACGGGCGTTGCCGGCACCCTCGGATCGATCCTTGTGCACATAATGGCAAACGCATCTCTACCGAAGATACTCAGGGACAGGGAGAAGAGGATCGGTTACGTGAACATGGCAGTGACCGCGGTGGCGATAGGCTTCCTGGCCTTCATATTCTATGGATCGTTCATATCCATAAGCATCCCTGTGCTCGTTGCTGCGTACTCGTTCGTTGCATGGATGGTTGCCGGCCTCATTTACATAGAGCTGAGGACCAGGCAATCTAGGACGCGTGCACCGTTGGAAACGGCAGCTGGCAAGAGGTAAATCTATGTCTCTAAATTCTCGTCCAGGAGAAAAATGTTCGTGAATGGCTGGATATGATGATACTATTAATTCACCCTTTCAACTTGGCCATTTAACTTAAAAGAATATTAGTCTGGTGTTGAGTCAAATTGGGGCCTTTTGACAGCTTAAATCTACCTCTCTAATTTAAGACCTCTTTTTTTAGTTTAAACTGATGATTGCATATTATTTTAGGGAGTATCACTTTTCCAAAACAGCTCAAGGTTCTCCTGAGATCACTAATGGAGTCAGGCGCGATTATAATGCTGTGGATTTCTATGAAAGCGAGTTTTTTACAACCTCATTCTAACATCAAGTATTAACTACATGGGTGTGCGTGGAACGATGGATCGCTGATCGCCATAATATAAGACACCTCTATCTCACTTGATAACAGAGAATCTTGCCCAGCTCAAAGTAAATTAAATAAGGAACACTTTTTGTCGGAGAATTTGAGGTATTTATGGGCAAGGTGATCCAGGGCCCATATTTAACATCGTCCAGGCATTTAAGACCTATTTCTTGACACTTTTTAGATTTAATGTCTGATGTTAACCGTTAGGCTTGCAAAGCATACCCGTTGCATCAGTAAAATCAAACTTCCTATCGATAAGATTCAATATCTTTTTCAGACCCCCTGAGAAGACTTGAAAAACCCTATATGGTTAGAATTAACTCATGCACCTATTTGCTTTGGTTTGCGGAGAAACTTTTGAAGATCGGGCGTCCGATTTAATAATGTCCGGATATATTTCAACTCATACCCTATTTATCTAGCAGAAATTCGCCCTTCATTTTTATAGAGTTCCCAATGAGTGGCTAAAAAAATGCAAGAATTATTATAGACATAGAACATTTTGCAGCGTGGCGGCTTCTCAAGAAAACATAAGCAACAGGCTCAAGAAGGATCAGCTAGGTCTCTGGCACGGAATATTTCAGAGCTTCAGCCATGTGGCACCTGCAGCTGAGGTGGCGATCCTCATTACAGGTACCGCGCTGGTGGCTGAAGGATCTACTCCATTGGTGTTTCTTTTGGCCCCCCCTCTGATAGTCTTGCTCTGGCTCAATACCAACTACCAGTTCAGTAAGAAGGTGGCAAGTGCTGGAGGTTATTCTGCATTCGCAAGGGCAGGACTGGGGAAGGTTACAGGTGATATGACTGGGTGGTTGTTCTTTTTTAACGAATTTCTCACTTATACAGGATTTGCACTTCTGTCATTCGCAGCTTTCGTGTATCTGCTCACTCCCTCAATCACCAGCGTAACTTATATCTGGATACCGATAACACTCATTCCATTGCTATTCAGCACAGTTTTCGTCTACAGAGGTGTTAGGTTGTCACTTAACTATGCAGCTTACACGGGCTTCATTGAGACTGCTGTGCTCACAATCTCGGCAGTGATCATAATTTTTAGGCTTGGTCACGCCAACACCCTGTCAGTATTCACTGCTAGTCCCGTGCACAATGATCTTTCACTGATTGGTCTTGGTCTGCTCTTTGGTCTCTACTCCTACGGTGGCACTGGCTCCGTTGTTGCATTGGGTGAGGAGACTAAACAGCCTAACACTACTATCAGAAAAGCAATCATATATGGATGGCTACTAGTTGTAATCCCCCCCCTAGCACTAAATGCTTACGCCTTAACCGTTGGGTGGGGGGGTCTTAACAACATATCTTCATTTGGAAATTCACCTGATCCGGGGGGTAATTGAATACTTCAAATACCTTGGCCCATTCGGCGGATGGATATTCGTTGCTGTAGTTCTGAACAGCTTCTTCGACTTCGGTATAGCAATAAATAATTCTCTGACACGCATGCTCTACTACCTTTCAAGGGACAGCAACATCCTTCCAAAAGTCATAAGTAGGGTTCATCCGAAGTACGGCACTCCCTATGTGGCTATCTTAGCGGTGGCAGTTCTATCTTTTATCATATCTGTTGTGTCTGGCCTCATATTTGGTCCGTTTGTCGGTGCCCTAGTTATTGAAGGCGCAGCATCAATCGCATTCATGCTACAACATGCGCTTGCAACTCTGAGTCTGCCGTTCTTCTCCAGAAAGGAAAGAATGATGAACATAACAATGCATGTTATAATCCCAGCTCTAGCTCTGGGATTCATTGGCTTCGCAATATTCAGTACAATATATCCGGTGCCTGCATATCCCTTGAACCTACCGGCGTACATGGTAGTTGCTTGGATCATCATTGGACTGGCAGTTGTTTACAGCCTTTCCAAGAAGAACAAGAGCATCTCTTTGTGATGAGTTGGAATCGATTAAATCAATTTTTAAAAATTTATCTCCAGGGATTAGACAACAGGCTTATAGTTGAAGTAGGTTCAGTTGGGCCCTAGTCATGAGAGGCATCTTGAATTGTTCGCCGCGAAGAATTGTGTGGAAAAAGTTAAACCTCTGTCAAATAGAAAGGCTTCACCAGTGCAGAATGGACAGTACATAGGTATCAATTGTGTTAACAGGGTTACCGGTTGATTATCTACTTGGACCTTTAATATGGAAGAAATTTCATCTCCCATCTATGGGAGTTTTTGGGCAAACCTAGAAACGAGGTGCCGATAAATGAGGGTAGTGCAAATTTACAGAAGGAACCCAAATAAGATACATAATGGAATTTAGTATTTACACTATATACTCCATGTACGTAGATTCTTGAAGTATGGTTCGATTCTATGCTCCTGAGTTTGGAGAGCGACCGGAACTGAAAAAATGTAGCTCTTGATATGGTAACGAACTTAGCTCAACGCCCGAGCCGGGATTCGAACCCGAATCTGAGGCTCCGCAGGCCTCCAGGATATCCAAGTTACCCCACTCGGGCCCGGTAACCACATAACTGGTGTGTATATTTCATTTCCCATAGCAAGGCGTTTCACAAACGTTAATTGCACCTTCCTCAATGCACGTCCATGGAAGCCCCGGGATGGCCAGGCATGTACCTCGGTGGACCTCCAGCGCCAAGGACGCTGTGGGCACATCGATGTCCGAACTGAGCAGGGTCTGGTTCACAATATCGCATGGAATAGTGAACGAGGTGTATTACCCAAGGGTGGACATAGCGAACACCAGGGACCTGCAGTTCCTGGTGGCCGGCCCTTCGTACTTCTCCGAGGAGAGGAAGGATACCGAGCACAGCATAGAGATGGTGGAGGACGGCATCCCGGTATTCTCCATAAGGAACACCGCGAAGGATTCGTCGTACGTCATAGAGAAGACCGTCATGGCGGACCCGGAGGTCGATGTGCTCCTCCAGCACGTCAGGTTCGAGCCCAGGGACAAGGGCCTCACGCCGTACGTGCTCCTGGCACCGCACATCATGAACGGCGGCTACGGCAACACAGCATGGGTCTCGGAGTACAAGGGCATACCGGCGCTCTTCGCCCAGAAGGGCCCAATATCCATGGCGCTGCTCTCGTCCACGGGCTTCACCGACATGTCCGTGGGCTTCGTCGGCATCTCTGACCCCTGGCAGGACATAAGCAGGAACCACTCGATCACATGGAAGTACACGGAGGCGCACAACGGCAACGTGGCCATGGGCGCTTCACTTGGCAGCTCGAGGGAGTTCGTGCTTGCCCTGGGCTTCGGCGAGACCCCGTCGGAGGCGGCGTTGAAGGCAAGGAACTCACTGCAGAGGGGGGGTTTCCAGAGATCCATGGAGCAGTGCATACGGGACTGGAGGAGGTACTATGAGGGCAAGGACATCCCGCATGTGAG
The DNA here is from genome assembly GCF_001316105.1 of Thermogymnomonas acidicola JCM 13583. Taxonomy (GTDB): domain Archaea; phylum Thermoplasmatota; class Thermoplasmata; order Thermoplasmatales; family Thermoplasmataceae; genus Thermogymnomonas; species Thermogymnomonas acidicola. The sequence goes on along the minus strand of NZ_BBCP01000004.1, from coordinate 27,227 downwards.
GCTAGGTAGGATAAGCGCATCGGTGCTGAGGGTGCATGAAGCGAAGTCGCAGTTCAGGGGCGCCATAATAGCGTCCCTCTCGATCCCTTGGGGCAACTCCAAGTCCGACGATGACATGGGTGGATACCACCTGGTGTGGCCCAGGGACATGGTGGAGGCAGCCATGGCCCTGCACTACATCGGCGACGACGAGGGCGCTGTCAAGGCCCTGGAGTTTTTGAGGTCCACACAGGAACCTGACGGCCACTGGTACCAGAACCTCTGGCTCGACGGCTCGGGCTACTGGTCAGGGGTGCAGATGGACGAGACCGCCTTCCCCCCCATCCTCCTGGCTGACCTGCTCAGGCGCTCGCGAAGATACGGCCTGCGGACTACTGGGACATGGTGAGGAGGGCCTGCTCCTTCATAGTCACCTACGGCCCGGTGACGCAGCAGGACAGGTGGGAGGAGAATGGCGGCTATTCTCCATTCACCCTCGCCGTGGAGGTCGCTGCCCTCATAGCGGGATCGGAGTTCGCGGAGGAGCTCGGAAAGACTGAGGAGGCACAGTACATGAGGGACGTGGCCGACTTCTTCAACTCGAACATAGAGCGCTGGACATACGTGTCCGGCACCGATCTGGCGAGAGAGGTGGGCGTCAGCGGTTACTATGTCCGGATAAGCCCGCCAGATACGGGCCAGGTCTTCGCTCCCTCCGCCATCAAGGGCTACGTCCCGGTGAAGAACAGGCCCCCCCCGGCTCTTCCGAGATACCTGCGGAGGAGATAGTGAGCACAGATGCCCTCGCGCTGGTCCGCTTCGGCCTCAGGTCTCCCGCGGACCAGAGGGTTGTGGATACTGTGAAGGTCATAGACCGCCTGCTCCGCACGGAAACGAGAACGGGCCCTGTATGGCACAGGTACAACCATGACGGGTATGGGGGGGAGCACGATGACGGCTCGCCCTTCGACGGCACGGGCACCGGCAGGGGGGGCTGGCCGCTCCTCGCAGGCGAGAGAGGGCACTACGAGCTCGCTTCAGGCAACGCGAGAGAGGCAATGGCACTCCTCCAGACAATGGAGGCGCAGGCCAGTCCCGGGGGGGGCATGATACCGGAGCAGGTCTGGGACTCGGACGACATACCGCAGCGTGGCCTCTACAACGGCAAGCCGTCTGGCTCCGCCATGCCACTGGCCTGGGCACACGCGGAATACCTGAAGCTGGCCCTCTCCATAGAGAGGGGGGCAGGGTCATGGACATGCCCCCTCTCAACGTACAGGCGCTACGTGAGGGACAGGGTGCAGGCCAGGCTGCACATCTGGACATTCTACAACCGCTCCACCTGGATGCCCAGGGGTAAGGTGCTGAGGGTGCAGTGCCAGTACCCGTTCGTGCTGCACTCCGGCCACGACGGCTGGAAGGATGCTGGGGGGACATCGAAAGCAGGCAGAACCCCCTGGGCGTGCACTACGTCGACATCGAGCCAGGCGACTGGAAGAGCGTGGAGTTCACATTCTTCTGGCCAGCCGCAGGGAAGTGGGAGGGGGGGCAGGACTTCGCCCTGGAGGTGAGGGACGGTGGGCTTTGACTGCAGCGACATCCCGAGGATCGTGGTCTACCTTCGCTCTGGTGGAAAGGTTGAACTCTCCCATGAGGAGTCCGTGGAGCTCTGCAGGGAGATGCAGGAGACCGGCGATACCCTCGAATCGATCTACGAGAGGAGGACAGGCATGAAGGTGAAGGCGCTACGCCTCATGGACTGAGTGGATATGAATACCTAGGTGGATTTCAAAACAGCTATTCAAAAGTATAACTTATGGAATATTTTATATACAGCCGACAGCCTGATCATGCAGGTGGTCTGACTGACAGACAGCATGGAAAACCCGTTCTCAAAGGCGCTGAGCGCTGATCCCGCCCCGCTGGGCCTGGCGGCCTTTGCGTTCACCACCTTCCTCCTTAGCTTTGTGAACGCGGGCCTAATACCGGCCAGCGGCGCGAACGTCGTTGTGCACTGGCCGCTGCCTACGGCGGCCTGGGACAGCTGATCGCTGGATCCTGGGAGATGAGGAGGGGGGGAACACCTTCGGCTTCACAGCCTTCACCAGCTACGGCGCGTTCTGGGAGTTCTACGCACTCCTCCAGATCCTGGCTGACCTGAAGGTCCTGACAGTCCTCCCCCCCTCGGTTGCGGTTGGCTGGTCGCTGATACTCTGGGGGCATACTCACCCTGTACCTCTGGGGGAGGCGCCATGTTGCTGAACCTGGCCCTGAACCTGGTCTTCCTGACCCTCTGGCTTGCCTTCGTGACACTGGGCGCAGGCGCAGTATACTCCAGCACTGCCCTTACCCATGTGGGCGGCTACTTCGGCATCCTCGCAGCGACATTCGCCGCATACACGAGCTTCGCCATAGTCATGAACTCCATCAGCCTGGCATGCTGCCGCTGGGGCCGGGCATAATGAGGAGGAAGTCCTGAAACCCTCACCTCCTCCCCCCCATCAGCCCGGAGAAGAGGTTGAACTGCCCGGCGTTGCTGACCCACTCTCCCCCGTCGGCCGTTATGCAGGCCCCGTTGATGTAGGATGCCATGTCCGAGGCGAGGAAGAGGCACACCTGCGCTATCTCCTCCGGCCTCCCGACCCTGCGGAGCGGGTTCCTCTCCTCTATCTTCCTCTCTATCTCGGGTGTTATGCGAGGTGCTCCCACGCGCCCTGGGTCCTGAATGGCCCCCCCGGAGCCACGGCATTGACCCTTATCTTGTGCGGGCCCCCCCATTCGGCTGCGAGCGAGCGCGTCATGGCAAGGACGCCAGCCTTGGCAGCAGCGGAAGGAACAACGAACGCGGAACCGGTCCATGCATAGGTCGTGACGATGTTGATTATGTTCCCGCCACCGGCAGATATCATCCTCCTGCCCGTGTACAGTGACATGTTGAAGGTACCGTTCAGCACTATGTCCACTATGGTCCTGAAGCCCTTGGGCGTTATGTCCACAGTCCTGGCAACGAAGTTCCCGGCAGCGTTGTTGACCAGCACGTCGATCCTCCCCCCCATGCCGGACCAGAAGTGGTCCACCGCCCGCTCCACAGCCTCCGAGTCCCTGACATCGCAGACCATCCACTCCGCCTCTATGCCCATTTCCGTCAGGACCTGTGCCCCCCCTCCCTGAGGTGCTCCTCCTTCCTGCTCACAATGCATATCCTCGCACCCAGCGAGCCAGCCATCTTCCCTATGGTCAGGCCGAGGCCTGTGCCGCCGCCCGTTATCAGGAAGACCTTGTCCCTGAACATGCCCTCCCTGAACATGCCATGCCCAGCGCTAGATGCATTAAAAACTGTTGGACGGGTCGCCCAGTATCAGCAGGTCAGACCTGGCCAGGAGCAGGAATATGCCCCCCCCGAAGAGGCCGCCGAATAGCACAGCGGCGATGCAGAGGAGCACTGAATCGAGGGCGTGTGCCTCCATGTAGCGTGAGGCGATAACCCGGGACCTTATGGCCACGCTGAAAGCAAGGCATATGGAAGTAACGGTGAGGCCGAGCACGATTGCTCCGTACTCTATCTCCCTGACCTCCTCCAGTATGGCAGGGGGGGAAGCGCCTGGTAACCCTTTACGCTCAACTCGATGATCCCAGGGCCGAAGGCCAGGAAGAATATGTCAGCAAGGAGCGAGAGGATGAAGAACGCAATGGCGATATCGGTGTAGAGGACAGCACGCCTCCTGCGTTCCTCCACCTCAGGATAGTGTCCCTCCATCCCTCCGCGGAACTGGAGGGCGGATATAACCCTTTCACCCCCCCGCCCGGGCGTCACCTGCCGTACAGGATCTCCTCTATCACGTCCCTGTCCTGCAGTATGTGGCCTATCACCACATACTCATCTGGCCTGTGCGCCGTGGTCGGGACCTCGGTGCCCCCCCAGACTGCAGCGTCCATGCCCTCCTTCCTGAAGAAGGCTGCACAGGTGCCGCCGCCTATGCCTATGACCGCAGGCTCACCGCCCAGCCTCTTCCTGATCGCCTCCCTCAGGAGCTTGACGACCTCGCTGTTCTCCGGCGTCGGCGGCGGGGGCCTGCTCCTTCTGTATGACCTCGTACGTGACCCTTGCCTTTGACCTGGCCTCGAACTCCTTCACCACGTCGTGCACCGTGTCCAGGACGAAGTCCAGGTCGTACACGGGCAGCACCCTGCAGTCGAAGTAGAAGACCTCTGTGCCCGGTATCGTGTTTATGTTGTCCACGTTCTTCTCATGCTTCGTCGGCTCGAACGTGGACACTGGTGGCTGGAAGAGCGTGTTCGATGCGCTGAACTTCTCGTGCAGCACCCTGTCAAGCTCCGTGATCAGCTTCGAAGCCTCCCTCAGCGCGTTCACGGCGTTGTCCGGCATGCTGGCGTGCCACTGCTTCCCCTTGACGGTGAACTTCAGCCAGAGTATGCTCTTCTCCGCCACCTCGATCTGCAGGCCGCTCTCGCTGCCCGCGTCCGGCACGATTATGATATCGCCCTTCCTGAACACCCCCCCCTGCTTCAGGAGGTGCTGTATCCCGTATGTACTACCGAGTTCCTCGTCAGAGACGAACGCTATGCCCAGCGAGTACCTCATCTCCCCCCCACCCTGGCATGCTGCAGGAGCAGCAGGGAGAGGAAGACTGCGTGGCCGTTGTCGTTCGTGCCACGCCCGTAGATCCTGTCACCCTCCACCGTGGCCGCGAATGGGGGGGTATGTCCAGAGGCCCAGGTCCCCCCCTCCGGCACGGTGTCTATGTGGGCCACCACCCAGAGCGTCCTGGGCCTGTCACCCACCCTGACAACGATGTTGGGCCTCACAGTCCCGGTGTCGTCCTCAACATCATACCTGGTGAAGTTGCTTATGCCCATCTCGGAAAGTATCCTGCAGATCTCGTCGGCCCTCTCCTTTTCCCCCCGCCCGCCACTCTTTGGAGATATCGCCCTGATCGGTATGATCCTCCTTGCCCAGTCAATGATGAGCTGCCTGTCCTGCTGGAGCTGGTCCGCGGATATCATGAGAGTACATCGCTCGTCACTTTAATACTTTGCCGGGGGGGCACCGCACTGCTGGATACCTCTAATTTGCAGTGAGACACTGGGGAGTGGGTAGGTGATGCACCAGTATGCTAGGTAATGGGGGGGGCACAGCGGTGCCCGGGGCCGGACGGGGGGCAGACGGGATGGCGTGCAGACCGGGGCCACAGGTGGACCGGTCCGAAGGTGGTGTTACCGTCTTGCCTGATTAACTTGAGAGACGACCAGGGCCGGTATGGCCCTTCCTGTTTGAACCGTCCCCACGGGAGGCCTGGCACACTGGTTGCCCAGTCTGCATGGAGTGGCACACCTCCACGGAATCCCCAGGGGGGGAGAGTTTAAATTACTGCCTTGATATTTGAGGCCCAGAATGGAGAACAGGAAGTCCAACTTCAGCGAGTGGTACAACGAGATCATAGACCTGGCAGGCCTCAGCGACAAGCGCTACCCCGTGAAGGGCATGAACGTGTGGCTCCCCTACGGCCTGAAGATAATGCAGCACATAGATACGATAATAAGAAGGGCCGTGGACAGCAGGGGGGGCATGCAGGAGGTCAGCTTCCCGCTCCTCATAACCCGTGACCAGCTCAGCGTTGAGTTCGAGCACGTGGCGGGCTTCGAGAACGAGGTCTTCTGGGTTACCAGGGGGGGAGGGAAGCAGCCCCTGGAGGTGGAGATGGCCCTGCGTCCCACCAGCGAGGCCGCCATGTACTCCATGTTCCCGCTCTGGATACGCTCTCACTCCGACCTGCCGCTCCGGATATACCAGATAGTGAACGTATACCGCTACGAGACGAAGCACACACGCTCCTTCATCAGGATAAGGGAGATACACTTCTTCGAGGCCCACACGGCCCACAGGGACTACGAGGACGCGGAGAGGCAGATGCGCGAATACATTGACATATGGAACGAGATAACCGATGCTCTGTGCCTCCCCCCCTACAGGATCGACAGGCGCCCGGACTGGGACAAGTTCCCGGGCGCAATGTACACTCTGGCCTTCGACACGGTCATGCCGGGGGGCAGGACGCTGCAGATCGGCACGATACACCAGTACGGCGAGAACTTCTCCAGGAACTACGGAATAGTGTACGATGATGAGAGGGGGGGCGAGCACCACTACGTCTCCCAGACCACATTCGGCATGAGCGAGCGCCTCCTTGCGGCGGTGATAGGCATACACGGCGATGACCAGGGCCTGATACTGCCGCCTGACATAGCGCCCGTGCAGTTCATAGTGGTACCGATACCTTCCGATAGGGTGGACACGCTCTCATTCGCCAGGGACGTGGCTTCCAGGGCCTCCGCCCTGGGCTACAGGGTAAGGGTGGATGACAGGGACAACTACACCCCCCCAGGGTACAAATACAACGACTGGGAGATGCGCGGCGTGCCTGTGAGGATCGAGATAGGCGAGAGGGAGGTCTCGGAGGGGAAGGTCACCCTGGCTCTCAGGAGCATAAGGGGCAGGAGGTCGTTCCCCCCCTGGGCGAGATGCAGGAGAACCTGAGGAAGGCCCTCGCTGATGTCAAGGAGGAGATCATGAGGCGGGCCAGGGAGCACTTCCTCTCCATGACAGTGGAACTCAACGACATGAAGGAGGCCAGGGGGGGGAAGTCAGGGCTGGTCTCTACCTTCTGGTGCGGCTCCAAGGACTGCGCCGACGCCTGGAAAGGGAGGCCGAGCTCCAGGTCCTCGGGACCGTGGAGAACGAGAAGAAGAGGGGGGGGAGGTGCGTGGTCTGCGGCCAGGACGGCCTCCTCACAACAGTGGGCAGGCCTTACTGACCGGGCATCACGGTGTGCACGCGTGCAGCACGGCCTCCGCGCTGGCCGTGGGCTGCATGCACTCCGTGGAGGTGCACAGGTAAACCAGGGGGGGCCTGTCGGACACCGGTATGGTCTCCGTTTTGGGCAGGTCCACCTGGCCGGAGTGCAGCAGAACGAACAGGTTCGGCCTGAAGGCATTGAAGAGTTTCCTGTGGAGCTCCTCCCAGCCGCCTCCTGTTGAGGAGATGACCGCACAGTATGTTCGGGAGCGCAGCAGGTCCAGGGCCATCAGGGCAAAGCAGTGGTACTCCGGCCCCCCCTCTCGATCTCGGCCCTGAAGCACCCCAGCGCCCTGGAGGCCATATCAGCATATTCCTCCCTGCCCGTGAGAGAGTACAGGGCAGCGAGCACGTACGATGCCACGGAGTTTCCGGACGGCACCGCACCGTCATAGGCCTCCTTCATCCTCACCAGGTTGCCCTGGCCCTCCCTGCTCCTGAAGAAGCCGCCACCGTTGCTGTCCCAGAAGAGGCCATTCATCTCTTCCACAGTGCGCACCAGCCTGTCCAGGAAAGCGGTTTCCATGGTGCTCTCGTATGCCATGAGGAGGGCCAGGGACAGGTATGCGTAATCGTCGAGGAACGCGGGCACGGAGGCCTCGCCGTCCCTGTAGGAGTGCATGAGGACGCCGCCCTTCACCATGTACCTGTCTATGGCGGATATTATCTCCAGGCCCCTGTCCCTGAACACGGTATCTGATGTGGCCCTGAAGGCCATGAGGTACGCTGCAGCAAGCAGTGCGTTGTTATCCGTTAAGGCCTTGTCATCGGTGGCCGGCCTCACCCTCTTCTCCCTGGCCTCCAGGAGCTTCCTCCTCCACCCCCCCTCTATCCTCCCGTCTCTCTGGAGCGGCGAGAGGGAGAAGAGTATGTTCCTGCCAGTGTTCCTGCCCGTGGCCTCCTCTAGGTAGTTGCCCTCCTCCCTCACGCTGAAGGTGGAGGCGAAGTCAGCATACTCGCTCCCCCCAGAATGGACTTCAATTCCGCCGAGCTCCATGTGTAGAACTTCCCCCTCCTGCCCCTCGCTGTCCGCATCGATTGCGGTGAAGTAATACCCCGGGCCCTTCATCTCCCTCTGCAGGAACCCATCGACCTCGTATATGGTCTCCTTAAGATCATTGTCGCCCGAGGCCCAGTAGGCCCAGGAATAGGCCATCATGAGCATGGCCTGGTCGTAGAGCATCTTCTCGAAGTGCGGTATCACCCACGCCTGGTCCGTGGAGTACCTGTGGAACCCGTGGCCAACCTGGTCGAATATGCCCCCCCTCCACCTTATGGTCCTGAGGGTCTCCCTGGCCATCCTCAGGCTGTTGGCATCGCCGGTTCTGAAGTAGTTGAGCACCAGGAACATGAGGTTGTGGGGCGTGGGGAACTTTGGTGCTGACCCGAAGCCGCCGTTCACCTCGTCGTACGAAATGGCCAGGGCCTCGGCAGCCCTCTGGATCACGTACGGGTCGATGTCGCCTCCTCCCGATGGTGCCCTGGAGCGCAGCTCCTTCAGTATTTCATCTGCCCTGCCCTCCAGTTCGTCCCTCCTCTCCTGCCAGAGCTCCCTCACAGCCCTGGCGAAGTCGATTATGCCCATCTGGCCGCGCCTGCTCACCCTGTATGTAGGTGAGCGCGAACAGCGGCTTCCCGGACGGGGGGGTGAGGACAACGTTCAGTGGCCACCCCCCCCGGAGCCGTTGGCCAGCTGGCAGAACATCATGTAGGTGGCATCTATGTCTGGCCTCTCCTCCCTGTCCACCTTGATGCACACGAACGTCCTGTTCAGCTCGCTGGCCACCTCCGGGTCGCTGAAGCTCTCCCTCTCCATGACATGGCACCAGTGGCACGTGGAGTAACCTATGCTCAGGAACACAGGCTTATCCTCCCTCCTGGCCCTCTCGAATGCCTCCTCCCCCCCCACGGGTACCAGTCAACAGGGTTATCCGCGTGCATCATCAGGTACGGGCTCTTCTGGCCCGCAAGGTGGTTCGGCGTCCCTCACACCCCCCCTCCTGAATCGGTATCATAGATCCACAGCCGGCATGCTGTTCCTCTCTATTATAAGTTTCCGGACCCTCCCGCTGAGCACGAAGGACCCGATCGCTATGACCTCAAATGTCCTGTTGTCCACCACGCTCAGCGACGCGTTCCTCACCTCTATGCCGTAGGACTCTTCCTCACCAAGGCCCATCACGCTGGCCAGGTAGGCCCTTATGGGGAAAGCATGGCTCACCACTATGCTCGCCTCGCTCATGCTGTCAATGGCCTCATGCATCCTCTCAACGTGCGAGGCCCAGCTCTCTATGGGCATCTCCTCCCTGGGCCCCCCCCAGGGGGATCTCATCCGCCCTCATGCCCGCATAGGGCCCCCCCATGTCCGTCTCCCTGAGCCTGGCATCCACCTCCACGCTGAGGCCGAGGTGGCTTGCAATGATCTCCGCGGTCTCCACGGTCCTGAGCAGCGGGCTGCTGTAGACCCTCCTGAAGCCCAGGCCCGCAAGTGTCCTGGAGATGAATAGGGCCTGCTCCCTCCCGCGCTCCGTGAGGTGGTACTTGCCCTCCTCGTGAGTGACAATATTCAGGACGTTCGCCTCGCTCTCCCCCGTGCCTGACCAGTGCTATGAGGGCCATGGTACCGTATCGCGGGGGGGGTGGATTTACCACTATCTGAACCCTGAATCCGGAGCCTGGGCAACCATAATATACAGAAAAGTGTATATTCAAATATGGATGAAGAGAAGGGCATACTGCCCACAGGCGAGTATTACACACCGCACATGAACAGGTACCGGGAAGTCTACGAGAGGTCCCTGCGCGAGCCGGAGAAGTTCTGGTCGGAACAGGCCCAGGTACTGGATTGGTTCAGGACATGGGACAGGGTGCTGGACGATTCAAACCCCCCATTCTACAGGTGGTTCGTGAACGGCAAGCTCAACGTGTCATACAACTGCCTGGACAGGCACCTGAAGCAGCACAGGAGGAACAAGGCCGCATACATATGGGTGGCGGAGAACGGAGAGGAGAAGATAGTCACATACGACGGCCTGTACCGGCGGGTGAACAACTTCGCCAGGGCCCTGCAGGACCTAGGTATAAGGAGAGGAGATAGGGTCGTCATATATTTGCCCATGATCCTAGAGGCGCCCGTGGCCATGCTGGCCTGCGCCAGGATAGGTGCAGTGTTCTCATTCGTCTTCGCGGGCTTCGGTGCCCAGGCCCTTGCCGACAGGATAAAGGACTCCGAGGCAACGATGGTCATAACCGCCGACGGAGGCTTCAGGAACGGGAAGATAGTGGAGCTGAAGAAGACCGTGGACGAGGCCCTGGAAATGACCTCTACCGTTAGGACAGTGGTCGTTGTGAAGCGCACAGGCCATGAGGTGAACATGGAGGAGGGCCGGGACGTCTGGTGGCACGACGTTGTCAAGGACGGGATGAACTACGTGGAACCGGAGTGGATGGACGCCAACGACCCGCTCTTCATACTCTACACCTCGGGCACGACTGGAAAGCCAAGGGTGCCCTGCACGGCAACGGCGGCTACTCGGTCTGGGTGGCGAACACGCTGAGGTGGGCCTTCGACCCGCAGGAGGACGACAGGTGGTGGTGCGCCGCAGACATAGGCTGGATCACGGGCCACAGCTACATCGTGTTCGCACCCCCTGATCCTGGGCCTCACCTCCATAATGTACGAGGGCTCGATCACCTACCCGGCCCCCCCTGACAGGCTCTGGGAGATAGTCGAGCGGTACAGGGTGAACATCCTCTACACCTCGCCCACAGCCATAAGGACACTGATGAGGTACGGGGAGAAGTACCCGAAGATGCACGACCTCTCGAGCCTGAAGACCCTGGGCACAGTCGGCGAGCCCATAAACCCTGCTGCCTGGAAGTGGTACTACGAGAACATAGGCGGCTCCAGGTGCCCGATAATAGACACATACTGGCAGACGGAGACCGGAGGCTTCATGATATCGCCGCAGCTGGGCCTGGGACTCGTGCCCCCCCTGAAGCCAGGGTCAGCCACGTTCCCGATGCCTGGCGTCGACCCGGTGGTTGTTGACGAATCGGGGAGGGAGCTGCCGCCGGAGCAGAAGGGCTACATAATATACAGGAGGCCCTGGCCCGGCATGTTCCTCACACTCTACAGGGACCCGGAGAGGTTTAAGAAGGTATACTTCGAGAGGTTCCCCGGCAACTACTTCTGCGGCGACTACTGCGTGAAGGACAAAGACGGCTACTACTGGCTCCTGGGCAGGGCAGACGAGGTCCTGAACGTGTCCGGCCACCGCCTGGGCACCATCGAGGTGGAGGACGCGCTCATCTCGTACAAGGAGGTGGCTGAGGCCGCTGTGTTCGGCAGGCCGGATCCGGTGAAGGGAGAGGTCATCGTTGCGTTCGTGGTTATAAAGGACGAGTTCGCGCACGACAGGGACGTGGTGCAGAGGATAAGGAAGAGGATCAGGGAGGACCTGGGGCCAATATACGTCCCGGAGGAGATACACGTGGTCACTAAGCTGCCCAAGACAAGGAGCGGGAAGATAATGAGGAGGGTCGTGAAGGCGGTGGCCCTGGGACAGCTGCCCGGGGGGGACATAAGCACCCTTGAGGATTCGGCATCCGTGGAGGAGATAAAGACCGCAATAGAGGAGTTCAGGAGGCAGGCCCAGAGCGCGTCCTGAGGCCCTGGGCCCCCCCCAGATTTTTCGGGGGGGATTCCGGAAAGCATGTCAGTCCACCATTTTCTGAAGCTCCTGGGAGACGGGATGGATCTGCCTATGCAGCCAGCAAAGCCCTGTACTTAAACGTCCCTGACCATTATCATGTAGGGCATTGAGAGCCTCCTGGCCAGTTCACCGTCCACGTCGTCCCTGTCCCCCCCCACAATGAATGACCTGGAGAGGTCTATGCTGAGTTCCCTGGCGGCCCTCTCCACCAGGCCGGTGGCAGGCTTCCTGCAGCTGCACCCCCCCTCCTCGGGCCTGTGTGGGCAGTAATACACAGCGGTGACCCTCACACCCCCCCTCTTCCTGAGCGAGGACAGGAGGTGGGAGTTGAACTCCTCCATCTCCTCGACGGAAAAGTACCCCCCGTCCGATGCCGGACTGGTTGGTCACTATGACGATCATGAAACCCAGGGACTGGAAGAACCCCATCACCTCCACCGCGTCTTCATAGATATGGAGGTCCCTGGGGGGGTCGTGGCAGTAGGGGGGGCAGTCCCTGTTTATCGTCCCGTCCCTGTCTATGAAGAGAGCAAGCTGCACCGGATCTGGAATGTCAAAGTGTTTATTCCCTTTTCCCATCGGTGGTTGTGAAGGAGATCCAGGTGATTAAGGACGTCTTCATCTCCGACCTCTACTGCCTCTACCTCAGGGACGAGAATGCCTGCGTCATATCGGACCTGCACCTGGGGGGGTTCGAGGAGGAGATGAACCTCCACGGCCTCTTCCTGCCCAAAATGCAGAGGGAGCATGTGGAGGGCCTGGTGGACAGGATCATCGAAAGGTACTCGCCGGAGAAGATCATAATCAACGGGGATTTCAAGCAGGAGTTCTCCAGGAACCTGCCCCCCCAGGAGTGGGAGGACATACTCCACTTCATAGACCGTTACCAGGGGGGGACAGTGGAACTGGTCTTCGTGAGGGGGGGGAACCACGACAACTACCTCCAGACCATCCTGTCGAGGAGGGGGATCAGGATGCACGAGGCGTATGAGACGGACAGGTACTTCATCTACCACGGAGACAGGGACAGGGGCCTGAAGAAGATAACGATCCTGGGCCACGAGCACCCATCGGTGGTGCTGAGGGACAAAGTAGGGGGGAGTCTTTAAGATGCCCGCCTTCCCGGTCAATGCGGAGCAGGGAGTCATAATCACTCCATCAATGAGCTTCTACTCCTCAGGCACGGACGTGCTCACGTCCCTCATATCTGAGGAGCACTTCACCCCCCCGGCCCTCAGGAAGGTCGATCCGAAGAAGTTCAGGATATTCTCGATATCTGAGGAGTTCGGGATAATAGACATGGGTTATCTGGGTGACATGGGTTCTGTGCAGGGGTAGTCACTATCTGTTGAAATGAAGCGGTGTCAATTTCAGTCTCTCCTGAGTCCCTTTTAAGGTAATCCTGGACAGCTTTCCCCCCGTTTTCCCTGGAACCTTGAATCACACAGGGGGGGCTCCATTCTAATAGCGATATTTTAGGCCCGTTACTGCTTGCAGATCTATTTCTTATCTTTCAACCCTACTAAGGTTCTTATTTTACACATGAGAGGCAAAAGGTCCGCGATTGCCCTCAAACTTTCAATCCTACTAAGATTCTATTTTACCCTCCGTAGAAAGGTGGTTCGAGGATGACATGGTGAACTTTCAATCCTACTAAGGTTCTATTTTACATATTTTTGTGTTCCTGGGATTGTCCGTGAAGTCCTCCTTTCAATCCTAATAAGGTTCTATTTTACTTGCCAGGCGCGTTAGGAAGGCATTCCATCTTTTCGACTTTCAATCCTACTAAGGTTCTATTTTACTATCTTTGAAATTAATCGTATCAGTTCAGCATAATTAGGCACGAGACCCTTGAATCCTTACTTAGGGTGCCCTGGGGGTTCTGAAAAGATCTTGGCTTTCTGCGCACCAGGTTCTGGAATTCTAAGGGAATTATGTTATCCTGGCTTTCTATGTACCGAGAAAACCTGAGATGTCTATGATCTTGGTCAAGTTATCAGATACCAGGTAATTCTTTGATTTTCCTGATCTATAACTTCTTATGAGCCCCCCCATTTGCTCAAGGGAGTTCAGCCTCATCTGGATCAGCCTCAGGGAAATCCTCCAATGCTCCTCCAGGGATCTATGGACAAATCTCAGTATTTCGTTACTAGACTGGCTGCCGGAAGCAATGGCCTTCAGTATCATTTTGTCCATATGGTCAAGGTAAACGTAGCTGTAATAAGGCCTCAGATCGATGAAAGAGAATATGGATATGTTGCTCTCTTCCCCCCCGAGATCCTTGAGTGATTGTTCCCTCCTCTCAACCACGTGTCCCACGAGGAGCGAACCCTTCCTCAGTCCCCAGAGGATAGCTGATGCAGCGAACACGGAAGGTCCTGCGCTCAAGTTGACGAGACAAGACTCGTCTTTTATCTTATCGAGATGGCCCATACTCTCTCTGATATCCCAGATATTCCTCAGAGTGACTTCTCGTACCTCGAACCCGGACCAATCCTGCCTAAGAACTCTGTCAAGTGCTGACCTTACAGATGAATACCTGGCGAACTGCTCAGCACTCAGGTCCTCATCCTTGCTGTGGAACAGGTGTATGGTCCCGGAATCAAATTGAAATGCCTTATGGGCCTGCTCAAAGAATCCTGCTACGAGGTGTTTCTGGAATCCCACGAATGAGACCACTGAGATTTGCTTCCTCCTTTCCGGATCATGTTTCAACGAAGAAATTTTTTCGTCCATCCGCACCGAATAGTTTATATCAAACCTAGATAATATTCTTATCGGTATGAAAACAGCATTGATCACCATGGAGCGCACCTCAGGCAAGATGATCCCGTACGAGTACAACTACTACCTTGCAATGTCCCTCTATTCTAGGCTCGGTATCTACCAGCAGAAGGTAAGGCCCCCCCTGCATGTGCCTTCTAGCTTCTCGGTTTTCACCTTCAGCAACATAATATCCAGGGATGTTTCGACCGGCATCAACGGCCTGAAGATAGACAGGGGGGGGTTCCTTGTCTTCAGGACTCTGGACGACAGGTTGCTGGAGTACCTTAAGCTTGGGCTGGCCCTTAACCCGGTACTCAAGATCGCGGATACAAGCTTTACAGTGAAGTCAGTGAAGGAGGTAGAGCAGAATGAGATGCAGGGAGAACTCGAGTTCAGGACCCTCTCGCCCGTTCTGATCAGGGACTTCAGTGATGGCAGGAAATATGTTGTTGACCCCCCCGATAGGATCGAGGAGAACCTGAACCTCACAACTGAATGGTTTCTGAAGAACAAGCTGGGCGTGCAGGAGCCCCCCCGGGTGAAGATCGAGATCTTCAAATCGCACAGGAAGACTGCAAGGATCTCTTCGAACGCAGGAAAAAACTCAATAACGACATGCTTTAACCTCGCCGGAAAGATAACGGGAAACCCATCGGACATATTGCTCCTCTACTACCGGGGGCCTGGGATCGAAGACAGGCCTGGGTCTGGGGTGCTGGGAGGTGAGCTGAATGGAAGAGACGAATGTAAGGCAGATCCCAAACAGTACAGGGAACCGTCGGTCCAGAGTGCGTACCAGTGTTCGTGGAGAAGGTGGTGGCGCGCATATGGAACGAAGAGGATTGGAACCAAACGGCGAAGGGTGGCGAATGGGAAGACCCTTCACGGGCATCATGGGAGAGGAAGTACGACCTCCCGTACATAGGCCACATCCTCTCGGGAGCAGTGTGCCCTGAAGATACTCGACACCTTTCTCAGCAACCCTGCAATGAACCCAGACCTCATTGAGAGGATCAAGAATAGGGTTGAGAGAGGGCCCACGGATCCAAGCGCCGATGGCAGGGGGGGACTGGCGCCTTCAGCTGTCGTTCAGGCTGAAGAGGGCACTCCTCGGCTACCTATTCCATGACTACGTCAAGCTCACGGGTGACGATTACAGGATGAAGGATTCTAGGGACAGCCTCTCCGACCTTGTGAACATGTACTTCCATGATACACTCAGCGAGGTGTCGATGTCGACGGACGACATCTATCAGATCGCATTCTCAACGGAGGAGGACACGAAATTCAATGCCCTGAGTTCCAGGGTGCAGGTCAATCCTATGCTTACCTTTGAGTCTGGTTTCTCATCGCTTGCCGACAAGATATCCAGCAAATTTGCCGAGCCCCCCCTGAATATAGCATCCGACCAGTGGTTCAGGAGCCTAAAGTTCCTGGAGGTGAACCTCTTCACAGATTACTCTGTATTCAAGACGCCGCTGGGCTCAACGTACTTTGTCGCTGTGACAGACTCCTGAGAAACACAGTAGTGGAGATCATAAGTTCCTCTGGTGGCCACTACCTCTGGAGCACTCCGGATGCCATATACTACATTGCCAGGTCGAGGATAAGCATCGAGCCAGAAAAGGTGGCGGAGAGCCTAGCTGAGTACATCTCTGGCCAGATGATGGAGATCGCGGACAGCATAGAGTTCACAGATAGGAGGATCAACATCCCTGGAAAGCAGATGGTCTACATCACTGAGGAGGTTCTGCGGGAGGTCGCTGGCAAGCCTGAAAAGCTGAAACAGGCCCTCAGGCCTGAGGATAAGCCTGTGCCGCAGGATGCCATGGAAGCGCTTGCCAGGTACCGGGACGTAGTGAACCGTGAGTTCAAGGGAGACCTGGAGGTTAGCCTCACTCCCCGTGGCTCCAAGCCGCTGAGCTACAGGAACCTGACTGAAGGTGTGAGTGACCTAATATCCGACACGGAGAAGATGAAAAAAGTAATACTTATACGAATAGTTCAGCTCATAGGCTCCCAGGTCAGGGAGGGGGAGTTCGAGAAAGTCAAGGAACTGCTTGACTCTCTCTGCAGCTTGGAAGGCGGAAACGCTGTCATCAATGCCCTCCTGAGGGAAACAAAAGAGGTTAACAAGAGGAAAAATCCGCTTCTAATCCCGCTGGTAGTTGCCCTGTCCGGCCTAGACGGGAAGGCGGTTGCAGCCGAGATCGGCATTCCCGACGACCTAGCTGTACAGGCCTCTGGAATAGACTGGCACGCCCTTGCAGCAGAGGTCTCAAGAGAGCTGTCCTCAGAGACGTCAGAGACAGGGTTCAAGGATAACCTGCTGAAAATCGTCAGAATAATCCTGGGCCCATCCTCTGTGGACCTTCCGGATGTGCCCGACAAGAGGAACATGTCCATGATAGATGGATACCCGGGAGAGACGGAGGCCATAAAGGAAAACCTGTACGGGCTGAGGACAAACGCGATATTCACGAACAGGGTCGTCACCTCCGCCATCCAGAACTCCCTTGTTGACGGGAGGTATGTGCTCGAATCTTTCCTAAGGAAAAAGCTCGGGCTGGGCGAATCCAGAGAAGGGTCGGTCTTTGTGTTCTTCGATTTCCCGGGCCCAATACCCTTCTTCGACCTCTACAGGATCCTCAACTACCTGGCCAGCAACCAGAAGGCGGAGAACTGGGCGGCAGAGAGGATAGATGAAATAGTGGTCTCGCTTCGCAGGAGGAAAGGGCCCCTCCGGCAGGACACCTCATACTTCTTGGCTGTGGACCAGCCTGAGACGACATCGGATGCCCTAAGGCTGTACGAGGAAGCCATAAGACTGGCTTCAGGCACCAAGCTGAGGGTGCAGGTAATAGATTCTCACTCTCCACCGGCCCTCCAGCAGAGGGAGATCTTCAACTACGCAGTGAACAACTTTGTCCTGGATGAACTTGGCATCTCCAGGGTAAGGTACAACAAGCTGCAGGAGGTGCTGGCTTTCCTTGAGGACATCGGGTTCCTGGCCAACATATCAAGGAGCTCATCGAAGAACAGGTACGACCAGGAGGCAGAGATACTGAGGGAGTTCATCAGGGAACCAATCAGCCTCTTCTCGTACTGCATGGACGCCGTCAGGAGCCAGGAGAACAGGGGGGGCGAGTCGGGCAGGGGGGGTTCGTCTTCCAGAAGGTTCAGGTTCCCGCCCCACCTGAAGGCCAAGGTGGAACTGTATGCGGAGAGGGGGGGCTTTGGTGGAGTGAAAGGAGGTGTGAGTGTGGAAAGCGTGAAGAAACTTGCGAGGATAGCAAGGGAGCTCTGGCCGCCAAGATTCGACATGAGTGGCTCTCAGAGGTCCTGGATGCTGAGGGAGAGTCTTGACGTGCTAGAGAAGGCTCTTTCAGAAACTGTGGTGGGAGCAAAGGAAAAAGTGGATCTAGGGAACTACCTGGAGTTCGTGGAGGGTCACCTCTACAAAGGCCTCCAGGCTGAGAGGGACAAGCCGGACTCGAAGCACTATGTTCGGTTGGACAGCGAGAAGATAAGGGAGTTCTCCAGGACGTTCCTGGAGATGATAGAAAAGGACTTCCACGGTCGCCCACCGACCGGTAACATGAAGTCCTACCTGATCGATGCGTTCGAGTTTGAGTACGTGATGGGAGAATGAGGGAGGTTGAGTAAAAATGAAGAGTGTGTCAGAAGCTGTTGAGGCAGGCCTGCTGAAGAAATCAGTGGGCGATCTGGATCTGAGGAGGAACAGTGGGCTGTTCATGAAGGTGGCTGTGGTCTCGGAGACCAAGTCATTCTTTATATGCAGGAACAATGAACCGACTGAGACCACATCGGAAATGTTCTTCGGGTACGACAGGGTAGTCGTTCCTGGTCCCAAGTGGAGGGGGCGCGGAGCGTGGCACAGCCCTCACACTGTTCAGGTGGGCTGGCGCAGTGCCGGAGAACTACCACAGGAATGCGGTGAGCGCAAAATCGCTGCTCAAGAACGGTGAGCCTGATATATGGAGACTCCAGCACAGGTAGCGGGAGGGAGGCAGCATCTATAGCGTCCAGGTGCTACTATGACTGGTCCTACAGCTACGAGCCCATGGGTGCCATCACCGAGAGGCTGACCCACAACTCCCTTTCGGATACAGGCACCATCCTGATGGATGAGCAGGCAACGTGCAGAGGAACGCAATATACAACACACAGTACGTGAAGCCTGGCGTGAAGTTCGTGCGCTTTATATCGCTCGAAAACGCATCGCTGGACATGCTGAAGGTGGTCATCGCAACCACCCTGAAGACCACAAGGTACGGCGCAAGGACATCGATACTCGGGGGGGACAACATGCAGAACACCGTTGTCGCGGTGGGATTCTCGAAAGGCGACAGGGGGGGGTGACCTCTTACTCCGTAATGGAAGAGTGCTGGGAGAGCGGCTCCTGGAACCCTGAGAAGACCATCATCGAGCAGATGCAGGCAGCCTACGGTGACAGCCTCCTTACGGGAGAGGGCCTGGAGAATCTGATTTCGGACGCAAGGCATCTGGCAGCAAACAGGGACGAGCTCAGGACTGTGGCGGAGCAGATGATATCCAAGATGGAGCAGGACTGGGCAGAATTCTGGAGGTCACAATGAGGGTACGCGGTGTAAGGCTCACGGTGCTGGAGCCGGTTAACTACTACTACCAGCCAAGTGGGAGGGGGCAACAGGACCTCCCCCCCATTTATCGGGGGGGACATAGCCCTGAAGTACGCCATGCTGCACCAGCTAGGGGTGGGCGAAGCCCCCCCGGAGCCGGGGAAGTTCGTGCCGAACTATTCGGAACTGAGGGAATACAGCTTCTGGTTCTCCGTGGCCGTGCCCGGGTACCTTGCTGGAATGGATAGCAGTTACACGGAGTTTTTCAAGCAGATAACGAGGAACACGATGCAGGGCATCGACTACAACGGCTCAAACCAGCACCCCCCCCTGATAAAGGTCGGTGGCATAATGTACAAGAACTTCTACTTTCAGCAGCCAATGAAGCCCGGCAACCGTTTCTATGCCTGATCCTTGACGACGGCCGCTGGGAACTGCCAAACGTTCTGAGGGTGGGCACGGGTAAGACCGGCATGCTGAAGGTGGAGGAAATAGAACCGGAGAAAATGAGGTGCTACCTGAACCTCTACACGCTGACAAAGATACTCTCAGTGAAGCGCGAAGCGCTGAAGGGGAGGGAGTTCAGCTACTCGGAGCACGCCGTGATCCAGTACTTCGTCGTTGGCCCGGTGACCGTGGAGGAGTTCAGGGACCTCTACTCAGAGGGCGTGTCATGGCATGCCAGCTGATAGAATCGGGAGAGGAATACGTTGACCGTTCCTTCCAAGAAATAGTGGCTGGTTTCCTGGATTCAAAGAAAAACATACTCGTGCTGCAGGCCCCCCCACAGGGGCGGGCAAGACCAGGGCCTTCTCAAGGCTCTACAGTGACGTTTACAGGAGTTTCATAGTGATGCCGAACAACGTCCTGATCGACCAGAACTTCAGGGAGTTCAGCGCCAGCATGACAGGCGTCGAGAGGATCACTGCATCTTCAGTGCGCGAGAACGCTGTGAAGTGGAATCTCGGCAGGGAATACACCATAACGAAGATGGTCTCCAACTCAACGCTGGTCTTCACGAACCCCCCCACCCTCCTCCTATTCATACTGACGAACTTCTACAGGCCACCCCCCCGGTCCCGGTCGGACCACATTTCACACCTCGTTATCGAGGGGCTTAGGTGCATAGTCCTGGACGAGTTCCACGTGTACAGCAGGGACCAGAAGTACCGGCTGCTGGCACTCATCTCACTCCTACGCAGGAAGATCAAGTTCCTGATCAGCTCCGCAACGCTTGAGGAAGAGGTCGTAAGCGTTCTCAGGGGGGGACTGGTGGGCGATGACGAGATCGAGATAGTGAACGTGGAGAAGGCCGGCAGTGATTTCATACGTGGCCCCATTGGGTACGATCTCCACCCTGAGGGGGGGGCCCTTGACACCATCAAACAGCACCTGGACGACATTAGGGAGGGGGGGAAGTGGTTCCTGATACTGGACAGCATCAGGGATTGCATCCAGGCAAGGGACATGATGGTTGAGAGGGGGGGATTTCACCCGGAGATATCTGCCTGCTCAACCGAATGGACCTATCAAGGTGGAGTGACAGGGAGGCTGCCCTCGGAAATTGCTTCAGCAAGAGGATAGTCATTGCTTCAAACATAGTTGAGCAGGGCCACAACCCGCCGCGGGACTTCATGAACTTCATCATTTCCCGGGGGGGATACTACGGCCACAACCTGAGGCAGAGGGCGGGCAGGGTCGGGGAGGGGGGGCATCAGGGAGAGGAGCCGCCTGATAATAGCAATGGGAGACCAGGCCATCATTGACAGGGCCATGGGCAAGATAGCGGACGGGATGAACGTTGTCGAGAGGCTATCACAGGAGATCGGAGAGGAAGGAACAAGCCTGAAGCCAGAGATCGTGGGGGGGATATACGCTGGTGTGCTGCTGCAGTTCTTCACGAGGGACGCCAGGGACACGCTTGTGGAGGAGTCCGTCTCTGCCAGTGACAGCAGGTTCGGGACCGGAGTCAGGAGGTCCTTGGCTGCAGTGGCAAAGATCAACGAGATGAGGAAGAAGGCGGAGGTGGAGGAGTGCGAGGAGCTCTCCTGCTTCTGCAGCTGGTTCTCCGATTACATGGACACATTCAGGTACTTCATAGGAGACAGGGAGGAGATCAACTTCATGATGGGCGACAGTAGAGATGGGGCCAGCGAACAGTACAGGTATGATGCCCTCTGGCTCATGCAGAACGCGGATTACCTGAAGACTGAGCATGGCATTGTGGTAACCGGCCTTAAGGATAAGCCGGACCGGGGCTTCGACGTGAGGATAACAGGACTCCCATACACGGATGTGTCTACCAGGGAGGTGAGCATGACCTTCCAGGAGATATACGGAAAGGAGAGGCGGGAAATGCTGGACAGCCTGGAGAGAGCGTTCAGGTTCCTCAACGCATGCGGCGGGCTGCCCACACAGGCAAAAGATCTCGTGAAGGCCATAGTGAACGTCACCGGGTATCCAGAGAGGCTGAGTTATCGGGTGCAGCTTGGGAGTTGAGAGGTTGAGGCCAGAGGAGATAAGGGGGGGCACAGACGTGAGCTATTCACAGATCTGCGACAGGCGCCTCTGGCTATCGGTACACAACATATACATCACGGATGGCACGGAGTTCGTAATGGAAGGGAAGTACCTGGCAGAGAACAGGGAACACCCAGGATTCTCGAGGGTGAAAGTGGGCTCCAACGTCATCGACAACCTTGAGATCCTGCCCGATGGCACCGCCCTGGTGCATGAGTACAAGAGGGGGGGCAGGAAGGCCCTCAAAGCAGACGTGCTCCAGCTTGCCCACTACCTCAACTGCCTCCTTTCAGGTTACGGCGTGGAGGCCAGGGGAATACTTCACCTCACTGGCTCAAGGAAGGTGGTGGAGATAGCCCTGCCTGAACACCTTCAGGAACTTCAGGAAGCGTACCGGAAGATCGAGAGTATGACTGTCTCTGAAATACCCCAGGCGAAGAGGAACTGGTTCTGCAGGAGGGGGGGTTGCAGCTACGTAGAGTTCTGCTGGGGGGGAGGGAGGTGAGGGACTGAGGCCATACTACATAAATTCCAACGGCATCATTTCAAGGAAAGACGAGAGCCTTGTACTGAAGAGCAGGGACGGTGAATCCGAGATACCGCTCAACGATGTTGATTCGCTGGTGATCACAGGCAACGCAACCCTAACGAAGCCGGCAATCCAGCTCCTATCCAGGGCAGGGATACCTGTGTTCCTCATGACTTCTTCAGGCAGGTACATATCGAGCATCCTGCCAGAGAACTACCTGATAAGCGGTAAGGTGCGGATCATGCAGTTCTCTAGGTTCCTGGACCCGGGATCGAGGATGCACCTCGCCAGGGCCTTCGTTATAGGTGCAGCCAGGAACTACAACGTGAACCTGAGGCGTCACGGGGGGGCACCCAGGATCAGGGTGAGCTTCCGTGATGTCCTGTCAGCCACCGATATCCCGGGACTGATGGGGATCGAGGGAAACATAGCGGATTCTTACTTTGATTCCCTGGACACAGTGCTGCCAGAAGAGTTCAGGATCGGAACCAGGAGCAGGCGGCCACCGATGTCCTTCGGAAACGCGCTCATAAGTTTCGTGAACTCCCTGATCTATTCCACGGTTTCCTCTGAAATATTCTGCACACACCTTGACCCTACAGTCAGCTTCTTACACGAGCCGTCCACATCCAGGACCAGCCTGGCCCTAGATGTGGCTGAAATATTCAAGCCCATACTTGGCCACTCTGTAATAGTGTCAATGATAAGGAGGAAGGAGCTCAAGCCAGACAAGCACTTTGTGTCCAACGGCGGAGTGTTTCTGAACGAAGCGGGAGGCGGATGGTGCTCAGCAGGTTCAGTGAAGAGATGGAAAAGACAGTATATTCAAAATCGCTAGCGAGGTACGTTTCGAACAAGCACATCATCAGGCTCGAGCTGTACAAGCTGGAGAGGTACATCCTTGAGGGTGAACCATACAAACCTTACGTTGCGAGGAGATAGGCATGTTCGTTGTCCTTGTCTATGATGTCAATGCCTCAAAGGATGCGAGGATATCCAAGATCTGCAAACCTTACCTTTTACACATTCAGAACTCTGTTTTCATGGGTGATATAACTTTGGGAAACCTGAGAATACTGCTGGATAAACTGAAGGGTGAGATTGATAGAGAGAGCGAGGTTCTCGATATATTTATCCTGAGGAGCAGGAAAACGGTGCGCAGGATAACTATCGGCGAGAGCAGAGTTAGACATGAGAACGTGATATGAGACGGAGTAATCCATGCCTAGAGCAGAACATCTATGGATAATGTCAAATGTCACTGTGTGAACTTTTGATCTTCACTGTAGGATGGCCGGAGCTCAATTTCCTCTAGTCTTTTTCAAGTTCTATTTTCCTGCCCAACAAGCATACTCCTAGACTGGAGCATGAATGCGCTTTCAATCCTACTTAGGTTCTATTTTACTTCATTCGATGGACAAATAATGAACATGTCCTATTGCCTTTCAATCCTACTTAGGTTCTATTTTACTATCTCAATAAGGATCTTACCGCCCGTGTCATCCGGCTTTCAATCCTACTTAGGTTCTATTTTACTATCTGGTCGTGTGCCGTCTTCTTTTCCATTTTTTTTCTTTCAATCCTACTTAGGTTCTATTTTACTTGCACCTGTGTGGGAAGAGGTCCTAAAGTTCATATTCTTTCAATCCTACTTAGGTTCTATTTTACATCGGCCCCCGGATCTTAGCTTTCCACTTCTCCTTCTCTTTCAATCCTACTTAGGTTCTATTTTACTTTGTTAACAACAAAAAGCTATCAGTATCAGTATAAATCTTTCAATCCTACTTAGGTTCTATTTTACGTTTCTTACCGACCAGTCCAGAACCCAGAACGAAACCTTTCAATCCTACTTAGGTTCTATTTTACCATCCCAGCCATGGGCATGAAGGAGTTTCGGATACTTTTCTTTCAATCCTACTTAGGTTCTATTTTACCTTTATCTTCCAGAATCTCTCTTTTGATTCTTTGAGAACTTTCAATCCTACTTAGGTTCTATTTTACCCTGCGATCAGTACGGCTGTCCGGGAGGCATCCCCCCCAACTTTCAATCCTACTTAGGTTCTATTTTACTATTGCACTTGCAATCCTTCTGCATGCAGTATGGAACTTTCAATCCTACTTAGGTTCTATTTTACCTGCATATTGCGGCTCATTTTCCTCTGAATAAGACTTTCAATCCTACTTAGGTTCTATTTTACATAGAATACGAAGCGGAGGCAGAGGCATGAAATTCTACTTTCAATCCTACTTAGGTTCTATTTTACTCATGATTGCACCTGCATCAAAAAGTGTGATAAAGCCTTTCAATCCTACTTAGGTTCTATTTTACAATTTGATTGGCTGGGGGGGTTGTCTCAATATTATGTTACTTTCAATCCTACTTAGGTTCTATTTTACCCTTTTTTCCGAATTTCGTACCACCAATACGAATTTCGCTTTCAATCCTACTTAGGTTCTATTTTACCCAAAATTGCTACATGCCCATGGCTGGGATGAAAAAGGGCTTTCAATCCTACTTAGGTTCTATTTTACAGACCCCCCCCGGCCTCTAGGAGATCCGGGATTAGATGGCTTTCAATCCTACTTAGGTTCTATTTTACCAGCCCTCGGGGGCGCAGCCCTGAAATGGTATGGCAAACTTTCAATCCTACTTAGGTTCTATTTTACGAGGAGGTCGTCGAGGAAGTCATTGAGGCCATAGGATCTTTCAATCCTACTTAGGTTCTATTTTACCACTGCGATCCAATGGAGCGGGCTAACATTATTTTCTCACTTTCAATCCTACTTAGGTTCTATTTTACATGATTTTCAATCTGGATAAGATATCGACCGTCACCTTTCAATCCTACTTAGGTTCTATTTTACCCCCTGCGCCCAGGCAGTTGGAATAGCATGCACCATTCTTTCAATCCTACTTAGGTTCTATTTTACCCAAACTGACCTGGAACGACGAGGATCGAATAGTTGGCTTTCAATCCTACTTAGGTTCTATTTTACTCAAACTATCCGATAAAAATTGAGACCCCCCACTATTTCTTTCAATCCTACTTAGGTTCTATTTTACCGATTTGTACAGGAAAAAAACCGGTCGATCAATAGCCCTTTCAATCCTACTTAGGTTCTATTTTACCTATTCGAACAGGACTCGCAAGATTTCTGGCACGGCCTCCTTTCAATCCTACTTAGGTTCTATTTTACGATGCTGGCCTACATCGAGGGAATAGAGCCCGAATATCTTTCAATCCTACTTAGGTTCTATTTTACACTATAGGATTGGCAAAGTCCATAAGATTGGACGTAGCTTTCAATCCTACTTAGGTTCTATTTTACCCCCCCCTCGTTTCCGTCGATTCGGAGGACATTTGGCTTTCAATCCTACTTAGGTTCTATTTTACTGCATCCTCTCGATATTCTCTCGACTGACTCGATAGAACTTTCAATCCTACTTAGGTTCTATTTTACTCGAGGGAGGACGACGAAATTTTTTCTTCGCCGAGCCTTTCAATCCTACTTAGGTTCTATTTTACATCGTGGTTCTCATCTTATGGCCATTCTTATCGATCTTTCAATCCTACTTAGGTTCTATTTTACCTCGATCCGGTTGCATTGACGAAGCCGAAGACGAATTTCTTTCAATCCTACTTAGGTTCTATTTTACTTCGCCTCAGGGCCAGCGGGACAGTGTACGCGACCATCTTTCAATCCTACTTAGGTTCTATTTTACCAGAAATTAAAGCGATTATCGAGAGCGCCGATTGTTCCCTTTCAATCCTACTTAGGTTCTATTTTACCTATTCGAACAGGACTCGCAAGATTTCTGGCACGGCCTCCTTTCAATCCTACTTAGGTTCTATTTTACGCGTCTGTGTGCGACAAAAGATATAAATAAAAATGGCTTTCAATCCTACTTAGGTTCTATTTTACATGGAGAAAGGGAGACAATAGGGTCAGATCGCTTCTCTTTCAATCCTACTTAGGTTCTATTTTACCTGCAACTGACCATCTGGTTGTCAAGCTGACACAGTCACTTTCAATCCTACTTAGGTTCTATTTTACTCTCAAGCATTTCTGGAAATGGGGGGGCTCAATCTTCGTCCTTTCAATCCTACTTAGGTTCTATTTTACTCTCCATTGATCGGGCCCAACCCCCCCTCTTTTTCCTTCTTTCAATCCTACTTAGGTTCTATTTTACTCGACCCGTCACAATAAAAATAAGTGGTCATAATGGTCTTTCAATCTACTTAGGTTCTATTTTACGACATCAAACAGGAGATCGAGGAGGCTAAGGAGGATCTTTCAATCCTACTTAGGTTCTATTTTACCCCCCCTCCATAATAGAGAAGGCCCGCTCCCTAGGAATTCTTCTTTGAATCCTACTTAGGTTCTATTTTACACGTAGACCTAGAAGGTGAGTTTGATGAGTAGTGTACCTTTCAATCCTACTTAGGTTCTATTTTACATCTGATGCAAATTGCCCCCCTCTCGTATCGGCTTCCCACTTTCAATCCTACTTAGGTTCTATTTTACTTTTTATCACCATTATGAAAATGCCTTCCTATCTTTTCTTTCAATCCTACTTAGGTTCTATTTTACTTTTCTCTCTATCGATCTGTAATTCCTCATTGTTTTCTTTCAATCCTACTTAGGTTCTATTTTACTGCCTACCACATAATTACAATTCGTGCATAAAATTCCTTTCAATCCTACTTAGGTTCTATTTTACTACACTTTTTGAACTTGCAGAGAGTATCAGTAGAACTTTCAATCCTACTTAGGTTCTATTTTACAAATGAAAACCTTTTTATCCATGGGTGCAGGCGTGCACTTTCAATCCTACTTAGGTTCTATTTTACAGGCCCTCGATGAGAAAGAGATCGGAAAGGCCCTTCTCCTTTCAATCCTACTTAGGTTCTATTTTACCTGGCCCTAGCAGGGGCCGGTCTGAAATGGTATGGCAAACTTTCAATCCTACTTAGGTTCTATTTTACCAGGCGCACCGGCGGTCGCTTGGAGCGTGACGGTCTTTCAATCCTACTTAGGTTCTATTTTACAAGCGCCTCGTTAAGTACCTCGTCCTCGTTATAGACTTTCAATCCTACTTAGGTTCTATTTTACACAAGATTGAAAGATAGAACCGGATTGGGATGCAATCTTTCAATCCTACTTAGGTTCTATTTTACGTAGTTATGCATATGTAGAAATCGAAATACCTGAATACTTTC
>NZ_BBCP01000003.1 GCF_001316105.1 Thermogymnomonas acidicola JCM 13583 | reverse complement strand
GCACTCTTCTCCCTTTTCTCCAGTTACAGGGGCATATTGCCGAGGTACTACGGCCCTGTCAGGGACAGCGAGGACGAGATAGGGAGGGCCCTCCAGCGGAGCATGGCGGAGAACCATATAACGGTGGTCTCCGGCGGCACCTCGGTGGGCAGGCACGACCTTGTCAGGGAGATCGTGGCCAGGATGGAACCTGGAATAGTGTTCCACGGCATCCGTGTGAGGCCAGGCATGCCAACCCTCCTGGCACTCAACGGGGACCACCCGGTGATAGGCCTCCCCGGCTTTCCCGTATCATCGACAATGATGCTGACGGCAGTCTTTCTCGAACCCATCCTGAGGTGTGCAGGGTACTCCACAAACCAGCCGCTCCTGCAGGCTACCATGGCCAGAGCCGTATCGCCATCAGAGGGCAAGACGCTGCTTGTGCCGGTGAAGGTCACCGGCAAGCCGGGCCGTATGCTGGCGCACCCCCCCATCCAGGGCCTATCTGGGTCCATATCCAGGCTTGCAGACGTGGACGGCTTCGTTGAACTGGACAGCCCCGTGGGGGGGGCGGGTGAAAGCGTGGGCGTCAGGCTATACAGGCAGAACCTTGGAGGCGGAGAGGGGGGGATAGTGGCGTGCTCCGTGAGGCATGCCATGAAGCATTTCTCGGCCCAGATCGGTGGCCTGAGGGTCGTCCCAATGGAGGAACAGGCTGCGCTGGACGCCTGAGGAGGGGGGGGAGGCGGAAATGTGTGTTGCGAGCACACAGACCGGGGGGGAGTTCAGGACGGTCGCCGTGGTGGAGGAGGGCATTGACATGGTCTCGTTCGGGAACACGGAAACCATAATATCGCCGCTGCTCTGGGAGGACGAGGAACAGATCGCAAGGTACCTGCAGGGAAAGGCGCTCTTCCACGCCACCTCTGAGGACGAAGCGGCTGCGCTGGCCAGGAGGATGGGGGGGTGTTCATACCTGCGTTACTCTGGCGGTGAGGGCAGGTGGAAGGTGAGCCACTACCTTCTGTCAAGGGGGGGTGACGGAGCATGGGGGGGCCACTGATAGTCGTACTGAGGGGGGAGGTCGGGCTCCGGCAAGACATGGATCGCGGAGAGGCTGGCAGCGGAGGCCAGGAGGAGGGGACTCCGCTGCGTTTACATCAAGAACATACCGCATGGGGGGGACGAGACCCTGGATACAGAGGGGGGGAAGGACACCTGGCGTGTATTTTCCGGGGGGGGAGCCTATGCATCCTTTGGCGTGTCGAGGGACGTGACTTTCGCCAGTTTTGCAGAGCGTATGGACCCGGATATGATAATCAGCCACGTGAAGGCTGACATGTTCATAGTGGAGGGCTTCAGGTCGTTCGTACCAGGTGAAGCCGGAATCGTGATCGACATGGATGCCAGGGTGGCCAGGATCGGTGCGGGTGAAGTCCAGGTCACCGGAGAGAAACTCGGTGAGCTGTTCAGGGAGATCTTCGGGGGGGGCGGCATGGTTGCAGGAGAATGAGGCACTATTCTCCAGGCACCTCAGGCTGGCTTCCTGGGGGGGCAGGGAGATGCAGGACCTTGTCTCCAGAACGTCGGTGCTCCTGGTCGGTGCCGGTGGAACAGGGGGCTGATGGCGGAGCTCATAGTCCGGTCAGGCTTCGGGTCCCTTACACTGGTGGACATGGACTATGTTTCGATATCCAACGTCCAGCGGCAGGTGCTCTTCACTGCGGGGGATGTGGGCGAGCCCAAGGCAGAGGTTGCTGAAAGGAAGCTGAGTGCCATAGGCTCAGGCACTAAGCTCACATGCATTCCTGAAGAGTTCTCACCGGAGAACGCCACGACACTCGTGTCGGGTGCAGACTTGGTTGTGGAATGCACCGACAGCCTGGAGGCTGCAATGGTCGCAAACGATGCATGCGTGAAGCTCGGAAAACCTCTGGTGCACATGAGTGCCATAGAGGAGTACGGCCAGATAAAGGCCTACACCCCCCCTGGCCTGACCTCGTGCCTTGCCTGCTTCATGCCAGAGAGCCTGCCCGAACTCCCCACATGCTCCCAGATCGGTGTCCTGGCCTCTGTGCCCTCACTGGTATCCGCCATGGCCTTCTCAGTGCTCCTAAACGTTCTGAGGAGGCGCGATGACGGGGCACTCTACTTCGTTGACGCCAGAGAGCTGTCAGTGCAGAAGGTGAGGGTTGAGAGGAACGTGAACTGCAGGGCCTGCGCCAGGGGGGATTACATACACCTCAGGCGTAGGCCCTGATCCTGTAGAACGTGTCTCTCTGCGCAGGTATCTTGCCTGCCTGCCACACGATCTCGTTCATCTCCTCCACAGTGGTGGCCTCGTGCCTGTCAGTTGCCCCCCCGAATATCTTCTCGCTGTATGCGGTGCCAACCAGGTCGCTCCCTCCACCGTTCAGGGCCACCTGCGCTATCTCCTTGCCAATTGAGACCCAGTAGACGCTTATGTTCCTCAGGTCCTCGCCAGCAAGTATCCTCGCCAGCGCTATCACCTTCAGGTCCTTGTCACCGCTGGCAGGCATGGTCACCTTTCCCATTTTTTTAAGTGGTGTGTTCTCGGGGCTGAACTTGAGGGGGTATGAACGACAGGAACCCGGGCACCTCCCTCTGGTTCTCCCTTATCTTGATTATGTGGTCCACTATGTGCTTCCACTCCTCCACATGCCCGTAGGTCATCGTGGAGTTCCCGGGCACTCCTAGGGAGTGTATAACCTTAGCGTCCTCAAGCCACTTCTCGCCGCTTATCTTCTCCTTTGTTGTTATCTGCTTCCTCACCTCAGGGTCGAAGATCTCAGCGCCACCGCCGGTGTGAGCCTCCATCCCCCCCGCCTCCTTTAGCCTAAGCACAGTCTCCTTCAGGCTGTTGCCTGTTGTCCTCGCTATGAAGTCTATCTCCGGTATTGTCAGTGCCTTCAGGGTGGCATCCGGCATGTACTTCTTCACTGTCCTGAAGACCTCCTCGTAGTACTCCAGGGGGAGGTAGGGATTGAAGCCACCCACTATGTGTATTTCAGTTGCCCCCCCCAGGCCCCCCCTGGCCTTTTCCAGCTCCCTCTTCACGTCATCGACGGTTAGTTCATACCCCCCCCTCTGGGTCTTGCCCTTCAGCTTCGCTGGCACGTAGAAGGCGCATATGGGGCAGCTTGCTGCGCAGTAGTTTGAGTAGTTTATGTTGTAGGACACGGCATAGGTCACGGTGTCACCCACCTGAACCGACGTCAGGCGGTTGGCGAGCTCATCATGTCGTAGAGGGAGAGCTCGTCCATCAGGGAGAGGGCCTCCTCATAGCTCAGCCTGTGGCCCGAGGTTATGGTGTCAAACCAGTAGTCGATGGAGTATGTGCTCTGCCTGGGCATGCTTTCCGCAGTGCTTTATCGGTTATAACCGTTTATCAGGGGGGCAATGTGTAACTTACTCCTTGAACAAAGGTTAAATGCGAATCTAAAATAGGCTGGTGATGGAAGACCTGGCCTGGCTCAGCGAGAGTGTCAGATCCGGAGATACGCTCACCGAGGACGACATCATCTACATGTATGAGGAGGCGGATCTGCACAGCCTGGGTGCCCTTGCCAGAGAGCTGGCAGACAGGCCACCGGGAACAGGATTTCGTTTGTGTCGAACATGATACTGAACTACACGAATGTGTGCAACGTCAGGTGCCATTTCTGCGCCTTCTACAGGACAGGCACGGAGAGCGATGCATACACGATGACTAGGGAGCAGGTCCTGGAGAGGATATCACTCTTCTATGATAGGTACGGCATAAGGCAGCTCCTCATTCAGGGGGGGGCGTGAACCCCCAGCCTCGGGATAGAGTACTATG
The DNA here is from genome assembly GCF_001316105.1 of Thermogymnomonas acidicola JCM 13583. Taxonomy (GTDB): domain Archaea; phylum Thermoplasmatota; class Thermoplasmata; order Thermoplasmatales; family Thermoplasmataceae; genus Thermogymnomonas; species Thermogymnomonas acidicola. Next base: position 164,143 of record NZ_BBCP01000003.1, on the reverse strand, counting down.
AGGACCTCTTCAGGGCTATAAGGGAGAGGTTCCCGGAGCTTGGCATTCACGGCCTCTCCACATCTGAGATTTCATTCATATCGAGGAAAGAGAAGATGAGTGTAAGGGAGGTCATATCCCGCTCCGCGAGGCTGGCCTGGAAACGATCCCGGGGGGGGCAGGGGGGGCGGAGATATTTGACCCTGAGGTGAGGAAGAAAATAGGGAGGCCGCCCATGAGCGGGAAGGAGTGGCTCAGCGTCATGGAGACTGCACACTCCATGGGCATAAAGACATCCGCAACCATGATGTTCGGCCACCTGGAGACGAGCAGGGACAGGGCACGCCACCTCCTGTCGATCCTGGAGCTGCAGAAGAAATACCACGGCTTCCTTTCATTCACCCCCTGGAACTTCGAGCCTGGTGGCACAAGGCTACAGAAAGAGGGGGGGAAGGTCACCTACAGGGCCGGTGGGCAGGAAGTGCTGAGGAACATTGCGATCTCAAGGATTGTTTTCAGCGGCCACCTGGATACCATACAGAGCTCCTGGCTCACGAACGGTGTCCAGATGGGGGGGCAGATGGCCATACTCTACGGCGCCAACGACTGGGGGGGAGGAACAATTTACGACGAGAGGGTGATACCGGCCACGGGAAAACAGGTGGGCAACCTCAGGAAGGAGACGATAATATCCGGAATAAAGCAGATAGGCATGGTGCCTGTGGAAAGGAACAACAGGTACGAGGTGATAAGGGAATACACCTGAGGGACGAGTGCTGGGCCGAAAGGGCCTGTGGCATATACGGGTACATCACGTCCACGCCCCCTGTGGTGGCATCGATAAAGGAGAGCCCAGAGGACTTTGTGGTTGAGGAAATACCTTTGGGCCTGGAGCCATCGGAGGCCGGCAGGTACTGGGTGCTCAAGGTGAGGCTGAGGTCGTGGGATACCAACGCCTTCCTCATCGAGCTGGCTGACAGGCTCAGGATAAGCAGGAAGAGGATCACCTACGCCGGGACGAAGGACAAGCACGGGATCACAACACAGTACTTCTGCATCAATGCACCCGTAGACCCTGGCTCGATCAGGATAAGGGATGCGGAGATACTGGAGTGGTTCAGGACGGACAGGATGCTCAGGCTCGGTGACCTTGTGGGAAACAGGTTCAGGGTTAGGATATCATCTGCCTCGGACCTCAGGGGGGGCCACGTGGAAGAAACCGTGCGGGAGATGCTTTCGAAAGGGGGGGATTCCCAAACTTCTTTGGCCTCCAGAGGTTCGGCTCCCTCAGGACCAATACACACACTGTGGGAAAGCTCCTGGTCGCCGGGGGGGACTACGAAGGGGCTGCCAGGAGGTACCTCTACGACCCTGAGCTTGACACGGATGAGTTCCGTATCTCCTTCGGGCAGACTGGCGACATGGTGAGGGCCATGGCTGAGTACCCGCAGGGCCTAAAGTTCGAGAGGGCCATCATAGGCTATGCCCTGGAGCACGGCACCCTTCTTGGCGCCTTCAACGCACTGCCCAGGAACCTGGCCATGATGTTTGTACACGCGTACCAGTCATACCTGTTCAACCTGGCAGTCTCCAGGAGGCTGAGCGATCTGGGCAGCCTCACAGAACCATTGATAGGTGACATCTGCGTGCCCGTGGACCGGTACTCGAACCCATCTGGCAACTTCATAAGGGTGGACAGGTACAACATTGAGAAGATAGGCAGGCTCTGCGGCGAGGGCAGGGTGAGGATAACCGCCTTCCTGCCAGGCTACTCTTACGAGGCTGCAGGAGGGTACCAGGGGGAACTGGAAGCGCACATCCTCGATTCAGAGGGTGTGTCACCCGGCGACTTCAGGGTGAAGGGCTATCCGGAGCTCTCGTCATCAGGGAGCAGGAGGCCTGTGATAGCCAGCCCGGTGGGCTTCTCTTTCTCCGGGGGACAACACGTTGGAATTCGCACTGGGGGCGTGGCATATACGCCACGTCCCTGATCAGGGAAATAATCAAGGGCTGTCGCTAGATGAGCCCCACCTTCTGGAGCTCCTTCTTAACCTTCACAACTGCCTGCTCGATCTCGCTCTCCTCCTTTGCGCCTGTGCACACCACCTTCCCTGACCCGAAGAGGAGGAGCACGACCTTCGGCTCCTCAACCCTGTATACCAGGCCGGGGGAACTGCTCTGGCTCGTACTCAACGTTTTCAAGCCCAAGCGACATCGCTATGTCGGTGAGGTTCAGCTTTGCCTCCAGGTCGTATACTGCAACGATGTTCTGCACGATGATCTCCGGGTTGTCGTAGACCTCTATGCCAGCCTTCTTCAGCTTCTGGATTATCGTGTCTATGGTGAGCTTCACGTTTGCCAGGTTCTTCGCCCCCCCAGTGCAGTTCACCTTCCCGCTCCTGAATATGAGCACTGCAGTCTTGGGCTCCTGGAGCCTGTATATGAGTCCGGGGAATTGCTCTGGCTCGTACTCAGAACCGTCCAGTGCAAGCGCGATCCTGCTCAGGTCAAGGTGCTCCGCAAGAGAAGTGGAGGCCACAATATTCTCAATGGTAATCTTTTCTCTCTCGCTCATAAATAACCCTTTCGTTCTTTATATTGACTGACTATATAAAGGCTATTTAAGGATTGGTCGAGAGCCACGGCAGGCACATATGTTCTCAGCAGTCCGTACATCTGGACGCGAAAGGACAACCTGCGGTTACATGCGAAAGGCAGGCCGCACTGCCCGGAATGCTCCAGGCAGTATGGACGATTCCCTGGAGTAACTGCCAGACCAGTAAACCCGCGATCTCTTACGGTCAGCATGGGCTGGCGATCAGAGCGCATGCGTGGGCCCGTCATCCCATGGAGCCATCGCAGCCCAACCGACCTAACGAATAAGAGGCCAAATCAAGCAGGAAAACCCGCATCAGCAGTAACCACACAGATAAAGGGAAAACACGGGTGCCCCCCGTTCAGAGGTTCAGCTCTGCCCTTGCCTCTGGGGGACATCATGCTCGGGTTCCACGGTGGGTCCCACACCAGCTCTATGTCCGCAGCCTCCACTCCTTCAAGGTTCTCAATCACCTTCTGCGCCTCCGCCAGTATCCAGGGCGTGACCGGGCATGTTGGCGCAGTCATTGTCATCTTTATGTATACCCTGTCCCCCCCGTTGATCTGTATATCGTATATCAGGCCGAGGTTCACAACATCCATCCCTATCTCCGGATCAGAGACCTCCTTGAGGGCTTCAAGGATCTGTTCCTTGGTTACCATACCTATCATGTATTAATGTAGCATCAGTACTTAACCGTTGCTGGTCAGAATCCGCTCAGTTACCCCCCCCTTTCCTTGGAGCTCTGAGCCGCACTGCGGGCAGAACTTCGCGTCGGAGGGGGACGATTGCACCGCACTTCAGGCACACCCTCCTCTCCGGCGAGAACCAGCCGAGGTTGAAGTTGCCGGCGCTGATCACGTACCCCCCCACTATGCCTGCGATCAGGGCCAGGATGGCACCTACCACGTATCCGTTGTCAAATATGAACGCCAGCACTGCAAGTACCGTGATTGTTAGCCAGAGCCTCCCGTTGAGGCGATCGGCGGCCACGCGGTTTGTCTGCCTGATCACCATGAAGCCTATTGCCAGGCCAATCACGCTGAGGATGACCCCGAGCAGGACCAGGGCAGCCCTGCTCGTACTGAAGGGGGTTCACGGTGAACACGCCGATCGAGACCCTGAAGTAGACCAGTGCCGCTATGAGCGACACGATGGCATTTATCAGTATCAGGATGCCCCCTATGAGGGAGAGGATTATCAGGAGACTGGTTAGGGGGGGTTGCGCCTGCGAACTCTGCATTCCCTGGGCCACCTGCACATGACAGTGCCACTCTATATTATCCTTTCTATAGGCACGCCCCACGGAATACCCTTGCATGCTGCGCCGGCTATCCTGGCCCAATGGATGCAATGAAAGAATAAATACCCCCTTTTCCGTACATACACACGGTCGGTAAAAGGTGTTCCGGGACAGGGCAGAGGCAGGAAAGAGGCTCGCAGAGGTGGTCATAAAGTACGGGGGGGCAACCTCGCCGATTGTCCTCGCCATCCCCAGGGGGGGTGGGGGGGTTGTGGTGGGCGCGGAGGTCAGTGCGAGACTCGGCTGTCCCATGGACGTGATCATATGCAGCAAGCTCGGGGGGGCTCCGCTGGAGCCTGAACTTGCTGTAGGCGCGATCTGCGAGAGCTCGAGGAATATTTACCTGAACCAGGGCCTCATAAACGGACTGGGCATAGATGAGAAGTACATAGAGGGCCTGGCAAGGGCAAAGGCGAGGGAGATGGAGGAAAGGAGGAGGCTCTACAGGTCAGGAAGGGAACTGATGCAGGTAAGCGGAAAGGACGTCTTCGTAGTTGACGACGGTATGGCCACGGGGGGGGCAACCGTCATGGCAGCCGTCCGGTACCTGGAGAAGAAGTCGCCGAGATCAATAGTGGTGGCTGTACCCGTGGCACAGAGGTCTGTGGTAAGGGAGGTTGCGCAGTCCGTTGACGAGGTGCTCACCGTGGAATCATATGACGACATGATAGCAATAAGCCAGTACTACGAGAGGTTTGAGCAGGTCTCGGATGAGGAGGTGCTCAGCATACTCAGCTCGGGCAAGACCCTGACCGGACTTTAGGAGGAGTGGCTGCATCGGGCGTTTCAGGTGGCGAACCTCCTCCTGCCATAGAACTCAGGGTCCATCCTGGGTATCAATGCGTTCCTCAGCGATTCTTCAATGAGGCTGGCCCTGGTGACACTGGACCTGCTCAGCCTTCCCACTATCCCCCCCTCTGAGTTACCTATGTTCTCCTCACCTGTCAGCTCGAAGTATGCCTGGGACGTGGTCTGGCCTCTCTTGATCCTTTCCACGATGGGCTCCGGCACCTCGAAGCCTGAGCTCATTCCGTAGGTAATGTAACCGTATCGGTCCACAACTGCACAGACGTGCACATCGAACACCTTCCCCCCCGTCAGCGGGGACCAGAAGCAGCCAGATTCTATCCCGATGCCATAGTCCAGGGACCTGAGCGCTGCGAAGGCCCGGTCCCTTGCAAAGGCCACGGTGTCCTCACCCATGGGCTGCTGGCTCCCAGTGGAATACTCTGTGTTCCTGAAGACCTGCACGTTCCCGGCCATCCTCTCGAAGAACGCCTTCGTGACCTGCTCCTTCAGTGCGTTGCCAGTGGATATGCCCACCCTGAGCGGGGGATACCCTCCGCCCCCCCTCCGTGTCTATCTCCCCCCCCATGTATATCCTGGTGGAGGATATTGGGAACAGGTCCGAGGCCAGAATGTACGGGACCTTTATTATCCTGAGGGGGCCTCAGGCCCGCCCTCTCCCTGTTCTTGTTTATGGCCATGGCCCTCTCCTGGGTCTCCGGAGAGACGACTATTGCACTGTACTGCTCCGAGGTCTCGGAGTTGCCCGTCTGCGTGTCCAGTGGCTGTACCGTGAACCTGATCCCGAACGTTGATAGGAACTCCTCTATCCTCTCTTCCTTTCTTCGTAATTCGGGCCGCTGTATGCCTTGTGTTCCCTCAGGTACCTATCGGTGGTGAGGCCCACTATCACTTCGTTTCCGGACTCCGCGGCGGCTCTGAGCATGGCCCTGTGGCCCCCCCTGTGCATGTACGCAAAGGTGCCCCCCCCGACTATCGTTATCATCTCAGCTGACCGCTTCCTGTGCCCTGCTCAGTATCACCGACCTGAGTCTCCTCACGCCCTCGTATATCTTTTCCTCGGACGGGAAGGTGAAGTTGAGCCTCATGGAGTGCTCGTGGCCACCGTTGGGTGCAAAGGCCTGCCCGCTCACATACGTTACGCCCGCCTTGATGGCGTCAATCAACATCCTGGAGGTGTCTACGCTGTTGTTAAGGGTCACCCATATGAACATGCCACCGTCAGGGACGGAGAAGTCGGCCATGTCGCCCATCTCCTCCCTGAGCGCCCTGACCATGGCGTCCCTCCTCTTCCTGTAGAGCTCAACGTTGAACCTGATCTGCTCGTATATTATGCCCCCCCTCCTGATGTATTCTGTGGCCACGTACTGTGAGAAGGAGTTTGTGGCAAGGTCCAGGGCCTGTTTCAGCAGGTTGACCTTTTCCGTCACCTCCCTGGGCGCCACTATGTACCCAAGCCTGAGGCCAGGCGTCATGACCTTCGAGAACGTGCCCAGGTATATCACGGAGCCGTCCAGGCTCCTGATGCTCCTGACCCTTTCACCGCTGTACCTGAGTTCCCCGTATGGGTTGTCCTCGACCACAGGTATCCCGTACTCGCTCGCTATCCTGATGACTTCCTGCCTCCTTTTCTCCGTCAGCGTCCTCCCCCCCGTCGGGTTCTGGAAGTTGGGTATGAGGTATATGAACCGGGGGGGCGCCTTCCCCTTCGAGACTAAGGACCTGACCTTTTCCTCGAGTACATCAACCACAACCCCCTGACCGTCCATGGGGGGGACACCGTGCATCCTGATGGCGTTGGCGTTGAAGGCGGAGATGGCCCCAACATATGTAGGGTCCTCAGTTATCACGCCATCGCCCGGGTTGCAGAGCAACTTACCGATGGCGTAGAGAGCCTGCTGGGAGCCAGAGGTTATTATTATGTCCTCGGGCGCGCAGTCTATGCCCTCAGTCCTTTTCAGGAACCCGACCAGCTCCTCCCTAAGGCTGTTGAGACCGGCCGTGTTCCCGTACTGCAGTGCAGCGTCACCGTCACGGTCGAGGACATCCACCATGATCTCCTTCAGCCTATCCTTGGGAAAAGTGGCGGGGTTCGGCATACCTCCCCCCCAAAGGAGATGATGTCCTTGCTTGTGGCATACTTGGCCAGTTCCCTGATCTCAGAGGGCCTCATGAAGTCCAGGTAGGACGAGAAATTAAATTTCATACTACCGTGCTGTAATACCACATACTCTAATAAATATTCGATGGGCCGTGCATTTTCAGCAAAAAGTATAAAATAAGCCTATTGATGGAAGCAGGAATGGATGCCGATCGTGTCACGTGGAAGGTCTCGGTCACAGGGGGGGCTAAGGGGGGGTCTGGAAAAACTTCACTGATTTCCAGGATAGTCTACGATTCAGACGCGGCGATCGGCATGAAGCGTGAACTTTTCAGGAAGCGTTTCAGTGCAAGCCTGGGGGGGAGCAGGAGGATCATAGCTGAGCTCCTGTTCCAGGAGCTTGACAGCTCGGAATCTTCAGCGAGCGCGATCCTGAACTCAAACGCCGTGATGGTTGTTGTGGACATAACGGAACAGCCGTCATACGAAGAGGCGGTGGAAATCGTGAGGTATGTGAGCGGCCTCGAGAGGCGACCCCTCACCATCATTGTGGGCAACAAGCTTGACAGGAAGTACGAGGCCGTGGTCTGGGAGGACGAGATGAAGAGCCTCCAGAAGAAATATGGTGTCGAGTACTGCTTTGTCGCTGCAAAGAACGGGGAAGGAATCCAGAACCTGATAAATTCTCTGCTTGACGGCCTGGTGTCGAGGATAGCACAGAAGAGGAAGGCCAATGCATAGGGCAATAAGCGGTGACCTCTCTTTCCTCATCCTGGACGATAAGGGTCCCAGCTTCATAGTGAACAGGTACAGGGTAGGCACCTTCTTCAACGGGGGGGCTCTCCACCTCCACCCTTTCGAGGCCATGTACCTGTTCCTGAAGGGAAAGATCAGGCCTGAGAATGACGCTTATTCGGACACAGCAACGCTAATGCGCAGGCTGCTGGGGAGCGGCACAGACCTTGACATGTTCCTAGTCTTCATGGAGCTCAAGGAACGTGGCCTGAGGGTCAGGAGGGACGGCCCTGTCCTGAGGGTCGGGAGCACAGAGGTGGTCGTCCAGAAGGAGAGCTCCACCGTTGACATGCATTTCCTGATCGAGCACTCGCCGTGCATAGTGGCTGCCATAGACGGTGATGGGGGGGACATAACCTTCTTCTCATCATCAGTGGAGGAACCGGCCGGTTCGAACAGTTTCAGCACCGACGCCGGAGGTTGCACTGAGCTCTTTGATGGCCGCCTGCTCTGTGATCCAGGGAGCGTGCCCCCATGGTTCGGCGAGCCCGTGGGTGGGCTCAAGCTCCTCAACGAGGAGGAGAGTGCCTTCGTTTCAGGGAAGTGCACAAAGGATCAGGACCTGGTCTTCAGGGACCTTGTGGAGAGGGGGGGCATGATAGTGAAGTCCGGCTTCAAGTACGGTGCCAGCTTCAGGGCATATAGGAGCAGCATAGAGGAGCACGCGGACTACCTCATACACATGACTGGGGGGGATAGGGACGAGTTCTACAGGATCAGCAGGGCTGTCCGCGTGGCCCACGCTGTCAGGAAGGAGATGCTCTTCGCTTACGTGAGGCCAGGGAAGATAAGTTACATGAAGCTGATGAGGCTCAGGGACATAGGCAGCTACTTCAGCACAGCAGGGCCCTGAGAGCGTGCAATAAAGAGAAGAATGCCATAAATGCTGGGGGGGGTTCCTGGAATCAGGTCATGCGATGCCCGCAGGCCCGAGGACAGTTAGAAAGGCTGCCCCCATTCAATAGGGAAGAAATGCTGAGAGATATCAGATCTGGGCCTCGAAGTCGTCTATGGTATACTTAAAGTCCTCATAGCTGCTTATCATGCCCCCCCTGTTCTTCAGTATCTCCCTGGCCAGGAGCCAGTATATAACTGCCAGCGACCTCCTTCCCTTGTTGTTTGTCGGTATTACAAGGTCAACGAAGTCGGTCTTGTTGTTTGCGTCGCACAGGGCTATTATAGGGATACCTATCTTGCTGGCCTCATTCATGGCCTGTGTATCGGCCAGGGGGGGGTCCGTTACCACTATGACCTTCGCCTCCTGGTACGTGGGCAGCTGCGGGTTCGTCAGCGTGCCAGGGATGAACCGGCCGATTATCGCCCTTGCCCCCCCCACCACCTCGGAGAACTTGTTCACGGGCCTGAAGGCGTACTGCCTCTGTGCAACAACCATGATCTCCTGTGGCTCGTACCTGCTGAGCATTTTGCCTGCAGTTATCAGGGCATGGTTCGTCTTCCTTATGTCCAGTATGTACAGGCCGTCGTTCCTTATCTTGAATATGAACCTCTGCATGTCCTTTGACTTGACCTGTGTCCCTATATGCACCCCCCCTGACTTCTGGTACTCGTCCTCCGGTATCAGGAGCTCCTCTGTGACCTCTTCTGGCATAACCAAGACCACCTTTACACGCGATAGCGACTGCCCCCCCAGGGCAGCGCCGGAATTCTTGCACCTAATTATCGGCCCATAAATAAAGGTTGTCACTCCCATTCTATGGTGGCAGGCGGCTTGTCCGTTATGTCGTAGACTACCCTGTTGACCTCGGGGGATGCTGTTCGTTATCTCCCTGGCTATGGAAGCTAGAAGATCCCACTCCACCCTGGAGAAGGTCCCGGTCATCGCGTCTATGGAATCGACCATCCTCACCGCAACCGTGTACCCATAGGTCCTGCGGTCGCCCTTGACGCCAGTTGTCCTGACAGGCAGGAGGACAGCAAAGTACTGCCATGGCCTCTGCCCCCCCTCGGGAAGCCTGCTCTCAACCTCTCTCTCCACTATCTGTGTGGCCTTTCTCAGGATGGACAGCCTCTCCTCCGTGACCTCCCCCCCTATGACCCTGACAGCAAGCCCCCCCGGGCCGGGGAATGGTTGTACCTGGTGGGGGCAGGCCCCCCCAGGTGCCTGGACATGGAGCGCACCTCGTCCTTGTACAGGTCACGGAGCGGCTCAAGCAGCCTGAGGTTCATCTTCTCCGGGAGGCCGCCCACGTTGTGGTGGCTCTTGATGGTGTCCCTGACGCTCCCTCCGCTCTCGATCCAGTCCGGTGCGATGGTGCCCTGCAGGAGTGTGTCAGCGCCGAATTCCCTGGCAGCCCCCTCCAGGACATCGATGAATGTCTTCCCTATCACCTTCCTCTTCTGCTCCGGGTCTGTCACACCCCTCAGCCTATCGAGGAAGAGGCGGGATGCATCGATGATCCTGTAGTTTATTCTGTGCTCCCTGAAAAACGCCTCAACCCTCTCTTTCTCCCCCCCTTCCCTTATGAGGCCTGTGTCCACGAAGACGCTCAATACCCTGTCACCGACGGCCATGTTCGCCAGGACGGCAAGGAGTGAACTGTCCTGCCCACCGGAACACGCCAGTATGCCCCCCCTGCCGCTCAGGTTCGACCTTATGTTCTCTACCGCTTCCTCTATGAACTTCTGTGGTGAGATCATGAAAAACACTTAAAGGTTTATGCGCACCTTGTAAAAAATAGTGTTGCATTTAGGTCTTCATTATTGCACCGAGGAATATCAGGAGGCCTATCACGGCACCTATGATCGCCGCTACAACGTAGTAGACGGTACCTATGAGGACCTCCTGGACCCAGGAAACACCGAAGTACGGGTGCGCGGTGTATATGTCGAGAACACCGACAACTATGCCTACCACGAGCAACACTACGCCCACAGTCCTGCTCTTCCCGCTGCCGAAGTATGTGGTCAGTATCCCCCCCAGGATGATCAGGGATAGTGCCAGCAGGGCCAGGATCACGAGCAGGAAAATATCCCAGTTCCACGGATCCCACGGGTTGACGACGCTCATGAACTTATGCACCTCACAGCTTTATACCGGTGAGCGTCTTAGTATCTATAACTCCTTCGATCGTACGAATTTGCTCAATTACAATTTTGCCAAGTTCACTGTAGTCCTTCGCGTCTATCTTCACGATCAGGTCGTACTCTCCGAACAGCGGGTGTATCTCGACAACGTAGTTGATCTTGGATATCTTATTGTATACCTCGTGTTCCTTACCGGGAGCAGTACTCACCAGCACAAACGCTATGGACAAAGTTATCCCGTCAAGTAATAGAGCAGAGCATTAATAAATTTTGCCCTGCCCACGGCCATGCAGAGATGCGGCCCTTTCAGCCACGTACCTTGGGAGATCGACCCTCATTACTGACACCTGCTCCCCCCCTGAGGCCAGATCCCTAATGGTTACGCCTCCCGCCTCGATTTCCCTCTCTCCCAGGATCACAGCAAAGTCGCAGCCCTCAGAAGAGGCGCTCTTCAGCTGGGCGGAAAGCGAGCGCTCGCTCACTTCACACACAGCAGAGCCACCGCTCTTCCTTATCTCCGCAGCGACGGAGAATGCCTCTTCCTGGAACATGCTCGAGGCAATGCAGACATAGAACTTTGGCTCCTTCTTCTCAACCCGCCAGGCACCTACCCTCCTCATCAGTATCTCTATGACGACATCGCCCATGCCGAATCCCACCGCAGGCAGGTCGATCCCGGCAAGGAGTTCCCCCCCGAGCGAATCGTAGCGGCCACCGCCCAGTATTGCCCTCAGTTCCCCCCCAGCAGTGTCAAAGGCCTCGAATACCGTGCCTGTGTAGTAAGACAAGCCCCCCTCACTATGGAGAGGTCCATCACAACAGGGCTGCGTGTGAAGCATGAGATGAGCTTCCTCATTTCCCTCAGTTCCCTCACTATCTCCGTCACAGTTTCGCTTCTCCCCCCCATGATTGAGGAGACCCTCTCCTCCACGTCATCGAAGCTGATCCTCTGCGAGAGCACCTCAGCAATGGACACTGCCGTGGACCTGTCCACACCTGTGGCCTCCAGGCCGTCCAGGAACTCCTCCCTGCTGGTCTTCCTGAACCGGTCTATCACCGAGAATGCTCCAGCAATGTCCTTCACGCCCACACCGGTCAGGAAGCTGTCCATGAGCTTCCTGTTGTTGACCCTCACCTCGTACTGACCCTCAAGGCCGAGGCGGTCAAGGATGTGTGCTGCCAGGCCTATGACCTCAGCGTCCGCCGCTGGCCCCCCCTTTGCCCCCCGAAAAGGTCTGCGTTGAACTGGAAGTGCTCCCTGAGCCTACCCGACTGGGGCTCCTCGTACCTCCACACCTTGGGGAAGCTGAACCACCTCACAGGCCTTGGCAGATCCTTCCTCGATGCTATCATCCTTACAACGGATGGCGTGACCTCAGGTATCAGCGTTACCTCCCTGCCTCCCCCCCTGTCCTTGAAGGCGAAGGTCTGCGATACCAGTTCATCACCAGACTTCACCCTATATAGGTCAAGGTACTCGACGCTCGGGACATCAACATGCCTGTAACCGAAGAGCCTCGCAGCCTTGGATGCAGTCCTAAATATCACTTCCCTTGGCTCGTAGTCCTCCGGGTACTGGTCGCGGAAACCCCCCCTGACGTGCTCGAACTTCATTGATTCCCTATGTTCAGGTGGTATAAATCACCACTACTGCACACGTTTTCCGGGAGACGTGCGGGCACCGCTCAGCAAACCATGGTACCAGGGCCTGACAGGAGAATGAGAGCCCTCGCCCTTCGTGGTGTGAAGAGGTCAGAACTCCGATACCATCATACCCGGGCCAGGGGTGCGCATGGGGGTGGGGCATGGCTGTGCATGGATGGAGGTTCATGAGGAAAAATAATATGTAAAAGATATACGACATGGTTAAGTAGTTTTTACTCAATTATACAGGCGTGGACGTGGGAAGGGCGAACACGGTTTATGAGATGCTGAGGCGTGCAAACTACACGAAGAACCAGGCAAAGATCCTTGCACTTCTCGAGCAGGTCAATAGCGCTTCAATGGCGGAGATAGTCGGGCTCCTCGGTATAACCCAGTCCAGGGCAACGAGCGCAGTGCACGGCCTGATGCGCCTGGCTGTGGTGCAGAGGATGGCAGTGAAGGCCAGGCCTGGGCGTGGGAGGACGACGTTTGTGTACAGGCTGACGGCAACGATTGATGACCTCCTCTCCAGGAAGCCTGTCACCCTGGAAGTGAAGTATGACCCGGACGGCCAGGATCAGTGACCGATCGCCCTGGCAAGCCTCCTACCGTACCTCGATAGGTCTATGTGCGAGTAGGACGCTATGGTGTTACCCTTGACAAGGCCGTCGCTGCCGTCTATGCCCTTTCCGATGAGGTTCCTGAACACCTTCTCCCCCCCTGCATCCGAGACCGAGCTGTAATGGAACTCGTGCCCCCCCTCACTCTCTCACCCTTCCTGAAGAGGAAGTTGTCCCTTGTGCACAGGAGCTCGGTGTAGGCCAGTGTCAGCCTGTTGCTGAAGGTGACCTCCCCCCCCGAAGATGCCAACAAGGCCGTACTTCGTCTTCCCGTCCCAGGCGTGATCCTCAAGGTACATCAGTCCCCCCCCGCACTCGGCCATTATGGGCACGCCGGCCTCAGAAAGGTCCCTGAGGCACCTCCTGGTCCTATCTGCTGGAGAGCTCGGCGTAGTGCAGCTCGGGATACCCGCCGCCGATGTACACCATTGAGGCGTCATCCGGCGCCTCGTTCCTCAGGGGGGGGAGAAGTAGGCAACTGTGCCCAGCGTGGAGAGGAAGTCTAGGCTTGAGGCGTAGTAGAACGAGAACGCCTCGTCCATTGCAACGTATACCTTCCTGCCACCGCCCGCTGGCCTTGATTCCACGCCGGTGCAGCGGCTATCCTCAAGCAGGTCGGTGAACGAGAAGTCTATGTACCTTGAAGCCTCCCTGGCTATCTCGTGGAGCCTGCTGATTTCCGAGGGCGTGTAGAGGCCAGGTGCCTCTCCGGGATCTTCAGGCTCTCGCTGTACGGTATCTCCCCCCAGATCCTGATGGAATGCTCCCTGAAAGGCCTTTCAACCATCTCCAGGTGTTTCTGGGACCTGTAGTTGTTTATTATGACACCCAGGCACCTCTTTCCCATGAAGCCTCTGGATATGTAATATGCAGATTCGGCCACCCTTGAGACGTCCACAACAAGAAGGTACTTAACGCCGAGGGCCCGAAAGTAGAAATCTGTGCTCGCGTTGATCGGGGGGGAGCCGGAATCATAAAGGCCCATGACGCCTTCGAGCACCGCATAGTCCGCAACCTCTCCCTGCCTGCATATGGCTTTCCTGTATGCCCTTCCCTGAAGCCACCGGTCCATGTTGACCGCCCTGATGCCGGAGATTTCCGTGTGGAGCATGGGGGGGTCTATGTAGTCTGGCCCGATCTTCACCGGGAGCGCCCTTCCAAGGCCGTGCAGCAGTGCCAGGGTTACCGTGGTCTTTCCTGATCCTGTCGTCGGGGGGGCAGTTACTCCTACCAGCTTCACGCCTTCTGATCGGTGAGGTAGAGATAAAGGGATCCAGGTGCATTTACACTGCCAAGGGATCGCATGCATGGCGTGTGGCATCAGCCTCAGGCAGATCGGCGAAAGCCTTGTATTGAGTCATGCGCGCACAGTCTGCAACAGCCACCGGGAACTGTATTATACTGTCTGCCTATACCTCATGGATGCTCTCAGACGTTCTCATCAGGCCGGTGCCATAAAGTTCGGGGGACTTTGTCCTCACCTCTGGGAAGAGATCAAATTACTACGTTGACATAAAGGACGCCTGCACAGACCCTTCCGTGCTCAGGGAGATAACTGAGGGGATGAAGCCGCACGTTAGAGGGGGGGTCGCTGTGGCCGGCGTTGAGCTTGGCGCAGTCCCCCCCTCGTCGTATCCACATCCCTTTCCCTGGGCCTCAGGTACATAATAATAAGGAAGGAGAGGAACCACGGAACGAAGAAGCTCATAGTTGGCAACGTGGAGCGGGGCGCAGAGGTCACAGTCCTGGAGGATGTTGTGACAACCGGTAACTCTGTCATGCGCGCCGTCAACATGCTCAGAGAGGAGGGGGGCAACGGTAAGGAGGGTAGTGTGCGTGGTGGACAGGGAAGAGGGTGGCAGCCAGCTCCTGTGCAACAACGGCGTGGAGCTCATAAGCCTTGTAAAGGCCAGGGACTTCCTGGGGGGGGCAAAGGGTAGCTCAGATATCCTCGGGAAGCCCCTTTGATTCCCTGTACCTGGCAATTATGGCCATCGCTTCACCTATGACAAGACCGGTCACTGCGGTGAGCGTGAGGTCAGAGGCCAGTAGTGCGACCCTGGAGGTGGGGGGGTAGAGCAACAGGGCCATAAGCCTGAAGATGTAGCCCACCAGCCAGATAGCCATGACCACGGTGGAACGCCTGTAGTACTGCCTCCCCTCCACAAGGCTGAAGGAAACGCCCCTTCCGTAGACAAGGCCCGCAACAAGGCCGGCGATCAGGGCAACTATCAGGAAAGGTACACTCAATATCCCGGCATCGACAACGGTAAGGAATAGCAGGACGTATATCACCGTCCTGACGACGATTCTCGATACACTGAACCTTGAGCCGTGGAGCCCCCCTGTAGAGCCTGTAAACAAGCCAGACTACCAGAATGAGGACTATTGGGAGAAAAGATGGTGGGATCTGGACAGCAGGAGCACCGATGCCACTCACATGACTGCCATTGTGTTCCTTATAAATACTTAATCATGGCGCCACTGTCACGAGAGGACGTCGTCTATCCTTCCTATCTCTATCGGTGTGGTCTCCTTCCCCCACAAAGACTGCCCTGCTGTTGGCCAGCACGGAGGAACCGACGTATATGTTACCGAAGTTCGCTGTGCCCGACTTCACTGGCACACCAAAGAACTCTGACAGGAACTTCATCTCATCTTCATCCGCCTCGGGCGTCACGAGCATCCCTCTCTTGGAGATCACGGCAGCGCTTCCCACGGTCTTTATCTTCCCTATGGTGCCCTTGATCACCTCAACGCCGAGCGTGTCCTCTATCTTCTTCTTTGAGGACGCGCTGAAACCCCCCCTGTGTATTATGGCCCCCCCTCGGTCATTGGCTATGATGTCGTTGCCGACGGCGTTGATCTTGTCCTTCAGGAAGAGGACGTTCCTGCCGTTGAGGTCCTCTGGAAGCCTCTCGTCTGTTCCGTTCCTGGCCACAATTATGCCGTTGGAGTTCATGACCATTAGCGATCCTATGAGGTAGCTCTGGTTGATCAGAACCCTTTCGACCCTGACACCCATGCTCTCCTCGAACTCCCTTACAGTCTCCTGCTCAACGCCCAAAGGCAAGAATGCAATGTCCTCCCACACCCTGCGTAGAGGCCTATAAAATTGTTCTTGAGAATGGATATCTTCTTTATCATGCTCAAGGCATTATTACCTCGACTGTGCCGTCCTGGAGCTTCACGACCTTCACCGTGAGCTTCCCAGGGACCTTCTTTTTGCCCCTCTCCCAGACCTTCTCGTTCACCTTGTTGTCGATCCAGATCTTACCCCTCTCGGTCCTAGTGTGCCTTGCTATGAAGCGCCTGAGTTCCTCTATTGCGGTATCAGCCTTTCTCGTCCTTGAAACGACCCTGGCATCCCTAAGGGGGACGTTCAGCACAATCTCGTCAGTGGCCTGCTGTGTCTCCACCATGCCATCCACCTCACAGCTTCAGCGAGGACCTCCTCCAGTTCCTCCTCTTGGTGTTCTGTATTACCTTCCTGTTCGTCCTCATCATTACCCAGGCTGGTACCCTGCTGTTCTGCTTCACCTTCTTCAGAAGCCTGATCTTTCTTCCGAGTCCCTTATTCCTGCTCATTACTTACTCCTCCTCTCAATGTGCGTTTCCCTCTTGTTCTCGCTCAGCCTCTCGAGCAGCTGCCTTATGTCTGCATCAGTCAGGACCCTGTTGATCCTGCCCATTGACGCAAGCTGGATCAGCTGGTTCTCAACGCTGTCTGCCAGGTCCGGCCTCACGAGCCTCACGTTTGCCAGTCTCTCCCTGGCTTCAGGATCAAGGATCTGGCGGAGGATCTGCTGTCTCCTGGCCCTCTCAGCCTCTATCTGCCTCTGCCTTTCCTGCACTATCTGCTGCTCGGCCAGGCTCCTCTGCATCTCCTCAAGCTTACGGCGCCTCAGCGCCTCCAGTTCCTCATCATCATCCATCTCTACCACTTCAGATGTACTTGGCAAGCGATGGCTCCTTTTCAGCGAGCTTCTGCAGCACCTCCCTTGACACCTTGTCTATCAGGGACTGGCCCTGTGGTGATATCACCCTTCCCTTTGTACCGTCTTTCCTCACATACCCCAGCGATTCAAGGGTCTGGAGCATGTGCCTGACTATGAACCTGCTCCCCCCCTTTGCCGGGTGGTACCTCTTCGACCCCCCCCTGTCCACCTTCCCCCCCATACTCCTCGCTGAGTCTGGATATGCCCACAGGCCCGTTCAGGTAAACCTTCCTGAGCGTGGAGGCGAGCCTCACATAATACCAGTCATCGTTCTGCCAAGGCCTCTCCCTGTGTATCCCTGCCTTCAGGTACTTTGTCCACTCTGGTTCCTTTATCCTGTCATCAAGCTTCAGCTTCTCTGCCAATGCAGATAGTAATGCGTCTGGCGGCACTTTCCTTGGATCAGTCATGGACCATCACAATCGGTGGGTTTATTTAAACGGGTCTTATAATGTTTTCTTGTTGTCTCCGTGGCCCTGCAATTCATATGTGTGGATGTAGTGTATCTCCAGGTAAGCCTTCCTGACAAGCCTGAATCCCCCCCTACCGGTCATGAGCGTTGCCAGTTCGTTATCCGCTATCCTGACCTCAAGGGGGGGCGGCCCTATGCTCTCCACCTTCTTGAACTCTACAAAGGTGACCTGGAGGCCCGGGCGTGACCTGTTCAGGAGGACATCGATCAGGCCCTCACGGCACCTGAGGTCGTGGAAGCTGTTGCTGAAGAACACCTTGTTGAACTGCACCTCGGGAAAGACCTCGCATATGTCCGTGTTCCACACATCCACGTTCTTCACGCCACCTCCCTTCACTCTGTCCTCAATGTACCTGGCTGCGTCCCTGTCCCTCTCGACAGCGTATACCTTGGACGCAAACCTTGAGAACAGGATCGAGTAGTAACCGTCACCTGACCCCCCCACATCTATTATCGTGTCTGATGGCCCTGGCAGCACAGCGGAGAGGACGGCAGCGTCCGGGACGTACCTTGAGCGCATCTCCGATATCCTGGCGTAGTCGAACTTGTGCTGGCCCTCCATATCCAGGCATGGGTGAAAGGTCAATAATCCTTTCCAGCACCCTTCCTGCCCAGGAACCACCTGTAGGCCACCGACCTGCCGGAGGCAAAGGCATTGAAGAGGTGCATTATGCCCTCCCACTCCTCACTATCCACGTCCCTGACGTCCCGGCTCTTCCTCCCGCTGCCAGTGACACTCATGAAGATCATGCCACCACCCCCCCTGAGTATCCTGAGGGCCTCAGCCACCGCTCCCCCCCTGTGGTCGACCGCGCAGCAGAGCATGAGGTGAGAGAATATGAAGTCCACAGAACCGTCGGGAATGAAGCCCAGCTCCGAGGCCCTTGAGAGATGGGCCTCCACGTTCTTCAACCTCTGGCCTCCACCTTCCGCCTGAGCACGTCAACCGCCCTGCTGTCAGGGTCGATTGCAATGACCTTGGCTTTTGGCCTCATCTTCGCGATCTTTTCCGTGAAGTAGCCAGGGCCAGAGCCCAAGTCGCAGATCACGCCGGACTCAGGGAGGTACTGTGCAACGATCCTCAGCGGTGATGGCTCCAGTACCGGAGCGGGTTCGAGAGTATGAAGGGCGGAAGGTGCCTGTCTTCAGTCATAGGACAGTAATGTGCAGGAAGATATGAAAGAGTTCACCAACCGTGTATGTGGCAGCTGAGGCTATGAGCGAGAGCGCTGTGGCCTTTATGGCATTCCTGCCTATGCTCAGCCCCCCCATAGAGAGCGAGACTATTGAGTTTGAGAGAGCCTCTGCCACCGCAACCAGTACCACTGACACTGCGAGGGCAGGTATCCTGGGCAGCAAAAGGAATGGAACTATTGGCACCAGTGCGCCTATGATATAGGAGTAGGCCACGGTTAGGGCCGACTCTGCACTCTCACCCTCTATGCTCGCTATCTTACTCTCGGCCCTGCCGTCCATCCTGAACAGGCTCTTCTTCATCTCCTCGTTTATCCTGTACTGGCTCTCTGTGCTCTGTGACAGGTACGCGCCCACAGTCATGCTTATCGTGCCACCTATTCCAACCACCAGTCCACCCAGAGCGATTATGAAGTGATCGACTATTATGGCGGAGAGCCCGGCCAGTGCGGCCAGGACCTCCACAAGGCCGTCGCTCATGCCGTAGATTATGTCCCTGCTCCTCTGGACATCCTTCCTCGTCCTCTCTATACTGTTCTGGAATATCTCCTCGTGGCTCACCTCTTCCCTTATTATCTTCTCCAGGCCCTGCCTCATCGGGTCACCGTCCGGCAGGCTGTCAGCGTATTCCCTGTACATCTTCACAGTTGATATCTCCCGTGCTCCAGCATCCTAACCGTAAGCACCGTTCCCAGTATTCGCCTCAGAAAGAGTAGGAGCGAGATCTTGCCATACCTGGGCCTTATGTGCGATACGCTCTCCCCCCCGCTACTCTCTATTGCCTTCCTCCAGAAGTCGGAGTGTTCCCTCTCGACATCGGAGAGCCTGGCGAGGCTGTCTCCAAGGTCGGTGCCCTTCATGGTTCCAGAGAGTTTCCTGTAGAACTCCATGTCCGTTATCTCGTCTCTGTAGAACTCCTCGTAAGCGGCGGTGGCCTGACCCTTCATCCCTTTACTATGCCTGTGCTGTGGTTAAAACTTTCCTCAAAGTTTATCATTCCTGTAAAGCCACCCTTACCCCCCCTGGCATTACGAATCTCGTAATAACCATACGATTATGTTTGAATAAAATATATATTATTAGTTTGTATAATTTTTCCGATACACATGATGAAGGAATCAAAGGCATCCGCCGAGCTCAACAGGATACAGATCAGGGTAACTCCGCCAGGGCCGGAGGCCAAGAAGATAGTGAAGAGAGACCATGATGTGCTGGCAAAGAGCACAAAGTCACTCCCAATAGTCGCGAGGAGGGCAAGGGGGGGCGTCTTTGTGGAGGATGTCGACGGAAACGTTTACCTTGACATGGCGAGCGGGATCAGCGTCACCAACCTGGGCCACGTGCACCCCCCCAGGGTCACCGCAAGGGTGGAGGAGCAGCTCAGGAAGCTATGGCATTTTGCCGGCACGGACTTCTACTACGAGGAACAGGTACTGGCCGCAGAGGAACTGGTGTCAGTGACGCCAGGGAGCTTCAGGAAGAAGGTCTTCTTCACCAACAGCGGGACGGAGAGCAATGAGGCTGCCATCAAGATCGCCAAGGCCGCCACAGGGAAGCAGCAGTTTATAGGCTTCATAGGCGGGTTCCATGGCAGGACCCAGGGCTCGCTGTCGTTCACTGCATCGAAGCCCATCCAGAAGAAGGGCTTCTTCCCCCCCTCCATGCCTGGAGTGGAGCACGTGCCTTTCCCTGACCCATACAGGAACCCGTTCGGCATAGACGGGTACGAGGAGCCAGAAGAGCTGGTGAACAGGACGATCGATTACATCGACCGCTTCGTCCTCAAGACCTACCTGCCGCCGGAAAACGTGGCGGGGTTCCTGGTGGAGCCCATACAGGGAGAGGGGGGATACGTTGTTCCGCCGAAGGGCTTCCTAAGGTCACTGAAGAAGCTGGCGGACGAAAACGGGATCCTCCTCATGGTGGACGAGGTCCAGACCGGGTTCGGGAGGACAGGGAAGTTCTTCGCATCAGAGCACTTTGGCATAGAGCCTGAGGTGCTTACAGTGGCCAAGGCAATCGCATCGGGCATACCCATGGGAGCCGCAATAGTGCACGAGAGGCTGGACTTCCCAGAGTCGGGGTTGCACTCCAACACGTTCGGTGGCAACGTGCTGGCCTCTGTCGCCTGCATAGAGACCATCAGGGTCATGAAGGAGGAGAAGGTCCTTGACAATGTGAACAGGGTGGGGGGGCCATACCTGAAGAAGAGGCTCCAGGAGCTGTCAGAGAGGTACGAGTGCATAGGCGATGTGAGGGGGGGCATCGGCCTGATGCTGGCCATAGACTTCGTGAGGGACAGGAAGACAAAGGAGCCGGCCAGGGAGCTGAGGGACAGGGTGGAATACAAGGCATTCGAGAACGGCCTGATACTCCTCTCCACAGGCCAGAGCGCCATAAGGATAATACCTCCACTCATAATAACGGAGGAGCAGGCAGACATGGGTGTTGAGGCCCTGGAGAGGGCCATCAAGGCCTCCATCTGATCTCTTAGGGTGACAGGTAACCCTCACCATTTTTCGTGGCCAAACGACCACCCCCCCTATGGATCTGGAGAAGGTGGGGGGGAAACGTTTAACACTAGCTAGACATGTGGATATCGTGTCAAGCAACTTCAAACCTCTGGACCGATCCGAACTTGCGGACGATTACAATGAGAGGGGGGGATATCATACTTCAACATACAGAAGTACCCTGAGGCAATAAAGGAATTCACGAAGGCCATAAAGATCCTGGACAACGAGCCGGACTTTTACTACAACAGGGGGGGCCTGGCATATTACTCGATGAAGATGCTGGAACAGGCCGTCAAGGACTACAAGAAGGCTATAGAGTTATACCCGGAGCACGCGGACTACCACAATGCACTTGGCTCCGTTTACGAGGACATGGGGGGGAACCTTGAGGAAGCACTGAAGGCATTCAACAGGGCAATTGAACTGGAGGGCGACGTGCCAGACTACTATTACAACAGGGGAAACGTCTACTGGAAGATGCAGAGGTTCCAGGACGCTCTGGCCGACTACACGAAGGCAGTGCAGCTCAACTCACAGGACCCAATATTTCTCTACCGCAGGCACGAGCTCCTCGCATACATGGGAAAGTACGGGGAAGCGGCCCGCGACATGCTGGAGATCATAAAGCTGACGCCCGGGGGGTGCCTGCATACTACGTGGACGCTGCGGACCTCTTCATAAAGGCAGGTATGAGGGAGAGTGCCATAGAGGTGCTAGAGGAAGGCATCAGGGCATACCCGGACTCAAAGGAACTCAGGGATAAATACGAGAGCTTATCGGAGAAGCAGGTGTAGACAGTTTGAACCTGCCATACACGCTCAGAACCTATCAGGAAGAGATCATACGCTTCATACACGCGAAGCTTGAGGGTGGCAGCAGCGTTGCCTTTGAGTCCCCAACCGGCACCGGCAAGACGATAACTGCACTGGTCGCCGCCATCGAGTTCGCAAGGAGGAAGGGGGGGAAGAAGGTCCTCTATGTAACCAGGACAAACAGCCAGCAGGAGCAGGTGATAAAGGAGCTCCGCCTCCTGAAAAGGGGGGGCGAGGAGATCAGGCAGTGCCATTCCAGGGACGGGCCAACCTTTGCCTGCTTTACGGCGAGATCGAGGAGTCCAGGGACTTCACCTCGGAATCCCTCTCAAGGTTCTGCTCCCTCAGGAAGAAAAAGGTGCTGAACGGTGACCAGAGCGCGTGCATTTACTACAACGAGAAGGTCAGTTCGCCCGAGGTCTCCTCGTACATATACAGCACAGTCCCGGATGTGGACTCCATTTACAACTACGGCCTGGACAACGTGGTGTGCCCGTACGAGGCCCTCAAGTGGGCACTGAGGGACGCTGAAATCGTCATAGTGCCCTATGCACTCTACTTGAACCCCGTGACGGCGCAGAGGCTCCTGTACAGCTGGGGGGGTGTGGAGAGGGAGGACCTTGTGGTTGTGCTGGATGAGGCGCACAACATTCCCACAATAGCAAGAGAGCTGGCCTCATTCGAGATTGCTGTCGGTTCAGTGAACGCCTCAGAGCGCGAGGCCCAGGAGTACGGCGACTTCGAGCTCATGCCTGGCTACAGGACCTCCGATCTGTGCGAGATGGTGAGGAACGCCATATACGACATAGTCAGGGACAAGGTCGGAGAGAGCGAGGAGGTCAGGATACCGTTTTCAGACCTCAGGGAGTACATCATGGTGGGCAACCACATCTCAGGCGAGACATACGATGACCTGCTCCGCTACCTGGAGATAATGGGCGAGTTCGTGGCCGAGCAGAAGGAAAAGTCGGGGGGGAAGGTGCCGAGGAGCAGGATACTGCACCTCTACAACGTCCTGTCCGCATGGGAAAACGTGGATGAGGATAGGTACGTTGCTGTTGCCTCCTCTGAAGGGGGCGGAAAGCTGATAGCGGCGTGCCTTGACCCCCCCTCCTCGCTCCTCACGCCGCTGAAGGTATCGAAGACAATACACATGTCGGGCACTCTGGCCCCCCATTTGATGTCTACCGGGATCTAACAGGCTTCGAGGATATGAATTTCCTCTCAGTACCATACATGTTCCCGCGCGAGAACAGGTCGATCGTGTACTATAGCGGCCTGAGCACGAGGTTCAGTGAGTTCAACGAGGAGACTGCAGAGAGGATGGCCCGGATGATAAGGGACCTCATATCGACGGTGGCAAGGAACACGCTTGTCTTCTTCCCCCCTCATACAACGTCAAGCAGAAGGTCTGCGGATACCTCGATGGTATGCGCTACCTGAACGAGGAGAGGGATATGAGCCAGATCGAGGTCATGGACCTGGTGAACAGGTTCAGAAAAGGGGGGGGCTGCCACTCTTCGCGGTCACAGGGGGGGTAGGATCGCAGAGGGGGGGATGGACTTCCCCGGTTCCGAATTGGAGATGGTCATCATAGCAGGCCTTCCTTTTCCAAAGCCCACGGCACAGCAGAGGGCACTCCAGGAGTACTATGAGCGCAAGTACGGTCGCGGGTGGGAATACGCAGTCGTCTTCCCGACGGTGATCAAGCTGAAGCAGGAGATAGGCAGGCTCATAAGGAGGGAGGACGACGTTGGGATGGCCGTGATACTGGACAGGAGGGCGAGCATGTTCAGGAAGTACATACCTGACATGAGGGAGAGCCTGGACCCAGTGAGGGATGCAGAGGCCTTCTTCACGATGTCCAGGAACTAGGCAATCTGTAGAATGCAGGCGCATTCACCACCCAGCCCGTCCCTGGCTTTTCGCATGAAGGGTGACTGGTGCACGCGGCCCCCCCTCGCCTGCCTTGCCGAGGGCCTGCGGCCAATGTACAGTCAGGGAACCGGTTGCTGAAAGGTTGCCAGGATCCACCTGCTTTCCCATGATGGTTATGCAGCGCAGCCCATGGTCAGGCACCGGAGGCGCATCTGCTGGTAATGCCATTCCCTGGGATCAATGATCCCAGAAACGTCGCAGGTGCATTTTTCATATGGACGGTGGCCATGGCCCCGCAGCACAGGAGCATTCCTGGCGAGCAGAGATTTAAGAATGATCAATCGATATGCTTAAACGCTGGAAAGTGCATAACGTATGGTTGAGCCGGCACGAGCTGCATCCCGTAAAGGCCTGCAGTGGATACTCAGGAACGATGTGACAAAGTGGGTCTTTCTGGGTATCCTGATAGGGATCGTTGCCGGCGTGGGCTCTATAGCCTTTTACTTCCTGATCAAGCTGATGACTGGACTCATGCTGACCGGCATAACGGGGGGGTTCGTGCCACCGGAGCCCCCCCTGGGCGAAGGTGGGAGCCTGGCATACACCCTTGGCCACTACAGGTGGTACCTGCTTCCAATTTCACTGGCCGCAGGAGGCATCCTGAGCGGGCTGATAGTCTACAACCTGGCTCCTGAGGCCGAGGGGCACGGCACGGATGCGGCAATAAGCGCTTTCCATAACAATAACGGAAAGATAAGGAGCGGGTGCCAATAGTAAAGCTGGTGGCCTCTGCAATAACCATAGGCTCAGGTGGCAGCGCCGGCAGGGAGGGCCCGACAGCACAGATAGCGGCTGGCTTCGGCTCATTCGTAGCAGATGTCTTCAGTCTCAACGACCACGACAGGAGGATCGCAGAGGCAGCTGGGATCGGCGCGGGCATAGGCAGCATATTCATGGCACCCCTGGGTGGGGGGGCCTTCTCAGCACCGAGATACTCTACAGGCGCGACTTCGAGGTGGAGGCCCTCATACCTTCAATAATAGCGTCAGTGGTCGGCTACTCCATCTTCGGTTACCTCTTTCAGTACAGGCCAATCTTCTACACTGACCCCTCATTCCTCTTCTTCGAGAGGCCGGAATCTTTGCTCGCGTACGCCCTTGTGGGCATCCTGGCAGGCCTGCTTGGCAAGGTCTATGTAAATGTGTTCTACGGCATCCAGGGCCTGTTCAGGAAGTGGAACATAACTAGGTTTGCAAAGCCGGCCATCGGCGGCCTTCTTGTGGGCCTGATAGCCATAAAGTTCCCCCAGGTTCTCGGCCTGGGGGGGTACGGCTGGGTGCAGCTACTCCTCAACGAGAACCTCTACCTGATGCCACTCTACATCCTAATCATCCTGATCTTCGTGAAGATCGTGGCCACGTCGCTGACAATAGGCTCAGGCGGCTCAGGTGGAGTGTTCGCGCCAGGAATAGTGATAGGCTCCTTCTTCGGCGCAGCCATGGGCATCATACTGCACCCCCCCTGTTCCCCCCCTACCTAAACATTGTGGAGTTCACCATAGTGGGCATGATCTCCTTCTTCGGCGGGGGTGTCGAAGGCACCGATTTCGGTTCTCATAATGGGGGACGGAAATGACCGGCAGCTTCGCACTCTTCCTGCCCCCCCTCATGCTCAGCACGACGCTCTCATACTTCGCGTCAGGAGTGAACACCTCAATCTACAGGGCCCAGGTGCTGGACAGGCACATTCACCAGCGCATGCTGCGGAGTACGAGAGGCCAATAATGGACCAGGTCCCGGTTTACAAGGCGATGAGGACGGAGTTCAACTACGTCACCCCGGATGACGACCTGCGCAGTGCGCTCCCGAAGTTGAGGGAAACAAGGACCAAGAATCTCCTCGTTATGAATGGCCACAGCCTTAAGGGGGGGATACTTTCACTGGACATGATAAAGTCTGGCATGGATGTGAACTCACTCAAGGTATCTGACGTGATGAGCACAGATGTACCCACCATAAGGTACGATGCGAATATTCACGAGGCCCTTGACAGGCTTATACGTTCAGACCGTGGCATCCTGGCGGTGATCGATGAGGACAACACAACGGTAAAGGGCATCATCGGGCTCCCAGACATTGCAGAGGCGTACAACAGGGAGATAAGGCGCATCAAGCATGAACTGATGCAGGGCGAGGGTTAGAGGCCTGATACAGTGCAGGGAGTGCCTTGCACTATCCAACGGGGGGGCATGTGCCCTCCCTCAGAGTGCTGTGATGCCGCACCCTGAGTGCATCCAGAACCATGTGACCAGGCGCACCGCCATTCAAGAACAGGTTCTGTCCGGCCAGGGCCACCTGAACTATCTGTCCATAGGATCTGTTGTTAGCCTCGCCCGCTGTGTCGTCTGCCATCTTTCCTTATCTTCCCAAGAAATCACACCTCCCTGGGGGCCAAGCGACCCCCCCATCTGCTACTGATGTCATGCACCCACATCCATTCACAAGCGCTCTGGCCTGACACACCCAGGGTTCCTGGCCATCCTGGTCTCCCGGTGGCGCCGCATGGCCAACCCTATGGCCACTGCACGAACGCCTTACACTGAACCCGTGACACTGTCGGCCTGACTGATCCGGGAAAATGTGGAAGCCCCCTTGCCGCCCGTGCCCGTCCTCATGAATTCAGGAGGTGTGATCTACCTGAACCCGCAGGCCCAACACATCCTACCAAGCTCTCCATGCTTGAAGGAAAGAGTGGCACCATGGGCCTTGAAGTGGGATATAAAGGAGTCTAGAACACCAGAGATACAGCACTTTAGATGAATTGCAAGCGCAATCATTGACAGTTAAAGGCACTACTTGGTATCACTGTACAGGGAAGTTATGCAACATGCCTGCCGGAACCGAAACGGTAATACGCAGAACCTCAATATGAGCGTTAAATGGCGCTTCACACTGTACCTGTGAGGTACGTGAGGAACTTCAGGAAGCAGGATCTGGACAGGGTCGTAGATATAGGGAACTCCTCCCTCACGGAGTATTACACACCAAGCCTGATAATGGACCTCTACAGGTCATGGCCAGAATCCTTCATGGTTTACTGTGTGGGCTCCGAGATTGTGGGTTTCATTGTCGGCTCAAGGCAGTCAGACATTGACGCAAGGATACTCCTCCTCGCCGTGGATGCGCGCTACAGGAACCAGGGGGGGTGCGGGTCAGCGCTCATGGACTCTTTCCTCAGGCTCTGCAGGGATTGCGGCATCAGGAGCGTGAGGCTCGAGGTCAGGACGGACAACGAGAAGGCGATTTCATTCTACAGGCGCTATGGCTTTTCGATAACATCAACCCTGAAGTCCTACTACAGCGACGCATCAGATGCGTACGTGATGTGGAAAATACTTGAGTGAAAAAGAGAGGGCCAGTACACCCTCAGAAGACACTTATCTTGCCCTCAACGAACATCTGCGTGAGGTCGCCAATCCTCTCAAGCCTCTGGTCCGCTATGTTCCTTATGTCGTTCTTGTGCTTGGACGGATCTACGTTGTCGTCGTATATGACCTGTATGTTAGCCACGTGCGGGTCATCCACCCTCCTGCCTATCTGCGACACGATCCTGACCAGCACTTCCTCAACGTCCCCACCGTGTTCCTTGATTATGTCCTGGGCGATGAGGTTCGCGAGGACATTGTAGAGCTTGCCAACATGCGTGACAGGGTTCTTGCCCGCTGCCGCCTCCATGCTCATGGGCCTGTAAGGCGTGATCAGGCCCGTGACCCTGTTGCCCCTTCCCACGGAGCCGTCGTCACCGTTCTCCATGGATAGGCCTGTCACGGTGAGGTAGTGGCTCACAATTCCAGTCTCGTCCTTGTCCGCTGTATTGATATACACCCTGACCTCCTTGTCAGTTATCTTTGACGCGTTGTCCTCCACCATGGTCTTCAGTTCTTCCTTTATCGAGAAGTACTCGCTGCTGTCCCTCACATACTTGTCCACAAAGGCCGCCGCTATGGTCAGGTTTATGACGTCCCTCTGCCTGAAGCCCATGACTTTCACGTCGTAGCCTATTGCTGGCAGCTTGCTCTTCACAGCCGGGCCGTTTATGAACTTCTCAGTGGCGAGCACAAGGTTTTCGGTATCCGTGAAGGGCGCGAATCCCACACCGAAGGAGGTGTCGTTGGCCTTAAGCCTCTGTGTGTCGTAGACGGCCCTCAGGTCCACAGAGCCCTGCCCGATCCTGCAGTCTATCATCACGTCGGCGTCCATGTCGAGGTGCTTGAAGTTGCTCCTCAAGTACTCCTTCGTGGCCTTCGTTGCTATGGACTTGTACGGTATCCTGTCCTCATTGACCTTTGTTGTTGCCCTGCCTGAGAGCAGGATGTATGTGGCTCAAGCACCATTCCGCCTCCGAACTTGGGTGCTGCCTGGCCACCAACCACCTCCACCTGGTCGGTGTTGTGGTGCAGTATCCTCCCATAGTGCTCGATGTAGTACTTGCTGAGCGCCCTGCTGACGGCCTCAGCAATTCCATCGGCTACACTGTCAGGATGCCCGATGCCCTTCCTCTCAACGATCTCGACTTCCCTTGCAGATGTCTTTGTCTGGTTTATCTTTTCAACCGTGATGTTTCTCTCCATAGCTTTCCAGCGACTATTGGAGGTTAAATATTAAACCTTCTTAGCAGGTCCCCCCCATAAATGCCTGGCGTTGAGAAAATATTATCTACAGTAATAGAAACAGTGCAAAACATTATCACTCATAGATGCACAATTCTAAATAAACTGTATGGGATAAGCAGGTATGGTGAAGAACGGCAGCTACTGGCACATGCTACCACCTGGACCTAAGCCTCCTGAGGAGATCTATGTGGTCATAGAGACGCCACGGGGGGGGAGCAAGAACAAGTACGAGGTGGCAAAGGACCATGCTGGCATAGTACTGGACAGGGTCCTGCACTCCTCTGTCATGTATCCCGTGGACTACGGCATGATACCGCAGACCTACTACCTTGACGGTGACCCCCCCATTGATGTGCTGCTCCTCACAAGCGAACCGCTGTTTCCCGGTACAATCGTTGAGGCCAGGCCCATAGGCCTGATGAAGATGGTGGACCAGGGCGACGTTGACGACAAGGTGCTCGCTGTGGCCAAGGGCGACCCGGTGCACAGGAACCTCAGGTCCTACAGGGAGGTCAACGAACACAGGCTGAAGGAGATTGCAAACTTCTTCGAAACTTACAAGATCCTGGAAAACAAGAAGACCGAGGTGAAGGGCTGGGAGGACAGGGACAGGGCCCTGGCAGAGATCGAGAGATCGATAAAGATGTATAAGGAGAAGTTCGGAGAGGATGAGTGAAGGCAGGTACGCCGTTCTCTCCCTTAGCCCTGGCAGCATCCTGGTTGACAGGTCACTGTCAGGAACGCCCATGGTACTGAGATTCGCCTATTCTCCAGGCCCGTGCAGGGACGGTACATGCCAGCCTATTAGGAGGGCGGTGTGCACCGCCTCCACAGCCGGGGCCAGGGGGCTCGTCAACCTCGAAGTGGATGGGGGGGTGCAACTCAGCCTGACGCCTGAGGTGGCGGAGGAGATAAGGAAAGGGAGGAGAAACGTTATCATAAAGAGGAGCATCACAGGGAAAATCAGGGTTTCAGGCATATGACCCTGTGAAGGTGTGATCCATTACGCGGATAGGTTCTCGCTTCCTGCTGCATAACAGGAACCTCTGGGCAGTCAGCCTTGCATCTGCATTCAGGTCCATTGGCTTCGGCGCCACCTGGCCATTCGCGGCCATATTCTTCGAGGAAGGCCTGCACATCCCGGTTTACCTGGTGGGTATAATCTTCACCCTGAACTCGGCGACTTCCATAGTGTTCAGCATCGTCGGCGGCGCCCTCTCGGACAGGATAGGCAGGAAGGGGGGGACACTGCTCACAGGCTCCTTATCAGGCGTCCTCATATATGCTGCCATATTCGCTGACCTGATCGGGCCCAGGCAGGCAGCCTCCATTGTTGCCCTCTTCATACTCTCCGCCATCTCAGGGGGGGCGCTCGTCTTTCCCTCTGCATCAGCACTGGTGGCAGACGTGACCACAGAGGACGAGAGGACGGACGGTTACGTCATATACAGGATCATGTCCAACCTGGGCTGGGCCATCGGCCCCCCCATAGCCGGCGGAGTCCTGTACGAGTACCACTTCTCCCTCATATTCATGATGGTCTCGGTGACCTCGCTCATGCAGTTCCTCACAATCGTGTTCTTCGTGAGGAATGTGAAGGCGAGGCAGAACACGGCCAAGAAGCGGTCCGGATATCTCGTGTTTGACAGGTACCTCCTCACCTTCTCCCTCGGGACGTTCTTCCTGACCATCGTGACTTCACAGTTTTCCGTGACACTGCCTGTCTACTCGTCTGTTTATGAGGCATCACTGGCCTCAGGCTGGGGGGGCTGGTCTATGCGGTCAACGGCACGGTTGTTGTCCTGGGCAGATGCCCATCACCTCGCTGATGAAGAGGTTCGATGACGTAACCACCATGATGGCAGGGGCAGCTGCCTACGCCTTGGGCTATCTGCTTGTGGGGGGGTTCTCGGGCTCATTCTACCAGCTCATGCTCGATATGGCCATAATCACCGTTGGCGAGGACATGACATCGCCCATCATGAACACAATAGTATCAAGGATAGCGCCACCGGACAGGGTCGGGAGGTACATGGGCTTCCTGGGCATGATGAACTCCACAGGCAGGGCCCTCGGGCCATCCGTCGGCTCCTTCCTCCTCTTCATCTTCTCCTTCGAGAGGCCACTGGTGTGGGTGGGCGTGGACATCTTCGCCCTAACATCCGTGCTACTCTTCACGGCCTTCCGGGCAATGCTGCTCAGGAGGGACCGTTTATCAAGCCCATCATATGGCTACAAGGTTCAGTAGCCATGTCGATACTACCAGCCCGATGAAGAAGAGTATGCCTATGAACGAGTTCGCACCGAGGAAGGAGCGCCTGACGCTCCTTGGGTCCCCCCCTGGGTCAAGGCTCACGTGCTGGAACACTATAAGGAAGAGTATTGGCACGAGGACTGCAACGTATGCCCATGTAGGGTAGTAGAAGGCTATTGCCACAAGGTCCAGGAAGGTCACAGCGTGCGTGATCTCGGAGATCCTCAGCGCCTTTCGCACACCGTACTTTGTGACCAGTGTCTTCAGGCCGTTCCTTATGTCAAACTCCCTGTCAGGGATCACGTAGATTATGTCGAACCCGGCTATCCAGAGAGAGGACGCTATGAAGGTGAGGTACAGCACTGGGTCCGCTGGAAATACAGGCCTCACTGCCAGGTATCCGCCCAGGACACCAACGCCTATGGTGGAGCCCATGAAGTAGTGCCTCCAGGCCGTGATCCTCTTCATTATTGGGTCCGCTATGAACAGCGCCAGGACTGCAGGGGAGAGGAGGAGCACGAGGCGGTTGAGCGCCAGGGTGGCCAGCTCGAAGATCAGGGCGAACGCCACGGTGAGAGCTATTGCCCCCCCGCGCATGCTTATCTTCCCTGAGACCAGGGCCCAGTCCCTCTTCCTGGGGGGGTTGATCGCATCGTAGCGCCTCCCCAGTATCCTGTTCACTGACATTCCTGTGGCCCTGGCGAACGTGGTCGCCACAAGTACAAGGAGTATCTTGACTGGGTAGACATGGGGGCCAGATGCTATGACGGTGCCAGCAAAGACGAACGGCAGGTCGAAGACTGTGTGCTCCAGCTTTATGTAGTCCACTATGTCCTTGGCTTTCATGCCCTACAGCCCGTATGACTTCCACTTTTCTCTAACTTTCTCCTCTATGTCCCTCCTCATCTCAAGCACGTCAGGCCACCTCCTCTGGTACCCCCCCTCCTCAGGCCCCCCCTTCCTGGTGGCATCAATGCCCATCTTTGAACCGTAGTTCGGCAGGACTGAAGCGTGGTCAAGCGTATCGGTTACTGTGCCCGGTATTATCACCACATCCCTCTGCGGGTCGATCCTCGTTGACATTGCCCAGAGGACCTGGAACCTGTCGTGCACGTCCACGTCCGCATCCACAACAACCACTATCTTCGAGAACATGAGCTGGCCCATGGACCAGAGCGCAAACATCACCTTCTTGGCCTGCCCCCCCGGGTAGCGCTTCCTGATGGACACAACGACCATGTTGTGGAAGGCCCCCCCCTCTTCCATGGTGTTCATGTCCACTATCTCCGGCACCTGCACCTGTATGATCGGCAGGAACATGCGCTCTATGGCCTTCCCGATCACCACGTCCTCGTGCCAAGGTTTTCCAACGATGGTGGTTGGATATACAGGTTCTTCCTCTCAATGACCCTCCTCACGTGGAACACCGGGAACTGGTCTTCCAGTGAATAGTAGCCAGTGTGGTCGCCGAACGGGCCCTCGACCCTGGTCTCTGATGGGTCCACATAGCCTTCAAGTACTATCTCTGCGTTCCTAGGGTACTCAAGAGCGACTGTCTGCCCCCCCTCACGAGCTCGAAGCGCCTCCTGGCCAGGAGGCCCCCTGAAGGAGAA
Source organism: Thermogymnomonas acidicola JCM 13583 (assembly GCF_001316105.1). Taxonomy (GTDB): domain Archaea; phylum Thermoplasmatota; class Thermoplasmata; order Thermoplasmatales; family Thermoplasmataceae; genus Thermogymnomonas; species Thermogymnomonas acidicola. Next base: position 131,844 of record NZ_BBCP01000003.1, on the reverse strand, counting down.
CTCATCTATGCCGTTTGGCAAAGGTGCCACTGCGCTGAATATGGTCAGCGGGTCGCTCCCTATGACCACTGCCACATCCATCTCCTTCCTTGTGGCACCCATGTTCTCTGCGCCCCCCCCTTGTGGATGTGCCAGTGCATGCCCGTGGTCTCTGAATCGTAGACCTGCATCCTGTACATGCCGACGTTCCTCTGGCCCGTCTCCGGGTTCCTGGTTATCACGAGAGGTAAGGTTATGAATGGCCCCGCGTCCTGTGGCCACGTCCTGCATATCGGGTACCTGTATAGGTCGACCTCCTCCAGCACCCTGTGGGATGAACCGAAGCCATCAACGACCTTCGGCCTCAGGCCGCCCAGCTCCCTGAGCATGGACAGGCCCCTACCGATGAGGCTCTCAGTGTCATCCGGAGGCTTCACTATGGAGCGCAGGTGCATGCCTATATCCATTGGGTCTCCACCGAGGATCTCCCTCATGACATCCGGTGAGGTGAATATGTTTCCAAGGGCAGGCACCTCCGAGCCTTCACGTTCTCGAAGAGCAGCGTCCTCCTCTTCCCTATCCTGAGCTCCTCGCTCATTATGTGGGTGAGCTCCAGGTCCGGGTCAACCTGCTCCCTGATTCTGGCCAGCCTGGATGACCGCTCTGCGTACTCCACGAACTCACGGAGGTCCTCAAACACCATGCGACCTCTAATGCGATGCAGGTTATCGTTTTTTGTGAAGTCTGCCTTGGGATTTTGCCTGCCCATCGACCTGCAGGCCTGGGCCCAAGGCCCTATCTAACCACATGCTGCACAAGCGATATCACGGCCATTGCCATCACCCATTATGGAGAGGCGCTCTTTCAGCAGTTCCTATGGGACCGTATCATACCTCTACAGGGCTGGCAGGCACCCGCTCATCCTGCTTCACGGCCTCGGCGGGTCGGGGGGGAACAACTGGATGCGGATGGAACCGTTCCTGGACACGGACCTGGCTCTTTACATGGTAGATATGGCCGGGCACGGTTACTCCACAAGGGATGTCCCCGAACCATCAATCGATGTCCAGTGCAGGATACTGCAGGAGTTCATCCAGGGGGGGTCGGCATCGATCACTTTTCCATCATGGGCAACTCGTACGGTGGCTGGGTTGCGCTGCGCCTGGCCCTCGGCTATGTGCTCCCCCGAAAAGATGGTGCTCGAGGACAGTGCTGGGACGAACCAACTGTGGCAGAACTCGGCAGGGAGGAGGGGGGGGAGAGGTTTGTCAGGAGACTCGTCTCGATCGACAGGAGGAACGACGAGGAGACCATGAGGAAGTACGTCTTCTGGAACGCCACCAGGGAGAGGAAGCTCACATGCGAGGACCTTGGGAGAATAGGTGTGCCAGTGCTCGTTATATGGGGGGGCACCGAGGACGATGTGATTCCAATAGACTACGGGAGGAGGATGGCTTCCTGCCTGCCCAGGGCACAGTTCTCGGAAATACATGGTGCCGGCCACACGCCGCACCACTCGTCTCCCCCCCAGGTGGTTGCGGCCCTTGTGAATCACTTCGTCCTCAGGGAGTAGTGGCCCGGGTCCTCCTCCGCCCTGGTGTCCACCAGGTCGGCCACATCCGTGCTCAGCTCAACCAGAGTGAACACATCGCCTGCCTGCAGTTCCCTTAGCAGCACCCCCCCTTTCCCTGCCCTCTCCATCCATGTAACCATGGACCCGGAGCCGAACATCTCAGAGCTGGAGTTGACCGATATGAAGGGCAGCCTGTTCTCCAGCGACCTGGCCCTGACGTATATGTGCCACATGTCCCTGAAGTCCCTATCTATGAGGGACGGATTCAGTATCAGCCTGGCACCCATTCCGGCCTGCATCTTGCAGTAGTACGGGAAGTCCACATCATAGCATATGCACACACCTATCCTGCACAGGTGCGTGTCGAAGACCTTCACTTCGCTCCCCGGCGTGTAGCTCTTCTTCTCGGACCTGAACAGTGAGACCTTGTCCTGCCATCCTATGAGCTTGCCCATATCGATCAGCGGTGAGCTGTTGAAGAGCCTCCCATCCCTGTAGACACTCAGGCTGCCGGGGCAGAGCAGTACCCTGTGCCTTGCGCTCATATCCCCCCCATAGAACCTGAGGAGTGAGGACATCTCCGGGCCATCCTGGTCCATCCTGTCAGTTATCCACTTCTCCGGGAAGACCACCAGGTCAGCACCGCTGAATATCCTCTCTTCGTTCTCCTCAAGGAACCCCCCCATGGCCCTCTCCATGTCCATGAGAGGTGCCTGGACAATGCTGGCCCTCATGGAATCACACCCATGACATGCTCGACTATCCGCCTGGCTGCCAGCTCCTTTGGCATGACGCCCAGGTCGAAGGAACCATGCCTTGTGTGTATCACGTACCTGTTACTGACATCACCGAAGGCACCGTCCTGTGCGTCATAGTAGTTGGACACGACAACATCCGGCTCGTACCCTGCGAAATGGCCCCCAGACGTCGCTGTCGCCTGAATCTGTCAGCCTGAAGGCTACAAGGTTCCTGGCCTGCAAGGGCCTCAGGGCCTCGACCATCTTCCTCCTGGGGGGGTGAGTTTCAGTGTTACCTCTGAAGAGCTCGGTATCTTTGAATGGTGCCTGTCCAGTGTGAAATCGGGCAGGGCCGCGCACAGGAACACGCCGTCGAACTGGGCCGATCTCATCGCCTCTGACACCCCCTCCTCAAACTCCTCGGCCGTGTGGGCTGGCCTGAAATTCACGTATGATGCAGCTGCCTGGAGCAGTTGCCAACGTATTCGATCGCACCAGCACCGAGCCTGTAGAGCCACCTGGATATCCAGTACCCCCATGAGACCAGTTGACCTGTTGGTAACAACCCTCACTGGTCGATGACTTCCTCTCCCCCCCTGCCGGACACAACGAGGTACCTCCCGCCCCCCCTCTGGCCCGCCAGCGCCCTGGCGACAGCGTCTATGACCTCTGCAGGCCCGGCCAGCTTGGCCTTGCCCTCCTCAACCACAGGCTCAACGAACAGTGCACCCATCGAGCGGAGTATGTCTGTGTTCCTGCGCAGTGCCGGAGACCTGAACATGCCCTGGTGCATTGCCGGGACGAACAGCACGGGCACACCACTCCCCACTGCGTTACTGAACATGAGTGGCTGCACCTCGTCCGCTATCCCGTTGGCACACTTCCCTATGGTGTCAAAGGAGGCTGGCATGAGCACCAGGGCGTCAGAGCCCTCCACATCAGAGATGTGTTCAAGCCTCCCAGAAACCTCGGTTATCACATCGTTTCCAGATGCCCACCTGAAGACCTCGTGGGAGATGAGGGCCTGCGACGCCTTCCCCCCCATGGCTACCTTCACTTTGGCCCCCCCCTCCCTCCTCATCTCCCTTATTATGTCGGGGACGCGGTATATGGATATGCTACCCCCCCCGGTGGCAACGAGAATCCTCCTGCCCTCCAGGCACCCTGTGTTGATGCCTCTCCTCGGGGGCCGGCTCATCTACCCCCCCCATCTTCCCTCACCAGGAACCAGACACCGGTTCCAGTTGCGCAGAGTTTCCCATCGCCGTCTACCAGCCTGATGTCGCAGAAGGCCACGTTCTTCCCGCTCCTCAGCACTCTCGATTCAACGGAAACCGGGCCAGTGGAAACCGGCCTCAGAAAGTTAACGTTCAGGTTGACGGTGAACTCATTGACCACGCCATCATCACACATTGCGGATATTCCGCCCGCAGCGTCCATCAGGGAGCACACGGCCCCCCCGCCGTTCATCATGCCACCGAACCTCTTCAGGCCATCGCCAAGTTCGACTTTGAGGGAGACGTACCCCCCCTTCTCCAGCGCGGTAACGCTTATGCCGAACCTGGAAAGGTAAGCGTCATTATCCACTATGGCCTGCGCCATTTCCACATCGATCATATGTTATGGGACATGGCTTCGTGCACTTAACTTTAGCACAGCCATGCAATCATGAATGGCAGGCCGCCCACCAAGTCACAGGCATTCCTGTTCAGATGGTGGCTGCCAGGTTGCACCGGGCCAACTGCCAGATGCTGTTGATGGCCCCTCATGCGGTGGAGGGCCCGTTAAACGGTGCAGGTTTTCCCCCCCACTGCCCTGGAAAAATGATTTAAGCACATACACTATCTTTCCAAACATGCCCCCCCTTGACCCGGAACAGGTGTCCAGGATCCAGGAAAACCTCAAGATGTTAGGGTTGTCCGCCTATGAAGCCCAGGGGGGGTTCATAGCACTGGTCTACCACGGTGTGGCCAACGCGGACACTGTGGCGGACACTGCCCAGATCCCGCGCACCTCCGCCTACAAGGTCATGGAATCCCTGGTGAAGAAGGGCTTTGTCAGGGAGACAGAGGGGGGGAGGCCCAAGATGTTCAAGCCAGAGGACCTGAACAAGCTCGAGGACGAGATCTCCAGCAAGGTCAGGTCACTGTTCGAGGACCTCAGGCAGGTGAGGGCGCTGCAGCCTTCCAAGGGCCAGCCGCAGCTGGTCTACACGATCTACGGAAGGCAGAACGTCATGATGAAGATAGGGGGGGAGATGATAAACCTCACAGAATCGGAGATATTCATATGCACACCTAAGGTGAAGGAGATAAGGACTGAGATGAGGAAGGAGATAGAGAATGCCATCAAGAGGGGGGGGTAAAGCTGATATTTGTTACCCCTCCGAACAAGAGGGTGCCCCCCGAACATAACAGTATACAGGAAGGAAGGGCTCATAGCCACAGATATAGTGAGTGACAAGACCAGGGCGCTCCTGGCCGGGGCGGACCTCGATGCCTGTGGCTACACCGACAACCCAGCCCTGGCCCTGCACGTCTACCAGTTCATAACGATGATGATGCGGGACGGTGTATCCTGAGGTGTGCCCCCCTGCTCAACTTTTTATAAAACACCGCATTCAGATTGACGTGGCTCGCAGTGTGACCGATTCGATCCTCCTCGGCGGGCACGTCTCCACGGCAGGGGGGCTAAGCACTGCCCCCCCGGAGAGGGCCTCGAGGTTCTCGTTCAGGACTTTCCAGATCTTCTCGAAGAACCAGAGGCAGTGGAAGAGCAAGCCCCCCTTGAAGATAGCGACGTCTCTGCCTTCAGAGAGGGCGTGAGGAGCATGGGCATGAAGGGCGTCATGGTCCACGCTTCCTACCTCCTGAACCTTGGCTCCCCCCCAGATCCGGACCTCAGGGCCAAGGTCCTGGATTCATTTGCAGATGAGTGCAGGCGGGTGGCCCAGATAGGTGCGGAGTTCCTTACATTCCATCCGGGCTCATCCAGGGGGGGCACGTCTGTGGAGAAGGCCATAGGCCTCATCGCGGAGGCCATCGACGCCAGCGTGCCAGAGGGCTTCAGTGCCCACATCCTCATAGAGACATCTGCAGGCCAGGGAAATTCAGTGGGCCACACGTTTGAGCAGCTGGCCCAGATAATCGACAGTTCCTCCAGGAAGGAGGTACTGGGCATATGCTTCGACACCTGCCACGTGTGGGCAGCAGGTTACGATATAAGGAGCAGGGAGGGCTACATGGAGACCATGGACCAGTTCAAGAGCGAAGTGGGCCTCCAGAGGCTCATGGGCTTCCACCTGAACGACTCGAAGCAGGGGGGGCGCGGGAGCAGGGTCGATAGGCATGAGCAGATAGGCCAGGGAACACTTGGCCTCGAGGGGGGGATATCGAACTTCGTGAACGACAGGAGGTTCTCCGACATACCCATGATCCTGGAGACGCCACTGGGGGGGAGGAAGGATACGGGATGGATATTGAGGCCATACAGGGCGTGCTCAGTGATCCGGAATGAGGATTGAGCCTTTCAGGCCCCCCCTGGTCTTCAGGGACATCGGCAGTGCGGTCACATCGCCACCATTCGACACGATCTCTCCGGAGCAGGAGAGGCAGCTGAAATCAAATCCCCCCCACAACATATCTCACCTCACGCTTCCTGGCCCTGACGGCCCGGGGAGTCTGCGAGGCTCCTGAGGGAGTGGATAAGGGAGGGCGTACTTGTAAGGATGGCCAGCGATGCCGTCATTGTGCTGCAGCAGTCCTTCAGGATGGGCCACGAAAGGATATCCAGGACGGGCGTGATATGCAACGTTGAGGTCTTCCCGGACAGGGGCGACATAATACCGCATGAGAGGACATTCGAATGGGCAGTACAGGAGAGGCTCAGGGTAATGGAGGCCACTGGGAGCCATCTGGAACCCATATTCCTCACCGTCCAGAACAGGAACCTTGAGAGGGTGCTGCGCAGGGCAATGCAGGCGTCTGACCCAAGGGAGTTCGAGGAACCCATTGGGGGGGTTATGAATTCAGTCCACTTCGTGACCGATGCTGACATGATCAGGGAGATCCAGGAGACGCTGAAACATGACAGGGCTGTGGTCGCAGACGGGCACCACAGGCTGGAGGCCACACGCAGGCTCGCGGCCAGGGCCGGCACAGGCTGCGGGTCTTTCTGGTCAAGGGTGATGGCCTACGTGACCACAATATATGACAGGGGGGGCCTCCTCATATCGGGCATACACAGGGTCATAGTTGACGCAGGGCCGTTTTCGCAGTACAGGAAGAGGATGTCGGACTTCTTCAGGATGGGCACGGAGGGTAGCGTGCAGAGGCAGGACATAATGTACGTTTATGACGGCCAGTTCCACTCACTTGAGCCTACACCGGCAGCCCTGCAGATAATCGAATCCCTGGGGGGGAGCAGGCAACTCCCATTGAGCTGCTGAGCCAGGTGATAATGAAGAGGGTGCTCTCCATAGATGAGGAAAGGCAGCCCGGGGGGGCTGTGCGCTACACCCATGACCTCTCGGCAGCAATATCAAGCGTGGACAGCAAGAGGGCCTCCTTCTCAATCATAATGCCACCATGGAACAAGGAGCAGTTCATGGCCGTCGTATCGTCAGGCCACCTGCTCCCGCAGAAGTCCACCTACTTCTACCCCAAGATACCGTCAGGCATTGCGATAAACGGGCCGCAGGAAGCCGACACACTGAGGTGCGGCCTCCCATAGACCTCCAGTTGGGTCCAGCCATTTCCATGGCCTGCGTGTTGGAATCGTCAAAAGACGATTCTGCATACGGCAAATTTTTAAATAATAAAGCTCTTAGCGATCCGTGGAGCTCGAGGAGAAAATAGCCGGAGAAATAACGATGTCCGACAACCCGGGCAAGACCATAAAGAAGTGGAGGGAAGAGTTCAGGATCTCGCAGCTGGAGCTTTCGGAATACCTCAAGATCACGCCATCGGTGATAAGCGACTATGAGAAGGGCAGGAGGAAGTCGCCGGGTGTCGCATCCATCAGGAAGATAGTTAACGCCCTCATAGAGATAGACAAGGCCAGGGGGGGAGGCCCGGTGATAAGGCGGTACAGCACAGGAGTGCCCTCCGACGCCCTGATAGACATAAAGGACTACAACCATGACATAAGCCTGGAGAGGGTCATGAGGCTCATAAGCGGAACCAACTGCTCCTCCGTGGGCCTCAACAGGTACATCAGGGGGGGATACACGATCCTGGACGGGGGGGTCAAGGCCATACTCTCCTTCTCATACTCGGAATACTCAAAAATATACGGCTGGTCAAGCCAGAGGATCATATTCTTCACAGGCGTCAAGATGGGGGGGAGGAGCCCAATGATTGCCATAAGGGTGCACCCACTCAAGCCGCAGCGGTTGTCTACATCCAGCCTGACAGGGTGGACGAACTGGCAATAAAGCTGGCCAACATAGAGAACATACCCCCCCTTCTCAACACAGACCTGGACGTCAAGACAGTGTCGCAGATAATGTCGTCACTCAGGTGACGGCACTATCCTGTTCGCGTACCACACAGGGTCAAAGGGCATGAGGTCGTCCATGCCCTGTCCCACGCCTAGATAGTATATGGGCTTGCCGACCTCCTCTGCGACCGTTATGACAGCACCGCCGCGTGCGTCTGTATCCAGCTTGGTCAGTATCACGCCGTCGAATCCCACAGCCTCTGCGAAGGCCCTGGCCTGGTTCACTGCGTCCTGGCCAACGACGGCGTCTATGACCAGGAGGGTGAGGTCTGGCTTTGCCACCCTCTTTATCTTCTTCATCTCGTCCATCAGGTTCCTGTTGGTCTGCATCCTCCCTGCAGAATCTATGAGCACGAAGTCTATGCCCCCTGGAAGCAGCGTGCTCTATTGCGTCGTAGGCCACCGCAGCCGGGTCACCGCCAGAGCTGTGCTTTATGACGCTGACGCCCACCTGCTCCCCCCCAGTATCGCTATCTGCTCTATGGCACCTGCCCTGAACGTGTCCCCTGCGGCTATCACGACCCTCCTGCCGCTCTTCTTGATGAGGTGCGCCATCTTGCCTATGGTCGTTGTCTTCCCTGTGCCGTTTATGCCTAGGAAGAGGATCACGTATGGCTTCTTGGCCTGCTCCATTATGTCCACCGGTGGCCTGGCGCCCTGGAGCATCTCGACAACGACGGAACGCAGGGCCTCCCTGAGGTCGTTCATGCCGACCTTGCGGCCCATGGCCCTGACCCTTTCCTCCATCCTCTTCACGATCTTCTCCGCCGTCTCCAGAGAGACGTCTGCCTCGAGGAGGATCTCCAGGATCTTCTCCTCCACCTCTGCCCTCTTGACTACCTCCTCGCTGCCACCGCCCCGGCCGAAGAGTGCTGCAAACTTCTTCCTGAGGCCATCAAACATCTCTATCTACCCTGAGCGGATGCCTGCACAAGGGCCAGGAGGTTGTTGTACCTTATCGTGAGCTCATCCCTCTGGGCGTAAAGCTGCCCAGGCTGTCCTTTACCTCCTCCTCGTTGCTTTTCAGCCTCTTCACGGCGTCCTCTGCGCTCTCCTGTATGTACGTGTCAGAGCCTATGGGCACCATGACCTTTTCCTCAAGGTTGAGCTTAGCGTCCACATATATCCCGGCACCTATGGATACGCGCAGGCTCTTCGATGACCTGAGGCTGGCATCCTCAAGGATCGACCTTGCCCTGATCATGTCTTCCAGCGCCCTGCTGAGTACCTGTATCTGTGCCTCCGTTGTGTCTATGAGGCCCTTGATGTACTGTATCTGCTCTGCCACATCGACTTGCTCTTCCCCGGCCATGTTCACCTACCCTTGAAAATTGCACGGCTCTCCTTGAGCGCTTCCAGTACTGGCATTTTCTCACCGGATAAATAGCTTATCAGTGCGCCACCACCCGTGGACGCATGTGTTATCCTGTTGATTGCGCCCAGCTTTTCCAGAGCGCTCAGTGTGTGCCCACCACCTGCCACGGTTATGCCGTCGCTGGAGGCAACAGCCCTGAAGACCTCGAAGGTGCCGGCGGAGTACTCCTCTATCTCGTACATTCCCATGGGGGCCGTTCATGAAGATGCCCCCCCTTGCGGATGCAACCATCTCGGAGTACTGCACTATTGTATCCACGCCTATGTCTGCCAGGATCTGGTCATCGGGCACCGGTTCCGTCAGTATGTGCCTCTTCCCTGAGGGGCTCAGGACACCGTCCACGGGCATCACGATCCTGTCGCCGTAGTCCCTAAGGAGCGAGCGGCAGGTCTCGAGGAGCTCCTCATAGTTCTTGTTGTTTTTCTTTATGAACTCCATGTTCTTCTTCCCTATGTGCCTGCCGGCCGCCCAGAGGAAAGCGTTTGCGACCACGCCGCCGGTGATGACCCTGTCAACGAGGCCTGACCTGAGGAACGACCTCGCCACCTTTATGGAATCGTCGATCTTCGCGCCTGCCAGTATGGCGTACTTTGGCCTGTCCCTGCTCCTCAGGAACCTGTCGAGCATGGACACCTCCCTCTGGATCAGCCTCCCCGCAACGTTTGGCCTGATCCTCCTGAAGCCAACAAGCGAGGTCTGTGCCCTGTGTATGGCCGGAAAGGCGTCTATCACATAATAGTCGAAGAGCTTCGAGAGGTTCTGCACGATATGGGTCCTCTCCATGACCTCGATATCCTCTGTATCAAGGTTGGCCTCCTCCGAATAGAACCTGGTGTTCTCGAGCATGATTATGTCTCCGTCGGACATAGAGAGGACTTCCCTGCTCACCCTCTCTCCGAATAGCTCGTCGATGAACTGTACCCTCCGGCCGAGAACCCTCTGCATCTCCATGGCATGCTGCCTCAGCGAGGTGAAGTCCTCCTTCCCAGGTCTGCTCTGGTGCCTACAAGGACAACCTTGGAGTGCCTTAGGAGGTTTACAGTCTCCACATGGGAGCGGAACCTCGAGGAACCTATGATCTCGCCGGTTATGGGGGTTGATGGGTGAGTTAATGTCCAGCCTGACGTATACCCGCCTGCCATCGAACTCGTAGTCGTCCATGGTGAGGAACTGGCCATCGTAACCTTCCATGCTACCTTGATCTCACGGTTCGATTATAAAGATAGCCACATGGGGCACCACCTATCATAGTGAAATGGCCTCCGCAAAACCTCCCATCCACTTGGTGCCAGGGAAAGTGCTTCTCCAATGCCGCCAGGCACATGCTATTTTTAGGTCGTGCCCCCCCATGACGGGAAGCATGTACGGCCTGGTGACCGCGGCTGGCCTCGGGACACGCTCTGGCCTTGACGGTAAGCTCAGGAAGGAACTCCTCCCGGTGTACGACAGGAGGGATGGCAGGCTCGTCCTCAGGCCCATGATCGACTGCGTCATAACGAGGATGCTCCAGGTGGGTTGTGAGCACGTTGTCTGCGTCCTCGATCCCAACGATACGTGCACAGAGAGCTACGTGAGCAGGAACTTCCCCCCCGAGTGCGAAATAGTGTTCCAGAGGGAAAAGACAGGTTACGGGGAGGCTGTCAGGATAGGCCTCTCCAGGGTGAAGGGAAGCAAGTTCCTCCTGAACGCGGGCGACGGCATCCTCCTGAAAACTAGATCCCTGGCATCACTGATGGAGGCAGGCTCAAGGGCTGACATGGCCCTGTGCCTCATGGAGGTGGACGACCCGAGGAGGTACGGGGTTGCGGTTGTGGATGGCGAAAGGGTGACGGGTGTGGAGGAAAAGCCGCACACCCCCCCAAAGAGCAAACTGGCCATGTGCGCTGTCTATGTCCTGCCCACATCAATAAGGTCGAAGCTTGCGGGAAGGCAGGAGCTCACCCCCCCTGCAATTGACGAGGCCATACGCGGGGGCCTGGCTTGCACATACGTCAGAGTGGAAAGGGAGGACTGGGCAAGTGTTGGCACAAAGGAGAGCTACCTTGATGTGCTCAGGAGGAGCTACGATTCCTCCACCACCTTCTCCCCCCCCTGAACCAGGCCCCCCCTGCTCTCCTTCCAGAACGTCCTGGGCTCTATGACCTCCCTCATCGAGAGTATCTTGTCCCTGAACTGTGATAGGTCCTGGAGCATGAGCTCAACCTCATCCCTCAGCTCCTTCGTCCTCCTGAAGCCCAGCTTCTTCAGGTTCTCATGGATAGGGTTGTAGTAGTGCTCCTCCTTCTCCACCCTGGGGTTCTCGACGTGCTTTATTTCCGCAATGCCTCCGAACTCCTCCTCATAAACTTCCTTCACGATTGTGGCGAGCTTGAGGACGGAGTAGTGCTCGTCAAACTGGTTGAACACCCTGTACTCTCCCCCCCTGTCCGGGGGGGGTTCTCCGCTAGGAGGGTCAGGCACTGCACGCTGTCTTCAAGGGATATGAACCCTCTGGTCTGCCCGCCTTTGCCGTAGGGCGTTATAGGCAGGTTTGCAATTGCCTGCGCGCAGAACCTGTTGAGGGCGGTGCCGAACACCTCGTCCACATCAAACCTTGTGTAGAGGCCAGTTTCGACAATCTCTGGCGTCCTCGTGCCGTATACGACCCCCCCTGCATCACATCGGTCACTGAGAGGTTCCACACCTTGCTCGCGAACATGAGGTTGTTAGAGTCGTGCACTTTTGTCCAGTGGTACCAGGAACTGGCGAACTTGGGGAACGGCAGGTAGTCCCTCCTTCCATTGTATTCAACCTCGAAGAAACCCTCAGGTATGTCTATGTTGGGGGTGCCGTATTCACCCATTGTCCCCCCCATCTTCAGTATGTGGGCCTCAGGCACGATGTCCTTCACCGCGTATATCAGGTTCAGGGTGCTCACGATGTTCTTCACCATGGTCTCGGTCGCCTGCTTGAGGCCAATCATGGAGTACGGTGCAGACCTCTGCTCCGCAAGGTGCACGATGACATCTGGCCTGCTGGCCTCAACAACGTCGTACATGAACTTGGCATCGCTCACGTCACCCCCCCTGAAGAATGTGACCTGCTTCTGCATCCTGGCGTGCAGCTTCTTGTTCCTTATGCTGAAGGCTCAATCGGCAGCACGGAATCTGAATGTACCTCCTTCACACGCCTCCTGGTAAAGAAACTGTCCACACCGTATACCATGTGCCCCCCTTTTCAGGAGCCTCAGTGCGAGGGGGGGCCAGCCTATGTAACCGTCAACACCGAGTATCAGGACGTTCATGATGAAACTCCATTCATTACTAATTTAAAATGTTTTATCTCTAAACCTTTAGGTACATAAGTTTTTGCGATTATCTGGGAACATTTAATCCTAACCAGCGATAACTCCCGGACATGGCATCCCCCACCATAGAGTTCCTGAAGGTGTTCATACCGCTGTTCGTCGTTATCGACGTTCGGGAGTCTCGTCATATTTGTAGCCGTGACAGGTACACTGAGCGCGGAAAAGAAGGAGAGCGTGAGCCGTGAGGCCTCACTCTACGGTGCCGCCATCCTCGTGTTCTTCGCGCTTGTGGGTGTACATAATCTACTTCTTCGGCATATCAATAGCAGCACTTGAGATCTCTGGCGGCCTGATACTACTGATAATGGGGATAGAGATGGTGAGGGAGGGAGACAAACCGCCATCGGCTGGCGGCAGCTCAGTGGAGGACGTCGGTATAGTACCACTGGCCACGCCCATGCTTGCTGGCCCTGGTGCCATCTCCCTCGTCATAATCCTCATGAAGGGCTCTGTGGTGACCAAGGCCTTCACCCTGGTTTCCATCGTCATACTGTTCGCACTCGTCTACCTGTTTTTCCACTACTCTGTGCGGATAGCCACCATGATGGGCCCGAGGCTCATTAAGGCGATAACCAGGATATTCGGACTCCTTGTGGCGGGTTTCGCCATACAGTACATGATAGATGCGCTTATACTCTTACAGGTCCTGAAGTAATGGGCTGCTCATAGGTCGATCTCGACAACGCACCTCTTTCCGCCGTCAGAGAAGGTCTCGCTTATCCTCGCCTTGCTGCTCAGGCCCTTGGATATTACCTCCCTCTCTAGGGAACTGCATATGAACCTGTTGCTCGCCTTCGCCAGTTCGTAAAAGATGCAGTTGTGCCTCACTATCCTGACGCAGTCCTCGCCTATCTCCAGCCTGGCGTAGTAGCCAAGCCTGTTGAGCATCGAGACGAACTCTCCGAGTTTTCTGATCTTGCCCTCCCTGGTCGTCCCCCCCTCATCCAGGTTGCCGCTCCACCCGACGCTCTCAACAAGCCTGTCCGCCATCCTTGAGAGTATGGCGTTGAGCCTTTCCTGCCCCCCCAGCTCCCTCTCGACCTCCTGGAGCAGGAGCGCAGAAAACTCAGCATACCTCTTGGGGAAGAGCTCCATTCCCTTCTCTGTTAATTCATAGAACTTGCCTGGCCTTCCGGAGCTCTGGTGTTTGAAGTAGGACCTTATGTAGCCTTTCTTCTCAAGCGTCTCCAGGTGTTCCTTCACTGCTGTCTTGTTTATTCCCAGGAGTTCCGATAGGGAGCCTGCGCTCCTCTCTGAGGTGCTCAGCTCCCTCAGTATCTCGGCCTTCACAGGCCGAACAGCGTAGTTAGCGAATCCTCGAATCCCTGGTTGTCCATTTACATGGAATGTATACAAACTTTGTATTTATACTTTGGTCACTTTAGACATTTCAAAGTGTTTAAATATGTTAACTGATGCTCTATTTGGTGCTATCAAGATGAGCGAACTGATCATCAGGGATCTCAGGGCGACCGTGGAAAACAAAGAGATCCTCAAGGGAGTTAACCTGACAGTGAGGGGGGGTGGCGAGATACACGCACTCATGGGGGGGCCAACGGGGGGGCCGGCAAGACCACCCTCGGCAGCGTGCTGATCGGTCACCCGAGCTACCAGGTGACTGGGGGGGGCAGATACTGCTGGACGGGAAGGACATAACTTACGCAACGCCCGAGGAGAGGGCAAGGGCAGGCCTCTTCCTGGCATTCCAGAACCCCATATCGATTCCGGGCGTCAAGATATCAACGTTCCTTAGGACCGCATTCAAGCAGCTGCACCCAGAGGACAAGACCGGTGTGAACGAGTTCTTTGACAACGTGAAGAAACACCTGAAGAAGGTCGGCCTAGACGAGAGCTTCCTCTCAAGGGCCGTGAACGACGGCTTCTCCGGAGGCGAGAGGAAGAGGTTCGAGATATTGCAGATGATAATACTGAGGCCCAAGATAGTGGTGCTTGACGAGATCGACTCGGGCCTGGACGTTGATGCCCTCAAGCTGGTGGCCGATGAGATAAGGGAGTACTACAGCCAGGACGTGGGCTTCCTGATCATCACTCACTACCAGAGGATACTGAAGAACATCGAACCTGAGTTCGTTCACGTGCTTATAGATGGAAGGATCGTGAAGGATGGCGATAAAGAGCTCTCCCTCAAGATCGAGGAAGAGGGTTATGACTGGTTGAGGAGTGTGGCGTAAATGGAAGTTGAAGTGTCAAAGGAGGAGCAGATCGAGAGGCTGCTGGAGGAACTGAAGAGCATAAAGGGCGCTGACTGGGAGTTCAGCGATCCCGTGAAGCCTGTTTACTCTACGGGCAGGGGGGGCCTGACAAGGAAGGTGGTAGAGGAGATATCGGAGATAAAGAAGGAGCCGGACTGGATGAGGAGGCTCAGGCTGAAGGCCTTTGAAATCTTCCAGTCCAAGCCCGTGCCCACCTGGGGGGGTCCAGACCTCTCGGGCATCGACTGGGACAACATAGAGTACTATTCGAAGCCGGATGACAGGAAGGTGAACAACTGGGACGAGGTGCCAGAGCAGATAAAGGAGACGTTCAGGAAGCTCGGTATACCGGAGATGGAGCAGAAGTACCTGGCGGGCTCAGTGGCACAGTACGACAGTGAGGGCGTCTACCACCACCTGAAGAAGACCTGGGAGGAGAAGGGCGTCGTCTTCATGGACCTAGACTCGGCCGTGAAGAAGTACCCTGACCTTGTGAAGGACTACTTCTGCAAGGCTGTCCCGTTCACGGACAACAAGTTCGCCGCACTGAACGGTGCAGTCTGGTCCGGTGGCTCATTCCTCTACGTTCCCAAGGGTGTGCACATAGACCTGCCACTCCAGACTTACTTCAGGATGAACGGCGAGTCCACGGGCCAGTTCGAGCACACGATTGTTATCGTGGACGAGGGCGCCTCCGCTCACTACATAGAGGGGTGCACTGCACCCAGGTACGAGAGGAACTCGCTACACAGCGCCATAGTTGAGATATACGCAAAGAAGTACTCGAAGGTGAGGTACACGAGCGTCCAGAACTGGTCCAAGAGCGTCTACAACATGCCTACGAAGAGGGCATGGGTCGACGAGGGCGCACAGATGGAGTGGGTCGGCGGCTCCCTTGGCTCCAAAGTCACAATGATATACCCGTCATCGTACCTGAGGGGGCCCGTACTCAAGCACGCACAACCTCAACATCTCCCTTGCAGGCCCTGGCACCGTGAAGGACACGGGCGCGAAGGCCCTCCACCTGGCCCCATACACCAGTTCGAGGATAGTGGCCAAGAGCATAAGCATAGAGGACGGTAAGGCCATATACAGGGGCCTGCTGAGGATGAACAAGGGTGCTGTCTACTCCAAGGCACACGTGCAGTGCGATGCGCTCCTGATAAACGACGAGAGCACTTCCTACACCTTCCCGCACGATGAGATCTACGAGCCAACGGCTACATTTGCGCACGAGGCCACGGTGGGCAGGATAGGCACGGAGGAGCTCACCTACCTGAGGTCCAGGGGGGGCCTCAGCGAGGACGAGGCAAGCTCCATGATAGTGCTGGGCTTCCTTGACGACGTCATGAAGGAAATACCCATGGAGTTTGCTGTGGAGATGAACAGGCTCATAAAGCTGGAGATGAACAAGCTGGGCGCAGTGGGATGAGACATGGATAACTACCTGGACACACTGAAGACAAGGCTCAACGACAGTGCATATGAGTACAGGAGGGATGCCTTCCTGGCCTTCCTCAGGGCCCCCCCGGTGAGGGACTACAAGGAGAGCCCGACGGTAAAGGACTACGTTGAGATAGGGAAGAGGGAGGTCGAGGCACTGGTCTACCAGGACGCCTCATCGTCCCAGCTATCCACTGCGACCCGTGAGGACGGTGAGGACGCGGCCCTGTACGGCCTGAACTTCTCAGTGGGGAAGGTGCAGCCCGGGGGGGTCATCATAACGGACATGCGCGGTGCCATGGAGGAGCACCTGGAGACGCTGAGGGCAAAGGTCTTTGACAAGTTCGGGGGGGACGACAAGATCGAGTTCCTGATCAACTCTGCCTGGCAGAACGGCTACTTCATAGAGGTGGCCGACGGCGCCACTGCGCAGGTCGACATACACGTCGAATGGGACTCACGCATCTCGTATGCACTGAAGAATGTGGTCATAGTGGGCAGGGACGCGAACCTGAGGCTCTTTGAGCATGACATGAGCACAGGCCAGGGCGACGGTGTACACGGCAAGACCATATACTTCATAATGGGGGGGCAGGGCTCCAAGGTGGAGTTCAACTACCTCCAAGAGAAGGAGAAGACGACAACGGACATCACATACGTGAAGTCGTTCCAGGACAGGTACTCTGCCTTCAATATCTACCACATCAACTACGGTTCAGCCAAGGTGCTCTTCAGCAACGAGTCCCAGCAGGCAGGCGACTACAGCGACTTCAGGGTCAACGGGATAAGCTTCAGCGCAGGCACCCAGAAGATGGACATCAGGGACAGCAGTTTCCAGCTCGGTATAGGGTCCACATCTGACATACAGGTGAGGGGCGTAGTTTCAGGGCAGAGCGTGACAATACACAGGGGGAACGTTGACCTGGAGGAGGTGGCAAAGAAGTCCTCGGGTTTCTACGACTCCAAGATACTCCTCCTCTCCAAGGAGGGCTATGCAAACTCCAAGCCAGGCCTCATGATAAAGAACAACGACACCAGGTCCAAGCATGCCTCTGCCATCAGCAGCCTTGACGAGGAGCAGGTCTTCTACCTGAGGTCCAGGGGGGGCATACCTGCGGGGGGGGAGGCCAAGAGCATGGTGGCTGAGGGCTTCATAGCCTCAGTGGCCGACAGGGCAAGCCACCCCAGGTTCAGGAGCGCAGTGGAGAGGTTCGTGAAGGAACTGGATATAAATGCTTGATGTCGCAAGGATCAA
This sequence comes from Thermogymnomonas acidicola JCM 13583, assembly GCF_001316105.1. Classification (GTDB taxonomy): domain Archaea; phylum Thermoplasmatota; class Thermoplasmata; order Thermoplasmatales; family Thermoplasmataceae; genus Thermogymnomonas; species Thermogymnomonas acidicola. The sequence continues at coordinate 114,424 of NZ_BBCP01000003.1, read as the reverse complement.
GCAGGACTTCCCGATTTTTCAGAACAACCCGAACCTCGTATACCTGGACAGCGCAGCAACCACACAGAAACCAAGGCAGGTAATAAATGCGGTCAGGGAATTTTACGAGAACTACTGCAGTAACGTCCACCGCGGCATATACAGGCTCAGTGAGAGGGCCACGGAAGAGTTCATGGGCGCAAGGGAAAAGGTGGCCCGCTTCATAGGGGCTGAGGAGAACGAGATCGTCTTCACGAGGAACGCGACGGAATCCCTGAACCTCCTGGCCTATACCCTTTCTCGCTCGCTCTCTCCCGGGGACGAGATCCTCCTGACTGTGATGGAACACCACTCCAACATAGTGCCGTGGCAGCTCGTATCCGGCGGTAGGTTCAGGATAAGGTATGTGGATATAGACGGGCATGGCCTCCTGGACATGGAGGACCTCAAGAGCAAGCTGAACAGGAGGACAAAGGTGGTGAGCGTCACGCATGTGTCCAACGTCCTGGGCACTATAAACGACCTTCAGGAGATATCAAAGATGGCGCACGAGAACGGTTCAGTATTCATAGTGGACGGTGCCAGGGTGTGCCACACATGCCCGTGGACGTCTCGAGGATCGACTGCGACTTCATGGCCTTCTCTGGCCACAAGATGCTCGGGCCCAACGGTTCAGGTGTGCTTTACGGGAAGTACGAGATGCTGAGGTCTCTCCCTCCATTCCTGGGCGGAGGCGAGATGATACAGACCGTCAGCACTGAGCAATCAACGTTCCTTGACCCTCCCCTGAGGTTCGAGGCTGGCACGCCCGACGTGGAGGCTGCAATAGGCCTGGGCGCCGCAGTGGACTACCTTGAAAGGATAGGGATGGCTAACGTGAGGGAACACGAAAGGGGGGGCCTCATGAGGTATGTGCTGGAAAGGGAAGGGGGGGACCTCGGCCTGGCGTCGCTGGTTTCCTACGGCCCGAGGGATGTGGAGCGCAGGGGGGAGGGGGGGTTTACACATTCAACCTTGGGGGGGAGATCCCGCCTCTGGACTCAGGCAAGGAGATAGCGTTGGGAAAGGCGATACACCCCCATGACGTCGCGTCATCCCTGGACAGGCATAACGTCGCGGTCAGGTCGGGCCACCACTGCGCGATGCCCCCTGATACACCGCCTTGGTCTTGTGGCGGCATCAAGGGCGTCATTCTATATATACAATGACAGGAGTGACGTGGATGCCCTCTTCGAGGCCATAGAGAGGGCAATGGAGGTGTACGGATGAGGGATGAGGATGAGGCCATCGAGATAATACTGGACCACTACCGCTCCCCGCACAACTACGGGGGGGAGATCGAGAGCCCGGATGACCAGATACTTGAGTACAACCCGGTGTGCGGAGATGCGGTGAGGCTGACGGTCAGGTTCCAGGGTGACGTTCTCTCAGATATAAAGTTCGTGGGCCGCGGCTGTTCCATAAGCCAGGCCTCCGCGTCCATACTCACGGATACAGTGAAGGGGGGGAAGACAGTGTCAGAAATATCAAGGATCACTGAGGAAGATATTTTAAGAAACCTCGGCGTTTCCCTTGGGCCAAACAGGGAGAAGTGTGCCCTCCTGGCCTACAATGCCCTCCAGAAGATAATCAGGAGGAGGAAAGGCTGAATGGTCAAGTACAGGATAAGGATCGACAGGGAGAAGTGCATGTCTGATGCCATATGCACCGCGATATGCCCGCAGTTCTTCTACATGGACGACGAGGGCAAGGCGGCGGTGAGCAGGGAAGTCGTGCAGGAGAGCGAACTGGGCTGTGTCATGGAAGCCAGCAAGTCCTGCCCGGCGGGCATCATAAGTGTCGAGAGGGAGGGGGGGCAGGCCTAGACTGCCTCCCTGCTCTTCCAAAGCCCTTCAAGGAAAGATAGGAGGTCGCTGCTCTCAAGCAAGTCCTTTGCCTGCACCCTCACCTGCTCCGCGGTGTCCCTGAACCTCACAGTCACGCTGTCGTCCTCCAGCGTCTGGTAGTCCACAGTTATGCAGAAAGGCGTACCTATCTCGTCCTGCCTGGCGTACCTCTTCCCAATGGAGCCGCTCTCGTCGTAGTATATGTAAGGGTCCTTCGCCTGCAGTGATTCGAAAAGCTGCCTCGACCTCTCCTCAAGCCCCCTTCTTCTGGAGGGGGGGAAGACAGCTGCGTGGTACGGCGCCACGTGGGGGGGCGGGAGGCGCAGCACCCTGAAGCCGTTGCTCCTGGTGTAGAGGGAGGTCATGAGCACTGCCATGAAGATCCTGTCGATCCCGTATGACGGCTCCACAACGCAAGGCAGGATCTCCCTGCCGTCCACGGTTACCGTTAGGGGGGGCTGCCCGGAGAACTGCTGGTGCCTGCTGAGGTCGTACGTGCCCCCCCTGTCAGCTATCCCAACCACCTCAATCCACTCGTCATCAAGGTTGGCCTCAGCGTCCCAGCTGTCGCTGGCGTAGTGGGCCAGCTCCTCCTTCTCGTGCTGCCTGAACCTGATCTTCCCCCCTTTTCTATGCCCACGGATGTGAGGATCCTGTGGGTCTTGAGTATGAAGTATGCCAGGGCCTTGTTCTTCACTATGCCTGTTTCGAATGCATCCCTTGGCGTTGCCCTCACTGGCCTACCTGTGTTGGGGGGGACGAAGAGGATCTCCTCATAATCCGGTATCTCCTTCCACTCCTTCCTCTCTGGATCGAGGAAGACCTCCACCTCGCCCTGGGTGAACTCCCTCATCCTTATGAGGCCCTGCCTTGGCGATATCTCGTTCCTGAAGCCCTTGCCAAGCTGTGCGGCCGCCATCGGGAGCCTGTTCCTGGCCACGTTGTTCAGGAGCCTGAAGTTCACGAAGATGCCCTGTGCGGTCTCAGGCCTCAGGTACAGGGTTTCCTCCTTCCCCTGAACTGGGAACATGAGGTTGAAGTCGTAGGCTTCCCTCAGCCTGGCACCGCACTCCGGGCACTTCACCTCCACAGAGGTGAGGACGCCGTTTGCCTCCTCAACGTTCAGTGGCACCTTTCCTATGCCGTTCCTCTTCAGCACGCTCTCCAGCTTGAACTTGCTCCTGCACGAGGGACACTCCACAGCCAGGTCACTAAACCTGTCTATGTGGCCCGATGCCTTGAACACAGGCTGCGGTGCGAGGACAGGCGTGTCTATGAACACGGCCCCCCTCTCTCATATACTCCTCCTTCCAGACCCTGACGATGTTGTCCCTCATGAGGACGCCCAGCGGGCCGTAATCGTAGAAACCCCCCCTTGTACCGCCGTAAACAGAAAAGGAAGGCCAGAAGAAGCCCCCCCGCCTCTTCGCCAGTTCTATGACTTCCTCATATATCATTGAAGACACCCATTATGTCTATATCGTAGAGCATGCCTGCCAGCCTCTCGCTGCTCTCCAGGACGGGGAGCTGGTTGTAGTTCCCCCTCCATCATGATCTTCGCTGCATGTGAGAGGGAATCGTTCACATAGACCACCTTCGGGTCCTTCACCATGATCTCCTTGGCAGGTATCTTGGGGAGTGACACATGAGTTCTCTCTATCACGTACGTGACAACGTTCCTGATCCCCCCCGTCCAGGACCAGGGGTCCTCATCGTCTGCTATGCCGGATTCTGTTGGAGTCCTGGTGCTCTTCAGGTCCACGTGGTCGAATATGTCTCTGTCAGTTATGAGGCTCACAAAGTCCCCCCCGTTCTCATCGACCACCGGGCACGCATATGTCTTGGATACCCTGAATATCGTTGGCAGGACGCTGATCGGCGTGTTCTCCCATATGGGGGAACGCCGTCCTCCTTATGACGTCCTTTACCTTGACGCCCGAGAACCTCTCAACCACTATTTTCATGAAGTTCTGCGGCGTCAGCATGCCGACAACCTCGTTATCCCTGTTCGTCACAGTCAGGTGCCTCCTTCCCTGCCTGAAGAGCTCCCTTGCCGCGGTCTCAATGCTGTCATCCTCCAGGACGGTGTTTGCCCTCCTCATGACCATGGCAGTCTGGCTCTCGTTAGGGTGCTCGAATATGTCCCTCCTGCTTATCACGCCTGCGTATTTTCCTCTCTGGTCCACCAGCGGCAGGCCGGTTATGTTGTTCCTTATCAGGACGCTCACTACCTCCTGTATGTTGCTAGGCACCCGGTACCTGATCGGATCCCTTGTCATTATGTCCCTGACCCTTACCTCCATCGTTCACACCCTTTCCAGAAAGACGTGCATGGACATGCACCAGCCCTCACACGGCCCACCCCCCCGCCCCCCCTGGGGGTCCCTGCCTGCCAGGGAGGCCCAGACCCCCCCTCTCACCGCACATGAGGTTCCGCCGCGGGGAACACTCTCTCAGCGGCCACTCTGGAATATATATATTCCAGTTGGCCTTCTCTCCGCAGGCCGCAGTACCCCCCCATGCCCCCCCAGCGAGTTCTGACCAGGAGCTTTTGGCCCAGGTTTGGGAAATACTATGGTTTCTGTGTTATAAAGCCTTTCCATGGTGCACCACTGTCCCGTAAGCCTGCGGTAGGCCCCCGAGGGTTCAGAGTTTTGCGTTGACGTCCATGCTCTGCACTATCTTTTCCAGGCTCTTCCTCTTCGTCTCCGGCGCGAGCGCTATGGCTATCACCAGCCCGACCAGGGAGAAGAATGCGAATACCTCCAGGGAGCTGAACACGCTGAAGTAGGGGGAAAAGTACAACGCCCATTATCGCACCTATCCTTGATATGGCTGTGGAGGTTCCCTGGACTGTGGACCTGACGCTTGTCGGGAACAGCTCCGCCGGGTAGAAGAGGGTGACGGCCCCCCCAACCCACTGCTCGAACAGGACAAACAGGAAGAAGAAGGGTATGAGTTTCAGCGGCCCGCTTATCCTGACGAATGAGCCCAGGAAGAGCAGGACTGTCATGACAAGGAATCCCACTATGGTCAGGTACCTCCGCCCTATGTTCTCTGCGAGGCCGAAGGCGACCACGTAACCTACAATCGCGCCCACTGCTATTATCATGCCGCCCTCGGCTATGAGCCTGATGTGCCTGTCGAAGCCCAGCTCGCTCAGTATTACAGGTGAGTAGAAGCCTATTCCGTATGCAGCTACGTCGAAGAAGAACCAGGCCGTGAAGACGAAGAAGGCCATGAGTGCGTACCTGCCCCCCTCATTATCTCGCTCAGCTTGCTCCTCTGCGGCCTCCCGTTGGCTATGCTCAGACCCCCCCTGCTGCCCGTTATCCTCTCTATGGACTCCTCAGCCTCCCTGTACCTGCCCCCCCTGGATACCAGCCACCTGGGGGCTCTCCGGTATGCGCAGGCGCAGGAGTATGATAGGTATTGCCATCAGGCCGCCTATCACGAAGGTGTACCTCCAGAAGTCGGTGAACGGGGGGGCGAAGGCGTAGTTCATGGCGGACGCCATCAGGGAGCCCACCCAGTAGAGGCCAACCATGCCGATCAGCAGGCTGCCCCTGTTCCGTACTGGCGCGAACTCGGAGAGCATGGTGGAACTTATCGGGTAGTCACCGCCTATTCCCACGCCGAGTAACAGGCGTGAAACGAAGAGCATGTAGAAGTTGACGGATAGGCCCGAGAGTATGGCGAAAACGACGAACAGAATGAGGTCCATCCCGAAAACTACCTTCCTGCCGAACCTGTCCGCGAACCAGCAACAGGGGGGGCGACCTATGGCCATGCCCACAAATGAAGACACATTCACAAGCACGTGCTCTGTGAGCGTGAGCGATAGCTGGGCCGGGATCACGAGCATGGCGAGCGTTATTATGGACAGGTCGTAGCCATCCAGGAACAGCCCCCCCATAGAGGAGAGTATGAACAGGCCCCCCCTGTGTGTGGACGTCATCCTGGAGTTGTCAAGCACCTCAAAACCTTCCAGCTCAATCACCTCTCTCAAGTCAGGGACCGGCCATTAAACAGGCACGGTTACAAGCAGGCACTGTTTTAACTCCACACCTTGAGGGTGATATGCAAGTATTCATTCAATGGTATATATCATTTTGGACAGCCCTCAACGCTGATCGCCGAAGGCATATGGCCTCGAGTACGCAATTCACCCGTGACATACAGAAAGGGAGTGCTGCGCCCTCTGCCCACTCCCATCCACGGCCCAGGCTGGTTACTTTTTAATCCTAAACTACGATCCACGTTGCATGATAGGTGCCATACTGGCCGGTGGCTACGGTAAGCGCCTTAAGCCTTTAACTGATGAGATACCTAAGGCCCTTGTCCCCATAAAGGAAGGTTACACCATCATGGACAGGCAGCTCTTCGACTTCAGGGTCATGGGCATTGAGGAGGTCTATATCCTCTCCGGTTACCTTGGCCAGAAGATAGAGGAGAGGTACGGCGATGAGTACATGGGCCTGAAGATGAGGTACCTGAGGGAGGAGAGGCCCATGGGGACGCTCTTCTCACTGAGGAACCTTATATCTCATGTGAGGGACGACATAGTCCTCAGGAACGGGGGGGACACGATAACCGACATGAACATGAAGAGGTTCCTGGAATACGCTGCGAACTCGAACTACCAGCTCCTCATGTTCGTGGTGAAGATGAAGAGCCCGTACGGCATAGTTGAGACGCTTGGCGACCAGGTCCTCAACTTCGTGGAGAAGCCATTCCTGAACCACTTCATAAACGCTGGGTTCTACTACATAAAGAGGGAGGCGCTGGACATCTTCTTTGAGGACTACCACGGCAAGGACCTGGAGACCACTGTCTTCCCGAGAATGGCCAGGAGGAAGATGGTGGGCGCCTACACCGAGGACACCCTGTGGATGGGAATAGACAGCGAGAAGGACCTGGAGCAGATCAGGGAGGAGTACAGCAACAGGGAGGACATGGAGTGGGGGGCTACAGGAAGGTGATCTTCAGTGACGGCAGGAGGACTGTGAGCGAGGTGTTCGTGAGGACCGGCGAGAGGGCCAGTGTGGATGACGGCGAATCGATACTCAGGATTATAAGTGGCCTGGCGGAGGTGAACGGCAAGGCAGTGCACACGGGGGATGTGATCCTGGAGGAGGGAAAGGCCGAGATCACAGCGTATGAAGACACGAAGGTGGAGGTCATTTGCACCCGTTGAGCGCACGCACTTCAGCGTTAGCTCTGAGGGGGGGTCCCAGGTGAGCGCGAATATCAGATTATACAGACAGGGCAAAGTTTAACTAGGGTGTCTTAATCAAACCAAGAACTCGATGCCCGTGATGACCAGAGAGGTGTTGATTAGCGCTCTGGACAAGGTCTACGGAAAGAGAGGCATGGGGAAGAAGGACATAGAGGAACTGTGTGACTTCATACTTTCGTTCTTCGGCTACGAGGACTATGTGCTGGACAACGTCCTCACCTCGCCTGAGAGGGATGTCTTTTACAACCTGGAGGAGTACGGCATCCTGACAACTTACAGGGAGGAGGTGAACATCATCAAGGGGGGGAAGACCTGGAGGATCAACCAGTGGACCTACAACAGGGAGAACATAAACAGGATACTCAAAGGCGAGGACGAGCGCAAGAAGGAGGAAAACATATACGACGAGATATTTAGGGAGCTGGAGTAATCAATTCACCCCCCCATTTTCTTCCTCTCCCTCAGCGCAAGTGCCAGCGCAGTGATGGCCCCCCCTGCTGCCAGGACAGCCTTGCCCGTCCTGCTGTCCAGGAAGAAGTGCCTGACCGGCATCCTCAGTGCATCGTGCCTGTCAATGTGAACTTCGTAGTATGTGCCGAAATCCCTGACGTGTGCGCCCATGCCGGAGGACGGTATGGAGCACCTCCAGTCGGAGCGCTGCCCGTGGGGGGGCTCCCCAACAGACCTCTCAAACATGCCACTCTCTTCCGGGCCACAGGGGGGGAACTCATCCTTGGGAATCTTTACCGATCCCATTGCCAGTGCAAGGGCTATGGCCGTGTTCCAGGCATCAGGGTAACTGGTGAGCACATTTGTGAATGATCAGAATAGTATTTATCCGTTTGGCGTCTCAGGAGTACCGCAGAATGGACTGTGCAACGGCACCCGGAAGGTGATGTTTTCTGGACATCTTTGCCTCGCTGCTCCTGCTCATATTCGTCTCAATAGTGCTAGGCCTGGCAGGGCAGAGGTACAATATAACGGATGTTGTGGGTGCACTTGCCACAGGCCTCATACTCGGTCCATTCGGCCTCGGCCTGATAACACCTGACCCTGCCATGAGCGGGATCGAGGACATCTCGCTCTTCTTCATAGTTCTCCTCATAGGCGTTGAGGTCACAACCGACCTCTTCAGGGCCCACATGAGGAAGGGGGGTGCTCTTTTCCTTCACAAGCTTCGCTGTGCCCGTGCTGATCATGGTCTTCTTCATAACTGAGCTGATGCACGTCAGCACCTACACGGCAATAGCATACTCCGTCTCCGTTGGAGTGCCGTCAATATCCATCATATCCGTGCTCATACTGAAGGGAGGGTACCAGAACACCGCGGACGGCCAGATCATTCTACTGAGCGTTGTGCTCTCCGACATGGCCACATTCATAGTGATAGGTGCCATAGGGAGGAACGGGATACAGATAGTGTTCCTCCTCCTCATAATATTCCTGTTCTTCATCCTCCTCTTCCTCCTGGACCTGGTGCTCAGGAGGAACACTGAGAGGATAAGCAACTTCTTCGACAGGATAACGTCAGAGGAGAGGGGGGGCGAGGACGTGGCAGTGGTGTTCGTCATAATCCTCGGCCTCCTGGTCTCTGAGATATTCTCACAGCTGGGCATCTCCTTCATCCTCGGCTCATTCTTTGCAGGCATGATAATACGCGAAGACATGATAGGGAAGAGGTTCTACGGGATACTTACAAGGACAATCAGGAGGTTCAACAACGGCTTCTTCATCCCCCTCTACTTCAGCATAGCGGCCCTCCAGGCCACGAGGCCACCAGTGAGCTTCATGATGTACCTGGCAGTTGCCCTTGCCTTCTCTTCAGGCGTGGGGGGGGCCTGCTCAACTACCTCACAGCCAGGAAAGTGAACCACTCGGTCATGCCCAGGACAACTGTTGGGATCCTGGGTGGCAGGGGGGGGTGCGGTGGGTGTTGTCGCAGCCACCCTGTCGCTCCAGAAGGGCCTGATAGGCGGCGGGCTGTACGCGATAGTCCTGCTCGCCACGGTGCTGCAGGCCCTGGTCATGCCACTGTTCATAAAGAGAGGGGGGGAGATGGAAGAATCTTTAAGGACCAGGAGGAGGCAGTTTAGAACAGGGCAAAGGTCATATGGAATGGCTCCCCACACCAATTTTTGGACAAATGTTAAATAATAAACAAGTGTTTATATCTAGTGTAATACTTATCTCTAGGCGGAGGATCATATGGACGCACAATCCCAGCGTGAGAAGGACAACCTCTCTGAGGTTGCCTACAGGTCCCTGATCAACAAGATAGTGTACGGGGGGGAAATCCACATGGGCCAGACCCTGACGGAGACGCAGCTGATAAAGCTGCTCGGAATGAGCAGGACCCCGATCAGGGAGGCCCTGATCGCACTGGAGACCGAGGGCCTCCTGTTCAGGACCGGCCGTTCATTCTCCGTGCTCTTCCTGTCCGCAGAGGAGATCAAGGAGATGTACCAGGTAAGGGTAATACTGGAGGCGGAGGCTGCCAGGCTATTTGCCAAGAACGCCACGGAGGACAACCTCAGGGCCCTGGCTGCGGTTCTTGATGAACTGAGGAAGCTCAACGAGAGCAAGAACCCTGAGCCATACGTGCTTGCAGATGTATCCAGCAGATTCCACTCCACCATCGCCGCCGGCAGTGGCAACAGGTACGTGGAGAAGTATGCCAACGACATAAGGCTCAAGCTGAGGGTCGTTAGGGTGAGCCTGTTCACAAGCCTTGACAGGATGAACGACGAGCTGAAGGAACACACGGAGATATTCCAGAGCCTGAAGGAGAGGGACTCGGAGGGAGCATGGAAGAAGATGTACGAACATGAGACGAAGACAATGCAGTACGTGATTGAGAAGGTGATACCGAGGCTGGTCTGAAAAGGAGAATTTTCAATTCTGTTTCTGTTCCCTCCTCCTGAACGTGCCCCCCCCGACCACTGCCAGGAGTATTATGCCTATGAGTACAAGGACGAAGAAGACTATTAGGTAGTCTACCCTTCCAGCCACCAGGTGGCCCACCGGAACGAAGAAATCAACCCAACCTATGTAAGCGCCAACTATTACCAGGATGATGCCAACCAGCACCATCACCAGCTTCTGTACTGTTGTCATTGCCATGTGAGTCCCATACCACGTTGTTAAATAAATTCTTTCGGAGATCCGTTTTAACCTCCGTCAGGCCAGGGGCCTCCCCCCCCTGGTCTCCGGGGCCAGGGCGAACGTTACCCCCCCGAAGCCTATGAACTCAAAGACCGCGAAGAAGAGGAGGCCATAGGAGATGTTGAGGGAAGATGTCAGGAGGGGAAAGGCAAAGACTCCGAGTATTGCCCCCCCGACCCTTGAGGCCGAGGTTGCCAGGCCCATGCCTGTGCCCCTGGACCTGGTAGGGAATAACTCCGCAGGGTATAGGTACGTTATGTTCGTGGGCCCAATGTTGTGGAACAGGTGCATGAGGGCGAACGCAAAGAACGTGGCCAGGAATGGTATGCCCGTCCTCAGGCTCGTGAGTGCAAAGGCGAGGAGGGAGACCCCCCCAGCGAGGAGGAAGCCTGTGTACTCGAGCCTCCTCCTTCCCACCCTCTCGATGAGCGCAAGGCACACCAGGTGCCGGCGATGACCGGAATCTCTTCAAGGAGTGTGCCCACGATGCTCGAAACATAAGTGCCGCTTGATGATATGAATATTGAAGGCGTGTAGTTCCAGACCCCCCCGTAGCTCGATACATCGTAACAGAACCATGCCAGTGATGTGAAGAGCACGAGGAGCGTCATGTTCCTGAGGGAACCGACACCGATGTTCCTGTCCACCTCTGGCGGCTTCACGTTCTCCACGCCCGCGTACTTGCCAAAGTCCCTGACGACCTCCCTCGCCTTTTCCTCCTCGCCCGCCCCCCCCTCGAGCCAGTAAGGGCTCTCAGGTATGCCCCCTGCGGCTCAGGATCACCAGGACAGGTATCACGCACCGGTGAAGTACATCACCCGCCACGCCAGGCTGCCCGTGAACAGCACTATCGGTATCGAGATGGCATAGAATATGATGGAGCCTATGGTCCATGAGAATATGTTGAAGACAAGGAACCTGCCCCCCCTGGATCTCAGTGGCGAGAACTCTGCCTGTATGGAGGAGCTTATGGGGTAGTCTGCGCCTATACCCACGCCGGCAAGTGCCTGGAACGCGAAGAACTCATAGAAGTTATGCGATAGCCCTGTGAGGAGCAGGAAGACCGCAGTGAGTGCCAGGTCGTAGGTGTAGATGGTCTTCCTTCCGTACCTGTCCGACAGGTTCCCGAAGACAAGGCTGCCCAGGAGCATGCCGATGTATATGGCGGACGAGCCAGGGAGACCAGTATGGCTGCCGAGAGTATGGTGTGCTTCAAGTATATGTATGCTGTGGAAAATATGGACAGGGCATAACCGTCCATGAGGACGCCCATTGAGGAGAGGATTGTGATTATGCCGAGTGGCCTGGTGACCCGCAGGCTGTCAAACTTTACGTACTCCACGGAGTGTCATTGTCACGCCACATAATAGTCTTCCGGGGGGGCCGGTGCCACGGGGGGGCTTCCCTGCCTCCCAGCTTTACACTGCGGGGGGGCAGGGAGGATCACGGCCGGGCTGCAAGGGTGGTGCATGGCCTGCAGCCACCTGCCTGTGCATCCTGCCGAATGGCCATGGCAACAACCTGTCAGCATCCAATGTCAGGTGGGGGGGTCAAGGGCCATGGCCCGCGCTCACTTCTCCCCCCCGTAAATCTGTTCCTGGACAAGCACGTCCGTGAGTCCGGCCCTCCTGATCCTGTCCTGGTGGTTCCTGGCATATATGGCTATTGCCACAGTCGATATGGCTATGAAGACGACCGCAGTTATTATCGAATAGTCCACAGGGAACACGGGAGGATAGAGGCTGTAGAACATGGCGACGAGCAGGATGGCTGTGGCTATGGCTGGCAGTATGACATGCTTGGCCAGGCTCATCTCTCCTGCCTTCCTGAACGTGATACCGAGGCCAACGTTGCTCAGTATGTGGCCTATGAACAGTGCAACGGAAGATGCACTGATCAGGTATAGGAAGCCGTTGCTGGGCCCCATGATGAGGCCAGTGACAAGGGATACAATGTAGCCCACCGCTGCCAGTGTTATTATGGAGACGTAGGGTGTCTTGTGTACCGGGTGGACCCTGGCGAACACCGAGGGCCCAAGGCCATCCCTGCTCATGGAGAAGAGCATCCTCGAGCTTGTGTTGAGTGGGGGGGCCAGGGAGCCCGCAAAGAGGCTGTTCACGATGAAGGCGAAGAGGACAACAGTGAAGGGCAGGCCAAGGAACCTGTCAGCGACGATGAGGCCAGGCACGCTGGACTGGTAGAACTTTGACATCTTCGATATGCCCCCCCACCCCCCCACGGTCAGTGCGTAGGACGTGAGGACGAACACAACGCCTGTTATGAGGAAGCTTATGAGGAGGGCCCTCCTTATGTTCCTCCTGGGCTGCTGTGCCTCTTCCCCCCTAGCGTGACAACGGCGGATGAGCCAGACATGGAGAATATGGCAAGGACCATGCCTACTGCCACGGGGGGGCGAAACCTCCTGCAGGGGGGGCGGGGGGGGTGAAAGGCGCAACCGAGTTCCTTGGGCCTAGCTCCACTATTATCACCACCGATGTCACTATGAGCAGTGCTATCTCTATGGCTGAGGCCGTGAAGCTGTAAGCCAGGGACGGCTTTATTCCCAGGTAGGCTATCACAGTGAGTATTGCAATGAACGCCGTCATTATCGGGATCCATGTGTATGTCCCGATGTTTATGTGAAGGAAGTACGCTATCGTCCCTGGAATGAAAACCCCCCCTGAGGTGAAGAGGATGGAGTTGGTTATCACCATGAAGTAAGAGAACCACATCATGTAGCCTATGACCAGGCCGTACCTCGGCCCAACCCCCTCTCGCGTTGAAGGTGTAAAAGCCGCCAGCACCGTTTATCTTTGAGGAGAACTGGTAAGGTGTGTTGATCCACACGAGCACGCCGAATATGGATATGATGTAGGCGAGGGGGGGTAGTGATCCCCTGGCAAACTGGGCCGCTCCTGTGAGCGTTGCGGCGACCGCACCCAGTGGGGGGGCTATCATCGCTATCGACTGGCCGAGGAGGGAGTAGAACCCGGCTGCTCCTCTCTTCAGTGTCTGCGCTTCGGAAATGCCATCCATCCAGTGAAAAATTGCATCCTTGTATATAAATGAAGATGTTAATATGCATCTTAATAAAATACGTAATAAATAATATTCACTAGAATTAATCGATGAATTTAGTGTCCTTGCATCAGTTAAGGTCTCCGGATCCACCTAGCATGGTGGGGGGGCATAAATGCACAGGTATCCAGTTATGGTTGACGCGGAATCAGGGCTATGTCCTCCACAGCATTCCCGGTCTGCTGTGCGCTTTGGATCGTATATGTTACTGAAGAGAAATGTTTTTGTGAATCTTGAACTATCCCACGGCAACAGGGCTGTGGATTCAGGGGGGGAGATGAGGATCCCTGCCATGCCACCGTAGCTTAGCAGGTAGAGCAGCTGATTCGTAATCAGCAGGTCGGGGGGTTCAAATCCCTCCGGTGGCTCTCACACCCAGCCTGGTCTGACACACTGTTTCTCTGCAGGGTTATGTCTTCAAGGATACTGGCAGGAACCTGGTGCTCCCAAGGCTCTCCACGCAAAGGGCCAGTCCAACTGTCTTCCACCGTACCGGCAATGTATTAATAGACTACAGGCATGTTATGTACCATGCCGTTCTGCCGCTCCTCTGACGGGACGAGGATACACTACGTATCCATAGGTGAGGGTGAACCGCTGATCATGATACAGGGCTTCAGCTGGGACCTCACTGCCTGGCACTTTCAGCTCGAACTGGCGTACCGCTACAAGCTTGTCCTCATAGACAACAGGGGGGGTGTGGGAAGGTCCGATAAGCCCGAAGCACCATACACCATGGAGGCATTCGCTGATGATGTTCGTTCAGTCCTTGAGAGTGAGGGCATAGCCTCTGCCAGCGTGCTCGGTTTCTCCATGGGTGGCATGATCGCCCAGAGCCTTGCATTAAGGTATCCCGACCTGGTTGATTCTCTGGTACTTGTATCCACAATGCCAAGGCTTGAGACATCCCAGAGCATCGATGCCCGGTACATTGAGGGCGTGATGAAGATGTACGATGATTACGGCACATTCCTTTCCACGCAGGTCAATATAGCGTTCAGCGAGCACTGGATAGAGTCAAACAGGGACGTGTATGAGAACTTCGGCAGGCTACGGTATGAGCTCAGGATGCCGCAACATGCTTACCTGAACCAGCTAATGTCAATGCAGACAGATCTGTCTCAGAAGATAGGCAGTATAAGCGTGCCCACAACTGTATTTCACGGGGACAGCGACAGGCTGGTCCCACAATCCAGCGGCAGAAGGCTATTCGAAATGATACCTGGATCGAGGTTCCTGGTCTTCAGGGGGGGTGCCGGCCACGCGATCCACATAGAAAGGTGTTACGAATTCAACAGGCGGGTTATAGAACACATGGATATGTTTCGCAACGGCATTTTCAGGAGGGAGGGCCCGGTAATGGTTTAACCCTTGGGCACTGCCATTGCATGAGGCGGACTTCCAGGCATGGTAGCAGGGTGATGATCAAAATGTGACCCACTAACCAGGTCCGCCGATTATCCCTCCACAGGGCCCATATCCGGTACAGGATCTGCGGGAGGCGCTCAGGGCCCGGAAATTGTAGCCATACAGCCTCTTCCACACCGCACGCAAGCGCTGGTGTCTCTCGTGAACCTCCCTGTTTAGTGATAATGCTATGGAATCCCGTTTTAACCTTGCTGGTAGGACATAACACGGCTTTCTCAGAACAGGGAGGCGACCACAATGACCAGGAGGAACGAGACCGCCGCATAGGCTATGTAGTAGGCCATTGAACTGTTCATGAAGTTCCATGAAACCCAGCCGCAGGCCTTCCTGAAGGCCCTCACCGATGATACTATGATGGTCAGAAGCCTGTCAACCAAGCTGCTGGACGGGCCACCGGGCTCTGCGCTCGTCCTGAGTATCCTCCTGAGCATGAGCCTGACGTTGCCGGCGAATGCCGAAGAAGAGAACCCATCGGTTGGCCCTGAGCCCCCCCGTTCCACACCTCCACGGCCCTGGCCCGTGTCCTGGGGAACGAGACAACCGCAATGCAGGAGAATGCTACAGTCAGGGCGAGGACGTAAATTGGGGACAGCAGGCCAAAGTCAGCTGATGAGAACTCGACTCGATCATCAGGCCTCTCGCCACAAGGACCTGTGGCAGGCCACCGATGAAGGTTTCCGGGACGAATGCTGTAGATAAGGCAAAGAGCACGACCAGGAGTATGCCGGTAGCCAGCACGGTGGCACCCTCCAGGCCGTGTCGCCTTGCTCTGATCCTCCTGAAGACTCCACTGAACGAGAGTACCTTGAAGATGGCACCGGTGGCCATACCCTCCGATATGGCAAGGACCGACCCGGATACCATTGCAACAATCCCCTTATAGCCGCCGGCGTAGGCCTCCATGAAGAAAGATTCAAGAAGCATCCATGTTGCAAGGCCGCACAGTGTGGGAAAGAGGCCTGAGGGTGACAGGAATGACAGTGTCCCTCCAAGGGTTGCCAGGCTGTCAGCTTCACTGGCTGCCTCTCCATCTCCTGTATTTGAGCCCAGGGAGAGGAAGAGCCCTGTCTTCCCCAGGGAATGGGCCAGCGAGAAGAGAACAATGGCTGTCAGGACAAATGCCTCAGGATCGTGTCCGTGCTGAGCAGGTAAAGGCCGAAGGCTGAAAGTATCGCTGCCTGGTTTTCGATTGTGCTGAAGGCTGACAGAGCTCTCGGACTGTCTGGGATGTACGCATACATGGGGGGCGAAGACCAGTGAGGCACCTCCTGCTATCAGGAATAGCAGGGCAATGTAGTGGGTATAACCGATGCAGTAGGCGTCATCATCCCTTCAAAGGGCGATTTTCCGTGGAGACGCCAATCCACGTGCCCGGCTAATCGCGGGTCTATATATAAAAATTTTCCGACCATTCTCCCCCCCGGGGTGCCCCCCCTGCGCGTTGGCTATGTCCGGTGGGGGGTTGAGGTGCCAGTATCGCCGGTGGCACACCTCGGGCCTCAGGGCATGGTTCCGGCCCCCCCAGAGTCACGTGGTTTCCCTGTCTACCCTGACCTTTCCCTGCGCGTACCTCTTCATCTCGCTCTCCACCATGATCCTTACGAGTTCCCTGAAGGTTGTCTTTGGCCTCCAGCCGAGCAACTGCTGGGCCTTGGAATAGTCCCCCCTGTAATTGTCGGATTCAAGTGGCCTGTAGAACTCCCTGCTGACCCGCACTATCACCTGCCCACTGTCCCTGTCGATGCCCACCTCGTTCAGGCCGGAATCCCTCCACTCCACATCTATGCCGGCCACACCGAAGGCCTCAGTGGCAAACTCCCTGACAGTGTGTATCTCCCCCCCGTGGCAAGCACGTAGTCGTCAGGCCTCTCCTTCTGGAGCATCATCCACATGCCCTCCACATAGTCCTTCGCGTAGCCCCAGTCCTTCCTGGCATCCAGGTTGCCCAGGACGAGAGGTTCTGTGTCACCGTTGGCTATCCTAGCCACCGCCCTCGCTATCTTCATGGTGACGAATTCGGGGGGGCCCCTGACCTCGCTCTCGTGGTTGAAGAGTATGCCGTTGCACATGTAGAGGGAATAGGCCTCCCTGTACACCCTCACCGTCCAGAAGCCTGCGAGCTTCGATATCGCGTAGGGGCTCCTGGGATAGAGCGGGGGGGTGTTCTCGTTCTGCGGGGGGGTAGTTTTTGGCTGGCCGAACATCTCTGAAGTGGCAGCGAAGTAAAGCCTGCTGGAAGGCGAATAGTCCCTTATCGCGTTCACGACGTTCAGTGTGCCACCTATGTTGATGTCGTATGTGGACGCTGGGTTCTGGAAGCTGTACGCCACGAAGCTCTGGGCCGCGAGGTGGTATATCTCATCGTACTGGTTCTCCTTTATGAGAAGGCTGAGGAAGGTTCCGTCAGTTATGTCCCCCCCGTAGTGTACCTGGAGCCTCTCCCTGTACTGCCTGGGCATCCTCTCAAGCGTTCCCTGGCTCATCCTGCTGTTCCTCCTCACAGTCCCGTGGACCTCATAACCCCCCCTGTCCATCAGGAACTGTGTCAGGAAATAGCCGTCCTGGCCGGACACTCCGGTGATGAGCGCTTTCTTCATGCTGGGCTATATTGGAATCAATCTAAAACATTTATGAAAAAACACTTATGAAAGTACCGCCACCGCCCCCCCCTTCCCTTCCCCCCCTGCCGCCAAGTGAGAGGGCTGCAGAGCAGAGGAGCCCGAGGAGGATTGGTACAGACGTGAACAGGTAATAGGAAAGACCGGATCTCAGTGAGACTATGGAGAGGACTATGGGGACAAGCAGGACGGCCGCTCCCCCCCTTGGCGAGAGCACCATAGAGGCCAGTATGGTGAGTGCCACACCGACCGAGAGGAACTCACCGCCGGTGACGTACAGTATGGAGGCGTTTATGTCGCTGTGCCCGAAGGCACCGTTGAATATGTAGTGGAGGTTGAAGTTGTAGTATATGGCTGTCAGCATGAGGAGGAAGAGTGCGAACATCACCGCCACCAGGTAGTAGTCCCTGGGGGGAGGCGCCTGTAGAACCGGTAGATGTAAGTGTAATAGGAGTACATGGCTGTTACGATGAGAGGAATGGTGCCAGTTGTCATCGATGCGGCCAGGAAGAGCATGGAAGACCTGGGGGGGTATCCGAGGCCCTTCAGGTATACGGATATCAGGAACAGGGTCGGGAAGAAGTAGCTGAGGCTGAACACAGTCAGGTCTGAGGTGAAGACCGTCATAGTCGTGAGGTATAGGAGGTCCAGGGCCAGCACCTCCCTGGTGCCCATGTTCCGGCTGAAGGCAAGGAGGCTCAGGGGGGGACTATCCCCATGGTCACGAAGATGAACTGGAAGATGAGCATGAAGATGTACGAGTGCCACACATAGTACACGGGTATCAGGGCAAGGTAGAAGAGGTAACTTATGTCTATGGGCCTGGTGTCCTGCGGGGGGGTCACCCTGAAACCGTATGAGACAACCCCCTGTATGTAGGCGAGCTGCGATGGGTCCGCACCTGCTATGTAGGGATACAGTAATAGGACGAGGGCTGTGGAGTATGCCACGCTGACTGAATACACGACCAGCTGTGATTTGTCCAAGGCAGACCGATCCAACGCATGGCTTCCACGTACCTCACCTTTAACCGCTTGGAACGTACCTTTTCGCTTCGGCCACAGTCTGGAAAAGGATTACTTCAGGGCAATGTCAGGCTGCCGGACTGCGGTCGCTATCCTCCTGCTTGCCTTCCTGAGGAACAGGTTCTGCCCCCCCATGTAGTTCTTCACGAAGCTCAGCCCCCCCCTGCCCACGATCTTCGAAGAGCCCCCCCTCTCCCTCTCCACGAATGTGTACGGCACTTCCTTAACCGTACACAGTGGGTTGTAGGCCAGAACGTACAGGAGGGTTTCATATGAACCGGGCATGAAGTCTATGCCGGCGAACATTTCCCTCCTTGCTGTGAAGAACCCGGATATCGGGTCTCGTATTCTCTTCGACACGGGCAGGATGGTGTGGCATATTAGCACAGCTGTGCGGCTTATTATGCCCCCCCTTACCGGGTCCCTCCTCGCGCCACCTCCCTTCACGTACCTTGAGGCAACTATCACATCGTATGCGCCAAGGTACCTTGACATATCCACTATGTATTCAGGCGGGTGCTGGAGGTCACCGTCGAGTATCGTGACATATTCGCCCCCCCTTGCCTCCCTGGCCCCCCCGAGGAGCTCTGCGTGCACCAGGCCGAGCCTGGCCCTCTGCATTACGGTACGCACGGAGAACAGGTGCCTCCCGCTCTGCCTCTCTATTTCCTCAATGGTCCCGTCTGTGCTTCCGCCGTCCACGAAGATGACCTCGACCACAGGGGGGGCGTCTTTCGCAACCGAATCGATCCTCCTGAGGAGGGGGGGCAGACGTTCTCCCTTTCGTTGAGCACCGGTACTACGACTGAGATCGAGTGCACAGAAAATGAAATGTTGAAAGAGATTAAACGGGTGTGAAAAAGAAATAGGTAATAATTTTACTCTCTTCCCTCAACAGATCCTTGGCCTGTTCCCTGTTTGCTCACCTCTTCCTGACCCTCACAGCCAGGCTTGCACCGACACCAACAGCGACCACTGCTATCAGGCCTATCACCAGGTAGCCGAGAGGCACTATGGAGCCAGCGGGTGCGTGGTAGCCACTGATCTGGTTCAGCTCCGCAGTTATGTTTCCATACTGCGTGTGGATCTCCGCGAGCTGCCCGTTTATGCTCGATATCTGACCCATCATGGTGCCTATGCTCGTCTTTATCAGCACCTCATTGTTGCTCACTGCAGTTATCTGGGTGTTCAGGGAAGCCAGGCCAGTCTGCACCTGCCCGAGGGCTGTCTGCAGCGTCACCACCTGGCCATTTATGCTCTGTATGCTGGCCGAGAGCTGCGACAGGGTTGCTGTGGTGTTGCCCAGTGCAGTCTGTATGGTGGCTATGTTGCCCTCTATGCCAGATATCCTTGCCTGCAGCGCAGTGTAGTCTGCCTTCATTATGCCGAAGTCAGTCTGGAGGAGCACGTAGGTGCCGTTTTCCTGCTCCGATAGGCCTATGATCCTGGCGTTCAGCTCGCTCAGCGTCGCGTTGACCTGTCCGAGCAGTGTGCTGATCTCAACCGAGTCGCTGCCGTTCATTGACGTTATGAGGGCTCCGTTGCCTGGGACGAGGGTGAGGTGCAGTATGAAGGTCGGAAGCGCGTACATCTGCGGCCCGTACTCGAGGATCACGGAGACGTTGAACGTGGTCCCTGGCTGGTCGTTAGGCATGGTTATGTACCCCCCCATGGCCTCGTTGCCGTGCACCGTGACCAGGGCTGTGGTGAGCGGGACGCCGTTGAACAGCACTATGGCGTTGAGGAACCTCGCCTGCGGAGCGTTCATGGATATGTTCGTCCACTCTGTGAACTGGATCAGCTGGCCAGGGAAGGCGTTCAGCGTGGAGAGTTCGAGCATCGCGTTCGTCGGGTAGTAGTCACCGCCTATTGCTATCAGGCCATTGTCGTTGTACGGCACAGTCCCGTTGTAGTTCCACCACCAGTTGCCTCCCTGGAGGCCATACCCGTCTATGTTCCGGTGAGGGTGTAGCCGTTGAACACCATCACTGCCGATGCGGGCTCTAGCGTCACGTTCCAGGTGTTCATGTAGGGTGCGGGGGGGTTAATTGCGGTGAAGTATGACAGGAAGCCGTTGTTGTAGATCAGGTTGCCGGAGGAGAGCAGCCAGAGGCCCACAAGGCCTGAGAACGGCAGGAACACGTTGTGCCATATGACGTTGTCGGTGGAGTTGAGCAGGTACAGGCCACCGCTTGCGTACGGGTCAGGGTTGTAGAACAGTACTCCACTCGTGTATATGTAGTTCGAATCAAAGAGTGCGTGCGTGACGTTCTCGCCGTATATGCTGAAGGGCACGAAGCTGTCGAGGAACAGGCCGTTGGCCATCGAGTCGTAGAGGGTGAAGTTTGAGGCCATGAAGAACTGGTAGTTCATCTGCGTAGTTATGGGTACATTGACCAGGCTGTAGTTCAGCAGCATTACAGGCATCATGTTCATGTCGACGTAGTCAGTTGTGCCCCATAGGAACACTCCCGGGAACACGGGGGGGAACAAGTAGTCATTGCTCTCTCCGAATATCGGGTCGATGACTGTGTACGGTGTGGTACCCACCATGTACATCGGGTTGTTGAACAGCACGTACGGGTTGCTCAGCGTGCCGTTACCGGATATCGATATGTACTTCAGCTGTGAGTTCGTCATCGCTATGAGTGGCGTGTATATGCCAGCGGACATGTTCATCGTGAGCTGTGTACTGAACTGCACTGACTGTGTTGTCATCGACTGTACTGTGAAGTTCACCGGGGGGGTGTAGTCTGAGAGGAGGAGCTGGCCTGTTATCTCCGTGCTCGGCACTGTGAACCTGTAGTCTCCGTTGACAGTGAGCGGGACGTAGGCCGCTGACGTCTCGTTGAACGTGCTGCCTGTGTTCACGAACATGAACGTGTTGGGCGGCGTTATCTGCCCACTGAAGGTGTGCAGGCTCGCGTCGTTGAGACCCCACATGCCGTAGAGCAGCGAGGGCCCAACGCCCAGGTAGGCAGTTGTGCCGTGCCAGTAGACGTTCACGCCCTCAGAGGTCTCGCCCGTGTCGGTCCCGAAGTCATAGGCACTCGGGACGCTCTGGTAGGACATCGTTGTTGTGTTCATGTAGTAAAGGTTCATTGTGCCGTTCAGCTGGTATGCCGTGGTCGTTGAACCGCCACCGGGGGGGCCACCTATCATGATCTCGGCGTCGTAGAGCAGGAACCTGTTGGCGTTATGGTGTTGCCGGATATGAGGTAGTAGGGTGCAGGCGTGGGCATTGGAGGCATCACACCCATGCCGCCGGTTGAGTTGAACATGACCTCATCGTAGGACCCGGACATGCTCACACCGTTGTGTGTCACGGTGTAGTTGAAGAACACTGTGCTCTCATTGTCGATGACTGTTGAGTTCAGGTACAGCTCCACGGAGAAGGGTGGGGGCTATGGTTATCGTGGGCCCGATCGTTATGTAGACCTCGTCAGAGTAGACCTGTCCCCCCCTGCCACTCAGTATGCCGTTCGGCGGGAACGCGAAGGTGGGGGTGGAGAAGTTCCATATGTTCAGGACAAACTGCATCTCGTGTATCCTGGCGTTGTAGAATATCACGTTCTGTGTCCAGTAGGAATAGCCTGTGACGTTGAACAGCGTCACGTTCTTTATGACAGCGTTCAGCTGCACTGTGAGGCCGGTTGTGGAACTGCTGGGCATGTTCACTGTGTAGAGAGAGCTGAAGCTGGCTGATCCGGCGATGCTGGGCGTCGTCAGATTGTATGCCACCAGGTGGCCGTTCTCCATCATGACGCCTATGTCACCGATACCCATGGGCGCAGGCGCGGCCTTGTAGAGGGGGGGTGTTACGACCCCCCCGTTGACCATCTTTTCATCGTGGTTCAGGTTCGGAAGGTAGACATACTTGGGTTAACGCCGCTCTTTTCCAGTTTAGCGAGCAGAGAATTCGCTGCAACAGAAGGTGGCGCCTGCACGGAAGGAGAAACAACACTCGCTGCTTGCTGTGTGTGTAAGGCGGAATCTGTCCCGGCACTTGTACTCCCTAGGCCAAGTGGAACAGCGACAGACAGAGCCATCGCCAGCACTATGGCCAACGCTAGCCATCCTTTGCGATTCATCATCTCCCCCCCTGCCTTTTAGGCCATTATAAATTGCAAGACTGGAATAAATGATAATGAAACAATATTACGTATACAAGTTTCAGAAAAGTTATACGGCCAAAGTGAAGGGTAACAAACTTACCGGCCCTGGCACAGTGCTTGTGGAGAACAGTGGTTGGCCGTGCCGGTGCGTGTCATTCCCAGCGCGCCTCCCTCGGTACCTTGAATTTGCCAAGTGGCACACATCTGCAGGTTGAAAGCGTATAGCCATCGGTGTGGGGGGGCCTGTCTGTTACGAATCCATGGGTGGCGTGCGGGAGGGTCAGCGGTTCTCCGGTAACTGATTTCAGGGGGGGGTACAGGCCGATCACCACTGCATTCTCCAAAAGGTAGGGTATTTTGAATTCTGGGCCTGTGTTGGAGGGAAAACAAGGGGGATGGCCCAGGAAAATTAAGGTGTGTAGTCAGTTACATGGCAGTATCACTGGTTCCCTGCCTGTTCCCTCTGTTCACCCTCCTGCGGTGGCTGTGGCGGCAGCCTCCTGCGTCTCAGTATTATGAGTGGCAGTATTATGGCAACCGCCACAACAACAAGGCCCACGACCAGGTAGACGACAAGGTGCGACGGCGGTGCTATGTACTATGACTATGGGTGTCTTCTGGAGTTCCTTTACAGGTATCACTCCCTGTATGGTGTCGTTGACCACGACGATTGAGGAGGCCTGGACCCATGCCGTCCCGTTCCAGTACTCCATGGTGTTCATGTGCTCCGTCTTCACGAAGCTCTCGGTGATCGAAACGGTAGCGTTGCCGCTAGACACGTTGAGCACCTTCACGTCGTAGAAGAGGCTGTCACTTGTCTTAGGTTTGACCACGTTTAGGGGGGGCATCTCGCTGTATATGGAGCCTATTATGCCTATGCTCGTGCCATTGCTCAGGTTCGAGCCTGTGATCAGTACCTCCATTCCAATGGTCTGAGTGAAGTTCGCTATGGCGGAACCGTTGATCACAAGGGCCTGTGTGGCTGTGCTCTCTAGCGGCCCTGGCTGTGAGGATGGCTGGACCTCGAAGTACGCGGTGCTGTGTTGTTGTACTGGTCGACTGCTGTTACCTTGTTGAGGCCCGTGGACGTGGGCACGGTGAACGTGAGGGAGAAAAAGCCAGTGGCGTTTGTCTTTGGGACTGAACCATTCGAGACCGCGATACCGTCATAGTATAGGGTGATATTAGCGTCAGGGGGGGCGAAGTGGTAACCGTAGACATCCACGGTGGTGCCAACCGGGCCAAAACCTGGAGTTATATAGAGCTGCGGGGCGGCGAATACTGCGTTCTTGAAGACCACGAAGTGGGAATACGCGTAGGCTGTCGTGTAGCCGTATGTGAAGGTAGCGGACACCAAATAGGTTCCAACGGCATTAGTGGATGCTGATGGCTTAAATGAACCCGGGTAGGCAAGCATCACGTAGCCGTTACCGTGAGAATCAGTACTTATGGTCGTATTTTCGATTCCAAGGATGCCTGAGCCGTGTGGGCCTACCACGGTGACCTCCACGTCCAGGACTGTGTTCGCTATGAATGCATCAACGCTTGCTATTATCGTCGTAGTGTGGCCCACAGGTATGGCGGCTGGCGTAACCATGACGTGGTACGTGGCATCACCGACGAACGGGCCGGCTGACGGCACAGGTTGGAGAAGCTTGCCTGAGCCCCCAAGTATACCCATGGTCACGACTATCGCTATCACTGTGAAGGTTGCCACGGCCCTTCCGGTTGAGCCGAAGGCGAGAGTGAAGATCCTTGTCTTGAGCGACTTTATTGACTTCCTGCTGAATATGTTGATTTCCAAGGTTCACCTACCTCCATCCTCATGAACATATATATTATCAGGAGAAGGCCCTGCCAGATGAAGAAGAACGGGTAGAAGTAGCCCACGGCAAACGGGAGGAGGAGCGTGAATATGGCGGACACCTTCACCGCCTCCTCCCTGGCCCTCACCTTGACGGACGCAGCCACGAACCACACGAATATCGCTGCCGTCGGGATCCACTTCAGGATGCTGTTCGCGTAGGCCGTCAGGTACTGCGAGAGGCCGTAGAAGTTTATCACTCCCGTGAAGGCGTTTATGGAACTGAGTGCATGGTTCCCGAACATCAGGAAAACTCCGCCCGCAAGGGCAAGCACCACAGGCACATAGCCCTCTAGGAGCCGCAGCCTCTCGCTCTTCCCTGCACCGAAGAAGAAGGGAATGACCAGAGCAAACGGTATGCCTATTGTCAGGCCAGCAAGGCCCATGAAGAGGCCCGAGAGCCTCGTCCTCCCTGAGAGGTAAAAGTACACCGTCCAGGCCAGCAGTGCTGCTGCTATTATGTGCTGGGTGAACGCGGCCTCTATGACGTAGTATGTGACAGGCAGTGCTACGAAGAAGGCCACCGCGGGGGGGAGCGCAAGGTCCTTCCTGTACAGCCTGACAGTCATGAACACGCCAAGCGCTGTCAGGAAGGCGTAGAAGAAGGAGGCAACGTGCGCCCCCTGCATCTATGGACAGGGGGGGTGCGAACGGGGGGGCCAGGAGGACGAACTCCATGGGCCGTAGCTCAGGGGGGGTGCTGGCCCTCCCCAGGGCGGTAGCTTGGCAGCGTATGGGTTTATGCCGTGGATCAGGTCCCTGGCGCCGACCTGTGCGGCCCAGCCCACATCAGATACCACCGAGATCAGGGAACTTGGATCCTTCCCCCCCAGTGCCAGGTACCTCGATACAATGTCTATGATCGTGAGGCCCACTGCCACCCCCCCTATAATGGTGAAGTAGAACCAGGACGGCATCCTCCTCATTCCAACCTCTGACCTCTCAACGTTGGCGGACGCTGTGAGTGCCATTATGAGTGGCACGGCGTAAACGGAGAGTATTATGAAGGCGGGCACCAGTGCCGCCAGCGGTATCACGAACAGGAGGAGACCCAGGGGCGGTAGCCCGTAAACGAGGAAGAAGGAGTACAGAACAAGGTAGGTAGGGGGGGTTATCAGGGCCACGGGCACTATGATGTATGCGCTCCGGTTCCCCACGAAAGGCAGGGTCGAGAGGGCCGTTAGTATCGGGAAAGCAACGATCACCGAATACCATGAGGCCCAGTCCACAACCGTTGTCAGTGGGGGGGAGAGCGGTCTGGGAGAGCGGTCGCCGACGAAGACGTAGGAGAGTGCTGCCAGGGCCACGTATATGGTGACCGAGGCGATAAGGGGGGGAGTGTATCTGCCCCCCCTCTGGAGCTTTATGTGCACTCCCTCACTCTGGGTTTGAAACTGGTACATTCTCCACCTCCCTGCCCATCTCCCTGGCCACCGCTGTTATGGCGTTGCTCAGCACCTGGATGTTCCTCTCCCATGAGAACTCCGAAATGTCAACCACAGTGGGCACGTGGTCGTTAACGGCCCTGAGTATGGCGGAGGCCAGTGCCTTCGGATCCCTCCTCCTCACCACCGTACCTCCAACCTTCCTGCACACCTCTTCAAGGCCAGGCAGGTCTGAGGTCACGACCTTCATGCCCATGCTTGCCGATTCGACGACTACGAAGCCGAAGCTCTCGGCGCTCACGCTCGGGAGAACGAAAACTGAGTCAAGGGCGTACAGGGCGGCCAGCTCCTCATCATCGGGCGACACGTGCACCCTTACGAAGTCAAGGGAGTTCCTTGCTATATATTTTAGCATCCACTCGAGCCTTGGGCCGGAGCCGGCTATGTCTATGGGGACCACAGTGCCCGACCTCTTCATCTCCCTGGCAGCCTCAGCAGTACCTTTATGCCCTTGTAGTCCCTGAACTGTCCGACGAACAGGGCTCTCTTCTCCCTCCTCATCGCAGGGGGGCTTCGGCAGTGACCTTATGCCGAAAGGGCATACGTAAACCGTCCTCTTCAGGCCCAGGTGCCTGGCGAAGCTGGAGGTCTGGGCAAAGACTATCCTGCACCTCTCCAGCATCCTGCGGTAGAACAGCCTCTCGTAAATGGCATCAAGTGCCTGAAGAGGACATTGTCGAGGTAAGAGGCAAGGCCTACGAAGGCGTTGGTGATGTATATCACAGGTATCCCGTGAGATGCGGCATACCTGCAGACCTGCTCCGTGAAAGGCGGAGAGGGGCCTATGACCACCACCACGTCGCTCTTCCTTATTATCTCCCTCCCTTCTCCATCCAGGTATGGGAGGTTCCAGATCCTCCGGCACCCGGAGTTCTCTGTAACAACTGAAACATCGTAGCCGAGCCTCTCCAGGCCCATGTCCGTCTCGTAGGCAACCCTGGCGTACCCGCTCCTAGTGGGAGGGAACTGGCTGCAAGCAACAGATACCCTCATCCTGACCAATGTTTCAAGTCATACGTAGTTACCGATAATACATTATGAAAAATAATTACTGAATACTGATCCACAGGCTGTTCCAGCGCAGTGCCAGTGGTGTAACGGCAGCAGAGACAGCAGTGCACACCACGGATGTGTAAAAAACCCTGCATTTTGGCAAGTTTTCCGGTGATTGCCTATATTTGTCAGACAGGATTTGTCGCTTATGTATGTAGGTAAAAATTATCTATATACAGCAGTTATCTTTTTCATGGCTCGCTCTCTTTCCACTAAAAAGAATAGAGACAGAAGCGAGATAATCATGGATATACTGAGAATAGCGAAGGAAGAGCAAGATGGGGGGGCCAAGATCACCAGACTCATATACAAGGCGAATCTCAACTACAGGATAGCAAAGGATATACTGGATGACCTGATAGAGAAGAACCTCGTCGAAGTCGTGGAATCCGAAGGGCACGCCTACTACAGGCCAACCTCAAAGGGCCTGCAGGTCCTGGAACTGCTTGAAAAATACGGCATATTCGGTTCAAAGAGGAATCCCTTCTGATTCACTTATCTATATCCAGCGTGAACTGAATGTGCCTCTCATTTTTAAGTGCGTCTGCCCATATGACTGTTATGAATATTGCGAATACAACAGTTGACCCAAGGAAATACTGGAGGATCAGGTTGCCGACATGGGTGCTCTGGGCGCGCATTATCCATATGATTATGCCCATGACTATGGATGTCCCACCCCCCCCGTAGATAACGGTAAGCACAGGCAGTAGTGAGATCTCCGTCTTTATCTTGGAGAGCTGGCTGTTCGTCTCCTCGATCTTGTTCAGAGACCTCCTTATCGGGGGGGCCACCTGCTTCATTATCTCCTCATACTTCCCGAATATGGTCGACTCCGCCTTCTTCGGGTCATCCTCACTCTCCAGCGCGCCGAGGATGGTGCCGATCTCACCCTCCTTGAGAAACTCCAGCAGGTCTTTGATGAACTCAAGGTATGCTATGTTGTTTATGTATTCCACCCTTGCAGTCAGGTTCCCTATGTATTCCCCGGCCCCCCTGTCGATCAGCAGATAGACTATGATGGTTGTGACTATGCCTATGACTGGTATAAAGTAGACGAAGGCCAGCATCCTGCTATCTCAGGGCCTGGTTATAAATAAACGTTATTAATATTTACTAAGGAAAACTTATATCTCCCCCCCCAGGCCATCACACTGCTCACAGTACCGGCCTCTTCTTCTGCCTGCTGGCGCTGAAGTCCTTGAACCTCTCCTCCCTGTTCACATCACCCACCTCGTGGTAGCCGCGCTCCTCCCAGTACCCGTCTTCGTAGTCCGCTATGAACTCTATCCCGTTGAGCCACTTTGCACTCTTCCAGCCGTACAGGTTGGGCATAAATGGCCTTGCCGGGAAGCCCTGTTCAAGGCTCAGGGGCTCGCCATTCATGTAAAGGGCGACCATAGCCTGGCCGTCAGTTACGTACTCCATGGGCACAGGCGCGGTGTATCCGTCTATGCAGTGGAACATTACCCATTTCGCTTCTCCCTTCACGCCAGCTTCCCTGATTATAT
Organism: Thermogymnomonas acidicola JCM 13583; assembly: GCF_001316105.1. GTDB lineage: Archaea > Thermoplasmatota > Thermoplasmata > Thermoplasmatales > Thermoplasmataceae > Thermogymnomonas > Thermogymnomonas acidicola. The sequence goes on along the minus strand of NZ_BBCP01000003.1, from coordinate 86,021 downwards.
CGAGCATCGGGACTCCCTTCCACCTCACGTCCTTTATGCTCCACCTGGTCACGCAGTGGAAGTCCCTGACGTACTCCATGGTTGCCTTCTGCTTGAGCTCATCGTAGGTGAACTCCAGCTCCCTCTCCACCAGACCGTTGACTCTGAGCCTGTACCTCTCAATATCAACATCGGGAATGCCGAGGTCCGCGTAGATTATGAACTTCCTGCCATACCTCTGCCCCGGGGGGGGCAGGCCCTCCTTCTTAAGCATCCATGGTGCATACCCGGGTAGCATATAAGCTTGGATAAACGCTTTTTAGACATGTCCACTGACAGTGGTCGCAACAGCCACCACAGAGCCACGGGGGGGTCTCTTCACCCCTGCCCTCCTGCCATGGGGGGGCGCCCATTGCTGTTCACAGGCGTGGCGTGTAGCCTCAGGGCTGTCCAGGGTCCTTGGCAGCCATGCAACGTCAGCGCGCAAACAATGCATCATGCTGCCCTATGTGGTTCCCCGGTGGCCCAGAGCAGGGTTGCATGAGAAAGAGTGGGGGGGCGTTGCCGTGTGCCCTGGGAGGGGGGGAGATCCCGTGGCAAGAGATGGGTGTGGCCATTTCAGGAGGGCGCGCTTCATTAGGTCTATTGTACCTGTGGGACAGGGTCGGAGGGGGGGTCTATGGAATCTGGCAGCACCTCGAACTGGAGCAGCGGAGCGCCACTGAAGTTAAGGTGGCATACCGCTGCCCTGCCACCGTGGTACCTGGAGGAGAAGACCGATACAAGGAGGCCACCGAACATGACCCTGTATCCCTCCCTCTGCACCTCGTGCCCCCTGACCAGCAGCCGGCAACCGTTCCTCTGGAGGAAGGCCCTCAGCGGTTGCACGCCGAATGTGTACGCGCCATCGCCTCTGGGGGGGCTGGGGGGCCGAAATCGTGAACGGATTCAGATGGGTCGTTCCACAGTATCTCCTCAGCGTAGGAGGATATGCCACCATCCACAGCCGGTGCACCGTGGGGGGGAACGCCACCGTGCACGAACAGGGCCTGCCCCGGGACCTTGATAACAAGTGGCATTGCAGAGTAAGCCCTCTGGAATATCTCTTCAAGGTCTGCGATGCCCATGCGGTCCAGGACAGCGCGGAAGCCGTAGATGGCGTTCAGGCCCAGGTCCTCGTGGTTTCCCCCCCTCAGCAGGTGTACCCTCCCGGAGACCAGGCTCAGCTCGATGAGGAACAGGAGGTTTTCAAACTGGTACCTGCCCCCCCTGTCCACATAATCGCCGAGGAAGACTATGTGTTTCCTGTGAAGGTACCTGGAGACCACGAAGGCTGACACGTCCAGTGCGCCGTGCGTGTCGCCCACGGCCACCAGCCCATCCACATCCAGTACCTCCACCTCCCTCTCCCTCTCAGAGAACCTCCTTAGGGTATCTTCCAGCAACTCCCTTACAATGAGGTAACGGTACATCCCAGCTTCCCGAATTGTTAAGTGGCATTTAAGCTGACTTTATATCCATTCCACAGCTGATCAGGTATATGCAGCCGGCACCGGATCTATCGCACATAGCGGGTGACCTCTCCCAGTGGTCGCTGGTGAGGAACCTGTCCGTCAGGGGCTACTCCGGAAGGCTCTACAGGCTGGGCACCGCACTCGTCAACAGAAGGATGAGGCAGGTGATCACGATCCTGGTGGTATCAGATCCGGTGAACGACAGGAGAAAGATAGCAAAGTTCGCATACGTCTCTCAGGATATAATGGCCTACAGACGCCTGGTCATATGCTGCTGCGGCATCAGTGAAGAGGAGGAGAGGGCGATGTCAGGAATGAGCCTGATCGCCATAAGGGTGCCTGAACCGATGTGCCACCACGGTGATAGGGGCAGGGGTGCGTACAGCATTGCCAGGGACTTAATTCTCTCCTCACAGGAAGACAGGGCAAGGGCGGTCAGGCTAAAGAGGAGCAGGACCAGGGTGGTGCTGGACATACTCTCATTCATCAGGGACGCAGGGAGGGCCGTTTCGATAACGCAGATAACCGACGCTGCAACCTGAACCATTCCATAAGCAAGAGGATACTGGAGGAAATGGCCAGGGACGGACTGATCCTTTCCGTGAAGAACGGTAGCAAGATCTACTACGAGATATCAGAAAGGGGCAATATGTTCATAGAACTTCTCCTGCCAATAGTGTGATTCAGTCAACAACGTCCTCAAGCATTTCCAGGTAGGGCTCGTCTGTGGATATCTTGATCCTGGAGTTCAGCGGTATGAGCATCTGGTCATCCCCGTGGCCGAAGGGCATGCCGTACAGGGAAGGCTTCTGGACCTCGTTCATGAATATCTGTATCACGTCCTCTACGAAGGGCATGGGCTCCTCTATGTCCTTTATGCTCTCGAACTCACCAAATACGAAACCGGCGAACTTTGGGAGCATACCGGCCAGCTTCATGCTGAAGAAGTACCTGTCCACATCACCCGAGGTGACACCTGTGTCCTCCACAAAGAGTATCCTTCCCTCCGGGTCGGGCATGTAAGAAGTACCTATGAGTGAAGCAGTTACGGAGAGGTTAGTGCCCATGCTCCTGCCCTCTGCCCTGCCGGAGACTATGTACTTTATGACCCTCTCAGTATAAGGGTTTATGTCGTTCGACCTCCCGGAGAGTATGTCCAGGAAGTGCCTGTAGGTTGGCTTCGCCATCTCGTTCGGATCAGAGGCGGGCATGGGGCCGTGGAACGTCACGAGGCCAGTCATCTTGTTTATGGCAAGGTGCAGCGCAGTTATGTCACTGTAACCCAGGAAGATCTTCGGGTGGTCCCTGATCACATCATAGTCTATGAGGGGCAATATGTGTATGGAGCCGTATCCACCCCCCCTGGCGCAGAATATGGCCTTCACGTTGTCGTCCCTGAAGGCGTTGACAAGTTCCTCCATCCTCTCCCTGTCAGGGGGGGCAGCCAGGCTGTTCCTCTGCACCAGTTTCTTTATGTTCCTCCCTAGGGTTACCCTGTAGCCCATCTTCCTCAGCCTGGATATGCCCTTTGACAGGTTGTTCATGTCGGGCGCGCTGGCAGGCGCCACAATCCTTATCTCGTCGCCCTCCCTTAGCGCAGGCGGCCTTATCACGTTCATTCTGACCTCCTCCTGAACTCCTCCTTTATTTCATCGATCAGCTCCCTTCTGGACACTATCTCAAGGCATGCCCTCACGGTGGCCTCTATGGAATCCATGAGGGCCTTCCTACTCTTCCTTGGATCGGAATAATCCCTGAAGTCGTCAGAGTGCCCCGGCGTACCCAGGGGGGCGCTATCCCCCCCACATCTATGTGCCCCCCCGTCGGGACTATGCGGCTCACGTTGGCCTCATCCGTGCTCCCGCTGGGCACCTCTCCCTCGTCGACCTCCCTCACGGTGTAGCCGAGGGCCTCCAGGTACTTCCTCAGCACCCGGTTTATCACTGAGTTGTTCAAATAAGATTCGTACAGGGGCGTTATCTCCTCACCATCCACAGTGCACCCGTAGGCGGACGCTATGCCTTCAACGAGCTTCTTCACCCTTTCCCCCCCGAAGGTTCTGAGGAATGGGGGCTGAGGTGGACCTTATCTCGACGTCGAGCACCGCCCTGTCCGGTATCACGTTGGTCGCTCTGCCGCCCTCCCTGAACACCATGCCAACCACTAGGTTGTTTGATGGCCTGGAAGCCCCCCTGAGCGAGTTGATGCCCACGTAGGAAGACACAGCAGCGTCCAGCGCGTTGTTCCCGGCCTCAGGCGAGGCAGCACCGTGGGCAGATCGCCCCCTGAACGTGAACCTGTACGTTATGTCGGAGAGTGCGGTTGTGCCCACGCACCACTCATCGCTGGGGGGGTGCATGCCGACCATGAAGTCGACGGTCGTGAACGCACCCCCTCTTTGCCAGAAGGACTTTTCCCCCCGGCGTACTTCCCTATTCCCTCCTCCGACGGCGTCCCGAAAACCTCAACCCTCACATCGCTCGCCGCCTCGGCGAGCATTATTGCTGCGCCCACAGACCACGCGGCTATCAGGTTGTGGCCGCAGGAATGGCCGTTTGGGAGGGCGTCGTACTCGCAGAGGAAACCCACAGCCACCTTCCCTTGCCCCCCCTTCACCGCATGGAATGCAGTCTCTATCTCCTTGTACGGGGCCTCGACCCTGAACCCATACCTGGAGAGCATCTCTGTGATTGCCTTCACAGACCTGAACTCCTCGCTCCCGAGCTCCGCGTACCTGTATATCTTCTCTGACAGGTCAACGACCTCATCAGACAGCCTCGGATTCAAGATGTACCTACCTCACAACCACTGTAAGCATCCATCCTCTATTTTATTGATCGCTTACCTTACCTGCCAGTGGAGAAAACCAATTTATAAGGAGACCCGCTTTTGGGCCATGCTCCAGGGCAAGGAAATCCTTGTTACAGGTGGCGCAGGCTTCATCGGCTCTAACCTCGTTAACCTGCTGAGCGCCAGGAACTCCGTCACGGTTCTTGACAACTTCTCCTCCGTGGACGACAGGTATATAAGGCACCTCAGGGACAGGATCAGGATCGTGAGGGGGGGCGACATCACGAGGCCGGAGGAACTGCCGGTGGGCCACTTCGATATCATATTCCATCTGGCCGCCAACTCAGACGTGAGGGGGGGAGGCATCTCCGACCCACTCTTAGACTTCAGGGTGAACGCCATGGGCACTGTGAACGTGCTCGAGGCTGCCAGGAAGTGTGATGCCGCGGTTTTCTGCTTCGCCTCCAGCTCCACAGTCTACGGGGGGGAAGCCGAGAAGATACCGACTCCAGAGAACTACGGCCCATACATGCCAATATCGAGCTACGGTGCCTCGAAGATGTCCGGCGAGGGCTTCGTATCTGCATATTCACACTACTACGGTTTCAAGGGCCTTATCTTCCGCTTTGCCAACATAGTGGGCAGGAACTCCACGCATGGCGTCATATACGATTTCATCCACAAGCTCATGAAGAACCCGAGAGAACTGGAGGTACTCGGGGGGGACGGGACACAGAAGAAGTCCTACATGCACGTGGACGACTGCACCGGGGGGCCATGGAGTACCTGGCAGAGAGGGCTGCAAGGACTGAGATATTCAACCTGGGCAACAGGGAGGTCACGTCTGTCATGAGGATAGCGGAGATGGTGATAGGGGGGGGAAATGGGCCTAAAAGACGTCAGGATAAGGCTCACTGGGGGGGGAAGGACGGGAGGGGGGGGTGGGCAGGCGACGTGAAGTATGCCCACCTGGATGTTGAAAAGCTCTTCTCCACGGGCTGGAAGAACAGGTACAGTAGCGACGAGAGCGTGAGGGTGGCCATAAGGGAGACCCTTTCCCAGATGGCCTGAGGTCAGGAGTGGCTCTTGAACCACTCCACCGTCTCCTCAAACTCCCTCTTCCTGTGCTCCTTCTCACGGAACCCGTGGCCCTCCCTGGGAAACAGCAGTAGCCTCACTTCCTTGCCCATTTCCCTCAGTGCCCTGTAGAACTGCATGTACTGGCCAACGGGCACGTACGGGTCCTCTACACCGTGCATCAGGAGCACCGGCGTCTTCACCCTGGCCGCATGGTAGAGGGGGGGGAGAACTTCACGAACCTGTCGAACTCGTAAGGGTCCTGGTTGTAGTGTATCCTGTCCCACAGCGGGAGGTTGCTGACCCCCCCGTGGAAGCTAACCCAGTCCGAAATACCGAATAGGCCAACGGCAGCCCTGAACATATCTGTCTGCGTCACTGCCCACGCTGTCATGAAGCCCCCCCCGTAAGACCCGCCCGTGATGTATACATGTTCCCTGTCAGCAAAGCCCATGGAGAGTACCTTCTCAACTCCCCCCCTCACAATGTCTCTGAAGTCCATGCCTCCCATGTCGCCGAGGTTAGCTTCTGCATACTCCCTCCCTTTCCCCCCCGTGCTCCCCCCCTGTAGTTCGGAGGAACACAGAGAATCCCCCCCTGGATATGTAGAGCCTGGACATGTCCAGGAAAGTATCCTTGGATGAGGAGGTCGGCCCGCCATGCACAAGTACTATGAGGGGGTCGGACCTTTCCCTGTACCTCAGGAGGCCGTAGATGGAGAGGCCGTCCTCACCTTCCCACTCTACCTTCTCGCACCTTATCTCCTGCAGCCCCCTGAGGGCGGAGTTGATCTCGCTCACCCTGGTCAGGCGCCCCCTTTCAAGCACGTACACCTCGGGCGGCTCCGAGTGTGTCTCAAAAGCGAAGGCAAACTTTCCTGATACCAGGGAGACGGAGGGTGCAAAGGCTGGCAAGACAGTCCCGTGGCTCTTCCATATTACCCTCCTCTCGGGCAGGACCTGTTCCAGTGCGAACTCGTCCTCGTACTGCGAGACGCAGAACAGCTCTCCCTGCTTGCCCCCCCATACGGGAGAGCTGTGGCTCCCGCCTGATCCTTCCGTTACATTCCTCACCTTTCCGCTGGACCTGTCAAGCACCAGGATGTCCCCCCCGGCAGTGACGCCCCCCCTGTCGCTCCAGAGCGATTCAACGAATGCCACCCCCCCTCCAGGCCATGCGGCCGGCATGGCTATCTGGCGCCACCCCCCCCGGGTTGTAGGCCATCCTCCACTCATCTCCATCCAGCCTGTACAGCTTCGATGAGTACCAGCACCACTCGTGCGGGCAGTCAGAGGCCACTGCGTAGACCTCTCCTCCCGATAAAGATGCTTCCCAGATGTTCAGGCCCCCCCTCCCGACCTCAACGAACCCTGTACCTGCCACGTACCTGTACAGCCTTCTCCCCCCCACCTCCTCCTCTTCAAAGAAATACGCATCGTCTCCCTCCTTTTCCCTCCTCTTCTTCTCCACGTCCTCTGGCCTGCCGATCAGGAAGACCTCTCCGCCGCTGCACAGGACACTCTCGATCTCACCACGGAATCTGACCTCCTCCGCGAGGCCCTTTTCCGTATCTTCGATTACAAGGAACATGCCCTCGTCAGAAGCGTCGGCATACACAACAGCCGAGTCGCTCCTGAAGCAGGGCGAGAAGAGCCTGTGTCCCTCCCTCCATATCCTCCTAACCACCTTCCTTTCCTTCACATCCACGACGAATATGCCGCTCTCTATCTGCTTTCCCTTCTCCCTGAACGTCTTCGAGGCGCTGAAGAGGGCCCTCGATCCAGATGGGCTGAGGGACACATCCCTTGGGTTCAGTAGCATGAACATGTCGTCCAGCGTTGCTGCTCTTGACGCGTCCATGGGAACACCATGCGCACACCATATATATCGTTCTCCGCTTACTCCTCACCGGTGTTCGCCAGGGAACTGGTCTTCAAGGAGGATGTCGGCAGGACAGACCCTGTCAGGTACCGCCACAGGGCACCGCTGCTCCTCCCCCCCGGCAGGGCGCGGAGAATGCGTTCATTGTGCTATCAGAGGCCAGGAGCAGACGCTTCTTTATATCGTCATCCTGTGTGGAAGGCCTCAACTCCATGGAGCTCTTCTTTACCCGGCTCTACCCATGTTTCACGGTGGAGGCTGACCCCCCCCGGGGGTCGACCCTGCGGTGTTCATAACGCCTGTGGCCGTGAGGGAGTGGTTCGAGCCATCGTTCCTGAAGAACACGCTCGACATACCGATGGTACTCAGGGGGCCTTGACATAGTCTACTGCTTCACAATCAGGCGATCGCTTGCCGGCACATTCAACATGTCCGCCTCTGTGACCATGGCCTCCGGGAAGTGGCAGGCTGCCGGGCAGCTGGCATCACTGGTCAGGGGGGGGTTCAGGGCAGGGCTTGGGAGGAGCATCCTTGTGACGATCAGGCCCATGCCATCTAGGCCCTTTGCGCTGAGGAGGCCTTTCTGGCTCATTAACTTCATCAGGGTTCCGGTGGAGGAGGAGGCACCGGAGAGCACACTGGCCCAGGCCGAAACTTCAGGCGGAGCATAGGGTGAACCACCGCCCCCACCAGGGGGGGCGTTTGTTTGCCCCCCACGCGTTCAGCTCGGTCGCACGTGGGAGCCCATTATGTATACAAATTAGTGTAGAAATATTTTAATAGTAGAACAAAATGCAGTCCACATGGAAAACGTGGAGACACAGAAGAAGACATGGGTTCTGGATGCCTCCCATTCGACTGTGGAGTTCTCTGTGAGGCACCTTATGATAGCCACGGTGAAGGGTGTCTTTGACAGGGTCGAGGGCGAGGTCGAGGGGGGACGTGAACGACATAGAGAACGCCCATGCAGTCATAAGGGTGGACGTGAACTCAGTAAGCACCAGGGACAAGCAGAGGGATGCGCACCTGAGGAGCGACGATTTCTTCAACGCGGAAAAGTACCCGTACATAACTTTCGAGACCACGTCCATAAAGAAGGTCTCCGGTTCGGAGTACAAGATCAGGGGGGGCAAGCTGACGATCAGGGATGTGACAAAGGAGATCGAGGTGGACGGCACCTTTGAGGGCATCCAGAAGGATCCGTGGGGGGGCAATCAGAGGTTCGGCTTCTCCGTCGAGGGAAAGATCAACAGGTACGACTTCGGCCTGCGCTGGAACATGCCTCTCGAGGGTGGCGGTGTCCTGGTGGGCGATGTCGTGAAGTTCAACGTGAGCATAGAGGCCATGGAGAAAAAGAACAACTGAACCTTTTTTTTACTTTGCCTCCGCCTCATCCACCTGATTGAGCGTGTACCTCCTCTTTATCCCGAAGGGCCTGAACACCCTGCCGTTGCCCTGGAAGAACTTCGAGAAGAACTCCACGTACAGGAGCCTTGCCCCCCCCTGTATGCCTGGTTCGAATATCGCGATGGCAAGGTTGAATATCTGGCCTAGGACAAGTATAATCACGCCTGCAACAGCGAGCCCCCCCACGGACTTGTCCACGCCCTTGATGAAGATTATGTCTATGACCTGCGCCAGTATGACCGAAGCGAGGAGTATCCCGACGAGCCTGGTGTAGGAGAGTATGTGGCTTATGATGGACGGGAGCTCAATTGCACTGAGCGCGCCCTCGAACACTATTATCAGTGCAAGGCCTACCACTATGAGCCCCCCCAGGCAGATTATGTTGACAAGGCCGGTGGGCAGGGAGAAGGAGAGGTTGTGGTGTATGAGGTCGAGGCCAATGACAGCAATGCCCCATGCCAGCAGGATCCAGCCCGCCTTGCCCACCGCGTGCCTCCTCTCCCTTATGAAGAGCGAGTTGGCTATGCCGAGCAGCAGGCCAAAGGTGACCATTGCAAGGCCGATGTAGCCAGCCAGGAGCAGTATCTTGGGTATCACGACGGTAGCGGAGAACGATTCCGATGGTGTGGGCGGGAAGCCCAGTATCTTCGCGCCACCGAAGCCTGTGCTCACGGCGAAGACCGTGTGAGGCAGCAGCGGGAAGCCGAAGAAGTTGTTGAACAGCAGGCCCGCCACTATCGCAACCGCCGCGCCGGGTATGAGCGCCCTCGCTAGCGTCCTCAGCGCATTGGGCCCGAAGACCGTCAGGGCGAATCTGGAGAGGGATCTGGGTATGTGGCTCTTCTTCGGTGGGTGGTCGAGCCTGTGGAGAAGCCACAGCGAAATCGAGAGTATAACGAGGCCATACCCCCCCCAGTCACCCACCATCAGGCCGAAGAAGACGGGGGGGAAGATGAGGGCGAATATCAGGGTCGGGTCAACCTCGTACTCCTTCGGTATTGAATAGAACCTGACGAAGAACTCGAAGGCCCTGAACCTCCTGGGGGGGTTGTCCATGAGCGTTGGGGGGCACCTCGTCAGTCTCCACCCTGCTCACGATCACCGACCCGTTCGAGACCCGGTCGAGGACCCTCTCCACCCTGGCCATGTCCCTCTCCGGCACCCAGCCCTCGAGCACGAAGATGTCACCGGACGCGGCCTGCTTCTCCATGGCCTCCATCTTCCTGGCCTCTATTTCAAGCTGCTCCCTGATCTGCACTACCCTCTCGTAGTAGTTCTCCGACAACTGGATCAGTGCCTTCCTGACAGTTTCAAGGCTTTCCCTGTTCTCGCCGAGCTTCCTGTTCAGCTCCTCCAGGTACTGTGAAGGCGTTTTACCCATCATGTCGGGTATGTGCATTAGCCTGATGCCGGACTCGGAAGCAACCCTCCCGAGGAAGGCCTCCTGCTCCCTGGGTATGGAGATGAGTATCCTGCCACCGCTGATCTCCCTTATGACCGAGTCCTTCAGCGTCTCCCTGAGAAGTGAAGGATCAAAGTCCTTCCCCTGCGGCACCGCTATGTAGGAAGATATGCGCGCACCGTTGAAAATGCCGAGGTCGTAGTTCAGGTCGCTTATGGCGCTGACCGGCTCGATCCTGCTCTCAATGTCCCTTATGTTCCCCCAGTATGTCAGATTCCTGCTGCTTCAGTATCTTAAGGTCCTGGTCAATGTTCAGGGAATCCGCCTCTGCAAGCACCTGCTCCACACTGTCGAACCTCTTCCTTCCCCTCACTTCCCTGGCAGGGAGCTGTGCCTCATAGCTCCTGAACCTGGAGAGCGTGTTTATGACCTTCTGGTATATCTCCGGGTTCCTCCCTGGCCTTAGTACGGAGAGGACCTCCTTCCCGACCTCCTCCACCTCCATGACGCCGAGGTCGTGGAGGGCGCTGAGTATCCTATCCCTCTTTGAAACGGAGCCGATGATGCGCACCTTCGCCATCCTGACGGGCCTCAGGACCAACGTGATCAGGCCTCCAGGTACTTTTCTATGAGGTCCTTTACCAGGGCCTCAAGCTCGCGGTCTGAGATGTCCAGCTTCAGCGAAGATGCCCTTATGCTCGCACCGTCGATTATCTGGGATGCCTTCTCCCTGGCCTCCCTCTCCACCTGGTCAAGGTAGTCCTTGAGTTCTGCCTCCAGCCTGTTCTTGAGCTTCTCGTACTCCTCTTCCAGGGACTTCACGAGGGCGGCGTAATCGGCCTCCTTCTCCTTCCTGAAGTTCTCCACATCCCTGTCCGCCTCCTCCTCCCTCTCCCTGAGCATCTTGAGTATCTCCAGGTCATCCGGCATTTCAGATCACCCTTGCAAGTATGAACCCGATCACCGTGGCTGTGGCCACCAGGTTGACCAGGAAAACGGCTGTCCTGATCTTCATGAAGCTGCGCAGGGCCCTGTTTGCCTGAACCTTATCACTGGGGGGGATCCGCACCTGGTACCTCTTCCACTTCTCCCACGGCTTAAACTGCTGGGCCATCCCTCTCCTTCTCTCCCATTTTCCTCTTTATGAACTTGAGCGTGGTGAACGTGTCCCTCTCCATCTCGTCCAGGTGCATCCTGATCATCTTCGCCGTCGAGACGAGCTGGGGGGGGATCAGTATATTCTCTATGGCGTTTGACCTCCTCTTCGTCCTCTCTATCTCGTACAGGAGCCTCCTCATGGCGTTCTCCTTCTCCGCTATCTCCGTCATGAGGATGAAGACCCTCTCGAACCTCACTATTGCATCGTTCACTGCGGTTGGAACGGATACTGCCCTGTACTCTCTGGTGAGCAGGGTCTGGCTGTAGTTCACGTTGAGTTCCGGCACCTTAACGCCCATCACGTTCTTCAGGCCAACACCTACAGTGGAGTTTGCAGACATGTACGCTATCCTCTCCAGGGTCATCGTCCCAGAGAGGAGCTCCGCCATCCTTATTGTCTCCAGGGCCCTACCGACCTCTTCCCTGAGGTTCTCCCTCATCCCGCGCACTGTCCGGGCTATGTTGAAGAACTCCATCACCAGGGACGACCTCTTCATCTTCAGGAGGTCAAGGCCCCCCCTGCGGGCCAGCTTGATCCTCCTGTTCATCCTGATGAGCTCGATCCTGGTGGGCCTGACGTCCAGTGACGGCATTCAGCTCACTCCCTCTTCCACCTTCCGTACTTCTGTATGAACTCCTTCTTCACCCTCTTCATCTCGCTCTCCGGCAGTGATGAAAGGAGCTCCCAGCCCAGGTCCAGGGTCTCTTCTATGCTCCTGTCCTCGTAGAGGCCCTGGTTTACGTATCTGGTTTCGAACATGTCAGCGAACTCAAGGTACTTCCTGTCGTTCTCGCCGAGGGCCTCAACGCCAACTATGGCACTGAGAGAGCGGAGGTCCTTGCCGTTGGCATAGGCGGAGTAGAGCTGGTCCGCCACACCCCCCCTGTGGTCCTCCCTTGTCCTGCCCTTGCCTATGCCCTGGTTCATCAGCCTAGACAGGGAGGGCAGCACGTCCACAGGCGGGTATATGCCCTTCCTCTGCAGGTCCCTGGACAGGACGATCTGCCCCCTCTGTTATGTAACCCGTCAGGTCAGGTATCGGGTTGGTTATGTCGTCTCCTGGCATGGTGAGGATCGGTATCTGCGTTATGGAGCCGTTCTTGCCCCCTTATCTTCCCGGCCCTCTCGTAGATGGTGCTCAGGTCCGTGTACATGTAGCCGGGGAATCCCCCCCTCCTGCCCGGCACCTCTTCCCTTGCAGATGAAATCTCCCTGAGGGCCTCGCAGTAGTTCGTCATGTCTGTGAGTATAACGAGGACGTGCATCTCCTTCTCATAGGCAAGGTACTCTGCAGTCGTCAGGGCAACCCTCGGGAGTATGATCCTCTCCATCGAGGGGGGGTCAGACGAGAGGTTCAGGAACATTATGGCCCTGGAAATTGCGCCTGTGTTCCTGAATTCGTTTATGAAGTAGTTGGCCTCCTCGCTGGTTATGCCCATGGCCCCGAAGACAACGGCAAAGCCTCGTCGCTGCCCTTGACCTTCGCCTGCCTGGCTATCTGTGAGGCCAGCACGTTGTGCGGCAGGCCAGAACCCGAGAATATAGGTAGCTTCTGGCCCCCCCTGACCAGGGTGTTCATGCCGTCTATGGTGGAGATGCCGGTTTCGATGAACTCCGAGGGCTCTTCCCTGGAGTAGGGGGTTTATTGCGTCACCAACGATCTCCACCCTGTCCTTGCTCACAATCTCGGGGCCACCATCAATGGGCTGGCCCAGGCCGTTGAAGATCCTGCCGAGCATGTCCTCGGAGACGCCTATCCTTGCAGTGGAGCCCAGGAAGCGCACACTCGTGTTCTTGATGTCCATTCCGGATGTCGGCCCGAAGACCTGCACGACGGCCATGTCCTTGCTTGTGTCCAGGACCTGGCCCTGCCTGGTCTCCCCCCCATCCGGGAGCGTGATCTCCACCATCTCATTGTATGCTGCGTTCCCGACCTTCTCCACAAAGAGGAGGGGGCCCTGAGATCTGGGATATGGACCTGTAGGTAACCTTCACCATCTCACACAGCCTCCGCCAGGGGGGGTCTAACCTCTTCCTCTATCTCCTTCTCCAACTCCGAATAGTATTTCTCGAAGTCCTCCTCCCTTACCTCCTTCATCCTCGAGATCTTCTCCCTCACAGGCAGTGACTGCAGCTGCCTCATCTGTGCTCCCTTCTCTATGGCCTCTGTCTGTGCCCTGCCCATCTTCATTATCGCCTTGAGCATCAGGTACTGCTTTCTCAGAGAGCAGTACTGGTCGACCTCGTCGAACGCGCTCTGCTGGAGGAAGTCTTCCCTTATCATCCTGGCCGTGTCGAGCACCGCCTTCTCCCTCTCCGGAAGTGCGTCATAGCCCACCAGCTGGACGACCTCCTGAAGCTCTGCCTCCTTCTGCAGCGTGCCCATGGCCTCTGAGTAGATGAGGTTGAAGTCAGGGGCGAGGTTGGTGTCGAACCACTTCCTCAGGTCGTTCCTGTAGAGCGAGTAGCTGTTGAGCCAGTTTATGGAAGGGAAGTGCCTCCTGGAGGCAAGCGAAGCATCAAGTGCCCAGAACACCCTCGTTACCCTCAGGGTGTTCTGCGAGACCGGCTCAGATATATCGCCACCGGGCGGAGACACCGCACCCACTATCGTGATCGACCCGTACCTCTCCTCGTCCGCTATGACCTGTGCGTTTCCCGCCCGCTCGTAGAACTCGGAGATCCTCCTGCCAAGGTATGCGGGATAGCCTTCCTCTCCGGGCATCTCCTCAAGCCTTCCAGATATCTCCCTGAGGGCCTCTGCCCACCTTGATGTGCTGTCCGCCATGAGCGCTATGTCGTAGCCCATGTCCCTGTAGTACTCTGCTATCGTTATGCCCGTGTAGATGCTTGCCTCCCTGGCTGCCACTGGCATGTTGGAGGTGTTCGCTATGAGGATCGTCCTCTCCATCAGTGGCCTCCTTGTCTTCGGGTCAGTGAGTTCCGGGAAGGTGGTGAGTATCTCCGTCATCTCGTTGCCCCTCTCACCGCACCCTATGTAGACAACAATGTCCGCATCGGCCCACTTTGCGAGCTGGTGCTGTATCACAGTCTTTCCTGAGCCGAAGGGCCCCGGTACCGCCGCTGTGCCTCCCTTTGCGACGGGGGGGAAGAACGTATCGACCACGCGCTGGCCGGTCACAAGGGGTATCTCGGGAGGCAGCTTCCTCAGCACCCTCCTTGGCACCCTCACTGGCCAGCTCTGCTTCAGCTTCACCTCCACCTGCTTCCCGGACGCGTTCAGGTAAGCCACTGTGTCGGATACCCTGAACTTGCCACCTGATATGTCCTTGACCTCACCACTGACGCCCAGGGGCACCATGATCCTGTGCTTTATTATGCCAGTCTCCTGGACCTCGCCTATGACCTGGCCCTGGGAGACCTTCTGGCCCTTCTTGACCAGGGGGGGAACGAATTCCCACTCCCTGTTCTCGTCCAGTGGGGGGGGTGCCGTGTACCCTCTCCTTATGAAGTCTCCAGTCTTGGCCCTTATGACGTCCAGGGGGCCTCTGTATGCCGTCGTATATTGAGGTCAGGAGGCCTGGGCCAAGTTCAACCGAGAGCGGCCTCCCGGTCGTGACAACGCTCTCCCCCCTGGCCTTATTCCGCTGGTATCTTCATAGACCTGGATGGTGGCCCTGCCGGAGGAGAGCCTTATCACCTCCCCCCCCACCAAGCCCAGTTCACCTACCCTGACCACATCGTACATCTTCACGTCCTCTACGTCCTCAGCGATCACAACAGGACCGGAAATCCTAACGATCTTGCCCAAAACCCCCCCATCACCTTCCTATTTCCACGCCAAGAACTCTCTTGGCCAGTTCCGCCACGGATTCCTCCTCCTTCCCCCCCCGGCAGGGGGGATGAATACCACCAGTGGCCTGGTGGACATGTTGACCATGTTGAGCATTCGTCTGTCCATGAACCTCTGCAGGTTCTCGGAGAGCATTATGAGTGAGTACTTGCCGCTCCTGTAGAGCTCCTCGAACTTCCTAACTCCCTCCTCCCCCCCTGTCCCTATGAAGGAGTCCTCTATGCCTATCAGCCTGAAGCCCAGTGCTATCTCCCTCTCAGCCACGATCGCAATGTTGCCTGAAAAAGAATCCTTTAACGGCATGCCTACCACCGGAGGATCAGTTTCCTCAGGCTCTCCTCACTCAGACCGTAGTGCTTTCCGAGTATTATAGTTCTGAGGTTCTCCCTCTCTACCTCCGACATAATCATGAAGTGGAACATGGAACCGAGGGAGAGCGACATTGAGGATATGACCGGCATGTACTTTGAGTAGACCTGCCTCCTCATCTCCAGGTCGAAGTGCAGCATGTTCCCGTCCTGCCTGAAGCTCTCCACAGCCGGGCCAAGGTCGAACTGGCCGTTGTTCTTCGCTATTTGCTCGACATCCTGTGACCTGTAGAGGTCGCTCAGCCTCTCCACGCCTATGTTCCCACCGGCTATGAGGCCCCCCCTTATGATCCTGCTGAACTCAACCTCCATGGACTTGCCCTTGATCAGGACATCGAGGTTGTGCACATCTATCAGTTCCCTTACGAGCCTGAGCACCGGCCCTTCATCGCCATTGTAGAAGAGTATGGTGTTCAGGAGGTTTGTGTAATAGTACACATCAAGAGCAAAGAAGAGTACCGAGAGGTCCTTAGTTTTCCTGTACTGGTCAATCTGCGAGAGCATTGCTGTGCCGTAAGGCGTTGGCGAGAGAAAGTTTATGACGTCCTCCACGGAGCCCCCCCTGGACAGCATGGCCTTGAAGTCCTCGTCCCTCAGCGTGCCGGCGAATATACCCATGGGCACGTCCCTGAAGCTTATGAGGAAAGCGTCGCTCTCCCTCAGAGGGTAGTCCATGAATTTGGATGAGAGTATCGACTTTATGTTCTCGATGTCCCACTTGGCAAGGTATGCGAGGACGCTGTTCTTGGAGGCAGGTGGCACGGCGAACAGAGCGATCCGGTTCTTCCTCACCAGCTCCCTGTTCACCGCTATCTCAAGCAGCTCAGGGTTTCTGTAGAGCGAGGCCAGGTGGTTGATGTGCTCCCCATACACAGTCCTTGCGAGCCTCCCCTGGATATCGTCGAGGTTCGGTGAGGAGATGAGGTCATCAATGAACTGCCGGGAGAGGAAATCAGGGTAATAGGCCTTGAGCTTTCCGTAGGTGCCAGAGTATGTGGAATCCATCTATTCACCGCTTATCCTCATGAAGAGATGCTTCTCTATCTCAGGCTTCAGGTCTTCCCTGATCCTGCTGGCAGTCAGGTTGAGTTCAAGGCTCCCATCGGGGCTCCTCGCGATTATGCCTGCACTTATACCGGGGTGCTCGGTGAGCTTGCCTGTCACAACGCCCTTGAGGAGTGCGAAGTCCTCCCTGGCACAGAGGACCTCCGCATCCGGGCCGATCAGGGACCTGGAAATGTCCACCATCTTCCTCAGGAGCTTGGGGGTAGTCCCTGGATGCCCTGATGTTGTCCACGTAGAAGAGGGCCCTGGCCAGGGCCTGTTTGACCAGTTCGTCCTTCTTCTCCGAGACCATCCTCCTGGCCTGGACCAGGGCCTCGTCCAGGATCTGCTCCCTCTTCATGCTGCCCTGCTGGCTCTTCCTCTTCTCGTACTCCTCCACGGCCCTCCTTTTCCTCTCCTCGTTCTCCTGCTTTGCCTTTTCGAGGAGGCCCTCGTACTCAGACCTAATCTGCTCTATCTGCCTGTTCTTCCTCTCCTCGATTTCCCTTATGATGTCTTCAACTGTCATCTTCGATCATATGATGTGCAGGAGCAGTATCAGACCAAGAACAAAGCCTATGATCCAGAGCGTCTCCGGTATGACGAAGAATATAAGGACCTGACCAAACTTCTCCGGCTTCTCCGCTATGATCCCCATTCCTGCCGCTCCGATGCCCTGCTGTGCCATACCTGTGCCTATTAAGCCACCTGCTATTGAAATCGAGGCAGCAATAGCGAGTAACGCTGAAGTATAGTCAATGGCCATTAAAATCCACCGAACGATCATTCTTGAGTATTATTTAAAGATGTTTTTAACACGTTTATGTGTTCTAACTTGCCTCTCAAACCGTATATATTAAAAAGTTTTATATATATCTCTTCCGGTCATAATACGTATAATACCGGGAGGCTGCAGAGTTTTCCGAGTGTATGGCAGGAAACCACGCCACAGGGCTCGCTGATGGCCATCATGGCCCATCTGTGAGCATTACCTCCACAGCCCTGCTGCTCCTGATCGTGCTCTTTCCCGTAGTCGTCAATGACGAGTGTGAATGGCTTCACCCTGCCTGCAAGTATGTCGTCCAGATCCCTCTCGGCCTGCGATTCCCCCCCGTAGTCCCTGAAGGCGATCCACATGTGCTCCCTTATCCTGGCCATGATACCCTCTATTGTCGTTATTTCTCCCGTGGACGCTATCCCTGGCTCTATCTCCGCGCCCATCTCCGGTATAGTTATCTTCCCCCCCTCAGGTGACCTGTAGACTATGATGCGGAGGTCATCCGAGGACCTCACGCTTATCCACGTCCTCTTGGGCCTGCTGTCCACTTTCCTGATCGTATCGGTGTGCCTGTACTGGCAGGAAGGGCAGTAGTAGGTCTGTATGGTTATCTCTCCCTCGAAAGCGATCCTGGTCGTGTACCTTATGAAGTGAAGGTGGGTCCTGCACTGCGGGCACTCTATCTCGGTCTCCTCATCAGCCGGCAGCTCATCGTCAGGTTCATACGGCCTCCATCCATGACCGCAGCGGCTCCAGGACAAAATACTTTACCCTCCTCAGCCCGTACGGCCTTGTCTGGCCGGTGAGGAACATCGCTATCTTAAGGTCCCTTAGGATGAATGACACCCTCTTGAATATGCTCTCCTGGGAGTCGTCAGCGCTCCTGAGGAGCGTCCTGGCGAAGCCGCCCGCAACTGCCCCCCCTAGCATCAGGGCCTTTGCGAGGTCAAGGCCCGTCCTGAGGCCCCCCCGGAGCCTATCACCGGAATTCCGACGTCGCAGTACTTTATGGCGGCAGGGGGGGACGGGATCCCCCCCCAGTTCCAGAAAGAGAGGCCAGAGTTAGCCTTCTCCTCGTCGTTGGCCTTCAGGCCCTGTAGTACTCGATTGCCGCGAAGGATGTGCCGCCTAGGCCCCCCCCACGTCGATGGCCCTCACGCCGGCATCCTTAAGCTCAAGTGCGTCCTCCCTCGAAAAGCCGTTCCCGGTCTCCTTGACAATGACCGGGTAGCTTGATGCGATCTCGCTGACCCTCTTCTTCACTCCCTTCCCGTTCCTGTCACCCTCTGGCTGTATCATCTCCTGCAGGAAGTTGAAGTGTATTATCAGGAAGTCAGCGTGAATCAGGTCCATGACGTAGTCTATGTCGGCGTCCCTGAAGGCCGGCTTGGCCTGGTCTATGAGCTGCGGCGCGCCTATGTTAGCGAACCTCACGGGTATGTTGAAATCGTTGATAACGGAGAACGAATCCGCCAGCTCCTTCTTCTCAACCGCAGCCCTCATGCTGCCGACCCCCCATGGGTATGTTGAATTTCTCCGCAGCCGCTGCCAGGTTCCTGTTTATCTTCTTCGCTACCTCTACGCCCCCCCCTGTCATCGATGATATTATCATTGGTGCGCCTATCTTCTTACCCAGGAAGTCCACGCTCAGGTCGATCTCATCGAAGTTTACTTCAGGCATTGCCCTGTGTATGATCTTTATGTCGTCCCAGAAGTTGTGTTCCGATTCCACCTTCTCGTTCTCCGCGATCCTTATGTGCTCCTCCTTCCTGTTCGATATCATTCTATCACCGTTCCCAGAAAAGCTCCGTTCTGGAGCAGCCTCTCGGGGGGGAAATTACCGTTCATTATGACCACCCTGCCTGAGAACCTCTTAATTTCCAGGGCCTCCTTAACCTTGGCCCTCATACCGCCGGTGACGTCCCCCCCGCTCCCGCCCAGCAATGCCCCCCCTCGCCCGAGAAGCGCGGTATCAGCCTGGCCCTGCTGTCCCTCTTGGGGTCGCTCTCGAATATGCCATCAACATCCGTCATGAAAACGGCCTCCTCCGGCCTCAGCATCTCCGCAAGGTCCCTCATTATCCTGTCCCCCCCGCTGTATATGCCGCAGTAGTCCCCCCCGGAGACGTATGTGTCCCCCCCGAAGAGGACAGGCGTGAGCCCGGCCCTTAGCAGGGACGGCAGGATGGAGTAATCTACCGCGCCGTCCCTGTAGTGCTCAATGATGGAAAATGGGACTGCCGGTACGCCCCCCCTCTTAATCAGGGCACTGGAAACCAGCGAGTTGAGGTCCACCATGTCCCTGTGAACTATGGCCACACCCATCCTGTTCCCCTCGTCCAGCCGGCCTGGAAAGCCAAACTCCCTCGCTTTTATGTGCCCGAAGGAGCCACCCCCCGTGTACTATGACCATCTCACCCATGCCTGAGAGGACACCGGCGATCCTCTCTATCGTCTCCATTTTCGCTTTCCTGTATATGGCTTTGTCCGTTATTACGCTGCCACCGATCTTGAAGATCTTCAATGGACTGTTATCTTTTCCTGTAATTTATCTTTGCTAGTCTCTCCACATTAGGTGCAGATCCGATTGCTTGCCCTCTCTCAGGAGGGGGGGTGCGTGTTGCCAGGGACACGGTGCAGGTACTGCAAGGGAAACCATCTGCGGAGTTCCAGTGGCGGGCTCTGCCACAACAGGCTCTGGCCCTCCGGGCAGTGGATCCTTGCTTCTGTGCACACCTGCCTGTGCCTGAGAAGTTAATTATACTTGCACGAGCCTATACACCGTGGCACAGATCAGGATAAAGGGCAGGCTCGAGAGCGTCTACAAGACCAGGACGGTGATAATAATATCGGCAGCGGCCACCGTACTGATAGTGAATAGGTACATAGATGCCTTCGGTGGCCTCATCATAGTCGAGAGGTTCCAGGCATTCTTCTCCCAGACGTCCCTCATAAGCTTCTATGGCAGCATAATAGGGCTTCTACTGGCAGCGTACGCCGTCTTCGTGACCATGATACCGAACTTCCACCATGAGAGCCTGAGGCAGCCCATCTTCTCGCAGGTGAACAGGCTCTTCTCCTTCACGATAATAGTGGGCATAGTGCTCATGCTCACCACCTTCACCGTGGGGGGTGAGCAACGTTGAGCAGACCAGGTACTTCACATACCTCATGATATTCCTTTTCCTCTCACTGCTTGTGGGCCTCATATTCTGTGTCCTCACGCTGTCCGACATGTTCCAGATCCTGAGAAGGAGGGGTGAGAGGTGAGGGGGGGAAGCAGGGAGAAGTCATGCTATGTCGAGTTCGAGGGCACCCAGGTGTGCATAGACCCTTTCCTGCCGGGCCTAAGGGTGCTCGGCCTGAAGTACAGCGCACAGATCCTGATCCTGTTAGGAAAGGACATAGGCATAAGGAACTTCAACGAGATCTCGAGGGACATACCGGAGGCGGGAAGGGTGCTCCTGGCCTCACGCCTCAGGGACCTCGAGAAGCAGGGCCTCATCGAGAGGCGGGCGGAGGGCGGGCACATCCAGTACAGCCTGACAGAAAAGGGGGGGAGGCTTGTGAGGGAGGCCCTCATCAGGTTGATTATGGTCCTGTGATGTGCATCACTTTATCTCTATCTTCCTGACCTCTCCCTCACCTGAGCTCCTTATCTTCACGGGCGAGACCTCCTGGCCGGCTTCATGATCTCCTCCGCGGCATTCATCAGGTGCCTTGCAACCCGCATCAGGTGGAAGGCATCTGTGGCATCCTCAGGTTTATCTCGATTGTTATTGTCCTTCCGGTTTCCCTATCTTCCTTGGCCATGCCTATCCCATCGTTATATTAAGTTTGCCGTTAATAAACTCTGCTGCCACCGGTCTCTTTTCGGCCAGTGCCTGCGGGAGGTAAAACACCCTCCTCCAGTTGTCCACCTCAATGACAAGCTCCCCCGCCCTTGTTGTAGAGGTTCAGCCTGTTCTTGTTAGCGAATGGCAGGCTCAGTTTGACCAGGTATTCGTCCCCCGACCTTCTCGTACTCTATGCTCTTCCTTACCCCGAACTGCCTTGAAGGGTCCTCGCTCCCGTAGATCTTCCTGGCGAACGCCTCAGGCTCTTCAGGCCTATGGGCTCCTCCTTCTCGAGCTCCACCCTGAACACCTTCAGGTCCGCAAAGGAAGAATCTATCTCTGCCAGCATCTGTGCCTGAAGCTCCCTCCATCCTTTGAAGAACTCGCCCGTGTCTTCCCCCCCGTATATCTTGTTAACGACAAGGGCATCCACCGGGTAGCCGTAGAGCATCAGGTACGTGTAGGCCCTCTTTGTCTCGTTTAGAGACATCCTGTCAGGGTTGCACACCAGCCTTATGCTCGTTGTTTCAGGATCTGTGAGGAGGTTCCTGACCTCACGCAGGCTCCTGTACAGCCTCTCCAGGCTCTCGAACACCGAGTCCTCGGGAAGGGGTATGTTCACGAGGGGCCTTGCAATGGGCCTGAAGACCTTGGCAGTTGTCCTGCCTATGGGGAAGAGTTTCTCCATGTACCATGTCATGGCCTCCGGGAACGAGAGGAGCCTCAGCGACTCACCGGTCGGTGCACTGTCCATGAGGATGTAATCGTACTTCTCCGATTCGAAGTACTCCTTCACGTAGAGCAGCTGGGCCGCCTCGTCAAACCCTGAGGGTAGCTATCTCCTCAGCGGAAACAGGGTCAAGCCCCCCCTGGGACTGGAAGAGGCCGGTCAGGTAGCCCTTCAGCTCCTGCCAGTGGTGGTTTATGGCATCGTTGACGCTTATCTCCTGGGCGTATAGGTTGGTGTCCACCTCCTTAATCTCCGGGCCGATATCCATCGCCAGGACGTCAGACAGGCTGTGTGCAGGGTCTGTGGATATGACCAGGGTCCTCTTCCCCCCCATCTCCGCCATGAGCGCAGCCGTTGAGGCTGTTATGGACGTCTTGCCAACGCCGCCCTTTCCCGTATAGAGTATTATCCTCGCCATGGCAATCAGCTCATTGCCTCTATCCTCTCTATGACTATCATGGCCAGCTCCATCAGGAGGTTGAGGTCAGGCGATTTGCCTGTACCCCCCTGAGGCTCTCCATGGCCTTCTCCGTGTACTTCCTAGCCATGTCGAAGGAGTAGTCTATGGCATTCGTCTCTATGAACACGGACCTGAGCAGGTCTGGCTCTATCATGTCCTGGGCACCCCCCCTCAGGGCATCCGTCAGGACCTTCCTCTTGGCAGAGCTGGCGTTCCTCAGCGCCACGATGATGGGAAGGGTTATGGCGCTGTGCCTTATGTCGGTGAGCACTGGCTTGCCTATCTTCTTCTGGTCGCCCACTATATCGAGTATATCGTCGGTTATCTGGAATGCCATCCCGAGGTTGTAGGCGAAGTCAGTGAGGTTCTTCCTGACGTTCTCCGGGGGGGCACCTGCAGCTATCGTTGCGCCCAGTGCACAGGCCGCAAAGAACCTGGCAGTCTTGTTCTCTATGATCTTCAGGTAGGTCTCCTCCGGTAGCGAGAGGTTTCCTAGGTTTATTGCTTCGAGTATCTGGCCCTCGGCTAGCTTCGTAGATGCATCGGCCATGACCTTCGACACAACGGCCCGTACCTCGAGCCCAGCTCGTAAGCCTTTGCGAACAGGTAGTCAGCGACAACGATGGCGTTGTTCACTCCTATCTTCACGTTCAGCGTGGGCAGGCCACGCCTGAAGGAAGCATTGTCAATTATGTCATCGTGTATGAGGCTGGCCGTGTGTATCAGCTCGTAGCCAGCTGCAAGGTCAAGTATGGATTCGTATGGCCTGTCACAGCCTATCTCGTAAGCGAGTATCGTGAGAAGTGGCCTGAAACGTTTTCCGCCCGCCTCAATTGTGTACCTGGCCCAGCTGTAGAGTTCCTCCTGCTCGCAATAAACAGTTTCCAGGAGCCTGGCGTTTATCTTCTCGATCTTTGTGGAAAGGTTCTTCTGCCACTCCAGGAAGTCACCCAGGCCATTCATGCTAACACTTTTAATATTACCAATGCCAATTTAACCCTTTGTAACAAAATGGTTGTGTTTTTGCCCGTTGATACAATAAAATATATTGGGCCACCCGGATGAAGGTGCCCAGATCACCTCGTGAGTGTTATCTCTATGGAGGAGACGTTGCTCTCTCCCCTCTCCCCCGTGGAGGGTCTCGGTGTCGATCCTGATCTCCGCGTACTTTGCATCCTGTATGAACTTGTGCCTTGTGATCTCAGCTATGTCCACGGCCTTGCTGATGGCTTTGCCCCCCCTGGCCTTTATTATTATCTTGTCCACATTGTTGTTAAACTGTGTGACAACGGCCAGCACGTAGTTCATTGTTGGCTTCTTTCCGACGAAGATCACGTTCTCCTCTGCCATGGTTGTACCTCCTTTGCCCTATCTTAAAAATGTATATAACCCTTAGCCAGTGCTCTCTGGACTGGACGGGCGGAAAAAAAGCGCACTGCGGCCACTCACTTCAGCCTTATCAGGGTATCTGTCCCCCTGACCCCGTCAATCGCCCTTATGCTGTCCACTATGCTGTTGAGCTCATCGAGAGAGGAGCAGTTTATCTTGACTGCCAGGTCCACCCTGCCGGAGTACTCGTATATCTCATCGAACCTCTTCCTGATCTCCTCTATGACGTTCTTGGTCTTCTTCGACTCCAGCCTCACGAGGATTATTGCGTCGACCCCCTCGTTCCCTGTAACGACTGTGAACTTCTTTATGGCCCCTGTGGCCAGCATCCTTGATATCCTCTTCCTCACTGTACCCTCGGAAACGTTCAGGATGCGGCCTATCTCTGAGTTTGAGAGGCGGGAATCTCACGAAGCAGCCTGATTATCTGCCAGTCCTTGTCGTCCAAAGAACTTCATGCATAGATGTACATAGAATTAAAAAGAATTTCCACGGAAAATGCGAATGCATATTTAAATCTGGAGTATTTTTTCCGATACCTGCAGTTGCACTTCCTACCTGTACATCGTGGGCCCCCCCTTGCTGTCGTCCTGTGGCCTCCTTCTCTGTATCAGCTCCGGCGGGACCTTAACCATCCTTATTATGTTTGTGGCCTGCACCATGTAGATCGGCAGACCTGTGTTCATGTCGTTCCCGTTTCTCATTATGGCCACGATCTCCATCTTAATCTGTATCACAGAGCCGTCCTTCAGCTTGACCGTTATCCACTCAGGCTCTTTCTCCGTCTCGAACTCCACAAGTTCTCCACCCGCAGAACCCACCGGGAAATGCCATAGTCTTGTAAGTTACCTGTGAGTTATAAAACTATGTCTTTCACGCAGCGCCTTTGGGATCGCACACGTAGGGAGTGGTACGGCAGCAATACCTTTTGCTCCTGCAATACTCATTTTATGTCCGCCGATACCAGGTGCGACTGCGCATCGATCCTAGGCGGCTATGCGAGGGGTGGGATTTGAACCCACGAACCCCCCCTTCGGGACAGGATCTTAAGTCCTGCACTGTTGGCCAGGCTTAGTTACCCTCGCCCAGAGGATAATATGAATCGTGTATTAAAGGTTCAGACCCGCCCGGTGCTGGGTTTTTCAGGGGGGTAGCCGGTGCCTTTTGTTTGACTCTTCCACTCCTCCCAGACAATATGTCACGGCTATCCTGATTCAAAGCATTGGTGTCTATCCATCACCATGCCTCCCCCCCGATCACAGGGAAAACACGGGATGCGGATACTGGACCCCCCCTTGTACCGGTAGTTATGTGAATACATTTGCGGCCTGATATGGGTGGCCTCCAGGGCCAACTGGCACATGCTGCCACCTCCAACCTGGGCCGAACGCACCCGAGCCGTGACCGGGTGCCTCTAGACCGGGAGGACACCCGCCCCCCCTCCCAGAGTACTGCAGGTAACCGGTGGCCATGGCATGCCATAGTGAAACCGCATGTTGGCCCTGTGGCTCCAGGGGTACAAAAAATGCCCGGACTCCGGCATGCTGTGCTTCAGGCCGGTATGGAGTCATGTGCCCGTAAAGACCGCACCTGCTGAAGCCCATGAAACAACACCTCCCATGCACCATTCGCTATATCCGAGGCCCCCCACGGTGCCTGCCAGTTTAAATAGGGCGTGGAACCCCCGATCTTGAGCGTCGGAAATTCAGGCGAACAGAGGGGGGCGCTTATCCGGGTGGGACTGTACGCAATCCGATCTGGCTTGGCAGGGTGACCTGTGGGGGGGTGTAGTATACATACTGCCTGGACATACAGGTGAATGGCAATAGAGGGTGCTCTCCCAATGAAGGAAGCAATGCCCGGTTTTCACAGGTCGAGTTCGTCAACAGGGTCTTCCTAGGCGACGCTTTGGAGGTGATGAGGCGCATCCCGGCGGAAGCGTGGACATGATCTTCGCAGACCCACCCTATAACCTAATGCTCCAGGACCCCCCCCTCTACAGGCCCAACCAGGAAAGGTTCGAGGGCGTCTCCGAGGAATGGGACAGGTTCGCGTCATTTGGGGAGTACGATGCGTTCACCGAAAGCTGGCTCAGGGAGTGCAGGAGGCTACTGAAGGAAGACGGTACCATATGGGCCATCGGCACTTACCACAACATATTCAGGGTCGGCAAGATAATGCAGGACCTGGGCTTCTGGATACTCAACGATGTTGTCTGGATCAAGGCGAACCCCCACGCCCAACTTCAGGGGGGGCACACGGTTCAACAACGCGCACGAGACGCTGATATGGGCTGCCAGGGACAGGGAATCGAGGTATACATTCAATTACAGGACCATGAAGGCCTACAACGACGACCTGCAGATGAGGAGCGACTGGCACATCCCGGTGTGCCAGGGGGGGAAGGAAAGGGTCAGGATAGGTGGGAGGAAGGCGCACCCGACACAGAAGCCCGAGGCACTGCTCTACAGGGTCATAACGTCATGCACAAAGCCAGGTGATATCATTCTAGATCCCTTTGCAGGGACTGGGACGACTCTGGCCGTGGCCAAGAGGCTTGGCAGGAGGTACATAGGCATAGAGAAGAACGAGGCCTACCTCAGGGTCTGTGAGGAGAGGCTGCGCAGGACAGTGCCATACCCGGAAGATATTCTGCCAAACCGGCTGGAGGAGAGGCCAAGGAGGGTGCCATTCGGCGAACTTATAGAGCGTGGCTACATCTTACCAGGTGAGTTCATTTACTCACCTGACCGGACTTACCGGGCCACTGTGATGGCAGACGCCACAGTGACCTGTGGTGGATTAACTGGCTCGATCCACAGGGTCAGTGCCCAGCTCCTAGGCAAGGATGCGAACAACGGCTGGCACTTCTGGTTCGTGGAGAGGGAAGGCACCATGGTGAGCATAGACGAGCTCAGGCAACGTGCCATCAGGGATGGGGGGGGTGAACCTCCACAACAGGCATGAATGGCCGCTCACCACCAGACGGCATATGGGATAAGTAACACAGAAGGAAGTATCAGCATCTAACTGGTTCGCCCCCACAGGGTAGTTCTCGCCCTTGGACCTGTAGCTTTGCAAAGTATGCACCTACTGTCCTCAGCCCAACCGAAAGCTTTGCTTGCATTCCGGGACGAGGTCGGAACAGGTCTCCATTTTCCCCTCCATGCCCAGTTACTAGAGCCCGAACGCTCCAACCAGCCCAGCCTACATTTCTGCTGCGGCTGTAAGCGAGGCACCTCTGGGCATGAGACTGTCAGCCATTTTCAGGTGTCACGATTGGGTGGTCCAGGAGAACAATTCTCTTCAGAGGTGGCCATGAATCTTGATCTCATGGCTGGTCAGCCAAGTGCCAGTACTGAGTGCACAGATACAGGATCAGAAATAAATGAATTGAAGTGACTTAGGGGGGGGCAAGATGGAAAGGGTTGTTGTAATAGGTGGGGGGGGTAACGCCGGGCTCTGTGCAGCTATCGAATCCGCTGAGAGGGGGGGTTCTGAGGTGATCCTCATCGAGGCCTCCCCAGAGGCGCTGAGGGGGGGAGGCAACTCGAAGTACACAAGGGATATCAGGTATGCCCACGGTGAGGACAGGTTCACCAGCGGTGAATATCCGAGGAGGGAACTGCTGGAAGACCTGAGAAAGGTTTCAGGCAGCTCTTTCAGTTCATCGTTGGCGGAAATGGTGGTTGAGCGCTCCGAGTTAATACCAGAGTGGATGCACAGGCACGGGGTGAGGTTCAAGAGGGAGATCAGGGGGGGTACCCTTGACCTCAACAGGACCAACGCTTTTTTCATGGGTGGCGGTAAGTTCCTTGTCGACACCTATTATAGTTATCTCTCCAAGCTGAAGGTCAGGGTGCTCTACGAGACACAGGTTGTGTCTGTCGGTATAAGGGGGGGGAACAGGATCACACATGTCGGGGGGGCAACAGTCCCCCGGTGGCAGTGTAAATATTGAAGGAGACAGGTTTGTCTTTGCCTCCGGTGGCTTCGAGGCCAACAGGGAATGGCTCTCTGAGTTCTGGGGGGGCGAGGCATCGCAACTCATAAAGGTCAGGGGGGGTAGCAGGTACAACACTGGCCTCCCGCTCAGGCACTGCTCGATGCTGGAGCCATTCCCGCTGGGCTGGAGAGGTCTGGACACATGGTGGCGGTGGACGCCAGGGGCCCAGACTACGATGGAGGTATTGTGACAAGGATAGATGCGATCCCCCCCTGGGGGGGTGTGGCGGTCAACTCCAGCGGGGGGGAGAGGTTCTACGACGAGGGTGAGGACATTTGGCCCAAGAGGTATGCCATATGGGGCAGGCTGGTTGCAGAGCAGAAGGGGTGCACTGCCTATGTCATCACAGACAAAAAGACTGTCGGGAGGTATATGCCAACCGCTTACCCTCCATTCACCTCACACTCGCTTTCCGAGGTCTCGGATGCCTTCGGAATAGATAGGGACGGTCTGATCGGGACGCTTGATCGCTTCAACAGGGGCATCGTGATGGAAGGAAACGATCCCTTCATGTGGCACACCACTGGCGTAGAACCGCCAAAGTCCCACTGGGCGGTACCCATCAACACCCCCCCACCGTACATGGTCTTCCCGGTGAGGCCTGGACTGACCTTCACGTACCAGGGGGTCGCGATCAACAGTGAAGCCATGATCCTCTCGCAGGACGGCGAGATCGAGAACGGCTTTGCGGCAGGTGAGATAGCGTCTGGAAACGTCCTCAGTTCGGGTTACCTTGCAGGCTTTGGCCTTACCATAGGTTCTGTGCTCGGCAGGATAGCTGGGGGGGGTGGGAAGGTGAGTGAAGTACCCGGGGGGGTCTACGGTGAGGCGTTGAGGCAGCTGACCATCTGCAATGCTTGCCGCTACTGTGAGGGCTTCTGTGCCGTCTGGGATGCCATAGAGTTCAGGCACACACTCCGGCTGGAGGAGATACCCTATATTGCGAACCTCTGCCACGACTGTAGGGACTGCTATTACGCCTGTCCGTTCAACGAGCCTTTGCATGAGTACAGGCTGAACATCCCCCCCAGGGTACTGGGCCAGTCCAGGCTCAGGAGCTACAGGGAAAGTGTTTGGCCTCCCTCGATGGTGAGGCTGATCGATCACCCCCCCTGGGCCTTTGCACTGTCCAGCCTGGCCATTGCAGTGGTCGCAGCAGTTGCTTATGCCCTCTTAACAGGCCGCCACCTGTTCAGCGCCTCCCCCCCGCTGACTTACTACGTTCCACCTGTGCTGTTCAGGGCTATATCGATCACCCTCTACTCGTACACCATCGCCATGTGGGCCGTGCAGGGGTACAGGTTCTCCAGGTCTGCGGAAAGCCTTGGGAAGGCGAGCCCGAGGTCCTATTTGACCGCGCTCCGGGATGCACTCACACACAGGTATTTCAGGGGGGGAGGAGGGGGGGTGGGGGGGTGCAGGGTTCCGGGTGAACGCTCTAGGTACATGAGGGCAGTTTTCCACCCACTATTCTTTTTCGGCTTCCTGCTCGCACTGGCATCAATATCTCTCTATCCCGACCTCGATCACGTGACCGTCGCAGTCTACGGGGCCGCCTCCATAATGATGCTGGTGGGCTCTGCGGGCCTCATATCTATGGACGCAATCGACACGGTAGCCATGAGGAGCGCTGAGGTGAAGGGTTTCGATTTACCGTTCGCAGTGGCCCTTCTGCTTGCAGGCCTCACCGGTACGTTGTTTACACTGCTCCAGGGTACTCCCTACCACGGCCTAACTTTCCTAGTCCACGATGCGATCATAGCCGCCGTCTTTGTCATTGCGCCTTACTCCAAGTTCCTCCATCCCGTCTACAGGCTGATATCACTGGCCAAGTTCCATGAAGAGAGTCTCCTCGGCAGGTGAACAGCTGGGAATGCTCACCGGATCCCTCATTTACCACAGGAAGTAGCAGGGGGGAAAACGTTCCCGCCTTCCGATTCTTTGCTCTTTGCAGTTAGGATAGGGTGAACTACACCTCCCCCCCCACATAGGGGGGGACTCCCACCCCTTTAATCCCCGTCAAGTTAAAAAATCAGGGAGAGTACCGCTATCGGTACATCCACAACTTCTTGTGGGCCCCTTGGATTCACTGCAACCCTGAACACCCACCAGCACTTGAACCTTTATGCAGTGTCGTGCGTCCGGGGGGGCGGCTGGTGCCAGGGGGGGCATGGTCAGGCTGGCAGTTTATCACTCTGAACGGGACGGTGGAATAGGAAAGACCAGAAACAACTCCATTCGAGAATGAGTGAGGTGGAAATGGAAAGTGGGGGGGTCGTCCGGTATCAGCCTGTGTGTGAAGGCAAAACGTGTCTGGCGGCCCAGTGTGAGTAGTTCACTTTTCCGGACTGCCGTCACGCTGCTGAAAACGCAGGAGTTCCGCGTTGAGCAGAAACGCATTATGCTCAAGAGGAAGGTCATTGGGAGTCAGTTCACTCTGAAGCCCCGAGGTGCCATAGCGGGCTGCACCCGTGGTCCATAGTGCGAAAGTTCTGAATATGGCCTTCTCCTCAATGAGGTCTATCGTCATAGCCGCTTCCGGCCCTCTGGATCCTTGCCAAAGGACTTGTACCGCTCCTTCCTGAAGCGGATCATGGCCACCAGGCTTGCGAGGCCGGAGACCAGGGGGGGTCAGGAGCGCTGCATATATCACTTCCGGGAACGGAGAAATGGCTTCGATTATACCTAGACTGCAAGGCCCATCCTTCTCTCCCCCCCCAAGTCTTCGACAAGATCCGTGAGCTCGCATCTGAAATCCCTCTAGTTGCCCTCTCCTATGTTTAGAATTTCCCTGTGGCCGGTATGCATGGTCTCGCAGTGATGCCCGGGGTTCCTCAGGGCTACAGTTGTACTCAGCAACGATCTTGCCTCTAGATCCTCGAACTACGTCCGCACGTCTTCATCTGCAAGCAGCTCCTGATATTTCGGCTGGATCTTCATAATAGCATAACGAGCATTAGCATGAAAGTATTCGATTAATATATCAAGTGGACCGGTCGGGATTTGAACCCGAGGCCTCCTGCTTGCAAAGCAGGCGATCTACCGCTGATCTACCGGCTGTGAATTCCCGATATTCACGGGATTAAAAAATGTATGCCTGCGGCTGGATCAGGACTTTCGCTTATCCCCCCCCGCAGGTGTCCAGCCCATGACCCCCCCGGACTCCCCCCCCTGGACGCCCCCCCCACATCTGGCCCGCGCCCCCCCCGGAACCCTGCACCTGCTCATCGTCAGCGAAGTGTCGATCCTTTGAGTAAGAGAGCATTAAAAAGGGCCTTTATACAGTCTCTCTCCAGTAACACCAAGGATGACGGGTATTAGGGAGCATGCACTCATAGTCAGAGTCTAAAAGCGGGAAGGTGGGAAAATGGCTTGGGCAATCAGGCACCACAGGGAAAGGCAGGGAGGTGTATTGCTCATTCAGGGTCCGGCCTGACCAGCCCTCCTGAACCATGACAGTGGGTCCCTGTCGCACCTGTACTCCGCCAGTATTCCACTGTATTCCAAGACCGCCCTCTTAGGGTTCTCCGAGGAGAAGACGGAGGAGATCACTGCAACGCCTGAGACACCCTGTTCAAGCAGCGGCTTGACATTGGTTTGGCTGATTCCCCCTATGGCATATACCGGTATCCTTACGGCCCGCAGGCCCTCTGTGATGGTCTTCTTGTCACAGAGGCTGCCTCTGGCTTCGAGGGGGGGCTCCGGAAGAAGGCCCCGAATGCCACATATGCCGACCCGCGCCTCTCCAGGTCCCTCGCGAGGCTGGTGCTGCAGTACGAAGAGGAGCCAATGGGCATGTTGCTACTACCTCCCTGGCCTCCTCAATGCTCGGGTCGTCCCTGCCCACATGCAACAGGTCAGCCCCGCTGTCCCTGGCAACATACGGGTCATCGTCCACAACGAAGGCCACCCCGCGGTCATGGCACATCCTGCGCAGCCTCCTCGCCACCTCTGTCCTGGTCTGCCTTGTGCTCTTCTTGTCCCTGTACTGCAGCACATCTGGCCCGCCATCCAGTGCATCCTCCACGAGCCTGAAGAAGCCCTCTCCAATGTAGTCAGGCGTTATCAGGTAAAGTATAGGCTTCCATCCTGACATTCTACCTCACCAGCCCCACAGGAAACGGGTCCCTGTCAACGGTGAAACCTTCAAGGACCTCTATGAACTTTCTCACAGTTCCCCTGACGTCGTTGGCAGAGAATATTGCGGACACAGAAACAAGACCGGATACGCCAGTTTCAAGGATCTCTGCAGCATTCTTGAGGTTAACGCCGCCCACCGCGTACACAGGTATTCTGACTGCCCTGACGGCCTCTGAGAGGTTCTGCATGGAGCAGACCGTCGCTATCCTCTTCGTCACGCTCATGTAGGGCGTGCCCACTGAAACGTAAGCATAGCCGTGTGCCTGCGCCTCCACAGCGAATACCGGGCTGCAGTAGACTGATGTTCCGATTGGAAGATTGCCCACAACAGCCCTGGCCTCCTCCAGGCTCGGCATATGCCTGCACAGCACAGGCCTACTGTCATGGCCTGGGAAGCAAGCATGTCGCTGCCCTGTCTTATCCCGGAACAGTCCCGTGCTTCCCCCTTCGGACCACCAGAGGGATACTGTATTGGTTAAGCTCCTTATCCAAGGTGCAGCATGTCGGCACCAGCCTGCCTTGCGACCCAGGGCTCATCGTCTATGGCCAGCGGTACCCCGAAGTCACTGCATATCGCCCTTAGCCTCCTCGCTATTTCAGCGTGCCTTCCGTGCTTCCCTAGATCGCGGTACTGCAGGATATCTACGCCCCCCCCTTCCAGTGCCTCGGCTACCTTCCTGAAGAACCCTTCCCCCCCACTGAAACCCTCCGTGACAGCGTAGAGCAGAGGCCTCCTTCCCATATCACATCACTCCAGGCTAATGCCTCTCGTTTCCCTGCCACCCAGGAAGTAGAGGAGAGCGCCAATGAAACCGAGGAGGAAGATGGCACAGGTGAACACGAAGTACTCGAACTCACCTGCCTCGCGAGCAGGGGTATTGTCACTACGTAGACAGCGTATCCGACCATTCTCACGTACCCTATGGCCCTGCCCCCCCTCCTGGGTGTGAAGAAGCTCTCCGGTTCCAGCATTTCCCTCTCGGCCCAGCCGATCTCACCGAAGACCCCGTTCACGACCAGTATGACCAGGAAGAGTGCGAGGGTGAGTGACCTGAGGAAAAGCACTATTAAAAGGATGGAGACGAAGCCGCCTGTGTAGGCGATGAGGCTGCCAGACTTCCTGCTGATCCTCTCTGCCAGCAGGAGGCCAAAGACAACGCCCGTCACTGATTCTGCAAGGGTTACAAGGAACTCGAACGTATCGGTGTACTGCGGGAACTGGAATGGCCCTATCACCAGTGCTGTCAGCGGGAACCCAACTATTATCGTGATGGCGAAGAGAGACAGCGCGGCGAAGGTCAGCCAGTTCATGGGTCTCTCTCCCTCACCGTTCCTGTTCAGGTACGCCCACCTCTCGCTCTCCGGGAGGTAGAACCTGCTTCCTATGGCTATTGCAAGGGAGACCGCGACCATGGCCCCCCCGAAGATCTCCTTCTCCACAAAGACTGATGATGATACCCTGGGCTGCAGCAGGAACAGGAGTGAGATGAGCGTGATCGAGATGTTTGCAATGTTCGATATTGACACAATAGCCCTCCCCCCTGTGCCTCAGCGGGAGCATCTCGCCCATGAGGGACAGGGATACAGTCTCGTCCCCACCTATTCCGAATTCAGAGAGGAAGATGCCGATCGCTATGGGCAACCATGAGAAGGATAGGGTTATGAGGAGTAGGCCTACCGCGGTGGGAACCAGGGTGAGGACATATGCGGGCTTCCTCCCGAACCTGTCTGAGAGGAGGCCCATTATGTAGTTCCCGAGCAGCAGTCCAACTGGCGATGCGATCAGTATATACTCGTCTGCTGAGGGCGGTATGAAGTACCATGTTGTGACGAGTGGCGCTATGGCCAGTATGACGCCCCCCACAGGAAGAACGACGAAGCGACGGAAAGGATCATGAGGGTGTGCTTCCTCTCCCAAGGGCTGTTGTCAAGGTGTTTCCTTAACTCACTGTAATGTTCCAGCAAACATGACACACCTCCCTACGCCGGCATTACCCGGATCAGGTTCAAAGGGTCGACCCCAATGGGTCCTCTCAGCCCCCCCTACGGAGCTCCCCCCCCGGTGACCTATATCCTGTCTGAACATCACCCACCGTTATATGTCCCTTTTGGTCCCTCCTCAGAAGACGAGGCCTTCAAAAGCATATACCCTAGTGCCGGGCTTCTTCCACGCCCCCCCTGGCGGCAGGCCAGCCTTCTCGCACGTGGCCTCAAGGAACTGCTCCTCATCGAAACCGAACTCCGTTGCAACCTGGGGCAGCAGGAGGCCCCCCCTGTAGGGGCCCCCCCTCTCCACAATCAGGCCGTGTGTGCCTATCCTTATCTTCCCCCCCTGATGCCGTCACTTACGTCCAGCTCAAAGGGCTCACCCAGGAGCGTTATCTCCACTTCAATATTATCCACCTCCCTCGCGGTCAGTGGCGGGAACCTGGGGGGGTCTTCAGTTGCGGACAGCCTCGCGCTCTCCATGACTGCCCGCGGGATGCTCTTATCGCTCCTCAAGAAACCGATGCAGCCCCCTGAGCATGCCGTTCTCCTTTATGGTGACGAATGCACCGCACCTTTCATCCAGACCGATTAGTCTTCGGGCACCTCAGGCACCTGTCCTGTGAATATCCCTCTTATGGCTTCCACAGCCAGCTTCCTGAGCGCCTCACGGACGCCTGGCCTCATGATCGCCTGTTCCAGTTCCATCACGCGATCATGGACAAGGGGGGGGATTTACGATCTTCTGTTGAGCATTAACACTTTAAACGTGCAAGCCATGACAAATTGATGCGCGTACCCGCCGTGGCCGGCACTTTCTACCCGAACGACGAGGAGCAGGTCATATCCATGCTGGCAGGCTTCGAGAAGCGTGCCAGGCCAGAGGAAATCCCGGGGAAGGTCATAGGTGTCATCGTACCGCACGCAGGATACATATACTCAGGCCTCACCGCCATGTATTCCTACAGGGCACTTTCCAGGTCGCAGTCCAGGGACTTCCTGATAATCGGCCCGAACCACAACGGCTACCCGTCCTACTCCGCGGTGTACCCTGAGGGCGTCTGGCTCACGCCGCTCGGGAGGGCAAGGGTGGACGAGGACCTCGCCAGGGATCTGTGCACGAAGTCGAGGAACATAGTCTCGGACAAGCTTGCGCACGCAATGGAGCACTCAATAGAAGTCCAGGTACCTTTCCTCCAGTACCTCTTCGGTGACGACTTCTCCTTCGTACCTGTGGCCATGGGAGACCAGGGCCCGCAGGCATCGGAGGAGCTCTACAGATCCATCAGCGCCCTCAGGAGGGATGTGGTGCTCATAGCCTCATCAGATTTCACACACTACGAGCCGCACGAGGTGGTGGTGAAGAAGGACATGGAGCTCATTGAGAGAATAATCGACCTGGACATAGAGGGGGGTTCTACAGGACGCTAAGGGCCAGGGGGGGGTCACGGCATGCGGCTACGGCCCAATAGCGGTGCTCATGCACATCACTGCGGAACTGGGTGGGAGGATGAAGCTGCTCCACCACTCCACCTCTGGGGGGGAGCCAGCGGTGACATGAACGCAACGGTCGGTTACGGCTCAGTAGTCGCATACCTCTGATCCGTGCCGTGGGTCCTCACTGCAACAGTCTTCACGCAGTCCCTCTGGCGGAGAACTGGATAACGCTTTATCCCACCCTTGCATGTGTACATGTGCAGGGTGAGGCAGTACTCTACGAGAAGGTGGGCGGGAAGGTAAGGTGCACGGCATGCAGGAGGTACTGCACACTCGCGGACGGCCAGATAGGGTTCTGCGGTGTCAGGCAGAACATGGGGGGGGCAGGCTCTACCTTAACGTCTACGGAAGGCCCATGGCTGTCCAGATAGACCCCCCCATCGAGAAGAAGCCCGTTCTGCACATGCACCCTGGGTACAGGATACTCTCAATAGGCACTGCCGGCTGCGACTTCGCATGCCAGTTCTGCCAGAACTTCGAGCTGAGCCAGAGGAGGAGGCCGGAAGGGTACGACATGGGGGGGCCGGAAGACATAGTGAGTGAAGCGATCAGTTACGGATGTGGCGGCATAGCTATACATACAACGAGCCCACCATATTCAGCGAGTTCGCCAGGGACGTGGGAGTGCTGGCCAGGAGGGAGGGCCTGATCAACATATTCGTGACGAACGGTTTCGAGACCAGGGAGAGCGTCGGTTTCATTTCCGGTTTCCTAGACGCTGCAACCGTTGACTTCAAGGGTAATGCCTCGAAGGAGTTCTACAGGAAGGTTATGTCAGTGTTCGATGTGGACCTCATTTATGATACCATCGCAGAGATGCTGGCGGGGGGGGAATACACGTTGAGGTCACCGACCTGGTGGTGCCACGGATAGGGGGGGATAGCCTCGATGAGGCCAGGGCCATGCTGGGGGGGCGCATCATGGACATATGCGGCCCGGATGTGCCCATAAGCTTCCTGAGGTTCCACCCGGACTACCGTTTAATGTCCCTGCCTAACACACCCGTCGGGGGGGTGCTCGAACGGCACGCAGAGCTTGCGAAGTCGATGGGCTTCCACTACGTCTACATAGGCAACGTGCCCGGGCACAGGCTCCAGAATACCTACTGCCCCGGGTGCGGCTCATTGCTCGTGGAGAGGGATATGATGAGGACCCTGAGGATCAGGTTAACTCCAGACTCCAGGTGTCCGGACTGTGGATACAGCATACCTTTTGTCCTCTGAGCGTCTTGCCAACAATTAGGTAGTTAATTAATTATAAGGCACCGAAATAAAATGGCCGATCAAGGTTTATAAATCCCCCCCGGAAGCTGGATTCCTATGGCTGTGAGGGCTGTCTTCATCCGCCCTACCAACAAGACCGGAAGTGGTTACCTCACCAAGTGGGGGTTTTCTCCCAACGCCCCCCCTGGGCCTCCTTGACCTGGCGGGGGGGGAGGTGCTCAGGATACCCGGGTCCAGGGTCAAGATCATAGACATGGAGGGTGACAACCTGTCCATAGAGGAGACTGTAAACGCCGCTCTCGAGATGAAGCCTGACATTGTGGGGGGGATAACGCTGCACGCCACAGCTGCCCACGTGAATGCGAGTATCATTGCTAGGAAGATAAAGGAGAGGAGCCCTGAGACCCTCCTGGTGGCGGGGGGGGTCACCACGCCACGTTCCTTCCCAAGGAGATCGTGCGCTCCGGCTTCGACGTCTCTGTACTGGGCGAGGGCGACGAAACCATGTATGAGATAGCTGAGGCGGTGGACCAGGGCACCGGACTGTCAGGAGTCAGGGGGGGCATCGTGTACAGGGACGAGGAGGGCATACACAGGACGAGGCCAAGGCCCCCCCTGATCAGGGACCTGGACACGCTCCCCATGCCTCCCCTTGACCTCCTGGAGAGGGAGAAGTACACGTTCAAGGTGTTCGGTAACGACCAGTATGTCGCGTGCCTGGAGACTGCCAGGGGGTTGCCCGTACGCCTGCGACTTCTGCTCTGTGACACCCACATGGGGAAACAAGTGGAGGAACAAGAGCAACGACAGGATAATGGCGGAACTCCGCGACGCCAAGGCACACGGCTACAACTGGGTCTTCTTCACAGACGATATCTTCGTGGTCTTCCCGAACGTCAGGCAGAGGGACGAGCTGTTCGACAGGATCATAGAGGAGGACCTGGGCCTCAAATACATAGTGCAGATGAGGGCTGACGTGACCGCTAAGAACAAGCCCCTCATAGAGAAGGCTGCCAGGGCAGGGGTGAAGGTGGCCTTCCTCGGAGTGGAATCTGGGAGCGAAGAGGTGCTGAAGAAGATGCACAAGGGCGAGTTCACGCCACAGTCCGTGGACGCAGTGAACACACTCTCAAGGAACGGCATAGTCACCCTCGTCGGCATGATGGTCGGCGCACCATACGAGAGGCTCCGCGATATCATAGCATCAATCCGCTTCTCCAGGAAACTGGCCAGGGCAGGCGCAGACGCAATCCAGTTCTCAATCTACACGCCCCTTCCTGGGACACGCGTCTTCGATGACGCCGTCAGGAACAACCTCCTCTTCACCCTGGACTGGGACAGGTACGACATAGTGACCCCCCCTGTGATGAAGACGCGGCTGGGGGCCAGTCACGGTTCAGATTGCACAGTTCTACGCAACCTACAGCTTCTACCTCTACAAGTACTTCAGGGGGGAAGATAAAGAACATAAAGGAGAGGGACCCGGAGAAGGAGAGGCTTATGAAGAACTCCATGGACTTCATAATGAAGATGATGCCCAGCTACCTCAGAGACATAGCAGACTTCCCGAGATTCCTCCTCCAGACATATGACCTGTACTGGCAGAGCAAGAGGAGGCCAAACATCGATCCAGGCACGTGGAAGAGGTGATGGAGACCTCAAACAAGATCGTATACGAGATAACGGACGGTGGGAAGAACCCGTACTTCCTCATCAAGGAATCGAAGTGATATCCCCCCCAACAATATGGGACACGAATGGAGTGCGCCTCCCTTTTGGCCTGGCTGCCTGGGCCACTTTAACCTGTTTTTCTTAACCAACCACCCTGTGTGAAGTTATATTCAGTTCCTCCAGATCTTCCCCCCCTATGGACATTGCAGATGTGAGGAGGAGGGTGGAGGAGCACTTCTCCCTAGGCGGCAAACTGGAGGCCACATACTATGGAAAGTGGGCCGCGGGCACAAGGAAACACACTGTTGTGAGCCCGGTGGACGGAGAACCTGTGGCCGATGTCATGCTTTCAGATACCACTGCTTACGAGGATGCAGTGAAGGCCTCTACCAGGGCATTCGAGGAGTGGAGGGAGTGGCCTGCGCCCAAGAGGGGGGCAGCTGATCAGGAAGATAGGCGAGAGGCTCAGGGAGGAGAGGGACATGCTGGGCCTCGTGGTCACCCTGGAGGTGGGCAAGACAATAACTGAGGGGGCAGGGCGAGATACAGGAGATGATCGATATCTCTGACTTCTCCCTCGGGCTATCCAGGCAGGTGTATGGCCTGACCATGGCAAGCGAGAGGCCGCACCACAGGCTCTATGAGCAGTGGCTCCCCCTGGGGGGCCAGTGGGTGTGATCACGGCCTTCAACTTCCCCGCCTCCGTGTGGTCCTGGAACTCGTTCATCGCTGCCACGGTGGGTGACACTGTGATCTGGAAGCCTTCCACCAAGCTGTGCTTACCGCCATAATGGTAATGAGGACCGTGGCGGAGGTGGTGGAGGAGGAATCGGCACCCCCCCATCTTCACGATGGTAGCAGGCCCAGGTGTGGAGATGGGCGAAATGCTCGCCTCTGACCCCAGGGTACCGCTCATCTCCTTCACCGGTTCTGTCAGGACCGGACGGAGGATAGCCGAGAGGGTTTCTTCCAGGCTTGGCCGCACCATACTCGAACTCGGGGGGGGCAACAACGCCGCAATCGTCTCGGACAAGGCTGACATGGAGGTTGCGCTGAAAGGGGGGGTGCTTTTCGGGGGGGCCCTGGCAACCGCAGGGCAGAGGTGCACATCCACCAGGAGGGTGATAGTTTCTGAGAAGATCTACAGCGAGTTCGTCTCCAGGCTCGTCAAGGCATACTCGTCTGTGAGGGTAGGAGATCCAAGCCAGGAGGGTGTCCTCGTTGGCCCCCCTGATAGACAGGGAAGCGGTAGAGAAGTTCACGAACGCGGTCAAGAGGGCGGAGGAGGAGGGCGGAAAGGTGCTCTTCGGGGGCAGGCCAAAGACGGTGGACGGCCTCAGAGGGTACTATGTGGAACCCACCATAATCGAGGCCAGGAAGGACATGGAGATATGCAGGGAGGAGACCTTCGCTCCCATCCTGTACGTCTTCAAGTACCGTGACCTCAGGGAGGCCATAGAGATACACAACAGCGTGCCTCAGGGACTGTCCTCCGCAATATTCACCACAGACCTGCGCGAGGAGGAGGAGTTCCTGTCGCCCCACGGCTCTGACTGCGGCATCGCCAATGTGAACACGAGCACGGCTGGCGCTGAGATAGGTGGCGCCTCGGGGGGGAGAGAAGGAGACGGGCGGCGGCAGGGAGAGCGGCAGCGACGCATGGAAGAACTACATGCGGAGGCAGACGGTGACCAAGAATTACGGCCATGACCTGCCACTGGCACAGGGCGTGCGGTTCGACATATGAATGAGCACTGGTAATACAAATATGACTAACCATTATTTCTTACCTTAAATATCTCGATGGTCGCAAGTGGTATGATGCTGAAGTCCGTTGAGATAGTCCCCCAGGAAGTCGCCCGGCCTTGAAGACCTTATGGAAGCGGGCCGAGTGCTTGACGGTGTTGCTGACATGGTGACGGTGCCGGAGAACCCCCCCATGGGCCTGCCCGGCATTGACCCTATCCTATCGCTCTACGTTGCCACCAGGGGGGGACTTCACTGAAACCTATGCCGCACATAACTCCGAGGGACAAGAACGGCCTCCAGATCAGTGCCCAGGTCATAACGGGGGGGATAAAGGCAGGCATAGACAGCTTCTTCGTGATAGGCGGTGACCCCCCCATATCCAGCCAGTCGGAATCCAGGGAGGTCAGGGAGCTCGACGTCATGGGCACCATCAGGAGGGTCAAGAGGAGTACCGTGTACATGAAGGACTATGAGGGCAGTGTAACCGTCGGCTCCTCGCTGAACCCTTACAGGGACGTTGAGGAACAGGTCGTCAGGGCCAAGAGGGAGGCCGGGGCAGACTTCTTCATAACGCAGGCCGTGTACGAGCCTGAACTGCTGCAGAAGGAGTGGATCAGGAACAGGGACTTCAGGCTCTCCTTAGGCTTCATACCCATCAGGAGGGAATCCCAGCTGAAGTCCATAGAGGCCATGGGGGGGTCCGGCTCTCCGAAGAAACGAAGCGCAAGCTCTCCGGCTCAGACCCGCTGGCTGCTTCCAGGGGCATATTAGAAAGGCTCGTGGAGGAACTGAGGGGGCTACGTCGATGGGGTGCATATCATGCCGCTTGGAAGGAACGACATAGCGAGGGAGTTTCTGGAGGTTGTCTGATATGGGACAGGTCAGGTCTCTTCTTTATGGTATATTCCCGAGGTCAGAGCAGCTGAGGCTGACCTACGGAAGGTGGGAGAGGGGTTCTGTCGGGACTGATGAGGTGAAGGAAAGGATCAGGGAGGAGAAGGAGAAATTCTATGGGATGTGCAGGAACATAGACCTTGTGACCGATCCCCCCCTGTTCAACTGGCATGACATCCTGAGGCCGCTGGCACTGGCCACAGACGGCATCACCCTGGGGGGGCCGCTGACCAGGTACCTGGAGACGAACACCTTCTACAGGGAACCACTGGTATCAAAGGTTGGCAAACTGAGATTCGACCCATATTCGGATGCAGAGGTCGAGGAGAACCCGCCCATGCCCATCTACATGCCCAGGGACAGCGGCTGGGCCACTTTCCTGCCCTCGCCCCCCCTGACGTTCGTGAAGCTCTCGAGGCTTCATGGCATATCCGAAGGGGATGCAGTTAAGGGCCTTGTGGACATATACAGGCAGGTCCAGGGGGGGAAGTCAGGGACAAAGAACATGGTGCTATTCGAGGCACTGCCTTACGGAAAGGACGACCTCACGGTCCTGGATCCGCTTTTCAGGGACTACAAGGTCACGCTTGTGGTGCAGGGAAGGTTCAGCGAGAAGCCATTCCAGGGCCTGCACAACAGGCCTGATACTCTGGTGGTTGATCTTTCCGACATTGAGGCAGCATCCAGGGTGTGCAGGAACGTGGGCGTGAAGGCACTCGACGCCCACAACACCAGGCTGGAGGGGAAGGATGCCATGAGGAACCTGGAAGACACAGCCTCAACGCTGAGCGGGGACCTATACGTCACGACCAACGACTACCTGGACTTCCTACCCAGGGGCATTGCGGAGAAGAAGGTTGCCATAATGGAGGCGATCTGAATGGAACAGATACTCATAACCCAGGAGATAGGCAGCTTCAGGAAGCCACTGTACCTTAGCTCGAAGTTCCACTCCATACAGGGCACCGAGGAGTTCAGGCAGCTGGCAGGAAAGGCCACACTGGAGACACTCGATCTGTTCAGGAAGGCAGGGCTGGACAACCTGGCGTCGGTGGGGGGGAGATGTTCAGGTGGGAGATGTACGAGCACCCGGCCAGCAGGATAGACGGAATAGAGTTCTATGGCCTAGTGAGGTCATTCGACAACCGGTACTACAGGAAAGGGAGTGTGGTCAGAGACATAAGAAGGAAGGAACCCTTCCACATCGATGAGCTCAGGTTCCTGCTTGACAGCGCAGTTGAGAGGATAAAGATGCCAATCACCGGGCCCTACACCATGATGGACTGGTCATTCAACGAGCATTACAGTGACAGGCACAGCCTGGCCATGGCATATGCTGAGATCATAAACCAGGAGATCAAGGAGATGTATGAGCTCTGGAAGAGGTCGGGCAGGAAGGAGAGGTTTGAGGTGCAGATAGACGAGCCCGCTACCACAACACACCCGTCAGAGATGGACATTGTCGTCGATTCGATAAATAGGTGCACTGAGGGCCTAAGCGGTGTTGAGTTCAGCCTCCATGTGTGTTACAGCAAGGACTACAGGATACTTTACGACAGGATACCTGAAATGAACATAGACGGCTATAACCTGGAGTACGCGAACAGGGACCCGCTCGCACCCGGATCGGAGCGCCTGGGGGGGTACAGTGACCTGAAGTACTTCGCGCAGGTAAACGAGACGGTATCGAAGAAGAGGTTCGTAGGCATAGGGGGGGTCACAGACGTGCACATAGACACCGTGGAACCTGTGGACCTTATCAGGAAGCGCATAGAGTACGCGATCTCGGTCGTAGATGACCCCAGGCTAGTGAAGGTGAACCCGGACTGCGGCCTGCGCACCAGGTCCAGGGAGGTGGGCTTCCAGAAGCTTAAGAACATGGTGGACGCAGTCAGGGCCCTGAGGGAAGAGATCCTGTGATCATTCCCCGTACCTCTTCCTTTTTCTGAATATCCTCACTGCATAGGTTACGTAGAGCACGATGCCCACCACTATAACCACGTTAAGTGCCAGCAGCCCTATGTTAGTGTAGCCTATGCGGAACTCACCGCTCCCGAATATCTGGCCGTTAGACGTCCTCACTATCACCATGGCATAGTAAGTCTTCCCGGGATAGACATTGTCCAGGATCACGTAAGTGTGCTTCTGCGAA
The DNA here is from genome assembly GCF_001316105.1 of Thermogymnomonas acidicola JCM 13583. GTDB lineage: Archaea > Thermoplasmatota > Thermoplasmata > Thermoplasmatales > Thermoplasmataceae > Thermogymnomonas > Thermogymnomonas acidicola. Next base: position 43,076 of record NZ_BBCP01000003.1, on the reverse strand, counting down.
GTTATAGTCATGGTCGTATAGTTGGTGAAGGACGAGCTGTTGGAAATGTAGAGGGTGTAAGACTGGAAGCCCGATCCGGTGTACTGTGACCAGGAGACGTATGCGAAGTAGAACAGGAAGGGGAAGTTCCTGAGCAGGTATATGTGAGGTATCACCGATACGTTGACCTCCTGCGGCTGGAGGTAAAAGACAACACTCGAAGACCTGTCAAAAGTCTCGTTCGAGCTCAGGTTCCTGTAGAGTGGGGGGGCCTCTATCCTGACACTGTACGTGCCGGGTTCCACATAGGCGGTGAAGTTCCCCCCCGTCCCGTTTGTGTAAACGTAAAGGCTGCCCAGCGACACGTTCGCGTTGACGACCGGGTAGTGGTAGAGGGCATCCTCCACCGCTCCCTGTACGACCACGTAATCAGTTGCCAGAGGCTCCAGCTGGGCCTCCTCAGTAACGTTCCTGCCGGGCAGGAGTTCAAGCTGGATGGTGTCGCTGTAGTACCCACTGGCTGAAACCGTTAGGTTGATCTCCTGTGGGGTGGAGGAGATGGTGTAGAACCCGCCGTCCCTTACCATGCTGACGTGTTTCGCATCTACGGTTGCAGTTCCGGGTGACACGTATAGCGTCACTGTGACGTTGTACGGCATAAGGGTAACGTTCAGGCCCTCCCCGGCCGTTACGTTCCCCTTATACGGGTGTTCGCCTTTGGCGGTTATGGATACACTGTTCGATGTGTCCAGGGCAGCCACCCTGATGCTTTTGCTGCCCGTGTAGTGGTAGAAGTAGTCAACTGTGGCGTTGTACACCTCATACCTGTCGGTCTGTGCGGACGTGCTGACGTTAAGGCTCGCGTAGCCGAAGTACGGCACAGCGACGTACCTTGAGATGTCCACGCCGGGTGCGCTGTACGTCACCAGGTATATGCCTCCCCCCCTGCTGAACGGGAAGGTCATGTTGTAACCAGTGGACACCGCCGTGCCATTGACATACCACACGCCAGGCGGCAGCCCACGGGTGTGGAAATGCCCCTCTATGGCACCGTTGCCGAATGCCAGCCAGTACTCTATCTGTCCTGTCCCGTTACCCTGTGCGCCACCTATCCTGGGCACTCCCGTGGAGAACAGGTACCCGGCACTGTTGCTGGACACGTTCACACTGGAATAGTTCTGCATGTTCAGGTAGTCCAGAGTGCCGGTGTAAACATCCGGCTGGCCGCTGACTGCCGTGCCGTTGATCAGTATGCCCGAGAACTGTGCAGTGCTTATGTCCGAGAGGTTGTACTCGGATCCCGCAACATCCACCCTATGATGGGGGGGTATGACTGGCCCTTGAACGAGACCAGTGTGTTGAATGTGAAGTGGTAGACTATGCCGGACGTCAAATTGATGTACTCACTGAGACCGTAGTCCGTGTAACTGGCCGAGATTTCGGCGGAGAACCCTGCCGCCTGGGCTGCACCGCTGGCCACCTGCCTCGAGTCCAGCGCCACCTGCCCGTCCTGCTCCACCTCTGCTATCGCGTACACACCTGTGGAGTTCACCCCCCCTATGCCTACCTTGGTGTAGTTGAACTCGTCGTTGTAAAAACCAACGTAGTAAAAATCAGTCCCGTTGATCACATACTGTGCCACGTAATCCCTCATGGATACCTGGGCACTGACCGATGTGGCGTTCAGGTAGCTGCCAGTGAACTCCTCGTAGGTCCCGTATGGGAGGTACAGGTAGTAGGTGAGGACCATAAGGTTGTACACCATGGGCGTTCCCAGGCCCGTAACAGGGTTCCAGCCGGGCCCGGCGTTATACACGCCGTTCGTGCCCTGCGTGATCTGGACGAACGCGTCACTGTAGTAGGGAGTCCTGTAGATCTGGTAGAGCATCGGGGGGGTTATGAGGCCAACCGGCCTGTGGTCGAACTGGTCGATGAGTGCAATGATGCTGACCATATTGGTGCGCCCACACTGGTGCCCCCCCCTATCTGCCTCTCCGTGCCATCGGTAACCACAAGCACCCCGGTCTCAGGGTTGGCCACCATGCAACGTCGGGCAAGCCCCCTCATGGTGGAGTTGATGCCGGGGGGGCCTGCCTGGAAGTACGGCCTGGAGAAGTTGGCACTGAACCCGCCACCGCTCCCGAACGTGGTGCCGTCATAGTATCCACCCCATGCGGTCTGCTGGTACGGGTTGTCGTAGTACAGTGATGTGCCACCCACAGCAAGCACGTAAGGGTCAGATGCAGGGAAGTTGACGGTGGGCGAGCTTTCGCCGTCCAGGCCTCCCTGGTCACCTGAGGCCGCAACCACTGTTATGTTCTCAGCTGCGGCCTGCTCGAACACCTTGTTCGCCACCTCCATCTGGGACTGGCCCACCTGGTTCTCCGGCAGGCCCCCAGCTCAGGGAGATAACGTTTCCGAGCCTCTCGTCAACTGCGTAGCTCACGGCCTGCTGCAGTACATTGCTGTCCGCTGAGGGTGCTACGACGAGGATCACCCTGGCACCTGGCGCCATGGCGTGGGCCCATTCCACATCGGTGGAGGTCTCCACGGCCCAGCTGCTGTTGTACTGGGCCGGCTCGCCCATCGGGTATATGACCTTCAGGTTTATGGGCGGCAGGCCAGTTATGTTATCGAAAGCCGCAACGTCGTAGTTGAGGTTTGGGTCGCCATAGGCGTCCACTATCACTATCGTGGTGCCGTTTCCATAGACGCCTTCCGAGTAGGCCTCGTCGAACTGGTACGCTTTTGCTATCTGTGAGGGTGTGTAGTAGATGCCGGAGGAGCCAACCTGCAGGGGGGGCACTATGTACGGAACAGCGTAATGCACGCCGCTGGAAAGTGCGTATTCGATGCCTGTGGCCTGCCGGATAGCAGAAAGGGAACCGGCGATCTCGCTGTAGGCTGAGGCGGGGAATGTGAACGAGATGAGTGAACCTGCATACGTGTAGTTTATTCCCATCTGCCTCAGCAGGCCGGTGACGTAGGCTGCCTGTGTGGCGTCAGGGACATAGGCTTCACCGGACCATATGCCAGTAACGTTCACGGGCTGCCCGCTGCTGGCTGTGGCCGCAACAGGTTCCGGCTTCACCGAGTGTGATGGTTTTCCTGAAACGGATGCGGTTGATAGGTATGCGCTTGATAGTATTAGCATAATTATTATAATTATAATCATTAGAACCCTTTTTTGCATGGGTAAACGATCACAAACCTAATTAAAATACTATTCCATAGGTTAAGGTGGACAGATCCACGGCCATGCTCCACTCTGCATTCAGGGAATACTACTCCTCATGGGAGCCGGATGGCCCTGACAACATCTCCTCAAGGGAGATAGGCCTGATCCCATTCGAGGGCACAATGGTCAGGCACAGGAAGTTCAGGAGCCTCCTTGAGGCCAGGGCAATGTGTGCCAGGGATCCGCCCAGGCACCTCTACTACTCTTCTGCATATTACAGGAAGCCGGATGAGAGGTCAATGGAGGGTAAGGGCTGGTTGGGTGCGGAGCTGATCTTTGACCTGGATGCAGACCACATACCAGGCGCCTCAAACATGAGCTACGAGGCGATACTCGGAGAGGTGAAGAAGCACACCATCAGGCTGGTAAAGAACTTCCTAATCGGCTCGCTGGGCGTGCCGCGTGATTCGATCAAGGTCTACTTCTCTGGTGGCCGTGGATACCATGTGCACATACAGGACGACGCAGTCTACACACTCGATTCGGATTCCAGGAGGGAGATCGCTGACTACGTTAGGGGGGGGAGGGGGGGATAACATTTTCAGAGATAAGGAAGAACTCCTTTCTGCTCAGCGGTGCAATGGGGGGGGCTGGATCAGCTCCATAGACCGCTTCGTTTCTTCAGTGTTCGCGGAGGTCTACAGGGGCTCGAACATTGGCATACTCAAGGACGATGAGCTCTCTGATATCCTGTCACGCAGGAACTCCCCCCCGGTCATAGTGGACAGGACAAGGACTGCGAGTAGGGAGCAGGTGCTGAGCAGCCCTGGCCACCTGAAGTACAGGCTTGATATCAGTGAGGCGGAGCAGAAGGTGTTCGAGTGGGCAACCACCACATACCTTGAGAGGGAGAGGTCTGAGATCGATGAGCCCGTGACCACAGACGTGCACAGGCTGATCAGGTTCCCCATGAGCCTGCACGGGAAGTCTGGCCTCATGGTCCTGCCTGTCCCTCTCGACGGTCTGGAGGAGTTCGATCCCCTGGTGTCTGCCGTGCCGGAGAGGTTCAGGGATGGGGGGGAGTGCAGGGTCGAGCTCCCAGCAGGCTTTTCAGTTTGGTTCATGGGCAGGAAGTTCGAGCTGGACGCGGGTGTCCATAGTGTAGATAGGGCCCTCGGCATATTCCTGGTCGCATCCGGCAGGGCTAAATTTGTATAGATATTAATTAGTAATCATTCCAATAAATTCAAATATGATAATTCGATACATCCCTGGTGGCAAAATGGATCTGAAGAACAGCAAGACTCTGGAGAACCTGAAAATGGGTTTTGCGGGTGAGGCGCAGGCGAACAGGAGGTATCTGTACTTCGCACAGAAGGCAGACGAGGAGGGCTACCAGGAGATAGCGGCCGTTTTCAGGTCAACGGCAGACGGTGAGACTGCGCACGCATTCGGTCACCTCAAGTACCTGCAGCTTGTTGGCGACCCTGTGACCGGAGAGCCCATAGGGACAACAGAGCAGAACCTCAAGAGCGCCATAGCAGGAGAGACATACGAGTACTCCCAGATGTACCTGGCTTTGCAAAGGTAGCGAGGGAGGAGGGCTTCGAAGACATAGCCCACTGGTTTGAGGTGCTTGCCAAGCGGAGAAGTCTCACGCCAAGAAGTACGAGGAGACGCTGCAGAAGCTGAAGCAGCAGTGAACATGCTGGAGATAAGGAGGGAGGAGGTTCTACCTCCTCAGATTTATGAGAAGGAAAGGGACAGGATAGTCAAGGAGATAATTGAGATAAAGAAGAGGAGGAGGGTCTCAACCAGGACCTTCAGCTTCCTCTTTGAGTGCAAGGACACAGTGCTCAACCAGATCAATGAGATGGTGTTCATAGAGAACGTGCACGATGAGGAGGAGATAAGGAGGCTGATCAGGGTCTACAGTGACCTACTGCCCGGCAGAAACGAGCTGAGCGTGTCTATGTTCATTGAGTTCGACACACAGGACAAGCTCATACGGGAGATGCCAAGGCTTGCAGGGATAGAGAAGCATGTATACATGACTTTCGGGAACTCAGAGATACACGCAATACCGGAAGAGGGGGGGAGGTCAACGGACACGCTCGAGAGCACTCTCCAGTACCTGCGTTTCAGGTTCACTGACAAGCAGCTCTCGGAGTTCATGGAAGCAAGGAACGTATACATAGAGACAAGGCACCCGGGGGGTACGAGGAGAGCGCCCGGATACCGGAGGACCTCCTGGAGACCCTCAAGAGTGAGCTCATATCGGGCCGTTGAAGGGGGGGCCCGAAGCACCAATTTATATCGATTCTTGACATGGCTCATGCATGCTTTCAGGCCTCAAGGAGACGGAGGAGCAGGTCCTCAAGGTAGTCAGGGAATTCGCCCAGAATGAGGTCAAGCCCAGGGCCAGGCAGATAGATGAGGAGGAGAACGTCCCACAGGACCTCATAGACAGGATGAGGGCCCTTGGCCTCTTCTCCATCTACATTCCGGAGAAGTACGGTGGCGCAGGCCTCGGCTTCGAGCTTCTTGTCAGGGTCATTGAGGAGATATCAAAGGCCTGCCCGAGCACCGCACTGGTGCTTGACGGTGCACTGACACTGTTTGCCGAGCCCATCCTCATGTTTGGCAGCGAGGAACTGAAGAAAAGGTACCTCACGCAGGTGGCCCAGGGAGCAGTGGGCGGCCTGGCCATAACGGAGCCAGGCGCAGGGAGCGATGCAGCATCCATCAGGACAACTGCTGTGAGGAAGGGCAGTAGCTTTGTCGTTAACGGAACGAAGCTCTTCATCTCCAACGGGAGGATAGCGAAGTTCTTCGTCTTCGATGCTGTAACGGACTCCGGGAAGAGGCACAGGGGGGGCATCACGACATTCGTTGTCGATGCTGGCACGCCAGGACTGAGGATAAGCAGGGACATCAGGAAGATGGGGCTGAGGGGGGGGAGTTCCACAGTTGAACTCGTCTTCGAAGACGTGGAGGTGCCTGAGGAAAACATAGTGGGCCAGCTCAACGACGGCTTCAGGGTCATAATGGAGACACTCGATGCAGGGCGGATCGGCATAGCGGCCCAAGCACTCGGCATCGCAGAGGCTGCTTACGAGGAAGCCCTGGAGTACTCCAAGAACAGGAAGCAGTTCGGGCAGGCAATATCCGAGTTCGAGGGGGGGATACAGTTCAAGCTGGCGGACATGGCCACGAGGATAGAGGCAAGCAGGCTCCTGACATATGAGGCCGCGCGCCTCTGGGCAGTGGGCCAGAGGGCCATAAAGCTCGCCTCCATGGCAAAGATGTATGCTTCAGAGACAGCCATGTTCGTGGCCAAGGAGGCAATACAGATCTTTGGGGGGGCTACGGCTACACCAAGGACTTTGACGTCGAGAGGCACCTGAGGGATGCGAAGATAACGGAGATCTATGAGGGCACAAACGAGATACAGAGGATAGTGATAGCCAGGGAGATCCTGAAGGGGGGGCACTGATGGTCAGGTACTGGGCTGGCTGCAGCGGCTGGAGTTACAGTGACTGGGTCGGCACATTCTACCCTCCGTCTACCAGGGACCACCTGTCATTCTACAGCAGCGTGTTCAACACCGTGGAGGTCGATTCCACATTCTACCGGCAGCCCTCAGGCATATCTGTGGACAGGTGGATAAGGACAGTATCGGGCAGGGAGTTCATGTTCTCTGTGAAGGCCCCCCAGGGCTGTGACGCACGAGGCCCTCTTCAGGAGCGCAGAACTTGCCTCGGCCTCACTTGCCGTCTTCGAGGACGAGGTGCTGGAGAGGTTCCGCAGCAAAGGCGTCCTGGCTACTGCCTGATACAGCTGCCGCCAGCCTTCGGCCCTGGGAACATGGAGTCTCTGATTGGGCTTCTCGGGGAGGCCAGGACGGGGAGGTACAGGTACGCGGTGGAGTTCAGGAACAGGGCACTCTACTCCAGGGAATACTACAGCAGGCTGGTTGAGGTAGGAGTCCTTCCAGTCACACTGGACAGCCCGGAGTCAAGGATCTCCGGCGTCAATGAACTTTCCGGCCAGGCATACGTTAGGCTACACGGCCGCAACTACGAAGCCTGGTACAGGAAGTCGGATGCACTGCCCTTCGACTATGAATACAGTGACAGCGAACTTGAAAGCATAGTGGGCATCATAAGGGGCAGCAGTGGCCTGGAGGAGGTCTTCATCTACTTCAACAACCACCCCCCCTCTGGGAAGGCCCCCCCAAGGAATGCCATCAGGGCCATGGATATGCTCGGCATAACCAGGAACCTGGGGGGGAGGATAGTTTAGGAGGCATCTCCATGAAACTCGGCGACCGTGTTGAGGTGGAGTTCAGGAACAGGAAATATGATGCAACGTTCGTGAACCAGGAAGGCGGAATAATAACCGTGAAGCTGAGGAGCGGGTACAACATATCGGTTCCAGAGGCGGAGTGCAGGATCAGGCTTGTGCAGGAGGCCCCCAAGGGTGGAGGAAGAGGGAGCACCTGGCACCGGTAACGGTTCTGTGGTCATCCTGACAACAGGGGGGGGACAATAGCGAGCATGGTGGACTACGCCACCGGTGCTGTGAGGCCTGTGAAGGACCCGAGGATAATCCTTAGGGGGGCGCCCCCGGAGATCGCGGAGAGCGGTGAGGTTGAGGTCAGGGAGGTAATGAACGTTTTCAGCGAGAACATGAGGCCTGCAGACTGGGTGAGGCTCGCAAGGGAGGTCGCCTTGGAGATGGAAAGGGGGGGGAAGCGCGTGGTGGTGGCCCACGGCACAGATACAATGTCATACACCGCGGCCGCCCTCGCCTTCATGTTCGAGGGGCTGCCTTCACCTGTCGTCCTGGTGGGTTCGCAGAGGAGCCCGGACCGCCCCCCCAGCAGCGACGCACCGCTCAACGTGGCTGCCGCTGTGAAATTCTCTTCCCTGCCTATCGGTGAGGTCGGCATAGCCATGCACGGCTCCATCTCAGACGAGAGCATTGTGCTCCACAGGGGGGGCGTCCGTTCGAGGAAGATGCACACCAGCAGGAGGGACGCCTTCAGGAGCATAGGCATACCGCCACTTGCATCTCTATCGCATGGCAACGTGAGCCTGGAGGGGGGGCACGCCAGGGCACCATCTGGTGCTGTGCGCCTGAACGGCAGGCTCGATGAGAGGGTTTCAATGGTGTACGTGCACCCGACCCTGCAGGGCAGCGACCTAGAGGCCATGGCAGACGGGAGGAGAGCCCTGGTGCTCATGGGGGGGACTGGTCTAGGCCACTGCTCAAGCACCTCTACGACTCAATAGGAAGGCTCGTCAGGGACGGGGGGGTGCACGTTGTGATGGCATCGCAGTGCATAGGCGGGTCTGTGAACATGAACGTTTACAGCACAGGGAGGGAACTGCAGTCCATAGGTGTGCTGCCGGCGGAGGGCATGCTGCCTGAGGTGGCTTACGTGAAGAGCATGTATGTGCTGGCCAACTACCCAGAAGAGAGGTTTGCCGAGGCCCTGCTCACTGACCTGAGGGGGGGAGAGGTGATACAGAGGGAGGTGCAGCTTTGAGAGGCCAGAAGATAGGCCTGGAGATACATTTCCAGCTGAACACTGGAAAGCTGTTCTGCCGGTGCCCTGTTGAGGGCCACCAGGAAACAGGCACCAGGTTCTGGAGAACCCTGATCCCGGTGCAGAGCGAAATGGGGGGGAAGATGGACAGGGCCGCAATATACGAGAGGAACAGGTCAAGGGTGTTCGAGTACATAGTGACGGACAACAGCTGCCTCGTTGAGATGGACGAGGAACCACCACACGAGGTTGACCGCAAGGCCCTGTTAACAGCGATCGCGGTTTCAAGGGCCCTGCACTGCGATGTGCTGCCCGTAATCTCCTACATGAGGAAGGTTGTCATAGATGGCTCCAACACCACTGGCTTCCAGAGGACAGCGGTGGTGGGCATGGATGGGTACATAGAGACCAGTCAGGGCCGTGTCGGCATATCGACCGTGTGCCTGGAGGAAGATGCAGCCAGGAAGGTGAAGGAGGAGGCCGGAAGGGTCACTTACAGCCTGGACAGGCTCGGCATTCCCCCTCATAGAAATATCAACCGAGCCGGACATAAAGGACGAGGATCACGCTGTGGAGGTTGCGGAGAGCATAGGTTACATTGTATCCTACACTGGTTCCTGAGAAGGGGGGGGCGGAGGCCATAAGGCAAGACGTCAACTTCTCCATGGGACACGGGAGGGTGGAGATAAAGGGGGGGTCAGCAGGCTGTCCCTCATAAGGGAGGTCATCAGGTGGGAGAGGGGGGGTAGGCAGGAGAACCTGGCCAGGGCAATATCGGAGTGGCGCTCGAGGGTGAGGGGGGGCCTTCCCGCGTGAAGCTGAAGGACGTGACCGAACTCTTCAGGGGGGAACCGGATCAAGGGTCATAGCTAACTCCATATCGTCTGGCCTGCACGTTTATGCCTCCCGCCTTGACGGCCTATCTGGGCTCCTGAAGAGTGGAGAATACAGGATAGGTAGGGAGCTTTCAGAGGTGGTGAAGGCGTTCGGATACGGTGGCCTGATGCACTCTGACGAGCTACCGGCGTTTGGCATCACCGGGGGGTGAGGTGGAGAGGGTCAGGCAGGAGCTTGGCAACCCGGACGCTTCATGATATGCACATCGCCGGCGGACAATGCAGGCAACCTTGAGGCGGAGATGAACTGGAAGCTAAGCATGCTCTTTGCCATGGACTTCTCGGAGACAAGGGCAGCATCGGAAGATGGAGAGACCAGGTTCCTGAGGCCTCTGCCGGGAGGGGGGGAGAGGATGTACCCGGAGACTGATGTGCCCTACATCTTCATAGGGAAAGGGATGCTCGATGAGGCTGATTCGATGGTGGCACCGCCGAAGCACGAGCTCGTCAGGTCCATATCAGGCAGGTACGGCATCTCTTCGCAGGACGCGGAGATACTGGTCAACGAGGGGGGGATGCTGAGGGCCTTCCAGTATCTGGCTGATGAGACTGGCAACCCGAGGCTCATCTCCAGGCTCCTCCTGCAGACCGTCCCGGAGAAGAGGAAGGCGTCCAAGGCCCAGGTGAGCGACGACGACATCTACGGCCTGATCCTTTCGGGATCGAGGCTGGGTTGGGTGAGGGACTCCTTTGAGGCCGCACTGGACAGGCTGTTCAGGGGGGGAGAGGGCAAGGAGAGCATACTCAGCGATATATCACTGAGGCCTATGGGCGAGGAGGAGCTCAGGAACCTTGCAAGGGAGCTGGCATCGCGTGGGGTCCAGAGGAAGTCACTGGTGCCAGAGGCCAGGAGGGTCTCAGGGAGGCCCTTCGACCCATCTGTGCTCTTAAAACTGTTCGACGAGGTCGGGGGGGAACCCGTCCAGTGGTGCGCGGTGATAGGATACCCCCCAAAATATTTTTGAGGGTCTGGAGACGAATATATTTTCAGCGCTAGTGGGTTTTAGCCGCAGGCGGTTCAAAGAATATCTTAAATAGGCTGGTCAGATACTGAATTATGCTGGACGGTTATATTCCGCTCCTAGTAACACTGGTTCTTGTCATCCTGGCCATGTATGCACTCTTCTCCGCGATCCCGTCCATCGGTGAAGGGAGGTATAAAAAGAACAGGCGGCCAAGCCTGAAGAGCAGAGACATAATTGAGAACCTGCAGAGGGAGAGCAACCCTCCTGTCAGGGACACCAGGTACCTTGAGCCTACGAGAGCGGTGAGGTTGCCAGGGGGGGTGACATAGGCAAGAACGTGACCATCCAGTATATACCTGTTATACTCCTCTTCATACTCTTCGATGTTGATATGGTTCTACTCTTCCCTTGGGCGTACAGGTTCAAGAGCCTGGGAATAGTGCCCTTTGTTGAGACAATTATATTCCTCGTAATGCCACTGTTCGTTGTCTATTACGCTTTCAAGGAAGGCTACATGAGGTGGGAGAGATGATGAAGAGCGGAGAGGGCGGCGTAGTGCTCACCACACTCGAGAGGGCCCTGCAGTGGGGGGGCAGGAGCAACTCACTGTGGCCGCTCACGTTCGGGCTCGCATGTTGTGCCATTGAGATGATGTGTATCCAGGCCTCGCACCTTGACATATCCAGGTTCGGGAGCGAGATATTCAGGAACTCCCCCAGCAGTCGGACCTGATGATAGTTGCGGGCACGGTTACAAAGAAGATGGCACCCAGGGTCAGGAGGCTTTACGACGAGATGCCGTACCCGAAGTACGTAATAGCGATGGGTGTCTGCGTGATACAGGGTGGCCCTTACAACCAGGGCTACTCCGTTGTCCTGGGCGTGGACAAGGTGATACCTGTGGATGTCTACGTCCCGGGCTGCCCGCCCACGCCGGAGGCACTGACGTACGGCATAATGCTCCTGCAGAAGAAGATAAGGGGGGGCGAAGCGGACAGGTGATGTCTTTGGTGCAGATACTCGAGGAGACCAAGGGTAAGGACGGAAGGAGGATAATAAAGGTAGCCAAGGAGCACCTCCTTGAGCTCATGAGGGAACTGAAGTCCCAGGGATTCAACCTCTCGCTCATAACCGGCGTGGACAGGAAGGACAGGCTGGAGGTAGTTTACCACCTCTATTCACTGGAGAAGAACACTTATGTGGTTGTGAAGACAGAGACCATGGATGAAAGGGTACCGAGCGTGACATCACTGTGGAGCAGTGCAAACTGGGACGAGAGGGAGCAGTACGACATGCTGGGCATTGTCTTCGAGGGGGGGCACCCTAACCTTAAGAGGATCTTCCTCCCGGAGAGCTGGGTTGGCTATCCCCTCAGAAAGAACTACGACCTCTCCAAGGTGCAGTACATCAATATGGACGAGGAAGGCAACGACTATGCAACCTTCGATCCCAACGACGGGTGGTAGCCATGATGGTCAGCAGGTCACAGGACAGCAGCGGCTGGGTCGAACTGAACTTCGGGCCACAGCACCCATCAACCCACGGGGTCCTGAGGCTCAAGGCCAAGCTGGACGGCGAGATCATAAGGGAGGTAGAGCCAATAATAGGCTACCTCCACAGGAACGCGGAGAAGATATGCGAACTCGACTACTACTGTGACGCCCTGATCTACTTCGACAGGATGGACTATGTCTCTGCCATGAACATGGAGGTGGGGGTACCTGGAGGCAGCGGAGAAGCTCCTTGGTGTGCCACCCCCCCGGAAAGGGCACAGTGGATCAGGGTGATAATGGCTGAGCTGAACAGGATAGCCTCACACCTGGTCTGGGCCGGGACCTTCGGCCTTGACCTAGGCATGCTCACCCCCCCGTTCTTCTACTGCTTCATAGAGAGAGAAAAGATACTGAACATATTCGCTGAGGCATGCGGCTCCAGGCAGGAGACCAACTACATGAGCATTGGTGGGGGGGTCTACCAGGACTTCAATGACAAGATAATCTACATGATTGAGGAGTTCCTCTCGTCTTTCCCAAAGAGGCTGGAGGAGATATACAACATATTCGTGAAGAACGACATATTCATATCCAGGACCAAGGGCGTGGGAGTCCTCAAGAGGGAAGTTGCCCTGGACTACGGCGTGACTGGCCCGATGCTCCGCGCGTCCGGAGTTGAATACGACGTTCGGAAGGCTGAGCCTTACCTGGTATACGACAAGCTGAACTTCGACATCCCGGTATCTTTCAAGGGTGATACGCTGGCCAGGTTCCTGGTGAGGTTCGAGGAGATGAGGCAGTCGGTCAAGATCCTGAAGCAGGCAATAAAGAAGATACCTGATGGGCCGTACTTCAACCCCAAGGCCAAGAAGTCCCTCATGACAAGGCTGAGGGGGGGAGAGGGAGAAGTTTATGCAAGGACAGAATCACCAAAGGGTGAGTTCGGCGTGTATCTGGTAGGCGACGGCGGTGTGAAGCCGTACAGGGTGCACGTCAGGAGCCCCCCCATGTTCAAGAACCTCTCAGTGCTCCCTGTCCTGGCCAAGGACCAGATGATAGCGGACCTGATCGCTATTTCCGGCTCCATAGACCTGGTCTTCGGGGAGGTGGACAGGTGAACGTGCTTTTCAGGCTCCAGGCATTCTTCTCACCCCCCCTGGGCCACTACGCCTCTTTCTTCTTCGCTTACCTGTTCGAGACCATATTCATGCTGATCTTTGCCACCGTGGTCTTCGTGGCAATGATATACATATTCAGGAAGTACATGGCGAGGCTGCAGCTTAGGATCGGGCCCAACAGGGTCGGCAAGTTCGGGACCCTGCAGCTCATAGCAGATTCCCTGAAGCTGATCGGGAAGGAGAGCATTCTGCCCAAGCTGAGGGACGACATGGCTTACAAGATCGCCCCCCCGATCATAGTCTTCATCGGACTCATATCGGCCTTTGCATAGTGCCTTATGGCGACTTCTACTGGATCGGGTCGCTCACCATAACGCACTCCCAGGTCACGCTCATACTCCTGTTCGCGGTGATCGCCATAATGCCCATAGGTGAGGTACTCGCAGGTTTGGCGTCCCACAACAAGTACGCGATCCTTGGGGCTCTGAGGGGGCGTCGCGAAGGACGTCTCATTCGAAGTGCCGATGATGATAACTGCTGTGGCCCTGGTCATGATGGCCTCGGCAAGGGTGCCGGATCCCCCCCTATCCATATCTGGAATCGTTTCAGCGGAGTTCATACCCTACGGGATCCCACAGATCCTGGGCCTAGGGGTTTTCTTCATAGCCATGATAGCGAGGTCCAGCTACACGCCATTCGATATGGCGGAGAGCGACAGCGAGCTGGTCTCTGGCCACACCACAGAGTACTCGGGAATGAGGTTCGGTATATTCTACATAGGCCTGTTCGGGAGCATATTCCTGGGCTCGATGATCGTCTCCCTCCTCTACCTTGGCGGTTACAACGGGCCCGGCTCCTCCGATGCTGGCTTCATATACCTGCTGATCAAGTCCTTCATCCTGGTGCTCATCGCATTCACGGTTTGGCTCTCCATGCCCAGGATAAGGATCGACAGGTTCATCAACATGGGCTGGAAGTACCTCCTGCCCGTTGCCTTCGTCAACCTGATAATAGCAGGATTCCTGACACTGGGGGGGTGGTCGCTGTGATAGAGGTCAAGGAACCGAAGAAGGAGCTGCCGATTATAGGCTCGATAAAGGGCATGTTTGCTGTGGCCAAGCACCTGTTCCAGAAACCGGTGACAATACAATACCCTGAGGAGAGGCCGTACGAGCCTGACAGGTTCAGGTTCAGGATATTCCTCAGCCTGGACGACTGCGTTGGCTGCACACTGTGCGAGCAGGTCTGCCCGAACAAGAGCATAACGATGCAGAGGTCGAGAGGGAGAACCCGAGGAACAAGAGGAAGATATACCCAGATGTGAACTTCGGCACCTGCACGGTGTGCAGGAACTGTGAGGAGATATGCCCCCCACGGATGCCATATACCTCACGCACGTGTTCGAGACAGCCAGGACAAGGAACAGCTTCACCTACTCTCCGGAGGAGCTGGCACTGCCCGAGGACGAGGTAATAAAATGATCTACACGATAATATATGTGATATTCGCCATAATCGTCATCGTCTTTTCCATACTAGCAGTCAGGGACAGGAACCTCATACACTCTGCAATATACCTGATGATATTCCTCTTCGTCCTTGCGGCACTCTTCATATTCCTCGGGGCATCCCTTGTAGGTCAATAGAGCTGCTGGTCTACGTGGGTGCAATCGTAACGCTGCTTGTCTTCTCGCTGATGCTCACAGGGGGGGTAAGGAAGTTGAATAGAAGGGCAGCGCTTGTCGCAGTTGTTGTTTTCTTCATCGTGTTCTTCGGCGTCATAACGCAGATACAGGGTTCGTTCATACCCACTTCGCAGGACATCCAGGACATAAGCCTAATGCTCTTCAACCAGTACGTTGTGCCATTCGAGCTGCTTTCTGTGGTGCTGGTCTCTGGCATAATCGGCATGCTGTACATAACAAGGAGGGATGAGTGATGCTTCTTAGCGTTATGTCCACACTATCTCTAATACTGTTCTGCATAGGGCTTTACGGGATCATGACATCAAACGTTGGCATAAAGATGCTCATATCCATAGAGATCATAATAAATGCAGCAATACTCAACCTAGTGGGCGCGGGATCGTTCACCCACTCCGTGAGCCCCCTGGTCTTTGCTCTCTTTGTGATAGCCATCGGTGCAGTGGAAAGCGTGGTGGGCATAAGCCTGCTAGTCGCAATATACAGGAAGTACGGAAGGATATCAATATCGCTGCTGAAGGAGATAAAGTGGTGATCCGATGTACTGGTACGCATGGTTCATATTCATCTCTCCGCTGATCGGTTTCGTCCTCTCCTACACTGTCGGAAGGTACCACAGGTGGACTGCCGGTGTCCTGGCCTCCATCACGATATTCCTCTCCCTGGTGTTCTCCATAATCACGTTCTTCCATGTCAGGGCAACCGGCCAGCCCGTCTACAACAGCGTGGAATGGTTCTACAACATACATGCCGGCGTCTATGTGGACCAGCTAACGCTTGTCATGGCAATAATGGTCTCTTTCGTCTCCCTCATGATACACCTCTTCGCCCTCTACTACATGGGGGGGATGACCCGAACAAGCACGTCTACTTTGCCGAGACCTCACTTTTCACTGCCGGCATGCTCGGGCTTGTGGTAGCATCGAATCTGGTTCTTTTCTTCCTGTTCTGGGAGCTCGTTGGCCTCTGCTCCTACCTCCTCATAGGTTTCTGGTTCTTCAAGCCAAACGCAGCATCGGCTGCGAAGAAGGCATTCATAGTCACGAGGGTAGGCGACCTGCTATTCATAGTCGGCATGGCGGTCCTGTACACCTCCCTTAACGGCACCTCCATACTCAACGGCGCCAGCCCGCTCAGCATACAGTTCATAATCACGAAGGCGCAGCTCATAGCACTCACCATCGGCAAGGTAAAGCTAGGGATAGTGGCGGTGCTCCTCCTTGGCGGAGCAGCTGGAAAGTCCTCGCAGTTTCCCCTGCACGTCTGGATACCGGATGCCATGGAGGGCCCCACCACAGTATCCGCGCTCATACATGCCGCCACAATGGTAACCGCTGGCGTTTATCTTGTGGCAAGGGTATTCCCGCTATTCTACTACGCAGCGCCCTTTGCCCTCTATTCTGTCGCAATACTGGGTTCATTCACCGCCGCGTTCGCAGGAACAATCGGCCTCGTGGTCAACGATATAAAGAGGATACTGGCGTATTCCACGATAAGCCAGATCGGATACATGCTTGCAGCCATAGGCTTCGGTGGCATAGTCTCCGGATCAACTCCGATAGGGTACGCTGGGGGGGTCGCTTACGGCATGTATCACCTCATCGTGCACGCCATGTTCAAGGCCCTCCTCTTCATGTGCGCCGGAGCCATACTCCTCACCCTCATGGACCTCAGGGACACCAGGGAGATGGGTGGCCTGTGGAGGAAGATGCCTGTCACAATCACCCTCATGTTCATAGGCGCCATAACCCTGGCGGCTGTACCTCCGACTGCAGCCTACTACTCAAAGGATACTATAATAGACGCTGCCTGGGTCTACTTTATAGCTTCGGGAAAGACCGTGGCCGGTTTCCTCCCATGGTTCTTCCTGAGCACGGGGGGGGCGCTCCTGACCACACTGTACACGTTCAGGATGTTCTTCAGGGTTGCACTGGGGAAGCCGAGGTCATACCTGGCCGAGCATGCCAGGGATCCACCCGTACTGGTCCTGGTACCCCTCTTCTTCCTCGCCATACCCTCGCTGATCCTGGGCATAGTGCAGAGGCCCTTCTACAGCTACGTTGAGCAGTCATCTGTGCTGCCGCACCTAGTTGGCCTGCCGGTGGTGCCCCCCCTCGCAGTCTCCCTTGTGCCTGAGATATACCTGGTAATCGGGTGGTAGTGACCTACTTCATCTACGGCACGGACAGGTGGACAAGGATGAAGCCTTTCAGGAACCCGGCGTACGTGATCGTGAGGAACAAGTACTTCCTGGACTACCTGTTCACCAGGGTGATCGCGGAGAGGGCGGTCACGGGCCTCTCGGGCGCGTTCTACTCCTTCGAGAACAGGTACAACTCGGGCGTTGACACCACAGGGAAGGCAACGCTCAGCCTGAGTGCCTGGTGAGGAGGCTCCAATCGGGTGTGGTGGAGAACTACTTCGTCGTGATGGTCATAGGTATTGCAGTGGTCTTTGTGATAATGGAGATCCTCAGGGTGATATGAGATGCTGATGTTTGCTATACTCATCCTGTCCCTGCTGCTTGCACTGGTCGCCTACTTCGTACCAAGGGGGGGCATAAGGGCATATGCAATGGGTTCGTCAGCACTTGTGCTCCTCCTGATTCTGGTCTACAGCGTCCTGAGGTTCGCGCACCACTACACGGGGGGGCCAGCTCTCGGTAACTACGTTTGCTCTTGCACCTTCAATAGGCATATACTTTACCATAGGCGTCAACGGGTTCACAGACGCGCTCCTCATACTCTCTGCGATAATCATCTTCTTCTCTGTCCTCATAACCGATCCGAGGAAGTTCGACAGGACAATGTACGCCCTGATACTCACAACGGAGGTTGGGCTCATAGGGCTCCTGATATCCAGGAACTTCCTCTTCTTCTACATATTCTGGGAGGTAGTCCTTGTACCTGTGTTCTTCATCATACTCAGGTACGGGGGGGGCAGAGGCATGACTCGATATCGCTCAAGTTCTTCGTCTACACCCACATAGGCTCCATATTCATGCTGCTGTCCATACTCACCCTTTACAACTTCTACTTCATCTACAAGGGTGTCTACACATTCCAGATGTCCCTGCTCCTGAACCCAACATTCATCTCCACTCATGTGCCGCCGTTCTGGAGGGGGCTTCATGCTTTTCGGGTTCCTGCTCTCCTTCCTTGTGAAGTTGCCCTCATTCCCCCCCTGCACTCCTGGTTGCCTGACGCCTACGAGACCGCACCATATCCCGGCACAGTCATACTTGCCGGTGCCCTCTCACTCATGGGCGGCTTCGGGCTCTTCGGGATCCTGTTGCCCATCGCCCAGGTATTCCCAGCACCGCTGCTGGGCTTCCTCATATTCCTTGGCATTGTGAGTCTTGTCTACTTCTCCCTGGTTGCCATGATGCAGAGGAACCTGAAGAGGATGATGGCCTATGCCAGCGCAGGGGCCATGGGCTTCGTCACCATCTCCTTCGCTGCTGGTATCCTGGAGAACGGCTATGACATGAACCTAGAACTGGCGGGCGGCATGTTCCAGATCGTGGCTCACGGCCTCATAATGGCGGCTGTATTCACCTCCCTCTACTACATCAGTGAGTTCACCGGGCACGAGAGGATACCTTCACTGGGAGGCCTCTACAGGGAGGCGCCACTGGCCTCTTCAATGCTCCTCGCCGCCCTCATGGCATCCCTGGGGGGGCTTCCGGGGTTTGCAGGCTTCATTGGGGAGTTCTCCATAGTCGTTGCGTCCTTCCAGGTGATAAGCTGGGCAATCATGCTGGTGATATTCGCATGATAGTCACGGCCTCGTACCACGTCTGGGCTGCGCAGCGTGCTCTTTACGGCCCTTACAACGAGAACCTGGGCCAGATCAGGGACCTGGGAAAGGGCGAGTTCGCAATAACCCTGTCAATAATGGTGGTGGTCTTCATACTGGGCGTCTATCCCAACCTCATATTCCCGCTCTTCACCCACTACGTAGGTTCACTGTCTCTGGCCTTCATGCCACTGGTCCAGCATACCTCGGGCCTGGGCCTTAAAGCAGCATCTCTCATACTCGGGAGGCCTGGTTCAATATGAGTTCGCCGGTATCCTTCAGTGTTGTTTCGAGTTTAAGTGACGGTATCCTGCCGCACCTCTACGCACTATTCATAATAGGCGTCTTCGCATTCCTGATCCTTGGCCTGGGCAGTGCAGGTGTTGGCAGGAGGGTGATCGTCGCACTCACCCTGGTGGCACTCTTCGTGTCAATACCTGTGACTGTCATATTCAACACAGACCCGGCCAGCTTCCTCTCAGGCACAGAGGTATTTAACAGGTTTTCCACCTACTTCGCCATAGTTCTCATAATCTCGGCCATTTTCATATCCATACCAGCCATGAAGAGGGTCAGGAGCAAGCCAGAGGTCTTCTACGCCACGCTGCTTTTCGTTGTGATAGGCATGCTGGTGGCGACCTTCAGCTATAACCTGATCACCCTTTTCATCTCCTTCGAGGCTGTGAGTGTTGGCACCTACATCCTGGCAGGCTACGGGAAGGACAGGAGGAACCTGGAGGCATCCGTGAAGTACTTCTTCACCGGGACAATTGCGACTGGCTTCATCGCCTTCGGTGCCTCATTCTACTACATCGGGGGGGCACACACCTTTGACCTGACCAGCGTTACTGTATACTCATATCCAGCCATGCTGATCTCCCTGGTCTTCCTCACGGTTGGGTTCGGCTTCAAGCTTGCCATCTTCCCGATGCACCAGTGGGCCATAGATACCTACGACGGGACTGAGAACTCTGTCTCCGCGTTCCTGTCAGCGGGCAGCAAGGTGCTCGCGTACCTGATAACACTGAAGGTCTTCCTCCTGGGCTTCGCCCCCCCGCTCTCACATGACGTTTACATATTCTGGACAATACTGGCCATCCTCACAATGACGTACGGGAACCTGGCAGCCCTGGGACAGAATAACCTCAAGAGGTTGCTGGCCTACTCGAGTGTGGCCCAGGCCGGCTACCTGATCCTTGTGATCCCGCTAATAGCGTATGCTGGCCTGAACAGCAGCACATTCGGGTTCGCCATGGCTGCGGCGATGTTCTATTCCCTCGTATACATATTCATGAAAGGGGGCGCCTTCCTCTCGGTGAACCTGGTGAGAAAGGAGAACGTCCAGGTCTCTGACCTCTCCGGACTGGCCAAGAAGGCCCCCCCAGCCACTGCCGTGAGCCTCGCAATAATACTCCTGGCTCTCGCAGGCATACCGCTGACCGGTGGGTTCCAGGCCAAGTACTACCTCTTCCTGAGCCTGATATCTGGCAGGCTATGGTGGCTCGCGGTGATCGCCATACTGAACAGCGCCATCTCAGTCTTCTACTACTTCAGGGTCATAAACTACATGTTCTGGAGGGAGCCATCGTCCGAGGGCCTCGACACAAGCAGGATGTCATACGTTCCGGTAATCTTCTCTGCCTTCGTGACTGTTGCCCTGGGCGTGTTCTATTCTCTATTCCCTTACCTCATCACAGTGTCACACGGTTTCCTCGGGGGGGGTGTCTGAGCAATGAGGGAGAACGTTGACCTTGAGATAATAAAGAGCGCGATACTCTTTGGGGGGGATATCGATGACGCGATGGCAAGGATCAGGAGCGCCACAGCCTGGGCCCAGATGATGGCAAGGGACCACCCTGAGAGGCTGAGGCACGTCCGCTACCTGGAAGCGCTCACCATAGTGAGGGAGTTCCTGGAGGGGGGGAAGATCGGCGTGGAGGACATGAGGCAGAGGATGCTGGGCCTGGGCGACCTCTTCGAAGAGATCGGCGAGGGCAAAGACGGCCTGCAGTACCTCACATACATTCTGGAGTTCGTCAGGGACCGCTACAATGTTAGGTATCCCAGGTATGACATGAAGAGGTGCGATGACCTATGAGGAGGGAGTTTGAGAAGTGTTTCGAGCACCTTACGGAGGACGAGGAATCCGCGGCCGAGTGCATACACTGCCTGAAGAAGCACGGAGAGCAGGTGCTTTACGACGAGAAGGAGAGAAGGCTTAAGCTGGCCAGGGAAGCCTATGACAGGCGGTACGTGAACGCGATGAAGACGATATCTGAGATACTGAAGGTGAAATCCAGGCAGGACTATGAGGAGATAGATAAAAAGTTCAACCTGACCATGTACTGATATGGCTGGCGGGATCCGCACAGAGAAGCATGGACAGCACATCAGGGTCGTTATAGATGCTGGGCAGGGCAACCAGCTCTCCACAGACGGCCTGAGGTCTCTCCTCTCAGCCCTTGCAGATGCCCTTGCGGCAGGCCCGCAGTGGCTGACGCTGATGGGTGCTGGCGGGGGGGACCTCAGCAGGGGGGGATTCCAGGCCACGTGCCTTTCCCTGAACGATGCTGGCTTCCTCAGGGAGGCAAGGTCGCTGGCAAGGAACGTGTCCCGGCTGATGATGAGGGATTCCTGGGTAACAGTGGCACTTGTGGACGGTTACGCGCTTGGCTTGGGCCTCGAGCTCGCGCTCTCAGCTGACCTGGTCGTAGCAACACCGAGGTCCAGGTTCGGCATGCCGGAGCTCATCTTCAAGTTCCCACCGCTCACAGACGTCCTGACAGACCCGGTGGGAAAACTCAGTGCTGCTGCCATGGGGGGGAGATAAGGTCGGGAAGGATCTTCGGCGCAAGGGAGGCCCTTGAGCTCGGAATCGTTGATTACATTGTGCCACCAGGCTCAGGCATCCTCGAGTTCGAAAGCGGTCTGCTCAGGAGCCTGGACTGGCGATCTGTAGTTGCCAGGAAGCGCAGCCTACCTCTCAGAGAAATAGGTAGGGATACTGCCATATATGCCTACCTAAACAGCATAAGGCCGGATGTGAGGTCACTGGAGGGCCTGAGAAACACTCTTTGATTCGGCCATCATCTTCCTCTCCACCCTCCTGGACACGTACGCCCCGGCGAAGTAAAGGGCGATCATCGGTATGGCCATTATCGTCATGGTGAAGCCGGTCACACCGGGAGAGAATACCATGCCAAAGACCAGGGACGCAATCACCGCGTACCTCCACCCCCCCCGATCCATGTCTCCGAAGATACCATGCCCGTCCTGGTGAGGCCAACCATGATCACTGGGACCTCGAATGACATGCCGAAGGCGAAGATGTAGATCAGGATGAAGGATATGAAGCTGGTCAGGCTTATGGTCGGGGGGGAGGCGCCTAGGCCCAGGTCGTATGACCTGAAGACTATGAAGAGCCTCGGTGCAACGAACCAGAGGCCGAAGAAAGCACCGAGTGCGAACAGCAAGCTGGCCGGAACCGTGACCATGCGGATGAGCTGCTTCTCGCTCTTCCTGAGCGCGGGGGGGCCGATGAACTTGCCCATTTCCCTTACAATAACAGGCATGGAGAACACCACAGCCAGGAACATCGAAGTATCAAGGTCTGCCACAACACCGTCCTGTGGCTTCAGGATGATTATCTCAGTGCCCTTGGGGGGGAGCACGTGGTGTTCTATGAGACCGAGGAACTGGATGCCCATGTTGTGGTAGATTGTGGGCAGTATCACCGGGACAGGGGGGGTTCCATACAGAGACATGAACGACAGCCTGAAGAACATGAATACTGTTGTGAGGAGCC
This sequence comes from Thermogymnomonas acidicola JCM 13583, assembly GCF_001316105.1. Taxonomy (GTDB): domain Archaea; phylum Thermoplasmatota; class Thermoplasmata; order Thermoplasmatales; family Thermoplasmataceae; genus Thermogymnomonas; species Thermogymnomonas acidicola. The sequence continues at coordinate 20,589 of NZ_BBCP01000003.1, read as the reverse complement.
CGAAGGCTATCAGTATCCTTATGAGCCGTACCCGCAGCTCGGAGAGGTAGACAAAAAGCTTGGGCAGCAGCTCATCATCGCTCATATCAGTTCTTGATCTTTTCCGCTATCTCTCTCTTCAGCTCTTCCTCGCTCTTGCCCTCAGGGTTAATGCCCAGGTTCCTGGCCGCCTCAACCACATTGACGTTGACCGTCTGGGTGGCCGCACCTGCCCTGGTGGCGTTCTCTATCTCCCTCTGTATCTCCATCTGTCCCCCCCTCCTGAACTCCCCCCCAGTTGCCCTGCCTATGCTCCTTGCGAGTTCAGGGATCTTCTTGCTTCCGCCGAAGAGTATGGCTGCGACCACCACTATGATTAGTATCTCCTCGATACTGATCATCGCTAAACGATTGAAACTTTTTATTTAAGGTTATGCGGAGTGACTCCTGTGATCCGGCGTGGTATCAGGACACATCAATCTCCACCTGGAAGCCACTGTCCCTGAACCTCCCGGCAATGCTCTCTACCTCCCTCATCACCTCGTCCGGGAGGTGCGAGAAGGACAGGGCCACCACCTTCCTGTCCCTGTTGGCCACCACAAAACCAAGGGTCCTGTCCTCAGGCATGACCTCGTCTGTCCTGGCAAAATTCTGAATGAACTCCGACATGCTCTCCTCTGGATATTCAGATGTGAGCACATCCAAGAGCCCCCCCCTCAGCGATGCCGAGAACTTCTTCATCTCCACGCATATGGTGGACGGGTGCATGCCACCCACTGTTATGTTATACATCGCACACTCTGTCACGCGAACCACCGGCACTCATGGTTTCATTGTCCCCCCCTCCATATCCCGAACAGTGACATAGTATTTGCGAACATGCCTTACCTTCCGATGATGCCAGAGAGGTCTCCACGGGCCAGTGGCTCAGCGAAGTAGGTTATCACTATGTCTGCGCCTGCCCTGAAGAACGATGTTACTGCCTCGTAGATGCTCTCTTCCGGCAGTATGCCTGCCCTGACTGCATTGACGAGCATGGAGTACTCCCCGCTCACGCTGTATGTGGCCAGGGGGGGAAGGTCAAAGCGTTTCCTCGCCTCACTAATCACGTCAAGGTAGAAGAGTGCAGGCTTCACCATGACTATGTCTGCCCCTTCCTTACATCCTCGTCAATCTCCCTCATGGCCTCCCTGAGGTTCCCGTAAGGCATCTGGTATGAACGCCTGTCACCGAAACGCGGCCTGGACTCTGCAGCGTTCCTGAACGGGCTGTACATCGAGGACGCCATCTTGGCACTGTATGCCATGATGAGCGTGTCCTTGAAGCCACTGTCTGTCAGCGTCTCCCTTATGGCGGCGACCTGGCCGTCCATCATGCCGCTCGGGGGCGATTATGTCAGCGCCGGCCTCCGCATAGGTTGCCGCTATCTTCCTGTAGATGTCAAGGGTCATGTCGTTGTCCACTTCATTCCCCCCCCTGACTATGCCACAGTGGCCATGGTCCGTATACTCACAGAGGCACAGGTCTGCCGCCACCACGAGGTCTGTCTGGTCCTTGGCCAGCTCTATGGCCCTCTGCACAATGCCATTCCTGTCGTAGGCGGAGGTGCCCATGCTGTCCTTGACCTTCGGTACCCCCCCGAACAGCAGGATGCTCTTCACCCCCCCGCTTCCTCCAGGGACCTCAGGTAGTCGCCAAGAAGCCCCCCCAGTGAGTACCTCCTCACCCCCCCCGGCATGGAAGAGACCTCCACGGATCTGTCAGTGGTCTCATCCACGAAGACCGGCATCATCATCTTTCCTGTGTCTATTGACGTCTCAGACAGGAGGTCCCGGATCTGCTGGCTCCTCCTCAGCCTCCTGAGCCTCGTCACGGGGAACATGTTCTAATGATTGCTCCACCATAATTTAATCTTCCCGGGCTATCTGGGGGGCGGCATGTTTGCCGTATCTGTGCGCGGTGAACTGGTGTCTGGCAGCGCCATAGACAGGGATTTCATCTCCTCCCTTTTGTCCGGGAGGGCGGGCATTGAAGTCTCAATCCTCTCCAACAGGGTTGTCGTTGTCTGCAGGGTGGAGGACGAGGACTGCATGTCAGCCATGCGCAGGGCCACGCACCAGGTCATGGATGTCATGATATCAATATTCGAGAAGGGCTGGCGGTGCTCCGGAGGCCTCTGGAAGATAGGCTCCGTGGAGGTCTCTGAAGTCGCTCAGACCAGCATGTGAAGCTTCAGCCTCGGCCAGCCTTTCTGGGTGTAATCTGGCATGGAGAGGTAGAGCGCGTCCGGCCTCGAGTGGACCAGGACGAAACCGTGGTAGTCCCGAATGTGTATCGTTATGTTTGCGTAGTGGGTTAGCCTCTCGTAAGCGTCCTGATCAGCGATCAGTATAACGATCCCGGTACTCCTTATGTCGTTGATCAGGTTGACAAGGTCTCCATAGTAACTGTCGCCGTAAACGAAGCTCAGGAAGTCTGTGGAGAAGAAGTAAACGTCGGGTCTCTCGGAATAGGACATGAAGAAGTCAAGCACCTCCTGTGGGAAGTCGTCTATGAGGCTCTTGCCCTCCAGGTTTATTATGTATGGGTTGTTCTTCTTTGACTTCTCCGCTATGACATAGTTCTTCATCTTCTCCGCGTCCACGCAGTTCACGAGCACCCCGGAGGTCTCGTAGCTGCTGGATGTCACGTCCATGACACCCCTACCTGCCGAGACTGTTCCGAGCGCTATGTTGTTCTTTATCAGGTTGACCACCTGGTCCACCTGGCTGGAGGTGCTCTCCCTGTGGATCATTATGAGCGTGCCTATGGGAACCGAGGGGGGGCTGCTGCTCTCCGTCAGCTTCTCTATTTCGAAACCGTAGATGGGCACCTCGAACTGCTCTCCCCCCCCGTCTCCTCCTCCGGCGTGATCCTGACGGCAGGGTATACGATGGGCACGTGTGTGAAAGACTTGAACCTGCCCTCGTTCAGCGAATAGAGGAACTGTGGGGATGACCCTACAGACACCCCCCCCTGAGCTTCTCCACGGTGGCGGTTCTTATCACGAAGCCCTCCCCCCCCGTGGAGTAGTCCATGGACACCACCCCCCCATCTGCAAAGTACTCGAGCTTCTGGTTCTCCCTGGCCTCTATTATCACGATCAGGTTCGCGTTGGAGCCCTCCACCAGGTCCCTGTAGATCAGTGAGAAGATCGCAGCGTCGCTCATCTCATATTTCTCTGCCAGCGCCTCTATGGAATCGAGGAGCAGTATCGGGCTCGAATCAATGTGCTGGTCAACGAAGTGGTACATGGCCTTCACTTCTGGCAGCATCTCCTCTATGTTAACCACGAGGCCGGAGAAGTTGGGCGATGAGGGGGGGTTGAACCTGCCCTCCTCAACCATTCGCTCCAGCCTGCCAAGAGATTCGGTGCATACCCTGGTCAGTGGCACCGATGTATCGACGTTCCTCGCCTCGCTGACCCAGGGGGGGAAAGTCTTGAGTACCGACTATCCTCAAACCTGGCTGGGAGGTAGTAGACCGGTCTCTCGGACCTCATCATGTCCAGGAAGTCAAGTGCGAATGTGGTCTTACCGGCTCCTGGCCTGCCCTTTATGATCAGGGACTTGCCGAAGTGCTGGTCAAAGAAGGCCCTGAGCTGACCCATCAGGTCCTGCTGTGCCATTTCACTCATCCGACTCCAGGTCTAGTTCCCTGATCTCATCAGGATCCCATGGCTGCGCGAACCTGGTTACCTGGCCGAACTGTATCGGGTCCATTGCCTCCCTGGATATGGCGTTGATGAAGTAGGCGTTCTTCTCTATGCATATGCTCTTTATCTGCTCGAAGGCCCGGTTGACCTCGTAAAATGGGTGGTACATGTTGAGGAGGTCGAAGACGTCCAGGAACACGATGTTGGACCTGCCGCTCGCCACCCTCTTGCCAATGGTGTCCGCAATGAACGACAGGTTCACGGGCCTGTTCCTGTTGCCCCCCCATCGAATCAGTAACCCACACCATGTTGTCCTCACTGAAGAGTTCGGGGGGGAAGTCAACCGAGAGGTTGTACCTTGATGCTACCAGTACCCTTGACTTGTCTATGTGCCTTGAGTAGAGGAGCTCGAGGAAGCGCTCGAACCTGGACGGGTCCGTGTAATAAGGTATGCCAGGGTACAGGCCATTCTTGGCAAGGTAAACTGATGTCCTGTCCACACTCCGGAGGTTCCTGAACCTCTGGTTCACGAGGCATTTCTTCAGTTCCGAGAGTGCCTCCCTGTACCTCCCCCCCTCAGAGATCCTGACACTCTCACAGCTGTATAGGAGCATGTCGTCCAGTGAAACGTTACCATCGTAAACTATTATGGGAAAAACTTTTCTATCCGCACTGACTAGGATGCCCCTCAACTCTTCACCGATACCGGTGCCTGTGACTATTATGAGTGGGCTCCCCCCCTCTCCATGCCAGGTATTGTACCGGCAATATCCGTGACAGCCTCGGCCTCGAAGCCAGCGCTGAGCACAAGCTTCACGAACTCGCTGTGCTTGCCATCAACGTCATAGACGCCTATCATGGAGTGCCTATCCATTACCTAGTTTTTATTTAAAGGTTTCATCAGTACTCAGGTTGTAAGAAAATTTCCACGTACCACCTCAGCCCTGAGGGCAAACAGTTTTTACTCCCGCAGGGATACCTGTTTATGTCCAGAAGCAAGATATCAGTGATAGGCGCTGGAAACGTGGGTGCCACACTGGCGCAGTTCCTTGCCATAAGGGAACTGGGTGATGTGTACCTCTTCGATGTCGTCCAGGGGGGGGTGCCAGAGGGCAAGGCACTTGACATACAGGAGGGCGCACCGCACTGGGGGGGATACGACAGCAACGTCGTAGGCTTCACAACTCCGGGCCAGGAGGCCTACAAGAACCTGGAGGGCTCGGATGTAGTTGTTGTAACCGCAGGCCTCGCAAGGAAGCCCGGAATGAGCAGGGATGACCTGCTCGGGAAGAACGTTGAGATAATGCTGGATGTGGGCAGGAATATAAAGAAGTATGCTCCCGACGCAGTCATAGTTGTTGTCTCAAACCCGGCAGACATAATGGCTTACGCCATCCAGAAGATAACCGGGGCCAGGCCAGAGAGGATCATGGGCCTCGGCGGCTCGCTTGACAGCGCCAGGTTCAGGACTTTCATAGCGAAGGAGCTCAACGTATCCGTTGAGGACGTGAACGCCTTTGTCATAGGCGGGCACGGTGACGACATGGTGCCGTTCATCAGGTACTCCAGCGTTGCAGGCATCCCTATCACCTCACTCCTGAGCAAGGAAAAGATCGACGCCATAGTGAAGAGGACCAGGTTCGGCGGCGGCGAGATCGTCGACCTCCTGAAGACGGGCAGCGCTTACTACGCACCCGGTGTCTCAATCCTGGCCATGGTGGAATCTATAGTGCAGGACAAGAAGAGGGTGATCCCGTGCGCCGCATACCTGTCAGGGAAGCACGCTGAACACTACGGGGGGGCCAGCGGGATATTCATAGGTGTTCCCATAAAGATAGGGAAGGAGGGCGTTGAGGAGATCTACGACATAGACTTCACGCAGGAGGAGAGGGAGCTCTGGAACAAGACAGTGCAGTCAGTGAAGAACAACTGCCAGAAGGTTGACTCCTTCCTGAGCGGGAAGCTCTGACCCTCAGGGCCTCCCTTTTTTCAGGTATTCACTGTAGAATTCTGGAAAACTCTCATATTCCAGCGGGTCTCTTAGGCCCGCCTCCATGAAGCCCCCTGAGCCTGAGCTGGCACGAATCGCATCGGCCACAGGCTGGGCGTTTTCCCTCGTAGCATGAAGTGGTCAGGTGGTATGGCGCCCCCAGGGAGGAGCCTAGCCTTATAATCTCAGCCTTTGAGAGGTACTGCAGCGGCACCTCTATGTGGAACCCCCCCTTCTCGTTTCCGATCCTCGTGCCCAGAGAGAGTGCCCTCTCCATCGCACTGAAGTATGCTGGCCTGCAGTCAGGGTAGCCGGAGTAGTCGATTGCGTTGGCGCCTATCATGATCCTGTCTATGCCCCCCCTAACCTCGGCTATGGCTGCCGCCACTGACAGGAATATGGTGTTCCTGCCGGGCACATACGTGTTGGGCACGCTCTCACCGATCTTCTCTATGTCCCTCTTCTCCACAGGCATCTCCGAGGTGAGCGAACTCCCGCCCACCTGCCTCAGGTCGATCTTGAAGACCGTGTTCTCCACGCCGTAGAAATCCGCCACGCTCCTGCTGCTTAATAGTTCGATATTGTGCCTCTGGCCATAGTCAAAGCTCAGCGTGGCCACATCATAGCCCTTTTTCAGGGCATAGGCAAGGACCGTGGTAGAATCGAGGCCACCTGAGAGGAGCACGAGCGCTGAGGTCACTGGAGCGCCACCTCCCTGCATGCCCCCCTGCCCGGGGGGGCCCTCGTAGAGGCACAGGGAGACCCTGCTTATGTTATCAGGGAACTTCACCTTCTCCATTACCTTTTTCAGGATGAAGCCGGAGAGCTCCTCGCTGCTCGTGTCCGTGACGTCACAGAGGACAGCATCTGATGAAGGCACGGTCATGCTCTTCCCCCCCTCCCACTGCACCCTTATGCTCGTGCCCTCTTTCCTGACATCGGCCCTGGGGGCACCTGGTGGGTATCAGTATCCTGTGGTCCACCTCTTCCAGAGCCTCCCTGACCGCAGCCTTGAGCGGTATGAAGTCCATGAGTATGGATTCCCTCGTCTCACCTTCGATCCTGAGAGAGACTGCATAATCGTGGCCATGCAGCCTAGAACATTTGCCCAGGCCCGGTATGAAGTGCGCGGCTGAGAACCTCAGGTTCGCTTCCCAGCCATTTACCTCGATGCTGACACTCATGGGACATCGGATCACGATAAGATTAATATGGGTTTCCGGGAGGTCGTGAAACTTTAAAATATCACAGTGCCTTAACCTCTCTGTGGGCGCGTGGCCTAGCCTGGATACGGCAACAGCCTCCTAAGCTGTAGATCAGGGGGGGTTCAAATCCCCTCGCGCCCGTTGTGAATTCAGGAATTCCTGGCATCTGTGTTTCTGAAATTACCGGTCGGAAATGACTAAGTCGGGATTCCACCATAACGCCTGTGCAACCATATGCCTTTGCAGCCTTACTCCAATGGGATGCTTTGTAAAACTGGGTTCAGTGATGAAAAGAGTTAAGCGGCATGCAGGTATGCGTCCATATGAGCTCGCAGAGACTCATCGGACTCATAATGATGGTGGTTTCAATCGCAGTGATAATTGCAGTCGCTGTGCTGATGAGGGTGAAGTAGTGTCACTGCTCCATCCTCGGGGGGGCCAGCAGGAATGTACCTTTTATAGCCCCCCCCTGCGTGCCGTCCTTTCCGTAGCCGAAGTTGAAATCTATGGACAGTGGGTAGTCGTCCTTGAAGCTGAGCTTTATCACGTCCGCGCTTGCTAGCGACTTGACGAACTTCAGCAGGTACTCAAGGGGGGGGTAAGAGCTCTTTATCGTAACGTTGCACTTTATCTCCTTCAGCATGTCCTTGGGAAGCCTGAGCTCGCTCTCCTCAGAATCGGAGACGGACCTTGCCCTGAACTCATCGGGCGTCAGTGTGAACCTGACCGCGTCTGATATGTCCTCCGCAGCCTTCAGCCCCCCCCTCTCCAGTTCGCTCTTGTTAAGCACCACATAGTAATCTGAAGAGATCTGTGGCACCCTCGGCGTGGTCACCGCCTGGCTGTCGAGAAGCGCTATGCTCTTCGCTATGGTGCCTATCTCGAACTTCAGCTTCTCCTTGTCCTTGCTCATGGTCACACTGTCGTTGCTGCTCGCCAGCTTTATCACGCTTTTGAGCCTCTCGACGTCTATTGCGATCTCCTCTTCGCTCTCCACCTGGTACTCTGAGAAAGCGCCCTTGGGGATCTCAAGGCTGATCATTGCGACATGTGCGGGATCAACGGCCTTCACAGTGATCCCGGACTGGTCTATCTTGAGTTTGGCCTCCGTCACGACCGTGTTGAGGAGGTCTGCGATCTCCCTGAGGTTCCTTACTGAAATGGTCAACCTCATCTGTCCCATCTCCTGAAGCTCTGCCATGTCATTCTCCTCCAGAGTAAGGCCACAACAGACCAGTGAATTTTATAGCACTGTGTGGCGATATGCAGACACCATGCGTGATGCCAGCATAAAAGTTTCTTCCCGCCGCGGTACAGGTGATGTATATTTTCCAGTATATCATGATAAGCATGGATCTTGCCTCGTCTTTCATATACCATATAAAATGCAGGTTTAACCCTGGCCTCCTGCCCATCGGCTTGGAATATTTTCACCGTACGGCCACTGTCGTGGACAGTTGTCGCAGACATCATGTCATGTCATAGCAGATCCAGTAAAATAAGTCGCATGAAAAGTTTAATGGCTCTCATGCCATGCCCATGTGTCCCCCTCATTTGGGGGGGACATGTGGTGAAAGCATGACGGAAAATGTCCAGATATCCGGCAAAGTGAAGACCGGAGTGAGGGCAGATGGGGGGGAGGATCTGGATCCTTTTGACATAGCGCTGAAGCAGCTCAACAAGGCTGCAAGCGTGATGAACCTGGACCCAGAGGCGCTGGCCATACTCAGCCAGCCACAGAAGGTGCTCCAGGTGAGCATACCCGTGAAGATGGACAATGGGAAGACGAAGGTTTTCACAGGTTTCAGGGTAAGGTACAACACAGCGAGGGGGGGACCAGCCAAGGGCGGTATAAGATTCCACCCTGAGGAGACGCTCTCAACCGTTAAGGCACTCGCTGCCTGGATGACATGGAAGACGTCTGTCATGGACCTCCCCCCTCGGTGGAGGGAAGGGAGGAGTGATATGCGACCCGAAGAGCATGAGCCAGGGCGAGCTGGAGAGGCTGAGCAGGGGGCTACATAAGGGCAATAGCGGACTTCATCGGTCCCGAGGTTGATGTCCCTGCTCCGGACGTTTACACAACACCGCAGATAATGGCCTGGATGATGGACGAGTACGAGACGATCGTGAGGCACTCTGCACCGGGCGTGATAACCGGCAAGCCCATAGAGAACTGGGGGGGTTCACTGGGCAGGGGGGGTGACGCGACTGCAAGGGGGGGTGGCATGTTCGTCCTCAGGGAGGCTGCAAAGAGGGTCGGCCTTGACCTATCGAAGGCCACAGTTGCGATACAGGCTTCGGGAACGCCGGGCAGTTCGCCGTGAAGCTGGTCAGGGAGATGTTCGGCTCCAAGGTAGTTGCCGTTTCAGACACCAGGGGGGGAGGCGTTTACTCGCCGAAGGGGGGGCTAGACTACGCAAAGCTCATGGAGCAGAAGAAGAAGGCGGGAACCGTGCAGGGCCTTGCGGGTACGGAGGATATAACGAACGAGGAGCTGCTCGAGAGCGAGGTGGACGTACTCATACCCGCGGCGATCGAGAACCAGATCACTGCGAAGAACGCATCCAAGGTGAAGGCCAAGATAGTGCTGGAGCTGGCAAACGGCCCGACCACTCCAGAGGCGGACGAGATACTGTACAGGAACAAGGTGCTGCTTCTCCCAGACTTCCTGTCCAACGCAGGCGGAGTCACAGTCTCCTACTTCGAGTGGGTGCAGAACCAGACAGGGGGGGAGTACTGGACGGAGAACGAGGTCTACGAGAAGCTGGACAGGAAGATGACCAAGTCCACGCACGACGTGCTGGACACTGCAAACAAGTACAACGTTGACCCAAGGACGGCCGCTTACATAATATCTGTGAAGAGGGTGGCCGACGCAATGAAGGCAAGGGGGGGCTGGTACTGAGGTGCCAGTCCCGCACCTATAATTTTCCAGTGCGGAGAAGAGCGCCAACTTACACTTTTCGCTCAGGGGTGTGGCCTCTCGCTATTGCGAAGCCTGGTTTGCCTGCAGCGTTTTTCTGGTACGGGTGGTAATTTATCGCTGCGTATAGTTATAAATAATGGCTTGCCATTCTGGAGATGGGCGGAAGTAGTGTAGTGGTCATCACAGGGGGGGCTTCCCAAGCCCTTAACCCGGGTTCGAATCCCGGCTTCCGCATACTGGTTTTTTGAAGGGAGACCCGTGGAGTAGACCATCGGGGGGGGCATGTGGGTAAGTGCAAGGCAGGTTTCTAGGGGGGGCGCTGGAGATGGATAAACGTACGCTTTACCGGTTTAGATGGATGGAAGTATTGCGACACCCTGTGCACCGTGCCCAGTCTTAACTTGGTGAGTCCAGATCACCGGACTTTATAAATTGGGGGGGCTACATGTAATGTTGTATGGTTCGCGTCATGGTGAAGAGAGTTTACGACGCACCTTCTGAGGAAGATGGTTACCGAGTGTTTGTGGAGAGGCTCTGGCCGAGGGGGGGGATGAAGAAGGATGCCCTGAGGATGGACCTGTGGGCAAAGTCCATTGCACCCAGTGACGCCCTCAGGCGCTGGTACTCACATGACCCAGCCAGGTGGGATGAGTTCAGGAAAAGGTACAGGGAAGAGCTCTGCCACAGTAAAGAGCTCGAGGGGGGGCTGAGGCGGATGGACACGGTGACGCTCCTGGTCGCATCTAGGAGCGAGCTCAATGGTGCAGTAGTTATAAAAGGGATATTGGAGAACTGGGAGGAATTCCGGTCGTTCTGCAGGGAGAATGCGAGGAGGGCAGGGCTGCAGTAGCAAGTTCAGTCATTCATAGTCTCTGCCCGCACGCTCCCCCCCGGATTCCACTGTATCCCGGGGGGGCGCCCGGGCCCTTATCCCCCCCATGCCCAGCCCGGTAGTTGTAGGGCCAGTTTCCAGCCTTGCCTCACCAAGCCAGGCACCGCACAGCGAACAAAATGGAATAAAGAATGGAATAAAGATCTTAGGTTTTGATTGCTCATGGGCACTCTGACTGAAATCCTCAGGACTCCCTGCTCCCCCCCATCGCGCTCCTTATGGCAGCCCTCGCTGCAGCCAGCCTCGCAACGGGTATCCTCCTGGGCGAGGCAGATACATAGTCCAGGCCTATCGTGTGGCAGAACTCTATGCTCTCCGGATCTCCGCCGTGTTCACCGCAGATGCCTATCTCCAGATCCCTTTTGGTCTTCCGGCCCAGTTCAACCCCCCCGATCTTCATGAGCCTGCCCACACCGTCCAGATCTATGGAAGTGAACGGGTCATGCCTCAGTATTCCTCTCTCTATGTACTGCCTTATGAACTTCCCCCCTCTGCATCGTCCCTGCTGTAGCCGAAGGTCATCTGTGTCAGGTCGTTCGTCCCGAAGGAGAAGAAGTCCGCGAACTCCGCGATCCTGTCCGCCACCAGGCAGGCCCTGGGCACCTCGATCATTGTCCCGATCTTGTACCTTATCCTCCCCCCCTCAGTCCTCACTGGAGAACGTCTTCATTATGATCTCCCTCAGCTCCTTCATCTCGTTCTCATGGCCAACCAGTGGCACCATTATCTCGACGTTGGGCTCGATCCCCCCCTCTGACCTTACCCTGAGAGCGGCCCTGGCTATTGCCCTGACCTGCATCTCGTAGATCTCCCTGTGTATTATGCCGAGCCTGCAGCCCCCCCTGAAACCGAGCATGGGGTTGAACTCCTCCAGGTCTCTGACGGTTTCAAGCATCTTTTTGAGTTCCGCCGCACTTTCCCCCCCGTCAGCTGGCCCGGAGAGCCTTTCGAGTATCTCCTCCTTCTCCGGAAGGAACTCATGCAGGGGGGGCGGATCGAGGAGCCTTATTATCACTGGCATCCCCCTCCATCGTCCTGAAGAACTCCGTGAAGTCGCTTACCTGCATGGGGGGGAGCAGCCTGTCCAGGTACGATCTTCTCTCCTCACTGTCCCTGCTCATTATCATGGCCCTCACAACACCGATCCTGTCGTTGCCGAGGAACATCCTCTCCGTCCTCGCCAGGCCTATGCCCTTCGCACCGTTTCTCTTCGCGAGGGCCACCTCTTCAGGCGTGTTCGCGTTGGCCCACACCTGGAGCCTGCTGACGCTGTCACACACCCTAAGGAACTCGTCAATATCGTCTCTTTCCGCCACCTCCGTGACCCTGACCTCGCCTATGTAGCCCTGCCAGTGGTGCCGTCAACTGTCACCACATCTCCCTCCCTCAGGGTGAGGCCCCCTTGCCCTCAGCACTCCCCCTATGTGGTCCACCTCGATCTCCTCTGCGCCCACAACGGCTGGCTTTCCCATGGCCCTTGCGACCACGGCAGCGTGAGAGGTCATCCCTCCCTTCTGCGTCAGGAACCCGGCGCTGGCAGCCATGCCCCCCTCACATCGTCGGCCGTGGTCTCCGGCCTCACCAGGATCAGCCTCCGGCCCTGCTTCGAGAGCTCTATGGCCCTGTCCGAGGAGAAGACGATCTCTCCAGTGGCAACCCCCCCCGGTGAAGCCGCAAGGCCCGAGCAGATCACGGATCCGTCCTGCCCATCCTCAACCCTTGGGTGCATGATCCCCCCCTCTATGTGTTCTGGCTCCACCCTCATCACAGCCTCCTCCACGGATATCAGGCCCTCCTTCAACATGTCCAGCGTTATCCTCAGGTGAGCCCTCGGCGCCCTCTTGCCCACCCTGGTCTGCAGCAGGTAGAGTCTGCCACGCTCCACTGTGAACTCTATGTCCATCATGTCCCTGTAGTGCCTTTCAAGCCTGTCACAGGCCTCTACCAGGTCTCTGAATGCCCCCCCGGGCATGCGCCTCTCCATGCCGTAGACGTTCTCTGGCGTCCTTATACCGGCCACGACGTCCTCGCCCTGTGCGTTCACCAGGTATTCACCGCTCAGCCTCTTCTCCCCCCCTGTATTCGGGTCCCTTGTGAAAACCACCCCCCCTGTGGCAGAATCTTCCCCCCCCATGTTGCCGAAGACCATCTCCACGACGTTTACAGCAGTCCCCATCCCATCGTCTATCCCATTGATCTCCCTGTATGCCCTGGCCCTGTCGGAGTTCCAGGACCTGAAAACCGCCTCTATGGACATGAAGAGCTGCCTGTACGGATCCTGTGGGAACTCCAGGCCATGGTTCCTGTAGACCTCACCGAACTCCCTTACCAGGCCATCGAGCGTATCCAGGTCCATCATGTCTGCACTCCCAGGCCCGTTGTTCCTGGCAACCCTGAGTGTGGCCCGATCGAACTCCTCCTTAGGAATGCCCAGTACAGTGGTGCCGAACATCTGCATGAGGCGCCTCATGCTGTCCAGGGCGAAACGCCTGTCGCCGGTGAGGGCTACCATTGCCTCCATGGTCTCTTCATTGAGGCCAACGTTCAGCACAGTGTCCATCATTCCTGGCATGCTCACTGGCGCCCCCCCGGACCTCACCGATACAAGGAGTGGCCTTGGCCCCCCCTGCCGAAGCTCTTTCCGGTGGCCGCCTCAAGCCTCCCCCCCATGGCCTCCCTGACTTCGTTCACCAGGCCTCATCGAGCCTGCCGTGTTTCAGGTACCTCGTGCACTCCGCGGTTGTTATGGTGAAGCCCGCAGGAACAGGCAGCCCCCCCATCCTCCTCATCTCCGCCAGGCCTGCCCCCCCTTTCCACCCAGCAGGTGGACCAGGTGCATGCCACCCTCTCCCAGGTCGTAGATCCTCTTCTCCGTCCCTAAGTTCATGTTTGATCATTGCTCCGGTCTCTTTATAAAGTGGTGCTTTTGGTGTCCCTATCATGTGAGTATTAGATCTATGAATTATACTAAATCTATGAATATTCCACAAAGGAAACAAAATGTCGGGTATCTATGGGGGGGAAATCTTTAAGGCACTGGGACACTGAGGTAAGAATGTTTGTGAAAATTTCGGCGTCTTAATATATTTGTAAATTCATATAATACCCAGGGGGGGGTTGCCACTCGGAGAGATCATTAATTAAAAGGTGACCAATTGGCCTTCCATGCCTGTATACGTTGAGCCTGATGATGGAAAGGAGCCGGTGCTCAGGTTCATCAGGTCATCAAGGCGTTTCCTCCTCATGAACTTCTACCTGATCGATGACAGTGATGTCCTGAAGGCAGTTTCGGACACAATAAAGCGCGGTGCCCAGGTCAGGATCATTTACGATGGGAGGCCATACGGAGACAGCGACGTGACTGCGGAGGTGAAGGCACTGAATATGTCGGGCGCAAAGGTACGGAGGTCTCCGGCAGCGTTCGACAGGCCCGGCGTCTTCGACCATGCAAAGTACATGGTGAACGAGAGGCAGGCCCTCATAGGGACAGCCAACATGACAGCCGCTGCTTTCGGCAGGAACCGTGAGTTCATCTACATAACCAAGGACAGGGCCATAAGGAAATCCCTCATATCCCTGTTCAACTCCGACTGGGACGGAAAGGAAACCCCGAGGGTAACCCCAAAGATCATAACGTCTCCGGGCTCTGAAACATCCGTTTCATCCCTGGTTTCGAGGGCCATAATCGCAGAATCGGAGGAGATCGGCGATTCGAAGCCCGTGATGGAGGCCTTCAGGAAGCGGGGGCGCCACGTGAGGCTTGTGCTGCCATCCACCATAAGCGCCAGTGACAGGAAAAACGCGGAGCTCCTGAGGGAATCGCATGTCCATGTGAGGCTCATGGACGCGAAGAAGCTCTACATGCACGCCAAGGCCATCGTCGGCAGGGACTTTGCCTTCATAGGCTCCCAGAACTTCACATCCACCAGCCTGCAAAAGAACAGGGAGGTAGGTGTGATCCTGAGGGGGGGCTTCTTCGAGAGGAGGAAGGTGCGCAGGACAGTCCTGCACGATTACTCTGAGGCCCAGAAGGCCTAGGTCCCACTGGCCCTGAAACCACGCGTGCGCACGCATGAAGCCGACTCTTGACCCTTTTACTCAGTGCGATATTTATTGCTATGGAAAAGTATGAATAAAGATATGTGTTGGTTAGCACATGGGTCTATTCCAGCAGGTGGTCCTCAGGAGCATAAGGAGGCAGCTGTCCTCCCTGGGGTCTGAGAAGCGCCCCCCCTTCATTGCCGGGCACAAGCTGCTCTACACGTGCAACCTGAGGTGCAAGATGTGCCCGTTCTGGAGGCGCCAGGACGAGAAGCTCCTGAGCCTGGAAGAGGAGAAGCTCATGCTGAAGGCCCTTGCAGATTTCGGCGTCTCGTTCATGGGTTTTGAAGGCGGTGAGCCGCTTCTGAGGAGGGATATAAAGGACATACTGGCCGCATCACATTCACTGTTCCACACGTCCCTGGTAACCAATGGATGGTTCCTGAAAGAGAGGGCCAGGGACATAAAGGACTACCTGGACTACCTCTTCGTATCCATAGACGGGATAGGCGAGCTCCACGACAGGCTGCGCGGCATACCGGGCTCTTTCAAGAAGGCCGTAGAGGGCATTAAGGAGGCCACGAAGTACCTTCCAGTCTCAATAAGCAGTACGATTACCAGGGAGAACATGCACCAGGCGGAGGAGATAGTGGAGCTAGGCAGGTCCCTGGGCGTTTCCGTCAGCTTCCAGGTGGCATACGATTACTCCACAGCGGATAAGATGTCACCGGATGCACAGAGGCTCCGCGGTGTGCTGGAGAGGCTCCTCGAGATGAAGAAGCAGGGGTACCCCCCCATAGTGGAGTCGAAGGAGTACTTCATGAGCGTTATAAACTCATGGTACCATAATGACCCGTGGGAATGCAAGCCATGGCTTACCATAAACATAGACCCGCAGGGAGGGTCGTGACGCCGTGCTACGTGCTCAATGAGTATTCCGGAACACAGAGGGTCTGGGAGACGGATCTGAGGAAGCTCTGGGCCTCCATAGACTGGGACAGTTACAGGAGCTGCAACAAATGCGCCCTCTCATGCTACCTCGAGCCTCACTCTTCTCATGGCGCAACCCATCCATGGTGAGGGAGAGGATAATAGACAACGTCATATCCTATATAAGGTCACGGGGGGGCTCACCTGCGCCGCAGTAATAAATCCATGACATCTATGTTTCCCGTTTTCAAAACAGTTATATTTACTGAAGTATAATATTGCAACATGGCCAGGATAGTTCTCACCGCAGACAGGGGGGGCTCATTCACGGAGTACGCTGGAGTGTCAACGCTCGGCTACGTGGCCTGCATGCCGGCCAGGCTTGTCCCCCCCAGGCTGATGATGGACAAGATGTTCACGCCGCCCAACGCGTACCACAGGAACGGGGGGGAGGCTACGGTGGCCCCCTTACGCGCTCAGGAAGGTCGAGGCAGTCCTAGTTAATGCCGGTTTCAACGACGTTGTAGTCTCGCCCCCCAGAGGCCCTTGAAAGGGTCGTGGGGGGCCAGATACGAAACTCCTCGGTATAACTGTCCACGATCCCCTCGGCCTGAGCCCTGTTGCCTTCAAGCTCACCATGCTGTTTGGCGGAGGCCCATCCTGGACAGCGCAGTTCTTCACTGAGCTGTCGGAGAAGATCGCCAGGCTCAAGAGGGCCTACAACTTCAAGGTCTTTGCAGGGGGGGGCCCGCAACATGGCAGCTTGCGCTTGAGAGGCCGGAATGGGTGGACACCATATTCTACGGGGGGGAGGCCGAGGTCGATCTCCCGGAACTGGTGAGGAAGGCCCTCAACGGTGAGCAGCTGCCCAGGGACATGAAGGGCAGGGACCCGAAGGTGGAGCAGATACCCACCATAGTGAAGCCTGCCAGGTTCGGGGGGGAGGTTCAGGTAACAAGGGGGGGCTGCCCCCAGGGGGGGGTGCCAGTTCTGCTCCATCACGCCCGAGACTTTCAGGACAATACCCCCCCTGGAATCTGTGATGAAGGAGGTCGAGCTGAACCTGAAGCACGGCTCTAGGAACATAGAACTTCTCACAGACGACATACTGCTCTACGGCGCAAAGAGGCTCGTGACGAACCACGAGGCGGTGGTCAAGCTCTTCGAGTCTGTCAAGAAGGCGGGAGCGGAGCAGATATTCTTCCCGCACATATCTTCGCCGGCGGTGCTGGACAGCCCGAAGACGGTGGAGGAGATATCGCACATTGCGGAGTACGACAAGTATATGGCTGAGGCCCCCCCTGTGGTCGGCCTGGAGAACGGCAGCGAGAGGATAATCGCCAAGTACATGAGGGGCAAGCCGTTCCCGTGGACCCCCCCGCAGACTGGAAGGACGTAATAATAAGGTCCACGGCCATACTTAACGATGCCTACATTACGCCATGCTACACCATGACCATAGGCTATCCGGACGAGACTGATGAGGATGTGGAGAAGAGCATAGAGATGGTCGAGGACATATACGCGGAGAAGCTGAGGGCCTGGGTCTTCCCGCTGCCGGTTATACCCATGGGAACGTCCAGGATAAGGCAGAACCCGTTCCCGGTCATGGAGAGGCTGCCAAAGAAGTACTGGGAACTCCTCTACGTATCCTGGAAGCACGACCTGGAGGTCACAAGGCAGGTCTTCCCATACATGACGAGGCGTGTGGGCAACGGGGGGGCGGTCAGGTACCTTGTGAACATGATAATGGACAGGACGTTCAGCCACATCGAGGGCATATTCAAGGAGCTCATGGAGACCAACGGCCAGAAGGCAAGGGAGTTCAGCAGGATCGAGCTGAACAGCTTCTTCGGCCTGATGAAGACCATCTACTGGCTGGGCACAACGGTCTTCACGCCGCCCTCCAAGAAGGAGGAGGACGTTGCGGTTTCGCCGGAGCTAACGCCCACTAGCTCAGCTGCACTATATCGTCCATGAAAGGTATGGGGGGGAAGCCCTCCCCCAGACCTCCATAACATCGATCTGAGTTTCACAGGGTTCTCGGGGCAGCTTATGCTTTCGCCCGTCTGTGATGCGTACTGCTCGCACTGTGCACTCACGTTGTATGTTATGATGAACGTGTGCACGGATTCAGGAATCACGCTGATTGCCTCTATCTTGCCGAAGGAATCTGGCGTGAACTCGGTGCTGAACCCGCCTTCCAGGGTGCTGTAAGCCTCACCTGCGGAGAGTGTGAAGACGAAGCCCACCTGACCGTGGCCGTCAGGGTCTGTGAGGACACCAAGCGGTGGGTTGTTCCTGGCCGGCCCCCCATGTTGACCAGCGGGGCATCGTCCATGGTTACCGGGAAACCGAAGACCTTCAGGTACACCGGCCAGAAGGCCCCCCCACCGAACACGTACCCGTCCCTGATCAGTATGACAGAGCCCTTGCCGCCCCCCACGTTCCTTAACTTCCACTCAACTATGCCAGATGCCTGGTCATACCAGGCCCAGCTCACCCTAATGCTGGGTTGACCTACCCTAATCATGGCCATGGACACTCACGGACATACTGCGGCGCTTTGGATAAACTATCCTCCCGCACTCTCAGACAAAACCCCCCCTTTCGGTGAGCATGTTCACCAGGTGCCTCCAGAGCTTCCTTCTGGCCAGTATGTAGGCCGTTATGCAGTACATTGTGGCGGACACCGCTAGCCCGAAGGTGAGGAAGGCCACCGAGACGAAGGCGAGGAGGTAGAGGACAAGCATCGGGAGTACCAGGAGGAACTGCCTCCCGCTGTAGGTCTGCGACATGAACTCGCTGTCCGTGATCTGCACAGGGGCGTACCTTGCAGTAAGGAACGCATATATTATCACAGCAGTTGGGATATGCCCAGGAATACCGGCACTGAGTTCAGCGCAAAGTGCAGCCCCCCCATGAAGTAGAGGAAAACGTTGGCCACGGTGAATGGCGCCATTATTATGTATGACTGGGCCATCTTTGAGAGCATTGCATACCTGAAATAGGAGGCCAGGTCCATGGTCATGGGCCCGGCCCACAGCCTCTCGTTCGATATGGCGCCCTGGGAGAACAGGATAGGGAGTATCACGCTGACATACCCGCTGAACAGGAAGGTGATTATGTTGAAGTTGTCACTGCCGAAGGAGATCCTGGCAGAGGGGGGGAGCGTGAGGACCACGGCCGCGTAGACCGCTGCAACCGCCGAAGAGAAGAGCACGATGGCCTTGGTGCTGCTCCTTATCTGCGAGACCCTTATGCTGCCGCCGGCGCTCGAGCGGGAGCTGATGTCTATGAGGTTCATGTACCTGCGGACTATGGCCCTCCTCGGGGGGGTGAGGCCGGAGAAGCCCATCTCGCTCCTGAACTCTTCCCTGCCAGAGAGCCTGAGGCCCCCCCTCCGCGAAACTTGTCCTCGTGATATTCCTGTAGGAGTAGGCCAGGAAGATTGAGCCGAGAGCAGCTGAAACAGCCGTGCCGCGGGGGGGAATAGGAGACCAGGGGGGGGCTTGTGAAGGAGTACCGGAAGCCAAGGAGTGGGCTCAGCGCGAGCAGGGCCATGACCGCGCTCACGACGACCCTCCTGGGCAGGGTGAGGGAATAGTTGATTATGCCCACTCCTGTCAGCATGCCGGCAGTGCCAATGAGGGCAACCACGGCCAGCCCTATGGCAATGGGGGGGTGACCCAGGAACCTGAAGATCACGAAGAGGAAGTAGGCCTCGGAGACTCCCGTTGTCAGGAACTGTGCCAGGAGAAGCGAGGAACCGAGCTTCCTCCTGTCAAGCGGCATGGTGAACAGGAAGTCCCTGTCCGGCCTCCTGACAGCGACGCCGCCACTGACCCCTATCACCAGGAAGAGGAAGGCCGTGAAAGTCAGTGCGTATATCACATCATCATTGCTGTGTGGGCTGAAGAAGCCTATCAAACCTGAATAAAGGAGGAGGAGGACGGTGAGTGCCAGGAACCCCCCCCTGGTGAACCTCGTTCTCAGGATAAGGCTATTCAGTGTGTACCTCATCCTCCATCATCCTCGCCACTGCCCTCTCTATGGTCTCATCGGTCGACTTCCTTATGTTGTCCAGGGGGCCGGAGTACACGATGTTCCCGTGCGTGATTATTATGGCGCTGTCAGTGAGCTTCTCCGCGATGGACATGATGTGGGTTGACACCAGGAAGGTTGCTCCCAGGCTTTCCAGGAAGTCAACAACCTGCTCCTGCGTGGGTATGTCAAGGTAGTTGAGCGGCTCGTCGAGTATGGCTATCCTGGGCTTGTGGATCAGTGCCATTGCAATGGCAGTCTTCTGCCTGTTTCCCCCCCTGGAGAGCTTCTGTACCTTGTATTTCTCCATCTGCTTGAGCGAGAGTATCTCCAGCATCTCCTCCGTCCTGGCCTCTGGGTCGCTGACGCCCCCCCTGAGTGCCGCCATATACTCTATATTCTCCCTCACGGAGAGGACACCGTACGGGATGGCGTCCTCTGGCAGGTATCCTATCAGTGCCTTAGCCTCGTTGGAACCGGCCCTGTGGCCACCCACCATCACGTCACCCATGTCAGGCTCGAGGAGGCCCGCTATGAGCTTGAGTGTCGTGGACTTCCCTGCCCCCCCGTTGGGGGGGCCCAGGAGGGAGTACCTCTCCCCCCGGCATTATCCTGAAGGATATGCTGTTGAGGGCAGTAGTCTTTCCGTAGTTCTTGACGACGCCGCTGAGCTCAATGTCTGGCACGGTCATCTCACCATGTATAGTATGATGGGGTTATTAAGGGAATGCACCCTGGCCTGCGCCACGCTTTTCTTGCCTGTACCAACTGCATGCCGCTGAAGTGGCGCATGAACTCAATCTGGCACACGGACAGCATGGCAAAGTGGCTTCATTGGTGAGATACGGCACCAGGCGGTGGAGGGGCACAGCCCATGAAAAAACA
>NZ_BBCP01000002.1 GCF_001316105.1 Thermogymnomonas acidicola JCM 13583 | reverse complement strand
CAGGGGGGGGACACCCAACTACTTTGTGGTTTCAGGCAGCGTGAACATGAGGGGGGGGAGGAGGATAGGCGGCCTGACTCTGAGGAGGGGGGGCGACGTGGTCAGCATAAGGACAGGCAGTGGGGGGGGCGCATGGGGGGGGCCCGCCCAAGAGAGGCCCAGGCCACTGATAGAGAGAGACCTCCAGTGGGGGGGGTACATAGATGCAGAGACAGCAGAGAAGTGGGGGGGGCTCGCATTGACCATTCGACCTTGAGCTCTTCACCGGTTCGCTCACCTCGATCTCTGACGAGATGTTCCAGACAACAATGAGGTCTGCCAGGAGCACAGTCATATACGATGTCCTGGACTACTCCAACGCCATAACGGACAGTGGGGGGGAAACGTGGTTGCCCTATCATGCGGCATACCGCTGTTCACCGGCGTGTTCGACCTCATGGTGAGGGCAGTAGTTAAGCGGATCCGCATGGAGGAGGGCGATGTTGTGATGACGAACGACCCATACCTCACGGGCACCCACCTGAACGACATGGGCTTCGTCATGCCAGTGTTCGATGACGGCCTGGTAGCGTTCTGCGTCTGCAAGGGGGGGCACCTGAACGATATTGGCGGCAACTCAGTGGGCAGCTGGAGCCTGATAACAGGGAGGTCTACCAGGAGGGCATCCAGGTACCACCTGTGAAGGTGGTGAGGGGGGGAGGCGAGGTGGACAGCGATATAATAGGCATGGTGGTTGAGAACAGCAGGGTGCCGGATGTGGTTGAGGGTGACATAATGGCCATGATAGCGTCCCTCAGGAAGGGTGCCTCCAGGCTTTCGGGTCTCCTGAGATCGAAGGGCTTCGAGTTCGGGCCCATGTCCTCGGAGGTAATGAGGAGGTCGGAGGAAATGGCCAGGCAGAGGATCGCCACATTCCCGCAGGGCACTTACACATCCAGGGAGGTGCTGGACAACGGCATGGAGTTCGGCTGCACGGTTAGGATAAGGCCTGGAGGGGGGGAGCCGAGGGTGGAGGTGGAGTTCACCGGCGTCCCGCCGCAGGTGATGGAATCGATAAACACGACCCTCCCGGGCGCTGTCTCCGCAGCCAGGTCGGTCTACGTGGCGGTGGTCGACCCCCACGCGGACTACAACCAGGGGGGGCTGGTGAGGCCCCTGGACATAAGGGTGCCGCGCTCGACCATACTGAGCGCGGAGAAGCCAGCTCCCGTCGGCGTCTACTGGGAGACAACAACCTATGCTGCGGACGCTGTCTGGAAGGCCCTGGCCCCCGGTATTCCCTGACAGGCTCTCCATGGGCCACTTCCTCAGCGTTGCTGCAGATATAGTGGCCGGCAGGGACGTCAACGGGAAGGGTTTCGTCCTGGTGGAGCCTAACCCGGGTGGCTGGGGGGGGTGCCACAGAGAGCGGTGATGGCGAGAGCGCCTGGTCTCACTGGCTGACGGTGAGACGTACTGCTCTTCGGTGGAGGTGATCGAGAGGAACTACCCGATAAGGGTGGAGGAGTTCTCGCTTAACGTTAAGGACGGGTCAGGGAGGGGGGGAAAGTACAGGGGGGTGGCTTCGGCATAAGGAAGGTGTACAGGGTGCTCGTTCCGGCATTCTTCACCGCTGCCATGAACAGGTCCCTGCACCCGCCGTGGGGGGGAACCCGGGGGGGGAGGGGGGGACGCCGAACTACGTCGTTATAGGGGGGGGAAAGAAGTTGGCGAATGTGTCGGCTATCCCCTCGGAAAAGGCGAGACGGTGGAGATAGTCACCGGTGGCGGGGGGGGAGGCTACGGGAACGAGGAAGAGAGGCCGGAAGAGTTGAAGGAGAGGGACGCGCTTTACGGTTACAGGTGATTGTTATGGACCACTCAGCACGCTTGAGGCGGCTCAAGGACAGGCTAGACGGCTCATGCGCGGTTATCACTGACCCAATGGACATATACTACTTCACCGGCCGTTACATGGAGGGCATGGAGCGCCTGGTGGCCCTCGTCGTCTCTGAAGAACCACTGCTCGTCGTCCCATCCCTCCACGACGGTGAGACACGCGACCTGGGCATGGAGAGGATCGTATGGCACGACGGCCAGGACCCGTTCAGGATGGTGGCGGAGAGGGTCAGGGGCAGGCCAGTCCTGGTACAGGGGGGGAAGATACCTTACTCGCATGTGGTGAGGCTCGGCCTGAGGCCTGAGGGCCTGGTGGACGACATTGTGAGTGAAATGCGCTCCGTGAAGGACAGTGAGGAGCTTGAGGCCATGTCCATGGCTGTATCCATAGCGGAGAGGTCGTTCAGAGACCTCCTAGACCACATCCAGGAGGGCATGACGGAGGCGGACCTGGCCAGGTACCTGGAGGACAGGTTCAGGGCGAACGGTGCGGACGGGCCGTCGTTCAGCACCATAGTGTGTTTCGGTGAGAACGCAGCAAACCCCCCCCACCACAGGCCGGGGGGGAACAGGCGGCTGAAGAGGGGGGGGAGTGCATAGTCGTGGACTTCGGCTGCAGGTACAGGGGGGGCTACGCTTCAGACACGACCAGGACGCTCTACACAGGAAAGCCCGATGACATGTTCTACTCCTCGTACCTTGCGGTCATGGAGGCGCAGTCGGTAGGCGTGTCGTCGGTGTCACCGGAGAGGACAGGGAGCCAGGTGGACAGCCTTACCAGGAACGCCATTGAGAGATACGGCCTTGGTAGGTACTTCATACACAGGACAGGCCACGGGATAGGCCTGGAGGTGCACGAGGCCCCCGTACCTGGACAGCAACAACACGCAGTACCTGAGGCCGGGCAACGTTGTGACCGTTGAGCCGGGCGTTTACGTGCAGGACAGGTTCGGCATAAGGATAGAGGACATGGTCCTCGTCACCGAGAGAGGGCAGAGGGACCTGAACCGCCTCACCCACGACCTGGTCCTGGTGTGAGGGGGGGTTCACTGCTGGGGGGGTGCTGCCGCTGCGTCCGACACGGCACCCCTCCTCTCCCTGCCGTGGAAGAACAGGTAATAGAGGATAGGGTCAAGGAGCGACACGGTTCCTGCTGTCAGGAAGAGGGCAAGGTACATGCCAGATGCGAGGAGGACACTCCCGGCTGTGGTGGCAAAGCCGTAGGGCAGGCGCCTGGAAAGGCCGGTGAGGCTGCTGCCCCTGGACCTCTCCTCCGCCGCGAAGACAGTCATGGAGAAGTTCTGCCTTATGGGGAGAGCCATCTGGTAGAACCCGGTGCGGAGTATGTATATGGCCGCCGCTCCCATGGCGGGGAGAAAGGGTATGAAGACGAGGAGCACGCTGCCCAGTATCCTGAAGAGCACAACGCTGTTGATCATACCTATGCGCCTCTCGAAGTAGGGAGAGAAGTTCACAAGCACTGCGGCAGCGATGTAGGATATATCGAATATCACCGATATCTCGGGTGTTGAGAGGCTCTCCATCTTGAACCAGAGCGAGATGAGGGGTATCACCATGCCAAGGCCAACGCTGCCGAAGGCACCGCTGAGAGAGATGAAGAGTATGTTCCTGCCCGACTTCCTCGGTATGATATCCTGCCTTGTCGCCTTCTCCACCCTATCCCTCCTCTCTGTGAGGAAGAGGGAGAACAGAATGGAAACAGCGTTCAGTACCATCGCGACCAGGAAGAGGAGGTGGTAATAGTCGGGCACAACTGAGGAGACCACAGAGGAGAAGGCGGCACCTGCGACTGCAGCTATGGTGGCCAGGCTCGTCAGCCTTGAGTAGACGTTTGTCCTGTTCCTCTCCACACTCTCCGCAACCATTGCTGTCATGAGAGGTGCCACCGGCCCCCCCACCGGCCCCCCCACCTCCCATGGCACTGAAGGTCATGCCAAATATGGAAGAGAGGAAGACTATGGCGTGGTCAGTGGTGGTGAGGAGTATCAGGAAGAGGAAGAACGAGAGCGAGGACATCGCAATGTAGGTCTTCTTCCTGGAGATGAGGTCACCCAGGAAGCCAGAGAGGAGCACCAGCACGGAACTGGCCACGGTTGCCACCAGTGCGTAGAGGCCTATCTGCACCACACTGAACCCTATGTGCTTCAGGTAGAGTGGCAGGATGAAGCCACGAAGCCAAAGTAGAAGCTGCGCAGCACCCTGCCCAGGGCAATTATGGAGACGTTCCGGTTGAAGCCCTCAAAGAAGCTTGTGGCCATCGACCCTATGTTATTTTATATCAGTATTTATCCTCATCTGGTTTGTAAAAACCAGGGCCCTAGTTTTTCTCAGCCACACCCTTCAGGGCCTCCATGAGCGTGTCCGGGTACCTGACCGTCGTCTGGAAGTCCCTCACTGTGATGGAGAGCGCCACTTCTCGCATGCTTTCCACGAACCGCCCGGCCTCCATCACTCGCATGGTGTTCTCCGCCCAGGCGAGGAACAGGATCGTGTCATCGGAGAGGTACCTGAAGCCCATCATGCGGTCGCCGAGCTTTGATGCCACGCGGGTAATGACCTGGCTGGCCCTGCCAGGCATGACGGTGGCCTGCAAAATGAAGAGTGTGCCGTGGTCCACTGCCCTTGAGTCTATGGCCACCTCAATGGTGAAGCAGTTCCTGCTAATCAGGCCCCTCATTATCCTTGACACACTCTTGGTACTTATACCGGTGCGTTCGGATAACTCCCTCAGGCTCATCCTGTGGTTCTCCATGAGCCTGGAGAGCACCAGGCACTCCCTCCTGCTCAGCTGCACGGGCTCATGGTAGTGCCAAAGCTGGCTCTCAACCCTCACACCCAGTGACTCGACCTCCCTCACTGTTGCCTTTTCCTCCCCCCCAATCCTCGGCATCACCTCCATGATGGCCATCGGGGGGTGTCTGTGCAGTGTGCACACTGGATAGTGCTGGCACTGCATTCAGGTAATCCCAGGGCCTCTCCGCAACTTCCTTACTGTAACTGCACACAAGGTGCCCGAGGAGAGGCCGAACAGTGAGGGCATGGGCATAAGGTAGTTGCCCTTGAGTATCCCATTCTCCACCATGCGGGCGATCCTCTTCCTCACGGTCTGGACGGAGACACCGGTTGACCTGGAAACAGCGAAGTCTGAGAAGCTGAACTCCGTGTCGGAATTGGGCCACTGAAGGCGCCTGATGATCCTCCTGTCTATTTCGTCCAAATATGACCAACCGGCATATAATGGCCGAACACTGTAACAAACTTGGAGAAATATTTTTACATATCTGCTCCCATCGGGGCGGAGCACGCATCAGTGCCCCCCCAGCAGGGCGTCCAGGCGCTTGCTCAGGCTGTCCAGCCTCATGTTTATCTCCCTTATCTCTGACGATATTCTTGGTATCTGGCTCGTGAACGCATAGACCTCCTCGAACTCCTTCTGTATCCTGTCTATCCTCTCAATTATGCCCTCCAGCCTGTCCTGCGTTAGCTCGACACCGCCGGCCAGGATCTTCTGTTCGATCTGTATGTCTGCACCCTCCCCGTACAGCGACCTGACGTAGTCGGGGGGGAGTGTGCCTGTGCTCAGGGCCTCCCTGCACTGGTCCTGCGAGATCGTGTGCCTGGAGCCATCAGGCGCGATCACGGTTATGCTGACGCTCTCGCACCTTGGCCTCTCGAACAGGGCTATCTTCTCGTTCACCCTGCCCCCCCTGAGTTCGAAGTAGACGGAGAACGGGACCCTTCCCCCCCTCATCGAGGCAACCGTGTCGCGGAGCCTGAGCAGTGTGCTGTAAGACTTCGCCTCTATTATGCTGTCCCTTATGTTGCCCTGTTCCTCCATTTCGGTATTTAAATAAGCACCCATCTTTTAAATGTTTCAGCGTAACGTCTCTGTACGAAATCACCTCTTTCCAGTGCCCTCCGGTGTGCCCTGGGGGCACCTGGTGGCCATGCCCCCCCTCACGAAGGAGAATATGCCAGCTAAGGCCAAGATAGCGACGCTCGCTATGAACGCTGTCCGTATACCCACAAGGAACTGTGATGACACCGATCCGAGCCTGATGACGCCCAGGAAGACCTCGTACGCGACTGTCCTGCTGACAGTGAGCGAAGCAATCGATATGGAGAGGACGTAGCTTATTATCGTACCTATGTTTGAGAGTGTCCTCATGAGGCCTCCAGAAGAGCCGTAGAGCTCAGGTGGCGATGAGGACATTACCGCGCTGTTGTTGGACGGCCAGAACATGGCGGCACCGAAGCCGGTCACCAGTGAGCCTATGATGACCACGTAGTAGGGGGGGCTGCTGACCCTCAGCGTTATGTATACGAGGACGCCTATGGCCATGAGGATTATGCCTACCGTTGCCACCATTCTTGCGCCGACCCTGTCGGAGAGGCGCCCCCATGCGCGGCGCGAAGAGGCTCGCTATCACGTAACCGGGCACAAGGATCAGGGAGGAATCGAGTGGGGGGGAATAGCCCTTTATGCCCTGCAGGTACATTATCAGGAGAAAGACGACGGAGAGGTACCCGGTGGCCTGGAACAGCGTGGCCATGAGGGAGAAGGTCAGCGTCCTGACCCTGAAGGCCCTGGGGGGGTTGATGACGGGTCTCTGGGCCCTCTTCTCCTGGTACACGAAAGGCGCGATGAGGACGAGACCGAGGCTATGAGGCCAATGTTCAGCGCCCTGAAGCCATGGCCAGCAATGTACACAGCCCCCCATAAGCAACGGTGGAGAGGATCGCGGCCAGCAGGAGCATGCCCGCTATGTCTATCGATACCTTCCTCCTGGCCTGGCTCTTTATGACGCGCAGGCCTATGGCGAACCCGACCAGGCCTATGGGCACATTTATGTAGAATATGTACCGCCATCCTATGAACGTGGTGATTATACCGCCCAGGACAATCCCGAGGACACCGCCTATGTTCCACCCCCCCAGTGTCGTGAAGCCGAAGGCCCTCCCCCCCCTCACCTCCGGTTCGAAGGTGTCGGCCACGATGGCACTGGAGTTGGCCTGCATGAGGGAGGCCCCAACGGCCTGGATGGCCCTGAAGCCGAGGAGGTAATATATGTCAGGGGGGGAGGCGCCGCAGAGGGCCGACCCCCAGGATGAAAACCAGGAAGCCTGTGTTGAAGATCTTGGCACGCCCGTAGATGTCCCCAAGGCCTCCCAGCTGCGTGGTCATAACCGCTATGATCAGGAGGTAGATTATTATGACCCAGATCGTCAGGATCAGGGAGGAGTGCAGGTCATGGGTTATGGAAGGCAGGGCCAGGATCACTATTGTGGTATCGATGGCGGACATCAGTGTCCCGATGACGAGCGCGACGAGCACCAGGGAGCGCCTGTCCATGTGCCATTATCCTTTAGGGATATTTAAGTTGAAAGGATTCCTAAAACCTAGTACGTATAAATTACGTGTCGTGCCTCCCCCCCATCTTCGCCCTGTCACCGAGCTTTTTCGTGGCGTGTCTGGAGTAGAATATGCCGGCAAGCAGGCCTATGTAGTAGGCCACGAATATGAAGAGGAAGGTCTCGATGAGTGTGAAGTGGAACAGGCCGTCAAGGGCGAACACCACAGCGTAGAAGGCTGCGATGGAGGAAACCGATATTATGAACGAGTTCCTCCTTATCCTGCCAGTCGCCTGCAGCTCCGGGGGGGCGCTCTCAGGGCTGACCTCAATGTAGCCGAGGCCCCCCCAGCACTTCTCACATACGTCGAGGTGGTCCTCCTGGTCATGGACATAGCCTGTGCCGTGGCACACATCGCATGTCATCCTCATTCCAACCACCTCAGCACTGTATTCCTTCAGGGTATGTAAACTATTCCAAAAAGATATATAGGTTTCTATAAAGATGCGAGAGGGCCGTATCGGGCGCCCCCCCTGGCTAAGTTCATCTGCCACCAAGCAATGGCCTAAGGGTGGAGATAGAGACATTTTCCCTCTCGAAGACATACGATAACGGCAAGCAGGCCCTGAGGCCCATAGACATCTCCTTCAGGGGGCCCGGCATATTCTCAATAATAGGCCTGAACGGTGCCGGGAAGACCACCCTGGTCAGGATCCTGGCCACCCAGCTCACACCAACCAGCGGCACCGCTACTGTCGGCGGCTTCGACATACTCAGGGACACGCCAAGGGTGAGGGAGATCATAGCGTGCGTGCCACAGGAGGCCAGGGCAGTCCCCCCCTGGCTGACGCCGCTGCAGACCGTGTCCTCCTACCTCATGTGGAGGGGCTACACGTACAGGGAGAGCAGGCAGATGGCACTGGAAGCGCTGGGCAGGGTAGGCCTCAGTGATGAGGTAAGGGTGAAGAACAGGATGCTCTCCGGCGGGATGAAGCGCAAGGTGCTTGTTGCCTGCGCAATTGCTTCAGAAGCCGAGGTCCTCTTCCTTGATGAGCCCACAACGGGCCTTGACCACATATCCAGGAAGGACCTCTGGTCAATACTGAGGGACATATCCAGGGAGAGGACCATCGTGCTGACAACCCACTACCTGGACGAGGCTGAGAGCCTTTCCAGGAGCATTGCTGTCATGAGCCATGGCAGGCTCCTCGCGCTGGGGGGGAGCATGGACGATCTGAGGTCCATGATGAAGCACCCTGTCAGCATAAGGGTCTACGGGCCCCCCCGCCCGAGGTAACCCTGGAGAACGGCACGGTGGTGAGGATGGAGGACGGGGGGGAGCAGATCTTCACGGACGAAGGTACCGCCCAGGAATACGTGAGGGTGCTGATCTCAAGGGGGGGCACAAGGTTCTACATAAGCCCCGTCACGCTCAACGAGGTGTTCGAGAGCCTGGTGAGGGGGGGTGAGAGGGGGGGTGGAGAGGCACATAGTCCCGCAGATTAACGCATCCATCCTGGTCAACGCAGTGTACGCCATGGTCAATTACCCGGTGGTGCTTGTGAACACCCTCCTGGCGCCCTGTCCATGCTTGCGGTTGTCACCTTCGCCACACACGGTGGTCTCATAAGGGTCGCTTCTGAGGGAGCGCTCATCATGCTCATGGTCTCATCGGGCACATCACTGCAGGGCGACCTGTCACACCTGAAGAACGACATGAGGCTGCAGGACATGGTGGTCAGCTCTCCGACCTCTGCCCTCACCTATGTCTTCGGCATGGCCGTTTCCGAGATCGTATACTCGGTGCCATCCATCCTCGTCCTGGCTCTGATATCGTCCTTCTTCCTCCACCTGGGCCCGCTGCAGCTGCTCTTCTTCATACTCGACCTTGCCCTGGTGTTCACCTTTTCGATAACGCTCGGCTTCATGCTGTCCACCTTCTCATCAGACATAGTGCAGAGCTGGGCCTTCAGCAGGCTCATTCGCCCATACTCTCAACCCTTCCCCCCCCGGTGTACTACCCGATAACCTACATACCGTTCCCATTCAGGTACCTGGCATTCATATCGCCGACAACATACGCTGCTGCCATAGCCCAGAACCTGGCGGGCCTGAGGCAGTCACCTCTCCCCCCATATGGCTGACTGGACAGTGCTCGTGGCGGTCACGGCGGTCATGCTCTTCATAGGGGCCAAGAAATCAAAGTGGAGGGAGTAGCCTACCTGAGGGGGCGGTATCTCGAACTCACTCCCCCCTGCACGACCCTGGGCCCGCCGTACTCCATTTCCCTCAGCGCCTTCCTCCTTATCTTGCCCGATATAGTCTTGACAGGGTCAAGGCTGCTGACGAACTCGATCTTCCTGGGGTGCTTGTAAGGCGCTGTTTCCTGGGCAACGAACTCAGCCAGCTCCCTCGCCAGCTCGTAGCTGGGTTCGTAGCCTGGCTTAAGCACCACGAAGCACTTCACTATGGCCCCCCCGTATCTGGTCCGGAGAGGCAACTGCTGCGGACTCCGCCACTGAGGGGGGGTGTCTCAGGAGGGCGCTCTCCACCTCGAATGGGCTATCCTGTAGCCTGAGCTCTTTATGACATCGTCGCTCCTCCCCCCCACATACCAGAAGTAACCGTCAGCGTCCACATAAGCCCTGTCACCTGTGAAGTACCAGCCGTCGTGGAACGCCTGCCTGTTGTTCTCCTCCTCCATGTACCCGAGCATGAGGGGGCAGGGGCCTGCCCTCAGCGACCCGGATGGCTATGTTCCCCCCCTCGGTCATCGGTGGCAGCTCCCTGCCGGAATCATCAACCACTGCTATCCTGTAGAACGGCGATGCCACTCCCATGGAGCCATCCTTCACCTGCATGCCCGGGAAGTTCCCGATCTGCAGCGTTGTTTCTGTCTGTCCATAGCCGTCCCTGATGGTTATGCCGGTGGCATTCCTGAACCTCTCTATGACCTCCGGGTTCAGGGGCTCGCCCGCGCTCGCTGCTGACCTCAGGCTCGAGAGGTCGTACCTGGACAGGTCCTCGAGTATAAACATCCTCCAGACCGTGGGTGAGGCACATACAGACGTCACTCTGAGTTTCTCTATGACCCCCCCAGGTGGTCGGCAGCCCTGAACCTCCCCCCCGTGTAAGAGAAGCTGACTGTGGTGGCGGCCACGTTCCACGGCGCGTATATGCTGCTCCAGGCATGCTTTGCCCAGCCTGGTGAGCTTATGTTCCAGTGCACGTCACCCCCCCTGCCTATCCCGAGCCACATGGCAGTGGAATAGTGCCCCCCCAGGGCATAGCTCACCTGGCTGTGGGCCACCATCTTCGGGTGCCCTGTTGTGCCGGAGGTGAAGTATATGAGGGACACATCTGAGGGCCTTGTGGCCACCGGAGTGAAGGAGTGAGGCATTTTCCTCAGCCTGTCCACATCAATATCGTCTGGCACACTCACAACGTACCTGAGTTTGTGGCGTAAGCCTGCCAGTGCGCCCTGAACGCTGTCCTCAATTATGGCTCCAGATATGTTTCCCTTCGTTATCCTGTAATCTATGTCAGACGGCCTCAGTGAAGTGGCAGAGGGGGACACAGACACCTCCTGCCTTTATCACCCCCCCACAAAGGAGACCCAGAGCATGGCTGGTTGCCCAGCATGATCATTACCCTATCGCCCCCCCGCCCCCCCATGCCTCTGTCCTGCAGGTACCTGGCAAAGGCGCTTGACAGCTCCGAGATCTCCCTGAATGTGAACGCTGCAACCGCATTGCCGTCTGTGTGGATGAGCGCCACACGCTCCGGCTCCTCCTTCCCGAGCCTGTCGATCCAGTCTGTTCCCCCCCAGTTGTACTCCTGTGGTATGTCCTCCAGGTGCTCTTTCCTGAAGCGGGGCCACTCCATCTGTATACGTGGCAGCATGTGATCATATTGGATCTGGTGCACTAAAACGTTTCTCCGGACTGCTAATATATTTATTGGGGAAGCGATGCTCTAGGGATGCAGACCCTGCCGATCCTCAGCGCCAACGAGAGGAAGGTACTGAAGGCCATATACCGGGCCGGTGACGGCGTACTCGAGAGAGAACTCAGGGTGGAAGGGCTCGATGAGAGGGAAATAGCGAGCGCAGTATCTTACCTGGAGAGGAAGGGCATAGTGTCGACGGAGAGGGTGACCGAGACCAGGTACCAGCTTGGGCCTGAGGGCCTCAGATACCTGAGCGAAGGCCTCCCGGAGAGGAGGGCCATCGAGTTCATCTCTTCCAGGGGGGGTTCAGCGACACTCCAGGACCTCTTCTCAGAGCTCGGTGAACAGGAGGCCAGGATAGCCCTGGCCCAGCTGGCCAGGCTCGGCATCAGGCCTGTGGGGGGGGCAGGATATCCGCACCTGAGGCGGAAAGGGCCAGGGAGGAGGTGGAGAGGAGCGAGGAAGCGCTCAGGAGGCTGGCCTCATCGGGATACACCGGAGACCTGCCGGTGGGCCTGCAGAGGCGCGAGGGCGTGGTTCAGAGGAAGCAGACTTCCACCAGGAGAATAAAGGCCCTTGTCAGGGACCTGTCCCTGGTGGAGGGTGCCGAGGGCATAGGCGAGCTCACACATGAGGCCATAGTCTCGGGCTCGTGGAGGGAGAGGGGGGGATTCAGCCCATACGACCTGCACACAGAGGTGTCTGTGGGCTGGCACGGGGGGGCCGGCACCCTCTCTCTGAGATGATAGACGAGGTCAGGGAGATATTCCTGGAGATGGGGGGGTTCCAGGAGATGAAGGGCCATTACATCGAATCGGCCCTGTGGAACATGGACGCCCTCTTCATACCGCAGGACCACCCGGCCAGGGAGATGCAGGACACCTTCTACATTCAGGCATCGCAGGACATCGGGATAGAGCACCCCGAGATAGTGGATGTGGTGAAGAGGGTGCATGAGAGGGGGGGGTGGGGGGGGAGGTACGTGGGGGGGTGGAGGTACAGGTGGTCTGTAGGAGAGGCGAGGAAACTGCTCCTCAGGACGCACACAACGGTCACGACCATAAGGTACCTGTACGAGAACCCGGAACCGCCACTGGCCATATTCTCTGTGGAGAGGGTCTTCAGGCACGAGAGCGTTGACTGGAAGCACCTGGCCGAACTCCACCAGATAGAGGGTGCGGTGCACAGCAGAGAATCGTCTCTGTCCACGCTGAAATGGCTCATGCGTTACTTCTACTCACGCCTGGGCTTCAGGGAGATCAGGCTGGTACCCTCATACTATCCCTACACTGAGCCCAGCATGGACGTGATCGTGAAGGTGAACGGGAGGGAAGTGGAGCTCGGTGGCTCCGGTGTGTTCAGGCCGGAGGTGACGAGACCCCCCCTGGGGATAAGGGAACCTGTGATAGCCTGGGGGTCTGGGCCTCGAGAGGCTGGCCATGCTCTACTACGGCCTTGACGACATAAGGAAGATCTACCAGAGCGACCTCTCCTGGCTGATGACGTACAGGGTGAAGAAGTAGAGTGCAATATAAGGTATGAGTTACACTTCATGATACTGAAATCATCCATGCAGTGGTTCTTCATACACCTTTATTTATATTAACACCATCTCCGGATCATGAAGTTATCAAAGAGGGCAATCACTGCTCTTACAGTGGCGGTGCTTGCAGCACTACCTGTGATCGCAACCGCCGCCGTGATTGTTGATGCGCCGGTCACAGCGAACGTCGCAACGACGAGCAACCCCGTGTACCTCAACCTCGGTCCAGGGGGGGCGACAACAGCGGAGAAGCTGAACTTCCTGAGCGATGCCAGTGTCGGTTCACACTACTCAAACTACAGCTTCACGATCTCCTACGTGCCAGGCTCGGGATACACCATATTGACCAACGTCCTGGAGATTGTAAACAGCACGGGCACAAACGTTCCACTGTACGTATACCTGAACGGGACCTTACCCAGCGGTGTAAGCATATACTACAGTTCCAGCCCGATCACTTTCGATGGCAGCAGCCTGAGCGGCACTGAGCTGATGCCGGGCACGGCCATACATGTGACAACGCAGGACGTCTACCTGGCCTTCTGGATACAGGGCAGCTATGCGGGAGGCACCATAGACCTCAGCCTTCAGTGGTCTGAGTGATGGACCATGGCATCGGGGGGGCTCTGTCAGGTTGGTCGCAGTCTTGGCAGTTGCACTCCTGATGCTGCCAGCCCTAGCTACCGCGTCTGTCATAGTCTATTCTCCAGGAACCCTGGGGGGGATAACGCCACAGAAAGAGCCTGACATATTTCTGAATGACACCAGCGCGGCCTCAAAGATCGAGACAAACATATCCGAGTACAACTCATCCGCCTCAACGTTCCTGATCGGCCTCTTCACGCGTTTCACGCCATCACAGACCTTCAGCGATTTCATTTCAGTGAACGAGAGCGTGAATGTCAGGACATATATAGACGCAGTGAACTTTTCTGTGAACGGGTCCTCAATGGTGAGTGGCGTGTACCTGAACATAACAGGCATCAACCAGACCGTTTCTGCTGTGCATTACAGTAATGGGAAGGCAACATACAACTACACCGGAGTCCCGATAAGCAGTGGCCAGGGTGCGGAGCTCAACCTCTCCGTCTCACTCTTTCCAGGGAGAGGCTTCAGCATAGGGACAGCGGAATTCCAGTTTGACATAGTGGCTGTGGCCGATTCCCAGAGCGGTTACCCTGTTGCGGTGATCTCATACCCGGTGAGCGTCACCCTCCTCTACATATACCTCTGAGGTGAGGCTGCCTTTTGGTCGTCCTGCACCCCCCCACAGACCTTATAGCGTTCATACCGCAGTACATTGTGGCGAGCATTGCAGCATATTATATACTGACCTACACCATGCAGAGAATGGGGGGGACAGTGCTGCCAGGCTCCGGCAGCAGGGTGAGGCAAGCACTCTTGCGTCCTCTTTCGTGCTGCATGAGCCTGTAATATACGTGGACGAGGGGGGGCCAGAGGAGCAAGGCCACAGGAATGCTCGCCACTCCACTCCTCGCGAGGCCACAGGATGGGGGGGGTGAAGGAAGGGGAGCATATTCGCGCTTCCCCTACAGCCTTTACGCGCCTTTCCTCACGATCATATCCTGGCTAGGAATACTGTTCCTCCTGACGCCCCACAGGGACATCTTCATATTCCTGCCGCACCTGGACGCAGCCGCGGACACGGCCATAAGCGTGAGCATGGGCGTCCTCTACTTTGACGCGGCCGTGGGCGCAGTGGTATTCTTCACCGGCTTCAGGAGGAGGCGCATGGCACTGCTCATGGCCGCAGTCACCGTGTTGTTCTCCCTCTCGCTCCTCTCTCCATCAATGAGGTGGGTCCTGTCCGCAAGGCCACTGGACGCGGTGATAATATACATAACTGTCCTGGCAATGCTGCTCCTCATAACTGCACTTTCCTACCAGCTCAAGAGGAGGAGGAACGCTTTCCTGATGTCCTATGGGTCATCTGTCCTCGCCTATGTGCTCTCCATGGCCGTCATAGTCTATAACATAGTATCGGTGCTGCATTAGTCCAGGGCGAACTTTCCAGGGTTAAGTATGTTGTCAGGGTCGAAGAGCCTCTTTAGGCCCCCCTCATGATGTCAAGGTTCGCCTCCATGGATCTCGCTCGAAACTGCTCAACAAGCATGTCCTGCTTCAGGTAGCCTATCCCGTGCTCCCCCCCCGTTATCGAGCCGCCCAGATTGATAGCGAGTCTGTCTATTTCCCTGGCAGCCTCTCTTGCCCTCTCCCACTCCTCCCTGTTGTTGATGTCCGCGCCGATCTGCGGGTGCAGGTTCCCGTCACCCACGTGACCGCAGGTCGCTATGTACACTCCATACTTTTCCCGGATCCTCTCTATACCGTCCATGGCCTCCCTTATCCTGGACAGCGGCACCACTATGTCACCGTCGATGAAACCCGAGTAGAGCCTGCCCGGGGGCTGTGAAGGCGATCCTCCTCACCTCAAGGATCGCTTCCTCCTCCTCCCTGGTCTGCGCCTCCATCACCAGCTGTGGTCTGTGCCTCACCACAACCTCCATGAGCTTCTGCCTGGCCCTCTGCTCCGAACCCTGCAGGCAGTCCATGTCCACTATGAGCATGCCTCCGTCTGGAGCCGGGAAGTCCGTCTTTCTGACGGAGTTCGCGACCTCTATGCCGTGCCTGTCCGCATACTCCAGGATGAATGGGTTCACCCCCCCACTCCTCCTAATGTCCATGATGCACTCCGCAGCATCATCTATTGTGGAGAAGAATATGGCAAACCTCCTGAGCCTCTCCGGCAGAGGCATGATCTTGAGCCACGCCCTTGTGAAGACGCAGAGCGTTCCCTCGCTGCCTATGAGGAGGCCGAGGATGTTGAAGCCCGCCCTGTTCTTGTAGGTCTCCTCGCCGAACCTCGTCACAGTGCCGTCGGAGAGCACAGCCTCAACCTTGAGGACCCAGTCCTTGACCACGCCGAACCTGGCACACCTCATGCCCCCCCCGGAGTTCTCCGATATGGCACCTCCCACCGTTGCAACGCGAACGCTTGACGGGTCAGGGGGGGAAGAAGTAGCCGTGCCTCCTGCACTCCGCGTCCACCTCCTGCAGTGTTGCGCCTGCACCGGCCTCAACGAGGCCGTCCTCGACCCTAACCACTATGTCGTGCAGCCTCTTCATGTCCAGGACGATGCCGCCCTTCACTGGGACAACGGCGCCGGTGGGGGCTCGAACCCCCCCCGCCTCTGGGCACCACCGGTACCCTGAGGCGCCTTGCGACCCTTATGATGCCGGACACCTCCTCCACAGACCCTGGAAATACCACGGCCAGGGGGGGCCTGTGTGAACCGGAATCTATGGAACCCCCCCTGGTGTAAGGGATGAGCTCCGGGCCGTCCGTTAAAACGTTCTCCTCGCCAACGATGGCGGCCAGCTCACCGGCAAGCGAGGATGCAGATATCTCCTCCATAAAATACAAAACTGTATTATGGGTAAATAATTTGTTACCCCCCCCTCAGTCGGCCACCTTCAGGTCTCCGCGGAACGGAACCACTCCAGGTATTTCCCAGTCCTCCCACATCTCATCGACCATGGACTGCACGTACTCGTAGTCCTCTTCGGTGAAGTGCGAGAATCTGCCCTGCTTCTCCAGGTACTCCCTCACAGGTACCCTCTTCTTCCTGGCGTCGTAGGTGTAGTAGACCTTGCCGTTTATTATCTCGTAGTCGGGGAATATGCCGGTCTTGACAGCAAGTTCGCCTATCAGGCCCGTGTACCTCGGGTGGTAGTCCCAGCCCTTCGTGCACGGGTCGATGGTATGTATCAGTGTGGGCCCCCCCCAGCGGCCAGTGCCTTCCTGACCTTGTTCAGGTAATCACCCGCAGGGTATGTTGCGCATGCGGTGGCCAGGTACCTGACGTTGGGATGCCCGGCAGCCATCATGCCTATGACGTTCTTCTTCCACCTCTTCTGCATTATCCTGTGCACGCTCCCTGTCGGTGTAAATGTGGTCTGTGCACCCCCCCATGTGGTGAGGCCGGTGGCCTGTATGTCCGTGTTCGCGGCAGACTCGTTGTCGTAGATGATTATGAGGAGGTCGTAGTCTGTCTGCAGCGCACCCGAGATCGCTCCCAGGCCCATGTCACCGCCACCGAGGTCACCGCAGAAGGCTATCACGTGCGGTATGTCTTTCTTCAGCTTGCCCTTGTTCTTAAGTGCCCTGAGGCCCGCCGCCATGCCGACAGCGGACGAACCCCCCCCGGCACCCAGCTGGGTGTGCATCCATGGTACCGCCCAGGGTGTGGACATGTAGGAGGTGTTCGCAACGTACATGCATCCAGTTGCCCCCCCGGTCACGACCGTGTTGGGTCCGGAAGCCTTTGCGAAAGAGCGCATGACCAGGGCGCTCTCGCACCCCCCCTGGCACGTCCTGTGGCCCGAGGTGTAGTACTCTTCAAGGTCTATGTCGTGCACTCCCCCCCTGTATACCTTCGCCCTCCTCTCCAGCTCTTCCTTCGTCAGTTCTTCCTCAACCATCACACATCACTCCCTCACGCCTATCCAGGTGACGACCTGCTCCGTCTCGTCACCCTTCGCGTGGCTCACAATATCGATCATCCTCATGCAGTCCTCTATACTCGTGTCTCTGGCACCGAGGCCGCTTATGAAGTTCAGGATGTTTGGCCTGCTGCTGCTCCTGTACATGCAAGACCTGATCTCGTGGAACAGGACACCGCCCAGGTCAGGAGTGCCTATGGCGAAGTCCCTGTCGATTACGCCTATGCCCCCCCTGAACCTGGAGAGCGCCTTCCTCAGTTCCTCTGTGGGGGAAGGGCCTTAGCCAGTGCAGGCTTATGTACCCCCCCGCTTTCACGCCCTTCCTCCTCATCTCCTTCACCGCCGCCTTGGCGGGCATCGCAATGGAGCCCATCCCGATCAGCACGAAGTCCGCATCCGCCGTCATGAACTCCTCGAAGAAGGGGGGGTTCTCGTAGTGGGTGCCGAATATCTCGTTGAACTCCCTGTAGGCCCTGTATATGACGCCCTTGGCCCTCTTGCCCGCCTCGTAGTTCTGCCTCCTTATCTCCATGACCCAGTCCTCGTTGCCTGCGGCGCGATCGAGACTGGGTTGTCCGGGTCGAGCTTGACCTTCGGGTTGTACGGCGGCAGGAACTGGTCCACTGCCTCCTTGGTAGGTATCTTCACCATGTGCTGGGAGTGCGTCAGGAAGGCGCCGTCAAGCGACACGGCTGTGGGCATCATGACCGCGGGGGTCTTCCGCGATCCTGTAGGCCAGCAGAGTCGTGTCAAGGGCCTGCTGTGCGGTGTCGACCCACACCAGGTTCCAGCCCACGTCCCTGAGCATCAGGGCATCGTTGTGCTCCACACCGAAGGCACCAGGGTCGTCCAGGGCCCTGTTACCGCACATTGCGACCAGGGGGAGCCTGTCAGTTGCAGTGGCCACCAGCGCCTCGGTGGCGTACATCCAGCCTGTGCCACTGCTGCCCACGAAGGCCCTTGCACCCACTGAAACAGCGTGCTTGCCGATCTCAAACTGGGAGTGCTCCCCCGTCCGCTATTATGTACTCAGCGTAGAACTCGCCGTCTGCAATGAACTTGGATATCTGGTCCATGACCTCCGTGTACGGCCTTATTGGGTAGGCCGCCACCACGTCCACATCGGCGAGCCTGACCGCATGTGAAACGGCCTGGCAGCCGTTGAGCAGCTCCTCCCTCTCGTAAGCGCTCTTAACACTAACGCTCTCCACAGCCATCACCTCACCTTCGCCGGTACCTTCTTGCCCTTCTCAACCCTCATGCCCATGCCCGTCACGTAT
This sequence comes from Thermogymnomonas acidicola JCM 13583, assembly GCF_001316105.1. Classification (GTDB taxonomy): domain Archaea; phylum Thermoplasmatota; class Thermoplasmata; order Thermoplasmatales; family Thermoplasmataceae; genus Thermogymnomonas; species Thermogymnomonas acidicola. Next base: position 169,921 of record NZ_BBCP01000002.1, on the reverse strand, counting down.
GAGGGCACGACCCTCTCGTCCCCCTTCTTGCTCTCCACCCACTCTATGTAGCCCTTCGGGTCCTTCCTGTACATCTCCCACGGGCTGTCGTAGCTGTCGAAGCGGTTCTCGTCCACCATCACTATGCACTCCTCCACCGGGCATGCCTCGGCGCACCTGCCGCAGCCCGTGCAGTATTCATAGTGCGGGTCGTAGTAGCCCTCTGGGGTGACATCAAAGACCTCATCAGGCACTCGTACCAGCAGAGCGTGCACTTGGTGCACAGGTCGAACCGGATCACTGGCCTCTGCGTCTTGCTCGTCCCCCCCTCTTGAAGTGCGGGTTCCTCGGGGGTACCCCCCCTGGGCCCCCCCTTCCTGAACTGCCCCCCCTTGACTCCCTCGACCACGACGCCCTCCTGGAACTCAGTCCACTTTGGCAGTACAGGCTTCTGGTATGGCCATACGATCCCTTCTCCAGGCCTGACATCCCTGAGCCTGAGCTCCTCATAGGCCTTCTTCGCCATGGCCGCCTTCTCCTTCCCGTACTTCTTCTCCACGTACTCCAGCACATGGTCTATGTCAACCGCATCCGGGTCTGCCCTGGCCACAGCACCGAGGACCCTGACGTCCGTGCCGTCGTCCCTGTAGTACCAGAGGCCTGAGAAGCTGGCCTCGCCCGGGAGTATGCCGATCCTGTAGGCGAAGTCCTTCTTCTCCAGGTGAGAGAGGATATCATCGAAGGTGCGGTTGCTCACGAAGACCTGCACGGCATTGGCCACAAGCCTATCGTTGACTGGCCTGATGCCGTACCACGCCCAGGCTCAACGCCCTTTATCATCGTGTCGTCCAGGACTATGGAGATGTCGACCTTGTCAGCCTCCAGCTTCGCACCACACACTGCCTCAAGGTCCTCCTCTGACAGCTCGTCGGACATGTAGACGAAGTACTTGGCAGGTATACCGTCCTCTCGGGAGAATCGCTGTATCTGCCGTTAGAGAAGGCCACCTTGCCCTGCGATACAGCGATCTTGACAAGGTCGCCACCGATGCGCTTCGCAAGCGTCTTCTGGAAGATCCCCCTGTAGTGTATCTCGATCCTCTTCATCCTCGCCTGTTCAAGGCTCACAACGTCCTCTATCCATTGCCACCGTGTTGTGTACAAAAAGTATACAGATTAGTGTTTCTTTGTACAGGTTCAAAAGAATATTGTTTCCGGGCCATGCTCAATAGGCATGACCCACCACACAGAGAAGGGGATCACCAGTTCTCGAGGCCTTCCCTCATCCTCTCGATCTCTTTCCTCAGCTCCACCGGGAACCGGTCACCGAACTGACTGAAGAAGGCCTCCACCTCGTCCAATTCCCTGAGCCAGCCATCCCTGTCCACGGAGAGTATCTCCTCCAGCCTCTCCCTGCTGACCCCCCCAGGAGCCCTTATGTCATCCACCTCTGGGAGTATGCCGATGGGTGTCTCTATGCCCTTTGTGATCTCGCCGGACACGCGGCCGGTGATCCACTCGATCACCCTCATGTTCTCTCCAAAGCCGGGCCAGATGAACTCCCCCCCCTTGCTGTCCTTCCTGAACCAGTTGACGTAGTATATCCTAGGCCGATCCTTCACCATGCTGCCCATCCTGAGCCAGTGGCTGAAGTAGTCCGCCATGTTGTAGCCGCAGAAGGCTATCATTGCCATGGGGGGGTCCTGCCTGACCACACCGACCTTGCCTGTTATGGCAGCGGTCGTCTCTGCCCTGAGCATTGCGCCGAAGAGGACGCCCTGGGCCCAGTTCCTGGCCTCCCTGACAAGGGGGGGCACGAGGGTGCTCCTCCTGCCACCGAAGAGCATGGCGTCCACCTTCAGGCCCCTGGGGGGGTCGCTGTACTTCGCACTCAGCTGTCTGTAGTTGAGGATGGGCGTGGTGAACCTGGAGTTCGGGTGTGCGGCCTGCTCGCAGCCGTTGCAGTCCCTCCCCCCCTGCCAGTCTATGAGGTGGGGTGGCCTGGGCCCGAGGCCCTCCCACCATGGCTCACCACTGTCTGTGAGGGCAACGTTGGTGAATATGGTGTCGTGCCTTATGGCGTCCAGGCGTTCGGGTTCGTCCTCTCGTTCGTTCCAGGGGCAACGCCGAAAAAGCCGTATTCCGGGTTTATCGCGTACAGGGAGCCGTTGACGCTGTGCATCCAGGCTATGTCATCGCTTACCAGGTACGCCTTCCAGCCCTCCATGTCGCTTGGCGGCATTATCATGGAGAGGTTCGTCTTGCCACTGGCGCTGGGGGAAGGCGCCAGTTATCCCGAGGCCCTACCGTCGGGCCTGACGACCTCTATGGCCATCATGTGCTCCGCCATCCACCCGTCCCTCTTCGCGTGCACGCTCGCTATCCTAAGCGCATGGCACTTCTTGCTCAGCAGGGCGTTCCCTCCGTAGGCCGTGTTCACGCTCAGTATCATGTCGTCCTCTGGGAGGTGCATTATGTACCTCTCCTCAGGGTTCAGGCTGCCCGTGACGTGCACCCCGAGGACGAATCTGGTGCTCTCCCCAATGCGATCGAGGGCCCTCTTCCCGCTCCTTGTTATCATCATCATGTTCGCGACCACGTACGGGTTATCCGTGATCTCAACGCCGGTCTCTGCGAAAGGCGATTCCTCCGGGCCCAGTATGTACGGCACAACGTACATTGTCTTGCCGGAGTAGGCCCCCCCTGGCCAGGTCCCTGAACCTGGCAAGTGCGTCTGCAGGGTTCATCCAGTTGTTTGTTGGCCCTGCGTCTTCACGCTCGGGCGTGCATATGTAAGTGTTCTTCTCCGACCTGGCCACATCGCTGGGGGTCGCTCCTGTAGAGGTATGAATTGGGGTACGTCTTACCGTTGAGCCTTATCAGCTACCCTCGCTGACAAGGGAAGAGATGATGCCCTCCAGTTCGTCCCCCCCCTGATCAGCACGATATTGTCCGGCCTGGTGAGGGCCGCAAAGTACGTCAGGTACCTCCGCAGGACACCGTTCTCGATCTTTAGGGAGTCCACGGCTCCCCCCCTGTACTTCTCAGCGTAGCCCTCCTCTTCCTCCTCAAACCATCCAAACTCCGTCGTCACCATTTCAACCACATCTTCAGAGCGGGCCACTGCAGCCCACCTGAGGACATTTTGTCTATTAGGGGGGGTGCTTAAATAAATATTGTGTCCATGGAGGCGAAGAATCAATATATACTCATGAATACACGTCCACCTGTATAAGAATTCGGCAAACGGCCCGTCATCCTGTGAAAAAGATTATATAGGAGTATTTTTCACCCGGAAAGCCTCTCGTCAACGACCTTAGCGATCTTCCTGTCTATCTGCCTGAGCTTGTAAGAGAGCGTGCTCTTCGGCAATGACATGATCCTGCTGAGCTCAGCCAGGTCGACCTTGCGCGGCCACTCGAAGTAGCCCGTGTTGAATGCCACCTTCAGGAGCCTGAAGTCGCTCTCCGTTAGGTCGCCGAAGAGCTGCAGGAGCTGCAGGTCGTAGAAGACGCTCGGATAGACGTGCAGGAACTCCTCGGAGCTCAGCTGCCTGGCGCTGAGTATGCGTGTTGTCTCATCGGCCCTGTATATCTCGTTAGCGGACCTGTCCCTCTTGCAGACCACGAACCACCTCTCCATCCCCCCTGTGCGCCACCATCGGGTGTATCCTGAAGCCCTCCCTGGCAGTCCTCCTGTACATGGAGGTTTCCTGCATTTCGTAAAAGATCGCGGCCACGTTGGGCCTCCTGGAGATGAGCTCGAGCTCGTTCACGAGCCTGTGGGAGTCGAGCAACTTCAGGGCAGATGTCAGGTCTTCCTGGGAGCGTGAATAGACCACAGAGAACATCTTCTGCGTCTCCATCTCCTCCATCGTGTTCATCACGAGTATGTAAACGTCCCTGAACTCGTTCGTTACATCGATGTGTGGGCAATCACTCTGGGTAATCTTTATCTCATATATATACACAGAAATAAGAGTACGTGTTGATATATGAACTTATCATGTTCACGGAGCGTATGTGGAAAGTTTTGACGGAACTCGCTGTGGAGAGGAAATATGTCCTATCAATCACATTAGGAAGTGGCCCGTACTGGACAGAATCCACGGCACACCACCATGCTGTATGGTTCGTGCCATGCCCGGTGCCGGCGCGGAGTGATTACTGGGAGTGCACTCCTCTCCCGGGCGAGTTACCGGTGCCACGTGTAACGGTGATACATACTTGTGGACATATGTGGAGAACCGCATGGATACATTTATATAGCTGAATATAGTTATTACTAACGACAATTAGTATAGAATGAAGGTGATACATTGGAGAGAAGGAACCTGATTGCAGTGATAGCGGTCGTGGTGATCGTTATCGCTGGTGTGGGAGGCTACGAGGCATACGCGCACAGCACGCCGGCCAAGACCACCATAGTGTTTTCTGGTTGGGTCTCCAGCGGCGAGGAGTACGAGTTTGACCTGCAGATGGTGAACGAGTTCAACGCCATGCACAGCAACGTTACTGTCAAGTTCGTGCCCATAACGAGCAACTACTATGGCACGCTGGAAACAGAGTTCTCCACGAACTCTGCACCCGCTGTCATGTACATGGAGAACGACGCCCTTCCGGAGTTCGTTAAGGCAGGCTACCTCCTTGACCTGACACCTTACCTCTCCGCGAACGCCTCGTACAACCTGAGCGGTTTCGCCCCCCCGACGATACTGCAGACATTCTACCAGAACGGCCAGCTCTATGCCGCGCCGAAGGACTGGAGCCCTCTCTTTGTCCTGTTCAACAAGAACATATTCAACGCCGAGCATGTGCCCTATCCGACCAACTACACCCACTGGAACTGGACGACCATGATGAACGTGCTCAAGCAGCTTAAGGCCAACATGAGCATGCTCCCCCCCAACGGTGGCAGTGGCTACTACCCCCCCATGGTGGTGGGCCCGCAGTTTGCAGGATACTCGCGTTCATGCACGAGGCAGGCGGGCAGTGGATAAACCAGACGGGCACTGGAATGGCCAGCAACAGCCAGCCACTGCTCACTGCAATTGAGTTCTGGTACAACCTCTACAGCTCAGGCCTGGCCGGGCTGAACTCCAACCTCAGCGCTGGCTGGAACGGTGGTGACTTCGCGACCGGCAAGGTGGGCATGGTCGTTACCGGCACCTGGACTGTGCCAGTGCTGCTGGCCAACGGCTCTTACTTCCAGAACGACACATCAGCAATAGGCTACGCCTTCATGCCCTACGACGTGCAGAATGCGACGATGATGTTCAACGTGGGCCTGGCGGTGAACGCTGGCCTGACAGGCGCGCAGAAGTGGGCTGCCGTACAGTTCGTGGAGTTCTTCACCGGGCCATCAGGTGAGCAGCAGTGGGTCTCCAAGGGCCTGGCACTGCCCTCCAGGACAGCGATCCTCGAATCCTCATGGTACAGGACAAACTTCCCCCCCATACAGAGCTTTGCGGGTGAGCAGTTCCCGTTCGCCTACGGCTGGAACTACAACACAACCAACTTCACAGCAGTGGAGGCCCAGTGTCACAACGCAATAGCGGACCTGTTCGCTGGCAAGCTGACACCACAGCAGGCCTACGACCAGATAGTGAACGTCACAAACAGCGGCTGAAGGGATCGTCCACCGTGTAAGGTGCTGACCGATGGCATCGGAGGCTTACGAAAACGTCAGGGTGGGGGGGTTGAGGAAAGGTAAGCGCTCCAGCGATCCCGAGAGGAGGACCGGAATAATATTCATAATACCCCCCCTCTTTTTATTTCTCATCACATTCACCTTCTTCCCTGCAGTCTATTCCTTCGTCATAAGCCTGTTCCACTACGACCCGTTCTTCCACAAGATCTATTTTGTTGGCCTGTCGAACTATGTGTCAGTGTTAACGAGCTCTGCCTTTGCCAGGGCCATAGTCAACGTCCTCATCTACACTGCTGTGGTCGTGACTGTGCAGACCTTCCTGGCCTTCGGCTATGCCCTCCTCTTCAACAGGGTCTCCACTTACTCCAGGGTTGTGAGGGCCATAGTCTTCATACCAGCCGTGATCTCGCCGGTTTCAATGTCGATAATATTCATCTGGGTCTTCTCGACCGAGGGGCCCATAAACTACCTCCTCTCACTGTTCGGGGTGCACCCCATCAACTTCTTCTATTCCACCACATATGCCTTTCCGGCCATCATGGCCATGAACATATTCAGCACTGCGCCTTACTTCATGATAATATATTCTGCGGGCCTGAGGTCAATACCGCAGGACGTCATGGACGCAGCTATGCTGGACGGCATAAGGAACGGGCTCCAGAGGTTCAGGTACATATACTTCCCGATGCTTAGGTTTTCAACGGTGCTTGTGGTGATCCTGGGCCTCACTGGCGCGATGCAGCTGTTCGACCAGGTCTTTGTCATAACCGATGGCGGCCCTGCCAGGTCCACCTACGTACCCCTCATGTTCATCTACAACCGGACATTTGTCTACACAGGTGAGATAGGGCTGGCGGCGGCTGCTTCCTTCATCCTCTTCATCATAATAATGGCCCTGACCATTTCGCAGAGGCGCATAATATCGGAGAGGAGGTGGTGAGGTGAACCTGAGGAAAACGGTATCGCTCGCAATCGCTTACATCCTCATGTCGGTGCTTCTCGTGATCTACGTGATACCCTTCTACTGGACCTTCCTGAAGTCCTTCAGGAACAGCATATTCGCCAACTTCCCCCCGGACTTCAACCCCCCTCTCCAGGACGAGCGTGCACTACTTCATCCAGAACCTCAGGACAGTCTGGAGCTTCGGCTCATTCCCACTCTGGTACTTCAACAGCGTCTTCGTCTCTGTGTGTGTCGTTGCAGGGAGTGTGTTCATAGGTGCCCTTGCTGCTACGCCTTCGCCAGGCTGAAATTCCCTGGCAGGGATATCCTGTTCTACGCAGTCCTGGCCACGCTGATGATACCTTTCCCTGTCATATCGATAGCATCCTACGTCTTCATGCTCGACATACACTGGCTCAGCACCTACCAGGGCCTCATAATGCCCCCCCAGATCGCGTCTGCACTGAACGTGTTTCTGATGAGGCAGTACTTCACGACTATACCGGATGACATAGAGAACGCGGCTAAGATAGATGGCCTCCGCCCCCCCTGGCAGATCTTCTTCAGGATCTCCGCACCCATAGCGAAGCCTGCCATAGCGGCCACTGCGATATACTCCTTCATAAGCTCGTGGAACAACTTCCTCTGGCCCCTGATGGAGGTGCACTCTATAAGGCTCTTCACCCTGCCGCTTGTCCTGAACTTCTTCAAGGGTGCGAACGGCACGCAGATCTACTGGAACCAGATGATGACAGTCAACATACTGGCGATGATACCGACGCTCATAGTGTTCATAGTGTTTGAGCGCTACTTTGTGGAAGGGATAGCACTCCAGGGGAGGCCTGTTTCATAATGTCAGTTAAGGTCGAAGGCCTGACGGTCTCATACGAGGGAAAGGTCGCACTGGACCACATAGACCTGGAGGTGCAGGACGGGGAGTTCCTGGTGATCCTCGGGTCCTCAGGGAGCGGGAAGACAACGCTGCTCCGCTGCATTGCAGGTCTACTGAAACCCACGGAGGCAGGGTCTACATAGACGGCAATGACGTCACTGACCTCTATCCGTCTGAGAGGAACGTGGCCATGGTGTTCCAGAACTTCGCCCTATACCCGCACATGACCGTGCACGACAACATAGCACTGAACCTGAAGATAAAGGGGGGGCTGAAGAGGGAGGAGATAGAGGAGAGGGTGAACCGTGTCGCAAAGGCACTGCAGATAGAGAAGCACCTCTCCAAGAGGCCAAGGCAGCTCTCCGGCGGGGGGGAGCAGCAGAGGGTGGGCCTGGCCAGGGCGATGGTCAGGGACCCACTGGTCTACCTCATGGACGAGCCGCTCTCGAACCTGGACGCAAAGCTCAGGCATGAGATGCTCTCCGAGCTCCGCAGGTTCCACGAGCAGGTGAAGAAGACCATAATATATGTGTGCCACGACCAGGACGAGGCCATGGCGCTGGCCTCAAGGATCGTGGTGCTGAGCCAGGGCAGGATAGTGCAGTCAGGAACGCCCGAGGAACTCTACGACCACCCGGCTACGGTCTTCGTTGCGTCGTTCATTGGCAGCCCCCCCGCCATGAACCTGATCAGGAGCGTGGCCAATGGGCACAGCGTTGCGCTGGGCAGTGAGAGAATACGCACCTCAACTGACTTCGGACAGGGGAGGGCGGTCATGGTTGGTGTGAGGCCGGAGGGCCTCTCGCTCTCAGACGACGGTGAGATCGTGGCCGAATTCAGGTACAGCACCATGATGGGCGACATGCTCCTGGTCACAGCCTCACTCCCTGACGGCACAGCGGTGAATGCCCTTGTACCGAGGAAGGATGTGCGGGGGGGGCAGGTGCTTGAGAACTCAACGCTCCGGTTCACGGCACGTAACTCGAAGGTCTACATATTCGATGCTGAGACGCAGAGACTGGTGGAGGAGATAGATGCGGGACAGGCAAATCCTTACTGAGATACTCTCCACACTCACGAGGGTGGGAGAGGGGGGGGACAACCACAGGGAGATGGAGGTATGGGTGAAGGAGTTCAGGGGGGGCCCTCTCCTCATATTCCTTCTCCCTCATATCGGGCAACGGCTCCCACCTTGTGTCCTACCAGAACGGCGATGCCCTGGTTACGGACGGGCACAGGTCCAGGACGGGCCTATGGTTCGCTGACGTCTGCGTGGCCCGCTCGATCCGCTTCAGGTTTTCGGGCATGAGGTCGGCGGAAAGGATAAGGAAATACGTGCGTGGCCTGGGCTACATAGCCAGGGACTACGGCATGACGCAGACCGTGCAGTTCATGGTGCCCGGGCAGGGAAAGTTCGTCTGCTTCCTGAGGGGGCAGGAGGAGGTGGAGGTCGAGATCGATACCACACAGTCCAGGGCATGGCCCTCCACGGCCACCGGAGGCGAGAACTCAATCGCTGTCAGGAAAGGCCGTGCGGATGTGAGCGGGAGTATGCTTCCAGTGAGCATACACACCACCGGCACTGTTGAGGCGAGGGGGGGAAATACAGTGAGGGTCATGCTCGGGCCAGGTGAGAACCGCATCACTGTGTCCCTGCTCGGCGATTACAGGGACGGTGACCTGCTTTCGACACTGGCTTACCACTCAAGGGTCAGGGATAACTGCGTCCTTCGGAGCGGTGACTTCAGGTTCGACAAGGTCTTCCTCTGGGCAAAGCACGACATGCTGGAGATGTTCAACACCACCCCGCGGGGGGGTCAGGGTTCTTTGCTGGGTACCCCCCCGTCTTCTCATGGTTCTTCGGCAGGGACGGGCTCTGGATATCGATGGCCGCCATGGCCGCTGGCCTGGAGAGGGAGGCACTGGAGCACCTGAGGCTCCTCTTCTCCCACTCCGACAGGGGGGGCCGTATCCCGCACGAAATCCCGATTACGGGCGACGGTGACCCAAGCTTCGAGATAGGGAAGAAGAAGATAGGCACGATGTACATGTCGGTGGACAGCAGCCCGCTCTGGGTTCTCGCCTACGCCCGCTATGTCTTCTGGACAGGGGGGGAGCACCCGATGGGGGGGGAAGAACTCCTGGAAGTCTCCAGGTTCCTCGCATCCCTGGACAGCGACTCTGACGGCCTGATAGAGAACAGGTTCTCAGAGGGACTCATAGGCTGGCCGGAGTCCTGGGCGGACAGGAGGGACGGGAAGTGCGTTGACGCCAACGCGTGGTACACCGAGGCCAGGCGCCTCCTGTGGGGGGGCATGGGTGTATCAGGAGAGGTGGACATGAGGAAGGTGAGGGATACCTTCTGGGACGGGTCTGTGTTCCTTGATTCCATAGGCGAGGGGAAGAGGAGGATACTCTCCTCATCCACTGTGGTGCCCTGCATGTACATGGAGTGCGAGGAGTGCAGGCGCTTCCTGGACTTCATGGCAGGGGGGGAGCACATGCTCACGCCGTGGGGGGGAATGCGGTCAATGTCCACCACGGACCCGATGTACGACGGTGGGTACCACACAGGCACCGTATGGCCCCCCCTGATGTCCGGCTGGCTCTCCCTGGCCCTCTTCAGGAACGGTATGCGTGACAGGGGGGGCCTCGAGGCCCTTAAGACGTTCGTGGACGCCGCATTCAGCTCCGATGACCCCGGGAGGATAAACGAGACCTATTCAGCATCGGAGTTCGTGCCCACAGGCCAGTTTGCCCAGGCTGGTCCTCATCGCTCTTCGTGCAGTCGGTGATCGAGGGGCTCTTCGGCCTTACACCGGACCCATGGCTGGGCCTGCAGGATGCCCTCACTGGCAGGCTGCCAGAGGGCTGGCCCTCCGGGCGGGCCACGATAGGGAACATTAATTACAGGGGCACACGCTATACCATTGTGCTTGGGAAGGATGGTGCCAGGCTAGAGGAAGAGGCTGCATGGCAGGAGCGTTCCCGGTAGAGGAGGCACCGCAGAGGAGGTTCGCCACAATATCTTCACAGGACGAGTACCTGATATTCCCCCCCACAGACCTCGGCGAAGCGGATGCGGGCTTCCACGTGAGGGGGGGAGAGATGGCAGGCTACTGGCACCACCCCCCCTTCAGGCTCTTCCGCTCCATGCACGTGTACTGTGGGGGGGTGAACGCCTCAGGCCCGACAGGGTTCAGTGGTACCCATGGAAGTTCAACGCCACCTTTGGGGGGGAGGGGGGGAAACTGACCGTATCGCTTTTGACCGGTGGTGGCCTCGAGATATCGTTCCTGTGGATGCGCCATAAGGACATGGTCATAGACCTGAGGCCCCAGGAGGTATGGCTCTCCACAGGCAGGGGGGCTGTTCCATCATCTCCAAGGGCGGTTCTGTGGTGCTCGTGTGCGGGGGGGCCTGGAGTTTACCGTGCGGGCGGAACGCATGGAGCTCAGGGGGGGCGAGACGCTTACTGTGGGGGGGCTCGGCAGGTACGGGAGCTTCCTCATCCTGCCGCAGGGAAGGGGCAGTGCCCTCGCCTCCTACCCTTCGCACAGGTACCTACTCCCGCTGCGCATGGTCCAGGTTGAGCCGCAGGTTCCTGGGTTGCGGGTGCGTGCCAGATGGCGAAGTCGAACATCGCCATGCTCATACAGCGCTGGGGGGGAGGGAAACACCTGCTAACTGCAGGGCACCCAGACTTCCCGTGGTTCTTCGCGATAGACACCTTCCTCTCGGCCAGGGGGGGTGCCATGTATACGGGTGAATGGAGGGCCGTGGCGGACACACTGAGGTTCCTGGCATCGCGGTCTTCAGGTGGAAGGATACCGCATGAGGTGGTGACCAACGGCGTCGTGTACAATAGCGGCGACCTGGAGGAGAGCGCCCTCTTCCCAGCAGTCGTGGCGGAGGCCAGCATGTGGAGGCGCAGCTGGCGCCTATTCTCCGAACTCTCCGATACTGTGGGCCGCAGTGTCAGGTACGTATGGGAAACAGGGCTAACAGGCAGGGGGGGGATCATGGAGGACCAGGACAGGGGGGGCTCCGGGATAGACATAGATACGGTGTGTTTCTTCACCCGCTCCCTGGAGCTCCTCCTCACAGTGCCCGAAGGTGTTCTGGGTGCCACGGGCCTGGGGGGGAGGGAGGAGGTGGGGGGGAGATGCTCCGGTCTTCCAGGCGTTTGCTCGAGGCCTTCTGGCTCCCGGAAACTGGCACATACGCCAACAGGATAGTGGAAGGGGGGGTGCCAAGGGACCTCGGTTTCTGGACTTCAGTACTGCCACTCTTCATGGGCATGTCCTCGGAGGAGAGGGCCAGGGAATTCGCATCTTCAGGTTACTTGCGAATAAGCGGCGATGGGGGGGCATCACTGTGTCGCCTGGAGGTACAGTGATGCCCGTGAACAACGGCATTGCTGCCATAGGGCTGATGAGGTACGGCCTTGTGGGGGGGCCGGCCATGCGTGAGTTCCTCAGCCTCTCCAGGTCCCTGGGCAGGTACTCCCCGGGCTGCTTCCCTGAAATGTCGAACAGGGAGGGCTGCTACCTGCAGGCCTGGAGCGCTGCCATGTTCATACAGGCACTGGTTGAGGCCATCGGGGGGGGCTACGATCCCACGGGTGGGGGAAGAAGAGGGAATGCCCGGAGGTGCTTGAGCACCTGGGCCTGCCCAGCCTGTCTATGAGGAACGTGGTCACCCCCCGCAGGCCAGGTGGACATAGATGTCCTTTCCGGCTGACCGATCCTTTGTGCTCCAGGCCCCCCCATGTGCGCCCGGGCCTAGAGGACCTCCAGGGCCACCATCTCTATGTCCTCGACCTGCGAGTCATAACCGCCGACAGTGTATTTCTCATCCCCCCCGGAACTGAAGGTGAAGTTCACTATGTCCTCGCTCACGGTGAAGGAGAGGATCCTACCTTCCATGGTCACGCTCTTCCCGCTCTCCCTCATCACCCCCCCTGTGAGCACGGCACTCCTCCCATTGAGGCCGTACTCCATGATGTCGTTAATGGCCAGCCTGTGTGAATAGTACACCTTCCCTGCAGGCCCACTGCTCACATTTATCCTTGTGGCCCTGTACCAGGCGTTGAAGTAGTTGTGCACCAGGAACCAGCTCATGTCCCTGTCCCTGAACACGTAGCCGTATCTGCTTCCGTCCCGGCCAAGGGCAACGCTCCTCGGCATGAAGACGGACTGCCTGTCGTCGCCTATGACCGTGAAGAACTGGCCTGGGTGCACGGTCCTCAGGTCCCTGAACTGTGACCTCACCTTCTGCTGCAACTCGAGCAAAGGCGTGTGGCTGAAGAGGAGGACTGTTACCCTTACGCCCCCCCTGGACATGGCGAGGCCCAGCACCGGGGCGATCTCGTCCAGTATGTCAGGCGTTGATTCCACGTAGACCGAGTGCCTGGCGTCCAGGACCACCTGGATGGCGTTGTTTATCACAGCCTTGAAGTTCCTGGCGTTTATGAGCGCCGGCTGTATATACTCGGCGCCCTCCTTTGCCCTGGCCCAGCTGAGGAAGAAGTCCCTGTTCCGCCTCAGGGTCTCCTCCCTCGCCAGCAGTATCGCCTCTGGCTGATGGCCTCGAACCTCTTGGGCCTCCCCCCCTCAACGGCATTTATGAAGCCCTTCCTCTCCAGAGAGGAGGTTATGTCGTAGAGCTGGGGCTGCCTGAGGTTCAGGTTCCTCAGCATATCTCCGGCCGACATGCTGCCATGCTCTATCAGCGACAGGTAAACGTCTGCCTCGTTCTCGGTGAGCCCGAGGTCTATGAGGATGGACCTCACAGTGGCCTCATCCTGGTTGAGGCGCCTGGGGGGGATGCCATCGGGCAAATATGCTCTTGGATATAATATACCTTTATCCGTGCCCGTGCCCTCGCTTTCCGCCAGTTTGTGTAATATATTTAGAAAAATGATACGCTTATATACGCCTTTCACCATTGTTTTTCCGGCATGGAAAAAGCTCAGCTGACCCGCGCAGGTGGCCTGTGCTCATTGGCTACACCATGGTGGCCCTCTCGTCACAGTTCGTCTGGCTCAACTTCTCCGGCATACTCACCCCCCCGCAGTTTCAGGACGTATTCCACGCGGGCCTGGGCATGCTGGGCTTGATGTCCGCTGTCTGGCCCCCCCTGGTGTTTATACCCCCCCTCTCGATTCCTGTGGGCCTCCTCATTGACAGGAGGGGGGCTTCAGGGTACCTGTGCTTGCAGGTGCCGGCACCGTCATGGTCTTCTCGTGGCTCAGGCTCCTGGCAGGTACTGACTTTGAGGTGCTTTTCGTGTTTCAGAGCCTGGCCTCCGTGGGGGGGCAGCCCTTCATATTCAACGGTATATCGAAGCTGTCAGGCGAGTGGTTCCCCAGGCAGGAGCAGGCCCTGGCCAACGGGATAGGAACAATGGGCCAGATCCTGGGCATGATACTGGCGCTCGTCACCGTGCCCCCTAATGGTGCCATCACCCTCGTATGCTGAGATTGTGAGGAGCATGGTCCTGGTATCGGCGGTCTGCACGGCCTCATTCCTGGCATTCCTGGCATTCTCCAGGGAGCAGCCCATGGCAACGCCTCCTGAAGCGTCTGCGCACTTCATGGGCAGCATGAGGAGTGTCATCAGGATCAGGAACATCCAGGTCCTCATGGCACTCTTCTTCATAGGTGTGGGGGGGGTATTTAGCTCCCTGGCCCAGTGGATCGAGACCATCATGGCGGGCAGGGGGGGTATCAGCCCCCTCGATGGTGGGATCACCGGCGCCATCATGCTCGTTGCAGGCATATCCGGAATGGTGGCTGTCCCCGTGGTGGCGGAGAAATGGGGGGGTTCGCTGAGGAAATTCGTCATAGCAAACAGCCTCTTTTCCGCCCTATTCCTCTTCGCCCTCTCCTTTAGGATGCCCGCTGGCTACTACTTCGTCGTCTCCTTTGCAGAGGGATTCTTCCTGATCTCCCTGGCGCCCCCCCTGGGCCTGCAGATATCTCTGGAGAGCGCAGGGGAGGAAAACGCAGGCACGGCCGCAGGCTCATCTGGCTCCTCTCACAGGTCGGCGCGCTCCTCCTCATAGTGGTGGTGCCGTCACTGTACAGCCTGCAGGACGCCCTCAGAGTGGAGGCGTCTGACCCGGGGTTCCTGGCGGTGCTCGTCCTTGCCATTCTCGTCCTTGCAGGAGCGCTCCTGTCCCTCATGATAAGGGAGACGAGGCCCGGGGGGCAGGGAGCGGCATGGCGGGGGCAGGCTGGCGTCAGGGACTGAGGTCGCAGCCCTCCAGCCATATCTCGGTCAGCGTCTGGAAGTCCGGCGGCGTCACCCCCCCTGGATCGACCCTCACGTCCACAACTGCAGGCATGCCCGATTCCCTGGCCTGGGCTATGCACCTGCTGAGCTCTCCAGGGTCATCCACTTTCACGCCGAAGCAGCCCATGGACCTCGCTATGCCGGCATAGTCCACATCACCGAAGTCCACGCCAACGTACCTTGAGGAGTAGTATGTTGTCTGCGCCGACTTCATCATGCTCCATGAGGCATCGTTCAGGACCACGCACACGAACGGTGTGCCGAGCCTCCTTGCGGTTTCCAGCTCGCTCATGGAATAGGCGAAGGCGCCGTCTCCGGTGATGCAGAAGACCTCCTTCTCCGGCCTCGCAATTTTCGCGCCTATTGCGAAAGGCACCGCAGTGCCTATGTAACCTGCCCTCCCCCCCACAGCACTGCTCAGGAACGCCCTCTTCTCGTACACCCTGTTCAGGTAGTGCGCCCAGACAGCAGTGTTGCCTCCGTCCACTATGCAGACCGCGTCCCTGGGGGAACGAGGCCCTCGCGGCAGCCACAGCCTGGAGGGGGTGCACTGGCCTTCCATCTCTCTGGAGGCCCGCTGACATGGCCGAGGTCCAGGAGGCCTCAAGGCCCTTGTAGTTCCCCCCCATGTCCCACCTGAACTCTCCCGCTCCTGTTTTCCGGAGGTGACTGAGGAGGGACGAGAGGAATACGGAGGCGTCGGAGACGACCTGTATGTCTGCAACCCTGCCCCCTGGCGAAGCTCCCGGGATCCACATCAACCCTGACCCACCTCTGCCCGGCCTCGCCCCCCACACCGGGGGGGCCCTGCCGAAGAAGTCGAGGTCGTTCAGGCCACACCCGACGGAGATCACGAGGTCAGCGTCCCTCTGTGCCGCTATGGCACCGTAGCTCAGCGGCACGAGGCACAGGCCGTGGTCCTCGGGTATGGCACCGCGTGCCTGCATGGTCGTGGTCACCGGTATCCTTAAAAATTCTGCCAGCCCAATGCCAGGTCCTCCGCGCCAGATGCGACCACCCCCTCTGCCAAGGTGGAGGAGGGGGGGCCTCTCGGCTGCGGAGAGCACCCTGGCCACGGCCTCAACCTGCTCCGGGGGGGATGGGCCTGAGGGGGGGGCGTACCTGGGAAACTCAGTTGCGGGCCTTGATGTGTAGTCCCTGGAGAAGAGCACGTCAGATGGCACGTCCAGGTGAACTGGGCCGAAAGGGGGGGGCTTGTTGCGGTGTGTATGGCCCTGACGAGGCTGCCGGGCAGAGCATCCGGGTTGCTTATGTACGCGCTCCACTTCGTCACGCCCCCCCTGAGGAGCGCCACCTGGTCAAGGGCCTGCATGGATCCTCTGTCAGCGTAGGGCCTGAAGGTCTGGTTCTGTGCCGTTATTATCAGGACCGGGACACCGTCAGCCCATGAGGGGTAGACGCCGCCCACCAGGTTCGCTGTACCTGACCCGACGGTTGAGGCGACGACTGACAGGCGGTTGGTCAGCCTCGAGAATGCCCCCCCGGCAGCGTGCGCCGCTGACCTCTCATCCCTGAAGGAAATGAACTCTATTCCCGAACGGAGGCACTCGTCCATGAGGGAGTAGAGCTGGTCGCCGGGCACGCCGAAGACAAACTTCACGCCGTAATTCCCGAGCGTTTCGGTGATGAGGGAAGCAGCGCTCCTTGCCATGCTCACTCACCCTTCAGGTTGAACTTCGAGTAATCTCCATGGAATTCGGTGGCGACCCTCCTGAGCAGTGTGAGCCAGTGTTCTGTGGCAGGCACCATCCTGAGTATGCGGTTGAAGTCACCATCAACTCTCAGCCGCCTGGAGAGGAACGCGCTCGTGACGGTCTGCCTCCCGAGGAGCAGGTTCACCCAGACTGAGTACTTTCCTGAGATCGTGTAGTCAGTTTCCCTCTTCCCTGTCCAGACGTCATCGATCTTCCCTGCCCTGACTGAATAGCCCACAGTGACCGGCCTGTCTACGCCCCCTCTCAGGCTCCTCCTCCATCACGAATGTGAACGATGCGTCGTTACCGGACATCATCTGTGCGAACCTGCTGTCGCCGTTCGTTACCCTTTGCACCTCCCTCATGTACTCGAGTGTGCCGAACTCCAAATCCGAACACCTGCCCTGCGCCCTGCAGAAGGACGCCACCACTGATCCTGCGTCGTGCTATAACACTTTCCACACCTTGGCGCGTATACCGGCACACACAGCACACAAGGTAGAAGGAATCGGGAAAAATGTGAAACCCTAAAATAGGCCATTGGACTTTTGCCTGCATGCCGGACAGCGATTCCTTCCTTGAGCAGATAGAGAGGAAGATGAAACCGTACGAGGCCAGAGGTTCCATCAGCGAACTCCCGGAGCAGGGCACTGATGCGGACACCATAGTGGAGGAGATGTCCTCCTACACCAGGGAGGAGGAGAAGGGCTGGAAGCAGGGCCTGGTATCAGGCGCAGTGTACCATGGTGGGGATGAAATGACGGGGTTCTATGAGCGAGTTTACAGGATATATTCCCAGACGAACCCTCTCCACCCGGACATATGGCCCAGCCTGACCAAGTACGAGAGGGAGATAGTCAGGATGTGCTCTTCCATAATGCACGGCGACGAGCTCACCAGGGGGGGTCTGTCACATCCGGTGGCACGGAGAGCATCCTGCTGGCCATGAAGACCTACAGGGACTACTTCAGGAAAAAGAATGGGATAGACAGGCCCGAGGTGGTCCTACCGGTGTCCGCACACGCCGCCTTCCTCAAGGCCTGTGACTACTTCTGCATCAGGCCTAGGTTCGTTGGCCTTGACGGGGACTTCAGGGCAGACGTGGAGAAGGTCAAGGAGGCTGTGAACAGCAACACAGTCGCAATTGTCGGTTCCGCCCCCCCATCTTTCCCGCACGGCGCCGTTGACCCGATAGAGGACCTTTCGGAGGTCGCCATGGACCACGGCATCGGGATGCACGTGGACGCCTGCCTGGGCGGGTTCATAATGCCCTGGGCAAGGGAGCTCGGTTATTACTCTGGCAGGTTCGACTTCGAGCTGCCTGGCGTCACATCCATATCCATGGACACGCACAAGTACGGCTTCGCACCCAAGGGCACCTCTGTTGTCCTCTACAGGGAGCCGGAGCTGTTCAAGGAGCAGCTATACGCGACGGGCAAGTGGCAGGGCGGCATATACTTCACACCCACGATGGCCGGCAGCCGCCCCGGGTACCCAATAGCAGCCGCATGGGCGGTCATGAGGCTCATGGGGGGGGAGGAGGGGCTACAGGGAGGCCTCAAAGAGGATCCTGGAGGCCGGAAAGAGGATCGTGGAGGGCGCCAGGTCTGTGGACGGGATCAGGGTGCTGGGTAAGCCTCTCTGGGTCATCGCCTTCACCTCCGATGACAGGAACCCGCACGCCATAATGGACCTGATGGGCAGCAGGGGGTGGATGCTCAGCGGCCTCATCGACCCACCCGCGTTCCACATAGCCCTCACCATGAGGCACGTCAGCGGCGAGGTCACTGGAAAATTCTTGGAAGACCTGGCCTGGGCCTCCGTGCAGGCGAAGCACGCTGGGAGCACCGCAGGCATGGCCCCTGTATACGGAACAGCCATGTCCTTGCCTGCGGAGCAGGTGGACGCTTTCCTTAAGGACATAGTGGAGTGGCTCTACACCTGACGCGAGTTCATCCTCCTCATCTCCCTCCTGAGTTTCCTGTAGAGCTCCAAGAACACCTCGTACCTCTCCGAGTAGTCTTTACCGGAGGGCCTGAACTCCCTGTATGGCAAGCAGCACCTCCTCACCGCATCCATGTCAGCGAGGCCAGTGGACATGGCCGCGAGCATCGCTGCGCCCCCCCTGACAGTTGCCTCCCTGGGATCACGGACTACCTGTACCCTCCTGCCAGTCACGTCCGCATATATCTGGGGGCCAGTCTGGAGAGAGCGCGCAGCCCCCCCAGCCATCCTGAGTGGTTCAGACCTTGTCCCAAGGAATGCATCCACTGGCCCGAGCAACCACCTGGAGTTGAGGGCAACACCCTCCATCACGGACCTAATAACCTCTCCCTTCCCTGTGGAGAGGGAGACGTTGAAGATGCCGCCTCTCAGCCAGGGCTCCTCCACCGGCGCCCTCTCGCCCATGAGCCATGGTAGAAAGATCGCACCGCTTTCCCCGGAAGCTGCTACGGCCTCGTGTACGCGCCCATAGTCTCCCTTCAGGCCCAGGAGGTCGCAGGCGAACTCAAGGCAGGAGCCTGCGTTCTCCTGCTCCGCGGCCAGGAAGTAGAGGCCAGGGAGCGCTGCTGGCAGGGAGGCGATGTTGTGGGCCACATCTGTCTTTTTCCTCTTCACGTGCGACGTTATCCACGAGGAGGTGCCCAGGTAGAGGAGGGCCTCACCCTCCTGTGTGCAGCCTGAGCCTATCAGGGAACACTGCATGTCGCCGCCCCCCCCGGAGATCACCGGCAGCCCCCCCTCGCCCAGCCCCCCCAGCTCGCCGGCCATCTCTCTGGAGAGGCCGCCCACCGCGTCTGCCGGGCTGACTATCTCCGGCAGCTTGTCCATCTGCAGTCCAGCGAGCCTCACAAGGCCCTTATCGTACATGACATTGCCAGGGTTCCTGTTGTCGGTGCACCACATGAGAGCTATGTTGTCCCAGGACGCCTTCACTGAACCGGTGAGCCTGGCAGCGAGGAAGTCCTTGGCTCAAGGAACTTCCATGCCTCCCTGTATCTGTCCGGCTCCTCCTCCTTGAGGTAGAGGACGTGGGCAAGCGAGTCCTTGCCTGACATCGCGGGTGCGCCGCCTGTTATCCTGATCCAACGGACAAGCTTGTCGACCCTGTAGCCGCCCAGGGATGGGAAGCCACCTGCGAGCCTCCTCACTGCCCGTGCACCCCCCCTGGTGTCCATCCAGATTATGGCGTTGCTAGGGGTTCGGTGTTACTGTCAACGGGCACAGTTCCGGACCACTGCCCGGTGAGGCCTATGGCCCTTACCCTGACATTCCCGGCACCGTCAAGTGCGTCCCTCACAGCATCGATGCTCGCCCTCACCCAGTCCCTGGGGGGGTCCTGCTCTGCCATGCCGGAGCTGTCCACCCTGATGCCGTATGGCCTGACGGAAGAGGATAGGAGCCCACCGGACGCATCGAACACGGCAGCCTTCACTGAAGATGTCCCGAGGTCTATCCCCAGGACGGCGAGACCAGTTCTGTCCAATCCATCACCATCCGGTTGAACTGATTTGATGCATTATGCGAACAGCTGCTAATAAAGTTCCTTAACAGCCCATCATGGGGGGGAAACGGATACCTGGATGGGATTGACGGGCAAGTCCGGGTGTGCGCACCACAAGAGTTCTGGCGGTCATGCAGCCCCATGGAAAGGTTCCATCACACCTGGTTGTGATGGGACACTGTGTCCTACACTCACGGCTGCCAAATATTATATAAAAAATATGACTGGCAAATGGCATGAAGTGGACCTGCATCCTCGCAGCCCTGCTCATCCTGTCCGCCGCCATCCCCGGAGGGCTCCGGGTCCAGGGCGTCCATGAAGGGTATGCACAGGCATACGCTGCAGGTGAGAACAGCACAAGGACGCCGATAAGGCATGTCGTGAACATATTCCTGGAAAACCACAGCTTCGACAACATGTTCGAAATATTCCCGGAAAACCGGTTCACCGGAAACGCCACACTGTCATCGCAGCTCTCCAGACCGCTGAACCTGCTCAACAACACCTCGATACTGTCAATGCTGCACCAGGTGCCCTATGGGTGCTTCACCACACCCGATCCCTATGAGGGCTACGTGCAGTACCACATAGACTGGGCCCACGGGAAGATGGACGGCTTCCTGCAGGGCAGCGGCCCCCAGTCGCTCACATACTACACTGCTGACCAGATGGCGCCTGAGTGGGACTTTGCAGAGGAGTACGCAATTGCGGACAACTACTTCGCGCCGCAGATATCAGAGAGCATGCCGAACCACCTCTACTACATAGCCGGGTTCTCGCCCGTCATCAACGACTACGGCCCGCCCCCCCCGTACGTGCCTTTCAGCGAAACGATCTTCGGTGAGCTGCAGCACTACGGCATATCCTGGGGGGGCTTCTACATAATGAATGCATCTATGCCGTTTCCGGAGCTGGCCATCGTGCAGGGCCTGGCGGAGCACAGGCAGAACATCCAGTCCTGGGCACAGTTCGTGCAGGAGGCCAGGAACGGCGACCTGCCAGCCGTCAGCTACCTCTACTCCCAGGGCTCCTTCGATGACCAGGGCCCCCCAGACAACGTGCTCAACGGCGAACTCTTCCTGCTTTATGTTGTGGACCTCCTTGAGAGGAGCCCCCGAGTGGAACAGCACTGCCATATTCATAACCTATGACGAGTTCGGAGGGTACTATGACCAGGTGCCCCCGCCCTCCATAGGCGGCGTGCAGCTGGGCTTCAGGGTGCCCCTTATCGTCATATCGCCGTATGCAAAGGAGGACTACATATCTGGCACCCTGATGACGCACACCTCCCTCATAGCCTTCATCGACTACAACTGGAGACTCCCGGCACTGAACCGCCTGGTGGCGCTCTCCAACATACCCATCGACATGTTCGACTTCACCCATGAGTACAGGGGGGGCAACTACACCGCAAGGCCACCGATCGTATTCGGCGCACAGGAGGGTTTCCCGGTCCCGGAAACCATATACTTCAGGCCTGTCAACAATACATCAGGCTACAACTTCACCTCCCTCTTCCCCTTGGAGCCTCAGATACCGTTCTCGCAGCTGCCCTACGCAAGGTACGGCAGCTCGGACTTCAATCTCTCCCGGGTCAATTCCACGGTCTTCGTGCAGAAGGACACTTATATAATACCGTTCTATGAGCAGCCTCTCTTCTATGGCATTATAGTCCTGGTCCAGGTGGCAGTTGCTACTGCCGGGTATCTCAGGCGGAGGGGGGGTGGCCATGGAAGGTAGGGCAACATCGATCCTCCGTGGCATTCCGTTTCCTGTGGCTGCATCACTCCTCTCCTCCTCCCTTATTCTCACTGAGGGCTATGCCTATTACCTGATATACCTCCTCGGCTACACCAACCAGTTCCCGTACCTGTTCGCCGGTCTAGTCGGGGGCATATCCCTCTTCACATTCCTCGGTTACCTCCTCCACGGGAGGCACTCCCTGGCCTACAAGGCAACCGCTGCGGTGGTCCTCTCCGCAGGGAGCCTGTTACTGGTCAGGGCAGAGCACCTCGTCGTCCCGAACACGAGCCTCCTTGCAGTGACCTTCATGGTCACTGCGGTCTGCATGCCCATCGCCCACCTTTACTCACCGCGCCTGGGTGTGAGGGGGGGAAGGATAGCCTCCTCCTTCCTATCCTCCTCCTCTCGGTCCTCATAGTCCTGGCGTTCGCAGTCCTCTATGAGGCCAGCGGGCAGCAAAACCTGGCAGAGCTCCTCGACGCACTGGTCTACGTGTCCCTCGCGGTTACTGTGGCCATGTTCCTGTCTCCATTTTCCAGCGCACGGAGGGAAATCAGAAATTGACGAACGACCTGGCGTAGTTCCCTATCAGCGAGCCGCCAGCCGCCATTGCCATGGTCAGCACGAAGACCAGTGCAGTGAGGACACCACCGGATATGCCAGCAATGGCACCCACCACAGCCATCTCCCTGCCCAGGCCATCCTGTATGAGGGGGGGTAAAGGTAACCTGCCAGCCCCCCCACCGCGGATCCGGCCATGGAGCAGAGGGCCACAGGTATTGGCTTTCCGTACAACGGTAGTGCGGAGAGAAGGCCAGCGAGGATGGTAAGGTACCAGATGGGCGACATAAGGAAAAGGTATGTGAGGGCTGCCGCAACGCCGAAGGATAGCGGGTAAGCGTACCTGTTCACTTCCACCACCTCACAGTATGCTTATCTCCGCCATTATGTCCCTGGAAGGGAACACGTCGTAGCTGGGGGGGTAATAGAGCAGTGGCAGATAGGTACCGTTGGCCCAGTCATTGATGTAGTTTGCATACTGTGTGCTGGCTGGATTACCGCTCTGCCCGCCCGGGTAGATCCCGAAGGAATCGGATATGTTGGCCAGGTTCACCACCATCTTGAAGCTCTGCCCTGACGCTGGGAAGTTATAGGGGGCCAACTCCAGGCGCGTCGTTGGGGGGGTGTTGTAATCTCCCCCAACGGTAACCGGGCCCACACTTATTGACTTAATGCCTAGGATGCTGGGGGGGAACTGGAAGCCGTAGAAGTGGGACCAGGTGAAGTTCCCATCCGGGTACATGCTGTAGAGGTAGTGCATGGCCTGCTCCACTCCCTGCACCTCGACCTGCGTCACGTTCATCCCCCAGTCCGGGAAGTCCATGCCCTGTGATGAGCATCTCCGTCAGTGCGAGGCCGAGCGATGGTATCCCTATCGTGTTTAGGAAGCTGCCGCCCATGCCGCTGACGTTCAGGACGCTCCTGTATGCAGGGTATATTCCATAGTCCTCGAATATGTGGCTGAAGGTGTCGTTGAAGATATACATGTAAGAGAAGAACCAGACGCTTGCGGCCTTCGATGAGGGCTCCATGCTGTAGTTCCAGCCGGAGAGTATGGAGAGCGCGTCCTCGACGCTTGCGTTCATGGAGGAAGAGAGGTTAGCCTCGATATGCGGGAGGAGCAGTTCCGCCTGCGTATCCGTGAAGTTCTCGGACTGCAGCGTCATCATGTCCCGGAGTGTCAGCTCTGTGTGGTCCTCCAGGTAGTCCACCTCCAGCTGGGCCCTGAACCCTGGTGAGAAGCTCATCGTATCCCCCGAACCAGTACGGGTATGCCGGCCCCCACCTGCCTCTGGTTCGAACTGACTATGAAGCCGCTTGCGGGGGGGTCGACGGCTGGGGCACCATGCTGTAAGGTATGGAGGAAACAATGTACTCAGTTCCGTTCCCGGGCATGATGCCGTTGGGGGGGTTGTACGGCAGGCCGCTGCTGTCTGCGAAGACAGGATAATAACCGGGCGATATGTCAGCAATGGTGCTGCTGTCAGCGAAAGCGAAGTTTTGGTATGGCGCCTCCCAGATGGAGAGGGCGTCCCTGAACTGCGTGTAGTTGGAGGCCCTCATGACACCGAGGAGCGCTCCGAGGTCGTTGCTGAACCTGTTCCCCCCCATCCAGTCCATGACCAGGGCAGTCGAGCCGTCCTGCACCATCACCGGCCCCCCCAGGTTCGTCCAGTTCACGGTCATGCCGTTCACATGGTAGTGTGTGAGGGGGTGCATGGTGCCGTTCCACAGGTACTGCCCATCCCTCACGGTCTGCACGAAGAAGAAGGTGCCCCCCCAGGATATCGCCTCTGTATCCGTAAGAGTCCACGCGATGTTTTCGTTGTGCCCTATTATGACTGCGGGTTCACCGGGCAGCACAACGCCGTAGACTTTGTAGTACGGGTCTGTGAGCTGCACCTGGAACCAAATGGAGGGGGGGAGGGTGAAGGAGAGCACGGGGGGGCCGCCCACAAGGATCGGGTGCCCGGTGGACGTCCTGTTCCCGGCCACGACCCACTCGTTGCTGTGCTCCGGCGGGTTGGTACCGAGGAGGTTGAGCGGGTCCCACTCCTCCGCCAGTCTGAGCGCAAGCGACTGCACCGTGTTGTTTACCATGTAGTTGTTCTCCGATATCGCGAGCACGGTACTGTTCGGTTCTCCTGAGTAGCCGGCGTAGTAGTATGTCTGTATGGGGGGGTTGAAGGGCGGTATGATCGAGTTTATCGCCGGCCCCATCCTGCTGTACATGAGGCTGTAGAGCAGGGGGGGGTCATCGCTGAACTCTAGGACCTGTATCATGTATTCCTGAATGGCGATGGAGAACACCGGGTTCCAGTAAAGGGGCTTCTTGCCAAGGAGCTTGAACTCCAGTGGTAGGAGGTTGTGGGCCAGCGAGTAGTTTATGTAGTCGTTTATGCCCTCCGAATAGGCCTCAAGTGCCTGCACGCTCTCGGCATCGGTGGCGTTTACTGTCGCGTTGCCCAGCATTTCCTGCCAGTCCTTCTGTGCTGTCACCGGCACCCCCCCAACGAGCGTCTGGAACCTGTCGTAGTTGGCGTAGCCACTTCCGAGCAGGTACTGGAGCCTGCCCATTGATGCAAGGGCAATGAGCTCCATCTGGAAGAGCCTCTCCTTAGCCTGCAGGAACCCGAGCGTCAGGAACATATCGTTGTTGTCCTCGGCGTATATGTGGTAGACGCCGTACCTGTCCTCTATGACAGCCACAGGCCTCTGTAGGCCCTGGACGAAGTAGGTCTCGTTCTTTATCACCAGGTTCCTTGAGTTCTGCTCTACCCCGCTGTTGGGGGGGTTAAGTATAGTGAAGAGTGGCGTGAACGATGCAACAACCACCACTACGATTATAATCACCGCACCTGCAGCAACATAGACCTCTCTGCGCACGGTAGCCCTAACTGAAACCAGTTAAATAAAACTCCCCCACTCTTTTAAATACATGCCGTAGCGATCACAGACCGCAGTTGAAGGGAACATTATGTATTAATATGTCGAACACATGTTCGGACAGTGGTTCCATATGGTTGATTTTGATGACAGGCCACTGAGGATCGAGAGTGCAGGCATAGAGTCAGTGCCCGTGGAACACAGGCACGGCCATGCACGCGAGCTCTTCTACCTGTGGTTTGCCAGCAACCTTGGCATCCTCAACATAGTGTACGGTGCAGTTGTGGCCTCACTTGGCCTTAACTTCTGGCAGGCTGTAGCTGCCATAGGTACAGGCCTCCTCACATTCGTCATTGTTGGCATCCTCTCCCTGCCGGGTGTGAGGCAGGGATCGACAATGATGGTCTCCTCGTCCGTGGTCTTCGGGAGGAGGGGCAACATACTGCCCACGCTCTTCTCGTACCTGACAGTCCTCGGCTGGGAGACTGCGCTAATGTGTGTGGGCACTCTCCTGCTCACCACGCTGTTCCAGCGCCTCCTTGGGTTCGGTTACCTGGAAGCGGTCTCGGTCTCACTCCCGGTATCGCTGGCTGCAACCTTTGTGTGGCCTATTTTTGGGCACGCAACCGTATCCTCCTTCCAGAAGTATGCCTCGTACACGTTCGGCCTCTTGACCGTACCTGTGATACTCTTCCTCTGGCCACACGTGGACTATGCATTTCTGGACAGTCCAGGGGGGGCTGGCCCTGGCGCATTCGTGTCTGCTGTCACGTTCATATTTTCAGGCACTACACTGGGCTGGGTGAACTACGCATCTGACTACAGCAGGTACCTGCCACTGGGGGGGACAAGTGAGAAGAAAGTAGTCCTGTACCACTGATCGGGGCTTTCCTGCCTTTGTTCGCCCTCTCGATGCTCGGCTTCCTCCTCGTGTCTAGGGAAGAGATAGCCAGTTCCTCTAACCCCCCCTTCCTGCTCATAGGCTCCCTAATGCCGGCATGGTTCCTTGCCGTCTACTATGTCCTGGGGGGGTTCGGTATGAACACGAGCACAAACATAATGAACGCCTACTCATCTGGCCTCAACCTGTTGCTCCTTGGCCTGAGAATGCGAGGTACAGGAGCGTCTGGATCGACGCCGCTGTGTCCGGGGGCAGGTGCAGCTTCATACTCCTCTCCCTGAGGAGTTTCCTGGGGTCTTTCGAGTCGTTTTTGAGCCTGCTTGGTGACTGGGCTGGACCATGGAGCATGGTCATGGTGGTACACACACTCCTCTCTGGGAGGGTGCGGGTACATGGCCCTGCCAGGCCCCCCCTGCTTTCCTGGCTCATCGGAACGGCAGTGGCCTTCCTCCTCTCCTCGTCTCCGTTCTTCACTGGGCCCCCCCTTGCCACAGGAATCTTCAGGAATTCCGATGCAGGTGTACTGCTGGGCTCTTTCGTCTCTCTTGTTCTTTCTCTCGTGCTCCTCGGAGGTGGTGGCACACGAAGGCCGTCGTCATCATAGACCCGCAGGAGGGCTCAGGTGCAGGTCAACGGTTGTTGCGCTGATAAGGGTTGCAGACCTGCTTCGCACGGAGGCATTTAGCGGGCTTCCGGTGGCTGTGTGCGCCTTCAAGAACGATGAAATCTCACCATTCAGGAGTTTCATGGAGTGGTGGCCAGGCTTTAGGGAACAGGGTGACAGGCAACTTATGCAGGAGTTCGATTTCTCACGCTATCCTGTGTTCTGGCACAACACCTACAGCCCACTGACAGCAGAGCTCTCTGTGTGGCTCAGGGAAAACGCGATTCGGGAAGTGCTCGTCACTGGCGTGGAGACCTCAGCCTCTGTGGTGATGTTCTCGATGCAGCTCTTCGACATAGGTGTTAGGCCAGTGGTGTGCTTCGAGCTAGTTGGAGACACTTATGGTGACCAGGGCCAGAAAGCCGGTGTAAGTGTGCTCAGGAAGGTCTTGAGCGAGGCGAACATAATGGCATACAGTCGCCTCTCTTCGTGGGCACAGTCCACAGATATATAGTGTGTTTAGATCCTTACACCATGATAAGGTTCAGGGAGAGCGTGGAAATAGATTCCGATCCGGAGAGGGTGTTCATTGTCGTGAGCAACATAAGCACCATACCGGAGTTCTGGCACGGCACCAGGGAGCTTTCAGGTGGCCCCCCCGATGTCTACAGGATAAGGTTCGCTTTCCCGCGGACCGGGACTGTGAGGTTCAGTATGGGAGAGGGGGGGAGGTTCGAGACCCATTACCTCACAGGGCCCATTAAGGGCATGAAGGTGGAGGAGGTCTCTGGCGAGGGCGGGAGGACACGCCTCTCTTCCACATGGGAGGTGTCGCTCTCCCTCTACCTCCGCCTGTTCGAGGGGGGGAGGATTGCGGAGCACTTCAGGACGGGCACGAGGCACGCACTCATGAGGATAAAGCACGAGTGCGAGAGGGCCAGTGCGGAGAGTGGCGTTTTAAGTCCGGAGAGCCACTGAATCTTTGAGTACATGTCAGCCATGGGAGTGTATGGCCAGGACTGCACTTGTCACAGGTTCAGCCACGGGCATGGGCCTCGCTGTTGTATCTGACCTCCTCTCGCGGGCTGGCAGGTCATTGCAGTGCACAGGAAGGAGCACGGTGAGTTCAGGGAGGTCAGGGAGAGGTACGGGGGACATGGTGGTGGACGTTGTCACTGACCTTTCCGGGCAGGAGGGCATCGATACGGTCTCTGGGAGGATCGAGGAGATGGGTGTGAGGCTTGACGGGCTGGTCAACAACGCTGGCGTTGGTGGCATAGGTGACGTCACTGCAGTCGAGAGAAAGGTATGGGACAGGGTCGTAAGCGTGAACCTCACAGCGCCGGTCTTCCTCGTGAGGTCCCTGCACACAAGGATGCAGGACGGCTCTGCGATAGTGAACATATCCTCACTGGCAGGCCTCAGGGTGGGCCTGGGCTCCATATCCTATGAGCCACCAAGCAGCGCTCATACACGCCACAAGGTCAATGGCGCTCTCCCTGGCGCCAGGGTCAGGGTGAACACCGTGGCCCCGGGCTTCATAAGGACGAACATGACGCAGTGGCTCTGGGGGGGGACGAGAAGGCTCTTTCTTCCGTGCAGGACAGGATACCGCTGAAGAGGATAGCTCCCCGGAAGAGGTTGCAAGGGTGGTATCGTTCCTCCTCTCCGGAGACGCCTCTTACATAACAGGCCAGGTCATCGTTGTGGACGGCGGCATCTCGCTTTCCTAACGAGCACCCGATTTGGGATTTAAATTTTAACCTCCGTACAATAATAAGAAGTTAATTTTTACCCGATCCATTAAAGTTTTAAATATAGATTTCATAAAAAAATATGTCCTACTCTGTTGTCATAACCGCTGACAGGGGGGGTAGTTTCACGGATTATTCCAGGAGCACCGCTCTGGCTATGTGGCCTGCATGCCCTACAGGCTGGTGCCGAGGATAATGATGGACAAGATATTCGCTCCAGAGCTGAAGACCGGCAGAGAAGTGGAAGCAAAGTTCGCTCCGTACGCCCTCAGGAAGGTAGAGGCATCGGTTTACAGTGCTGGCATAAAGAGCGTTGGTGTCGTCCCGCCCTCGGCGCTAGAGAGGGCTGTGGACAGCAACACGAAGGTAGTAGGTATATCAGTGCACGATCCATACGGGCTGAGCCCCCCCGTTTCCACCAAGCTCACCATGCTCTTCGGCGGTGGCCCCCCCTCATGGACGGCCAGGTTCTTTGAGGAACTGGGCGAGAAGGTCTCTGAACTGAAGAAGAAATACGGCTTCAGGGTAATAGTGGGCGGCCCTGGCGTGTGGCAGATGAGCCTGGAGAGGCCCGACTGGGTGGACGTGGTCTTCAACGGCGAGGTTGAGGTGGACATGCCGAAGGTCATAAACGACCTGGTGGCGGGCAGGGAAGTGCCCAGGATCGTGAACGGCAGGAACGCGCCAGTGGAGCAGATACCCACCATAATAAAGCCGTCCAGGATGGGCGAGGTGCAGATAACAAGGGGCTGCCCCCCCAGGGGGGGGTGTCAGTTCTGCTCCATCACGCCCGAGACTTTCAGGACAATACCCATGGAGCAGATAAAGAGGGAGCTGTCCATAAACATAGCGCTGGAGAGACGGTGAGCGACCTGATAACGGATGACATCATGCTCTACGGCTCCAAGAGGCTGGGCGTTAACCACGAGGCCATAGTGAACCTCTTCAGCGAGGTCAAGAAGATGGGCATAGAGCAGATGTACTTCAGCCACATATCCGCACCTCCGGTGGTGCAGAGCCCTGAGACCGTTGAGGCCATATCGCACATAGCGGAGTACGACAGGTACGGTGCGGAAACGCCGGTGATCGGACTTGAGAGCGGGAGCGAGAGGATAATATCAAAGTACATGAGGGGGGGCAAGCCGTTCCCGTACAGGCCGGAGCAGTGGGGGGGAGAGGTCATAGTGGAGAGCGCGAGGATACTGGCGGACAACCACGTGCACGCCTGCTACACCATGACCATAGGCTACCCGGATGAGACGGACGAGGATGTGGAGAAGAGCATAAGGCTGGTGGAGGACATCATAGAGAGCGGCGTAAAGGTGTGGGTCTTCCCTCTGCCCGTGATACCGATAACGAGCACCAGGCTTGCCAAGAACCCGTTCCCCGCCCTCGAGAAGCTCCCGTCGAAGTACTGGGAGTTGCTCTACATCGCCTGGAAGCACGACCTGAAGGTCACCAGGGACCTCATGCCAGGACTCAACGCTAGGCTTAACAACGGCGTGGTGGCGAAGATGGTGGAGTTCATGACGGACAGGATATTCAGCAGCATCGAGGACGTGTTCAAGGAGTTCATGGAGACCAAGGGCAGAAAGGCCTACGACTACTCGAAGATCGACCTCTCCGGCATGCTCGGTGCCGTGAAGTCCGTGTACTGGCTCTCACTCTCCGTCATAAACAAACACAGGGAGCAGGAGAGCAAGGGTGCGGTATCCGTATCCTCATAATACTCCTTTTTGGTTTCGGCCCATTTCCTCGGATTCTGAGTGCGGTGTTCAGGGAATTCGATCCTCCACTGTTAATAGTCACATTATGATGGTGCCCTTAAGTCGCTTATCGCACACTCCAAAAAGGTGCGGAGATAGGTATGATGGGTATCGCATCCCACGTACCCCCCCGTCTCAGGCCTGAGCCTTCATTGCCTCAGCCCTCAGTGTGCCCGCAAAGTGGCACCTCGCACTGTGACCACTGGATATCTCTTTCAATTCAGGTCTTTCCCTTGAGCACACGTCCCTGGAAAATGGGCACCTGGGTTCAAACAGGCACCCGGTGTCCCTATTGCCCTCCTCTGTGCTGAATATCCTCTCTCCCAGCTCGCTCCTGGCGGATCCCCCCCTGAAGCCCCCCCTGCTCGCCACCATTAGGGCCATTGTGTAGGGGTGCAGCGGTTCCGAGATCACCTGGCCCACGCTTCCACTCTCCACCACCTGACCCCCCCTGTATATCACGTAGACTCTGTCTCCTATGTATTTTGCTGACGCTATGTCATGCGTTATATACATTATTGATACGCCAGATTCCTGCTTGAGCCTCCTGAGCAGGTTCAGTATCCCAGCACGCAGGGAGACGTCGAGCATGGATATGGGCTCGTCAGCAATGAGGAGGGACGGGTTGAGGACCAGTCCCCCCCTTGCGATGGCAACTCTCTGCCTCTGCCCGCCGCTGAGCTGGTGCGGGTACTTGTGCATGTACTCTTCCACAGGCCTAAGTTCTACCCTCTCCAGTGCGTCCATCACCTTTTCTTCCAGGCCCTCTCTCAGGCCATTCACTTCCAGGGGGGGCTCAGCCACTGCCCTGGCCACAGTGAACCTGGGGTTTATGCTCTGGAAGGGGGGGTCCTGGAATATACTTTGTATGCTGGTTCGGAGCCTGGACACAGCTCTCCTGTCCTTCAGGTCGACCTTCTCCCCATATATGATATATATCCTGAGGTGGGTTCATCGAGTAGGCCCACAATCCTGCTGAGTGTTGTCTTGCCTGATCCCGTTTCACCGACGATGGCCACGCACTCGCCAGGGTAGATACTCAAGTTGACGCCGTCGAGGGCAGTTACACCGCTCCCCGCGGAGGCCTTCCCTTCCCTGAGGCCTGACCTCTTGGAGAATACCTTCGTGACGTCCCTGACCTCAATAATCGGTGTACCCTCCGGGCCATGGGCACTTTCCCTGACAGCGCTACTTGCCCTTGCGTCCCTCTTCATCTGCGGCAGTACAGTGCACGATACTGTGTGGCCGGCCTCGACGACCCTAGGTTCATCTGCCCCCCCTGGCTCTCTGCAACTCCCTGTAGCGTACCTGCACCTTGGTTCAAAGGGGCACCCGGTTGGCTTGGTCAGGAGGCTGGGCGGTGACCCCCCCTCTATGGGCAAGACCTCCGATATGTCCTCCTGGATGCTCGGTATGGAGTTTACGAGCATGAATGTGTACGGGTGCCTTGCCCGGGAGAAATCGGATGAGGGTATCATCTCGACCACCTTGCCCGCGTACATGACCATGATCCTGTCGGAGAGCCTTGAGATCATTGAAATGTCATGGGACACGCTCAGCAGGCTCACGTTGAAGGTATCCCTTAGGCGCAGGAGCTCCTCCACTATCTTGTACTGTGTGAGCACGTCAAGGGAGGTTGTGGGCTCGTCTGCAATGACAAGGCTCGGCCTGAGGGATATGGCCATTGCAATGACTACCCTCTGCTTCATGCCCCCGCTCAGCTGGTGTGGGAAGGCGTCGTAGACCCAGTCATCAAGGCCAACCGACCTGAGTAGCTGGAGGCTGAGTTCCCTGGCCTCGTCAGGCGCCTTTTCAGCCTGTATATGAATATATCGGAGATCTGCTCACCTACCCTGAGCAGCGGATTCAGGCTGTCAAGCGCACCCTGGAACACAACGGAGATGCCCTTCCAGCGCACCATCTTCAGGGATTCCTCTATCCTCCTCTCTCTCTTTGAGCTCCTGAGGGAGAAGGAGGCACCCATCTCGCTGTCCACGATAACCTTTCCGTTGAAGTAGATCCTCCCTGATGTCACGACAGAGTTCTGTGGGAGTATGTGCCCTATGGCCATGGCGAGGGTGGACTTGCCGCAGCCACTCTCCCCCCCGACGATTCCAACACTCTCATTCTTCCTTATGCCGAAGGTCACGTTGTTCAGTGCGTAAACCCGCCTGAGTCCCAGGGTGTACTCTATGGAAAGGTCCTCAACATAGAGGGTGTAATCGTCATACATCTGATCACCTCCTTAGTGTTACGTCTGTTACCTCCCTTATTGTGTCCCCTAGCATGTTGAACGCTATCACTATGAACACAATGAAGAGGCCAGGAAATACAGAGACCCACCACTGCCCGGAGACCACGAACTGCAGGCCCTCTGTCACCATGGCACCGAGTTCTGGGGGGGTGGGCGGAGGTATGCCCACACCAAGGAAGCTCAGACCCGCGGCAACGAGGATCGCATTCCCAAGGTTGAGGGCGTAGAGCACGATGGTTGGCGTTATGGTCTGTGGCAGTATGTGCCGGAGCATTATGTGGGCCCTCGACGCGCCGATGGAAACCGCCGCTGTGACATAAAGTTCGTTCTTGGCAGAGAGCACCGAGCTCCTGGAAACCCTGGCGAAGCCAGGCAGGGAGACCACGGTGACCGCTATCACTATCGTCCAGAAGCCCTGGCCTATGGCTATGGAAATAGCGATTGCCAAGAGTATCGACGGGAATGCGAGGAGTATATCCATGACCCTCATGGCAACGTTGTCCGTGATCCTGCCCATGTACCCGGATACGAGGCCTATGAGGACGCCGAGTGCATATCCAAGCGTTACGGAGAGGAACGCGATGGCCAAATCGAGCCTTATTGCGTAGAGGATCCTGGAAAAGATGTCCCTCCCGTACTCGTCAGTGCCCATTATGTGGGCAGGCGAGGGGGGGCAGTATCCTGGCGGCCAGGTCGATCTGGTCCGGCCTGTAGGGAGCAATGTAGGGGGCCAAAGGCGGCCAGGACAACGTATATTCCCAGGATCACGATGGCGGCTATCCCGGTGGGTGAATGCATGAAGAGCCTTAGGGCCTCAAATTTGAGGCCAGGTTCCCTGCGCCTTCGGACCAGGCCTAACACTCTCGCCTCACTCACTGTAGCCTCACCCTCGGGTCAACATAGGCATAGAGCAGATCCGCAACGAAGTTAACGAGTGCGAACAGCAGGCCCGAGACCAGCACCACTGCCATGACGCTCGGATAGTCAAGCTGGTCTATGGCCTGGACTGCGTAGAGGCCGAGCCCCCCCTGCCATGAGAACACGGTCTCGGTGAGCACGACCCCGCTCATCAGGCACCGGCCTGGATTGCAGCGACGGTTATTGCCGGAAGCAGGGCATTGCGCAGGGCATACCTGTTCATGAGGATGTTCCTCGGGAGCCCAATGGCGAAGGCCGTCCTCATGAAGTCCCTGTTCAGGACATCCAGCATGCTTGACCTGACCACTCTGGACAGCGTGGCTATGAGGGCAAGGGAGAGGCCCACGGCGGGCAGGATTATGTGCCAGATGGCATTGCCGAAATCCACGAAGTTTCCGGTTATCAGCGAGTCCAGGATCACCATTCCCGTGATCCTCGGGGGGGCGGTGTCAGTGAGGGGGGGCTCAGCTGACCGAACGGTGCCGGTGCCAAGCCCAGGTAAGTATAGAAGACCAAGATCATGACGATCTCTATCCAGAACACGGGCATCGAAATGCCAAGCAGCGAGAAGACCCTGCTTATGTGGTCACCGGCCCTGTTGGCCCTGAGAGCTGAATATATACCGAGGTATATCCCTGCTGGGAGACCTATGACCATTGCAGCAATGGCAAGCTCGAAGCTGGCCGGGAAGCGCGTTGCTATCTCGTAGTTGACGGGCTCACCGAGTATGTATGAATAGCCAAGGTTGAGGTGTATCAGGTCGTTCAGGTATATGCCGAACTGCACATAGAGGGGCTTATTGAGGCCGAGTTCGTTCTCGAGCACCTTCAGTTCGGCACCGTTCACCTCCGGACCTATCAGTATCAGGGCAGGGTTTCCAGGGACAATATGGGAGAGTATGAAGGTGACGACGATGATGCCGAATACCGTCGGTACCAGTGCGAGGAGCCTAAAAATGATGAATCGGGTTAGGCTGTTCATGGCCTATCCCATCTTCACCTGGTAGACGAATATGTCAAAGGTCGGGTATATGTACAGGTCGTGCACGTTGGTCGTCATGGGTATGACGTTCTCGAGGTTGAACAGCGGCACCTCAACCGCCTGCTGTGCCAGTATGTCCTGAACCTGCTGGTAGAGCTTGTCCCTCTGCGTCTGGTTGTAGTCCTTGCCTGCCTGTATCAGGTCGTTGGTCACGGTGGAATTGTTGAAGTAGTTGTAGTTCCCGTATATACCGATGTTCAGAGAGCTGAAGAGTGGCCTCATCCCATCGTCAGGTGTTGCAAGCAGGTTGACCCAGCCTTCGTAGAACATGGGCCACTGCCCCAGGCCCACCTCGTCGTTGAAGGTGGCCGATTCAACGCTCTGGAGCTTCAGCGTTATGTTTATCCTTGCCAGCTGCTGTTGCAGTATCGTTGCAATCGAGCTACCTATGGGGGGGTCGCCAGAGGTGTAGTAGAAGGTCGTGGTGAAGCCATGGGGGGTAGCCAGCCTTGTCCAGGTACTC
This sequence comes from Thermogymnomonas acidicola JCM 13583, assembly GCF_001316105.1. Lineage (GTDB taxonomy): Archaea > Thermoplasmatota > Thermoplasmata > Thermoplasmatales > Thermoplasmataceae > Thermogymnomonas > Thermogymnomonas acidicola. The sequence goes on along the minus strand of NZ_BBCP01000002.1, from coordinate 135,050 downwards.
CTGCGCAAGCGTGAGGTTCTGGGTGTAGTTCTTGAACGCCGGTATGTACGATTCGATGGTGGGCGCTATGACGCTCTGTATCGGGAGGCCGTAGCCGAATGTGGAGAACTGCGTGAGCTGGGTTGCGTTGACAGCATATTCAATTGCCTTCCTCACGTCAAGGTTGTTGAATGGTGTCACGTTCTCATCCAGGCCTATGTAGTACTCGGAAGAAGTAGGGCCGGCCTTAACCTTCAGGTTCGTGTAGTTGGAGAGCGTGGACATCTGGTTCAGCGGTATGTTCAGCGCAACGTTCACGGACCCCCCCTTCTCCAGCAGGGTCTCCTGTGTGGCCGGGCTCGGCACGACCTCGTATATTATCTTGGTCACGTTGGGCTGCGGGCCCCAGTAGTGGGGGGGATTCGCGACAAGCACGATCTCGCTGGAACTGTAACTCTGCAGCATGTAGGGCCAGTGCCCATGGCGTGGTCCGACATGTACGGGTTCACGGAGTCCTTCTGCACGCCGCCGTGGTCATTCACGTAGTTGGGGTCAACGATCCCCGTGACCCAGAGCTGGAACAGGTTCAGGAACCACGGGTAGGGTGCCTGGGGGGGACAAGCAGTATCTTGTACGGCCCAAGTACATGTATACCGGATTCGTTCAGGAACTGTGCAACATGGAAGGAAGCACCCTGTGACATGGTGATGACCCTGTCGAGGGTGAACTGCACGTCTGTGGCGTTGAATGGGTCACCGTTGGAGAAGGTCACGTTCTGCCTCAGGTTGAACAGTATCGAACCGTTGGGGTTCACTGTCCAGTTCGTCGCAAGCTCCGGCACAGGGGTGAGCGAGCCCACTGTCTGGCCGTTCACTGTCGTGGTACCGTACCCGATCAGGGTCTGGTAGATCTGGTCGTCGAAAAAGACTGAGTTTGTGTCAAAGGCCACCGCAGGGTCTATTGAAGTGGGGGTGGCCGAGCTCGCAATGATCAGTGTGTTCCCGCTCTGCTGCTTTGCACTGTGGCTGTGGAGATAGCCTTCAGTTACTCCCAGCCCTATGGCAGCGATAACAATCACCACAATAACAACAGCTACGATTCTACGATTCATCCCAATGAAATTTTAAAACCAACATAAAACAGTTTTTTGAACAGTGACAAATCTTATTAAAAAGACATGATATGTTATGGCAGGTCAGAGGTCTAGAATGTCGTTGAGCACGTCACGCTCCGCTTTCCTGATCCTGTATGTCAGGGTTGTCCTTGGGACGTTGAGCCGCTTGCTCATTTCGCTCAGGCTCACCCTCCTGGGCCAGTCAAAGTACCCAAGCGCCACACTTTCCGCTATCAGCCTGTATCCCTCGAAGCCGTCCCCCTGAGTACCTGTGAGCCTTCCAGACCTGCACCTGGGTGTAGAGGTAGAGGTCAAGGAACTCCTCGCTGCTGAGCCTGCGTATCCCGGTGATCTTTGTCATCTCCGTGTCGTGCACCTTCCTCTCAAGGTGTGGTTCGTCGGAGATGAACATCCACCTCTCGATCCCGTTGGAAGCGATGAACGGGTATAGCCTCTGGCCATAGTTCATGAGAGTATGCAGCGCCTCAGTCCTGGCTATGCTGTACCTGCATATTGCGGCATTGCCCTTCTTCACAAGCACGTCCAGGTCGCCAACGTGGTCCTGCTCAGATATGAACCTCAGGGCCTCGTCCACTGTACCATCTGTTTGATGCGAACAGGGACACCATCTCCATGCGGCTGCCTGAAGGGTTACCTCCAAGCACGAAGACGCGGAGTCCTCTGATGTTCTTGCTCACCGCGATGTGAGGGCAGTCCCTCTGTGTTATGTCTATAGCGTAGAGATAATGCACCGGTGTGAATGTGTCCGCATATATTAAATGCTCCAGGGTTACGGAACGTTTTTATCAGCAATGCACCCTGGTAATGGACACCTACTTCTTGACTACCGGAATGAGTTGAAATATTTACACGCGGCCCCAATGGCAACTCTCAGGCCGGAGGTGGTGCATTACAGGTGAAGTGCGGGCAGCTTCGGCGTGCACTGAATTTTGCCGGCCTTTTAGGGGGGGAGAGAAGAGTGGGCCCATATAAAGGGCCCTAGGTTGATCCATCTGTAACCTCTACTGTGCCCTGCCAAAGTGCGGCCCGTGGTGCGACGAAGTCGCTTCATACGTCACATAGAAGCTCGTGCCGTCAGAGGACACTGCGGACGGCACTGCCATGGCCTGGCCAGCACTGTTCACCATGACGATCTCTGTGGGTGAGAAGGCACCCATGGGGGCGAACAGGCCCGATATGGAGGCGTAGTCCGTCGTGTGTATTCCGGTGTAGTCATAGCCGAAGTAGGCTGTTCCGAAATTTGCAAGTGGGAGTATGCCAGTGCTAGATGACGGGGGGGCTTCCACTATCCACTCCGCACTGTCGTCAAGGGCACCTGAGACGGTGGCCGTATCCGTGAGCGTACCGACAAGCTGTCCGCTGGGTGTGTAGACGCTTATGGATGTCGTGAAGGTCTGCGACCCTTCATAGGTCACGCTGGCGTACACATAGTCTCCTGCCTGGGCTGTGAAGCTGGCATATACGGGCGCCGCTGGGTAGAACTCGTACCAGACCAGGTACACGGTGTGTTCGTTGTGCCCGAAGCCACTGGGCTCTGCCAGTATGCCTGTCTGCTCCACCGTGTTATCGTTGTAACCGTCAATACCCACCCAGAAGGCTGCATATGAGTTGCCCGAGGTGCTCGTGTCCGGTATGATCAGGGACATCGTGGCGTTGTGCACACTGTAATCTGAAGATACGGCAACGTAGCCAGCCCAGTTTAGCGATTCAGACTGGCTGAATATCGCTCCTCCCATGGTGGGGGTGCGCTACAGCCTGTGAGGCCACAGAAAACAGTGCAGCGGATAGGAGAACTGTTAACACTATAACAATTGATCCAACCTTTTCCACATGTGGCATTCGACAGTATCTATATTAAACTTTCAGATCAAATTTCTCAAGTACCGCGGGGCACCCCTGACCTGGAGGTGCATTTGCTCTCCTTCCATTACTGGGCCTATGTCTGCATAGCATGCCCACAGGTACGCATTCGTGCCATTCTGCAGACCTGATACCCTGGAGCCGATGATACGTGTTTGGTGTTTCAGTGCAGTGGGATGCTAGCTTTAACTTGAAGGTAAGATCCTATTGCTCCAGGGTCCTAAGGGTTCAGGAAGGACACGACTTCCGCATGGGCATCCCGCAGGGCTGGAGCACCTAAAAAGGTTGTTTCGGGAAGTCCGTTCTTCATTCGGGGGGGACCTCACCACTAGTTTTCCTGCCTCCTGTAGAGCGCAGATATCATCGCAGGAAAGTACACTGTCCTTATTAGGAACGTGTCTAAGAGCAGGGATATTATGAAAGATATGCCGAGCTGCTGCAGGAAGGGTACTGGTATGGCGCTTAGTGAGCCGAGGGAAACCGCCAGTATTATGCCGAGCGTCGATACAGTCCTGCCGGAAGACGCTATCCCTCTGTTGATCGACTCCCTGAGCCCTAGTGACCTCCTGTTCTCGTTTATCCTTGATATTATGAACACCGTGTAGTCACTGCCCAGTGAGAAGAGAATCAGGAAGAGGATCACGGGATAAGGTATATCAGGGCCTCGTGGAGCAGGTACCTGGAAACAGCGTAGAGTATGAGTGTGCTCCAGGAGACACTGAACAGCACACCGGTGAGCGAGACGAGGGGATACTTCCAGGTCCTGAAGGAGAGACCTATGACCAGGCCGATAACGACCACTATGAGAGCCTCCAGTTCAGAGTATATCTTACTGTTTTGGGCCTGCTGGTCGATTATGCTCGACGTCAGGCCGCCCACTATCAGGCTCCTTTCCGACCTGATCTCCTTCACGGTGTCTATTGCGGACTGTGAATATGGTGACGAAGACAGGTACAGGGTGTAAAGGGCATACCTGTGGCCTATCACGAACTGGCTGTAGTTCGATCCGCTGGATACCTCAGTGCCGTTCAGGTAAGGCCCGTAACCCCTGGCGATGCCAGGGACCGAGAGGAGCATCTGTGCGTAGGAGTGCAGTGCGCTCTCAGGGTCAGGGAGGGAAGAGAGGTTCACGATCACGTACACTGGATAGATCTGGCTGGCCCCGAAGTCACTCTGGATGAGGTTAAGGCCCCTCACTGCGGGGGGGAGGCTCTCCGGCAGGCCGGTGTTGAAGTTGTACGTGGTCGGCACGTGAAAGAAGCCGTAGGCGCCTGCGGTCCCTATGAGCATTACGGCTGCAATCACCGCGTACCTCTTCCCGATGGACCTATCGGAGATCCTGTAGAACGCAGATTTCCTGGTATCCTCTACACTGGCGGGCCTCAGCTTTCCCTGGATAAAGAGCCTCTTTCCGAATATGGAAGCCACAGGTGGCAGGAGCAGTGTCTCCAGGGCAACGGTGGACAGCACTGCCACGAACAGAACGAAGCCCCCAGTCCCTGAAGCCAGGTATGAAGTAGAAGGTGAAGAGGCTGAGAGCGACGGTAAGGCCGCTCACCAGTATCGACTTGCCCGACTCCTTCGCTGCTGTCTCAATTGCTTCCTGCTCACTCCTGCCAGCCCTCAGCTCCTCCCTGAACCTAGATAGTATAAAGAGGAGGTAGTCAGCCGATATGCCGAGCAGTACTGCCTCAAGGGTGTAGTTCACGATGAAGCTCACGCTGTGGAAGATCAGGCCCGCCAGGAACTCCGAAGCCATGCCGAGCAGCAGCGAGATGCCGGAGAAGATGAAGACCAGGACTGCAGACTTCCAGGACCACAGGGCAAAGAGGATCGAGATTGCCAGGAATATGAAGAGGAGGCCGAAGATGAAGCCAGACTTTGCAGTCTGCTGGTTCGTCTCGTACGCAATGGCGCCGTTCCCGGTCACTATGGCATTGTCAAAGTAGCCCCTGACGATTGCGTTCACTTTGCTGTAAGCAGCCTCTGAGGCAGTCTCACTCCCCTGAACGTCCTTACCTGAGGGTGTGGAGAATACAACGTAGAGGAGCGTTATGTTCGATGCGTCGTATGTGGAGTTCAGGAAGGAGGGTATGCCGGATAGGCCGAAGTGGGTGACGAAGAAGTAGCCAGGGTCGCTGGAACTGACCGCCGATTCGATGTACTGCCAGTCCAGGTTGAAGCCGTAAGCCTCTGATATGATGCCCGAGGTTACCTCTGAAAGCGCTCTTACAGAGGTGTAGTTGAACACCGTTAACTCCGGGACAAGGGAATCGTTTATGTAGTTCTTGACCAGTGAGATGGAGACTGCCTCCTCGATCCTCTGGCCTGGCATGCCAGCGGTCATGTTGAGGTTCTGCAGGAAAGCGGCCTCGTAGCTGTTGTTCCCATTAAACCAGAGGCCTTTGCCGCAAGGGAGATCGATGAGTTGCTGAACCCGTACTTTGACCACTCGGTGTAGAATGTGTGGGGGGGGAACGTGAAGAGGTAGTTGGAATTGCTCTGGACTTCACCATATGTCTCCTTGATGAGGGACAGGGCCTTTCCAGAGAGGTACTTGTCTATAAGCGAGGCGTAAGCGGAGTACACTGACGTGGAATGTGAGTAATGGGGCACTCCTGATGCCTGTAAGGCACTCTGCAACTGCAGGACGCGCTGTGCTGTTGAGTTTGCCCATACGGAAGACCAGGAGCTTTCCTGTATCACAACGATGAGCGATGAGTTATTCGAGACATCTGAGGAGATTATCCTCTGGGCCTGGGCAGATTCGGATTTGCTGTTGACCACCACCTGGTTCGAATAGTTGATGTAGTGTGACGAATCGAGAACTGCAGGCGTTATCGCCAGCACTATGACTACCCATATTACAATAATCGGTATTCTCCTGCGAATTAACTTTCTCACAGGCTGCATGCCAGTTGGGAGATTGGACACAATTATAACGCTGCATCAAAATGCTCTTTACAGAATGCACCAGGCATGCCTGGGTCAGAACGTACTTCTGTGGTTAAGGCCATCCCAAGCAAGGTGTAGTATCAGAAAGTAAGAAATACGGATCCGCAATTACAGGATAGCAGGGTCCGTGGGGGGGTAGCCTGGCCATCCTTCCAGCTTCGGGAGTTGGAAACTCCGGTTCAAATCCGGACGGGCCCATTTAAATTATGGGGGGGATATAGATAAGGCTGAAAAAAGTTGACGTTTTTATCATAAATATGTTTTTTTGATATATTAATAATTGAAATTTATTTTCAGAAAATTTGCCTTAAAGTCGGGCATATTAGACTATTTGGGTCAAATGTAAAGTTGTGTCAATGTTAAAATTTACCAATGTTTTATATGTCTAACGTTTGACATTTACAAGTTAATTTTTTTAACTTTTTGTGTTTACCAATCTGCTAACGTTATACAATGTTAAGAGAATTTTAACGATCTTAACCCTTGGATTCAGATGCTTTCCACTCTTTATCTTTGCTTTTATTTTGTAGAGGGCTTGTCGTGATATTCCCATATCCCTGACATCCTTAGGCCTCTATGATAAAATCCATTCATAGAATTCCTTGATATTTTCGTATTCAAGGTATGAATCATCATCTATACCAATAACCCGAGTCTCGTCCAAATTGTTTGATTCTGTGTTTCAAGCTCTGGCACAGCCGAGTTATTGAAAAGTTCTAAAGAATTACCATTACTTCTCTATCAAGAAAGCAACTTGGTTAGCAAGCCAACCATTAAATGGTACTTTAGAGACCATTTTGAATTCTCTATAAAAAGCTGTCTTATAGTCTATGAATGCCTTAAATTCACCGGTTGGTGCACTAAACTCATCAAACATCAAAACATCTCCTTTTTCTAAAAAAGGGTCTAGTGAAGTTAAAACATATAATGTGCTCGAAAATAAATCTGCGTCAAGATGAACAACTATTCTCTGTATCCTTCGAAAAGATTTTAGGAACGGGCGTAGGGTATTTTGGAATAAACCTTTAACCATCTTAACTCTTGAATCATCGATATGTGGAATATTTCCGTTCAAGTTAAATTCACCTCTCCTCATTGTATATGTCCAATCCTCAGGCAACCCTTCAAATGAATCAAAGCCATAGAATCTGCTAACTGGATTTTTGTTTAAAGAAGACCATTCCCTAATGGAATCCCCCCCTTTATAGACACCAAATTCAAGGTAATCAATCGGGTCTTCTTTGATTACTTTATCGTTGATGTACTTGAAATGCTCATGCCTATCATTGAAACTTGGGCAATTCTTATTTTCATCAAAGAATTTTTTTAATAACGGATTCAAATTTAAATTCTCAATTGTAAAACTATGCTTCCACCATAAGATAGGGCTAATCCTCTGAATTGATTGATATATGCTCATTCTATCTTCACCTTTGTCTTGTTATAGAGTTTAATGGTCTTACCCTCTTTAATCTTTCTTTGCTGATACCAGAGAGTTGATTTATTAATTTTCAAGGCTTTCCTTTTTTCAGGATCAATTGACATAATCTTATCCTGCATATCGATAGTATCATTTCTTGAGATTTCAATATCAGGTATCCTGAAATCCAACGTTTTTATTTTTCCAGATACGTATCTGCTCAATTCCCTAACATTCTCAAACATTATGTTATCAAGCGTGTGCTGTTTATTCCTGAATTCATAACGCTTGTTGAAGTTGTCCTTAATTTTTTCAATCAGCCGTTTAGCGGTGTTTGGCTTCAATCTGATATGGTAATTCTCGGTTGTTATGAAATCCGATCTCTTCAATTTTGTTTCCAGTAATTCGATAACAGAATAATCAACAACATACCTGAACAATTCCTGTAAATCGTAGACAAGAGGATGCTTGGACGGCGCTATCTCATGAAGATATCCGATAGAGACATCAAGCCCTATTGTATTGATATCTTTCCTTACCATTGATTCTAATATCGCATATCCATAATTCAGTAAAGCGTTGACTGGATCGGACGCATTCATATTCCACGAGTATGATAGGTTTTTCCTTGACTGAAAATTGAAATCTTTTGCCAGAGAATTGAATATCTTGGATAACTCAGTCCAGTAAGCCGATGCAATGCGTCCCTCATACATCATAAGACCGTTTATGTTATCATAATCCACTCTTTGAATTTCCCTGTTTATTGCTGTTAAATCGATATCATAGAATTTTGATAATGCCTTAATCAAGCCTAATGAGGACTTGACCTTTTGTTTCACGATCTGACTGGCTATGTATAACCTCGATTCAGGATCATGGTATTTTTCATATTGCTTCATTTTCAGATCGGCATTAAGTGTTTCCTGAGGTTGTGTTACGGATAATAAATTTCCATTCCAGTTCAATAACGCTATTGAAACATCGTGCTTTGAAAGCCATCTCATCGCTTCAAAGCTGATCGAACCGTAATGACCGTCAATTATGATTGAATCATAAGGTATCCGGTGAGGTTCTAAGTCTTTTATGAAATCTTTCTGCTTTATGATAAGATGTGCTTTATTCACCTCTATTGAAATGCCAAAGCCGGATAACAGTAAGGGATTCATCGGATCACCTTTGGTAAAAGTATTTCCTTCAATACTGAATTTGAATATCCGTTTTCAGCAACATTGCCATTGAAGGAATCAACAATAAAATACGATCTAAGTATCGTTAAAAGAGGATTGTCATTCAAGACATTTTTGAAGTTTAATATTCCAGTAATAAATGACATCGGATTTTATGATTACACATTCGGGAACACACATTGCATTCCCACAATAGATACGAATAGGATGAGGGGCACGTACCTGAACGGTTATCTGTTTACAGGAAGATAGGCATAGATCTGAGGAAGGAATACCCTCCTCTTCACTCGCTCAGGTGGGAAATAGAACGCACTTTCTCCCTACTTGAAGGCATAATGGGTATGGAGTGAACACCTGGCATGTTAAGGACAGGGGGGGTTACGGAACATCACTCCGACTAAAGGCAATTGCTTACAACTTCATGACCATATCAAACATGAAGAGAGGAGAAAGACTAATGGAGGTAATGGAGATCGTCGTTTGCTGAAGGATGAGACACCCTAAGGGTGTCTCATCTTATGTCTGTCAGCGATTTAGCGTCACCATATCTCTCTCCTATCGATCTGATGCTTGATATCACAGCAAGGATGTATACGATCCCCCCCTCATAGAAATCTACAGTGTTAGGGTCCCGCTCAACCCCCCCGCCTGATGTTCTTAGGCACTCGTCGAGCCATCTGGGAAATGTGAGACACCCTATTGATTCAAACTTGTTCACCAACTAAACTCTGTTCTCTAAAGCATACTCGATTCCGTCCAGTATGCTCCTTTCATCTTTCTTCACGAAGACGCCTGCCTCAACCAGGGTCTCCCTGAAGACAGCTATATCGCTCACAACAGCTGGTGTTCCACAGAACAGAGCTTCTAGAGGTGGATAACCAAACCCCTCAAAATCAGAAAGCCTAATCAACACTGACGCCCTGTTATATAGCTTTGCGAGTTCCTCGTGCGGGATCAGGTCTTAATTTTCATCTGCCACAACATCTCTGCCTACGTGAATGTGGTATTACTTTCGCTTGATGGCCTTGTTAACAATAGAGTTGTTATTATGAGTCCAGTCACCCACATTAAGGACAGTCTTTTCTTCCTTGTCGATTCCCTCAATCTTCTTAAACACGGGGTCTATGTAATGGTATATTACTGTGAAATTCTCTTCCCTGTATCCATCCTTAATAAGCTCTTCCTTCGTCTGCTCTGATATAGAAATCACATTACTGAAGCTGGCATACTTCCTGACGATCTTTGACGTCAGCCTAATCAGCCATGAGTTGTTCCACTTGAAATATGTATCGTGCAGCGTAACAACGCTCTTAGCCCTGTATTCCGTTCCAATGAAGAAAAATGGAGTAAGCACATGTGGGGGGGACTTTCCCTTATAGTATTTCTTCATGAGAGACCTAAAGGTAAAGAGGTTTAGTAGGTAGCCGTTTGTCAATGGTGGAAAATAGCCTTACACCTTTTCTCCAGGATAATCCATGTCCCAGTAACGCTTATCCGTAACGAGTGAGACTACGTTCTTTCCTAGAATGGCCTGCATCCTCCCAGCGAATTCCCCCCCTATACCGCGAGCAGTTGGCACGTTGTTCAGGCCGGCAATTTTGTCTATGCCCACCGTCGCAGCCTAGGATCAACTTTGCATGTTATAAAGATTAGAAAATTCGGTGCTTCTGGAGTTTCATAAATGCAAGGCAGGCCACGGCAAAACGCGGCATGTTAAGGCCAGAAATCAAGTGTAGGCCACTCCAAACAAAGCAATCTTTGTTGACGTCAAGCAATAAAAGAGAAAAATGCGCACTTTATCCACAACCTCTCCTTTGGATCCTGAAAAAGATCGCTATATACGGATCCGATTTACTATCAAGTAATAGTGTTAAGTTCGAACGCAATCTAGAGTCTAGTAACCTAGGCATATCTATTTGAGCACAGTTCCAAAGAACGCCTGATAGTCTGAACCTCATGGCCCCCCCTTGGGCGAATAATAACACGAAATCAGAACGGCCCTACTAGCTGTCTACTGTTATTTCTCATAGATTTTTTCTTTGGGATTCTTAAATCACTGCTCTATTGAGCACATATTGTCTCCAATGGCCTTTGACTTTGTGGTTTAAGTTATAGTGGGTGAGGATGCCACTGAACCTATTTTATATCGGTTTTCCTATGGGCCAACACGATCAACTTCTTCTTTTGACCCTTAGTGACTTTGGCTGAAAGGTTTTACACGATGAATCCCTCTCTGTACCGTGCCGGAAATCACGTCCACTTACAGGCTCCAGCTCAGCGGCAGCTTCCGCTTCGGTGACGCACTGAAGGCACTCGATTACATCAAAGGTCTGGGGATATCGCACCTGTACCTCTCACCTATCACCGAGGCAAGGAAGGGCAGCAGCCACTTCTACGATGTTGTGGACTACTCGAAGGTAAGCGAGCAGCTGGGTGGTGAAAGGGATCTAATTTCGCTCTCCAGGGCCTGCCAGTCCGGGGGTATGGGCATAATCATTGACTTTGTTCCGAACCACATGGCCTACAGCCGGAGAACGTGTTCCTCAGGGACTTCATGGTCAACGGCTTCGCCTCCAGGTACTCAACATACCTTGACCTCAGGCACAGTGGCCAGGAGGACTGGAAGGTCGCCTTTCCGTTCCTCCCTGAACCCTACGATGCCTGCCTGGAAAAGGGCACACTAACCTTCGTTGCAGGTGACAGCCCGGGCCTCGTAACCCCCTCAGGTACATGGCCTGTGCCCAGGGATGTGGCCGGGGGGGAGCTGAAGAACTTCCCTAGGAGGGGGGGTGATGGGACAATCGAAGCGAACAAAACAGAGAAGCACAGGCTCGTGAGGATGCTCAACATGCACCCCATGTACTGGCGCTACGGGAACGCACAGATCAACTACAGGCGCTTCTTCATGGTCAACGACCTCATTGCCGTGAGGCAGGAGAACGAGAACGCTTTCAGGGATACCCATGCGCTCCTGTTCCGCCTTGCCTCCGAGGGCATAATAGATGGCGTGAGGATCGACCACATAGACGGCCTCTATGACCCGACAGGCTACCTCCAGTCCATTCGCTCGAGGCTCGGCGGACTGAAGGTCTATGTGGAGAAGGTCCTGTCACGGAACGAGGCCCTGCACCCCGACTGGCCCGTGGAGGGCACCACCGGCTACGACTTCATGTACGCGCTGGACTCATTTCTGGTCAGCAACGATGGGTTCTCACAGGTACTGCGCACTTACCTGGGCCTCACGGGCCAGGCCAGCTTCGGGAAGGTGGTGGAGGAGTGCAAGCTCGCTAACATAGAAGGGGGCCTCCGGCCCGATGTGGACTTCGTCTCGTCCACGCTAAAGAAGGCCATGGAGGGCTATCCCGAAGCCTACGACGCCCCCCCCTTGAGGAGTACAAGAAGTTCGTGGTCGAGTTCCTTGTAAGGGCAGGGAGGTACAGGTATTACCTGAGCGGTAGGGTGTCTTCAGAGATACAGGAGATAATGGAACAGATACCCGGCCAGGTATCACGGGTCATAAGTGAGCACCTGGGCGACAGGAGGCTCGTTGATGCCGTGAGGAGGCTGCAGCAGCTCTGTGTCTCCTGCCACGCAAAATCTGTTGAGGACATGGCCTTCTACAGGTACACGCCACTCATCTCAATATGCGAGGTGGGCCATGACCCGTCACACCCGGCCTCATCGCATGAAGAGTTCACCAGGTTCATTGAGGGCCGCTCCAGGTGGCCCCCCCTTTCCATGAACGCAACATCCACGCACGACACCAAGCTGGGCGAGGACCTGAGGTGGAGGGTCACGGCCATATCCTACTTTGCCGACGAGTACACAGCGCACCTCTCAGGTATGCAAGGACGTTCCCTGACGTTAGGGCCGAGCACCTGAGCGCTGCGCTCCAGCTGGCCATCGCGCTCCACGGAAACGGGCATGTCTATGAAAGGCTCACTGCCCACCTGACGAAGGCCATGAGGGAGAGCTCCCTGGTCACATCATGGGAGACACCGGACACCGGTTATGAAAGCAGGGTCACAGGGATAGCGAGGGAAATGATGGAAGATGGTGGCCTGGGGGGGGCGATCTCGGAGAAGGTCAGGCTGCTTGCAAACGAGATATCGCTCTTCGCAACAGCATGCAAGGTCATATGCCCGGGCGTCCCTGACTTCTACCAGGGCTCCGAGGTGGGGGGAACTTCAGCTTCGTTGACCCTGACAACAGGAGGCAGATGGACTTTGAGGCCCTGGGGGGGCAGGGCAGGAGGGAGGGAGAGGAGGTGCCATGGAAGCAGGAAATGGTGAGGAAATCCCTCTCACTCTTCAGGAACGGCAGGGGGGGTTCGGTGAGGCTCCTGGGCGCATTCAAGGACAGCGGGAGGCTGTGGGTACACTCCACCGACGGTTCTGTGGAGGCCTTTGCCCTCCTCTCCGTCTGCGGCTCAGAGGTGCAGCTGCCGCCAGGGAATTGGAGGAGCATGAGGGACGGAAACATATATGCCGGGATGTATTCACCCGGCAGGACCTATGCTGACCTGCTCTGGAGGGAACTGAATTGAGGCTTCCAAGGGAGATAGCAAAGGAACTCGGGGGGGCCAGGAGGGACGGCCAGGACATCAGGATAACGGTCTGGGCGCCCCCTCCAGAAGGAGATGAAGGTAGAGGTTGACGGCAATCTATATGCAATGGAGAGGGGGGGCGAGTACGGCACCTTCATGTTGACGTGCCTGGCGACTCGAAGCAGTACCTCTATGTGCTCCAGGACGGGTCGAAGGTACCGGACCCTCTGTCGAGATACCAGCCGGAGGGCGTGTTCGGCCCCCCCACCGCCATGTACTTTCCCGGTCCAGAGAAGAGGGTCAGGAACCCGGAGAGGCACCTGGAGGATGCCATAATATACGAGATGCACGTGGGCACCTTCACCCCCCCGAGGGCACGTTCAGGGCAGCGGCGGAGAAGGTGGATGACCTCCTGGACCTTGGCGTGAACACCATCGAGGTCATGCCGGTGGCGGAGGCCATGGGATCCTTCAACTGGGGGTACGACGGCGTCTTTCCCTTCGCGCCAAACCACAACTACGGCACCCCCCCAGGGACTTGATGGACTTTGTGGAGCACTGCCACAGGCTGGCACTCTCCGTCATCCTGGACGTTGTATACAACCACCTCGGCCCGGTGGGCAACCACTTCTACCCCCCCCTGTGCAACATATTCTCAGAACGCTATTCCACTCCCTGGGGCAGGTGCATCAACTACGACGGCCCCCCCGGTTCTGACTTCGTCAGGGAGATATTCGCGCAGAACGTGGAGTACTGGCTTAAGACATTCAGGTTCGACGGCCTGAGGTTCGATGCCGTGCACGCGATCTTTGACAGTTCACCGAAGCACATACTCACCGAGATGACGGAGAGGGCGAACAGGGTTGCGCAGGAGGAGGGCCGCGTGGTCGTGCTCATAGCGGAGAGCGACCTGAACGACCCGAGGGTCGTATCGCCGGGGCCCTACGGCTACGGCTTCGATGGGCAGTGGAGCGACGACTTCCACCATGCACTGCATGCGGTAATGACAGGCGAGAACAACGGCTACTACTCCGACTTCGGGAGGATAGAGGACCTGGTGGACGCATACAACCATTCGTTCGTCTACAACGGCCGCTACTCCGCATACAGGCAGAAGACGCACGGGGGGGCCGATGCGTCAAGGCTTGCCAGGTGGCGCTTCGTCGTCTACATGCAGAACCACGACCAGGTGGGCAACAGGTTCAGGGGGGGCGAGAGGATGTCCACCCTGGTTGACTTCGAGACGTACAAAATAGGCGCCGTTGCAACGATAATGTCTCCGTTCACGCCCATGATCTTCATGGGTGAGGAGTACATGGAGGAGAACCCCCCCTTTCTCTTCTTCTCCGACCGCCGGACGGGAGATGAAGAAGGCCATAAGGAGGGCAGGAAAAGGGAGTTCATGGCCTTCGGCGGCACAGGTGACCTCTACGACCCCCCCACGGACGTGTCCGCTTTCCAGAGGAGCAAGCTGGACTGGCGTTCCCTCACGAAGGCGGCGAACAGCAGCTGCAGGAGGCTCTATAGCGACCTGATATCCATGAGGAGGACCATGGTGATCGGTTCGGAGTTCATAGGTGCCAGGAAGTTCGGCCAGAGGGGTGTGGTGTTCGCATACAGGCACGACGGCTACACACTCAACGTGGCCCTCTCATTCCCCCCCGGCAACGGAAGGATGCTCCTCCCCCCCCTCTCCAGGGTGCTCCTGGACACGGGGTGGAAGAAGTACGGAGGGGGGGAGAGGGAGAACACCAGGGCCGTTGAGGACTCCTCGGCCGTAATATACATGACGGAGGGGGGGCACACGCTCACATCTCCTGTATCACCGCAGCGGAATCGGCCCGCAGCAGGTAGCGGTCCTGGTAGACAGGGGGGGCAGGGTAGTACTGGAGGGAATCGCTCACAGAATCGATGAGCACCTTCCAGCCGCGCTCGCTGTGCGGGAGGTTGAACATAACATCTCTGTCGGAAGCGTTGAACAGGAGTATGAGGTCACCGTTTGTCGCCTCCTCGTCATACGGGTCCCTGACCTTACCCGAGAGGTGCACGGCCAGGTACTTCTGCTCTGCCTTTGACCAGTCCTCCTGCGTCATCTCCGTGCCGTCCGGCCTCAGCCATATTACGTCCCTGGCCCCCCCTGTGTCCGGTCGCCTCTCGCCGCTCAGGAAGTTCCTCCTCCTCAGGACGTTGTTGTTCCTCCTGAGGTGTATGACCAGCTTCACGAACTCCAGGAAGTGCTTCTTCCTCTCGTCGAGGTTCCAGTCGTACCAAGATATCTCGTTGTCCTGGCAGTAGGCGTTGTTGTTTCCCTGCTGCGTCCTCATTATCTCATCGCCTCCCAGCAGCATCGGGACGCCCTGCGAGGTGAAGAGCGTTATCATGAAGTTCTTCATCCTCCTCATCCTCTTTGCCAGGATCTCCCTGTCCTCAGTGGGCCCCTCCACGCCGAAGTTGACGCTGTAGTTGTCGTTTGTGCCGTCCTCGTTGTTGTGGCCGTTGGCCTCGTTGTGCTTCCTCTCGTAGGAGACGAGGTCGTTGAGCGTGAAGCCGTCATGGCATGTGATGTAGTTGATGCTTGAGTGCGGCCTCCTGCCGTTCTCCTCATACAGGTCAGGCGAGCCGGAGAGCCTGGTGGCGAACTCACCCATCATCCCGGGGGGGTCCCCCCTCCAGAACCTCCTCATCGAGTCCCTGTACTTTCCGTTCCACTCCGCCCAGAGCGCCGGGAACTGGCCCACCTGGTACCCGCCAGGGCCAACATCCCAGGGCTCCGCTATGAGCTTGACCCTTGATATCACAGGGTCCTGGTGCACTATGTCGAAGAAAGCAGATAGGCGGTCAACATCGAACAGCTGCCTTGCAAGCGTTGCGGCCAGGTCGAACCTGAAGCCGTCCACATGCATCTCCAGTACCCAGTACCTGAGGCTGTCCATGACCATCTGCAGCACGTAGGGGGGGTTTGAGGCGTTGAGGCTGTTCCCCCCCGTGCCGGTGAAGTCCACATAGTACCTGGGGGGGTTCTTTGGGTCTAAACGGTAGTAGGAGAGGTTGTCTATGCCCCCCCTGAAGGACAGGGTGGGGCCCAGGTGGTTGCCCTCCGCCGTGTGGTTGTATACAACGTCGAGGATGACCTCTATGCCGTTCTCATGCAGGCGCCTGACCATCTCCTTGAACTCCCTCACCGCCCCCCCGCCCGGAGACTTGTCACTGGAATACCTGAAGTCAGGGGCGAAAAAGCCTATGGTGTTGTAGCCCCAGTAGTTCCTGAGGCCCCCCCTGTCCACCAGGTACTTGTCGTCCACATGGTGGTGCACGGGCATGAGCTCCACGGAGGTGATGCCCAAGTCCTTCAGGTAAGAGATGACCCTGTCGGACGCCATTGCTTTGTATGTGCCCCCCCTGATCTCCTCCTCTATCTCCGGGTGCCTTGCGGTTATGCCTTCACGTGCGTCTCATATATGACCGTCCTTGTCCACTCGTGCCTGGGCCTCCTGTCCCCCTTCCAGTCAAAGTTCCCGTCCACGATGACGCACTTCGGCATGTTTCCGGCATCATCGGCTTCGTTGAAGGAGAGGTCTTCCCTGCTATCACCTATATTATAGCCGAAGAGGTCGTTGCTCCACTTTATCTCCGACGTTATCGACCTGGTATAGGGGGTCTATGAGGAGCTTGTTCCTGTTGAACCGCAGCCCCCCCTTCTCCGGTTCGTATGGGCCGTCCACCCTGTACCCGTACAGGGTGCCGGGGCCCAGGCCTGAGACGAAGGAGTGCCACAGGAAGGCGTCCTGTTCCCTGAACTCTATGACCTCCTTCGGGTCCCTGTCATCAGGCCTGCCATAGATCTCAAGGTAGACCGCGGTAGCATTCTCCGAGAATATTGAAAAGTTAACGCCCCCCCTCCTCCTCGGACCACGTGGGTCCGACGGGGAACGGGGAGCCCCTGCCAACCTTCAGCATATCCACCCCCCTTGCAGCTCTCGTACAATATTAAAACTATGCTATGAGGCCACCTATGTACTCTAGGGGGGGTATCTGGACCCAGTCGGGCCTGTTGTTCATCTCGTAGCTTACCTCGTAGAGCGCTTTCTCTATTGTGTAGAACCTCAGGGCTGCGGTGGCCCTCTGCTCCCCCCCCATCTCATCCACCAGTTCCGACCTGTCCATGTATTTCCTGATGAGCAGGTCGGAATGCTCCCCATACCATGCCTCCATGGAGTCCCTGTCCGCGCCACCCACCTTCCAGGCGAAAGTGGCGGCGTAGTGCAGCGAGCGCACCAGGCCAGCCAGGTCCTTCAGGGGCGAGTTCATGGCGATCCTCTCCTCCAGCGGTCTTGCCGGCTCCCCCCTCGAAGTCTATAAAGTAATACCCGTCCGGGCTGTGGAGCACCTGACCCAGGTGGAGGTCCCCCCCGTGTATCCTGCAGAACCTCGTCCCCCCAGGACGCTGGCAAGGGAACCGTCGATCGTATTCACAAGTGAGAGTGAACCCAGTACCTCAGAAGGCCTGCCCTCCTGCACCCTCTCCCTCAGTGCGGAGAGGTTCCGCATGACGGATGCCCTCAGTGTCTCTATCCTCTGCCTGGATGCCACCTCGCTCCCGGACTCCAGGAGGATGTTGTGCATCCTGGCAAGGTTCTCACCCAGGTCAGTGACATCTGCCTTCAGGCCACTGCCACTGCCTGTGAGCGTTGACGTGAACCTTGACCAGCCATCGCCGTCGTTCTCCACGAACCCTGAAGCGCTCAGGAATGTCCCCCCCTCTCGCTGCCCATAACTGCCTCAACTATCCCGATGGTTCTGGCACCCTCCTGAACCCACCTTTCCTCAGCATGAGGGGCATCTCCCAGTCAGTTGGGGGGGCCAGGGGTGAACCTCCTTATGACCTTCAGCATCACCTCCCTGCCGAAGAGGATGCTGGTGTTGCTCTGCTCCCCCCCCTGGAAGATCCTCCTCTCTCCGTACCTCCTGGGTGCGCCGCTGAACCTCCTGCCCTGGAAAACCACGCCTTCCCCCCCGGAGGCCATGTCGATCATCTGGAGCAGATGGTCCTGCACCACCTCGTCCTGTGTGCCGTCAAGGGCCTCCCCCCGTGCATCTCCACAACAGGTATCATGAGGAGCTCGCTCCTGCCGCTGTTGAAGAAATACCTGCAGCACACCACAGACCTCTCGCCATCTATCCTTACCTGCCCCCCCTCCACCGAGACCTTCGTGATCCTCTCCCTCTTGAAGGGGGTACCACCTCATCTTCGGCACCGTCTGTAAGAGGAACCTCTCCAGGCCGCCGTTCACTGTGCACCACCCTGCGTCTGCTGCAGTTCGAACCAGAAGTATGCGCGCCCGGGGGGGAGGGTGAAGAAGTACGGCAGCTCTCCTATGGGCGGGAACGGCTCCTGGGATATGGTCTCGACAGGGGGTGTAGCCCCCCCTGTACTCTTTGAGGTCAAGCTGGAGGTAGGTGGGCTTCTTGGACAGGTTGAAGAGGCAGAGCATCCTCTGCTCCCCCCCGTACTTCCTCAGGTAGGCGAGGACCCTCTCGTTGCCGCCGTGCAGGAACTCTATCTCCCCCCCGCGGCCCAGGACGAGGGAGTAGCGCTTCCTCACCCTTATTATCCTCTTAAGCCAGTTAAGGAACGATGTCTGGAGCCTGGACTGCGCCTCAACGTTGAAGGTCTCGTAGTGGTAGTTCGGGTTCGTTATGACGGGGGGGAGTAGAGCATCTCCGGGTCGCACTTGGAGAAGCCAGCGTTCCTGTCTGCGCTCCACTGCATGGGCGTCCTGACGCCGTTCCTGTCGCCCAGGTAGATGTTGTCGCCCATGTTGATCTCGTCCCCGTAATAGAGGATTGGGTTCCCAGGCAGCGTGAGGAGCATCGCGTGCAGCAGTTCCAGTGTTGCCCTGTCGTTGTCCACAAGGGGCGCGAGGCGCCTCCTTATGCCCAGGTTCAGGCGCATCCTCGGTATCTTAGCGTACTCACTGAACATTATGTCCCTCTCCTCATCGGTCACCATCTCGAGCGTGAGCTCATCATGGTTCCTGAGGAATATCATCCAGTCGCAGTTCTCAGGTATTGGCAGCGTCTGTTTTATGATGTCCTCTATGGGGGGGAAGGCGTTCTCCCTGGCCAGAGCTATGAAGATCCTGGGCATGAGGGGGGGAAGTTGAAGGCCATGTGGAACTCGTCGCCGTTCCCGAAGTACTGCTTCGCCTCCGTGGGCCACTGGTTGGCCTCGGCCAGGAGGATGCAGCCCGGGAACTCCTCATCGATCATCCTCCTGAGTTCCTTGAAGTACTGGTGCGTCTCCGGTAGGTTCTCGCAGCTGGTCCCCCCCTCCCTCTCGAACAGGTACGGGACTGCGTCGCACCTGAACCCGTCCAGGCCCATGCGGAGCCAGAAACGCACCACGTTCTTTATCTCCTCCCTCACCGCTGGGTTGTCGTAGTTCAGGTCCGGCTGGTGGCTGTAGAACCTGTGCCAGTAGTACTGCTGCGTGTTCGGTTCCCAGGTCCAGTTCGACTTCTCTGTGTCTATGAATATTATCCTCACGCCTTTGTACTTCTGGTCTGTATCGCTCCAGACGAACCAGTCATGGTACGGGCTGTCCCTGCTCTTTATGGCCTCCTGGAACCAGGGGGGGTGCTGGTCCGACACATGGTTCAGGACGAGGTCCGCGATGACCCTTATGCCCATGTCGTGCGCCTCGTCAAGGAACTTCCTGAAGTCCTGTATCGTCCCGTATTCCGGCTGTATCGAATAGTAATCGGATATATCGTACCCGTCGTCCCTCATGGGCGATTTGTAGAAGGGTAGGAGCCAGACGCAGTCTATGCCCAGGCCCTTCAGGTAATCCAGCTTCTCCCTAAGGCCGTTGAAGTCCCCTATCCCGTCGTTGTTGGAATCGTAGAAAGACTTCACGTGCAGCTCGTAGTAGACCGCATCCCTGTACCAGAGGAGGTTCGTCCTGTCTATCATGCTCTCCTCCTCAGAACGTGTGCACACCTCTCTCCTGGTGTGAGTTTCACGTAGTTGTACTCCCCCCCAACCCAGTTATAAACTTCACCACTGAGCAGGTCCTCCATCCTGTAGGGCTCGTTGAAGCCAATGCCGAACTTCCATACTGGCACCTGCACCGTTGCGGAGTGCTCCTCGAATGGGTTCACGTTCACAACCACGTAGACCCACTCATCACCGTGCCACCTGGAGTAACACACTATGTTCGGGTTGTCTGACCTGTAAAACTCCACGTTCCTGAAGAACTGCAGGGGGGGCCTGCACTCCCTCCTGATCTGGTTCAGCCTCGCTATGAAGGCGTTTATGTTCCCCGGGGGGGCACCGAAGTCCCTGGCCTTCACCTCGTACTTCTCCGAGTCCAAGTACTCCTCCGAGTTCGGCCTGGCCCTGTTCTCGCAGAGCTCGAAGCCGCTGTATATGCCCCCCCATAGCGGTGACAGCGTGGCCGCAAGCACTGCACGCATCATAAACGCTGGCCTGCCCCCCCTTCTGCAGAACGTCTGTGAGTATGTCGGGGGTGTTGGTGAAGAGCATGGGCCTGAAATGCTCCGCCACCTCGCCGCTGTTTATCTCGGTGAAGTAGTCCCTGATCTCGTAGTCATAGTTCCTCCATGTGAAGTATGTATACGACATGGAGAAGCCAACCTTCGATAACTCGTACATAATGGATGGCCTCGTGAACGCCTCTGCGAGGAATATGGCATCAGGGTACTTTTCCCTCACTTTCGCTATCAGCCACTCCCAGAAGTCTGTGGGCTTGGTGTGCGGGTTGTCGACCCTGAAGGCCCTGACGCCCTGCTCTGCCCAGAAGAGGAAGATGGAGAGCATCTCGTTCCATAGGCCCTCCCTGTCGGTGGTGTCGAAGTCAAAGGGGGGGTATATGTCGAAGTACTTCTTCGGCGGGTTCTCCGCATACCTGATCGAACCGTCCTTCCTGTGTCTGAACCACTCCGGGTGCTCCCTCACGTACGGGTGGTCGGGGGGGGAGCACTGGAGAGCGATGTCCATGGCCACCTCGAGGCCCATCGACCTCGCCTTCCTCAGAAATTCCCTGAAGTCTTCCAGTGTGCCGAGATCAGGGTTCACGCTCTTGTGCCCGCCCTCATCGCTCCCTATGGCCCACGGGCTCCCCCCCGGGTCCCCCCCGCGCGCACGGTATCACTCCGTTCTTTCCACGCCTGTTCGTCCTGCCTATCGGGTGGATCGGCGTTATGTACACTGTGTCGAAACCGAGGTCTCTGGCATGCCTGAGCATGGCCGTGCAGTCCCTGAGCGTACCGTGTTTCCCCCCCGGGTCGGAGGTGCACGAGCGGGGGAAGAACTCGTACCATGATGCGAACCTTGCCTCCTCCCTTTCCACCCTGACCCTTACGGCCTCGCCCTCCTCCAGGTGCAGCTCCTGTCGAACAGGAAAGCCGCCTCCGTCAGTCCGGGTGAGGTGGAGAGGGAAGCGATGGTGCCGTAGTCCCTGGCAACTATGGCTCCATGAGGCGCTTGAGCACCGCTGCCCTGCTGGCAGGCCTCTTCCCGAGGCCCTTGACAGTATCTCCCTGCCCTCCTCCGCGTCCATACTCACGTCCTCGCCAGAAGCGTACCACTTGGCGAAGTCCCTGGCCCATGTGAGGAGCGGGCTGTGCCACCCTGCGACCGAGAACTCGTAGTCGCTGAGCCTCTCTATCGTGAACGATGCGGTGAAGTAGTCGTCGGGCTGCGGTCTCATGCGGACCTCCTTCCACCTGCCACCGGCGGCCCTGTACCTCAGGGCTGCCAGGACAACGTCAGTGCCGTGAGAAAAGACCCTCGCCCTTACTTCAACATCCTCGCCAACGGTCCTCTTCACCGGGTACCGGTTGCACTCGACCACGGGCCATACCTGGCTTATCCTTATGGTGCCTGACAGGTCAATCCCTCCTTAGCATGATAGCGGCCAGTGGCGGCAGCGTCAGTTCAACGGACTGCCCGAAGCCGTGGAAGGGCACCCTCTCAGAGGACCGGCCGCCCATGTTGCCGGTGTTGGAGCCCCCGTAGAATGAAGAATCCGAGTTGAAGACCTCCCTGTAATACCCTGGCTCCGGTACACCGACCCTGTACCCGTGCCTGACCACCGGGGTCATGTTGAACACGCACACCACCTCATCACCCTTACCTCTCCTGATGAAGCTTATGACACTGTTGTCCCTGTCCGAGAAGTCTATCCACCTGAACCCCCCCTGGCTGTCGCAGTCGCCTGGTGCAGTGCGGGCGTCTCCCTGTAGAGGGCCAGGAGGTCCCTGACCAGGACCTGGAGGCCCCCCCTGTGCTCGGTCCTGGAGAGCAGTGCCCAGTCCACCTGCCCCCCCTTCACGTTCCACTCCGAGAACTGCCCTATCTCGTTTCCCATGAAGAGGAGTTTCTTGCCAGGGAACATGAACATGTAGGAGAGCATGAGCCTCAGATTGGCGAACTTCTGCCAGGCATCGCCTGGCATCTTGCCTATCAGTGAGCCCTTGCCGTGCACTACCTCGTCGTGGGACAGGGGCAGTATGTACCTTTCGCTGTATGCGTACCACATCTCGAAGGTCAGCCTGTCCTGCTCGTACTTCCTGTAGATGGGGTCCCTGGAGAAGTAGTCCAGGGTGTCGTGCATCCACCCCCCCATGTTCCACTTGTAGTCGAAGCCCAGGCCCCCCCTCCTCCGGTGTCCTTGTGACGCCGGGCCAGGCTGTGCTCTCCTCTGCAATGAGAACAGCATCGGGCCTGTACTGCTTCACCGCCCTGCTCAGTTCCCTGAGGAACTCTATGGCCTCAAGGTTCTCCCTCCCCCCCCGTAGCGGTTCGGTATCCACTCACCTGGCTTCCTTGAATAGTCCAGGTAGAGCATCGACGATACTGCATCGATCCTGAGTCCGTCTGCCCTGTACTCGTTGAGCCAGAATAGCGCGCTCGATATGAGGAAGTTCCGCACCTCGTTCCTGCCGTAGTTGAATATCCTGGTACCCCAGTCAGGGTGCCTGCCCAGCCTCGGGTCCTCATGGTCGTAGAGGTGCGTTCCATCGAACCTTGAGAGCGAGAAGTCATCGTCAGGGAAGTGTGCGGGGACCCAGTCCAGGATCACGCCTATGCCCTCGGAGTGCAGCCGGTCTATGAGCCTCTTCAGCCCCCCCACAGGATCGCCGTACCTGGCGCTCGGCGCATAGTACGAGGTGACCTGGTAACCCCCCCAGGACTCGTCAAGGGGGTGCTCCATGAGGGGCAGGAACTCCACATGCGTGAAGCCCATGCTCTTCACGTACCTGCACAGGTCCTCTGCTATACTGTCGTATGAAAGGAAGTCGTTGGGCCGGGCAGGGTCGCGCTTCCAGGAGCCCAGGTGCACCTCGTAGACGGCCATGGGCCTTGAAGCATCAGACTGCTCACCCCCCCTGAAGCTGCTCCTCCACTCATAGTCCAGGGAGGCGACCACTGAACCGGTGTTCGGCCTCTTCTCTGTCCTGAAGGCGTACGGGTCCGCCTTCTCCTTTACCGTGCCGTCCCTCCAGCGCACGGCGTACTTGTATACCTCACCCTCACCGATCCCGGGCACGAAGAGTTCCCATATGCCCGAGTCCTGTACGTTCACCATGGGGGTGCGCCCCCCCGTGCTTCCAGTGGTTGAAGTTCCCGATCACGGACACCGCCCTGGCGTTCGGCGCCCACACGGCAAACCTCACGCCCTCGACGCCCTCTATCGTCATGATGTGGGCACCCAGGTCCTGTAACTCTCGTAGAGCCTGCCGCTCTTGTACAGGTATATCTCGAAGTCGCTTATGGACGGCCTGAAGGAGTAAGGTCTTTACGCCTTGAGACGTACCCACCGATCTCCCTGTAGCACACCCAGTACTCATGCGGAAGGACTTCCCTGCCTGCAAGGCACGTGAAGAACTTCTCCCCCACCTCCTCCATGCCGATCCTCCCGCCGGCCGTCTCCACCCATGCCTCCAAGGCAAGCGCAGGTAGGCGTTAATCCTCACCATCTCCCCCCCTTCAGTGTGGGGGCCCGAGCACGGAATCCGGCCTGGATGTTTCGAAACGTATGACGGGCTCCATTGCCAGCATGATGCGTTGATAGTGCATGTTCTTTAATAAACCCAACCGGCCGGGTACCTTATTGGTGCACCTACGGAGGTGGGGGCCTCACCTCCTCCTGATCACTGCGGCTGCCACCACGACCGCAACAAGGATCAGGATCACGAGGCCAAACGTCAGGAGGCCGTTTGACACCTTCTCGAACTTTATCTGCAGTGTCACGTTGGAACCGTCCACCCTCAGGGTGCTGTTGTATTCTGCCCTGTACCCGGGAGGAGCCTGTACCAGGACACTGTATGTCCCGTTCGGCATGAGTATGCTGAGGGCCGTGCTGGACGTTTCGACCGTATAGTTTCCGACCACGATCTTCCACACCTGCCCTGAGAGGCCCGTCTCCTCCACCGTCACGGTGTTGAGTGTGCTGTAGAACGTTATGTAAAGGGAAATGCCCTTCCCGTCCACATAAAACGTGCCCATGTCCGGGTATGGCAGATAGGTGGTGTTGCTCCAGTGTACAGTGAAGTTATAGGTGCCGTTGGGCAGTTCGAACACTATGGTCCTGTTCGATGTGCTGACGCTCATGTTGCCTATGGTTACCGACCACTTTGCGCCGGCAGGCAGGCCGCTCTCCATGAAATCGACCCTGTAGGTGAGGAGCGTGAAGTTCACATACAGCACGGTGTTGGACCCGTTGACAAAGAACGTGCCGGTGGAGTTCACAGGTAAGTAGGTGTTCTCAAGCGATATGACGGTATAGTTGTAGGTTCCATTGGAGAGCTGCACGGAGAGGTTCTGCGCGTCTCCCTTCAGCACTGTGCCTGTGTCCAGCCTGACCTCCCACCCGTAACCCTGTGGGAGGCCGTGTTCTGTGAACGTGACGGTGTAGAGCTTCCCGGCGTCCAGGTGCCTGTAATGGCCGGCCTTCAGAGTCACGTTCTGCTGGAATACCACCTGGCCCCCCCTGTCCAGCAGCCTGACCTCGTACGTGCCGGGGGGCCAGTGTCAGGTTGGCTGACCAGCCACTGAAGGCATACCCGGTGTTGTTGACCTCAACGTACCCAGAGTAGAAGCCGGTGGAGATGTTGAGGAAGCTGACCTCGTTGCTCGTGTATATGGTTCCAAGGGCGTCACCGGTGGAGCTGTTCTTCACAAGGGCGAACAGCGACCCGTTCTGCGGGTAGTAGTAGGCACTGTCCGTGGCGTTCCACAGGGTCTCTGCAGTGTTAGAGCCGAAGTTGTATGCGTTCGCTATCTCCTGGAAGTTGTGGCCGTTGTAGTAGAGGAGCGAGAGGTAGACATTCGAATCCATATCCTGAGTGCCCGTCCCGTTCCCCGGCCCGCCGAGTATGAGCTCCGCATCGTAGAACGTGTATCCTGTGGGCTCGTACTGGAAGCCGTTCACCTCGAACACGGGCTTTCCGGAGACGTTGGTTGCGAAGGTGAATGTAACGGTGTCGAAGGCCACCCACCCGTACCCGTCATTGTAATAGAAGGTGACCTCGGGGGGGTCCCTGCCTGGCTGCGTGGCGTTGACCATGAGGTCGAGGGTTGCAGGGTACCTCAGGTCTATTCCGTTGCCGGGGGGAGCGTGTTGTTGGGCGCGTAGTAATAGTAATCGATACTCTTTCCCGCAGGCGCCACTGTGCCGTTGCCTGAGACCGTTGAGTTGTACATGCTCGCGCCTGGAGAACTCATGTTCCATATGTTGTCTATGAAGAACACCTGGCCATTTGTGGTGTTCAGGAACGCAACGTCCTGTACCCAGTACACATACTGCACTCCGGAATCGTTGAAGACCAGGTTGACATTCAGTTGTATGGACATGTCGCTGGCGGTGCTGTTTAGCGAGCCGTTATAGGTTCGCAGCGAACCTATGCTAACAGTGCCTAGAAAGGAACTGGTCCTGTACTCGTAAGGGGGGGTGCCACCTGGGCCTATGCCGTAGTCCGCTATGCCCACAGGGGGGGCCGGTTCGGCCTGGTAGGAGCTGAACGGGTTGACCTGCATGCCCTTCCCCCGGGAAAACGCCGCCCTGTACCTGGGCATGAGGGTGTGAGAGCGGGATCAGGGTTAGGATGAGGAGCATCACAAGGATTAGCGTGAGGGACCTCAGCATGCTTGAGCATCCCTGGATGGCTTAAAAGTTTCTCCCCCCCTCACACCGTTTCGGGCACGAACACATGATCGCAGGGCCCTTGCAGGTCGTGATGCCCCCCCTCCACCATGTTCCGTAGACCCCCCCGGTGCTCTGATACTGGCACTCAGGGGGGGATGGGGCCGGATCGCTCCAGGCGCGTATCACACGCAGCTGGGTGTAACATCAAGGGAAACAGAATCCTGCGGGATGCCATGTCAGGCATATAGTCCAGCATTCTGTTAATCCTGGCGGCCCGGGGGGTAATGGTTTGGGACCCTGGAAATTCCAGCATCACTTCTTACCCGCAGACTCGGTCGGTAGTCCTGCCTGGCCCTCCCGTTCCCGCCTGAGAAGGACGCAATCGCCGCTCCCACGAGTATAACCAGGCTCGCTATCAGGGCGGCGTGTATCCCCCCCACCATGAACTTTGACGACACGCCCCCCAACCAGCTTCGTGACCCCCCCCAGGAAGACCTCGAATGCCACGTACCTGGGTACCGACAGTGCGGCTATGGATATGGCTATGACGTAGCTCATGAGAGTGCCTATGTTCGTCAGTGTCCTCAGGAGGCCAGATATTGAGCCGTAGAGGTTCCTAGGGGGGGCCCGCCATGACTGCGCTGTTGTTAGAGGGCCAGAACATTGCACCTCCGATCCCTGTAACAATCGAGCCCAGGACAACAATGTATATCGATGTGCTGACCCCCATCTGCAGGTAGACGAGGACGCCCACTGCCATGAGTGCTATGCCGGTGCCAGCGATGAGCCTGGGTCCGACCCTGTCGGAGAGGCGCCCCCATCCTGGGTGCGAGCAGGCTCGACACGACGTAGCCAGGGACAAGGAGGAGTGAGGCGTCCAGGGGGGGGTCATGCCCCCTGATGCCCTGTAGGTACATTATGATGAGGAAGAGCACTGAGAGGAATCCCACAGCCTGCAGCGTTGCGGCCGTCAGGGACAGGGAGAGAAGCTTTTCCCTGAAGGCGGACATCGAGATCACGGGGGGGTCCCTGACCCTCCTCTCGATGAGCACGAATGGCACAAGGAGGACGAGGCCGACCAGGACCATGGCTATGTAGGAGGCCTTCACGCCGTTGCCTGCGATCTCCACCGCACCGTATGATATGAGGGAGAGCAGCAGCACGAGGAGCACAGTGCCCGCATAGTCGATCTTTGTCTCTGTCCTCCTGTTGTCCCTTATGTACTTGAGGCCTAAAGCGAACCCTATGAGGCCCACTGGCACGTTGATGTAGAATATGTACCGCCAGCCTATGAACGTGGTGATTATGCCGCCCAAGACAATCCCGAGGACACCGCCTATGTTCCAGCCCATGGAGGTTATGCCGAAGGCCCTGCCCCTCTGGCTCGGCTCGAAGTAGTCAGCTACTATGGCGCTGCTGTTCCCCCTGGATCAGGACGGCGCCCAGGCCCTGGAAGGCCCTGGCCGCTATGAGGAACCTGGCATCGGGTGCGGCGCCAGACGCAGCGGAGCCGGCTATGAAGAGCAGGAAGCCTATGTTGAATGCCCTCCCCCTGCCGAATATGTCCCCGAGCCTCCCCCAGCTGTGTTGTCAGCGCCGCGAGGACCAGTAGGTATATCAGTATGACCCAGATTGTGTCAAGGAAGGGTGCCTTGAGCGATTCTGTGATCGTCGGCAGTGCCAGTATAACAATGGTGGTGTCTATGGCCGACATGAGCATGCCTATCATCACGCTTGCCAGAATCAGGTTCCTGTGTTCACTCATCTCTTCTACCCTGGAATCGGTGCATTCCAGCGGGGGGGTCGGAGCACCCCAGCGCCCCTAAAGAAGGAGCGGGGGGGTCGTATTTACTTCTATTTCTTAAGCCTTTAGGTGGTACCCCGCTCTCCCGCCAAGGCAGGAAACCAGCCGGTCCGAGTGGTACCGTGGCCTGCAGGTGACCTCATTTCCATGCCACCTCCGGGGGGGACGGAATATGGCATAGGCAGCCACGGGAGCATTCCTTTATACCTGGGGGGGTCACTGTGAAACCATTATTAACGCTTTCCAACATGCATTCCCCCATGAGACTCGACTTCTCCAGCGTTTTCCTGTCAAAGGGGGGGATCAACTACTTCAGTGAGGACAGGCCCCTCAGGACATTCCTGGAGTACACAGGCTTCAGGGAAAGGTCTGGCACGCTCTCGGGCCTCGGCCTCTATGTGTCAGAGGAGCTCATGGAGGAGGCCATGTTCCTTGACCACTTCGGCCGCCCGAAGCTGGTCAGCTACGGCATTGATGACAGGAGGCTCGATGCGGTCTGGCTCTCCCGATCTCACTGGGACATACTGCGCCGCCTCCACGGGATGGGCGTGAACTCCTCAATATACAGGGAAAGAGACCTGATGACGCACTTCCTCTCCGCCTACCTGGTCTCCGATGCGGGCCTGTTCTGCACTCTCACCCTCACGGGCCAGACGCTCTACGCTCTCATGAAATACGGCAGCGGCGCCCTTGATAGGTACGTTGAGAGGTTCGCTGGCCCTGACATGTGGCTTGGGGGGGCCACGTTCTACACCGAGATACAGGCAGGCAGTGACCTGGCGAACACTAGAACGGAGGCCGTTCCAGACGGTGAGAGGTTCAGGCTGCACGGTGGTAACAAGTACTTCGCCAGCAACGCGGGACTTGCGGACGGCGCCATAGTGACGGCGAGGGTCAGGGGGGGCTCGCCTCCAGGCATCAGATCCGTATGCACCTTCTTCGTACCGGCAAGGAGGGACGACGGCACCCCCCCCAACTACGAGGTCAGGAGGCTGAAGGACAAACTCGGCACGGTACTTGTGCCAACTGGTGAAGTCATCCTGGAGGGTTCAGAGGCCTATCTTCTCGGGAAGCAGGGGGACGGGATATACCAGGCCCTTGAGATCCTTACGATGTCCAGGATAGACGATGCCATGGCCGCTGTGGGCATGGCGAGGAAGGCACTGTGGGAGCTTGCCTCTACGCATCCGCGAGGAGCGCCTTCGGCAGGCCCGTTGTGGAGCATCCCCCTGGCCCAGCGGGACCTCATTGAACTCGAATCTGACCTTGAGGCGGCCACGGTACTTTCCCTCGTCGCTGCGGACAGGTTCTCCAGGTGCATAGACGAGAGGCCACCTTACACGCCGCTGTACCAATACGCAAGGGCCTGTCGCACCTGGCCAAGAACCTGGCCGCCTGGACGTCCGACAGGGTGACGAGGTACGCCATGGAGCTCATGGGCGGCAGGGGGGGATTCCTCTCGGAGTATGTGGTGGAGAAGCTGCACAGGGACGCCATAGTAACGTCGATATGGGAGGGCACCAGCAACATACAGGCCCTGGACTTCATGGAGGTGCTGCCCAGGGTCAGGGAGGCCATCCAGGAGGAGGTGGAGAGGGTCAGGGACGCCTCTGACAGGGCGGTTTCGGGCAACCTAAAGGTCGCGCTGGACTCGGTCATGGACACCCTGTACGGAGCGCAGGAGTCCGGCACTCTACAGTACTACCAGAAGCAGATAGCCGATGGCTTCGCCAGGCTCATGGCACTGACCTATCTCTACGATGCATATACCGACACGGGGGGAAAGGCTGGTCAGGATGGCAGCCGACCTTTACTACAGGAGGAACTTCACCGAGGTGCACGGCAACCTGGACTTCTCACAGTACACCGACCTGTACGGCTGGATGCTGCTGGGAAGGAAGGGGGGGTGAGGCCATCAGCCCCCCCTGAGCACCTCCTCCCTGAGGCCCTTGCCCCCCGTGGTCTCCCTGATCAGGAAGACAAGCGGCATCACAGCCACGAA
The DNA here is from genome assembly GCF_001316105.1 of Thermogymnomonas acidicola JCM 13583. Taxonomy (GTDB): domain Archaea; phylum Thermoplasmatota; class Thermoplasmata; order Thermoplasmatales; family Thermoplasmataceae; genus Thermogymnomonas; species Thermogymnomonas acidicola. The sequence continues at coordinate 104,989 of NZ_BBCP01000002.1, read as the reverse complement.
TGCTATGGCGGTGTACGCAATGCCATGGCCGAAGCCCACGGCCAGGGTTATTATGCCTATGAGGAACTCGAAGCCAGCAGCGAAGTACCTGCCGAGTGTAGTCACTGCGCCGAAGCCGCTGCTCCTTGCCTCGGTGGGGGTAGAGTTCAGGCAGCCAGAGGGAGAAGACGGAGAAATCGGCCCCCCCTCCGAAGCCCAGCAGCACAAGGAGGGCGAACATGTCCGTGAGGCTGTGCAGGTAGTAGACTATTCCGTAGATCACGTAGACAGACACGGCCATGCAGGCAAGGAAAACGATAAGAGTTATCCTCCTGCCCACCCTCTCTGCCATCAGCGGCATGAGGATGCAGCCAACGATTGTGAGGGTTGAAGTGACAGCACCTCCAAGCGCCGAGAGCCTCAGGAACTGCGTCTTCGCTATTCCGTCTATGGCAGCCATCTTCTCTATCGCCGTGGGCACATATACAGTGCCGCTCCAGAGGCCCAGGATGACCGCTACCATGACCACGGAGGAGACCACGGTGACCCTCAGGTACTCCCTGCTGAATATGGACCTAAACGCCTTCCAGGAGCTTATGTTCCCGCCCATCCTCTCCCTGGCCCTCTCCCACCTCTCAGGCTCCTTTGTTGTGTACCTTATGTACATTATGAAGGCCACCGGTATTACGCCGAGGATGAGCATGCCCCCTGAAGCCGATGATGGACTGCAGGAACAGCGCTGCCAGGGCAGCGAAGAAGTAGCCGAAGTAGTAGCCGGAGTGGAATAGGCCGGCACCGAACACCCTCCTGTCCTCTGGGAAGATCTCAGCAACGCTGGTCCCACCGACAAACCACTCCGCGCCGATACCGAGGCCCGTGATGAACCTGAAAGCCATAAACTCGTAGGCGTTAGTTGAGAGTCCGCTGAGCACAGAACCCACTCCGTAGAGTGCTATGCTGATGGCCAGGACCCTGAACCTACCGTATCTGTCACCTAGTGGCCCGAAAATGAATGCGGTACCCCACCCGATGAGGAACACTGAGAAGAAGGCCGCGAGGAAGAAGCTCTCGTACTTCAGGGGGGGGATGTGCGATGCCGGAAGAAGGTACTGCGTCGCGGGAAGCGCAACGAAGGCATACACCGATGCTGTGAAACCGTCGAGGAGCCAGCCTCCCCCCCAGGAGGCGAAGAATGCTCCCCAGGCAACGCCCCCCCTCCATGAGGAGCGCACATGAGTGCCTGTGACTGTCATTGTTAGGAAAGTACCTTAACATATTAAAATAATTTCACTTCACCCCCCCAGAAGTCATAAGTTATAGTTCGACACACGGCGGTGTCCATTGAATTGATGCATGGCAGAGGTAATCTAAGTTTGTGCCCCCCCTTCTTCACTCCTGTGCCTCCACATGTCCGTGAGGTAGAGAGAAACGATGAGCTCGATCACGAGTATCCCGAATATCTCGCCCTCTGCCACGGACTGCCACCTGACGGTCGCGTATATGATCCATGCCAGGACGGTTGTTATGAGCATACCAGCCCCCAAGGGCCTCCTCCTGAGCGCCAGTGATAGGGACACGGGCACGAACGCTATGGACGCCAGGATGAAGTACCAGATCGATACGAAGTCATGCGGGTACGTGCCTCATGGTATATGCCTATGAGGGCCAGGAACAGGGCAGATATCACGAAGAATGAAAGGCCCACCGTCTCCAGCTTGTCCCGGGACATGCTTATGCATATGCCAGCGAAGGCCACTATGATCACTGCCGTGACCATGAGGCCCGCGTTGTAGACCCACGGATCGGTGGGCGCAGGGTGTCCGTTTGCCGTGAGGTTCCCACCGCCCAGGTCGCTGAGGGCATTAGCGGTCACGGAGAACCAGGGGGGGTTCAGGTGCATGGAGGTGAGGATGAAGGCCCACACCGTCACCATGGCGGCCACGCCGCTGATGGTGGCGGCCCTGAGGGAGTCCATGGATGAATCAGTGAGAGGCGGTTAAAATATTTCGCCCCCCTATGTTTTCCCCGGGAACCCAGGGCACTCAGGCCGGGCTATCTTCCGCTACTGCCATGGTGAGCGGGCAACCACTGGCTTGCCACACTGAACCGCAGGGGGGGGAGAGAGGAGATCTTCTCGAACAGGTACTGGAGGAGCGTGGCACATGATTTAAGGCGGCGGGCGCTCGCTCTCACCGATATACATGGGGGGGGAGGTGGTCTGAACGATCAACCTGGCTTCAGCGATTCCTGTTCTCCACAGTCCCGGCGGAGCGTCCGTGCCCTGGCCGACCCTCATCCTGGTCCTCGTTACTGTATCTGTCATGTCCTTCATCATCATGTATGCACTGTTGGGGCATTCCGGCCCGCCGGAATGCCTGCAGAGGCCCAGGGACGTATCCATTCCGGAATCTGAACTCTCAGAACTCGCCTCCTGGGTCAGGGCCAACGCGTCCAGGGTCACCGTGGACACCTACGAGCTCTATGAGGCACGGGCCGGGAGGTACAGGGCCACGCTTTACATTGACTGGGAGGACTTCAACAGCGGTCCGGAGTTCCAGGATATACCCGTCCTCTGCTCCTGCGAGGTATACGTTTACAGGGGGGGGATGCGCCTGGTCTACTCTGCCTACTTGACAGGTCCATCAGGCAGCAGGACCTCGACCTGCCCACCTACCTCACCCTGTACAGCGAGGTGTCCTCCAGGATGCCTGTCTGCACGCTCATGAAAGTGAACCTGGCCGAGATTTTGGAGGACCTCAGGAGGGGGGGAGTCGGCGTCTCAGGGGGGGAGGCTGTTCCGCATGTGTGAGTGCCCGTGGGCCATAATATTGCTCTTAGCGGTCGAGGCGGCTCTGCAGTGAGAGAGTGGCGCCGATATGTACATGGCGTCAGTCCATCAGCACCGACCCTGAGGCCTTTCGGGCCCGGGCTGCATGCGCTTTCCGGAGGGCGCCATTGCAATCCTTTTATCCGATGGGCAGATAACCACAGCGTGTCTTTCGTATACCCGGACTACAGGTCAAGGTCAATATACACGCTCGCCAATTCAATAGCGAGGAAGCTCAGGATCGATGCCGACGTGAGCACCAGGGTGCTGGGCGAGGTGGAGGACACGGACCTGCCCCTCTCGCTCGTACTGGTGGACGGCCTCGGCTGGGAGATGTGCGAGGCCTATGGCCTGGACATATCCAGCGCGGAGAGGTTCACGACAGTGTTCCCATCCACCACTTCGAACGTGCTCGCCACCCTGTTCTCCGCCAGGTACCCGTCGGAGCACGGCATCATAGGTTATACGCTCTACTCCAAGCGACTCGGTGTCGTGGTCAATACCCTTGAGTACACAGCGGCACAGGGCTTCGGCAGGGACATGCTGGCCAAGGTGGAGCCAATGGCTTCAATGTTCTACTTCCGCAGCACCGTGAAGAGCGCCTGCGACATGGGCAAGAGGGTCCTGATAATCCAGCCGTCCAACATATGGCAGTCGGAATACTCGAGGATGCTCTATGGAACCGCGGAAATACAGACATACAAGACCGTGTTCGACGCGTTCCAGGTCTACAGGAACGCACTGGAGAAGGGCTATGACTTCGTGCACCTCTACATACCTTACGTGGACCAGATGGCGCACGCATACGGGCCCTCATCTGATCCGACGGTGGAATCTGCAAGGTACATATTCAGCAGGGTGCTGTCTGTATTCGAACAGTTCAGGGGGGGGAGGTGGAGGTTCCTGCTCACCGCTGACCACGGGCACATAGAGCTGAGCGAGAGGGTCGTAATGAACGACAACCAGGACCTGATGGGCCTCCTGAACTGCCCGCCGTACGGCGACCCCAGGGCTGTGATGATTAGGGGGGGCGGCCAGGACGCAGCCCGCTACTTCGAGGAGAGGTACGGCAACATGCAGGTGTTCGCGAAGAACAGCGAGGAGCTGAAGGGCCTGATGGGGCCGTCGAAGGGGCCCAGGTTGGACGACGTCATGCCGGACTTCATAGCGGTGCCCACGGACAATAGGGGCTACTTCTACAACTTCAGGAACAGCAACCCGCCAACCATGGTCGGGTCACACAGCGGCTGAGCGCATCGGAGATGTACATCCCGCTGCTCATCCTCTGAGCCCTGCTATGCAGTCAGACGCAAGTGACGTCACCGGCTCCTTCTGGACCAACAGGCAGAGGCAGGCGTCTAGCCTCCACGAGGTGCCCTACAGGGCCTGCTTCAAGCCCCCCCAGCTACCGAAGTTCTTCATAGAACGGTATTCCAGCCCGGGAGACACGGTGTTCGATCCATTCTCTGGTCGCGGCACAACAGCGGTGGAGGCCGCCCTCCTCCTGAGGACACCTATCTCGAATGACACAAACCCACTTTCCGAAATTCTGACAAGGCCCAGGCTTGAACCACCTGGCCTCGATGAGGTGGCCCGGCGCCTGTCATCCATCACGGTTGATTACGGTGCACGTGCAGGCATCGACCTCTCCATGTTCTACCACCCCCCCAGGACCGAGGCGGAGGTCGTTTCGCTCAGGGATTACCTGATGGAGAGGAGGGAATCCGGAAAGGAGGACAGGGTCGACAGGTGGATAAGGATGGTGGCCACCACCAGGCTCACGGGGGGGCACTCCAGTGGCTTCTTCTCCGTCTACTCCCTCCCACCGAACCAGGCCGCATCGCCGGAGGAGCAGGAGAGGATAAACAGGAGGCTGGGGGGGCAGGAGCCGGAGTACAGGGATGTCAAGAAGATAGTCCTGAGGAAGAGTGCATCGCTCCTCAGGGACGTCAGCCCTGAAGTCCTGGAGAGGCTCTCCGCAGTCTCAGGCAAGGCGAGGTTCACGTCGGACGACAGCAGGGACCTCGTATCGGTCGGAGACGGCACTGTGGACCTCACGGTCACTTCGCCGCCCTTCATCAACCTCGTCGACTACGCAAAGGACAACTGGATGAGGCTCTGGTTCAACTGCATAGACGCAGGTGAGGTGAAGGGGGGGCGCATAACTGTGCTCTCAGACCTTGGCTCCTGGAAGTCCTTCATTTCCGCAACAATGAGGGAACTGTTCCGCATCACGAAACCTGGCGGTTACGTGGCCTTCGAGGTCGGAGAGACCAGGAAGGCCGACCTAAAGGAGATCGTGAGGGAATGCGGCACAGAGGCCGGCCTGGAACACGTTGTGACATACATAAACGTGCAGAGGTTCACCAAGACCTCCCACATATGGGGTGTTGAGAACAACAGGCTTGGCACGAACACGAACAGGATCGTGCTCTTCAGGAGGCCGGCTCACTCCTGATCGAACTCCCTGATCTTCAGGAAGTTCCTCGCAATGTATATGTCGGTACTCCTGTCCCCGGGGGGGCTGTTCTGTATCACGTAGGTGCTGTCAACCCTCTCCTTCGGCACCGTGTTTCCGGACGGCCTCATGAAGAGGGCCCTGTACCTTCCCGTGCTCTCATACCTCAGCGTACCTGTATTCACAAGAATGCTCTTGACCTCCACATCCATCATCTTCCTCACGGCATCGGCCTGCAGCTCCCCGTTCTCCCTCTCTATCTCATCCCTGTCCGGCCTCAGGCCTATGAACGGGCGCATGAACTCCGCAAGATCATCCGGCCGGTCGTTTCCACGGAGCACCTGCTCGACCACGCCCATTGCACCGCAGTCCGTGTGCGTTATTATCGTAACGCTCTCAACTCCCTCCAGCGATCCCAGTGTGTCTTTAAGGGTGGCAACGTTGGCCCCGGCGTTGCGGACAAAGACCGTCTGTCCGGAGGCCATGCCCTGCAGGTACCTGTTCAGCCGCCTGTCCATACACGAGATGATGAGGTGCATTACATACGGATGGTAGTACTTGATAAATCGTTTCCTTCTTCATTTGCCCGAAGATCGGAAAGCAGTCTTGGCACGGGTCAGTTTATCTATCAAGCAACTGCATGCTCCAGCTTAATGGTGCACTCCCAACATCAAATTGAGTGATCTTCCGGGCACTATGCAGTCAAGGAATAGGCCCTTCCCGAATTTCCGCAGCCATTTGCCACTCGCTGTCACAGGTGCTGCTGGATTTCCCGCGCCATCTGCGCCTGTTAAGCATGGCCTTCAGTTCATAGAGGCGCCTTCTGGCCCTAACTGTCTGCAAGGTCTCTAAAGGCTGTGTGAAAATAGTCCGGGAACAACTATTAATGCCCACGGACATGAAAGGGCCACTCACTTAAGATGGTTCAGGCATGCCTTGACTACAGGAGTAGTTGATGGACAACAGACTCTTGCCGGGACATGTATTCGGCCTCGATTTCCAGGTCTTTATGTCGCAGGATAATCAGTTCGTGGTTCCCTCAAGGATTATCATTAACTGGGTTTACACACAGTGATCACTCCTGTACCATCCACTCTAACTCCTCAGGCACACAACGTGCCCTGGCAATCTCCTTGAATACCAAGCGCTTGGCCTGGTCTGAACCTTCTTTGTCCTGAGGTCGACGCCGTACAGACCGAACTTCATGGAGAAGCCTGACGCCCACTCATAGTTGTCGAGGAGGGACCAGTGGAGGTAGCCGCGCACATCCATGCCCTTCTCAATAGCTCTCTCCACATACTTCATGTGCGAAACAAGGTATCCCGGTCTCAACCGGTCTGATGCATCGGCTATGCCGTTCTCCGTGACTATCATTGGCAACCCATAACGTTCCCAGTAGGACGAAAGGACATTCAGAAGCCTTCCGGGTATACCTCCCAGCCAGAGTCACTGACCTCTCTGCCTCCTTTGCTCCTCATACCCGCTGTGGCTGAGTAACCGTATCCGCCCAGCACCCTGTAGCCCTGGCCACTTTTTCTCACCACGGACCTTGAGTAGTAGTTCACCCCCGATCCAGTCCAGCTTATCTGCAAGATCCTCCCTGTACCCTGCACTCTTCTCCCTGAACGATCTGCCTGTGAGAGGGCCTCCACCCACTTCATCTCGCCTGTGCGGAGCGGGTCGACAAAGGAATACCTCTCGCTGTGGGTCGCCACCTCAGCAGCCTCATGGTCTTCGTCGCTGAACGCCTGTATATCTCCATTGGCCATTATCAGGCCGACTGGCTTCCCTGTTGCTTCCTTCATCGCATCATAGGCCCTGGCAATTGCCTCTATCTCATGCTTTTTCGCGAGAAGTCCGCCCTCAGGGCTGGGAAAACCTGGGGGGGAACCCTGCCTTGGGGGGGTTGAAGTACCCGGCACCGCAGACCACATTGGCTCATTCATTATCGAGAACATGTCCGCCAGGTCCTCGAACTTCCATGCAATGTACTTCGCGTACTTCACGAACTCCACAACAGTGTCATGGTTTAGCCAGCCGTTCCTCTTGTTTCTGAGCCCAGAATCCCTGCTCTCTATGGGGTCGTGCAGGTATATGGGTATGGGCCAGTGGTACGCATTTATTATGAGCTTCATTCCCCTTTCCCTTACATCCGAGAATATTTTCCTGTAGTGCTCAACAGCCCTCATGTTAGCGAGCCTATCGAGGTGCTCCAGTGCACGGTCATCGACGTCCACCGAAACTAGGTCGTGCCCGTCGTAGTCCACGGTTACCTTCACACCCGCCGTGCTCTCCGGGAATATCCGGCTCCATTCAATTCCCAAACGGGCTGTGTCCATTCCAGTCTCCACTGCTAGGTTGTGGTACCTCTCGTAGAGGTCCCAGTAGCCTATCCCGTTCTCTGGAAGGTCGCCAGATACTATGCCTGTGCCTATGTTCACCGGGTCGTGGACCCAGGCCCACCAGTCCGAGTTCCTGTCCTCTTCCGAGATGCCCATCTCCGACTGGAAGCCTGCAAGAGAGTAGCCCAACATAAAGCCCTTAGGAAGCATCTCTCGACATCGCCCCTTATTTTCCCTAAATGAGAGCAGGCGATAGCCTATTGATTAATCTTTGCGGAGAGCCCCGAGTGTACGGGCAGATGCAGGCGACCAAGACGCAGAAATTCAGGGAACCAGTTGTTCCGACACACCTGACCTGTTGAGGTTGGCAATTCCACAAACAGGTTGTTCTAAGAAGTATCGAAGAATCATAATAGTTTGTTATACACACATTGAACTGCTTTCCCTCCAAGGAAGATCATTACCCGCAAACTACACGCTCAACAGAGTGGCGTGCCTTGATTGGTGCCCGTGGGCCCTTCACCAGAAATGGATCAGGCTCTGTCTCCGTTCAATAAGAGATCTTTTGATTTGGCTTTCCGCCTATGAATTACCTCTGCGCCACTGACACCTACCTGAGACAGGGCAATAGATACATGATTGCTGGTAGAGGGCCCGCCTCTTTAAGTTCGGTGGGCCTGAACTGTTTCTCACAGGTAATCCGCCCAGGTTAGGTGTGTGCGGCTTCCAGGTGAGGATCCTGCATACCCTTCTGCCCAGTACAGTATAGGGGGGTTTCAGGGCCCGTGTTCAGTTCATGTATGGCGTTAAAACCCAGTTAATCTCCCATGTGCCTCTGATGGCGTGCACTTAACTGCTGGATCTGTAATGGTGGGGTGCTGGCCCTTCAACAGTGGATATTTTCCAGAAAGGGGGGGCACCATTCAACTCAATTTGCCGGAGTAAGTTTCTCAACATCAGGTGGATCCAGGGCTACACCGGAGGTGCACCGACAACATCGGTAAATATCCAGCAAGCCTCGGGAACCTGAAATCCCTTCAATTTTTCTCGCACTGCATCCAGAAGCAGGTGTTCCGTACCCCATCATCACTGTGGCCCTGTACATTAAGGCTATATCGATGTTAAGTTGGGGGGGCCGCCCAGAACCGGTTGTGTTTGTGGAGTGACTTTGAATGTATACTGGCAGGGAAACGTAGGTCCGGCATAAAGATGGATTATGCGGTCTTTGGGGGGGCACGCCGGTATACTTTCAGAGGATCCTGGAAACACCTCAGGTCTGGATCCCGCCACGTGTAAGAATTTCACTTAAAATATCTTTCGGTGAACAATTTTACATAAGATATAAGTACTCGATCTGCACTTACCCTACTATGAACAGTAGTAAGACAAGGATACTTGTCCTGACCATGGTGCTGATCTTTGTCTCCTCTCTCTTTCTGGGGGTCGGCAAGTGCTGTGAGTGCAGCGCCATCACAGTCCGGTGGTGCTAATTACATCAACGTCTCTGAGGCCAATATAACGTTCACAGGCAACGTAACGAACGATTTTTCAGGGCACCAGATCTATGAGAACACCCATGCGACCCCATGGGGGGGTCCTGATAATAACCTGACTGCACTCTATGTATCATTCAACTCGACCTACCTCTTCATAGGTGTCAAGGAGATCATTGATGGGAACTCGCTGATGGTATTCCTGAGCAATGATACGAACACGCAGTACGGCACGTACAACATGACAAATCTAAACACCTGGAACCGTGCCATATCATTCACAAGCCCGGTGAATTACTTCGCAGCAGTCTACTTCGGTGGCCCGAACTCTGATCCCAGCGGCGAGGATGCGTTCATGGTGAACTCGCCACTCTCGGCCAGCAACACCTCGCCCAGTGCTGTGTCCATCCAGAACTACTTCGTATTCGGCGGCTCCAACAACACCGTGGAAATAAGGATACCTTGGCAGGCCCTGTTCCCATACGGCTACTCCGGCACGCTACACATGAACATATCCGCCTTCATAGTGGGCGGTAGCGGTGCCTGGGTCGGTATCGGGATGCCATACAGCCAGGTTGGTAAGTATAACGATGGCAACTCCATCTCAGAATTTGTTGTTAACGATACCATAGGCCTGAACTTCGGCCAGGTGAACATCCCAAGTACCGTGAAGACAACAACCCCCCCCACCGCGCCACCGATAAACCTGGCCATCATATTCAACGACCACCAGCCACTGTACAAGGTTGTCGGGTCGAACTACTACGTCCTCCCGTGGACTGAGGCCCACGCCACTGCCGAGTACATAGAACAGGCTCTCATAGCCCACATGTTCCCTGAAGTAAACGTGACATACGAGCTGTCCGGTTCGTTGTTATACCAGCTCGTCAACATTTCCACAGACCCTGAGTTCAATGACACATTCATACACTACGCCTTCGTGCCTTACAGCGAGTTGAACACAACACAGAACAGGAGCCTTCTGGCAAACCTCACATATGACTACTTCAGCATACCGTCATACGTGTTCAGCCTGAACGAGCCAGCGTCGAACCTTTACGCACAGCTCCACTCCCTGTGGGTCTCTGGAAAGACGCTTAACGCCACACAGTTTGAGGATGCGAAGGTGCTCTGGTTCCTGTACGATGTGAGCACACCGCTGGTTGAGGGGGGGCAGCTTGGTGCACAGTGGAAGAACAGTACCATATGGGCCCTGCACAACCAGACATCTTTCAACCAGACAGACCTGAAGGAAATATTGCAGTATTCAAAGTGGCTCACTGGCCAGGTTATACCTGCATTCAGGAGCGACATGCAGGGCAACACCAGCGGTAGCAACAATGTGGAGCTCTTCACAAGCCCGTTCTACCACCCACTCACACCGCTTCTCCTGGCAAATAACCTCACCGGGCCTGCTGGAACCATATACAAGGCGTCATACTTCTCTGATGTCCTGGCGCAGATGAACATAAGCAGGGGGGGCAGTTCTACCACTCTTCGGCCAGTGGCCAACCGGAATGTATGCGCCGGAGTTCACGGTATCGTACCAGATGATCCAGGCCGCAAATGAGTCCGGTGCCATATGGATGAACGCGGCGGACGCGGCCCTGCAGGGGTCTGGCATCGATGCCCTGCCATATGGCAACGGCGGCAACGTCACGCAGATGCTCAACCTCTATACCCCCCCGTACAAAGCCCTGGGGGGGCCGAACAACACATCCATCTATGTTTTCTTCAGGGACGGCTACATTTCAAATGACTGGGCCTTCAACTTCGGCAGCATGCCACATGGACTGCAGTGGACACATTCATCAACTACCTCAAGGCATATACTCCGCAATACCTGCCTCAGACCACGAGCACGTCCTCGTAACCGTTGGCCTCGATGGCGAGAACTGGATGTTCATGTCTCCGTTCGCAGAGGACGGTGTGCCGTTCCTGGAGGACCTCTACACCGCACTGGAGCAGAACTCAACCTACATCCACACGGTGACACCGCAGCAGTACCTGGAAATGGTCAAGCAGGAGGGATACCAGCTGCCGGTGCTGAAGCACATAGCCACGGCAGGCTGGAACGGCGGGAACGGAAAGCCTGCGCCCTACCAGTCAAACATCTACCTGACACAGTGGTCAGGTTACCAGGTCCAGGACTTCTACTGGGAGGCGCTCAATAACGTGAGGAGCCTCGTCCTTAACTTCCAGGAGGAGCACAACCTGGTGCAGCTGCAGAACTACACACCGTTTGAGCAGAACCTCACGGCGAACACCCTTGAGGGCAACCTTACGAGGGCCTGGAACGCAATATACGCTGCTGAGGGCAGTGACTGGTTCTTCCAGATGGCCCCCCCCTGGACCATCAGTGGCTCCAACTCTGTGCCGTTCGACTACCTGTTCAAGGGAGACCTGATGTACGCACTGCGCCAGCTGAATATACCTGTACCCAACTACCTCAACACACCATACACACCGCCTGTCACGCCGGCCTCAATGGGAGATTACACGCAGGCGCACACCCCGACGCTCAACGGGTACCCGTGGGGGGGCACGGTGCAGACTTCTGCTGGCCTTGCCTCATCGCCTTCGCTTACGAACCCATGGAACGGAACAATAGTCTACTACAACAACACCTCGAAGGCGAACGGCAACATAAGGGAGCTCGACATAGCCTACAGCCCGACGACCCTCTACCTGCAGATCTACACATACGGCAACGCCTCTGTGTACGGCTCGGTACTGAATGACTACCTCAGCGTATACTTCAGTGGTGCCAACCCCCCCTTCATAGACTACAACCTGACACTGGATGTGCCAAACGCCGCGTTCTCGACGGTCTACAGCCACCAGAACCTAGACTTCGCAGCCCAGTATGCGGTGGAACTCCTCCCGGCAACATTCTCCAACGGCGAAGGCTACTACGGGTTCTACGTCGCCAGTGGCTTCAACTCCTGGAGGCAGGACATAGACATAGTGAACCCCCCCCAACGGCATACGCCAGGACTGTTATACAGCTGGAGATCCCGCTCACCTATCTGAACTACGTCCCAGGGGGACAGCTTCTTCATGGGTGTTTACCTGTATAACGGGACGAGTGGAACCGGGTCTTACATCTCTCCCGTCATGGTGAAACTCCCAATTTCGCTCGCTGAGTACACACCGATCTCTTCGATCCACAACACCGTGCCACCGAACGGTGACGGCAACTACACCTACCTGACCAGCCAACCCAGATACCGCCGGGCTCACTGGACCTTGAATACATAAACGTATCCGCAAACCAGTTCGACATGAAGTGGGTGTTCACCTACGCCCAGCTCTGGAACATCTGGGACGGCCCACTGGGCTTCTCCAACCAGATCATAAACATATTCATCTCGGACGGGAGCAGCACAGGCAGCTACTACCTGGCACTGGCCCGAACGCCAATTCCACCGTACCATGGCAGACCATGATATACATATCTGGCTGGAGCACCTATGTGCTTACTCCGAGCGGAGAGCAGACGCAGGGAGTCATAACCTCTGCCAACCTGTCCGCGAGACAATAACTGTGATCGTGCCACTCTCCTACATAGGCAGCAACTTCGAGAGCTACAAGTACATCATAGTTGCCGGGTCCTATGACGGGTACGGTGTGAACGGCTGGAGGGTCGTTGACCAGACAAACACCACCAACGGCGGATGGCAGGGTGGAGGCGGTAACCCGCCATGGAGTTCCAACATATACACGTACATAGCACCGGCCACAGTGGGAGAGGGTTCCCTTACACAGCAGCAGGCACTGTCATCTTTCAGCGCCACAGACCACAAGTACGCAACGCTGGTCCCCCCCATCAGCCTGCCACTCCTCAGAAACGTCACCACGACCTCGCACACACAGATCAGCCCTGTGGAGAACGCGTACCCGCAGATCTACTACTCAAACGGAATGTACTACATGTTTTACCTGTCCAACGCGACCGGAACAGCAGAGCTCTACGTTTCAACAAGCAGCAATGCGGTGAACTGGTCAGAGCCTGTTGCCCTGCCGGGCGCCGATGGCTCCTACATTTCAAGCCTCTACTGGGGGGGCTCGAACGTTTACGTGCTCCTTGGCAGCTCCAGTGGCCTCGAGATACTGAACTTCAGCACTCTGTCACCTTCTGACCTCAGCAACTATCTGACATACCACCTGCAGATCGCGCCCCAGTATGCCACCATGTACATCAGCGGGAGCACGGCGTACATACTCTCCTCTTACACGAATGGTTCCGGATACTCATACAGCCTGCTGGCATTCAACATGAGTGACATGGGAGGCTCCTCCTCCACCATCACGGGCTCTGACTACCTCATCAACAGGGCACTCAACCTCAGCGGTAACTCCTATGGCTACATATCCGGCTGGAACTCGCACCTGTATGTGGCCTTCTACTCTTACAACGGTTCATACGACAACATCGGCCTGGCATACATGTCCACGGGTGGCAACCTGCTGGGCGAGTACACATACCGGACATATGAGAACCTGACCGGCATCGACCTATCGGTGAACTCGTACGGAAACGCCTGGATCATCTACTCAACCGGTTCCAGTGCCGGTTACGGCCTCTACGTGACCAACATCACAGTGGCCTCCGCAATGCCCAGGTTCTCCAATGCGACCTCAATCACCACCAGTCCAAACACAATGGACCAGCCATTCCTCTACATCGTTCAGAACGGCAGGAACGACAGCCTGCTCATCGCCTGGCACGGTGTGGCTGAGAACCAGAACGTAGTCTGGGGGGGCCTCAGGTCAAGCATAAGCTGGTACCAGTCATCTCCTGTAACCACGCCCCCGAAGGTTCCTGCGAAGTCATTCCCGTACACGACAGTTGTGATTGCTGTCGTGGTGGTCGCTGTCGTTGCAGGCATAGCTGTGGCCTATGCGGTCAGGATCAGGAGGTGATGCATCATATATTGAGCCCTACTTTCAGGGCTCATATCCAATCTCATTTTTCATATAGGCATCCCTCAGCATGGGGGGGCATTTTCTTTCATAGATTATAGAAATTTTTATCCTGCACAGGCACGATATGGTGGTGCCTGGGCGGCCTTTTGCTTTCAAGCACCAGGGGGGGACCGCACTGGCTGATGCATCCACGCTGGACTGTCCGGGTTCCGGGTCCACCCATGTTTGTATCCGTCTCTGGAGAGACTTTAACCATGTCCATCACGCCTCCCGGGGGGGCGAGTTAAGCACCTTCTGGCCCAGGCAGGGATTGCGGTGGGATCTGCTGGCGCATGCCCAAGCCCCTGAGGGTGTTGCCTGTTATGAGGTTAAGGATGTATAAGTTCAGTATCTCCGCACTCTCATGAATAGGGCCTGAGTTTCACCTGCAGGAGCCTTGCGTCCTCAACCCTGGCCGTCCTCCCACCCACGGAGATCTCCTTGCCCCCCCTGTACGTGACGTAGAAGGTGTGCTTGAGCCCAAGCACCCTCTCGATCCTTGTTACCTGCCCGGTGAAGCTCTTCCTGCCGCCTTCTCTGAGTATGCATGTGATGTCCGCGCTTAACTTCAGGCCCCCCCTTGCCAGCAGGGACTGGATGGCTTCAGTTGCCAGCCATGCGGTGCTGAAGCGCAGCTCCCTATCAGATGGGAAGTCCGAAACGTATGAGGAGGGGGTACCAGATGGTATAGTAGTAGAAGTAGGATATCACGTGTATTATCTCGCTCTCCTCGGAGTATATGCTGTACATCGAATCCCCCCCATCTGTTCCCAGGTTCAGCATTACATTCTCCCTGTCCGTGATCAAGACCTCTGCTGCCCTGAACTCCCTCTTCTTCATCACAAACGATCTCCCGAGGGCGTTCATCATCTTGGCCTCGTCCACATCGTAGCTCACTATGGCAACCGTGACGCCCCTCTCACAGGCCTCCGTGAGCTCCCTTTTCAGTTCAAGGAGCTTGGTCAGGGGCGCCGAAACGATAACCTCGCTGGAGGCCCCCCCCTCTATGAGGGATCGCATCCTGTCCATTGTCCTTTGTGTGCCTGTGGCCAGCCAGAGCCTGGCCTCTGATGGGTCCTTCTGGGACTTGGAGTTCCTGATGTATTCGTTCAGTATCGAAAGGCCGGACTGGAGCTTCTTGATGTGCCTGTTCAGTGATACCGATGGCTCAACAGCCCTGTAGACTTTCCTGTGGCCTGCAGATACATCCACCAGCCACGCTCTGAGAGCTTCTTGAGGACGTCATATACCCTTGGCTGCGGTATGCCAGAGCTTTTGAGGACCTCTCCCGCGGTCTGCGGCCCGTTTAGGACAAGGGCCCTGTACACCCTTATCTCGTAGGGAGAGAGCCCGAAGTCCTGCAGGACCTGGAACACGTCTTCTTCCACTTCGACCAGCACTATTATTTAAGCAATGGTTATAAATTCAACCATCAGCTTTATGACATTATCTGGCCTGACCACCTGTGCTGGACATCATTTATTCAAGGAAGTTCCTCCAGGAGGTCAGGATATCGGTCCCGGCAAGGAAAGATGATGTTGATCTTTGGCTGTCCGGGTCATTCAACTGCTTCGGTGATGGCAGCCTTCGTTTCACGAGGACAGGGAGCAGGTGGGAGATATCCGCACCCATCCCGCCAGGCAGGTACCTTTACGAGATCAGGCTCAACCAGTACAGGAGGATCGATGAGAACCGGAAGAGTCTTGCGAGGAGGAAGCCACTTGATGTCATCCCCCCCCGTTCCCGGTGCACGGCGATGCCGGTCTGAGGCTTGCTTACTCCTCAGGCGGTTACACCATCCTGGGCATCTTCAACCCAGGTAAGAGCGGTGTTGAAATCCTCCTCGATGGCCCAAGGCTGGTTTCGCATGAAAGGTTCGATGTGAACGGCATACCCACTGATGTGTTCACCGTCAGGGGGCAGCGGTGCATATAACTTCAAGATCGATGGAAAGGAGGGACTGCTTGATGAGGCCCTTAAGGTACCTGTGGGCGGTGATCCGGAGGGGGCAGGGAATTGTGTACCACATATTCCCGGACAGGTTCATGAAAACCCCCCCTGGTTCGGCGGCAGCCACAGGCCTTGCACCCTGGGGGGGCTCCAGGCCCAGCAGGGAATCCTTCTATGGCGGCACGCTGAAGGGCATAAGGGAAAGGCTGCCCTACATCTCGAGCCTGGGTGCTGATTACATATACCTGAATCCTGTATACAGGAGCAGGTCAAACCACCGCTACGACGTTGACGACTACACGAGAGTGGATGACCTCCTCGGCACCGGGGGGGACGACATGAGGGAACTCACAAGGGAGGCACACGGCCTGGGGGGGATAAGAGTGATCCTAGACGTTGTGTTCAACCACACGTCGGTCCGTCACCCGAGGTTCCTTGAGTTCATGGAGCGTGGAAACGACTGGTATGTAAGGGTGCCCAGGGCAAGGAGGAAGAGCGGCACATACTTTCCTGGGTACGAGACGTTTGAGGGACACGCCGGGATGCCCAAGCTGAACCACAGGTCGCAGGCAGTCATTGATATGATAAGGCAAACCATCAGGTACTATGTGGAGGAGTGGGGGGGCATAGATGCTGTGAGGGTGGATGTGGGGGGGCATTCGCTTCCCCCCAGAAGCCTGCAGGGCACTGAGGTATGATGGCCCTTCAGCAGACGGCTTCTTCACGGTGGGGGGGGAGGCCTGGTGCCTTTCTCCAATCTTAGGAAGCTGCACTTCGATTCCCTCACAAATTACCACGTCCGCCGGCTCATCCTAGATTACGTCAGGGGGGGCAGGATAGGGGGGGCTGCGGACCTTGTCAGAGGAGTTACCTCGGAATGCATTCTATACGGCCAGAACGAGGACCGGATGATGAACATCCTGGACTCGCACGACACCGTGAGGCTCATGACAACCCTGAGGGGTGACAGGGACAGATTCATGCTGGCGTACACGCTCCTCTTCATCTTGAACGGTCTGGCGACCATATACTACGGGGGGGACGAGACCGGCCTCAGGGGGGGAGGGAGGGACCCGGACTGCAGGAGAACGATGCCCTGGGATGAAATGGACCAGGAACTTGTTCGGTTCTTCAGGGAGCTTGGCTCACTGAGGGGGGGACACTACAGGGCGGCACGCACAGGCATCCTAGAATGCGAGGAAAGGCATGGCGTCGACACCATATTGAAGAAGTCAGGGGGGGACTCTGCACTGAGGCTCTACGTCTTCAGATCGCCAGGGGGGGCAGGTGTGCGGATCCAAGGAGAGCCGGTCCTGTGGAACGGGGCCATTCAAGATGTTGGAGGACTATGGAAAGGGGTAGCCAGCGGATTTGTACTTTCAGCTGAGGGTTAGGCCTCCCTGCCTGCCCGTGACCTCAAACTCCCTGGTGACTGGCCTCCCCCCCTCACTCGATGTCATGTGCAGTACGCATACGAACTCGTTATCCGTATCCAGCTGGCCCTCCTTGAATACTGAGTATTCCACACTGTTGCCATCCACCCTGAACCTGAAAGTCCAGAAGGCATACCTGGGTCTACCGCGTCATCGTCCATGTAAAGGCTGCCCTCTGCCACCGACTCGGTGTACACATGCAGGCGGAGCCTCTCCCCCCATCCCTTACTGGAATGATGGAACCCTCCCTCACGTAGACAGGAATGTCCTGAATGGATATCCTCTCTTCAACTATGCCGCTCACCCTTTCGCCGTTCCAGAAGCTGTACCAGTGGCCTTTTCCAGGTAGCTTGGTGTACCTGTACCTCTGCCCTGGCTGCAGCACCGGCACAACGAGGATGCTGTCACCCAGCATGAAGGCAACATCGTCCAGGACCTCTTCTCCAGGGAATTCCATAGATACGGGCCTCACGATGGGCAGACCAGTGTCCCTGGTAATGTAGAAGAGCGTCATGATGTGGTCAATCAGTGAGTACCTGACCCTAAGGTACTTCCTCAGTATTTCAAGGTGCCTGGGGAAGTGCCAGGGCTCCCTCGGCCTGGATCCCTTGCTGGAGTGCACCCTGAAGAGGGGGAGGAAGGTTGCCATCTGGAACCACCTCACGAAGAGTTCATCTGAGGGCGAGCCACTGAAGCCACCGACATCCACTCCAGCGAACGGAATCCCGGAGAGCCCCCCCAGGTTCAGTATGGTCGGTATCGTTATCCTGAGTGCATCCCAGGTGCTCTCGGTGTCGCCTGTCCAGACCGCCGAGTATTTCTGTATGCCTGCCCAGCCAGACCTTGAGAGTATGAAAGGCCTCTCCCCCCCCTCCTCTTTACCATATACTCATAGGCTGCCCTGGCCATGTGCATCGCATAGATGTTGTGGACATCCCTGTGCAGCCTGCCGTGGTGGTCTGCGAACCACGGGAGTGAGTTATCGCCCCTCACTGGAAAAACAGCTGGCTCGTTCATGTCGTGCCATATCCCCCCCGATATTCCGTTTTCCTCGAAGACTCATAGTTGCTGCCCCCCCACCAATCCCTGACCTTTTCCTCAGTGAAGTCAGGGAAGGCAACGTTGCCAGGCCAGACCGGAGAGTTCACGTAAGTTCCGTCAGGCCACTTGACATAAGCATCCCTCCTCAGTCCTTCCCTGTAGACACTGTAGTTATCGTCCACCTTGACGCCCGGGTCTATTATCGCGACCGTCCTTATGCCCATCGATGCGAGATCCCTGTTCATTCCTGCTAAATCAACGAACCTGTTTCTGTCAACCGTGAACACCCTGTAACCGTCCATGTAGTCTATGTCCAGGTGTATTGCCGAGATGGGCAGGCCATTGTCCTTAAAACCTCTGGCCACGGACATTACCTCGTCCCCCCCGTTCATGTAGCTGTACCTGGACTGGTGGAAGCCCAGGGCCCACCGTGGTGGTAGCGATTGTGGGCCGGATATATCCCTGAGACACCTTAGGACTTCCTTCAAGCTGCCGGGGAAGATGAACATGTCGTGGCCGCAGCCACTGAACCGGGCCCTTATCATGCCTTGGTGGTTGAAGTCCATGTCGATCTCGCCCTGGCTGGGGGGGTTGTTGTGGAAGACGAGGTAGGTCACCTCACCCTCCACGATGTAGACGGGTATGGAGATGTAGAGGGGGGGGTCCTCAAAGGAGCCGTAACTTCCGTTGGCGTCGTGGTTCCACATCTTCAGCAGGGAACCGCGGAGGTCGTAGTTCATGGCCCTCTCACCGGTTCCGTGTATCCTGCACTCTCCTCAATTGATGATGCCTGCCTGAATCCATCTCCAACGAACTCCGGCGGGTCATCCCTCCTGAACTCCCTCTCACCAAGGAGGTAGTGGATCGTGCCATCATCCTCCACCTTCAGCTTGAACGAGCCGTTGGAGAGGACGACCGGCCCACTGCCCTCCTGCACCAGCTTTGCTGGCTTTAGCAACCTATCTGAAATGCCAGTGTCTATCTTACTCTCCACCCAGGTTAGTCGCATGCCACGCTCGAAGGCACGGACCCTGAGGGAAATCCCTGACGAAAAGGATATTCTGGCTTCATTGTCGTGAAGGAGTGAAACTCCGGTGACGTGGCCTGGAGAGACCACAGGCAGGTCCCTGGCCACCTTTCTTTCAAAATCCTCGACTGTGAGTGTGTACTTCAGGGCCTCTATGGCTATGGGCTCTGAGAGGAACGAGGAGATCTCGCTGAGCCTCCTCAGGTTGTTGAGCTGCAGGCTGTTGATTTCCATAGATACTACTATCAATAGTATATATTAAAATTTACTGTGGCACGGATTTACCGGCTTTTATTCTGCTCGAGTTCCTGAGGTCGAAATCGGTGAGCAGGTCACCGTCCTCAGAGAATACAAGTGATCTTGAGAGGTTGGGCATCAGGTGCACCATCTCCCCCCCTCGCTCCTCTTCTCGGAACTCTGGGCTACCCTGACAATGGCCTCACCCGTCTCCGAGGCCTCGTAGTGCTCTATGCTGCTCCTCCCGAGGTCCTGAACAACTATGACCTTCGCGGCAATCCCCCCCTCCTCGGAGACCTGGAGATCCTCCGGCCTCACGCCGAATTTTAGCTTTGCCCCATTGATCGATTCTGTGTGGAGTCCCACCATCTCAGGTGCGAAGGAGAACCCTGCCACTGTCACTACCTGTTTCCCGTTCTTCTCCTCAAGCCTCGCATCGAGCATATTTATGCTTGGATCGCCAAGGAACGATGCCACGAATACATTCTTAGGCCTCTCGTAGATCTCCATCGGCCTGCCCAGCTGTTCCAGGCGCCCGTTATTCAGGACAGCGACCCTATCACCGAGTGTGACAGCCTCCACCTGGTCGTGCGTCACGTACACTGTGGTCGTGCCGTACCTCCTCTGCAGCCTCTTCAGCTCGCTCCTCATTGTGGTCCTGAGCTTGGCGTCCAGGTTAGAGAGGGGTTCGTCCATGAGGAACACCTGGGGGCTCCCTCACTATCGCCCTGCCGAGGGCCACCCTCTGCCTCTGCCCCCCCCTGATATCTGGCCCGGCTTCATGTCAAGGAGTTCGGATATGCCCAGGATCTTTGCTATCTCTTCAACCCTGCTCTCTATCTCCCCCCCTTTGGCATCCTCCTTTTCTTGAGTGGAAAGGCTATGTTGTCCCTCACGGTCATGAAGGGATAGAGGGCGTAGTTCTGGAACACCATGGCCATGTCCCTGTCTTTTGGAGGGTAGTCTGTTATCTCGTAGTCGTTCAGGTAGATGTGCCCGGAATCAACGGTCTCCAGGCCCGCAATGGCCCTGAGTGTTGTGGTCTTTCCGCAACCGCTTGGTCCCAGCAGGACAAAGAATTCCCCCCCGTCCTCAATGTCCAGCGAGATACCGAATACCCCCCCTTTTCCCCTTCCATAGTCCTTAACTATGTTGTCGAGTCTCAATCTGGCCAAGGTACCACCTCATTTGTACTGGGCTATGCTGAAGCCCGATATGAAATACCTCTGGAAAACGAAGAACAGCACGAATATCGGTATGCCCATGAGCACAGAGAATGCAGCGTATATGCCGTAGTTTATGTGTATCGTGCCCTGCGATACATAGTAGAGGGCAATGGCCATGGTGTAGAATTTCGCCCTGGTTATGAAGGTGCTCGCGAGCGCGTAGTCAGTGTAAGGCCCCCATGAAGGCCACCACCGCAGCGAAGCTGATCACGGGCCTTGACATTGGCACAAGCACCCGGAACAGGGCTGCGGTCCTTGTGTAACCATCGACCTGCGCTGCCTCCTCGAAGTCCTTCGGGATGGCATCAACTGCGTTCTTTATCAGGTAACTTGAGAATATGACTGCACCGGCTGAATAAGGTATGATGAGGCTGTAATAGCCAACGAGCCTCAGCTCCGCGAACATGAAGTAGAAGGGGGGGATGACCATGATCGTGAACGGGAAGAGAGATAGTATGAGCAGCATGTAGAGGAGCGCCTTCTTCAGCGGGACGTTCATCCTCGAGAAGGCTATCCCGGAGGTTATCGAAAGGGCAACACCTATGGCGGTTGCAGCAAGGTCGAGTACCAGGGTGTTCTTGAGCCACAAGAAGAAAGGTTCCTTGAAGAGCAGCTGGTAGTAGTTCGATAGTGTGGGGGGTGAACCGGTACAAGGTCTGATATGGATGACTGAACCAGTGCTCCTATCCTGTTGAGAGAAGTTTCAACCGCATAGTATATGGGGGGGAAGGCAGCATATACCGCCACCGCTGTCAGTATTATGTAGGAGGCGATCTTCTTTATGGCCCTGAGCCTCCTGTAATAGACGTTCTTCCTCCTGTATTCGTACTCCCTTCTGCTCCTATTCTTGAGGATACTTTCACTCACATCCTTTTCCAACCATATCACCTCAGTAGAGTATTGACATCATCCTGGTGTACTTGTTCGCCAGTACAACGAAGACCAGCAGTATGATTATAGAGATAATCGCGTACGCTGCGCCGAGGGCGTAGTTGGTGTAGCTGAAGGCCTCAAGGTACGAGTAGGTAATGAATATCTGCGTTGCGTAGCCCGGGCCACCTCCGGTAAGCAGGAATGGTATGTAGAAGTTGTTCCACGTGAATATGAAGCCGAATATGGTTATGAAGCTATCTGCCTCTTTAGCAGTGGTATTGTTACGAGCCTCAGCTTTCCGAGTGCACCGTATCCGTCCATGCTGGCGGCCTCGTACAGTTCGTGTGGCACACTCTGCAGGGCCGCCGTGTATACGAAAGTGTAGTATGCAAAGGAGAGCCAGAGGTTAACAAGGATCATTGACAGCATGGCGAACCTATGTGAAGTAAGCCAGTAAGGTGCCGGGATGTGCAGGGCCCTCAGCACATCGTTTATTATCCCTCCGTTCGCAGCCAGCATGTTAGACCAGATCAGGATCGTTATGAAAGCGGGGGGGAATGCCCACGGTATCAGGTACACGACCCTGAAGGCCGACATCCCCTTGAGGCCTGGCTGCACCATTATGTTGGCCAGTATGAACCCCCCCACAGGACCATCACCGCTATGCTTCCCGCGCTCCATATCACCGTATTTTTAAGTATCAGGAGGAACTGCGGGCTGGTCAGAACGAACTTGTAGTTCTCAAGGCCGATGAAATGGTAGTTGAAGAAGTGGATGACGCTGAAGTCCGTCATCGAGAGGTATATTGAATATGCAATGGGATAGAAATTCAAAAAAATCAATACTACCAGTACAGGTAGTACATATATTATTGGTTTCAGTTCAAGTTTTCTCCTCCTCTCCATGTAGTCCAATCAGACCACCCGGCGAGCCATCACATCTTCCAGGAGTCTGATGTTAGTGTGGACTGCTTCACGTTCTGCACGGACGAGATCTCCTGGATCGTTGTGCTCAGGTGCACCGAGGGCATGAGCATGGCAACGGACGAGGAGGCCTGCTGTATGTCGGTGAGCACCGCCTTCTCAAAGGCGTTCATGACACTGGACACGTTGTTGGTGCCGTTGTCATAGAGGTTGCCGACGTATGTTGCGAAGTTGGGGCCAGTAGTAGTTCATATTGACGAAGTTGGGCTGTATCTGGGTGTGCTGCTCCTGGCTTATCCAGCCTGGTGCCAGTGGGTCTATGCTTGTTATCGAGCTGTTGGTGTAGATCTCGTTGGCAACGGACTTCAGCGATGGGAAGTCGCCGGCCTTCACGAAGAGGTTCCACTGGTTGGTTGCGTTCACGGCCATTTCGATGAACTTCAGGGATGCCCATATCTGTGCACTGGATGCTCCGCTGGCCTGGGGGGGTGAGGATATGAAGTAGCCGATTGAGCCCCCCCATATCGGCTCTGGCCAGTCACCGGTCTGGTTGTTGTACGGTATCGCTGTCACTCCGAGGTCATTGCCCAGCGCAGCCATGTACATGCTCTGGTCCCACGGACCATCGATCATGAAGGCGCTCTCGTTGTCCATGAACATGTCCTCCTGTTCTGTCATAGTCGTCAGTCCCGGCGGGCTTATGTGGTACTTGTATGTCAGGTTATAAAGGAACCCTATTGCTGCTATATCCTGGCTGGAGTTAAGCACCGGCATTTCCTGGCTGTTGAATATTGATCCGCCGAAGGCTGGGAAGAACGCGGCACTCCTGTATCCGGAGTCGCTGCCAAGGCCGTACACCAGACCCCCAGACGTGGTAGGTTGCGTTGATCTGCTCAGCCTCCTGCACTAGCTGGTACAGAGTGGTTGGTGGCGTCTTGACGAACTTCTTGTTGTAGTAGAGGCCAACGCCATTGGTGTTTATCGGCAGTCCGTAAACTGCTCCGTTCAGTGTCCAGTCAGCCAGGGTTCCCGCCGTGAAATTCTGGAAGTAGCTGGCCGGTAGGTACTTAGAGAGGTTAAGCACCAGGCCACCTGCGAAGAGAACGCCTGCATTATCGCTGGTATCCCTGTATATATCAGGTGCCTTGCCCGCATGTGCAGCGCTGACGAACGTAGTTGATGCCACACCAACTGCAGGGTCATCCTCAACTGTCACGTTAGGATAGGCTTTTTCGAACGCGGCCACCGTCTGGTTGAAGACTTCCTGCTCGCCTCCCGGAGAACCCGAGCCCCAGATGGTTATGACAACCTTATTGGTGGGCGAGCTCGGATGCCTCGTCAGCTCGATCGCTGCAACAGCTGCCACAACCACAATGATGACGACCACGACTGCTATGATCACGTTCCTGTTGCTCCTTGCTGGAGGGCCGGTAGTCGGGCCCCCCCTTGGGCCACCCTTACTACTGTCCATAGTAGTCAAACAAAAATGATCTATAAATATATTTCTTTGGATACACGACTGGCAATCTAACCCGGTCTATCTGGCGGTACATCCATATCAGGCGATACATATATACAGCTTCTCACAGGCAGGTTGCTCCGCTTATTTCAGGTGAGGTGAATCATACCAGGCACACTAAACTCACTGGCATGCAAGAGTGTTAGGCAGTGAGTACCTCCACCATTTAACACTAAGTTACGGTCTATCTTCAGCGAATATGAAAACGTTTCCACAGGCGGACTATCTATACCACGTCGTTAAGCGGCTTTCGTTATCTCGAGCCCAACAGTTTGAATCCGGTGGCTTTATGGTCTTCGACTTGATGGGTTGAAGTGCTTGCAGGATGAACATTTCATCACTGTGGCCTTGCTTTCCTTCCCATGTGGCATTACCGTCAGTGCAGGTGTTCGATTCAGTTTAAATGAGAGCAAATGGATACTAAACGGGTTCAGGGCGAGGATCTTCTACAGTAATTGACTCTGCCTGTCAGGTCGATACCGCCTGCCTGGCATGGCCTGTACCGTCTCCAGTGGGCCAGGGAAACCTGCGAGGCCGGCGAATGTAAGGCAGACAAGGGTTTCCGTTTGCGGTTGAAGGCATTGGGAACAGTTCTGAAGCATTCATCTGACAGATGTCGCCATTTCAACGTCTCGGAGAAGTTGCCCAGCCCTGCAAGTGCAAGCTAGGATGGGCACCATCCCAAAGGAACCGGCTCCGTGACATTGCACCCTGCCGTTTGGCGCTGTTAGCCAATGCCTGACCTGTCATGGCAGCAAGGTGGACTGGGGACAGAGAACCTTAAAAATTAGACACGGTGGAGCGAGGCACTTAAAAGCAGGGGCCCATTACTTCTGACGATGTGTGGTTCTGAGGATGGTTATGTTCTGACACTGGACGCCGGGACAACAAGTGTGAGGGCAATAGTGTGGGACCATGAGGGGAACCCACGCGGTTCAGGCCAGTACGGTGTCACCCAGTTTTACCCTTATCCCGGTGGATGGAGCAGGACCCCCCCGAAGAGATATGGCACCTTCAGTGGAGGGCCGCGGAAGACGCCATCTCATCGGCCGGCATTGAGAAGGGGGGGAGACTTGTGGGGGGGATAGGCATAACGAACCAGAGGGAGACTTCGGTTCTCTGGGATGCCAGGACCGGAAGACCTGTGTACAGTGCGATTGTGTGGCAGGACAGGAGGACTTCATCATACACCGACATGCTCAAGGAAAACCCCGGGGGGGAACTGAGGGAAAGGACGGGCCTGATACCCGACCCCTACTTCAGTGCCCCGAAGGTCAGGTGGGTGCTGGACAATGTGCCAAGGGCAAGGGATCTCGCTTTGCTGGGGGGGGATCTCAGGTTCGGCACAATCGATTCTTGGCTACTTTGGAAACTTACAGGCGGAAGGGTGCACTGCACCGACCATACCAACGCATCCAGGACAATGCTCTTCAATGTGAACAGGCTCCAATGGGATCATGACCTCCTGGAGGTGTTCGGAATCCCCCCCGGGAGCATCCTCCCAGAGGTCAGACCATCCTCATTCACCTACGGCTATACCGACGAATCCGTTACGGGCGTGAGCATACCGGTGACTGGCATGATCGGTGACCAGCAGGCTTCACTCTTTGGCCACACCGCACTCTCGCCTGGACAGGTCAAGAACACATACGGCACAGGCTCCTTCGTCCTGGTGAACACAGGGAACCGGCCTGTGGTTTCCAGGGAGCTGGTTACAACTGTGGCCTACAGCCTTGAAGATCACCGGGCTATATACGCCCTGGAAGGCAGCATTTTCGTCTCCGGAGCCATCGTGGAGTGGTTGATAGATGGCCTTGGCCTGTTCAAGGGGGGGGTGGGCGAGCTCGTGTCACAGGCGGAAGTTGTGGCTGATAACGGCGGCGTCTACACAGTGCCCGCAATGGCCGGGTTGGGTGCACCGTACTGGGACCCCCCCATGCCAGGGGGGGTCTGATCATCGGTCTAACACGGGGGGGCACCACGAGGGCACACATTGCCAGGAGCGCACTGGAATCAATTGCCTACCAGACTGAGGACGTGCTGAGGGCCCTGTCCTCAAGCATTCGATCGCGACCTTCCGAACTGAGGGTGGACGGTGGCGCATCGGGAAACGATTTCCTGATGCAGCTCCAGGCCGATATCTCCAGTGTGGAGGTTGTGAGGCCCGGAATCCTCGAAACTACGTCCCGTGGGGCAGCATTCATCGCGGGCATTGCGGCCGGCATATGGCACCTGGATGAACTGCCTAGACTTTACCGTGTTGAGAGGAGGTTTCAGCCCCCCCGTATGGACAGGTCTAAGAGGGAAGATCTCTACAGGGGATGGAAGGAGGCAGTCAGGAGGTCAATGGGCTGGTCTGGTTATGGCAGGCCGTGATCTGGCAGTGATGTCCAGCCCGCCATCACCTGGGCACGGGTTAGTTTGACCTTGAAAGATACCATCGGGATATTTGACGGACCTCACAGGGGGGGCTGGTAGAGCCACAGTATGCCAGGGGACGGGCCTTTGATCAGCTCAACGGGACAGCTGTTCAGCTTCCCGGCAAGAAGTACAGGTTCATGACCTCCCCCCCCATCACCCTGTTCATGACCTTCCTACCCTTTATGGGCTTCCTGTAACCCATGCCCGTGAGGAACTCCGTTACGCTCTTCCTCAGTGAGAGGCTGTGCGTCTCCACTATGAGCCTAGGCATGTTCGCCTCGATCGTTGAACATGCGCCGCGCAGGACGTGCATCTCATAGCCCTCAACATCCACCTTCATGATGTCGGGCCTCAACCTTTGGCTGTCTAGGGTCACCATCTTTACCCTCTCCTCCAGCGGGCCACCGAACGCGCTCGCCATCAGGCCATCGTGCCCTATTGTAATGTACCCTTCTCCATCACCCACCGCAGCGTTCACGGCCTCAACGTTCGCCGCGCTGTTCAGTTCAAGGTTCTTCCTCAGTACCTGAAGTTCCCTGACAGCGGCTCGAAAGCTATTACCCTGCTGCAGCCATAGTACCTGGAACACAGGAGCGAGTAATCGCCGAACTGTGCGCCAACGTCCACTACGGTGTCACCCTTGCCTGGAATGAACTCGCCTATGCTATCGTATATGTTGTCAAGGAATATTTCCGTGAGGCTCCATGGCGGAGTGTCGTCAGAGAACCTTATCCCGTAATTCTTCTCCACATAGGCGGAGAGGCCGGAAAGGAACCTGGCATACCTGGACTTCCTGTAGTCCCTGTCCATGGCTTCCCTTATGATGTCTTTGATGCCTGCACTGACAATGCCGGTCCTCCTGTAGTACTGGAACGACCTGGCCTTGAACCTCAGCGCATTGGATATGCCGTAACCGTCCACGTGACACCATCCGGCTGTTCGGATAAAAGGGTTTACTGCACATCCCCGTATCGATTGCTGTGTATGTGGCACTACCTGTGCCTGTGCCTCCCTATCAGCGGGTGCATCAGGAGCCCGCACTTTCTGCATGGCACCATGAAGAGCCTGTCGAAGGCAAGTATGGAGGCGAGGACGATCGCTGGAATGATAGCGTAAAGGGGGGGATCCAGTGACCTCCCCCCTGCACCCGGACAGTCAGGACAAGCGGAGACCCTGCAACGGTGATGTTTTCCCACACTTCCCTGGTCGCGTGGCCGTCCGACAGAACGATCTCAAGGTTATAGGAGCCGTTCGCAAGGTATAAGGTGCCGTTGGAGACCGGGACCGGGCTGCCGCTGGCGTAAACCCCAATAAGGTGCCACCTTGCCGGCACAGTGGTTATCCAAACAGGGTACTCGTATGGGATAAGCGGGATATCAATGGTGGTGTTTGAGGAGAGGGTGAGAGAGATAGAGTATGTATGGTACCCGGGCGCTGAAACGCTCACGTTGATCTGGCCCTGCGGCTCTTCCAGTTCTGCCTCGCTGCTGTATTCCCTCACGCTCTCACCGTTTACTGTTAGGAGCCATGCGTAACCACCCTGTACGTCAACCTTCAGTGTCAGTGTGTAGAGGATCCTGGAGAAGTTGACCGAAGCCAGCACCTCAGGCGCATTGATATCAACATTGAGATCCTCCGGGGGGGACGCCCTGAAGCCGCCTGGTGCCGTCACCTGCACACTGTAGTTTCCGTAGGGGGGGAGGTTGAGTCTAACCATATCGCTGGTTGTCGTGCATGTCATGTTTCCCACAGAGACAGACCACGCATCTCCGCCCGGAAGGCCATACTCCACCAGGGTCAATCTGCCCCCCCTCTCACATGTGGGGCCGAGGGTTATCGAGGTGACCTGTGCGTTGAACGTGATGCCGGGTGGCATGCTGAATATGCTCTCGCCACCACCGGTCCTCACGGAGTAAGTGACGTTAACGCTCCCACTTCCGTTCAGGTATGAGGAGAGGAGGTACCCACTTACGGTATGGGAGCAGTCGCATGCCTGTTCACTAACGTTCAGGAATACTCCCAGCCAGGGGGGGCAAGGGGGGGGGCACAGGAACTGCGCTCAGATTGGCAAGCACGTCCGAGGCGTTCTCCCCCCCTGCGGGCACGTTCTCGAACTCAATGGGCTGGTACACCCAGATGCTGCTGTTGCTGTCAGTTACCAGCGAGCCGGAAAGGCCCATCCCGTTCAGCGGGCCTGCCAGCACGAGCGTGGAGTTTCTCACGTACAGGAAGTGGCTCTCAGGATCCGGTATGCCCTTCTGAATGTATGTGCCGTTCAGGTAGAGTGTGGAGTTCGTAATCGATACACTGCTGGAACTGAAGTAGTAGTTGTCCAGCCAGGGCTCAGTGTATTCCACATCGTCGGAAACAAGCGTGACAGTTAGGTTCCATATGGTGAGGTTGTTCCCGCTGGTGTCTACCATCCTCCCTTTGAGGCCTTTGCTCACCATGCCGGTAGCGTTCATCGGGCCGGTCTTCACGAAGTAGCTGACCGTGGCCTTATCGTTGAAAGCAGGTGTGGACGGCGGCTCAATGGACAGCAGGGTGGTGTTGCCTGATACGATCTCTATCCTATCTCCTGTGGCGTTGCCCCCCCAACTGTGGCATTGAGGTAAATCCCTGTAATCGGTGCTCCCAGGGGCCCTGAACGCTCAGGTGAAAGCGGGAACGAAGAGTTCGTGCTGAAGGGGACGTAGTAGTCAGAGGCGTTCAGTACGTCGAAGTAACTGGCTGCAGTGCCCGTAGGTGCCCCCAGGTTTGATCGGAAGACGTGCAATTCAGACCCGTTCACCTCATATACTGACCCATTGGGGGGGATGGATGAACCGGAAATCGTGGCCCTGGCCCTGTCTGCCAGCAGCTTCACGGGCACCTGGAACTCCGAGTCGTTTATCAAAAGGCTCCCGTAATCCCGTATCGTCAGTGAGGTTCCATTGCTGGCAGGAATGAATTCGTCTCCATTTATGGAAATTGTGCTACCATTTTCAACGGTTATCCGTGCCCCCACTTTCCACGATGACCTCCGAGTGTTCGAGCGAGTAGTTCCCTCTCACCGTCATGTTGGTCAGGTAGAATATATTACCGTTCTCGGCGGAATGTGTTCTTCTCTCTCCCACCATGGCGTGGACGCTGTTCGGGATCAGTACTGATGTGACTAATATAATTAATACAATGAATAGAATGTACTTATGACGCATGTACCGGGATTCGGTACAAATTCAAAAAAATTAACACATGAAAGGATATCACTGGGCCCTGAAGCCGCTCACGAGCAGCATCAGGATCCTCCTGACAGCGCCGCTCCTTCGGGAACTGCACGTAGAGCACGGAAGCGTCTTCGGGGGGGCTCATGGCCCTCATGAGCCTGAACAGGATGACGTATATTGCCGCGCCCAGGAGTATGTACAGGGGGGGCAGCATGTCCACCCTTGAGCCAGTATGCATTTCGACTCCAAGGACTGCGAGGGCCATCAGGATCGAGGATGCCCAGATCTTCAGTGTCGACTTCCACTCGAGCCTGAACATCCTCGTCCTCCTGGTGAAGTAATAGAGCACAAAGAATGTGACGGCATAAACGGAGGAGAACCCTGTGGCTGCGCCCACCATGCCGAACCTCGGTATGAGGAATATGGATATCATGAGGTTGGAGAGCAGGAACCCACGCTGGAGTACAGGAAGACCCTGGTCTTCCTGATGGCCGCGATGATCTGTGTCATCACGTTAGTTGAGACGAACAGTGCACCGACAACCATTATTATTGTCAGGGCGTCTGCACCCTGGTCATATGCCCTGCCTGCCAGGAGCGTCATTATGGGGGGGTTCGACAGCACAGCGACGCCCAGCGCTGCAGGCACGTATGCACCGTTATGACCTTGGTGGCCAGTAGCGACCTTTCCCTGACGTTCTCCAGGTTCCCCTCGCCGTAGAACTCTGAGAACTTCGGCAGGAGGATGTTGTTGAGGGGGGGCGATACCAGGAAGCCCATGGACGTCGCGACCAGGAGGGTGAAGTTGTAGATGCCCAGGGCAGAGAGAGACATGAGGCCCGCCACGATGAACCTGTCCGCATAGGTGGCACCGTAGGATATCACAGACGAGAAGAGCACCGGCACGGAGTATTGGAATATGAGCGATGGAGTGAGGCGGCTCACAGGATAAGACACATCAGAACTCCTCAGGAACTTTATCAGGATCCTCAGGTAGACCAGCACACCTGTAAATATCCCTACACCCCAGCCCGCCACTATGTCTGTGAGGCTGTGGCCCAGCAGGGCAAGGACGAAGGCTATTATGTAGTAAGCGCTCCATATGACCATGTTCATTATGCCGGAGGTCCTGAAGAGCTGGAGGCCCAGGGAAGCACCGTTCAGGATGCCGAAGAGTATGTTGCCCACCAGCACAACGCTCAGCAGCCTTATGAGTTCCGTGTAGTAGGCGGTGTGCATGAACAGCACCGAGAGGTATGGAGCCAGCGCAACCATGGATGCCAGGCCTGCGAAGGAGAGCAGGAAGCCCAGTGTCAGTATTCTGGTGATCGAGTGCTTGGCCGACGCCATGTCACCCCCCCTGCCCAGGTGATATGAGGTGAAGTGCTGTACCGCGGTACCAAGGCCGAAGGAGAAGAGGAGGTTGAACAGCCCGACTATTGCAACGAAAACTGCCACGGCACCTACCTGGCTGTGGAGAAAAAGCGCACCAGCACGATATAGAACACAGTACCGGAGAAGAGCTGAACCCCGGAGCCCGTGTACTGGAAGAGTGCATCTATGCCCAGAGTGCCTGTGTGGTGTGGCAAATGTTCGGAGATCTGAATCATATTTAAGAGGCTTTTGCCCATGCTTGGTATCCGAGACATTGCATGTTGCTGTACGCTTTCACGTATGGCATATGCCAGGCCGTTCGGTTTCAACTCCATACCATGGCGTTCGTCTGAGGTAAAAGTCCCACCTCAGGCCGGACAGTTTCTAGCCTCACCTTTGAAGGTCCCGGTATAATTGCTCTTAACTTGACCCATTGGGATCTGAAGCCCTTAGAGATATGGTTCTTGGTATGTCAGAGAATAGGATCAGGCCAATTCGGGGGGGATACATCTGTTATACATTGCTGCAACTACCATTACGAGGTTTCATCCAGCCCCCCCGGTCTCCCTACAGGTTTATACACCGTGGGGATACACCTGTATGCACGAACCGGGAAAGATCGACCTTGAGTTCTTCGAGAGGGTGATAGCACCGAGACTCGGTGCGAGGAGGGACGATGTGATTGTGCCGCCGAAGAACGGTGTGGACTGTGGCATTGTCCAGGTGGGCGACAGGGTGATGGCCTTGACCACGGACCCCCCCTTTTACATAGTGCCGCAGTACGGCTGGGACAAGGCGGCCTGGTTCGCCTTCCATATAATCGCTTCAGACCTGTGCACCTCAGGCCTCAAGCCGGACTTTATGACCATAGACCTGAACCTCCCGCTGGACATAGAGGACGAGGCCATAGAGAAGATAATGGAGACGGTGAGCAGGGAGGCGAAGAAGCTGGACTGCGCCATCGTCACGGGCCACACTGCAAGGTATTCCGGGGGGGTGAACTACCCCATGGTGGGCGGGGCCACCATGATCGGTGTTGGCGAAAAGGACAGGTTCGTGACGCCTGAAATGGCAAGGCCTGGGGGGGATAGGGTCATAATGACAAAGACCGCTGCCCTGGAGGCTGCAGTCATCCTCTCCCACACGTTCCCGGAATACATAGGGGCGAACCTCAGCGAGTACGATGTGAAGATGCTTCAGAAGCTCTTCTTCAAGATGAGCACCGTGATCGAGAGCATGGAGGCCTCAAAGTTCGGTCTCAGGGAGCACGGTGTGACAGCGATGCACGACGCCACCGAAGGAGGTGTCCTGGGCGCTCTTTTCGAACTCGCTGAGGCCTCGGGCGTGGGCCTTGATATCGAGGGGGGGACGCAATACCTGTCTACGAGGAGGTGAAGGACGTGTGCGACCTCTTCGAGATCAACCCTTACATATCGATAAGCGAGGGCACCCTGATCCTGACGGCGAAGGAGGAGTTCGCAGAGGATCTCGTCGAGATACTGAGGGGGCAACTTCATCGACGCAACATAATAGGCAAGGTCACGGAGAGGTCTGAGGGGGGGAAGAGGATAAGGTTCGGGCAGGATGTAAAGGAGATAAAGCACCCCGGCAGAGACCCGTTCTGGAAGGCAATGGACTACGGGATGTCCAAGGGGGGGCTGAGGTGATGGGCCCTGCACGAGCCAGGCAAGATAGGTGCGGAGTTCTTCGTTTCCCACATCCTGAATAACCTGGGGGGGCAGACAGGAACGATGTCGTTGTGCCGCCTTCACCCGGCGTGGACTGCGGCATCTTCTCCATAGGTGGAAGGTACTTTGCAGTAACGACTGACCCATTCCCTGTGCACCTGGAACTCGGGATGGAGAGGGCCATATGGCTGGCAGTCCACATAACAGCATCGGACCTGTGCACCACCGGGCTCAGGCCGGCCTGGGCAGCCATATCTCTCGCACTCCCGCCTGATTTCCACGAGAATACGATCGGGGCCATATGGGAGAGGGCAAGCGAGGAGTGCGCCGCACTCGGGTGCTCCATCGTGGCAAGGAAGGTGTTAAGGGCTCCAAGGAGCAGCCAGCCGATGTCCGGTAGCATAACGATGCTCGGCTCCGGTGAGACCTATGTCACGACCAGGTCTGCAAGGCCAGGTGATGTTATCCTCATGACCAAGAGCGCGGGCCTGGAGGCTGCCATAGTCCTGGCCCTGTCGTTCAGGGAGAAGGTAGAGAAAGCCTTCGGTTCTGACGTGTTTAGGGCCATAGACTCCCGCTTCATGGAGATGTCCACAGTCAGGGACAGTGAGGTCTGCATGTCTGCAGGCACAGGCAGCGAGGGCGTCACATCAATGCATGATGCCACAGAGGGCGGTGTCCTGGGGGCACTGTTCGAGATATCAGAGGCATCAGGGAACGGCATTGAGGTGTATGGGGGGGAGAGCATTAACGTCTACGAAGAGGTGGGGGGCAGGTCTGCTCCCTCTTCGGCATTGACCCACTGAGGTCAATAAGTGAGGGCACCCTTATCATCACAGCAAGGCCGCAGGCCGTGGATGGCCTCATTGATAGCATGAGGAGGGCTGGCATACACGTTAGCGAAATAGGAAGGATACTCGAAAAAAGTGAGGGCAAATGGATGGTCAGGTCGGGGGGGAGGAGGGAGAGACTCGTTCACCCGGGCCGCGACCCTTACTGGGCAGCGTTTGACGCAGCCAGAAAGTCGGGTGTCAGATGAGGCCGTTGATACCGAATGGGTATGTCTCCATCCTGTAGGAGGTGTCCCAGAACTTGTACTCGAACATGGAGGCCTTCCTGTAGATCTTCATGGCCCTCTCCTCGTCTATGCCGCTGGTGCTGTCTATTACTCCCTCGAGCTCTTCCACGCTCTTCTCAAACTGCTCCGAGTGCCCGTACTTCTCTATCCACTCAGAATACTCGCTCTCCCTCATCCCTTTATAGAGCACCCGGCCGACGTCCCTGTATATCACGTAGCAGGGCGCTACCGCGATCAAGAGGTCCCTGAAGTCTCTCCTCTCCCTGAAATACACGAGGAAGTTCACGTACGCCTCTGACCATGGGGGGGAAAGGGCGAAGTCTTCCAGGCGCCTGCCGAACCTCCTGAAGTAGTCCTCGTGCATCATTTTCTCGGTCTTTATGGCATCTGTCGCATGCCTTGCGAACATCTCCTCCACTTCCTGGTTGCCCGAACACACGCCCGTGATCAGGAGGGTCCTGGAGTACTCCTGCAGGTAGTAGTGGTCCTGCCTCAGGTAGAAGAGGAACTTCTCCCTGTCCAGCGATCCGTTCTGCAGCTCCACAAGGAAAGGGTGCCTGACTATCTCTCCGAAGATGTCTTCCACTCCCTTTCTCAGCCTTTCAGACAGCATCAGGATGAGTAATAATGATGACTAATTAGTCTTGTGTCCGGGGGGGACTGTTTAGAGGACAAAAGGGGGGGAGGCTGGGCAGTGTGCATATTATTATACCTTTTACCTGACATGTCCGGATATCCTTTCTTATCCAGTATTTCAAATCAAAGACTTCCGATGTGGTAGATTCTGGAGCAACCTAGAAGTCCGCCTAAGAGGAACAACCGCATGATAGCAATCATTGCTGCCATTGTGGTTGTTATTGTGGTGGTTGCTGTTGTAGTGGTGGTTGTGGAAGAGAAGAGGCCCACAACGACTACTTCGAAGGACGTGGAGTTCTACACTTGGTGGGCCACGGAGGGCAAGGTCGCTCTTGACAAGCTGGCACCTGCATTCCACAATGCAACGGGATACACCCTTCAGCCCTACGTGTCACCGGGTGCAGGTGGTTCTAATGCAATTTACGCGATCCTGTCCCTCATAGAGGCAGGAAAGCCGCCTGCAACGTTCCAGGTGCACTTTGGCCCCCCCGCGATGCTCAGCTATGTTGAGGCTGCGCCCAACGGCATCAACTCGTTCGTCAACATGGGCCCGGTTGCGGAGCAGATGAACCTCACCAATAACTCGTTACCGGAGGTCATAGAGGCTGGGGAGTTCAATGGCCACCTGCTGTCCCTCCCGGTTGACCTGCACCAGGGGGGGGCCCAGCTCTACTTCAACCCGCAGCTGCTGAAGAAGTACAACGTGCCAATACCCACGAACCTTAGCACGCTCATCAGCGACACGAAGACCCTTGAGAGCGATGGTGTCACACCCTGGATAATTCCTGGCGGTGACGGGGGGGGCTGGGACCAGTTGAACGTCTGGGAGGACATCTTCCTGGCACTGGCGGGCAATAAGATGTATGATGAGTTCATGTACGGGACGCTTAACATGTCAAACCCCCCACAGTGGCCAACACAATAAATGAGACAAGTGACATATACTCGCTCTTCCAGAACGACAGCTATTCGGGAGAGCAGAGCATGACATGGACACAGGCCATCAGTGAAGTTACTTCTGGCCAGGTGGCGTTCCAGGTCAACGGGAACTGGTACACGAACTACGCTTACGACTTCCTCAACGTGACGAACTACCCTGCGGTGGCCCCATACACATCCTGGACGAACATATCTCTGATGTCCGAGGACTTCCCCCAACACATCGCAGTACTTCGTGATGGTAACCGACTCGGTGGCAGTGCCTACGGGTTCAACACAGACTGCAGGTCTGATATTTGCCAAGTACTTTGCCTCCTGGGCCGGCCAGATGGTCTTCACCAAGTGGAAAGCAGTTACGTTCTATGACAACGTGACCACGGACTACTTCAACACTCCAGCTCAGTGGTACAGCTACCAGCTTGCAAAGAGCACACCAGGCAATGACTGGGTATACCAGCTGTCTGACGGAGGCCTCTTCGCAGGGCCCCCCCTGGCATCAGCAGAGTCCGCAATGGCATCCTTCAGCGAGTCGTTCACACCCTCATCATCCTCATCAACATTCCAGGGAGCGGTCTCTGTCCTGGATGCATCCCTGAAGCAGGTACTATCCAGCGAGGAGCAGCAGTGGATGTCTGCCAATTCCCTTGGCCTGGGGGGGTACATGGGATCTCCCGGGCACCCCCCCTTCGGTGGTTACCTGCCTCCGTGGGCCAACACATCAGCCAACGCAACTGTCACGGCCCATGCCACCAGTGACTACCATACAAACAGCAGAAACGCTGACAACGTCCAGTATGTCTACATGTCACCTTTCGGCCTCAGCTTCCTGGAGAACATGGTGACGCTGGCAGTACCAAAGGCATGATCCGG
Organism: Thermogymnomonas acidicola JCM 13583; assembly: GCF_001316105.1. Lineage (GTDB taxonomy): Archaea > Thermoplasmatota > Thermoplasmata > Thermoplasmatales > Thermoplasmataceae > Thermogymnomonas > Thermogymnomonas acidicola. The sequence continues at coordinate 68,482 of NZ_BBCP01000002.1, read as the reverse complement.
ATGTCCAGGCGAACAACAATACTATTTTCTTTACCTGCACTTGCGTTCGGTGTAATACTCCTCTATTTCATTTTCTGGAACCTCTACTACTCATTCCTGGATTATTCCCTCCTTCACCCCCCCCACCCGTCATTCGTGGGCCTTCTGACATACGCGCAGATATTCAGGATAGCGTCCTTCACATCGTCACTGGCGAGGTCGCTCATATGGAGCGCTGCCTCGTGGCCGGAGGCAACCTCCTGGGCATACTGCTCGGCGCCTTCATCTTCTTCGTTGGAAATGGCCGGGCGAGGACTTTCTTCACCTCAGTCTTCGTCTATCCCCCCCTTGCAATATCCAGCGCTGCAGTGGCGGTCATATGGACATGGCTCTTCAACATACACACAGGCATAAACGTGATCCTGGCCGCCCTGCACCTCCCAACCGGGACGTGGCTGGACAGCAGGGCTACCATGCTCCCCAGCCTCATTCTGGTCTCACTCTGGGAGTACTCCGGCCTCTCTGCGCTCTTCTACCTTGCGTCTTTCCAGAACATAAACAGGAACATACTGGAATCGGCCAGGCTCGACGCCGCAGGCCCCCCCCTGAGGGTGACGTTCAGGATACTGCTCCCGAACGCAAAGAACGGCTTTATAGTTTCCACCGCGCTCCTCTTCCTCTTCGCCTTCAGGATATTCTCCCTCGCCTACGTGTCCGTGGGCCTCAACCCAGCCATCGAGACTGCGGTGCTGAGGATGTATTACTTCTACACCACCGAGTTCTTCTCTTATTCCGCGGCGTCCGGAGTTATAATCGTTGTAATTGCGGCCGTTGTGGTCATACCTTACGCCCTATACGGCCTCAAGAGGTGGATGGCAAATGCCTCGTAGCAAACCGATCATAATGGCAAGGCGCGTGGTCAAGTACGTGATACTGAGCTTCCTAGCTGTGGTCTGGCTTATACCCGTGTATGCCCTGGTCATAGACGGGCTGAAGACGAACATAGGCGTCCTCTCAACACCTGTGCTGAAACCCGCTTCGTTCAGCATCCTGCCGATGAAGGTGGTACTGAGCGCGCTGTCAACGCCCATAGTGAACAGCATCCTCTACGTCATACCCGTGGCACTTATATCCACGTTCCTGGGTGCACTGGCCGCCTATTACTTCTACAAGGTGACTTCGTTCATAAACAACGTGATATTCACCATAATTGCAATAGCGACCTTCGTGCCGTACCAGATAACGCTGGTGCCCCCCCTGATCAGGTTGACCGTTGCAATGAACATATTCGACAGCACTGCCGGCCTCATATTCGCTTTCCTCATCTTCTACCTCCCCCCCACAGGTGCGCTCCTCATGTCGATATTCCTGGCCGTGCTGCCCAGAACGACGCTGGAATCTGCAAGGATAGACGGGGGCCAGTGACTTCCGCATCTTCAGCAGGATCGTCCTGCCACTGACCATGCCTGGCCTCATCAGCACGTTCATATTCGTCCTGATCGAGAGCTGGAACAACTTCTTCATACCTCTAGTCCTGATATCGAGCCCGTCCAAGAGAACGGCTTCGGTTGCACTGCTCAGCTTCACGGGTGGTTACGGAACTCTGTACAACGAGAGCTTCGCTGCAGCTTTCCTGGCATCGCTGATACCCCCCCTGGTAATCTTTATATTCCTTGGTAGGTACTTCATAAGGGGGCTCCTGGCTTTCGGATCGGGCGCTAAGGGATAGGTGTTGCGGATGGTAAGGATAAGGCTTGAGCACATAGACAAGGTATTCGGCAAGAAGGGCCGCGAGTTCAAGGCCCTGGATGACATATCTTTCGAGATAGAGGACAACTCGTTCTTCGGCATACTTGGTGCCAGCGGCGCCGGCAAGACGACGATAATGAGGATCATCGCGGGTCTGGAGACGCCGACGCGTGGCGCCATATACTTCAACGACCAGGTGGCTGCCAGTGACGGGAAGGACATAATACCTGTGGAGGACAGGAACGTCGGTATGGTGTTCCAGAACTGGGCGCTCTACCCCCCACATGACAAATTACGAGAACATAGCCTTCCCCCTGAAGTCAAAACACTGGTCCCCGGAGGACATACACAGGAGGATAACGGAGCTAGCAAGGGTCCTCGAGATATCGGAGACCCTCGAAAAGAGGCCGGGTGAGATAAGCGGGGGGGGCCAGCAGCAGAGGGTTGCCCTGGCCAGGGCACTGGCAAAGAACCCCTCGCTCCTGCTCCTGGACGAGCCATTCAGCAACCTGGACGCCAACAGGAGGGACGACGCCAGGAGCCTTGTCAGGAGGGTGCAGGAGGAGTACGGGATCACAGCGGTGATCGTGTCCCACGACCCATCGGACATCTTCTCCCTCGCAAGGAAAGTCGCCGTTATCCATTCCGGCCGCCTGATACAGATCGATACACCAGGCGAGATATATGACAGGCCCAGGAACGTAAGGGTCGCTGGCAGCCTTGGGGGGGAGATAAACCTACTGAGGGGGGGTCTACATCATTGGACGGCGAGAGGCTCGTGATAAGGGTGGCCGATGCCAGGATACCCGTCCCCGTGGCGGCTTCGGACGAGACCTGGGACAGGGAGGTCACAGTTGGCATCAGGCCCGAGGACCTGGCCACAGAGAACGACGTTACGAACCTGGGCGGGAGCAGTGAGATGGTGAAGTTCGGGACCTTCGAGGTGGACGCCTCCAACTACGTCCACGGCAGCTTCGTTGTGTCTATGAAAGTGGGGGGGAGGAGAGGCTTAACGTCCTGTCCAGGCTGCCGGTAAGCCCTGGTTCGAGGCTGACGGTTTACGTGAACGCATCGAAGATAAAGCTCTTCGATGCGCAGAGCGGCGACCTTATACCTTTCAGGGTAGCGGAGACCGCCCAGGCGTGATGGCGAACCGATGGAATCTTCGCGCCTGAATTAGACTCTTTTTTGCACTGAAGTTTGCCTTGATAGATCAGTTGCTGGAAATGTAGCCTGTACTTCCCAGCTGGCGTTAACATATTGCTCCCATCGATTCATTTCCAGGGGGCGCTGAGTTCTCATGTGCTTTCAGGATGGCGAGGCAATGCCGTCCACGGTTCCTCGACTGTGCCCTAGATCTCCCTGGAGTCTGGCACGGCAAAGCTATCTTGCATGAGTGCGCTTACCAGGGGGCGTCTTCACATACGCCTTGGAAAAACATGCACCTCTCATGTCCTGGAAGGATGCCCGCACCTGTTATTAGGTAACCGCTGTTGTCCTCACCTGCAATGCAATGGAGTGCAGCACGGGTGCGTGAATGTTCAGGATTGTTCGTAAGGGGGGGAGTTTTCCTAAATCTTACCGCTAGATGCAAATTGTTATAAATATAATTTCAATGGTATGCATATGGCGATTGAGAGCCTGAGGCTGGTACTCAGGCACGAGGGTGACTGGACCCAGGGCACAGAATCTTTTCCTGACCTTTCAATCCACTCCCTCGGATACGTCCTGAACATGAATGGTAAGAATGTTGAGTATATGCAGTTCTCTGACAGGAAGGGAAACCTTAAGGATATTGCAAAGTCCTGCAAAGGGGGGGATGTGCGCATACAGGTGGTGCGCAAGACCAGCGGCGGGGGGGCAGGCGAGATGATACTGGTCGGTGATTACAGGGAATCTCTCCGCCGTGTGATGAATGAGTTGGGGGTAATTGCACTTGGCCTGACGGTGAGGTCTGGCGTTGAGATTTATCTTGCTGCATTTGACAGTACCTCTGTCTCGAGGAGGGAGGTAATAGATGCCCTAACTGACTTCTGCGATATCGTGGAAATTTCCAGGGTGGTTGAGAGACGCCCTCTATGTCTAACGGAAGATGAGGAGAGGGTACTGAAGATTGCCATCAACAACGGGTTCTTCGACACGCCAAGGAAGATAACGCTAACCGAGATCAGTCAAATCACCAGGGCATCCAAATCCACCGTTAACTACAGGCTCAAAAGTGCAATCAGGAAGGTCATTGGCGAGAGGGATCGTCTTATGGGTGATTACTAGGGAATTCTGTAAAGTGAAATGCCTCCTTCCGATCTCCTCAAAACGATTCCACAGTAGTGTGAAACCGCTGCCTCCGCGGTTATGAGGCACTGCGGATACAACTTCCCTATTGAGAACTTCCGTAGGAGGTATGCTGCCAGAGTGCCGATGGACTGCCAGTCTTCGCTGAGAGCATCGTAAGCGTAATCCAGTATTCGCCTGGCAGTATCGTAGGAGGCTGCTAGGAAACGATCGATCGCAGATCCTTCAATGACCCTTGAAGAAGCAGGACTGTAGTTGTGTCCGGGGGGGACCATTACCTCATTCTTGAGGGACATGACCTTGCGCAGGGTCTGGAAGTACTCCTGGAAGGAAGAGATCTGCGGAATGCTGTCAGTGTATGCACTCCCCTTTATGCCGGAACCCTGTATGGCATCTGATGTGAACAGTATATCTCTGTACCTGAATACTTGCATTCCTGCGACGTGCCCGGGCGCATCAATGACCTCTATTGGCTCCCCCCCGTCATCTCTCTTTACTGGTTTGAAGTATGCACCTGTGGAGGACTGTCTCAGGATTTCCTCCGCGAATCTTTCAGCCTGTTGCTTCTCCAGAAAAACCCTGTGCCTCCATGGAAAGAAACTCTCCAGCGCGGTTTCAGGTGTCTGGAGCAGGGCAATTGTTGCCTGGCTCGCAAATATTTCTGACCCCCCCAACGAAGAGAAGAACCCCCCCGCACCGCCGTCGTGGTCATAGTGGGAGTGTGAAACGTACACCCTTTTTGGCACTCCTGCCACATCATGGATCTGCTGGGCCATGTCAGCCGTACCACAGTCCAGCATGCTTTTCCCGTCACCATCGGGCGATATGACCAGTATGTTCAGGTCAACATCACCCAGGCTGCCCATCAGCAGACCCACATTGCTGTCTATTTCCCTGTGCGCGATCCCGGGCGTTTCATTCACCCCCGGCCGCTCCGAACTTCTCAAGGAAGTCCAGATCCTTTCCCTTGAGCTCGATGGCAGTGGATGCCATGAAGGCCACGTATATTGCGAACGCAACTCCCGAGACGATGAAGACAAGGTACCACTCATTCAGGGCGATCCACACACCTCCAAGGTAGGCCGCCAGGGAATAGAAACCCCCCCCGTAAGTGAGTGCCCAGAGGAAACCCTCCCCCCCAGAATGCCTTATCCTCGTGGGATACACCTGGGGCATGTAAGCAGGGGGCGAACCCCCCCCATATTGTCTGCACCCCCCCGTAGCCAACAAGGAAGAGTATGACAAAGTCAAGTGCATACGATATGTCCACCGGCACCCTCCAGAATACCACCATCATGACCACTGCAATGGAGGTGAAGAGCACAGCCCTCCTGGTACCGAAGTGGTCCATGTACCAGCCCTCTGTCATGTTGGCCGCAAAGTGTCCCAGGACAAAGCCAACGAAGACGAGGAAGTATACGAGGGAGGGTAGTGGAGTCCTGTCAATGCCTCCTATTTCGTACCAGTCGGCATAGTAGTAATCATGAAAGGCGGTCCCAAAGAACGCAGCTGCAAGCCCCCCCACGAAAGAAAGGGCGGTTATCTTCCCGTATGGCGACTTGAATATCTCCCTCACCCCCTGGGACACTGTGGCGCCTGCGGCCTTGCCCTCTAGCTTGAATGCCTTGATGTGCGACCATGCGGGGCTCTCCCTCAGTGCGAACCTCAGGGCATAGAAACCCGTTCCTATGATGCCGTTTGCAATGAAGCCCCCCCACCTCCACCCTAGGCTCGTTGGTGCCGCGAAGGTTGAGGAAAACAGGTCAGCAAAGAAATACCCGACCGCAACACCTCCTTGGGAGATTGATATGAACCAGCTCCTGCGGTAGCTCGGTATCTGCTCGGCCAGGAGCACCCATCCCCCCCCGGTCATCTCGGCACCGCTGAAGATGCCTGCCCCCCCGAGCCTTGTAGCCACGAACATGGGGGGGAAGTTCACTGAAAGGCCACTGAGAACTGTGAACACCAGAACGCCAAGTAGCGTAATCAGGAATGTCAGTTTGCGGCCCCCCCACGATGTGTCATTGATCCTTCCGAAGATGAAGCCACCAAGGCCATCACCGACTCCGAATGCCAGCCCTATGAAACCGAACAGAGCGGTGGATATGTGGAAGGCCTTTGTGATCTGGCCTAGAAGGAAGCCATTCAGTGTTATGTCGGTCGCTGAAACAGCCCAGCCCAGAAAGACTGCTATGAGCACTACTATATCGTACCTGTCGATCTTATCCGCCTCAGCACCTTTGTTCTGCATCAGCTGTCCTAACTCTCAGCCAGTTAAAGATATTTAATTGAATACGTGAGGACAAAGTATCTGTATATGTATAAAGAATGCTTAAATCTCCAGCATTCGGTTCACATCTTATGGGCCACAGGTTCAGGATCGCGGAGATCGTGACAGACACAGGTGATATCAGGGCCCTGAGACTGCTCAAGCAGGTCGGTGTGGACGAGGCGGTGGGCGTCCTGCCAAGGGGGTTCTCTGATTGGAGGATGCACAGGTCTGACGATCCATGGAGCTACGGGTCCCTGGCTTCACTGAAGAGGTACCTGTCCGAGTTCGGCCTCAAACTCGTTGCCATAGAGGATAACCCGCCCATGGACAGGATACGGTACGGCATTGAGGGCAGGGAAGAGGAACTCGAGAATGTCCTCAGGATGATAGAGAACATGGGTAAACTCGGGATCAGTGTCTGGTGCTACAACTGGATGGCTGGCACCGGGTGGGTGAGGAGCAGGACAAGCGTGACCACAAGGGGCGGTGCACTCACCACGGCCTTTCACCTGGAGGACATGGAGGACTACCCCCCCACCGTCTCTTGGAAAGGTGGGCAGTGAAAGGCTCTGGGAAACGCTGGAGTGGTTCCTCGACCGTGTGGTGCCAGTTGCAGAGGAAGCTGGAGTGAACCTGGCAATGCACCCGGACGACCCGCCCATACCTTCGCTGAGGGGAGTGGCACGCATAATGAACTCTGTAGATGCCTTCAGGAAACTCCTCAGGATCAACGGCAGCCCCAGGAACGGCATCACACTCTGCCAGGGCAACTTCACCCTCATGACAGATGACCTGCCGTCCGTCATAAGGGAGCTCGTTCCGAGTGGAAGGGTGTTCTTCGTGCACTTCCGGGACGTCAGGGGGGGATCGGCGGCTGATTTCGAGGAGACATTCATAGACCAGGGCAGGACGGATATGGCAGAGTGCATGAGGGCTTACTTCGATACAGGCTTCTCCGGGATAATGAGGACGGACCACACCCCCCCACCCTTTACGGTGATAGTGCGAGCGTCCCGGGCTACTCTATACTTGGCAGGCTGCACGCAATCGGCTACATCCAGGGCCTCATTGCTGCCACTAAGAGTTCAAGCCGACCGGGTTCACTGGACGCAGCTGGCGAAGACGAAAGCATGGCAGGAAATAAACAGGTGTAGGCCGGATCGACGTGCTGTTTCACGTGACGGAAAATTCCCTGAATACACGGTGTCGCAAGAAAGAGTTGCTGTTACCGCACAGACCAGATGTCCAAGGACACAGGGAGTATGGGGGAGTGTTAGCAAGAGGCGCCAGTGTGCTGGGCACCGGTCACCTGGATGGAATGCCGGGCCAGATGTCAAGGTACAGCGGGAGCCCGTTGATCAGCACTGGGGGAGCACACCTTTTGGCACTTCCTCCGTACATGCTACCCTCTGCATTCTGACGGACCGGAGGAATTTAACGTATTCTCTCCATAAGGGTGTGCAATGAGCGTACCCAGGTGTCTCACCGTCGCCGGATCGGACAGCGGTGGAGGAGCGGGCATACAGGCGGACCTGAAGACTTTCACTGCTTTCAGGGCCTTCGGGATGTCTGTGATCGTTGCTCTCACGGCGCAGAACAGCTGCAGGGTCGTATCTATACACCCAGTGCCGGTGAAGTTCATAGAGGACCAGATGGATGCCGTCCTGACAGACATAGGTACAGACGCTGCGAAGACAGGCATGCTCTTCTCCTCCGAGATAATATGGAGCGTCGCAGGGAAGTTCAGGGAATACGGCGTGAGGAACATAGTCGTCGATCCTGTTATGGTCTCGAAATCAGGGGGGGCCAGGCTACTGCAGGAATCCGCGGTGAACTCCCTGAAGAGCAACCTCCTTCCTCAGTGCACCCTCGTAACACCCAATGTGCCGGAGGCAGAGGTGATATCGGGCATCAGGATAAACGGGGGGGAGGAGGACATGGTGAGGGCTGGGAGAAGATAAGGGATGAGTTCGGGTGCAGCGTCCTGATGAAGGGAGGGCACACGAACCTGCAAGAAGTCCCGGACATCCTCGTTGCATCGAAGGTATCGAGGTTCACGGGCACCAGGATCGAGACGAGGAACACCCACGGCACCGGCGATACTCTGTCATCGGCCATCTGCGCATGCCTCGCCATGGGAAAGTCCCTTGAACAATCTGTGAGGATAGCAAAGTCGTACCTCCAGAAGGCCATAGAGGCGTCCTTCCCCATGGGCCAATGCTTCGGCTCCCTGGGCCACTTCTGGAACTGCTCCCTAGGTAACGGTCTCTGACTTCAGCTGGCCTGAAGGAGGACTCTGCACCCACCGGCCAGTGGACGGTTTTACACAAACCGCTTGCGGAGCTCGAGACGGTATCTGTAATGTAGGAACACTGCTCGCCATATCGATGGCTATCCCGGAACGGTGGGCCAACAGTCTCCGAATTTCTCTACCCACAGCGTGGAACATGGTCCGCTGGCCAGAACCCAGCCGATGGGGGGGCCAGGTGGTGCAGTGTGTCCGCAGGATTTTGCGGGAAACGAGTGGCCTGTGAAGAGTGTGAAGCAACGTGAAGCCATCAACGGCGGGCCAGCAGCACCATGCCACATGCTCGCATTGCGTCACTGGGTTGCAGTTCTAATGCCTGGTAGATATCTCGTTCAGTATGGAAACGACACTGGCAGAGCCCTCGACCTGTTTCAACGTCTCATATGCCCTGAGCGCAGCCCCCCCGCTCATCCTCTCCTGAAGATCCGGGTCTGAAAGTATAGCCTTCACCGCCTCACCAAACTGGTCAGCCTCCGCTACTATCGAGAAATTCTCAATGCCGTATTCCCTGAACCCCCTCGCGCCAGTGGCGTTGTTATCACAGGCAGGCCATGGGCAATGTAGTCGAGGACCTTCAGGTTCCTACCCGCCCCCGTCAGGATGGGGGGGTTGAGGCCGGCGGCACAGCCGGACATTATCCTGTCCTTCTCGGCGCTGTCCACCATGCCGTGGGCTATGAGGTTGCTCCCCCCCCTGTACCTCACCTCACTGCACACACTGCCTATGACGTGGAACCTGGCGTCTGGCATTTCCCTGGCCAGTGCCTCAACGATGCGGAGGGCCTCGATGTTCGGCTGGTACACAGAACCTATGAACACCAGGTCCCTTGACCCCTTTCCCGCCCACGGGTGGCCGGAGAGGTCCTCAAGGTGTGGCACGTACCTCACCTTGCTGCTGTTCACCCCCCCGTAGTAGGCCCTGAATTCATCGACCTCCTCCCTGCTGAAGACAAGTATGACATCGGCGTTCCTCGAGATCTCTCCCTCGATCTCCCTCACCCTGTCATGGTATACGTTCCCCCCCTTCCTCAGGTTAGCCTCGAGGTTGTGCGCATCATAGACAACTGTCTTCCCCCCCTCCAGCTCCTCCCTGAACAGCCGGTACTGCCATGGGCCCTCAAAGACCACCACGTCAGAGTCCCGGATGAGAGATTTCACCCTCCCAATGTATCTCCTGTTGACATACCTCCCATCGGATATGAGTATCTCCATTGACCTGTTACCACGTGCCACAGCAACCCCCCCCATCAGGAGGAGAGATGGAAACTGTTCAGCGTAGCCGGAGACCTGGTGCCTCCACACTGTGCCGCCGACGGAGACCAGTCTGCGTTCCTGTCCCCCCCTCAGTAGAGAGTGGCAGCGCATGGCGTAGGCGCTGGAATACTCAGGTATAATCCTGCCGTGAGCTATCTGGAGAAACCTCAACACCTTGGCATTGCTGCACTGAAAAATTTTTCGTGCCGAATTGAGCGCAGGTCTTCATGCAAGTGGTGCCGGTAGCCGGAGGCGGTGCGTACCGCGCCTGCGTATTTGTGAATGCCTCATTTCCTTGATCTGGGTAGCCGTCGCAGTGTGACCTGAAAAACCAGGGCTGCCAGGGTCTGGGCCTCAACCTCTTCTGTGGAAGGCCAGTGGAGCTGTGTCACAGGGGGGGAGGGAGATGCTGGCTAGGAACACAGGTGAAAGTAGCGAAGGGAGGGGGGACAGAGAGATAAGATGCCCTGACACCCAGGGCGGTCACGGTGATCCTGGGCGTGGAACGGATGATATCTCACACTACCGGGCTAGGGTCGTAGCCGTCCGGGATCTCATCGCCGCCGAGCACCCTGCCGTAGATGTCCATGAGGCCCGATAAGTGCCTCTCGGGTGTGAAGTTCCTGAGGATGCGTTCCCTCCCCCCCATGGCCATCATGCCGGTCACGCTGTTGCCCTCATTTCTCAGGATCGCCTCAAGCCTCTCCGCCATGCTTTCAGGGGAACCCACCGGTACGGTGAAGCCCGTTACACCATCCTCGATGAGTTCCGGTATGCCACCGATCCTTGTGCCCACGGTCGGTATGCCCCCCCTCAGCATCGATTCCTGGGCCGAGAAAGGGAGGTTCTCCCAGAGTCTGGAAGGCACGACGTTGCAGAATATGGAATCGTAGAATTCTTCTTTCTCTCGCCCCCCCTGACCTCGCCGAGGAACTCGACCTGGCTGTCCAGCCCCCCCAGCCTCTGTGCGAGTTCCCTGAGGTCGCCCTCATACGGCCCTGTACCGGCGATGAGGAGCTTGAACCCTCATGCCTCTTGGAAAATATTTTGAACGCCTTGATCAGGTCGTCCACGCCCTTGTACTTATCGAGCCTGCCTATGTAACCTACGCCGTTTCGCGACAGGATCTCCCCCCCGTACCTGGGCTCCTCGGAAACGAGCTTCGGATCAAAGTGTGAGAACGATAAGAGGTGTACGGTGGGCCTGAAGTTGAACCTTGAGAAGTACCGCATCACCGCGTAGCTGGGGCATATGAAGGCCCTGATTGAGGATTCTGACAGTTCCCTGAAGGCCCTGGAGAGGATCAGTTCATATGGGAGGTGGCTGTGTATCCTGCAGCCTGTGAAGGCGCACCTCACCGATGCGCCGCCTTCGCATATCACGTTCCCTGGCTTCACGAGCGTCGACAGGGGACAGACCGCGAGGGCATCGTGGGCTGTGAACACGACCGGCTCCTCCACAGACCTTAGGAACCTCACGACGCTAGCGAACCCGATCCTGAGGTGGTGCAGGTGGATCAGGTCGGGCCTGAAGGTACGGTACTCCGAGAGGAGGGCCTCGTAGACCTCATCGGAAGGGATCACATCGTTGATTGCTCTAGTCAGAGGGGAAGGTGGGGGGGAGACTATCTCAATCTCGTTTACACTTTTTTCCCGCCTCACCCCCGTTGTGAGAGTTATAGTCCTTGTCTCATGCCCGTATTTTGAGAGTATCCTGTCAACACCCTCGATGTAGGCCTCCACGCCGCCCGGAGGCCCAGCCACGGAGTTCAGCCTCAGGATCTTCACATGTTCAATAGGGGGGGGAACAATTCTAAAACATTGCCATAGCACTGAACTTGGCCGGGGGGGATGCAGGTGAACCACGGGCAATTCCCTAGAGATATGATGTGCCTTTGCTACCAAGATACACGGATTGCGGTTAATGTGAATGAATTGTTAGTTGAAGGAATATCGCCTCCTTTCCGCGATCCTCTCACTCTAAGGCTGTGGGTTTAATGTTTCACTCTGGTACCAGCGATCAAGATGTTTCAATGACCGGTCGCCGAAGACAGGTGAATGTTAACTCTCTAAGTGTGTGGCATACCGGTTCTCAACTAGAAATTGCACACAGAGAATGGTCACAAGTGAGAGCAAATGCGCTGATGCTCCTGAAACATATCTGAGCATGCGTTCCAAGTACCGGAAAGGGCCCAAACAAAGGCCAGCCTAACAGGTGTGTGGAGAACATAGGTGTTAGGCACCAAACCGCTGGGATCTGCTTAAACGGTCTCTAGGATCTCCCTAGAATCCAGAGATGTTGTTGAGCAAAATCATTAAATCAGGAACTGCGGTGGGTGAATGGAAGGTGTGTGTGCTGTTCCGCTGAAGAAATGGAGATATGTTTCCGGACGGGAGGATGATAAGGTGGTGCTCAGCCAGGATGGCATGGGTGAAGCAGGGCAACAGGGTGTTGAGATCAGCGTGATAGTCATAGCATACACGAGGAGGAAGTTCATCGAACCGTGCCTCCTGAGTGTCCTGAACCAGGATTTCGACAGGGACAGGTTCGAGATAATACTGGTAAAGAACTTCATAGACCCACAGTTCGATGCGGAATTCTCAAAGAAGGGCGTGATCATAATAAATTCCACAGAGAGGGGGGGTATATACAGGAAGGTCTATGAGGGGGGGGTGCAGAGGGCCAGGGGGGGAGAGGTGATATGTTTCCTCGAGGATGATGATGAGTTTCTGCCCGAGAAGCTGAAGCTGGTGCACCAGGAATTCCTGGATGCGGAACTCTGCTACCTCCATAACAACCTGGTACCAGTGGATGAGAACGGAAACAGGGTTGCCTTCACAGAAATAACCAGGGCGTTCAACAACTCATCTATCTCGGTCAGGAAGAAGTGCATAAACTGGGAACTGTTCAGACAGATCGACATTGCGACTTCAATGGATATACTCCTTTACCTGAGTGCCCTGGATTCCGGTGGAAGGATCCGGGAGATAGATAAGCCACTCACTCTCTACAGGGTTCACGCTATGAGCGATTCCAATTCCAAGATTTACGCGGATTTTGACTCATACTGTAGGAATGAGATCGGTAAGAACAGGGAGTCCGTGGCGTTATATGAAAAGGTGCTCCCGAGTTTCAGGGACAGGAGGGTGCGGGAAGCAATAGTGAGCAGGATACAGGGTGCCAAATTCAAGCTCAGGCTCTACGGTGAACCCGTGGACGTGGGACTGCCAGAGATGTTCTATACCATCCTGGTCCCAATTGATCCGCTTGGGGGGGAGAGTTTACGTCTCAGGCTCTTCAGGATAAAGTATTCACTGGCCTCCATGATGCCTAAGCCCGTAAGGCAGTTTGCGGTCAGGAAGATGTACCGGGATCTGCAGAAGCTCGTGAGGATCAAGTCCACCTGACTACTGCGAGGATTCATGGTCGATAAAGGCAATTGCTAGTTCGGCTCCAGTGCAACGACTTCTGCCAACGTGAGACACCGGTTCCCTATTGCGTGTTTATAAGGACTTCATGTATTCCCTCAGCGTCGGCCACTTCCTGTCTTTGTCCGACAGGAACCTCGGTTGCATGGGCCACTTTATCGACAGTTCTGGGTCATCCCACCTTATGCCGCCCTCGCTCTCCCTGTTGTACTCATTCGTTACCTTGTAGACAACGATAGAGTCTTTGAGTGCCAGGAAACCGTGGGCAAAGCCTTCAGGTATCCAGAGCATGTGCCTGTTCTCCTCACTGAGTATGGCTGAAACGTACTTCCCGAATGTCCGGGAGTTGGGCCTGAGGTCAACGGCTACATCGAAGATCTCCCCCCTCACGCACCTGACCAGCTTGCCCTGCTCGTACGGTTTCCTCTGGAAGTGCAGGCCCCTCAGCGTGAGTGCCGATGAGAACGACTCGTTGTCCTGCACGAAATTCACATCTATCCCGCCCCTCGAGAACTCCGACTTCTTGTAGGTCTCCGTGAAATAACCTCTCTCGTCACTGAAGACCCTCGGCTTCACAACCACAACGCCCTCTATATCCGTCTTCTCGAACTCAAAAGGCATGTCCACTCATCCCTCCATTGTTTCTCTTCCGAGTTCCTCCCTCATGGTTCTGAGGTTGCTCTCAACAGACTCGAAGTCGAAGGACAGTAGTGCCCTGGCCCTGGAGTTGTCCAACGAGGAATCGTGAGGGCGCCTCGCGCTCACGATACCAGACTGCCCCCCCTGCTGCTGCACCACAGTGCCCGTATCGATGCCGAAGAATTCCTTGATTTTCATGGCAAGCTCGTATCTGGATATCCTTGCACCGGATACGTTGATTATCCCGTAGCCTCCGGCCCAGCAGCTCAGCGATAGCCCTGGCCAGCAGCCTGGCGTGTATTGGGGGGGAGTAGAAGGAGTCTATGCACTTTACGGTGCCGTTACCTTGGAGCGTCTTCAGGACGAAGAGCGGGAAGTTCTGCTTGTACCCAAAGACACCGGAAGTGCGCACAACGAGCGTCTCATCGTATGCCAGCGCGGAGGCTTCACCGTACAGCTTTGAGATGCCGTAGTAGTTCAAGGGGGGGTTCGGTGCATCGTCCTCTTTGTACATACCCTTTTCACCGTCGAAGACATAGTCGGTTGAAATGTGGATGAAGTAGGACCCTATCACAGAGCAGGCCCTGGCCATGCTCCTCACCGCAATACCATTGACCTTCAGGGCCATTTCCCTCTCCCTCTCGCATAGGTCAACGTCCGTAATCGCGGCCGCGTTGACCACAACGTCCGGCTTCTCGGACAGGATCAGGTTTTCCACCTCGTGTACGTCCGATATGTCAAGCCGCATAGAGTCCTTGCCCTTCCTGCTTGCCCCCCCTGTGGGGTTTGGCATGAACTCCATCAGCTGCGATCCAAGCTGTCCATCAGAGCCTATGATCAGCGTCTTCATGCGGATCACCTCAGGATGACTGTGGAGTTCTCCCCCCCTAGGACAGCATTGACGCCTTTTTCGCTACCTTCAGCCCTCTCGAGCTTCACGTTCTTCCCAATTATTGACCTGGTCAGGGACACTCTGGAAATCCTGGCACCGTCCATCACCAGGCTGTAGGAAAGGTTGGATCTTTCGATAGAGGCCCCATCGCCTATGCTGCAGAATGGCTCTACTGTGGAATCAGCCACGGTAGTGTTTTCGCCGATGAAGCACGGGCCTATCACCTTGGAATTTATGATCCTAGAGCCCTGTCCGAGGTAGACCCTTCCGAGTACCTCTGAGTCCACAATGCTGCCGCTGATGTAGCGCTGGGCATAGCGTCCAGGAGGTACATGTTGGCCTCTAGGAGGTCCTCAGGGGGTGCCGGTGTCCTTCCACCAGTTGCCCACGACCTCATAATTAACGTCAAAGCCGTCCTGTATGAGACCCTGGATAGCCTCAGTGATTTCGAGCTCTCCCCCCCTGGCACTTGGTCTGAGCTTCGATATCTCTTGGAAGATCTCGCTGCTGAACTTGTATATGCCCACGAGGGCCAGGTCTGAAATGAATTCCTTCGGCTTCTCCACCATCTTCACGATCCTGTCCTCGGAAATGACAGCAACTCCGAACCTGCTCGGGTCTCTGACCCTTGCTAGCAGCACCGAGTTCCCTGCCTCAACCATCCTTGCAGGTATCGGGTCTATCAGGACGTTGTCTCCCAGGGCAACTATGAATTCGTTCTCGCCCACCATACCCCCCCTGCACCTGTATATTGCATCAGCGATGCCACGTGCCTTCCCCCCCTGGTACAGGTATTTAATGCGAACTCCTAGGGCTGAGCCGTCCCCCCCGTAGTAGTCAATGACACTCCTCGGATCATTCTCACCCAGCACTATTATGAACTCCTCTATTCCGAGGTCCCTGATCTTTTCCAGCATCCACCTCGACACGGGCTTTCCCGCAATCTTAATGAGCTGCTTGGAGCCTGTGTGCGTGATGGGCCTCAGCCTCGTGCCCTGGCCACCGTGAAGCAAGATACATTTCATCTGACTTTAATCTCTGTTACAGTAATTATCTCTTTTCACTCAGGTCTGTTAGCATACCAGGTCACACACTGAAAACGGGACTAGATGGCCGGAGAGACCTCCTACGATACTAACGGTGACAACGATACCTTTGAGGTGTGAGGCAGGATGCGAAGACACCACTTCCACTCGTATGCACCCTCTAAGAATTATGAGGGGGGGTGCACGGGACTGCACCTTAGGCCTCCGTGCTCTCGATGTCGCCCCCCCTCTCTCCCTTCTTCATGTATACGTCGAAGTACATCACCGATAGGGCCAGGAGTATCAGGCCTCCGACTATCGTGGTGTAGAATACCTGCGTCTGCATGGCGCTGTTGTTCAGTATTGTCAGTATGTTTAGCGTCCTCCCAAGCAGGTACGGGTATGCGGAGTATGCGAGAAAGAACACAGATACCGCAATCAGGCCCTGGAAGGCGATTTTGTTGTGCACGAACTTCTCTGTCTTCCTGCTGAACTGCATGATCGGGGGCTGCGATGGTGAGCACCACAGGGATCGTTAGGAAGTACGGGTGCACCACATCACCTAAGTGGATGTAAGAGACGCCAGCTATTACCATACCGATGAGGACAACTGCAAGGGACAGGAACCTGTTGACGTCCAGGGCGTAGTATATGGACGCCATGCCGAAGAGCAGGACAGCGGAGCCTATGATGAAGCCGTCATTCGGCAAGAAGGATACGAAGGAGGCGAGGTTGAATGTCCTTGCTGGGAAGTCGATGCCAACGCCGCTGATCACAGACGTGTATATTATTAGGACTATGACGCCGAGGACGTAGGTTATGACCGAATACGCCCTGTAGAGGAGCTTCCTGTCGATCCTCCTGTTCTTCCATATGAACTCGGCCGATATTATGCTGGCATTCCTAAGGACGTAGAGGATCAGGAAGACGAGGATGTAGGCAACGAAAGTGTACGCAACGAACGGGATTATCTCTGGGATAAGGGCCTCGAGGTTCACCGCATAGAACACAAAGAATGTCCCCCCCGTGATTTCCCATATGGGTATTATGTACTTCGTGACCTTCTTCTCCGCCTCGCTGTACCTGAAGATGAAGGCTGATGCAGCCATGAGCTCGGTGGATAGGATGGCGAAGAACATGGCGAAGATCGCCATGTTTATGCCCACTTCCGGGTGTATCATGACCATTTTGCCTCACCTGCCACCTGCTTTGTGGCCTTCTCCTCCCTCCTGACCCAGACCCTGTTGGCGAAGTAGAAGGTGAACGGCACAACTATCAGGTAGAAGAGGATTATGCCAATGCCCAGGGGGGGTATCACTGAAGGTGAGGTGTTTGCCGCGCTCGACACGGTCATGACGTTGTAGATGATCCATGGCTGCCTCCCCACCTCGTCCGTCACCCAGCCCGCGTCGTTCACTATCTCTATGAGCACAGCGGAAGCGATCATGCCGTAGAGGAGGACCCTGGAGGTTATGGGCCTCTTCCTGACGATCCTGTAGAGGAGGTAGAGTCCGAAGAGGCCTATCAGCGTGCCGCCGCCGACCATCACGTCAAAGGTCAGGTGCACGAAAAGCGGGGGGGGCACTCGGACTTCGGGAACTGTGACAGGCCGGGCACCGCCTGGTGAGAGTTGAAGGAGAGGAACGCAAGGATGGACTGAAGCCTGGGTATGTTTATGTAGAACTCTGGCACGCCGTTTATCATTATGCCTCCAATCCTCTCCGGTGCGTTCACCATTGGGTGCAGGTTCAGCTCGATGGCAGCATACTTGAGGGGGCTGGAGCGAGATGAGCATCCTTGCGGAGGAATCGCCTGCAATGCCTGCGAGGACTACTCCGATGAGCGCACCTATGGCCGTAACGACCATGCCCTTCCTGTAGACCTCCCTGCCGAGGCGTCGTTGTTCTTCATGTACCTGTAGGCGAAGTAGCCGAGGAGGACGAAGGCTCCGGACGCGAATGTCGCTGTTGTGACATGGCTGACCTCTATGAACGATGACGGGTTCGCAACAGCCGCCAGTGGGTTCACTCCGGTTATCTTTCCCGTTGCCAGGTACTCGCTGATGTTGAAGCCAGCGGGGGGGGTGTTCATGAAGGCATTGACCATGGTTATGAAGACTGCGGACATCACAGTGCCGATGGCGACGAACAGCGAGAGGGCCCAGTGCTTGTACCTGTTTGTGAAGGCGTCCCAGTAGTAGACGTAGAGGACGAGGCTTATTGTCTCCAGGAAGAACGCAAATATCTCATAGTAGAATGGCAGGATGTCCACCTTGCCTATCAGCACCATGAACGGTGGCCAAAGGGTGAATAATTCGACCGCCAGGACAGTGCCGCTCGCTGTTCCGACGGCGAAGAATATAACCAGGGCCCTGGCGAGCTTCCTGGCCAGGATGTCGTAGTCTCTGTCCTTCTTTCTGAGGGATAGGAACTCGAATGTTGAGACGAAGACTGCGAGGGCTATGCTCAGCGTCACTATCAGTATGTGTGCGCCGAGGGTGTAGCCCATGAGGAATCTGTCAAAGGTTATGACAGATGTCATAGTGAAGATAATTCAGGCATATAGTTAACCTTTCCAGTCACAACTGTGCGCAGTCATGCATAACTATGAGTACGCGTACCCTGGACTGCGCCTGAGTGTGCTTCAGAAATCATTATATATCCTCAGGGAAGATATCGCAACCGGTTGCCGATGGGGAGACTCAACGTTTCGATGAAGGACGATGTGATAAGGATGCTGGAGGAGCTGGCCGAGCAGACTGGAAAAACGGTGAGCTCGATAGTCTCGGAATCTGCCTCCCTCTATATCGAGTCTCTCCAGATGGGCCTCAGGACCGAGGACGTCATCAGGGCGTTCAAGATAATGTCGATCATAAAGGAGATCGATGCAGTGCCTGTCCCGAGCAGGCTCCTCGACTTCCTGATAACGGCCTCGACAAGGGCCAACGAGGAGGAGGCGCTGGCAAAGTGGTACGAGCGTGGCCTGGTTGTTGGGAACATACTCAGGAAGTACGCCCCGGACATAAGGCACCTGGCGCAGTTCATAAACGCAAACAGGGCCCTGATACCCCTTGACCTCTTCGAGGTGAGCGAAGACAGAGACCGCATAACTGTCATAGTGTCCGGTGTCGGGTACAGCAGGGAATCCGCAAAGTCGACAGCAGAGGGCCTGAAGGGTTTACTGAAGGCCTTTGGGTACGAAGTGGTGGAGAGTGAGTTCTCTGAAGGGTTCGTGAAGGTCACATCAACCCCCCCGAGTGAAGAGGCATGAATTGGGCCGCATGCCCGTCTCCACATCCGAACGATGTTAGCCGCAGGTGTGTTCCGGCAGAACCTCATATCCCCCCACAGAAGCGAGTGTCACGCCAGAGTTCAATATTCAATGAAGGGCCACACTTTTAAGGTGTGATATGGAAGGAGAGCCGAAATGGTGAAGTTGCCCGGAATGCTATGGTACGAGAAGAAGGATCCGGGTTCACATTTCCCATATATTCGTTTCGGCTACTAAACGTGTGAATCCGGCTGGGAGCTCGTAGAACCAGTCCTGAGCCACGGGGGGGACTTCATGGACAGGCACAGTAAGAATCTTTCATACACTTTTTAGTACACATACCCATGGACATGCGGGGGGGGAGATAGTGCGTACCCTGACACTCGCAGTGGCGGTTGTGGTAGCGCTTGTTGTCCTGGGGTTCGGTCTGGCACAGCAGGGGGGGATTCCGCATTCAGGAAACCTGAGTGGGTTCTCCGGGGCCGCACCTCAAGGTGGCCATCCAGTGCCACCTGCCAGCATATCTAGGCTCCTGGATCTTTCGTCCGGAGCGCTGGGCGAGAGTGACCCGTCCGGATACCCGATATACAACTCGTCCACAGTCCTGGCCTCACTGCCTCCTGTGATACCAAACACGCAACCTGTCGTGGTGCAACTTGTGCATGACTTCATAGTTTACAGGAACAACACCTCGGTACCAACGAGCAGGGAGGCAATCTCGGGCTCGTTCGTTGCCCCCCCACAGAGCCCCCCCACGGGCTGGGCCCTCATCCTTTTGAAGTTCAACGGGAGCGCCTCAGGCGTTGTATACGACTCCGGGTATTCCTTCAACGTGGACAACAACACGCTCCTCTGGGGCACATCGCCGGAGTACGGCAACTGGACGGTCTACAGGAACCTGACGCTCTACGAGGCGCTCTTCACAGGCAAGGTATACTGGCAGTGGAACTCTCCGGGCACGATAGTCCAGGGCAGGTTCGAGAGCAACATCACACTTTACTTCTACCCGGCAGACGCGCAGTTCCCGGCAACAAGTGAGCCGAACTTGATCATACCGATCCTCCCGAGCATGTCTTCGTTCGACTACCACCTGACACCATCGAAACCTTACGTCACCTCGGAGGTGACGGTGCCGAGCGATGTGTACAGGGCAGAGATACAGATATGGCTCTACGGCTTCTCCTTCCAGGAGTTCTGGTACTCCAACGAGCCCTCCTTCAACATGCTCCTGGTGAACGTGTCGAACAGGGCCGTGGCATCGGTGCTGCCGTTCCCATATATAAATACGGGTGGTATAGACCTCTTCGCATGGAGGCCTGTGACTGGAGCCTTCACCCTCCATGACAGGTTCTACTTCGAGGACGTCACGGGAGACCTGGGGGGGTTCATTGAGGGCACTCATGTCTGGAACTTCAGCATGCCTGACCTCGCCTACCCGTACTTCGTCGTTACTGCCTCGCTACTCCTTTACACCAGCCCAGTGCGTCTCCCGCGACACCTGGCCCGTACTACTTCAGCATGTCACCTGTGACCACGGTGCAGGTCGGCATTCCTGGCGTTTCACAGCAGGCGTACTTCAACCAGTCCATGGACTACTCTTACAGTTCCACATCAGTTTTCCGCATGGACGGCAAGATCGCTATAGCGACAGACAGCGCATCTGGCTCGTTCATAAACAACCAGAGCCTGACACCAATTTGGGAAAACCTCACGCAGAGCGAGGAGATGCAGTTCGTCAGCACAGTATCGGTCGGACACCAAAGCAGTATCTCGGTCGTTCAGTACAACTTCCCCCCCCTGAGGATGGACACGCTGTTCGAGATACAGATCACAAAGACGACGAACGGCGGATATCCGATGTACGGTTTCGCGACCTTTGGTCTCACTAACCTGCTGCAGTCATGGGAGCAGGTCAGCGTCTCGAACGGTATTGTGACCACTATTAACAACACAGTGACGAGCAACGATTCCTTCGTCACCTCGCAGCTCGAACTAATAAGCCCGACCGCTGGCCTCCTTGGGGCGGTATCACACGCATCCGGGTTCACATCGAAAGACCTGAAGGTTTCAGTGAGGTCAGTGTCGTCCGGCATCGTGTCCGGATACGAGCATGAGATAGTGGCAGGAAGCAACAACCTTTACGGCCCGGACTACATACAGCCGATCCTGTATGAGAGGCTCATCTTCCTATGATCTTTACTTATACATTTGCTCATCTTCCTATGATCTTTACTTATACATTTACATTTTTTAAATAGGGCAGCACCGTTTCTATTGGGACTCTATGCGAGGTTTCCGGAACGAGAAACACTAAACAGCTCCATAATGTGCCAAAGCGGGTATGAACCAACCAGTTTTGAGGAAATTCTTTCTTAGTGCTACACAGGGGGGGCTTAGGCGGGAAGTTTTATCTATGCACCACCGATGGGACGCGGATAGGCCATGAAGGTACTTGTAACGGGGGGGGAACAGGTTACATAGGTAGGGTCTTGGTACCTGACCTGGTCAGGAACGGCTATGAGGTCACGGTGATGGACAGGGGGGGCTTCCTGGACTACTCGGATCCCTCGGAGTCTTTCGGAGATTCGGTTAAGATAATAAGGGATGACATCAGAACGTGCGACCCTGACCTCCTGAGGGGCCTTGACGCCGTAGTGGACCTGGCAGCGCTGTCAAACGATCCTGCCGGCAACCTTAACACCATGTCGACGTGGGACATAAACTACATCGGCAGGGTTAGGATCGCGAGACTGGCAAAGAAGCTCGGCGCAGGGAGATATGTGGTGGCTTCGTCCTGTTCCGTCTACGGTTTCAGGGAAGGGTTCTGTGATGAACAGACACCTGTGAACCCACTGACCACCTATGCTGAGGCGAATGTGGCTGTGGAAAGGGACAACCTTGCCCTGAACGACAGCAGGTTCAGGAGCACTGCCCTGAGGTTCGCCACAGTGTTCGGGTACTCAGAGAGGTTCCGCCTGGATCTGGTGATAAACGCTATGACCTTTTACGGCTATAAGAACGGTGTGATAAGGATGATGAGGGATGGGACGCAGTACAGGCCTTTCGTTCACGTGAAGGACGTGTCAAGGGCCATCATCACCGCTATAGGGAGCGAGGACGATATCGGTGGGAAACACATCAACATAGGCAAAGAGAGCCTGAACCTGCAGATAAGGGATGTGGCCGAAGCCATAAGGAGGAAACTGGGCGGCGATACCAGAATAGAACTTTATGGCGATCCGGATAACAGGTCCTACAGGGTCCGATTCGACTGGCCAGGGACCTGCTGAAATTCAGTACGAAGTACGACCTCGAGTACGGGATCAGCGAGATACTAGAGAGGTGCAAGGCAGGCCTGGAAGACCTCCCGCAGATGCACACCGTCGATTACTATAAATTGCTCATTAGCCAGGAGAAGAGCCTCTCCAGGTTCATGGGCATCAGGCACAGGATCGTCATATAGATGGGGGGGAGAGAAGGCATGGCCGCAGAAGGCAAGAGATTTAGCAAGGCTCTTTGTTAAATAGAGGTAAACATTGCAGGGCGATTAAGACTCCCAGTTGGAATAGGGTGCAATTCTCACCGAGTCTGGCTTCTCTAAGCCAGGAAGTAACGCATTTATATTTTTTCCATTTGTTTGGCTCATGTTCCAAGCTGCGTGAAATCTTTAACAGGGGGGGAGGCAACCTTCACGATGGTCGAATCACCATTCAGTTAGCGTGTTTCAGCGGATAAACATACTTTAATAAGATTTGAACTCTAGGATATTACTTGCATTTTACGATAGAAATACAATACCTAATCGTTTAGAGGTTTGTCTGAATAGCTAACATTCGTATAGTTTCTTCTTATCTTGGCCACCTTAGTTTGGAAAGGAAACGGATATTATTACTCCACACTACGCTACATTTTATGTGTTCCCAATTGGATCGGTTATATCACTTATAGTTTTCATTCAGCGATAATTCATCAACGGATAACGATATATTGTAGATGTGGTAAAATATACATAAAATTTATAACAGAGAGAATGCTAGTGATATAATGCATACTACAGTTTTAGAGTGGATCGTTCTAAATATTGATGAAACTGATGTTAGAGGTAAATCTGTCCTTGAAGTTGGCTCTAGAAACATAAATGCACCGCCAGAAAGATTATAGAAAGAATGAAGCCGAAGAGTTACCTAGCTTTGATTATATGCCTGGAGAAGGGGGGGTGGACGAAGTTTGGGATGCAAGGTATCTTTCGGAAAAATTTGGTGAAAATAGCTTCGACGTAGTCCTATCCACAGAAATGCTAGAGTATGTAGATGATTGGCGTAAAGTCATTACTGAAATGAAAAGGGTCTTGAGACTGATGGAATATTGATAATAACTACCAGGTCACCCGGTTTTCCTTATCATGGCTTTCCATACGATTTTTGGAGATATACTCTTGAAGATTTCAAAATTATATTTTCCGATTTTATCATATTAGTCCTATCCCAGGACGATCCCCCCCAAGTCCGGGAGTTATGATGAAGGCAAAAAACCGATCAATTTCGAGGTGCGCGATTTAAGTAATATATCCTTGTATTCAGTAATAAGTAGAAGGAGGGAATTGTCGGTTCCCAAAATGCCTGTTAGAATGAGAATCCAATTGGGCCTAGGAGATAAAATATATCGTATTGCAAAGCGATTATACACAAATCTAAAAAAAGCCCAGAGTAGGATTTATAAGTATATGTCTTTCAATGAGCGAACGTGGAAATAATAAGAGAGCCATTTTAAACGATCTACATCTGGGAGGCCTCTTAGAAAGAAAATGATGTTTTATCGCGAGGGAAATTCCATGATGGCCGAGATCCAGCAAACCTATACACTAAAGGAAGCATCCCCCCCTAAACGCATGAGATTTGGATACGAAATCTATGCGAATTACTTCTAAAACAGTAGAGTAATGCACATCATCATAAAAAAATTATAATCTCTCGATATAAGGGAAATAGAATGTTGGTCGCAGGTAGTCGGAAGAGATCTCCGATTAGATATACTGAGACCCCCCCCATTTTCTTCAGTCTGGTTGATTACAGAAACAGCTATTTTATGAGTAATGAGCCCGAAAAGATCTTGGAATTTTACGATGGGTTCGATAACCGAGACGAGTTGATTCGTTGGATGAAGGAAAGACCAAAAGGTGTCGCAAACCTCTACGAGGTTGAAGGTAGAAAGAATATTATAGTCGTGATACCAACAGCGGATTTCAACGGAAGATATGCAAGGAATTGCAGGGAGGAAATATTTAAGGGGCTCCACATGATATTTGTTGAGAGCGGCGAGTTCCCAGATCCTTATTTTAATTTTGCGCACAATTGTAACGTTGGAATAATTCGAGCCATGGAATATGACCCAGAATGGATTGTGGTATCGAATGATGACATGTATAAGATCAGCCCCCCCATCGAAGAACTGGAGGAGGAGCTTCACCGTATTGAAAACACTGAAGTTTATCTTGTGATGACAAAGTATCCTGGAGAGCTCCATTCCCTCACAGAGTACGTAGGCACAAGTACATTCATAAGAAAGGCAATAATGAGCCTGTCTCCAAAATACCGGCAGAAGTACAAGATCGAAAAAAAATTCGGACTCAGGGTTCTGACGTGGAGGGATTGGTACGGAGGGTTAACCTCAAGGCTGCTATACAAGGAAATGTTTCATCTAAAGGCTACTTATTCCTTTGGCATAATCAGCGGTTATTACGCATCCATTTTCCAGGGCTGTGTTTTTGACGAGACCTATCAAAACGGCATGGAGGACATCGATCTTTCTTTCAGGGTTCAAAAGTCGCCTGGAAGGGTTAGCTTTGTGAACTATCAGATCGGTAGTTATAGTGCCAGCACTATGGGGGACTGGAGAATTCAGGTGGCTGAGGGATTTATCCAATAAGCTGTACTTTCAGGAGAAGCTATTTGGTGAGGACAGTGATGCTTTCGAGATATTGACAAAGAGAAGCCAGGGGGTCTAGTGCATGGATCGGGCCACTGTCCTCATTACCGCGTTTGAGAGGCGAGGATATCTTCAGGAGGCATTGGATTCCGTTCTTAAGCAGACAGCGAAGGAATTCGACATACTGTTAGTCGTCTCAAAGTACTATTCTCAGGAAGAGTTCAATGACTACAAGGATCATGTTAAGGTTGTGATCGATGAGCAGGCTAGGAACAAATGTGATTTGCTATTCACTGGTATAAATCAAGTAAACACCGATATCGTAATATTCCTTGACGACGATGACTTTTTTTCAGAGCGCAAAGTCGAAACGATATTGAAAGCATTTCAAGAACATCCAGAGGTTGGATTTATTCATAATGACTTCGTAAATGTGTTTGAACGTGGTCCCGAGAAATCTGCCAGAAACATTGTAAGGAATTCTAGTAGAAATTCAGACAGAGGTATATCGATATTAACCGGGTCAGTGGCAGTAGCCACTAGAAATGATTTAGACATGAACCTAAGCTCAGTGTCCATTAAAAAAGACATAGCATCAAACTATCTACAAGGTCTAAAATCCATTGAAGCCGCGGATGACACTTTTTTTCTGTACTGCGCGCTGGACAGCGGGAATTACGTTTTAGGTCTCCCGGAAAAGCTCACGTACTACAGGAGACACGCATCCAGTGTAACAGGTTACATCGGACACTCCTTTGGGGATTATCTTAGACACTTGCGTGAGAAGTTAGCAAGTGACGTGGGCGCACATGAAGCTTTCTCCGATTGTTCAATAGTGAACAACTCATCGAGGTTCAGAGGCTACGTCTTTCTTATTACCTTACTCTTAGAATGGCATACGAGTGCATTTTCACACCGTGGTTCAGTGAATCTTTTATTATAAATATGTACAGGCATTTCAAGTGGATCCGTTATTCCGGCAACCACCCCCCGAGATTCCTAAGTTATGTCTTCTTTTTTTTGATAATGATCTCAACGCGTCTATTCGTTACTATTAGCTATCTGCTCGCTCAGTACAGAGCAAAGAGATATTAGTTAAAAAACAGTATACAAAATCTTAAATGGGCTCATCCAATCATTGACTGAGATAAATGGGAGTTCCAGTGTCCTAAGATAATAGGCACAAATTAGAACTCCATATGTACAATCATTCATTAGGTACATTACCTTTATTAAAATATTGTACGAATTAAAGTTTAGTCCTCTAATCCCATCTATCCTAGGCGTTTCTCTTCTGAAGCCCGCACCCTGCTGAACACATATTTATATAATTCTTTTGTTGACGACACAGCACGAAGAGATCGTCTTTCATTGAGTCCTGTCATCCCTAGGTATGTTTTGTTTTCTTTATCGTGCTCTCTTAACTTATCGTTAAGGTTGCGAATCCTCTTATTTATTTTGCATGTAGATAAGCGCGCTAACAATCAACAGCGCATAGGTCATTCATGATGCCAAGCTCTAGGGACGAAAGTTCTGTGTGCTTGACTAAAAAAGCGTATATTATAAGATTATTTTCTTCGTTAGATAATAATATATTAGAAGATGCAGTTATAAGTGACTGCGACTAGTATAACAGGCTGAGTAGGAACTAGACAGATAATTCCGTCAATCGCTTTAAAACTCTCTCATGAACAGGTCCTGCAACATGGTGACAAGGTCCCTCGCTACCTTGGAAGATTCCATCTTTTCCAGTATTCTTTCTTTGACTCGTTTTACAGTATCCTGGTCTAAACATTTCCAGATGGAAGATTTTCTCCTCATCTCACCGGGATTGTTTATGTTGGCCACCATTTCGCTTGGGCCCACAACCTCCATAAACGGCTGGGTGAAGCTGATGACAGGCGTTCCAGAAAGCAGACTCTGAATAGCACCATTTCGAAAGTGCCGTTGAAGATCGGCGAGATCACAACCTCGTGCTCGGCATAGTTTCTTATCAGCTCTGTCCTCTCCACCTTCCCTATGAAATTCATTTTCCATCCATAAATCTCTCCAAACTTGAGTCCAAATTTCTCATCGCCGAAGAAATCGATAAGTTCGTTTCTTTGGGCCATGATTTTGAGTGTACTGTCCAGCGCCGACAGATCAGTGTCCTTAGGGCCCCCCCCAATAAAGGCCAGGATCCCACTCTTTTCCTTTCTAAGGGCATTCTCGTACAGCTTCGCTTCGACAGGGATATACAGTACACCCTTCACACTAACCGTTAAAAACCTTTCTAGGAGCATCGAAGTCCAGAGGGACTGGGCGAAGACTGGGTGCAGAAACATCGGTCTTGTGTAAAACCTTGCCGTTCTGATGGCCAGTTCATTGGGCAGGTACCCGGTAGCCATCCGTACAAGGCCACCCGCTGCATTCCGGTAGCGCTTGAACAGGAACGTATGGCCGTAGAAGTAGTGTGCCCAAATTGCCAGATTCCTTATGTGCTGGTCACCAAGCCAGTTCATGAACCAGTAGTCATCGACGCCAACTATGAATGAGCCTTCCCTTTGGAGTTCATCGAGTGTCGTACGCAGCTGTGATCCGTCGACCTCTATCGCACTACCGAACGGATACCTTTCCTTGCCGTCAGTCCTGATCAGTTCACCGAAGGGGGGGATTCTCAGCTTATCATCGGTTCTGACCCACACTATCTGGCTTTCTACCCCTATCCTGGTGAGTCCGCTTGACAGGTCTGTGTAGACCTCATAAAGATTGGAGAAGCGTGATTTTTGGGATGGCAATATCAGTGAGACCTTCACCCTTTCCAATTTGTTTGTCGCCTCAAAAATTTTTCTTTCAGCTAAGGGTTATATTGTTTCGCTAAGGCACTTAATGCTTTATGATTCTTTATCTTTTATGTACTCTGAATTTATGAGCAATCGCAAAGAGAGGCGAAGGCCCAATTATCTGCATTATAAATCCGTATGAGAAATTAACGGCTATGTTTTAGGAGCTGAAGAAAAACCATACCAAGCTAGGCTTGCCAGGAGTTTCCAATATAAAGCACGAGATTCCCAGCCAGTAATAAAAATGGTAATGAATGACATTATGTCAGTCACAAGATCGATGTTATGAATGCTAGTCGTTTTTATATACAGATAGTGGGCACTCTCCCTGTGTGGCAATCAAGAGTGTCGGGAAATGCCTCTTCTTCTGAACTTACCGACAAGATAGCCAAGAGCGTAAGGAAAGGCCCTTACCAGGTCTATTGGGGGGGTAAGCGAGATCATCTGCCTACCGATCATTATGCTGAGATCCATCTTAAGAGCGAACTTCCCAAGGGTTGGGTTTTCATTCCTCCCCAGAGCTGCTCCGTATTTGTAGGACTTTAACATGTATGTCCTCAAGCTGACGTCATAGTTGTACAAAACAGACTTCAGAACTGTGTAACTTTTCGTGGTTTCCAGCACCCTGCTGAATATAAAAGAGTCCTCGTGTGGCGCGAACCTGCTATCAACTCCATTCAGAGCAGCCTTTAGGATATCTGTCCTGTAAAACCTCGGCACTGCCCTCTGGAGGGGGGGATCCAGAGACATTTTCGCGAGTTCCTCAACCCTCTTCCTCTTAATGTCCATCATTCGGCCGCAAATGTTCCGGTTGATGCTCCTCTCCGGCACTATAGCGAAATCGGCCTTTATGTTCCTAAGTTCATCAAACAGCTTTTCTGAAGGGATTTGGTCTTCGTCGATCAGCAGGACATATTCGGTGTCAACTACCTTAAGTGCGGAGAAGAACGCCTCAAAGCGATCCGTGGGTTCCACAAGAATCGTCAGTCTTGGATCTTGGACTTCATATTTGCAACCCCCCCGGACTACATTTATTATTCGGTCACTCCTGCCAATTAGCGTGATCAGTCTCAAATTGAGGTCACTGTGAAATTCGATGGACCTAATGACCACGGATATTGTATTCATCGAGAGCACCTAATAGTTCTCCACACTCACCGCTCCAAAGTCGAGGTCTTTCGCCCACTCTATCTCTTTGAGGCCATGGTTTTTTCTGAAGTCCATGAAGGCCCTGTTCCAGGATATGTCATCGCTGCATATCACGCCACTCCTCATGTGGCCTAGGGCCCACTCGTACTCGAGCATCATGTGACTGTAAGAGTGCTCGCTGTCATGGAAGAAGAAGTCTATGTCGCCGCCCAGTTCTTTGAGCTTCTCTTTGCTGTCACCCAGGATCAGGCTCCAGTTAGTTCTGAGATCTTTGGGGGGGACCACCCAACCAGGCCCAAGAGACGGGTCTACATGTGCCCTGTCAAGCACGCCATCAGCATTCATCCTGCCTGCTCGGCTGTAAGTTGGCAGGTCAATGGACGTGAGGTGACCTTCCCCCGTTTACAGTTATTGCTTTGAGTATGACCGAGCTACTTACCCCCCCCTGAGCCACACCTGTTTCGATTAGTCTGTTGGGCCTGTATTTTCTGACAAGCATGTAAAGAAAGGCTTCTTTGACGCCGAATCTCCCTCCAGCAGAAAAGTTCGTATATTCAAGGCCCAGGGCGGAACGCAGCTTTAGATCCAGCCCCCCCAGACAGAACTCAGAGAGCTCGATTATCTCTTTTTCCCCCCCTATGACCCTTAATTTCTTATTCAGGTCGAAAAGGTGAAGGACAGTGATTAGGGTAGTCCGAGTGACACTTACCTTCGGCCCGTTCCTGAACCCTATCTTAATCGTAGCTGATGTTGGTGTAGACATGTATGCTAGGACTTTCCTTGTCTCAGGTTCCTCTATATTCCTCCTGATAAGGGGGCAGCAGGGCCAACGCCTTTCTCAGCACCTGAACCTTCGCCAGCACTAAGTGGCCAAAACACGTCTCGATATTAAACAGTAATGAAATTTAGTTACGCCCCCCCAACGTAGCCCACATTTAGCGAACTAGATTTAGTGTAATGGTACAGTTATATAATATAGTGGAAACTACAGAGCCTGAGGTACAGAACTTCAAATGTACTACGTGTACTAGGGTGTCTCGTGTTATAGCGATTAGCAATTCAGCCTCTCTATGTGCGCCCTTACGAGTTTAACTTTTGACGTTGGAACGAGGTTATACATAATCCTCGCCGGTAGAGATTTACAGGATTAGAGTTCCGATTGGTTCCACCTGATGATCTATGGCACTCGTAGGACAATTTTGTAAACATAAGTCACCCGAAAGTCAACAAGATAACGTCTCGGCACCATGAAGCCCACACTCGGATCCAAAGGAGCAGTTTGTCATTTACGGGTAAATGAGGTGCGTACAGTGGTAGCCTGAATGGCAGGTTCTATCGTAGTATGTGATTGCTCGTGCTGAAAAATGGGCCAGGATAGCCTCAGGATGATATACGAAAGAATTAAGACGAGCCCAGAAATGAACATTCTTGTAATGCTGAAATGTGGAGGGTGTTGGGAAGATGAGCAAAGGGATTTTTTTTGTTAACTATTACAGGATCTGGCCTGTGGATGGAGGAGGATCAAGACATTTTTCCATGAATATCCTGTACCTTCATAATTTGTTCAGGAATATAGGGGGGGTACTTCAGGGACTAGGATCAACCAAGGATACTCCTATCGAGCTAACTGACAGTGTTAAGTATTGCGAATTGTGTGATAGGGTTTATGAGATTTCACATATGTTATCTTTCTTACTGTTTCATATATGGATATTAGCAGTGCTGCTTAGAAATCACAGAAGGAAACGTATTGTCATAACTGGAGGATGGAGCTTGACGCTTCTGGGGTATTTCGCCAGGCTACTAGGTAATGAGTGGATAAACTTTGTTGACGACCCCCCCTTGCTAAATATTGCACGTTGCAAGAAGAATATAAAGTCGAGGGTTATATTTCACTTCTTGAAGAGATCCAGGAATGCAGACTTTACGGTTATTGCTAACAAAGAGGAAGCAGGAGAGTTCTCGCACTTGTTCAATGTTCCGATTAACAAGATCATTGTCATTCCACCTGTATTCAACTCAAACATGATCGATGACAGGGAGTTTGAGAACCTTCTACGGAAGAAGTTCACATCCATGAAAATATTGCTCTTTTTGGTAATATGGATTATGACCAAATGTGGATTCTTTGAATTACATTACACGTGACATTGTTCCGAAGTTCAGAAACCTTAACGATACATGTAAATTTGTATTTGCTGGCAAGGGAACCGATGCGTATGAGGATGACGATCTGTGTGTTTACATGGGATTCTTGACAGAACCGCAGCTAAACACACTCATAAGGCATAGCTATTTGGTTCTTGCCCCCTATACTCGAGAAGTACAGGAAAGGAATAAAAACTAAGGTTCTGCACGCTCTCTCTCTTGGTGTTCCTGTTTTATCGACACCTGCCGGTGTCTTCGGACTAGAAAAGGAAGGCCTTCCCGTCTTTATCTCAGAAATAGGTGACTTTTCAGATACCCTCTTGGAACTAGTGAATGGAGAAGACAGGGTTGAAAAAATGAAGGAGAGAACCATTGATTACATAGAGAAGAACTACTCGGAGAAGGTAATGGAAAGGTGGAAACGGATCATAAACATGGGTGATGCTTAATCTTCAGAAAGTAATCTTTGATTTGAGTACAGCAACATATAACTTATTCACAATAGGGAATATCGTAAAAGATGGAACCAGTGGATGTTAGGCAACACAGACTGTATCTGATAACTCTGAACAATTATTCGGATGCAACCTTTGTCGGAGCTTAAACTGGAAGAATTCATTAAAGACTTTTTCACAATGGTTATTAGCCTGCTCTCTTATGCCAAGGTGTGGGTGTCAGCATAACAATTCCGACTATCCCTGCCAGAATCCATTTACTGGAACATCTCCTTGGAGAACTGCAGGGGCAGACGTTCGGTGACTTTGAAGTAAATCTCATAGTACCACGGGGGGGGAGGGAATAGCATACCGGTACCTAAGGGATGTATACGAGTTAAAGCTAAATGTGCTTGAGCAGGAGGGCAAAGGAATCCTCAATGCGATGAATCTGGCCTTTAAGGTGAGTGAGGCGATAAACATCAACCTGGACGACGATGTATCAGTATCACCTGAACATATTGAACGCTATGTGGAGGTATTTGAGAGATCAAGTGAGATCGGTTTGGTAGGCGGTCTCATAAATGGTCAACTCCCCGTTACAGGGAGTCTGGCAGGAAAGTTCCCACAGTTTCTAAGACTTACTTATCTTCTGGACAACCAACCAATAGATCCAGGTATGCGAACATATTCGGTGTTCTTCAACTCTGCTGGGTACCTCTGCGGATTCCCCTCTCGCTGTTCTAGCAATCCAAGGTCAATGGCTCCTGTTGGGATGAACATGGCATGGAGGCGTGAGGCTGTCTCGGACCTAATCCTGCCAGAGTTCGAAAAACCACTGGATCGTGCTATGAATCATATGCTGCCATTCATGCGTTCAGGAAGGGTCTAACTACAATAATATCCAATATTGACGCTAGGATCACAGGCGATCAGAACTCGCTTTCAAGGAGCAATGACCCAATTAGCATGAGGATCAGATTGATTGACGTCTTGTTCAGTCCCCCCCTGGTGCTCAAGGCAATGGGCTTTGAACTCGACTATAAACGCATTGAGAGGATCAAGAAACTGATGAGGTTGACATCTAGGCTGGGAGTCGCTGAAGCGAAGATCTGGTTCGATACCATAGGGTTAATCATGGGAAATATAGACCAGGTATCCAGTCAGGACGATTTGAAGTTACTTCACGATAGGTACGTAAAGGAAAGAATCCAGACCATTTCAGTGTCCGCGTCACAGGGAAATGAATAGTTCTATTGTTAGCATGCACTGATAGGAAACAGCAATTACTGACTTCGCCTTTAACCGCGATGTGAAGGTTCTGTGGTTCGCGCACAGGGACATCAGGCACCCGAGGGCCGGAGGGGGGGCGGAGAGGACCATTTACGAGGTGGGCAGACGCCTCGTTAAGATGGGAGTTGAAGTGAACGTAGTATCCGTCAATCCAGGAAACCTGATGCCCTTTGAGGAGATCGAAGGAGTAAAGATACACAGGATCAGGGGGAACGTGGTGGCCCACCTGCTCGTCGGCAGGATGATCAGGAGGATCGATCCAGATGTGATAATCGATGACCTAGGCCACGCTATCCCGTGGTGTTCGCCTTGGTTCACAAAAAAAGAAAGTTATCGTATTCTTCCGTCACCTACATGCCAGATCTCTTCCGGGGCAGGTCAATTTAATTTTGGCACGCACCATATCCTTCATCGAACGCCTGTATCCCTGGATTTACGGGAACGAGCACTTTGTTACTGAATCGAGGACATCCGAAAGTGATCTCAAATGGCTGGGAGTTAGGGGGGGAGAGAACATAATAAGAATACCTCCAGGAGTGGATCTGGAATTGTTCCACCCGGGCGAGAAAGTAAAGCACCCCCCCCAGCTCATTTACTTTGGGGGGGGTTCAGGGCCCACAAGGGGGGGCCAATGTACGCAATAGATTGTTTACGAATCCCTTCTAGGTAGTGTTCCAGATCTAACCTTGTTTGTGGTAGGGAATGGCACTCTACTGGACGAAATGAGGGAGATGGTAAGGGATAAGGGATACAACATAGTGTTCACCGGCAGGGTAAGCGATCAAGAGCTAGCTAGGCTACTGAGGGAATCATGGGTGAACCTGCACTTCTCCGTGACTGAGGGTTGGGGGGGATACTCTGTGATTGAGGCCTGTGCTTCTGGCACTCCGACCGTGGCCTTCCGTGTACCCGGGCTTGTTGACGTCATACAGGATGGCTACAACGGTTACCTAGTCAATAACATTAGTGAATTCCCGGATAGGATACTAGATATAATAGGTAATCTGGACAGGTTCTCAAGGGCTTCTAGGGAGTTCGCGGAGCGCTTCACCTTGGACGAGACGGCAAGGAAGTGGTCGCAGATGCTGAGGGGGGGGATGGAGTGCCTGAATGACATTTATCGCCCGCATATGCAGTGTCACATAAAAATCAAATATGTAACAGGTTTATCACGCCGGGATGGAGAGGATCCTTAAATCTGGCGGGAACGGCTCCATCGGCTCACACCTAGCGGAAAAGGCATTTGAGGAAGGGTTCTACGTAAAGGTCATCGATAATTTCTCAACGTACTGAAGGGACAATGTCCCGCAAAGGGTCAGGATCATTAGGGGGGGCAAAGTTGAGGAAACAGACATAGATGATAGGTACGACTGCATAGCCCACCTGGCGCCTAGCCTGTCGCCAGATGACCACACATCAAGCCCGTAGAAACGTTTACATCCAACTCACTGGGCGCATATCACCTGCCTGTACCGGCAAGAGCGCATGATTCCAAGTTCTCGTACGCCTTCTCTTTGAAAACTTACGGCGGTGCTCAGGTGGTACCGACACCCGAGAGCTGCTACGGCTGTTTGAGATACTTGGGGTGCCAGGAGATACTAAGACCAACGTAAGTGTTCTTCCGGAGCGCTTACAATGGCGTACCACAGGAGCTATGGCCTGGACACGAGGATACAGCGGCAGTTCAGTTTCTACTGCCTCTGGACAAGGACTGATGGCGTTTACGGACGTGTGGTGCAGAGGTTCATATACTCGGCCCAGAGTCACGAGGACATAACGTTACAAGGTGGCGGAATGGAGACAATGGCGTTCTTATATGTCCAAGACTTGCTACAGGTTACTTGGTCAGTGATAATCAGGGACAGCCTGTATAGCGAGATACCCAATGCTGGGTCGCTAAAGGAGGTTAAGATCTTGAAACTCACATAGGGATAAGGTATCTTTGTTGTTCGGGGCCCAGTTCGTATAAAAGCATAGGAGAAAGGACGATCCTGACAGGTTGGTAGTTGACATAACAACGGTAAGGGGGACTGCTTGGATGGGAGTCTAATATCGGTCTTGACGAGGGGGCTCATGATGGCGATCTATTGGATGAGGCAGAATGCAGATTGAGAACAGGCGTGGTCGCCCTCGGTTAAGTAGGTCTTGTCACACCTATATGCCTGGCGAACTAGGGTAACAGTGTGGTGGGCATCAATATCTTCGGGGATAAGATTAATGCTCTCTTATCGGGCAGGGTGCCGATCTTAGATCCAGAGTTCAGGAATGGGGGCTTGATAGTGCTCGCGATAGGATAGGCTTCGTCATCCTTCAAACCTCCTTCGACTGCAAGGCTGTCTGTCTTCCTCTGTGTTCCCCACGCCGAAAGGAGGATTAGGATCGATCTGAGCTACGTATTCGTTGCAGCAGATTATGTTGTTATTAATGCAGGTCCAAGGATCTCATAATGAAGAGCACAGTAGTGCTGGGCACGAGTAGGAAGGTGAATGGGAAGTTGAGGATAAATGTTAAACAGAAACCAGAGTGTCCAAGGATAAATTTTCCTTTTAAATATCTGGCAATTCCGGAAGGATCGAGCGCAGCTGCCTGGCTCCCTAACCCTCGTTAGGGCCATCAGAATGCTCACTGCCTTACTCATTTATGCATTAACTTACATTTGGCAATGCATATCGAAATCGAAATGATCTCGTCGTTCGAGATATGGTCAGTTTGTGTCCTAAAGGTTAACAGAACTCGATAGTGCGTCCGTTCTCGTATCGACACCAAAGAAAAGAGCACTGTCCATATGTCGCAGGTGATTTTGTTTTCCCTGTAGCTTCTAGATTAAACGGCACACCTTCAGCACAGTGTCTGGAAGTGTGCCTCGCGTTTTGGGTTCAGAATCGATACTGGAAGGCACTCGCCATAGACAAAGCGGGGGGGCCACTCGGGTATTTAGCTCAACCACTGCTTACGTCACCAGGAAGGTCATAAGATCCCTCGCAACCCTTTCAGAGTCCATCTTTTCTAAGATAGTCTCTTTAATTTTCTTCCTCTGTCTGTTATCGATTTCATGCCATATCCTAGATTTTCTCCTCATCTCACCGGGATTGTTTATGTTGGCAACCATCTCGCATTTACCGGTTACTTCCATAAAGGGCTGTGGTGAAGCTGATGACAGGCGTTCCAGAAAGCAGACTCTGAATAGGTACCATTTCAAAATTTCAAAGTTACAATTAAATATGGGTGCGATCGTTAAGGCGTGGGAAGCATACTGCCTTATGAGTTCTTCCCTATCCACCTTACCTATAAAATTCATTTCTATATTATACGCTTCTTCAAATCTTTTACCCAATTCCCTATTTCCGAAATAATCTATTCTTCTAAAATGCCCATCTGATAGGACATGCAGAGTATTTTTTAGTGCCATTAGGTCAGTCTCGGTTGCATCTCCTAGGAAAACTAAAATTCCTTCTCTCTCATACGAAGATGTTATTGAAGTGATTATTTTGATCCTTCTCCGTATTTCCTCGTTCATTCTTTATATTATAGGGGGTCTCATGTTATAGCGCTCAGCGATTTAGCTTCATCACATCTCTCCCCCCCTATCGATCCGATGCTTGATATCACCACAAGTTTGTACACAAACCTTTCTTGGAAATCTACAGTATTGGAAACTCGCTTAACTCTGCCTGATGATCTTAGGCACGCGTCGAGTCATCTGGGAAATGTGAGAACACCCTATTTATAATATATTAGTGGAATGTACCAACCTTCGGATAAATTTTGGGTATTCATAGTGTTTCAATAACGATCCTTAAATTCTTCTCCATGCTGCATACCGGTTTCGGGTACTTCGGTGACCACTTATTCCTGAACTCATCGGGGCACCCTGATCGCCTCGTGCTTGGATCCGGAAAGGAATATTTCCCTAAGATCACTGTTAGCTTCGCTCCTGTCGGATACCCGTATCTTGGATTCGAAGGTTCATAGCTGAAAGTCCGCCCTTGGATAGAACTGTTTTATCTCCCCCCCTTCTATTCCAGGCAAACCATCCTCTACGACCAGCAGAGGTTCTTCCACTCCGCTTTCATGCAGATTGATGGGAGCCTTCCTGTAAGCTGTATATCTCATAGTGTCCGTATTCGCTTATACCCATGGCGAATATCTTGCATTCCTTCTGTACCGTATCCCTCCCGAGGAAGAAGAACATTGCATCCAGGAATACTGCCGTGTATCTTTATTAAGGGACCGCTTCTTCCAGTTCTCTATCATCGGTAACGTAATGTCAGTCATACATACATTCAATTATGGACCGATCACTTGGTATTCTATATTTGGCATAAAAAGCATCTTGAAATATTCGGAACAAGTCTGATATTTGGAACAATATTACTCGCTATGTTCCTTTTCTTGCCACGTTATCCTAAGCAGCTGGTCAAAGAGTGTTTCTTAATGATCGATATTTTATATATATGATCTCAGCAGACATGGTGGGCTGGGATCTTAATGGGAACTAAAACATAACATATAAATAACGTGTGCGTGATTAGTGTATATGTACTTTATGAATTTCTCCATAAAAAGTGATTGCGGGCTCTCCAGAGCTGCTTCACAGGCTGGAGAAAAAATAATCTCGATCAATGCGGTGAACAGTTCATCAAATTTCAATTACATAGTCGCCTTTACCGTGGCAAATGATGTTGTGGACATGAAAAAGGCCTTCAGCAAGGATTTTGAGAATTTTTCAATAGTGAAGGGCAAACTATACACATTCATAACAGGCGTGAAGCATTCTCATGGCATAATACCATCCATAACGGCCAATGGTGGCATTCCTATCTTTCCAACCTACGCCGATGGTGGGATAGAAACGTTTAATGTGCTGCTCTTCACAAAGGAGAGCCTTGATTACATAATAGATGCGGTGAAGTCCCATAATGATGTGGTCACTATGGATTACCTCCGGATAAGGGATGGCGATTCCATCATTGACAATATAAAATCTCTGTTCAGCAATGTACTCGTGACGGATCTAACGCCGCTTGAGAAGAAGATCATAAGGGCAGCATTCACCTCAGGTTTCTACACTTGGCCCCGGCAGTTCAGCCTAGAAGATATATCGAGGGATACTGGATTGTCAAAACCAACGGTGCTGTATCACATTCGTAATGCCGAAAGGAAGGTTATGAGGTCCCTATTCAGCAAGTGACCCTATGTGAAGCTCAGAACCGGAGATGTCATATTCCGATGATCACTGGCAATATTCAACGGCAGCCTCAGTCCCAGGAGATAGCTTCCAACGCCGAACCCGGTTATCTGCCCTTTCGCTATGGGTGCTATGACGGATGTGTGCCTGAATTCTTCCCTCGCGTGTATATTAGACATATGCACCTCTATGATTGGTACCTTCAGTATGGCCAGCGCATCCCTTATGGCGTAGCTATAGTGCGTCCATGCTCCGGCATTTATAACAACCGCGTCAATATCCTCCATTGAAGCCCGGTGGATACGCTCGCACATCTTTCCCTCATCATTGGTCTGAAATATATCCACGTCCACTCCAAGATCCTTAGCGAGTTCTCTGATCTTATCGTTTATCTCGTCAAGCGTTATCGTTCCGTATACATTCGGATCCCTTTTACCGAACATGTTCAGGTTTACCCCCATGTAAAACCAGAATCTTCTTCATGATTGTTAAGGCAATGGGATATATTTTAAGTTTGCATCAAACAGGATAGACCTTCCGTTGAGGTGGCTGATCGAACGCCAAATAGATAGTCATTGTCAATCATTGCATGCCCTGAAATGTGGGTTCCGCTTGCATAGAAGTTCTAACAGGTTATAATCAACGGTAATATAGAAACAACGGTTTAATCATATGGTGAAAGAATGGAAATAAAAGTGATAGACCCTATCAAGGATGGCAAGAAGATATGGCTTGGAGATAAGGAAGGATACATAAGGAAAGTCTTCAGGGCTATAGATAAGGATCTGGTCAATTCGCAGTATTTCGTCTCTGGCATAACCTATTTTGAGCCAGGCGAGTCATCGTCTATGCATAACCACCCGCAGTCCGAGGAGATAGACTTCGTAATTCAGGGAGAAGGAATCGTCTACAGCGGCAATGAACAGGCCAAGTTCAAGAAGTTCGACTACATGTTTATTCCAAAGGGAGTAATGCACAGGCACGTGAACACGGGAAGTGAGACCCTCATTCTGTTCTGGGCCTATACTCCGCCGGGCGAGCTCCCAAAGGATTAAGGCATCTGTGAATCATATGTGGCGGATCATCTACCATCAGGCTGAGGGCAGCTTTGAGAAGGTGTCAGGCGACATCCAGCCTCTTCAGGCGCCAAACATCAGGATAAAGCCAGACTACATAGGTGTATGTGGGTCGGATAAATCAATACTTTCCGGTAAGCGTAAGGTCTACAATGGACTGGTAATGGGACATGAGATAACCGGGAAAATACTGGAAGGCCATGGGCTGGATCTTGCCGGAGATCACCTGGGTGAGGGAGACAGGATAGTTGTTTTGCCCAATTATTACTGTGGAGAGTGTGAAGACTGCCGCCATGGCCATTACAACACGTGCAAGAACAAGGTCAGCATAGGCGTCAACGCCCAGGGAGCTATGCAGGAGTTTTTCGATGTTGATCCGAAGTTCACCATACGTGTGGACAACAGAATAGATCCGGAGATCGCGCCACTTATCGAGCCGATCGCCGTTGCCGTGCATGCCATCAGGAAGTTTACCAGCAGAGATCGCCGTCTTATAATAATCGGGGGGGGAGGAAGCGTTGGAATATCATCGTACATAACTGCCAGATATCTCGGGTTCAATGACGTCCGCATCGTTGAGAAGATCGAAAGAAAGGTATCCGAGCTCAGGGAACATGTGGATAGCGTTTACGGTAGCCTGGAAGAGGCCATTGGATATTCCACTGATCCTGTCTGCGTGCTTGATACGGTGGGGGGGTCAGCAGAGACAATTTCAGAGATCGAGCATCTTTCGGAAATGGTAGCCTCTGGATCTGAATTCGTCATAAACGGCCTTGAATCGCAGGAGTATGCCATGCATCAGGCCTATCTGGTCAGGAGGGAGATGACATTGCACGGTCGATAATATACATACCGAATGATTTTGTGATGGCCAGGGAGATCCTTTACAATAACGTTGATGCCCTGGCCAAGACCGTCGCTGTTGCCGATGCACAAAGGATCGTCGGTGAACTCAGATCACGGATACTGAACTCCGCAGACATAAAATTAGTTTTAAAAATTTAATCTATTTTAGATCCCAGAAAAATGGCCTTTCACTGTAGGAATAGTCTATGTATATGCTCTTCGTCTTGGTGTAATTCATTATAGATGTGAGGCCAAGTTCCTCCCCCAAATCCAGATTCCTTATGTCCGAGGTAGGGAAGGGAATATTCTATGCCAGTTGGGCCCTGGTTTACAAAAGTAACGCCAGCATGTATTTCGTCTATCGCCCTGAACGCCTTTCTGACATCGGTTGTGTATATTGCAGATACTAGGCCATACTTCGTGTGGTTTGCCAGCTCTATTGCCTCATCCACATCCCTTGCAGGCGTCAGGACTGCAACAGGGCCAAATATCTCTTCCTGAAACAGAACATCGTCCTTGTCAACCTCTGAGAAGACGGTGGGATAGATGAAATAGCCCTCAGGGTTCTCTGCGTATTCCCTCCTCTGTGTAGCAAGGGTCACACCACGATTTACTGCGTCTTCGATGTACGATTTAACCTTGGAATACTGCCTGTGGCCTGCCACTGGGCCCATCTTCACGTCCCTGTTCTTTCCATACCCCCCCCACCTTTATT
The DNA here is from genome assembly GCF_001316105.1 of Thermogymnomonas acidicola JCM 13583. GTDB lineage: Archaea > Thermoplasmatota > Thermoplasmata > Thermoplasmatales > Thermoplasmataceae > Thermogymnomonas > Thermogymnomonas acidicola. The sequence continues at coordinate 27,779 of NZ_BBCP01000002.1, read as the reverse complement.
TTTTTTACACCCTCCACGAACCTCTTCTTGAATTCATCGTAAACCTTTTCTTCGACTATTATCCTCGATCCGGCCGTGCATCTCTGTCCGGCATTGCTGAATGAGGCGAACAGCAGACTTGACACGGCAAGGTCCAGGTTGGCATCAGCGCACACGATCGCCGGATCCTTTCCTCCAAGTTCCAGTATCTGCCTCCTCTTGTACCTGCCATTGATCTCTGAGAGCTTATTGCCGACCTCAGTTCCGCCAGTAAATGCGAAGGCCTGGACAGATTCCCTGGAGAGTATCTTCTGCGATATCATGTCCGAATTTCCGAAGAGGGTATTGAAAACTCCCGGCGGTATGCCTGCCGCATGGAACGCCACTGATACCATATAACCGACGCCCGTGGTTATGCTTGAGGGCTTGAATATCACTGTATTGCCATGCAGCAGAGCCGGAGCTATGTTCCAGAATGGGATAGAGAATGGCGAATTGAACGGACTCACAACGTATACAACACCGAGTGGCATGCGTATCGTTCCTGCGAAGACCTCGTTCTGTTCGCTCTGAACCACGTAAGAGGTGACGCGTCTGCCCTCTCCGAAGTAATAATAGAGGACCTTGTAGGCATTGTTAACCTCGTTGAGGGCTTCACCAATTGTTTTTCCCTCTTCATCCGTTATAAGCTCTGCTATATCCTGTCTGTGTGCATCTATGTAATCAGCCGCCTTCTTCAAAAATACCGCCCTCTCGGTCACGTTTGTCCTGCTCCATGATCTGAACGCATGCTCAGCTGAGGCAAGGGCCTTCTCCACTCCTCCTTCATCCACCTCGCTGTATTCGGTTACCCCCCCCTGCATTGTTGCAGGATTTATGGTTTTCTTCCTGCTTGGGAATCTGACAAATTCGCCGTTTATGTAAGGATCTGCGTTTATCATTCCTTCACCTTCTATCGAACATGTATTTCACGTTGCCCGCATAGATATCGGTTATTGACCAATGGCCTGTTATCGGCACATCGGGTTCAAGATCGGTTGGAACGTTTATGACAGCAGGTCTGCCTCCGTTGAGGGCCTTTCTGACAGTAGCCTTGAGTTCTGATCCGTTCTTCACATCAAATCCCAGGGCTCCGGACGCCTCTGCTATCTTCACGAAATCTGGATTGTATAGATCAGTTCCGGAACCCGTGAAGGCAGTGCCTATGAATTTCCTGTCAAAGTATGACCTCTGCAGTCCCTGAATGGTGCCGAAACTCCAGTTGTTCATGACCAGAAAAACAACAGGGATGCTGTATTGAACGGCAGTGAAGAGCGCTGATATGGCTGAGCTGAAGCCACCATCACCAACAACTGCGATGACTTTCCTGTCTGGAGCTCCAATCTTGAAGCCGACAGCCGCCCCTGGGGCAAAGCCCATGGTCGCCAGGCCTCCTGGGGGGGTGATGAAGTTCAGGGGGGGATCGTCTATCCTGAAATATTGCGCTATGCCGTTCTTGCTCCAGCCGACGTCTGTGATCAGCGATATGGAACGGTCTTCATCCATCAGCTCCTGGAGAACACGTATTACGTAATTTGGTTTTATCTTGTCGCTGCCCATTTCACAGTTCATGAAGTCCCTGTAATAGTCATCAAGGCCCTTTCTCAACTCAGAGTACCAGCTTGAATTTGCAGCAGGCCGAGCGGCAGATCTCTTCTTCAGTTCGGCGATGATCTCTGACAGGGTGGTCTTGGCATCGCCCTGAAGGAACATATCCTCCGGATAATCTTTTGATCTTTCCTTCTCGTCAATATCTATGCGCAGCAAATGGGTCTTGCTGAAATCAAAGGTGTAGCCCTCTATCCATGAGCTGGAATTTACCTCTCCAAACCTCGTGCCGACGGCTATTATGAGATCAGACTCAAGCGATGCCCTGTTGGCATAGGGGGGGTTCCCCCCCCAGCCACCGAGAAAGCCCAGCGCACGTTCATTGTGCTCCGGAAAGGTTCCCTTACCTCCCATGGTCGAAACCACTGGAGCGTTCAGAGCCTCTGACAGATCAGCAATCTCCCTGCCTGCCTCCGATAGCCTGACACCACCGCCTGCCAGTATGAGTATCTTTTTATGCTTTAGTATAAAATCAACGGCTCTCTCTATGGTCTCATGATCCGGTGCAAACCTGGCTTCGTTCAGGCTGTGCCTGGTGGTGTATAGGCTATGCTTGTCAGTTTTTAATGCGAATATATCCATCGGTACATCAACGAGCGAGACTCCGGGCCTGCCACCCAGAGCTATTGAGAAGGCACGATCCATTATTCTCTCTATGTTTTCCACGTGGTTTACTCTCCAAGCCCGCTTTACAAAGGGAACGTATACAAGATACTGGGACAGATCGGTGACCTGGTTTATTTCCTGGTGTGGTCCAGCTCCCTCATAAACGGACGGGGGCGTCTCCAGATATTACTATGAGTGGTGATGAATCGAGTGCCGCCGTGGCAACACCAGTGGTGGCGTTGAGGAGTCCCGGACCGATATGTGTTATCACGATGCCTGGCTTATGGGATGCCCGGAAATAACCATCAGCGGCATGCGCTGCTATCTGTTCGTGCCTGACGGCGATGAGTTTTATCTTCGTCTTTCTTATCGCTTCATACAGACTCAATATTGTATGGCCTGTCAGAGTAAAGACATACTCAACGCCATTTCTCTCGAGATACTCGGCTATTATATCCGCTCCAGATTTAGCAATTTTCTCTGATGCCATATGAAAAAGAAACCGAAATTTGTTAATATACTTGTTATCTAATGCATTAAACCAAAAAGGTATCAAAAAAGGTTAAATGCTGTCCCTAAGAGGGAACAGCCGTTTTCAACATCAGTGGGCGGTACCTGGTAAATATTACTGTGCCGACGAAGTAGACGATGCCAATGAGCACAAACATGTATATCCCGGGCGTATACTTGTGCGTAACAGACAGCAACTCCCCCCCGAAGGCCAGAGGTACAATTATGCCCCCCCACAGCGTCTCCCAGAATCCTATGTGGCCACCCCCCCACTGTCCTGCATACTCCTTGGGTACGAGGAATGAGCTTACAGCCCACTGTATGCCAGACCACCTCAGGAAGAAGAAGGTCGCCGCAAGGATCTCAACTGCGAGGATAGGCGATCTTGCCAATGCTGTTGCCAAGAGACCGAACGTCACGCCGAGCGAGCTCACTGTGAAGCCAACCTTCATTCCGGTGTTTGGGCCGCGAGTCCTGTTTATGTAGTCTATGACGAAACCGCCGGTTATCTCTCCTATGAATCCGAAGCCCCCATATCAGTGCCGTGTAGGCCAGCGTGAATGTGAGTGTAAAATGCCTGGCTCATAGAGGTAGAGTGGAAGCCATGTAAGGAGACCGAAGAATATACCAGCCTGTGCACCGAGCCCCCCCATCATGGAACCCCCCCAGTAATCGCTGGTCCTGAACCAGCTGGACACTGGTGCCTTTACCTGCTCAACAGCTTTCTCCTGGTTCGATCTTATATAGTCAAGTTCTTCCTTGCTGATTTTAGGATGCTTTTCAGGCGTATCGTACAGTATGAAGATCAGCGCAGAGGAAAGCAGGATGGTCAGGATACCGCTTATAAGTAGCGCATACCTCCATGCAATGCTGGATGGGATGATTAGGTCGACCCCAAGGAGGAGAAGGGAGCCGAGTATTATTCCAACGTTGACACCGCTGTCCCCCCCTATGGTTCCACTTCTTGCCTTTTCCTGTCTAGGCATCCATTCCGCGGTAATTTTTGTGACCCCCCCAGGGAAACCTACGGCTTCCATTATTCCCAGGAACACCCTCGCTATGACCAGATAGGCTGCCGAGAAAGCTCCGGCGGTTATGGTCTGCACTGCGCCCCCCCATCCAAGCCCAAATCTCGTCACTGAAAGCCTCGCCCCCCCATAGCGATCCAGTATGTATCCTACTACTGGATTCATTATAAGATATCCGTAGGTGAATCCGTCTCCGATTGCTGCTTGAAGCAGTGGGCTGAGATGGAATTCCGTTGTCAGCACCGGAAGCGCTGAGGTGACAAGCCCACGGTCTATATAGTCGAACGTTATGAAGCCAAAGACCATGAGGACTATCGTCCACCGTATGTGCCCTACCGGCCTATTTGCATTCTTAACCTCTGTCAATTTTTCAGCCATATTCTAACATGGAGCAAGCTTTATTTATATCCCATTTCAAATACATTAGAAGAAATTGCAGATAGAAAATGGAGGAAAATATAATGGCAATCGGCTTTGCTTGATGGACATTTCCCGAGGGATCTTTACTGAAATATCTTCTTCCATTTACAATGTTCAAACCGATCTGACGAGGCAATTATGATCGCAGATACTATCAATATAATGTTGACCTACATTTCAGCATGATACCTGAAAATTATTTATTCTGTCATTTCACGACAGCGATGTAAATTTACCATCCGCCTGATAAAACCCGATTATGTCACCTTGGGACGCATCAAGAAGCTTCGCTATCCTCTTTGTTAATGAGATCCTCAATGTGCGGTTGGTCAGAGTAGCCTTGCTCGTATCTATCAATTTTCCTCCATGAGCCATTGCCTAGGATCAATAAAACATATTAAAATATTATTATAATATATGACTTTTACAATTAAAAGATGATGCAACTATTATAACAATTGCAATAATATCCATAATTGCCTGACTTCTTTGCTCCTTAACGTACAATACGATTGGCGCAGTGATTTCGCAGTTAACTGGACATGTGGAGGATTCAGCCTTCGCCGTTCAGTCAGTATCCACCAGATGCCATAGGCTAGAATTCAGATCCCATGAATTTTCCTGCCCGTACCTAGTGGGAGGAGGGGATTAAATGAAGAAACTAATATAGATGCTGTTTACTGCCAATCATGGATACTACCGTCAGGGCAGAGCGCCACCTATCCCTTGACGCCAAGAGGGATATAGACAGGATCGTAATCAGAAATGCGCTTCAGAGGTTCAAAAGACCATTTGTTGTCTGATCAGCAGGAAAGGAAAGCACTGTTGTTCTGCATCTGGTAAAGACCACGTGCGAGGAGCTGAAGATGGATATGATTCCAGCGCTTTTCATCGACCATGGTCAGCACTACGATGAGACCTATAAAATGGTTGATGAGATACCCAAGGAATGTAGCTTCAAGGCCATATATGCGAGAAACGATGATGCACTTTCAAAGGTTAAGAATAATGTTATACATGTTAGGGCGTCTCACATTTCATGAGTAGTCAGACAGATGTCGAACATTATTAACAGAATGAGAATATTGGGATATGCCCACGCAGCATATCCCATTGATAATGGATATCATAAACAATATTGTTTCGCCAGATCAGAGGAGAAGAAAATATACAGATCGGCAGATCCTGAAGATTCTTGTGCTGCTGCAGATTTCCGGAATTTCCTATCCATCAGCCAGGATATTCCTCACCAATCATGAGGAATATCTCAGGATGATTCGCATCAGCGAGATACCATCATTTCAGACCCTGTCAAGAAGAGCAAGGAAATTTGATCTGCATGCAATAAACCGTGAGATAGTATTCCTGTATTCTATGAAGGAAATTGCAGCGGTGGATTCCTTCATGATCCACACATCCAAGCATTCCACTGCAATGAGAATGAAACACCGGGGGGAAATTATAAGGATCCTGAGAGCGGATGGTCCAAGACAACAAAGGGATGGACATATGGCAGGAAGTGCCATATGTCACTGGATGTGGATTCCCTCCTTGTCATGGACTGGATTGTTACCAGAGGTAACATGCATAATTCACGCGTATCACATGACTTGGTGGATTCTGTCAGGAATTTCTCATATATTCTTGCAGACTCAGCATATGATACATCTGACATATACGATTATGTGTTCGAGAACACACATTCTCTTCCTGTGATTTACACAAACAGAAGAAGGGGCATTATCCCTGAAAGACTGTCCATGAACAGGAAGATCGGAATTGATCTCAGGGAATACGCTTCGCTGTATTCCCTGAGATGGGAAATAGAGAGGACATTCTCAATACTTGAAGAGATCATGAGGGCAGAGAATATCTGGTACACAAGGAACAGATCATATGATATTGCAATTGGCCTTAAGGCAATTGCATACAATCTCGTGGTTGTATCAAACATGAAAGCAGGAGAAAAGCCAAGGGAGATAATGAAAATCGTCAGTTGCTAAAACATGAGACGCCCTATGGATAAAATTTAAGCTTGGCTACTTCGTTGCGTCTTCGTTTGGAACAGGAGAATTTAGAGTTCTTAAAGACATCTGCAATCGTGCCTATTTCGAAAGCAAGTATTATGATCAGCTTTATATCTTAAGCAAGAGGAGGCGATTTTAACTATTCCCAAGGCTACGATTGTCTTGACCGCGTTCTTTAAAAGGCCATTTCTGGAAGATGCGATATCATCCGCACTGAATCAGACTTTAAAAATTTAGAGATTATTTTAGTGACAAAGATGCCCGCAGAGCACTTAAACTTAACTGATAAAGACAGAAAGATCAAAATTATATTTGCTGAAACGGCAAAGAACAAGAGCGAACTAGTTGAGATCGGAGTAAAGGAGGCATCCTCCAACATTGTTCTTTTTCTGGTTGATGATATCATTGCTAAAGACAGGGCTGAAACCATAGTGCCTCTCTTCAAGAAAAACCAAAATCTCGGCTTGATCCACAACGGAAGCTTAACAATAGGCGAAGATACCAAAAGCCTATTCATATATAATCAATGATTTACCCAGGAGAAATGCACGTTTAATTATTGCAAACGGTTTAAAGGATGCGCTAAGGAATAATTGTGACAGAAATCTCAGTTCAATAAGCATTAGAAAAAGTGCAGGGATAAGGTATCTAGACTATTTTTCATTTTTCAATACATCGGATGACAGCCTTGCCTTATATAGTGTTTTTGCCAGTGGATATGATGTTGGGTGGATTACCGACAAACTAACATTTTATAGAGTTCATAATGAAGGAATAACCTCGCTCTCTGGCGACTTCAAAAGATACAGAATAAAGGGAGAGGATAAGCTTATGGAAAATGTCAAGTTGCATTCGTTGTTCCTGGAGATATTCCAGCACAGGGAGATAAGGGATATTGAGGTGCTGAGGAAGTCATATTATATTTTCCTATACTCTGCTTTTGCCCAGAAAAAACGTGGATCAGCCTAGAGGATCAAATAGGCCATCCCTTATTTCAAATGGGTACACATTTCCGGAAATTATCCCCCCCCACATATCATTGCATATTTTTTTGGGAATTGTTCTTTTAATCTCAAAAAGAGCTTATCTTTCATTCTCTTACCTACTTTCCATGTACAGGCTGCATAGAAAATTCCCCCCCCTCTGAAATAATCTTGATGAAACCGGGCGTTTATTCTATGCTTTGAATATCCGATCTCCATTGTTCGAATGCCTGATTCAACCTGTCACGCTTTGAGGTTATGAACGATAAGCTTTAAACCAGCATAGAGAAACAACGTAGCGCTAATTTTGACCTGGAGGTTTGATCTGTGTGACGTGTATACCGGTAAAGGTTATAGTTCCTTCCCAGTTTGGTACCCATACGGAATATATGGTGTATGCAAGTATTCTTTCTGTACTCACAGTGAAAGTTACATTAAAGTTATCGAGACTGGTGAGGTTATGGGGGGGATATATAGTTCTAGAGGCTAAGTCGATCAATCCATTATCATGAGCAACATTTAGGATCAAAGAGTTATTCGAACTCTGCGAGGTTCCTGTAAAGGAAAAGGTAATATTGTAGGTGCCTGGAAGTAATACTGTTTGGCCCCAGAATAGTCCCCCGTTTCTAATATCTGTTCCAGTAATCCCTGCCATCGTAAGGCTTGAATCTGGATAGGTGTTAAAGTAATTGGGCGGATAGTAATAATTGAATGGGACATAGAATCTAAGAGGGCCTGAATAATTCAGCTCTAGCAGAAAAATGCCACTAGCCTCTGCCACCATACCGTAATGGTGCGTTGAAACAAGATGATCGATGAGAGCTGCATTTGATATGTTATGAGGGTATGGCCCATCTGTGCCGGCATATCCCCCCCAGTATCCCTGATTATACATGCCTCCATAGGGATACATAATTATATATTCGGGAACGATTGGGATGTACTCTCCGTCGGGGGGGCCAAGTTCCGTAAAATTATAAAAGAAGTTATAATTGTAGTCCACCTCTAAGGGTGCAGTTAGAGGATTAGAGACGTTAAGACCGTAGCTATCTACCTAGGGAAGATGAAGGGTATGTTATTCTCCACGAGTATCTCGGAGGCACTCACGTTTTTTGGTATGAGGGATGCAACCTTGAGCATGTTCTCATAAACGGTATAATTGTACGATTTTATAGCAGACAGGTGGTAATCATCCTGAGATGATGCGTTTAGCGGCCCGTAAGGCTGAAACACGAGGGCAAAGAGAATCATGGAAATGATAAGGGCAACAGAAACCTTCAGGAAAAACCTTCCATCAATTTTCTTGAGATCTTTGTCAGATCGGATATTTTCGCTAGTCGTTTCTTGCCGCATATGTTTAATGGAATCTGATCCGCTGCTAAGGTTTACAAGACCGTCGATTAACGCCAGATACACAAATGGCACCAATATGGCGGAATACTGATCGTGAAAAAGGCCCGGAACATAAATGCACCGTTGGTGAAAAAAAGAGCAAAAGCCATAATGGGAATGAGGAGCAAGGAATACTTAGACCACAATGGGAGCGCCAGGAACGGCATGAATATCAGCAGAAGGGTGAAGATCTTATTGTCTATATCGTCCCTTACATTGCTGAATTGAAACGGTCCAGAATGAAGATAGGAAGATACCCCCCCAAACAAGGACACTGAATAATAAGATATGGCGAAAACAAGCATGAAAAGCAAAACGCCGCTGATTATGAACATGGTTTTCCTTTTGTTCTCTGGGAGTAGGTTAAATTCCTTTGCCCGTAGATGCGATATGCCTTCCAATATCAGGAAACCAGCGGAAAATGCAATGAATGGGAACTTGACGAGGCCCGCAACAAGAAAGAGGATCAACGATGCCGTATACTTATTGTCAAAATAATAGTACACCGCTGCCAGGAAAAACAATGGGAAGAAGGCCATGTAGTGGAAATCAAACAGATTCATACCGGCCAGTGGGAAATAGATCAGGTACGATAGTGAAATCAAAAGGGATGGTAGCCTTTTTCCGATAAACTTTAAAGCGATCCCGTAAACAAAAAAAGACGGTATTGCTATGGCAACAGTCTGCACAACGAGAATCAGACTGAAATTCGCTAAAATAAAAAGGGGGGGAGAAAGAAGGAATCTTCCAGAATATAATCCAAAATCTGAAATAAAAAGATGTAGAGTCCAGTGGGTGTGAAAGACAAGCCAGCCCTGCTCCATTGCAACCCCCCCAAGGTCGTATACACTGGCGTTTAATGACCACATTCTCATAAGGGAAAGTGAAGAAAAATATGCTATGTATAATATATTAGCGATAAATAATATGACGAACGCTATGTACCTCAATCCATCTCCGCCCAGATCATCTCTTGCAAGATTAGCATGCTTTTTGAAGACCAGCTTTAATTTAAAATTCATTATTCATCTGCCTCCGTTAATGCCCTATAGAGCTGTACACTTTCAAATACTCGCTGATTGCGGTGTCCTCGTTTAGCCTTCTGGCGACTTTCTCCATCTTATCTCCCAATCCATCTCTTTCATATTCCTCAATGGAATGCACGACAACTTGCGCAAGATCATGGGGGGGTTCTATATAAGCATCAAAGTACATACCTGCTTCAGCCAAAACCTCCCTGTTTATTGAAATATCTCTGGCTAATACTGGCAAACCAGATCCCAATGCCTCTATTTGTGGTATGCCAAAGCCCTCGAAAGTCGAGACATTCAGGTACAGATCACTTGCATTAAAGTAAAGCGGATAAAGTTCATCTGGAACTTTGCCAACGTTCAAGATATTCCTACCCTTCAATGGAGTTCCTATCTTTATTAACATATATCCTTCAGGTAATAAGTTAACGGTTTCCTGAAGAAAGCTTAACGCCTTATTTTTTGTTCCATTACTGACATTTAAGATCAACTTCGAATTTTCTGGTAGCCCCAATTTCCTCCTTGATAGTGCTTTATCTCTTTTTTTAAAGACTGAGGAATCTATCCAATGATGTATCACTTGGGATCTTATCCTATGTCTTTCTAATTGAGATTTAACTACGTTGCTGATAGAAATAATTTTCGCTGCGCTCCGGACATCCCTTAACATCTTTAGGTTTATAAAATCTCTATATATAGAATCGAGCAAGTTGCGAATAAATCCACCGCTTTTAAAGTCGAATAAAAGATCAAACCTTACATCGTGAATCGTTGCTACCGTATTATTAAACAATTTCAGGCCGGAATAATCTGAACCGCAAAAATGCACTATCGAATCTTCATACTCTTTAGCGTAGAATTTAAGGGCCACCGAGTTCATTTTTCTAGCCAGAGGAATGGCAAGATAATTAGTTGTTTTTTTAAAAATTGAAGATTCTATAACGTCAAAATATTCGCCTTTGTAGCCAGGATCAAAATATCCGTTATATATAAGACTCACATCAATTTGTTTCTTTGAGAGCGCTTTTGCTAAAGCCCAAGCATACCTACTATCCCGGTAGTAATTGGCTGATCGCTTACTAAGACAACTTTTCCAATACTCATCTTTCACCACTGGCGCAGCATTTCTCTACCCTGCCTGGTGTCTTAATTGCTCGGTCATCTCCCACATAGTGATAAATTTCAAAGTAATCAACATTTTACAATCGCATCAACAACGAATTTAAAGCCAAAGAAACCATATGGAATGCTCACAATATACCTATCGGCTATCATTTCAGTGAGAATAGAGGTATATTGATAGAATAGAATAGAGGTATATTGATAGAATAGGTTTGATATTGCTTTAAAGAGAGTAGTATCGCAGATATAATCGTAAATAGAATGGACTATTTCTAACATCATGTTATTTTTGACAAATTCGTGCCCATCAAGACGTGAGGCGTCTCGTATAGCGACGGCTTTTGCAATGTCACCAACGACCAAATGATCAGAATAAGAAAGTATCCTCGTGATCACCCACCTCTTAATAAGGTATAATGTATGAATGTGTGCGCGCTCTCCTTCAATTCTAGATCAAAGTGTTTAAGCAAAAACAGTTCCACCTCGTCAGCTCCCTTGCTTGAGTGATATACGTGTCCTCTCTCCCTGTCATGTTCAACTTCTCTCCTTGCAAAGATTCTGTAAAGCAAATGTTCCCGGGGGGGAAGTGACACAATTAACGGGCCTCCGGTTTTCAATACACGCTTTAACTTAACTACTATATCTTTATAATTGAGATTATGCTCAAGCACATCAGTGGCAAGTATAGTATCGAAAGTGGAATCTTCGAACCCAGAAAGGCCATTAATTCTTGCTACTTTCAACACTGTCACATTTTTCAGACCCATATAGAGACAGAGATCTTTGGCTGCCCTTAATTGATCGTCAAATGCGTCTACCGCTATGACCTCATCGTTCAATTCGGATAAAACTGGAAGAAATGCTCCAAACCCTGTGCCGAAATCCAGCGCTTTTCCTCTCTTTGAATTTACTTTAAGGTATTGCGTTATATGCCTGTATTTACTTAACACCCCCCCAACCCTCTTGGCAAAATTTTTACTGAACAACGGCATCCTGAATGGTTCCGGGTCCACACCATTCTTAAGTTCAACTCTTCTGAAATTCTCAAATTGAGACATATACCTATTAAATTGCTTTTTCTCTTGGCGTGACAGCATTCTCAGGGTGATATATTCTAATCATATCAAAATTTTTCGTCTTATGATTGATTGCATGATTCAACGGGTATGCGTCATTTCGTTAATCATTGCGTAAAAGCACTCTAATGTTATCAGTTGCCTGTGTTATCTTTTTGCTAATATTTATCCTCCTTTGTCTTGCATTATACGCATCCCAATTCATTAGAAATTCGCGGACATAGTCTTCTATATCACTCACAGAATTTGCTAGTCTCACAAAGCCCACTCCTGCCGCTTGCTCCCTAAACTCAGGAAAATCGATAGCAATAGTTGGCACTTCAAAGAATATGGCCTGTTCCAGCACTCCAGAAAGCCCCCCTGGTGCATTATACGGTAGAATTAATAGAGAGGCTTCCAAAAAATTTTCGTGATCTCCCTTTCTGTAATAGGACCAAGGTATTCATCAATTAGCCCGGAATATGAACGCAGGATTTCCTTAAATTTTATCTCGTAGTCTGGGAAATGATGATTTATACCACCGGAAATTACTAACTTAAATTCCTCACCTTCATCTTTAAGTTTCTTTAGAACCATTAAACCTAATTCAATGTTCTTTTGGGCCCCCCCCATGAACCATGCATAAGTATTGTTGGGATATTACTATCTTGAGTTTTTATATCATGAAAATTTATTATCTCATTTAGATAGAGCGTAGGAACTGTTTCGAGATATTTCCAATTCAAAAAATGTACTTTATTATATCCTATTGCATCATCTATTCGCTTCTTATATAAATTAAGTAGTACAAATGTAGCGACATTTTTGAACAAGATCCTTTCAACTATTCTGAGAAAAAATGACCGTATCTTGTCGAATGTAGAGTTGTAACCTAATTTCCTGACATCATTGGTGAACACTGAATTGTGGTATATAATCTTAATATTTTTTCTTCTGAAAAACTTCACCAATAATATTGGTACAAATAGAGCAATGGCATTTGCAAGAGTCCCATTACCAAAGCCGGTTGGTAGCATATTGAAAATGACAGTGTCATAATTCTTCCATTTTATCTTCAAAAGACGAAGAATCGATATTGAATCATCATATGTATAAAATTCTTGTAACTTAACCTTGGGTGGGATTTCAAATTCTTCAATATCTTCATTCACTTGCGGACAAAACACATCGATGGAATCCACATCTTCTAGAAGAGAGAGAAGGATTATAATTGATGTCCCACTGGTTTTTAATGATTTTCCATGGTTTATGAAATCCCCTATATAGGCCATTCTCACAATGGTGCATAACTCTAGATTTCTTAAAGTTAAGCATAAAATCACAGTATCAGTGCTGTGTTGAATAAATATATAAATAGAGTTTAGCCGGTTCTGCTAATGTTTCCCATCCCGCAGATCTTTTTCCTCCCTCTCTGACAGCTCCACCTCCCACTAGAAAACCTTTGCACCGTTCTCCTTGAGGTACTCGATAACAAGGCTGCTCTTCTCACTCGGTACAAGGATCACACCATTTGCGTATTTGATGTATCCAATCCGGTCAAGGAATCCTGGGATCCTGGAGTGGTACTTTCCGTAGTGGGATGAGTTGTTGTAGCCATATAGCTTCCTGTACAACGCAGAATATGATGCAGGGCTGACACCTTTTCCGGACCTTTCAACGGTAAAAACGATCAGTGAACCTTTGACAGTGCATAGAATGGCAACACCAATATAAATATATGACTGTATGTACACTCCTAACATACTGTGAGTTTACTTGGAATCATTTCTCTTGCCTCCAAATATTTTCTTTGTCCTGTCACTAATTTCTTTCAGAATTTTTGTTCCAATTTTGGCATCATGGAACACGTCCGTCTACGATTGCAAATGATAGCACAGGGACACCCATTAGGGACAGATTGGAGCTTTGATCATCACCTTCTCTCCTTGATCCACATTGTTCCCATATAGTCACCCTGATAATGCTCTCGAATCCTGTTGTATCTATTGCACAGTCCAGGGGCCTTCCACGGGAATAGGGAGTTCAAGCACGATCTTCCTTATTCTTCGGAATATGCTTGTACAGGATACTGTTGCTGTACCTGTGGCTTTTGCAAATATTCTTGCAAAGCTTTCAAATGGTCTGTAAGGTACATCGTATACTGCCCTTAGCCTGGCAAGGAATGTTATGAATGTATCTGGTGTCCTATCGGGATGCTTCCTCTTTCCCCCCCCGTTGCTTTCCAAGGAGGGCCTTCCAGCCCATCAAAAATGATGGATCCCTTCATTTTCTCGATCCTGCCCACTGGGCCCTCTTGTACATGTCCAACCCTCTATCTGGACCGATCCGATACCTCTCTGTGCTTCTATTGCTTATAGGTGTGATTGTCTTGCAGTGACAACGATAAATCACTCTACCTTACTTTATTGTACAGAGGAATTTTGCAACACACATCTAGCAGTAATAATTAGAAGTTTTTCTCGTAGAACTCCAGGTTTGTGAACAGGCTCCATAACGCAGTATAACTATTATTATACGGCATTCGTGAGCCAGGTACCATGGGCAGCCACCCCCCCTGAAACTGGAGCACAGGCCCACCTCATGGAATGGAGCCAGGTCGCCCAAGACACGTTGTGGATCCATCGCCATCACATATGCGGGGGGGCACTCCAGTATCCTCATGTGGTCTGTGCCGGTGACAGCCCACCGCTCCCGGTTCACGATTATGCCCCTGTCAGATCCAATCCTCTGTAATGCCCTTGCGAAGTCCTGTTTTCGGTAGGTTCCGCTCTTCACCTCCACAGGTATTGCCTTTCCCCCCCCTTCTCTCAAGACGAAGTCTATCTCGGTATCACCGCTCCTGTAGTAGAATTCAGGCTCAAGTACCGAGGCCATGGTGTTCTCCAGGATCCTCCCTTGGTCCTGGGCTCCGCTGGCCCCCCCGAGCATGGCGGTGTGGAATGCGGGCAGGTACGGGTAGGCCTTCCTCAGCTTCCTGGATGCAGCCTCCACGCCCGGCCGGTAGTTCCCGACCGTCCTTATCAGGAATGAATACTCCATGTATGAGAGGAAGTTCGACACGGTAATGCGGTTCCTCCCCCCCAGGGACGAGGCCAGCTTGTCAAGGTTCACGATCATGCCCGGGTTGAGCATGAGGACCTCGGTGAGCCTCCTCAGCAGGTCCAGGTCCCTGATACCGAACTCCTCCGGTATGTCCCTGGCCACTATCCTGTCGATGACTATGCTCCTCACGTATTCCCTTATCTTGAACCCATCGCTCTCCCCCCCCACAAGTTCAGGGAAGCCGCCCTTTTCCATGTATTCTGACAGCAGTGGTTCCAGGGCGTCGCCGGCATACCTAAGCCTATCGTAGGAAATGTCATGGCCCCCCCTGAGCCTGCAGAACTCCCTGAACGAGAGGGGGGGCTCAACCCTGACCCTCATGATCCTGCCTGCAAGAGTTTCAGAAGACCTCCTGGCCAGGTTCAGCGATGATGAGCCTGAGAGGACGAACTTGATGCCCGGGTATAGGTCGTAGTAGATCTTGACCTTGTTTTCCCAGTCCCTGGCCTTCTGCACCTCGTCGAAGAAGATGTATACGCCTCGGGCCTCGGCCAAAGGTCTCTTGAGGACCGACCTGGCGTACGATGAAATCACTGCGTCCAAATCGCCAGGGGGGGATTCGTCGAATGAAAAGTACAGTATCCTCTCGGGTTCCACACCTGACCTGAGGAGGTCATCTATGAGCTGGTGCATCATTGTGGTCTTGCCAACCCTCCTGAGGCCGTAGAAAAGGAGGATGCTCCTGTGGCCCAGCAGTTCCCTCCACTTCGCGTAGTCCTCACGCCTGAACGTCCCGGTCAGGTTTTTCCTCACTGAACCGGTTGCCCACCATTCGTTGAACCTGTACAGTGCCCTGTCGTTCATGGGATATCTCTCCCACATTAGCTTACTATAATATACGAATATATCAATTATTCGTATAGTATGATAAACGAATGAACATAAGGGCCTTCCGAACCGGAAAACTCTAGGTTCAGGGTGCAATCGCCTTCCTCAACTGCTTTACTGTGAGGCCCTCCGGAGGTCTTCCCTGGCCAGGAGGAGCAGGATGCCAGAGATGACGCCGCTGAAGAGCAGTGCCAGCACGCCCAGGCCAACACTGTCTATTTGGAGGGCAGCTACAGCGTCCCCCCTGCTCAATGTAACTCCTGATCTTCAGTGTCCTGCTAACTATATAACCGCTGATAACGGCCAGGATGATGAGCAGGCCCGGGAATATGAAGATTGCAGGACTGATAAAGGACAATCCGGCGCCTGCCACAGAAACAGAAGTTGCATAGGATACGAGGAGCACTATGGCGCCCAAAGTGAAGCCTATGAGCGCCAGTATAGCGAAGACTTCTGCTATCAGCACCATGGTGGGCGCGGCCCCCATCTCTGAGGGCCCTGACCTTGACAGGTCAGAATATGACGTGATCTCGCCGTCGCTGCCTATGGTAAGGGTAAACTTCTTCTCCTCGTTGTTGTAGATGAACGAACACCTCGCCCTCCAGGTGCCGTTCCCAAGCCTCTTGAGGTAATAGATGTTCACTCCATTCTCAGGAACACCGTAGTTACTGTGAGCCCAGTCCCTGACCCTCTGTACCACTTTCTGTGAACCGAAATCTGACAACTCCAATTACCATGTCTCTATTAGCACATTATTATAAAAACATGCTGTCACGAATTCAGCCACAATGGCAACAGGACGGGGTAGGCGGATGGTCGGTCCTGCCTGGCAGTGCCATGCGCATTCACCTGGTACCACAAGGGAAGGAAGGATATATATGGCGCATTAATAAAAACAGAATTGAAGGGTTTAGGACATCCAGACAATATTTATTATGGTAGGCAGCCGGAGGATCGGCGCTGACGCAATTCCAGGCCTATACTTCCCTGACTTGCCCTTTTACCACCCTTTAAGTTCGCACGTGGGCCCCCGTGCAGTCAACCTTGTTTGTATCCATATACGTATAAGGGATCGGAACGTGAGGAATAAAACCGTTGGGAGGAGGGCACAGGAGACGCTCTCTCTTGTGGCCATCTCACATTGGGCCATTACAGGCCAGAGAAAATCTGTGCAAGTGTTGCACACATGCCCAGGCATAACTATGGCATCGTAATCGCAGGAGGAGGTGTGCCGTTGGCAGGAACGTCGGTGTCACCCAGATACATCAGTGCTGTCTCGCTCCTGGCTATATTCGTGGACGAGTGGAACTACTTCTCGGTCCCGATGCTCTCCGCGTTCATAGAGAGGGGGGGTTTCCACCTGGGCTCCCTGGCCATGGGCCTTGTAACCTCTGCCGTCATAGGGGGGGCGCTGCCGTCGGATCGCTTGCGGGCGGTTACCTGACCGATGCCCTCGGCAGGAAGAGGGTCTTCCTCCTCAACATGGTGCTGTTCGCGGCCACGGGCATATCGACACTCTTCGTCCGGAACTTCGCCTCGCTTCTCGCCCTGAGGGCCATTACCGGGTTCCCTGTGGGCGCGGATCTCGCAAGCGGGTACGCGTTCCTCATGGAGACGATAAGGCCCGGGAGGAGGGAGGTCACTGGCACAATGAACACCCTCATGGCATCATTCGCCATCCTCTCGGTCAACACCATTGCACTCCTCATGATGCTTACATGGCCCGCCTCTGCCATGGACTGGAGGGTGCCAATGGCCCTGTCGGCGCTCCCCGCCCTGGCCGGTGCCATCATGGTGCTCAGGGTGCCGGAGACGGGCCAGTGGCGGGAGAGGATGGAGGAGAGGGTTACCTTCAGGGCCATGTTCAGGTCGATCTTCTCCGACCAGACCAGGAGGAGGGCGTCGGTGTTTTCCTGGATATCCGGGGCCGCAAGCACGCTTGAGGTGGGGACATTCGCCTTCTTCATACCGGTGATCGTCTCCGGGCTTGGCATAACGGGCCCCCCCATAGGTTCCAGGGAGGTGACCATAGCCATATACTCCTTCGGCGTCCCCCCCGCAGGCATAGCGGGCCCGCTGTTGCTCCCGCGCCTCGGCCTCAGGAAGGTCAGCACGGTCGGGTACGCCTCGACCATAGTGTCACTTGTGGGTGCGGGCCTGTCGCTCGTCCTCAGGCAGTACCTCCTGGTGCCCCCCCTGTTCGCGCTCCTCTTCGTCTGGGGGGGCAACCACTGGAACAGCCAGCCCACACTCACATCGCAGTCCATGGTGGCGGACACGGGCTACAGGGGGGGAAAGGCCACGGGCTTCAGCAACTTCATATCGCTGCTCCCCACCTTCGTGACGGTGAGCCTCTTCCAGGGCTTCGTGCACTCTGTTGGCCTTGGGTTAGCCACGCTCGCCGTTTCCCTGGCACCCGCAGCCGGCCTCCTCTCATCTGTCCTGGTCTTCAGGGAAATATATGGCTACAGCAGGGACCTTGTGGGGGGGTCTCGGCTGCCGGGGGGGCCAGAGGAGGGGGGGGCTGCCAGGCTGGAGCCTGCTGATTGAGCGCAGTGGGCGGCAGGTGCCCGGACTCTGCCGGGGGGGCCCTCGGCGCACCCGGGGGGGCCAGGGACGCCTCAAGGTGCATACCTCTCCCTGTTTCTGTAACTGCAAGTGGAGACCTTTATATGAGTTGCGCCGCTGACAGTGTATGAATTACTACAGTCACTATGAGAAATACCTCTTTCTGAAAAGACATTTTCAGAAGAAACATGTTGTGAATATATGCGGCCATGAAGGGCTGGGCAAGAGCACGCTGGCCAGGTACCTCTCTAGGGACGGGACAGCGTTTGTGAGCCTCTATGGGTCGTACGGCGAGATGAGGGAGAGGATAGGTGAATGCGTATCCATAGTTAGCCGGATGGGGGGGAAGGCAGCCCCCGGTGCCCTTGTGGTGGACAACTGCGAGCTGCCCTGGGGGGGTTCAGGCCTGACGCTTGAGCCGGTGTTCCAGGCATGGTCGGGGGGGTGCCGGACGACTCTGGTGCCCTCCTGGTCCTCGTGTGGAACGACGCACAGGCGATGGAGAGGCACTCGATCCCCGGGTCTGAGAGGGTAAGGGTCACTGGCATGAGTTTCGCGGACTTCTCGAGGAGCTTCCCACACCTATCTCCGGCCGAGAGGGTAGAGAACTTCGCGGCCTTCGGCGGCATGCCGGTTGCCCTTAACTGGGTGCGGCAGAGGGATGCCCTCTCGAATGTCCTCTCCCTCATTGAGCAGGACGGTTACGCACTGCACTTCCCCACCGATCTTATGGCCAGGCACACGAGGGAATACACCAGGTACCTGGACATCATGCGGGCGGTCGCATCCGGTTTCCGGACACACTCAGCCATATCTGAGTTCACAGGCATCCCCCCCGCAAGGGAGCTCTCCAGGTACCTATCCTTCCTAACTGAGGGCATGGCATCCTGAGGAAGGAGTATCCCGTGACCCTGGAGAACAGGCACATGTCCGCCAGGTACTCATTCAACGACCTGTACATGCTGTTCTGGTCCAGGTTCCTGAGGGATGCGGAGTCCATGGACAGGGAGGAGGTGTTCGCCCGCATCAGTGAGGGATTCACGAAGCATGTTTCATCGGCCTTTGCGGACATTGCCCTGGAACACTACCGCATCAGCCTGCTGCACGGGAGGTATTCGCAGGCAGGGCAGTACTGGGACAGGGAGAGCAGTTTCGGTGTCGTCCTGGATGAGGAAACGCTGACTGCTCATTTCATACACGCACAGTGGGAGGGGGGGCGGGTGAAGAAGGGCGCCCTCACGGCTGGTGCGCCAGGCGGCAAACCTTCACTGGCACAACGGTGACAGGAACGAGGTGTTTGTGATTTACACGAAGGAGGGCTGCGACTTCAGCACCCAGGACGCGAAAATAGTGCACGTTGCCGATATGTAGGCAGATTAGGTGTAACAGGCGGACGGTGGCCCTTCAGGCGCCCTGCCAGGAGAGTGGCCGCTCCCATTCAAACATATAGTATATACGAACGTACAGAAATTTATAGAAACTTTGAATTGACAATAATCTATAAATTTATGATAAATTATTTCAATTAATTGAATTAAGCTGATAATACGATAAGAATACTTAAAAAATTCAATATTATAGTTATTTTAATCG
Source organism: Thermogymnomonas acidicola JCM 13583 (assembly GCF_001316105.1). Lineage (GTDB taxonomy): Archaea > Thermoplasmatota > Thermoplasmata > Thermoplasmatales > Thermoplasmataceae > Thermogymnomonas > Thermogymnomonas acidicola. The sequence goes on along the minus strand of NZ_BBCP01000002.1, from coordinate 7,867 downwards.
AGTTGTAAATATAGTTATAATAATTCTATGAGAAATATTAATTGATTTTAACCATCAAAGATAACAGTACAACTATAGTTCCAAATTCCCTGGTGCAGGGGGGGAAGGGAGCAAAACAGGGGAAAACCCGCAAACCAAATGGGGGGGCCAGGAATTGCTCTCCGGGCCAGAAAAAAAGGGGGGGCTGCGCTCAGTACGGGATACGCGTAGGGAAGGATCGGAATCCCGGGATCTCCAGCGATCGTGTCCGGCACGGGCGGGTACAGTCTTAACGCTCGCTGTTTCCAGGTGACCCTATGGGTGCAGGACCATGATGTTGCAGCTGTCCCGAGCACTGGCGTCTTACAGTTGACTGGCCGGGCCTGGCCAATAGGTCACAGCGCTGCGCAAGTGCAACCACGGTGGAAACGCCTGAGGTCGGTGCCCGCGTGCCGTCCGCCTGAACGTGGCCCGGCATCTCTCCGTGGCACCTTCTTTGACCCATCCCCTTTATCCCTGGACCGCCCTGCCTTTTGTCGCATCAGTTCCCTGGGCAGGAAGAGGGCAGCACCCGTTGGACGGTGCAGGTCAGGAGTGCGCACTGATGAACAAAGTTAATATTTTATGGGAAAGTATATTATTAATTTATTAATATGCGAATACGAAAATTTATTATCAAAGAGCGTTAGCAGTTAGCATGAAGTCATCGGCTGTGGCCATCGTGGTGGCCGTGGTTGTTGTTGTCGCCGCTGTCGGGGTTTACGTTTACGTCTACCATGGCAAGCTGCCATCCACATCACCTGCGAAGCCCGAGACAGCCCCGGGTATGCTGGTTGTGCCGGGGGGGAGCGAGGTGAACAGGTCGATAGGCGGCTCATGGTATGAGGTTATGAACCTGACTGTGGGAGCGAATAACGTGAGTCAGTTCCAGAGGATGTATGAATACGTTTCCAACGGTTCATCGCCGCCCCTGATAGGCATGAGCAGCGTGCCCGGTAACATAACGGAGATGCAGGCTGCAGTGTTCGTGAACACGAATATGAGCAACCTCATCTCAGGTTTCCTGCATTTCAGGAACTCATCCTCGATCCTGTCCTTCAACACCACCGTGTTCGGCAACCTGAGCAGGCTCGGGAAGGCCAACGTGTCATATGGGGGGGTGAACGACTCTTACTTCTACGTGTTCGGCTGGAACAGGACTTCGACCGGCTACGTGGAGGCACTGTATGCAATATACGGCCAGTTCTTCATGTTCGAGTTCTACAACTCAACACAGTTCAGGTCATCGGGCAGCTTCCTGCAGATCGCCTCCTACCAGGTCTCCATATTCAGGTCGTACAACCTGAGTGCCCTGACGCCTCCGGGTGCCCTCACGGACAGTGACCTCATGTCTGATACGGGACAGAGCTGGGCCAGCGACTTCAACGTCTCTTTCAGCATTGCGCTGCAGGGCCCTGGTCTGAAGGACATCAGGAATGCACTCCAGAACTCCTCGTATAACGCCACATACCAGGACTACAGGAACTTCAGCCTCATACACGGGTTCGGCGTGTCCGGGTACACGACAAGCACCTCACTGCTCCTCCTGGGATATGTTGCACTGAACAACACGAGCCTTGCCGACAGGGCCTATTCATCGATCCAGGCTTCCGCGAACAGCACGGGGGAACGCCACCAACCTGACATCCGGGCAGGCGCAGTACTTCTATGTGATGCAGCAGGGAGGGCATAACAGCACGGTGGTAGTGGGACACGTGGGCCAGTACCTCTTCATAATGCTCTATGGCGGCACCAGGCTGAGCAGCCAGCAGATTGCCGCGCTGGTGGCATCGGAGTCCAGTGCCTGGCCTGACAAGCCTGGAGGGGGGGGGGCAGGGTATCCGGGTGCCTCCCCAGGTATTCTTTAATGAAACTGCGAATCGGTAGAGTTGTTTGTGGGCCTGTGCCCCCTTTTTGAATGCATTTAATCGGTATTCCCGCAGCGTTGCCAGGTTTCAGGTGGGCCAGGGGCTGCCCTGGTGCAGGTGTTTTTTCGATGCCCATCCCCCCCTAGCTGCACGTGGTCGCTTTGCACCTGGGTGGCGGGCCCCCCCCTGGCGTCCAGAACGAGAGCCCGGTGGGCATGTGGCACCGGAGCCCATTAATACAGCATCTGCCATGTCATGCCATGCAGAGGCAGGACACAGATTTCCCGGTGGCGGAAGTGAGGAGCAGGTTCCCTTACGCCGAGAGGGACTTCACCGGGAGGAAGAGGGCCTTCCTGGACAACGGCGCGGGCAGCCTTGTCCTGGACACGGCGGCAAGGGCGGAGATGGAGGCCAGGCTCAGGTTCAGCGCGAACACGGACGGAGGCTACGATGAGAGCGTGGCGAACGAGAACACGATAGCAGAGGGCAGGGAGCACATAGCGATGCTGTTCAACGCCCCCCCGTCTGGCAGGCATGTCTTCAGCGGTGAGTCTGCATCTTCCATGATATTCCGGTTCGCCTATGCACTGCGCAACCACAAGGGGGGGAGGGATGCGAACATAGTCACGACCATGTCGGAGCACCTCGCCAACTACGCACCCTACATTCAGCTAAAAAGGGACGGCTTCGTGTCAGAGGTGAGGGCCGTCCCCCCCCTGCACAGGGAGGACGGCACGATCGACATGGACTCGCTGGCCTCCATGGCCGACCACAGGACCAGGATAGTTGCGGTAACTGCGGAGAGCAACCTGCTGGGCAACAAGAGCGACCTGCAGGCGGCATCGAGGATTGCGCACGAGAACGACGCCATACTCCTGGTCGACGGGGGGGTCCACTACATGCCGCAGGCGCTTTGCGATGTCCAGGCCATAGGCTGCGACTTCTTCGTCTTCTCCTCATACAAGATGTTCGGGCCCAGGGGGGGCGCATTCGCCTACATGAGCGAGGATGCAGTGTCCCTCATCGACCCATTCCACGTTGACAGGGAGGCCTCAAGGGGGGGACCACTCGTTTTTCGAGACTGGCACCAGGGACCAGGCTTACTTCGCGGCCATGTCGGAGGTCGTCAGGTACATAGCCGGGCTCTCCGGCAGGAACAGTGTGGACAGGAACGCTGTAAGGGAAGGGATGGCCAGGATAGAGGGGTACCAGGATACCATGACAAAGTGGTTGCTCGGTGGCCTGGAGGACCAGGAAGGCCTGGTGTCCATAAAGGGTGTCGAACTCTACGGGATAGCTGACGTGGCGAGGTACAGGGAGAGGGGGGTACGACGTTCTCATTCAGTTTCACAGGCATACCGGACAGCGAGGCGCAGGTCACCTACTGGAAGAAGCATGCCATGACGGTGATAGGCGGTAGCCACTGGAACATGGCGCAGGACTTCTACGGGAAGCAGTCGTTCCTGAGGGCAACGTTCCTGCACTACAACTCGCCGGACGAAGTTAAGGCCTTCCTGCACGCCACGGAGGAGATTGCCAGGAGCCGTTAGGCTATGTAGCCCAGGTCCTCGGTGCTGAACCTTGGCACTATGACCAGAGGCGCTCCATGTACGGGTGTGGCTCCATGAGCTGTGGGTAGACGGACCACAGGTCCTGTGAACTGATCCTTGCGGCCCTGCTCCTGTCTCCCATGGTTTCCCTTATTATCTGTTCCGTTATCTTCCTCGTTGCCAGCTCGTCGGTGAAACCGAGAGAGTGAACGTATTCATGCATCAGGACAACGAGCACGTAGTCCCTGAGCTCCCCACGATCCTTCACGGTTTCACCGAGCTTCCTCAGCAGGGCACCGTTGAGGACAAGGTAGTTCCCACCGACCTCCCAGAAGGCGGCGATCCTGGGATCGAACTCGCCTATGGCCAGGCCCAGGCCTGAGCGTTCTTTCCCTATTACAGACTTCACGAGCCTCCTGACCTGCGAGAATATGGCATCGTAGTCAATGTCTGGGTATTCCAGTGGCCCGGGAATCCAGTTCGCACCTTCCGGTCCTGGCCCTGGGGGGGATGGATAGAACATGAACACAGGGTTACAGTGGGAACTGATATTTAAGTGTGCACCATCCCACCATGGTGATTGTACTGCCTCTGATAGAGATCAAGGAAGAGGGCCCGGCGATGGTGGTGAGGATGAACAGGCCAGAGAAGCTGAATGCACTAAACGGTGAGATGTGGGCCTCAATGGCTGATGCCGTTTCAAGGGCCGAGGAAAGGGGGGGACTGGCCGGCATGGTGTTCACAGGCACTGGCAGGGCATTCTCCGCCGGGGGGGACGACATATCCTCCATGTACGGGCTGGACAGCGAGGAGAAATCGGTAGCCTTCTTCTCCCTGATATCCACGTTCTTCAGGAGGATCGCCTCCACACCCCCCTCGCTGTGGCTTGTGCAGTGAACGGCCTTGCATACGGAGGGGGCTGCGAGATGCTCCTGCTCTCCGACTTCAACTCCTCAGTGCCGGGTGCGAGGTTCGCACTCCCGGAGGTTAAGATAGGCCTGATCTCACCCATCGGCTGCATATTCGCCGGGCAGGACAGGAGGCTCAGGAAGTACATACTCACCGGCAGGGAGTTTGGTGTGGAGGAAGCGCAGGGGGGGCTGGGCATCATAGATTCGGTCTCCTCCGACCCGCTGGCAGAGTGCCTCTCCTTCGTGTCCGCGGTTTCCGGGTCACCTGCCCCGGCAGGAGGAGCGCGAGGTCAAGGTTCATGGGACTGCAGGATGCAGTGCACAGGAACGTCATGGAGCTGGCTAGGCTCAGCGTCAGCGGAGAGGCGAAGGCGGCCTTCCGCGCCTTCCTAGAGAGGTGAAGGAAACCGCAGGGCAAGAGGGGGGGCAAAGAAGTTATAATCCCTTGCACATGGAAAGAAGATGCTAGTCAGGGACATCGACAGGGCGCTCGACGTGCGGGTCGTTGTCCGGGTGAAGCAGGACACCGAACTGATGCGCATGGCGGCAGAGCTGAGGATGAAGCTGCCCGTTTTCATATACAGCAGGTCGGGGCAGCTCTGGATGTCCACATACGTGAGGAAACAGGACCTGGACAGCAGGCTCTCAATGGCCCTGAGGCGCATGGACTGCAGGGAGACCAGGGACGCCTACGTGGTAGATGAGAGGATAAACAACGTGGAGCAGATGTCTGTGGTGCAGAAGCTGCTTGAGGTGCCGTCTTTTGCAATGAACCGTTCCGACAGCATGAACGGGTATGTGAACATATACGCCAGGTTCCACCACAGCCACATCAACCTGGTCTCCGAGGAGCTTGTGAAGTTCGCCGGCGAGGACAAGGTGGTACTTGACTGGCTGGGGGGGCCAAGCCCAGGGATAACGAGGATAATGGACAGGATAAACCAGGAGTACAGGGTCACGCTGGTGAGCTACAGGGTCCCTGGTGGTGATGAGCTACCGGTGCTCACGGGCAACCTGGGCGAGGTGGAACTGCTTGCTGAGACCAAGAGCAGCGTCGCGATGCCGATGGGTTCCAGGTTATACTCTATTCCAGCAGGCCCATTTCAGGCGGTAAGGGCCTTGAGGAGATCGACGGCAGCACCGGCCTTTACCACGCCTACTTCAGGCACAGGCTCCTGGCGGAAATGAGGAGGCAATCGAACGAGATGCACATAATGAGGATCGTGCACTTCATCAGGCCAGTTGGCAGCGAACTCGAGGTCAACGTCTTCCTGCCGGAGAGCGAGGCCCATGACTACCTGAAGGTGGTTGCTGGCAGCGCTGTGGAGGGCAGGGTAACCCTCCTAAGGTACATGCAGTACGAGAGCGGTGTCTGGGACCTCCTCTGAACTGCGAAAGGTTTAATTCACGCTCAGCTTTACTCCTCACGCCTGCCGGGGGGGTAGCTCAGTTGGTAGAGCGCCGGACTCATAAGACACGCTCTGAGAAATCCGGAGGCCTTGGGTTCAATCCCCAATCCCGGCATACGTTTGAAAATTCCTTGCTTTTATGATTCTGCTTTTAATATTTGTTTGCTTTTATATAATACCATGCATCATGATTTGTGGTAGCCTTGGATCCCGCAACGCTTCCCTGGCCTAACCTCCTTTCGGTAAGTCTGGATAGGAAATCCATGATGGTTTTCCCGCGCTTCCTTAGGTCAGGAAAGGTGCTGCAGACAATGAGGTCACGTGGATTTTCAGTGCACTCCTGATCCCGGTGCTATCGATATCCTTGATCGAACTGGTAGTCCCCCCCTCCTGATCGTCAGAACACCGGCCCGGTGCCTCCATGATGAATAGAGGGGGCAAGTTTCAACTCTATTTCGTCAGGCTGGAAAGGCATGTCTAGTTCCAGTGCTCCGTTTTTATCCCCCCCAAGGGTTCTGTATGTGTCTTGGATTGATCCTCAATTCTCGGGGCGAAACTTATCGCCTGCACCTCTCGAATAGCACGAAGAGGTGTTCCAACCGTTCCTTGTGGGAACGCATGGGATCGGACGTTTCGTACCTCCAGGTAATCAGGTCGACAACAAGGACGCAAATCCACGTCGAGATCTCTTGTGAGGTATTCATCGATCCTTCTGCGTAACTGCCCGGCTTTCGTTTCTAACATGGCCAGGTACGTGTCCGTCCTGTGCCCGTCTCAGCAATAAGGTGGATAGGCCTAATGGTCAGGGTACAGGTACAGCCTTCCCTTTCCTATCTTTGTCAACTCACTGGCGTTGCCCTGCCAAATCAAGTACTTCTCTACTCGCTGCACTTCTCGGGCAGAAAGGCCTTTGATGCGGGCCGTCCCTGTTGCAGTCCTCGGTTGGCTAAGCGACAATAGAACGGTACTTTTCGGGGCGTTCTCCTGCGTTAATCTTTCAACGGAGTCTCTAATTGTGGCCTTCGCGGTTCAATCTCTAAGCATAATCAATCTTAACGACGTTATACTGAATGTTACCAACCCAGTGGTAAGGCTCCAGCAATGATAGACATGTTTATTTGTAAGATAAGAACCCATTGTATTTCTCATCCATGATCCTGAAGAGTTCGTCCAGTCCTACAAGCCTAAACCCGTCATCCAGCATGGGCACATATACTCCCATTCTGGGCAGTGCCTTCAGTCTGTTTACAACGCTCTCGATGTCCAGTATCAACGGCAGGGGGCCTCATGACAGCCTTATCTCCTTTGGGTATAGTCCGTAATACTTCGTAAGATCGTAGATTTCTTCGCTGGGTGTCCTACCGCGTGAAGTCTTGGCATCGTATACTATGTTATTGTGTGCATCATATACATCGGGTTTCATTCTACTGAAGGATACCTCCACGTATATTTCGTTCGGCTTGAGCTTCACAGATTCTAAGAAATACCTTACGGCAGTCGCCTTGAGCCGCCTGTGCTCCATACCCACCTCTTCCGGATCGGGCACATCCAGTTGCGGGAACCTTTCATTAAACCACTCCCAGGATTCGTGGAGCATTTCCTCAAACGGCTTTATGGACACTGCTAAAGGACAGTAATCCCCAAACGTCTAGGTTCGGCCATCGGATGATGCAAACGATATGGCATTCAAGAGTGCAAGCATCTCCTTGGATGCTGTAAACTTGGCCTCAACCCCCCCCTCTCCCTGCAACCTCAGGAATGATCTGGTCGTAAATATCTGATGGGATGATTACCACCGAATAGTTGTAACCGACAATGCCTTTGATGGACTCTCTGATACTCCTGATTATGTCATCGTCAGAACTGGAGAGGTTAGGATCGAAAACATAAATTCCCATGTTGGTGCCGGCCTGCCCGCTGGCCGCATGCAGAATGCAGCTTCCGTCCTTCATTTCCGTCACCGTCCATCCTTCCTCGTCCTGATAACCTGCAGTGCCATTGCTGTCTGACCATGGTTTCTGACCGCCCTCCGAAAGATGGTAATGGCAGTTTAAGCGAGCTCGCAATGGACGGGAACTGCGTTAGAAGGGCCGGACCAGGAAGAAATCGGG
>NZ_BBCP01000001.1 GCF_001316105.1 Thermogymnomonas acidicola JCM 13583 | reverse complement strand
AGGTCCCTAAACCTGATCTCGCGCCCTTCGAGGACAGCAGGTATCTCGAGCCAGAGGCCAGATTTCTCCCTCACCTCCACCGGCCTCTCCAGTATGCTGCACAGGTCCTGCACCCTACCAGTGTCACACAGGAAAACTACATCCCTGCCTGCATAGGAGGCCATCTTTCCCACGACCCTTGACTTCCTGTCAAGGTCGCTGACCTCCACTTCCACAACAAACTCCCTCCCATCAAGGTCGAATGTCAGGTCAGGAATGCGCCCGCGCACACTCCTTCCTATATTCCATGGGATGCCCTTTGCGGAGAGGATCGATGAAAGGGCCCTTACCATGTATTCATGAAGGCTGGGCCCGTCACTGCCAGGTGAGGCGAGCGGGGGGTTCCGTAGAGCTCCACGCTCCGCCTGATGGCGTCCACAGCAAGGTTCGCTCCATGAACTGGAGCTGTGGAAAATGTGACCGGGCCCACCGGTTCAGGGCCTGCGGTTGAGTAGAGGAGTGCAGTGAGGGAAGGCATGGAGGAGAGTACAGGTTCCAGGCCAGAGATGCCTGTGGCACCTGATACCGCTGCTGCCTCCGGCCCTGAAAGGGAGAAGAGGACAAAGGTCCGGCAGTTGTTCACAACAGAGGCGTAAAGGGGCTCGTCCCGCCTTATGAACTGGGTCGAGAGTATCAGGTGGAGGTTGAACTTCCTGCCCTCCCTGAGCAGGGTCTCGAGGACGCTCTGGCTCACCGAGTGGGCCTCGTCGACAACGACGAACGTCTTCCTCCCTGGCCTCTCAGAGGCACAGTGTGAGAATATGCTAAGGAGGACGAGGCCAGCCAGTACCCTGGCAGTGTCTCTCGGTATCATGGAGGTGTCTACAACGAACACAGAACCTCTCCACAGCATTTGGCCCATGTCGTAGCCTGGCCTGCCAGAGACTATGTGCAGCATGCCCCCCCTGTCGCTCACTATTGGTATGAGCCTGTTGAGGGTTGAAGAAGAGTACTCCCTCCATGATTTCCAGTCCTGCGTTATTTCCCTGATGAACTGTGCAAGGAGCGGTTCCTCCGTGTCCCCCCCGACCGCCCTGATGAGGGCGTTCCTGTCCAGCAGGGTCTTCGCAAAGGCGGCGAGGTCTGTGCTGCCGGCCTGGATGAACCTAGAGAGGAGCACACGCATTATGACCTGCAGCCTTGGCCCCCCCCAGACACCGTCCTGGGACGACACGATCACGTCCTTCAGGAGAGACGACTGGAGTTCCGGGTCCCTGGAGCTCCCGATCACCGGCATTGCCAGGGCCTTCTGCACACCGCCAACCTCAACAGGGCGGGGGGGCGATATGTAGAGTGTCCTCTCCGGAAGGAGGGAGAGGCAGAATGAGCCCAGGTCCATGTGAGGGTCTATGACAACAAGGTTATGGCCACCCCCTGACAAGGCCCTCGCACACGTGCTTGAGGATCGTGGTCTTTCCGCTCCCCCCCGTCCTCCCCAGCACCGCCCAGTGTGTGTCAAGCATCTCACCTGTAGCACAGACTTGGATGCCGTTCGCTGTCCTTCCCAGGAACAGGGGTCCACTGGTCGGTATGCGGTTCCGCGCTACGAGGTAGCCCTTCCTGTACATTTCAGAAGAAGCGGAATGTGGACGTGTCCAGCCTGTCCAGGAACCTCCGGAGTTCCCTCTGGTCCGGCTCCGGCTCCACCCTTATCCTGTCCCAGGTCACACTGACCAGTGGCTCGACGCCGCCTAGGCTCCTGACACTGAACCTGATCTCGATGACCCTGTCAGAGAGTTCCCTTGGTGGGAAAAGCATCTCAACCTCCTTTCCATCGGTGTCCAGGATCCTGCAGCCGAGGTAATTGAACGTGTACTCGTCCACCTGGATCTCCCTCTGCTTCTTTATGCTGAAGAGGTTGGCGTAGTATGACAGGATTTCCTCGTAGTCACCCTCAATCTGCACCTTCCCCCCCACCGCCTGGCAATATGCTTCCCATTATGCCTGATGGCATGCACATTGAGACCACGTAGTTTGGCTCGTCCACGATCTCCGACACCCTTAGGTTGCCCGCCACGCTGCACAGCATGTATGCCTCTGGCCCAGGTATGCCAGAAGATGATATCAGGCCTATCATTGACAGCACGGCGTCCTGGGCTGCCCTGTGGAGGTCCCCCCCGCCGATCCCGGTGGTGCACACGTATGCCTCCTGCCTCCTCTGCGGAGATACCGTGAGGGGGGGTGAACTTATGGCCATCCCCTTGACAACGCTCACCCTGAGCCTCACCCTGGCAGAGGTCTCTATCGCCGTGCCGCACACCTCCCCGTCACCCTGCGCAGCGTGTGGGTCGCCGAGGGAGAGGAGAGCGCCGGGCCTGAAGACAGGCAGGTATACCTTAGAACCGGTACAGTTGAGCCTGTTGTCCATGTTGCCTCCGAATGCCTGCGGGGGGGTATCATCGGGAACTCACCACTGGCCGGCGCAACCCCAATTATGCCCAGGAAGGGCTCCACCTGTACCCTTATACCGCTCAGGGCACCCCCTGGCCACAGCGCTCTCCCCCCTATGTCCCATGTCAGCACCGCCTCCTCGAACCTGTTCTTAAGAAGGCCGAAGTCCCTTATGATCGCTGTCCAGCCCCAGTCAGCGGTTTTAATGTCCAGGATCTCGACACATATGGCGTCCCCCCGGGGGGGATGCACCCTCCACAAGGAATGGGCCAACAGCCGCGTCCAGGATGGACTGGTCCATTGTGGCCATGTCCTCTGGCGACATGCCCGGGAAGGCCTGGCCTGTGGAAGAATCTGGTATTTCCACCTCGAAGGTCTCCCCCCCGTTCTCGATCGTTGCAACTGGATCCAGGTCCGGGGCCCAACGGGTATGGAAGTTGCCCTTCCAGCCTATCCGCTTCATGCTCAGCTCCCTTCCAGGAAGTCGACTATCATCCTGCATCCTTCCTCTATAACGCTCTCGGACGTGGCGAACGAGAGCCTGAAGTGTTTCTCCCCCCCCTGCTCTCCGAAGGCACTCCCTGGTGTCACTATCACGCCCTTCTCCTCCAGTAAGTCCTCGCAGAACTTCTCCGAGGACCTCGCGTCCGAGAACTCAGGGAACACGTAGAACGCGCCCTGCGGCTTTACGATTTTGAGCCTGGAGCTCTTTCCCAGTTCCCTGAGCACGAGGTCCCTCCTCTTCCTGAACCTCTCCCTCATCTCCACAGGGCTCTGTTTGTCCTTCAACGCTTCGAGAGCGGCGTACTGTGCGACCGAAGGGGGGGCACACGTTATCGTCTGCTGCTGCAGCCTGTTGGCCCCCCCCTCGATCACCTGCCTGTCTGCCACCAGGTAACCGATCCTCCAGCCTGTCATCGCGTAGCTCTTTGAGAAGCCGTCCATCACTATGGCCCTGTCGAGGCCTGTAAAGGAGAGCGGGGGGGAGGCTGGCTGGCCCTCGTATACGAGGGACCTGTAGATCTCGTCGGAGAGAAGGAGCATCCCGTTGTCCTCGCAGAAGTCCACGAGCCCCCCCTTGATCTCGTCCCTGCCGTAGACACGCCCGGTGGGGTTGGACGGGTTGCTTATTATCACGCCTCTGGTCCTCGGGCCGACGTACTCCTGCATCAGGTCGAAGTCGAAACTGAAGTCTTCGCCGGTCCTTACGGGCACGGGCTTGATGCCATTTATGGCCGCTATATCGTAATATGACAGGTAATAGGGTTCCGGTATCAGGATCTCGTCTCCGGGATCCATTGTCGAGAAGACCGCAAGGTTAATCGCGAACTTTGTGGGAGTCACCAGTATGTTCTCTGGCTTAACATCAAAGCCCCCCCTCTCCACGTAGTCCTGGGCTATGGCTTCCCTGAGTTCGAATATGCCCGCCGACGGTGTGTAATGTGTCTTCCCCCCCTTCCTTGCCCACTGGAAAGCGCCCTCTATGATCCCTTCTGGCGTTGTGAAGTCTGGCTCCCCCCCTACACCGAAGTTGAGCACCCTCTTGCCCTGCCTCTCCATTAAGGATGCCCTGTTTGACAGCGATATGGTCGCCGATCCCCTGACCGATGATATGCGTCTTGATAGCATATACATGGGTAATATGGCTACACATCTTTAAACCTCGCCATGCCCTGCAACTGTTGTGCGCTGAAAACACTTAATAGGGCAGGTTAACTCACCGTACTGTGGTTGAGAGAGACTACGCTGCGTTCATAAAATCCCTGATGCCTGAAGGCCACAGGAACAGGGACAACCAGAGGCCGGTGTCCATATGGAGGGAGAAGGACAGGCTCAGGGGCTTTCCGGAGGACACAGCGGTTGTGATATTCAGGACCAGGGGCTGCTCCTGGTACAGGTTCTCGTCATGCTCGATGTGTGGTTACTTCAACGACACATCGCCCACTGTGACCGAAGAAGACCTGATGCGGCAGGTAGACTACCTAGCCAATTCCCTGGGTGGTGTGAGCGTCCTCAAGGTATTCACATCCGGCTCCTTCCTTGACCCCCCCATGGAAGTGCCTCCCCCCCCAGTGAGGCAGTACTTCGTTGATACCGTTGCGGCCAAACTGGACAAACTGCTAGTGGAGTCCAGGACAGAATACATAAGGGAGGAGAACCTCCGTGAGATAATCTCCTCAGGGGGGGTGCCCACAAGGGTGGCCATAGGCCTTGAAAGCTCCAGCGATGAGGTTATAAGGAGATCTGTGAACAAGGGATCAAGCTTCAGGAAGTTCGTGGACGCAGCCCTTAGGGCAAGGTCCCTGGGCCTTGAGGTCAGAACCTACCTGCTCCTGAAGCCTCCCATGATGGACGAGGAATCGGCAGTGCAGGACTGCATAAAGTCCGTGCAGGATGCGGCACCCTACAGCAACGACGTATCAGTGAACCCCATGAACATCCAGAGGAACACGTTCGTGGAGTTCCTTTATTCCCGTGGGCTGTACAGGCCGCCAAGGCTATGGAGCGTCGCCAGGGTGCTCCTTTCCACCCGTAAGTCCGGTACGCAGGTGATCTCGTACCCCCCCACGGCTGGGAACAAGGAGAGGGGGGGGCACACAACGACGAGGACAGTAGGGAACTTCTTTCGCTGATATACAGGTGTTCCCTCGAACAGGACTTCAGCGCCCTGGAACGGTACATGGAGAGGTGCCCGGAGAAGTACTGGAGGGAGATAAGGATGGAGGCAAGCCAGCTGGAGCAGGTGGACTTCAGGCTCCTATCAAGCAGGGTGGCCAGGTCCTCAGTCTGGTTGTGATTCTATGGTGGCACTTTCATCTCTGGGGGGAAAGGGGGCATCATAGACAGGATATTCTCCAGGTACGTGAAGGGGCAGAGCAAGGATGACTGTGCCGTTGTGCCGGCCGGGAGGGATTACCTCCTCATCTCCACCGATAGCCTCAACGAGTCTGGCCACTTTCCAGACGGGACGACTCCAGAAATGGCGGGCAGGTTCTTTGCAACCGTGAACCTGAGTGACATAGCGGCAATGGCCGGCATTCCGCTCTACTTCGTCACAGCCTACACCCTGAGGGAAGACGTTGACATGGACTACCTGGAGAGGTTCGAGGAATCCATGTCCAGGCAGCTCAGGCGCTTCCACACGGAACTGCTCGGCGGTGACCTAAAGCAGGGCCAGAGCAACGTCTTCTCTGGCACCATCATAGGCAGGCAGAGGAAGTCCCTGACGACGCTGAGGTCAAGGATAAGGAAGGGGCAGCTTGTGGCCGTCACCAACACCCTTGGGGAACAAGCCTCCGGTTACATCTTCTACAAGCACGGCTATTCCAGGAGCCTCGGGCTGAAACTGCTCTTCTCTGCAGAGCCCAGGGTGAAGGAGGCGCTGAAGATCGCCGAGCACGGGGGGGCGCAGTTCATGATGGACCTCTCAGACGGGCTGTTCTCATCAATCGCGCAGGTGAAGCACGACTATGGGATTGGCTTCAAGATAGTTGGGGGGGACGACATACCTGCCGGCAAGCACGTGGATAAGGCGTCCTTCATATCAGGACTCACAAGGACAGAGATCGCCTGCAACTTCGGTGGGGGGGAGTATGAGCTCCTCTTCACAGTCCCACAGGCCAGGTACAGGGAGTTCGCCCAGGCCATGGAGGACGAGGGCATTAGCGTAACGTTCATAGGAGAGACGTGGGACGGTGACAACATTATATTCGAGAACGGTTCGTGGAGGAGGATCACGCAGCAGGGGGGGTACGAGCACTTCATGCCGAAGCCTGCTTAACCGGGATGGCAATGGAACCAGTGAAACTCCCAAGAAATGAGGTTTTTGATATAGCAAGCTCCACATCCTTCGCACAGCCCAAGTGGCGTGTCCATTCCCTAGGGAAAAGATATTAATTAATACAACTCCTAATATGACATAGTTTCCCTCAGTTCCTTTCTGCGTTACTATTTCCTGCAAGCCTCCCCTCCACAGGCATGCCCGACTCATACCACTCCTTTATCCCGCCCTCATATGCTGCCACTTTGTAGCCATGGCTCGCAATGAGCTCGGCTGCTCGCTTTGATGCGCCACAGTTGCTGTTATGGCAGTATGTGATTATGAGCTTCGATTTGTCCAGCTTCCTCCAGCCGCCGTTCTCAAGTTCGTCGAAAGGAATCGATATGCTCCCCCCCGGTATGTGCATGTCCTCGTAAGACACCCTGGACAGGACGTTTACCACTACAACATTGCCGGACTTCATCAAGTCCCAGAGTTCCTGCCTGGATACTGTCCTGACGGACATGGTTTCGGTACTCCGACAACGTATAAAAGGAGTGCTCACTTGAAGGCCCTGTGGATCCAGACCGTGCCCATGGCCAGCCTCACAGTTTCGACTTTCCTGAAACCCGCTGAGGATATCATGCCAGCGATCTCTTCCGGCCGCCTGAATCCCCCCCTCACGCTCCTGGCCAGGTAAGAATAGGAAGAGGATGATGTGAGCAAGTCGCCTATGGCGGGCACGATGCGGTAGAAGTAAGGCGGGAAGAGGATCCTCATAGCCCCCCCATCAGTGGGGTTGAATATGTCCAGATTAACGAACCGCCCTCCGGGCCTCAGGATCCTGAACGCCTCAGAGAAATAGCCTTCCAGGCTCTCCAAATTCCTGGTGAGGAATGCTGATATCACTGCATCAATGGAGCTGTCCTCTATGGGTATATTCTCCGCGGGCGCCAGGATGAACCTCACACCGGGTATGTTGGCCCTGGATAGCATGCCCTCGGTTATGTCCACAGCGTAGACCTGGCAACCGGGGCAGGCCTCCCTGATCATCCTTGTCACCTTTCCTGTGCCGGCGCCGCAGTCCACGACCCTTTCGTTCCCTCCTATGCCAAGGAGGGATACAGCCTTCCTCCTCCACCTCTGGTCCTGTGCAAAGCTTATCAATGTATCAATCAGGTCGTACTTCGATGAAATCGATTCGAATACCTTCCTGACCTGTTCCCTCTTGCCAGCAGTGTCCATCGCTTCATTCTTCCATTTTCGCGTACTGCGCGTGCGGTATGCCATCGATATAGATCACGTTTTCAGGGTCAACGAACTCCTTCTCTATGGCTATGCCGACCACCCTCTTTCCAACTAGGTTGGCTATTGTGCACATTCCAAGCGACGTTATGAACATCTCCTCCGAGACCTTGATCTCTCCGTAGAAGTTCGGGTCTACCCTGATGTGCAGCCTGCCCTCCCTGAACTCCTTCCCGACCAGCTCGGAGTCCGCAGCTGCAAGGAGCACCTCACCGTGGACATGCCTCATCTTCATCGTTATCCTGTTTGGCATCAGCCTCTACCTATCACATCGAGCCTGTTGTAGGACGGTTCATATATCTGGCCCATGTTCTTAAGTTTTATAATGGACTGCTCCACCTTCTCCCTCTGCATCCCCCCCCTGGATACGCAGAGTGCCACTACGTCCTCCACCTCGACAACCCTCTTCTGGGACTTGATCTCCTTTATTGCATCGTAGACCATCTCAAGTTCGTTCCTCTGCCTGCTCGTCGTTCCGCTAAGCAATATGTCGATGTCCACCTGGCCGTTGCTTGCCGAGACGTCCCGGAGGTAAAAGTCAACGATCTTCTTCGCCAGCATGGCGTCCTGCGCAGTTACTATGGGCGAGAGCCTGGCCTTGGCAGCCGCCTCCGCAAGCCTTATTGTTGATTCGAGCTGCCTGGCAGTTATGGGTATCGAATCAGCGGCCTGCGTCCTCGTTTTGACATATTCTTCCCTCAGTAGCTCTATTGCCTCGTCTGAAAGCCTCGGGACTATGTGCGATTTCGCATAGGCAACGTACTTCCTGATCATCTCCTTGTCGAATGGCGGCTTGAAACCCTCCTCCTCCGGTATCTCCATATCGATCTGCTCTGACTGCTCCAGGCTCCTGTATATCTCTCCCACCCTGTGGGCCCTCAGGACATGGTCAGCCAGCTTCTCGTCCGTGTTCCTGTCCGGCCTGTCTATGATCTTGAAGATCACGTCGAACCTCGAGAGGAGGGGGGGCGGGGGGGAAGTTTATCTGATCTACAATTGTCCTGTTCGGGTCGTACCTGCCGAACTTCGGGTTCGCAGCGCCAAGGATACTGCACCTCGACTTCAGGGTCGCCATTATACCCGCCTTGGAAATGGTCACGGTCTGCTGTTCCATGGCCTCGTGCATGGCTGCCGTGTCCTTCTCATCCATCTTGTCCAGTTCGTCTATTGCGGCAAAGCCGTTGTCGGCCAGGACGAGCGCACCTGCCTCCAGGGTCCACCTCCCTTCACCGAACTCGTCCCTGACAGCGGCTGCGGTGAGGCCAGCTGCGCTGGACCCCCCCCTCCCGAAGGCAAAGACGCTCCTCGGCGAGATCTCTGTCATGTACTTGAGGAGCTGGGACTTTGCTGTCCCCGGGTCACCCACCATCAGGATGTGTATGTCACCCCTCATGGTGGTACCGTCCTTCATGGTCTTCCTCACCCCCCCACCGAACATCTGGAGGACAAGGCATGTCTTCACCATCTCGAGGCCATAGATCGTCGGGGGGGCGATGGACTTCGCAAGCTTCTCTATTATGTTCGGGTCCCTTGCCATCTCCTTTATCTTCTGCTCGTCCTCTTCTGTTATGTGGATGTCCTCCACTTCCTTGCTCTCTTTCCTGTAGTTGATGGCGTAGATGTAGGTGTAGAATTCCGTGAGCAGGGTGTTCCCCGCCCTCTTCTGCTCCGCCTTCAGGATACCGTCCACGGTGACCCTGTCGCCCGGAAAGATCTTTCCCGTTATGTCGTCCTCGAGGATGATCGTGATCCTCTGCGGCTGTGCTCCACCCTCTAGTGTCTCCGGGTTCTCCTGGATCTCGATCTTCTGGCTGTCCACGAACTCCGAATCGCTCAGGTCAAGCCTGAACCTGACCTTGTGCCTGTCCTCGCCACAGCCCTCACACACCTGTGGTTCCTCCAGCCTGCCCCCCCTCTCCTGCCTTATCCTCATGACATGGCCACAGTTCGAGCACTGGAACGAGGCGTAGTAGAGCCTGGGCATAACCTCAGTGTTCTTCCTCACTATGCCCGTGACGCTGACCAGCTTCCCGACGTGCGAGGCCCTGAGGTCCCTGATCTCGTGGAGCGTCTCCCTCAGGTTTATCTCGGTCAGCCTTATGTTGAACCTCCTGTTCTTCACCTTCTTGCCGGGCGAAATGTACTCTTCCCTGATGAGCTGCTCACCGAGAGAGAGCACCACCTCAGGGTACTCCAGGATGAGGGACGAGAAGTTTGAATCGAACTCGGAGATGTGCCTGTAGGAAACGTAGAGCGTCTTAGTGTCGGGATATTCGCTTCCTATCTTCGATATCTGATCCCTGTAGCCGTACTTCAGGAAGAACCTATCCCAGGTCTCCATCACGACTTTCGGGTCAAGTTCCGTATCCTGCTCGCTGGCGGGGATCATTGCCCTTACATCTTCTATCGGGGATAAAGCGATTTCCATGTCAGCGGAGCAACAGATCGGCAAAGTGAGCGGGGTGCTCCGAAGGCACGTTCCTGCCACTGGGCCTGTGTTGCAGTTTCTGAGGAAAGTGCCAGGAGTTTTTCAGGCTGGGCCTGTTAAGGTGTGCCCGTGGGACATGGTGTGCAAGGATTTCTGGCCATACCTTCACTGTGGCCAGAGGGGGGGTTTGAGGTGCAGGAAATGCAGGTGGTATTGGCCACCGGTGACTCTAACAAATAAATACTTCAAACACCTTACGGTGGTGAATCAGGTGCCGTCGTAGCTCAGCCTGGTAGAGCGCGTGCTTGGTAAGCACGAGGTCGCGGGTCCGAACCCCGTCGGCGGCTTCTCCTGCTTCCTCGGCCCCCTTTAGAGTTTCTAACATTATATATGGAGGTATTTCTCAGGCACCCATGATGCCATTTCAATAACAACTGATGTGGTATTTAATGCCGTGTTAACGATCCGCTTTGCAGTTCGCGTAGGCGATTTTTGCTGAACCTGGAGAGATCGAAGAGATGCCTTGGAGAATACAAGAATGCTTCTTCGGTCGGCCAGGGAGTAGATGGCAAACACTTTGTCTGGCTTAGCTAAAGTATCCGAGAGTACCAGACGGTTTGTGATGTAGTTACTGGAATCCACAGTGAGAGTAAGAATAATCTATTTCCTGAGGAAAATTCGTGGCGACAAACTGCTATCAGTACTATCAGTATGATCCTATAGAGAGAAAGACGGGTTGATTGATGGCCCTGATCCCAAACAGAAACGTTACGGCCCCCCCACCGACACCCCATTAGGTCAGTAAAGGGAGTTAGATACCACAGGTAGGTTAAAGCCAATTACTTACAGCAGTATAATGGCACCAAAGATAACAACAGGGAGCAGGTCTAGAAGGTGATGGAAATCATCGTTCTCTAAAGAATGAGTTAACCTGCAATAGATATGGCGCCCCCATGTTTTAGCAGCTCGTCCTCTCCCCCTTTCCCACCTCCAGACTTGGGCCTTGACATTGGTCTGCAGGCAACTGCGCCTGATATATATGCAACAACATAGTCAGCCTGACAATCCTCAGCATTTGTCTGAAAATTTTAGAGAGCTGTGACATTCTAAGTCCACACTGGGAGATAAATGTCAATTTGATCGACAGATGAATTAAGCCCGGTTTGAAATGATATCCTAACTGCGATTCCTGCAATAACCCAAATCAGACTTAATATTTATATATGATATATGAGTATAACTTCGATTAATGATGAGATTGCGGAATATTAAGAAAAATAATGACAATGTGGAAGTAGGCGATTTACTGTTCAGTGCTTTTTTTGGTAAGTCTGGCCTCCGTTGTCATGCTTGGTCTAAATAAAATGATTGGCGATAAAGTTACGCATGCCAACAATGCGCCATTGACAAACGATGTTTCAGTGGCCACAGGATTTCAACCAATAATGATAGCGCCTGGTCCAGGCGGTGGTGGCTCAGTATCTTCTGTGGGTCACAGCATGAAGTACATTTAGAGTTGGGGGGGAGATAACATTCCTTTCGTTGGCTATTTCGCCGGCGGCGGATGGCTTCAAATGAGCGCTAATTATGGATACTATCAAATCGGGAATCATTATTACTTCACCCCCCCAGCTCTACATGGACAGTAACGGCAGAGGCTACGACAGCTAACACCAACCTTCAGGAACTTATAGGAGGGACTTGGGACTTTACCGTAGCTCAGAACCCGTTTGTGGTCATTCCAGATACAGTATACAAGATAACGCCGACTGAGGTTTCGTGGGCTAACATAACCGTGAATGGTGTAACTGTAAGTTCACAAGTTCTCCAGATTTGTCTGACTTTCCAAACGCAGTATTTCATTGACATGTACTGGGAATCACATGCGCAAATTCCAATGGAATTATATTCAAATGGACAAGTATATGGAGAGATGTGGCATAATGGAAATGTGGTTGTGGACTGGCAGGAACTAATAAAGCAGGTTACAGAAGTAGTTAAGGACTAGGTGCCCCCCCATGAGGTTCAGGAGATTTTCATTTCTGTTTTTGACTCTTTTAGCTATATTGACGGTAGTCCTGTCCACGGCTCCTCTTGCCAATGAACTTTAAGAAAGAGCTGGAATGACTTCCGATCCATACAGTGATGGTGCTTTTTATCTTTATCAATTCAGCTGTCCGTCTGCTGAAGTTCTCAACTCTAACATCTCCAATACAACAGTTCCAATGAGTTCCACCGGCATACTTTATCTGAAAATTCAGGGAAAAGAGGTGAATGTCCAAATCGTTGACCAGATGTTTGTTCCTGGCATAGTTAGGTACGTTCAACATACTGTTGAAACGTATCCACTTTCAAACGGATTCGTAAGGACCATTCTGAACAACGATTCGCTTGAGAGAGGGTCCATTGTACCGCTTCCGGGTGGCCTCATTGGATCTGTGATTGGCCCTAGCCGGTTTTCATTTTCAATAGGTTACTCCGGAAACAATTCCACCTTGTTAAGATATTCGAGGGAGATAGGAACGATCTCACCCGTTTCAGTCTCAATTTACAATTTCAATATTTCTGGGGTTCCACGTTCATACCTAACGGGAGGGTCCTTAAGATCTCCCAATGAGTACCAGTACGCCTCAACCGGAAACTCAAACGTCCTCGTAATCATGCAGGCCTCTGGAAATTCGGATTTCCTAGACACACTTTACCATTCCGCAAACACAACTCTCGTCCGGACGCTTGGCTTCTACATGACCACGGTAGGAACTAGTGTTTGGCTTTCACCACTGGATTATGGTCATTACCTGTTAAGGTATATAGGAATTGAGATATTTGTATGGGTGTTTGGTCTCAGCTACTTGGTTGTATTGCGGCACAGGGTGCGCACCAAAGATAGAACTAAAGTAATTGACCAAGTGGGAGGTAAGGATGCACATGTTCCCAGGTCCAGGAAACCCCCCCGTTAGGCAGCATTGAACAGCAACTCTGAATTAACTGACCTCCTCCCACCCCCCCTGAAGGGCGATGTTCTCCTTTAGTTTCGTCCTTCACCAAGACGTTAGAGGTGTGCGAGCCCCATAGTGTAAAGGATCCTGTGGTAGGTGACCATGGGAGGGGCCTTGAAAATCCCAGAAAAGTGCAAGAATACACCTCGAGCGGACAGGGAGAGTCAATGATTGATGGGCAGTCTAAAGAAAATGTATCTGAGGTGGTACGAACGACAGTCAGCGTATTCATGGGAAGCATGTTAAAGGGAGGAGATAAAGGCATCCCCTGGGAGAGCGGAAGAAAGGCTCAGTGGGTGTTACGAATGGGTATCACCTGGCATGCGCAGATGTCGTCCCGATCGATCCGAGGTGGGTTGAAGAAGCCCCTCTATTAATAGCAGATTGGCTACCTAGCATCGGGGGGGTGGATATACCCAGGGACAGGTTTTCAAGCCACTATTCACAAAAGGTGCATACAAGATTTCCGAACCCCAGATACATGTCCGTGACGGAAAGGAAGTGGACGTAGGAAGCAGCTCTCAGGGATGTCTCTCTCAGCACCAAATAGAGATACACTGAGAAGAATTCAATAGTTCGGTGATAAGCGGTGCTCCAGATACCATAAGGTCATATACAGCATGAGGTAGGGCGCCCCCCCTTCAATACTGAAACACTAAGAATGCCAAGAACCATAAGAAGACCGGTAAGCCTAACTAAAATAATGGAACCAACGGACAATGAGTTCAGGGATGTGGATCAAGAACAGAAATTTAGTACCATCGAAAGACTGTGCCGTAAAGATCTTCCAGATAATGGCAGCTGAATTGAACTGACGGCTTGATTTAAGATCCATGATGGGCTCCATTGATGCTTGGAAAGGATGGTGGAGATGTACCAGAATTGGCATCACAGGCTTGGGCAATGTTTAGGACCCTACGCGTGATAACCCTGTGGCAAACCCTGTCTCGACCCTACTGCACAGTGAGCTAAGTACCATTGTCTGAACAATAACCACAGTGGCAGCAGCATGACAAGAGGATGTACTTTTCTGGCGTCTGCCATTAGATCCTCCCTTTCACGACCGGTGATGTGAGGACATCGGTGATACTTGAATGCAGGGAATTTTCATAGAAAGGCTGCATAGATCACGACATGTACCGACTTCACCTCGCTCAGGGAAGCCACTAAACGCCATGTTCCGCTGTGAGGTTCACGTAAGGGGGGGGATCGGAAAATGCAGCATCTTCGTAGGAAGAATCGTTCCCAGGTCCCACCTCCACAGTGATATCCTGGTATCCCTGGGGGCTGAAGACCTTGATGGTGCCCATGGTACCGTTGGAGTAGGCACTCAGGAAGATCTCGGAGGCATTCTCTTGCAGGGAAAAAGTGTAGTTGAAATCGGGCACGGTGATGTTGAAGTCTGCCACAATTGTGAGAGTGCTTGTGGGGGGGTTTTTTCCAATGGTCTCGCTGGAGTGTGCAGGCCTACCACCGTGGAAGTAAACGAACAGAGCGATAACCACCACAACCGCTATGGCCACAGCTATGGCGCGCTATCCATACTGATACTTCAACCTCCCCCCCACCAGGTAACTCACAGATATGAAAATTATGAAGAAGGCGAGTATCCAGAGGCATAGCCGCTCTCGCCCAGGAAGGCATGAAAGAATGGTGTTGCTATTACCGTTGTCTGCCCAAGGTCTTTCTCGTTAACGGTCGGTAGGCCGTAAGCCTCCGCCAGGATGCCGATGGATGATGCCGGGAACGATACGAGCAAGGGATAATAGAAGGTGGGGACGTGAAACATAGCGGAGTTGCCGATGGAGTCGTATCCCTCATAGAACAGGTCGATATTCTTGACGGCAAACAACAGCATAAAGAACATAAGCGCTGAGAAGAGTATCGGTACCCACCTCCTGGAGGAGGCATATGAGAGAGCCGATATGTAGCCAAAGGCTGGAAGGAAGATGAATATCAGGAGGGGGGGATGGCAGTCAGTAAGGCCAGGACCCCCCCTTCCGAACACTGCCAGAGTCACTGTTGAGGCCCTGGAAACGGCGTAGGCAATCGAAAACATAGCAATGGAGGATAGAACAAGGGTCAGGAAATACACCAGGCAGGATACCAGCTTCGATGTGAAGATGACACTGAACGGGAGGTGCACCCCCCCTGTATACATCGATCATCCCTGATTCCTGTTCAACGGGAATGAGGATGGCCGGAATCAGAAAGAGGAAAACTGACATATCCATCAGGTTATCAATGAAACGGTATGCCACGAGGTCTGAGAAGGTGAGGTGCCTGCTGCTATCAATGATGTACAGGGCCATCACCAGGGATACAAAGCTCCAAAGTGATATAATGGCTATATACATGTTAGACTGATGCTGATCCTGAGGTCCTTCCGTAGGTGCGCAAGAACTGCCATCATGTACATTACCGCTCTCCCTCCATTATCCTGCGGTACGTCTCAAGCAGGCTTGGGGACTTCATCTCCTCCACCTCTATTCCCTTTGCAATGAGCTGCCTCAGAAGGTCCTGCGACCTTTCCCTTCCGGCAGTCACGATGATCCCATCCCCCCCGCGCACTTCATATTGAACCCCCCCAGGCTTCCCAGGAAATCTTCGACATTAGGGCCACCAGGTACCTTTATAGTGACCCTGTCCGCCTTTCCCCCCCTTTCCACCGTAGTCACTATGGAGCCCCCCCTCTTGAGGAAGATGATCACGTCAGAGAGGTCCTCCACCCTTGCCAGGTCGTGGCTGCTCAGTATTATGATCCGGGACCCATCGTTCAGCCTCTTAAGGTCCGCTGAGAGGGCCTCGGAAAAGGAGGGGGGGTCAAGGCCCTCAAAGGGCTCGTCGAGTAGCATTATGTCCCGATCTGCGACCAGTGACATGCCTATGTCGAGCCTGCGCTTCATCCCCCCCTTTGAGTATCCTGAGACCTTCCTTTCGCGCGGAAGCCCATGAGGTCCAGGACATCCTCTGGCTTCATTGAGGTGCTATGGGATCCCAAGGAGTCTTCGATGAGCTGAAAGTGCTCGAGAGCCGTTAGGTTGTCATAGAATGCCGCGTTTTCCGGAACGTAGAATGTGCTCCCCCCCTGGACCGTCACGCTGCCTCCCGTCGGCCTTATCAGGCCTGCAATTATCTTCAGCAGAGTCGTCTTGCCAGCTCCGTTGGGGCCCACAACGGAGTACAAGCCAGGAGTGTCTATTGTCAGGGAGCAGCCAGAAAGGGCATTGAACCTTCGGAAATGCCCGTATGTCTTTGTCAGGTTTTCCACACTAATCCTGGGCAATGGGACCACCGTAATTTCCAATGGCCGTGTATAGAGTTCCATGGCCAATGCGAACCATCACTTTGATTGAGTCCTCCGGTGATTGCATGATGTACTCGAACTTTATGTATGTCTTGCTCAGAACCCCCTATTCCTACATTGGTGGCTGAAGCTGTTCCATTGTTATCTGAAACTATCGTGGCGCTGAAGTTTCCCGAAGAATTAGTGCCAATGGGGGTGAGCGTGAGCCAAGCGTGTCGTTTGTCAGGTTGAGGTAATAGTTCAGGTACAGGCCTGATACGAAAATCGTCTCATGCGGTACTGTGAAGTTCATGAACACATTACCACGAGTGTCTGGGGGGGAGCTCTCCACTATCTGGCCGATGAGATAGTATCCTGCCGGCGCCAGGTAATACCTCGGGCCACTGTTCGTCAGGTACACAATTGTACCGTTCCAGTATGCCGTAACATCAGGGTCGGAGCCGCTCAGGTTGAATTTGACAAGGGCAAAGCACTGAGAGCCACTGGCACTTCCACTGTCATTCAGGCCAAGGTAATCAAGCCTAAGGCCGCTCAGGTACGTGTATGCGTTAACATCGAATGGTACACCGGCACCATTGGAATTTATGTAGAACGGTAGCTCCTCTCCCTGCTTTACGACGAGACTACCTGGTTTCACTGTGATATCCACATTGTAAATCCTGTCCTGCTGAATGCGGATGTAAAGGTAAATAGACGCATATACCACTATAACGACTATGAGGATGACTATGATTCTCTTCCTTCTGGAAGCCTCATCGCTCAAACCTGCACCAACCCCCCCGCTTCAACTGATGTATTCTGTAAATAAGTATTTGGTCACTGAATAGGTATGAGCTGTGATCCACAGGCCGCCCCACTCCGAAAGCAGGGCTGTCATCGAGCAGGAACTGTCTATACTCTGCGCATTGTATTTTACCACCGGAACCGCCACTCCTGCAGAGAAGGATGCTGCAGTTGGGTTGGGACCATTCAAGGCCTGGTTGTCATAGAATGCCCATGCGCCATCTGTCGCCGTCAGAGAGGTGGCGACCTCCTCGAATTCAGGATAGTTGACTTGCCACTGAATTGTACCGCCAGCACTGACGCCCGCATAACCTGCTGATGCTGAAAAACCAAAGGTAACAGTTTCTGCCGAACCGCTGCTGATCGTGTTTTCAGGGGGGGTAAAGGCATATATGCTCTGGGGGCTGCCCACAGAAGCATCCGGTGAAGTGAAGTCAATGGTTCCAGTGCTATGTGATCCGATTACATCATACTCATTCCAGAAAGGATAACCTCCGTCTAGGACTGCGCCGTTTTCAGCGGTAACGTGAACTATACCGTACCAGTAGACATGTTCACCGTGTGGCCCCAGGTAAGCCCAGTACTGGACGTAAATATTCCCGTACTTTTCCGGATGATTAATGGAATAATACATTATTGGGGGGGTCGGGGGGGCAGAGTCTGCTGTCCTCTCTGCGTGAGTGCCTGTGCTGGATACTGCCGTTAAACTAAAAGAGGCTGGCAGAACAAATGCCACCAGTGCAACACCTATGTAGATGCCACATCTGTCTTTCATCAAGAAATAGAACTGTTACTCCTATTTTTTTTCGGTATCTGTGCAATCAATTATATCAGTTTCTAGACACCAACACTGCACACAGCTATAGATACATACCATCGGCGCTTTTTGGAGCCTGAAGCAACAACGCGGTGTGCCAAGCCTACACTATGAAGCCCAGCTGGGCTTCCCTCCCCCCCACTGAAAATTATGGATCCGTGACAGGGTAAGAGGTTTGGATACCCAGTGGAGATGGCCAGGCTAGACAAGTTCAGGTCTATCCGCTGGCCTTTGCCTCCAGACCCTCAAGGTACACGGGCACTGCTATGGGCGCTATGTCGTGACCGTTCTTCATGCCCCCCCTGACGATCTTCACCTGCCTGTACATGCTCTTGAACTCCTGGTTTACTGCTGCCCTCAGTGGCTGGAAGAGCTCTCTGCCCGCGTTAGCTATTCCCCCTCCTATTATTACCAGTTCAGGATCCAGGATGTTCACTATGTTGACGATGCCCACAGCCAGGTAGTAGATCGTCTCCTCGACGATGAGCTGGGCGAACATGTCCCCCCTTCTTCTTGTATTCGAAAACGGTCCGCGCATCTATCTCGTTTGGCTTTACCTTCGAGAAGAGTTCCGAGTCCCTCACTGCACTTATATTCTCAGCCACCCTCCTGGCGATACCCCCCCTTCCCCCCCCTGCTATTGCCTCCAGGCAGCCCCCCCTCCTCCCGCACCCGCAGACCGGGCCGTTGGACATTATCACCATGTGGCCCATCTCACCTGCCATTCCATGTGCCCCCCCCTCATCAGGCGCCCGTTAACGAAAGCCCCCACCACCTATCCCTGTGCTGAGGGTCAGGTAGACGAAGTTGTCGACATTTCTTCCGGAGCCGTAAACCCGCTCCGCGATGGTGGCGGCAGTTGCGTCGTTCTCAAGCACCGCCTCCACGCCGAACTCGTCGCTCAGTGGCCTGGTTATTGCAAAGTTGTTGAGGCCCAGGATGTTGGGGGGGGACACCTTGACTATCCCCTTCTCACTGTCCACCAGGCCTGCGAATATAATGCCTATCTTTGAAACGTCAGCTGAACCGGCCTTCTCCATCACGGAGTGGCCCATCTCTATCATCTGCTGTATTAGCCTCTTCTTGCCCAGGTGTCGCACCGTGGGTCTGGAAACCTTTGCTATTATGTTGCCGCCTTCATCTCCGATCACCGCGCTGATCTTCGTACCGCCCACATCGAAGCCCAGAATGTAGCGAGACATACATGACTAAATTATTTGAGCACATAAAAATATGCGGAAACCGTACCGACTTCCAGGAACAGTTTTATTATGAGCTTGGCATAATCTCCCGATGCAGAGAACCTACATCGGGGGGGACATTCTCAGAGGCAGAGCGAATGGCAGGGAGGTAACTGTTGCCGGCTGGGCGCAGGACATAAGGAACCTCAAGAACGTCACCTTCATAGTTTTGAGGGACAGCACCGGCAGGCTCCAGGTCAATGTGAAGGATCAGAAACTAAGGGATGCTGTGTCCGACCTTGCCAGGGAAAGCGTAATAAGCGTCTCCGGCGCTATCGTGGAGGAGCCCAAGAGCAGGCTTGGGGGGGCCGAAATAGACGCTTACAGCATAAATATTCTTAACAGGTCCGATGCACCCCCTGCCCATGGGAGTTGACGACCCTGTGGAGGCAGACTTCGAGACCAGGCTGAACAACAGGTTCATAGACCTCCGGAAGCCGGAGAAGGCCATGATATTCAGGGTCGAGAGCTCCATGCTCTGGGGGGGCATAAGGAAGTTCCTGAAGGAGCAGGGCTTCGTTGAGGTGCACAGCCCCCCCAAGATAGTTGCAGCCGCCACAGAGGGCGGGGCAGAACTCTTTCCGGTGCAGTACTTTGAGAAGAAGGCGTACCTGAACCAGTCACCGCAACTGTACAAGGAGATCCTAATGTCAGCGGGACTTGACAGGGTGTTTGAGGTGGGGGCCCGCCTTCAGGGCGGAGGAGCACAACACTCCAAGGCACCTGAACGAGTTCACGAGCGTCGATATCGAGGTGAGCTTCGCAGACCATGAGGACGTGATGGGAATACTGGAGAACGCCATAGGACAGGGAATAAAGCAGGTGAAGGAGGACCTCGGCGGTGAACTGGAGGCGCTGTCCCTGAGGATGCCTGAGGCCAGGGTACCGTTTCCCAGGATAACGTACGAGAGGTGCCTCGAGGAACTTTCCAGGGACGGGATAAACGTGAACTTCGGAGAAGACCTGTCACCGGAGCAGCTCAGGCTCCTGGGTGACAGGATGGGCGGCTTCTATTTCATAACAAAATGGCCCTCAAGCCTCCGCCCCCTTCTACACTATGCCTGACCCGGAGAGGCCTGAGATAACGAACTCCTTCGACCTCCAGTTCAGGGAAAAGGAGATAACGTCAGGGGGGCACAGAGGGTGCACGACCCAAAAATGCTTGAACAGAGGTTCAGGGCCAAGGGCCTGAACCCGACTGACTTCGAGTTTTACATAAAGGCTTTCAGGTACGGAATGCCTCCACACGCAGGCTGGGGGCCTCGGCCTCGAGAGGCTCGTCATGATCCTCCTTGACCTGCCCAACATAAGGGAGGCAACTCTATTTCCTAGGGACAGAACGAGGGTCGTTCCTTGAAGCCTTCCTCCTTTCCCTGCTTTCTCCAAAAGCCATCTCGTCTAGGTCCAGCTCCTCATCTTCTTCTAGGTCATCCTTGAAGTCCTTTTTGCGTCCCATGAATGACCGATATTATTAACTCAAAGCCATTATTTAAGGATTGTGACGAAAACATACATTTAGATGGAAGTGGGAGAAACTGCGAAGACGTGAATGGCCCTAGAACTTCATCTGCCTCACGTCGTTTCCCTGCCTGTTCAGAAGCACAACGGTGGGCGTGACCTCATACCTGTACCTTGATACCCTGGCGATGGAAACTATCGCGCTCTTCCTCCCGTACTTCCTGAAGAAGTCCCTCAGGGCCCTCAGGAGAGACTTGTTGACGCTGAGCTCAACATATATCGGAGTGCCCATGTGGTACCAGGTCGCTATTATGGGCCCCCCCGGGTTCTCTCCCTCCACGTCCTCCCTGTCTATCTCGAGATCAAACCTCTGCCCGACCTCTATCTTCACTTCCCTTACCTGGTGTTAATAACCGAAGAATGATATTTAACGTTTTTCCGTCGCGTCAAGTCTAGATTCCGCCAAACTCAGGTTTTTTAGACTTTTTGACGGTTACTCCTCCTCGATCAGTTTTATGCCCAGCACCCTTTCCAGCTTCCTGGCCATCTTCAGGTCAGGCATCAGGTCGCCCCTCTCCACGCTCGCAAGCACATTCTTCCTCTCCAGTATCTTCTTGGCCAGGTCCTCCTGCGTCATGGAGAGCCTGTTCCTTGCCTGCTGTATCAGCCTTGCATAGTCCTCAACGATCGTGAACCGCTCAACGTCATCCACCTTCCTCTGGGCCTTCCTCACCTCCCTTGGCTTAAGAGATTCAGGGGGCTTCTGTGGCACCCTGACCACGATCTCCTGCTTCACCTGGGCCCTCGGCCTGTTATCTTCCAGTGGAGTCCCGAACCTGGCGCAGGCATCGCACACGTTCAGGATGGCTGCGTCCACCCTGACCTTCCTGGTGCGTTCGACCTTCCTGCCACACATCTCGCATTCCATCGGTACCGCTAAGAATAATACCTACAGGTTAATCAGCTTTCCAGAGGGGGGGTTCACAGACGAACGGAAACATAATCAGGTCTGGCAGCAGGCTTTTCACCGTCACAAGCGATTCCGTGCCCGTATACGGCGAGACCTTCAGGAGGTCCGGATCCAGACTCATGAGGGAGTGGGTGGCAAGGAGGAGCAAGCTGGCCACCGCGATACTGAAGGGTTTCAGGGGCCTGCCTGCAGGCCTGGGCGAGATGCTGTACCTTGGGGGGGCATCCACTGGCACAACTGTGAGCCACCTGTCAGACATCTACCCCCCCAGGTCAAGGATATTCGCAGTGGAGGTGGCGCTGGAGCCGTTCAGCAGGCTACTCAGGCTAGCAGAGAGGAGGAGCAACATATACCCCCCCGTGCTGGACGACGCGTCTTTCCCAGAGAGGTACTCGTTCTTCCTGGAGGCTCCGGACTTAATCTACCAGGACATATCACAGAGGAACCAGGTACAGATATTCATGTGGAACGCTGACCACTTCGATTCCGTACGGGAGGCCATATTCATCCTCAAGGCCACATCCATCAACTCCAGGGAGAAGCCCCCCCAGAGGGTACTGGAAAGGGCCATAACTGAGTTCGAAGGTTCCGGCTGGAAGGTCTTGAATGTCATAGACCTGTCCCCCCCGAACGCCAGGAACAACTACCTGATGCACCTCAGGAGATAAAATAGCGTTAAATAGTGTCTACCTATATGCAACGGATGACCCAGGAAACGGGGCCACTTGAACTTGAGTTCTTCACAAGGAATGGCTTCATGAGGAAGAAGTGCACCAGCTGCGGTTCCTACTTCTGGACGCTTGACGCAGGAAGGGAGAGGTGCGGTGACCCTCCGTGCTCAGAGTACGAGTTCATAGGAAACCCGCCCACAAAATACAGGTACACCGTGGACGAGATGAGGGACGCTTCATAAACTTCTTCAGCAGCACCCACAAGGTACTGAAGCCTTACCCCCCCATAGTACCAAGGTGGAGGGATGACGTCCTGCTGGTCAACGCCTCCATATACGACTTCCAGCCCCCCCACGTCACATCAGGCAGGGTTGAGCCGCCCGGGAACCCCATAGTCATGTCGCAGCCCTGCGTGAGGATGAACGACGTTGAGAGCGTGGGTGCCACGGGCAGGCACCTGACAAGCTTCGAGATGATGTGTCACGACGCCTTCAACAGGCCTGGCCGGTACGTGTACTGGAGGAGCGAGACAGTGGAATACTGCCACAGGTTCCTCACCGAGGTGCTCGGTATAGACGGCAAGATAATCACGTACAAGGAGAAACCGTGGTCCGGAGGCGGCAATGCTGGCGCTGCAGTCGAGGTGTTTGTCAGGGGGCTCGAGGTCGCCACACTGGTGTTCATGGACCTCAGGGAGGACCCGAACGGTGACATAGAGATTGAGGGCACCAGGTATTCGCACATGGAGATGAACATAGTGGACACGGGCTATGGCCTGGAGAGGCTGGCATGGCTCTCCCAGGGGACTCCGACCGTATACCACGCACTCTACGGCGACGTTGTAGACGCCATCCTTGAGGCATCTGGCAAGAGGAGGCTGGGTGATGAATACCTGGAGAAGATAGTGAAGCACCTCGCCGGCAGGGATGAGTACGGCACATCGTCTGTCAGGGAGGCCCTGGGAAGCGATGCAACGGAGGAGAACCTCCACCTCTACAAATATACCAAGGACGCCTTCATTGTGGCAGACCACGCAAGGACGCTGTTCTTCATGTTTTCCGATTACGTCATACCTTCAAACACGAAGGTCGGCTACCTTGCCAGGCTCCTCATAAGGAGGTCCCTGAGGGCCCTGGAGGAGCTCGGGTGCAAGCTCCAGCTCTTCGACATTGTGAAGATGCAGGCCATGAAGTTCAGCACCATTGTGGCCAATTTCCCGGAGGGCTTCGTCAGGGTGGTGCTGGAGCGGGAGGCTGAGAGGTACAGGGAGACCGTGAGGTCTGGCACAAATGAGGTGCGCAGGCTCATATCCAGGGGGGGCAAGGGCATAGGGCAGGAAGACCTGATCACTCTATACGATTCTCACGGTATACCGCCCGAGCTTGTGCAGGCCATAGCGGAGGAAAACGGTGTCAAGGTCACCGTGCCCGAGAACTTCACCCTCATGGTGCTGAAGAGGCACGAAGTTAAGCCAGGGTGGAGAAGAGGAGGGAGGATTACCCTGACATAAAGACGAGGCCACTCTACTACGACGACGGGTCAATCCGTGATTTCAACGCACTTGTCCTCTTCTCCAGGGGGGGAAACGAGATCATAACGAACCAGACTGCCTTTTACCCTGAGGGGGGTGGGCAGCCCTGCGATACCGGTTACTTCACGTACGGTGGCAGGAACATAAGGGTCATGCATGTGAAGAAGGTTGGCGATGCATAGTACACGTGCTTGAGGAGCCAATACCGGAAAGGGCAAGGATAATGGGCCACGTCGACGGTGAGAGGCGCTGGTACCTATCCGTTCACCATTCCGCAACCCACCTGCTCCTTGGCGTACTGAGAAAGGTCCTCGGTGAACACGTCTGGCAGAGCGGCGTGCAGAAGAACGTCGAGAGCAGCAGGCTGGACATTACACACTATTCCAAGATAACGGAAGAAGAGATCAGGAGGATCGAGAAGGAGTGCATGCGTGTCATCGCTGAGGACAGGAAGATAATTGTAACGAACATGGAATGGAACAGGGCCTGTCCAAGTACGGGTTCAGGCTCTTTGAGGGCGGCATACCAGAGGGGCCCAAAATAAGGGTTGTTGAGATAGAGGACCTCGATGCCGAGGGGTGCGGGGGGGGCACGCACCTGAGTTCCACAGGCCAGATCGGCATGGTAAAGATCATAGGTACGGAGACCATACAGGAGGGCGTCCAGAGGCTCACTTTCGTTGCCGGCCCCCCCGCCGCGCTTGACCACTTCCAGAAGGAGCACGCGGAGATGGAGAGGATAAGGCTGGAGCTGAAGCCACAGGGCAGCGTAAGCGAGGCAGTTTCAAGGTTGCTGGGGGGGGAGAAGATAGGCCTGGAAAAGGAGGTCGAGAGCCTGGCAAGTGCTGTTGCCGAGAGGTACCTGGAGGGCATGGATGGAGGGGGGGCTTCAGGGTCATAGAGGTGCCCAACATACCCGTGCTCCTGAAGAAGATACCCACCGTGGTGAACTCCAGGAAGGTGCCAGGCGTGATAATGCTTTACAGGGACGGGAGGGAATACAGGGTGGTCTGCACCTCGTCCACGCTCAGCTGCGCCGGCGTTCTCCAGGTCGAAGGCCTCAAAGTACTCAGAGAAGGGCAGAGGTACGCAGAAGCAGTTTCGCAGGAATACCCTGAAAAGTTAATAAGCAAGTTTAACGCTAAATAGCAAAATAAATGTTTGACGAGGAGGAAGTAAGGCAGATACAGTCAAGGGTCTCGAAGTACTACGAGGTCGAGGGTGCAGAGAGGGACGGCGACTTCCTCGTCTTCAGGGTATCGAACTTCGACCTCTATGGCGAGGAGCACTTTACTTCCCTCGTCCGGGAGCTGGAGAAACAGGGTTACGTGGCATTCACCACCGCAGGCGGATCTGAAATCACCATAGTGAGGAAGACCTGGGACAGCAGGGCCTTCCCTTACAGGTACATCCTTCTGGCTGCCACGCTGGCAACTGTCATATATTCCGGTTACAGCTATTCAAGCGCAACTTACGAGGCAAGCACATTCGCGGGCAACCTCCAGAATGCCCTCATCTTCTTCTTCATACCTGTCCTGACCTTCCTCCTGGCCAGGGAAATACCCAAGGCCATGATACTTAAGATGAACGGCATGGAGTACGGGCTCTCCATCTTCATACCTGACCCCATAACCCTGGGCACCCTTGGCAGCGTGAACGCGCCCAACAGGCCATACCCGTCAAGGAAGGTAATGCTCTATTCCGGCCTTTCATCACTCCTCTCCGGTTTCATCATCGCCCTCTTCTTCATTTCCATTTCCACACTGAAGGGCCTCCCGCAGATCGACTACTCAAGGGCAATAAACACGCCCTTCAGGAAACTACTTTTCCCCCTCCTCTATACCGGGATACTGGACCACTTCCTCCCCCCTTGGGAGCGCGCCGAACATCCTGGGCTTTGCGGGGGGGTGGGTAGGCATCGTTGTCACCGCGTTCAACGCGCTCCCCCCCTCGGCTACCTTGACGGCGGCCTGATATTCTCGGCCGTACTCGGCAGGAAGTCCGTTTACCTCTCTTACATCTCGGTGGCCCTGCTGGTCGTGCTTGGCCTTTACTACCCGTTCTGGATACTGCTGGCTGTCTTCGCAATAGTGTTCGGAATCAGGGGGCCCGACGTCACTGAACAACGTCTCCCCCCCACTGCCCAGGCTACGGGATGCAGCTGTCGTAGTAGTCCTCGTGCTCATAGTGCTCGGAATAGTACCACTGCCCTACCATGGGGGCAGCACGCAGTTCAGGGTGACCATAAATGAAGAGTACTACGTCATGGCGTACGGCATGGGAGGAAACGCCTCCTACAACGTGACGGTCTTCAACCTTGGGGATGCGCCCATAGTGCCCGCGTTCTCCGTGAGCCCGAGTGTTCCCATGTACGTATACGGCGGTGGGAGCCCGATAGAGCCCGGGGGGCGAAGCTAGTTATACGCTGAGCCTGGGCCTCCCGCCAACAACGCACCCCCCCGGCGAATACTCATACTCCATCGGTGTGTATTCCGGCTCCTACTCGGTGGCGTGCAGCGTCAGGGTCATTGTGGTGAACCTGACCCCCCCGGAAATACTGTTCAACGGCAGAAACCCCCCTTTCAGAAGAGGCATCAGTCGGGACAGACACGAACATGACGCTGGAGAACGCGGGTGGGATGAACTACACCCTCTCCCTGATGATCGTTGCCCCCCCAAGCGGCATGTACTACCAGGTGGGCATGCCGGACAACCTGACCATTGACATGAACGGGACGCACATGTTCTTCTCAGGCCAGGTGAAGCTCGGCGCTGGCGATTCGATTGTCATGCACCTGAAGGCCCTCAGCGACCCCGGGATGATGTACGTGGTGGCCTTCAACTCCACCATGGTGGGCGCACTGGCAGCGGTGGATATCACTCCTTACTGAACAGTGGAAACAATAAGTTAGTGGTTTTCCATGTTGGTGCATGCGCGTGGGCTTCCTTGTGAACCCTGTGGCTGGCTCTGGCCTGTACAGGTCGTTAAGGGGTTCCGATACAATGAGGGAGCAGGTGGGCAATTACGCCCACACCAGAGCATTGACGTTCCTCAGGAGCCTCAGGTCGAGGCCCCACCTCCTCACGTGCTCGGGCCCATGGGGGGGGAGCAAGAGATAGTTGAGTGCGGCCTGAGCGATTACGAGGTCATACACTCCCCCCCGGGCAGCCCAACGAGTGCAAGGGACACCGAGGAATTCTGCAGAAAGGCGCTGGAGGAGGATGCTGACATCATCGTTTTCGTTGGCGGGGACGGGACAGCAAGGGATGTTACCGGAGTGGTGGACAGGAACATACCTGTGTTGGGCGTACCGGCAGGGATGAAGATGTACAGCGGGGGGGTCTTCGCCTCGAGCCCGGAAGCTGCGGCAGCTGTGCTGGACAGTTTTGGCAGCAGCTCACAGATATCTTTGGAGGAGGCCGATGTGGTGGATGCAGATGAAATATCGATGAGCAGGGGGGGGAGCCTGAGGCTCGTGAACTACGGAAAGGCCCTTGTCCCGGGCTCGGGTGGCGTCGTCGCGTGCCCGAAGTTCGACATGGGGGGGAGCCCGGACTCCTCAGACATAGTGGAATACATAATTGACAACATGAGGGATGGCGTTGCATACGTTGTCGGTACAGGAAGGACGTGCAAGTCGCTGGTCAGGGCACTAGGCGAAGAGACTAATGAGTTCGGTGTGGACATAGTGCTAGGTGGGAGGGTCGTAGTCAGGGATGCAACGGAGGAGCGGATCTTCAACGAGGTATCAAGGAGGGAGAGCGTGGCCATACTCTCACCCATAGGCGGGCAGGGGGGGTTCATTCTCGGCAGGGGGGGAACAGGCAGATCAGCAGGAGGGTAATGGAGAAGGTCACCTGGCCCAACGTCCTGGTGATCTCGACCCTCCAGAAGCTCCTCTCCACGCCCCAGCTCAGGATCGATTCGGAGTACGCCGGGCTCCCGGGGGGGTTCAATGGCTTCACGAAGGTACTCTACGGTTACGGGCTTTTCAGGATGTTAAGGGTAACGGAGATATGAGATGAGGATCGCGTTCTTCACGGAAACATACTACCCAACGCCTGACGGCGTATCCCATTACCTGCACGAGGTGAAGAGGGGCCTCGAGGCCAGGGGGCACGAGGTCTTCGTCTTCACACTTACGGGCCAGCTTGAGAGGAACGTTGTGAGGCCACTCTCGGTGCCCATGTTCTGGTACAGGCAGTACCGCTGGCCCGTGAACTTCTTCCCGTTCATCCTCTACAAGAAGATGAAGGATGTGAACCCCGACGTGATACACATCCACGACCCTTTCTACATGGGGGGGACGCTCGGGTACAGGCTGGCAAGGGAGCTAAGGAGGCCCATTGTAGCAACGTTCCACACGGACTTCTCTAAGATGATGGATGCCGTGAGCCTGCCCATGAAGGAGACGCTCTTCAGGATCTCATGGCGCTACAACATGTACCTCTACAGGAGGTGCGATGCTGTCCTGGCACCGAGCCCGAAGGCGGCCGAACTGCTGCGTTCCAATGGTGCCGGCAACGTCCGTGTCCTTCCGCTGTTCACAGACCTTTCAAGATTCACATGGTGCAGGAGGGAAAGCGTTAGGCCTTTCTGGCTTATATCGGGAGGCTGACTGTAGACAAGGGCGTATGGAGGGCGGTGGAAATAGCCCGGGAGCTGGGAAGGAGTGTGGGGGGGGCACGAGGCTCATGATAGCGGGCACGGGGGGGCCTGAGGAGGAGAGGCTGAAAGAGAGTGTGCCTGAATACAAAGAGGCAGAGATAGAGTTCCTGGGCTACGTGAGCGAGGAGGAAAAGCAGAGGATACTCCGAGAGAGCTACTTCTTCGTCTATCCGTCCACATCTGACACGTTCGGCATATCCGTGCTGGAGGCCATGGCGACCGGCCTGCCAGCCGTGGTGACACCGGGCTTCCCACTCCTTGATTTCACGGGGGGGTCAGGGGGGGACTGCACGATCCTGCATACTGAACCGCCTGAGACCGCTGGAAGGATCAGGCGCTGCTGGAGAACCCATCCTCGTACATGCAGCTCTCGGAAGGAGCAAGGCAATTCGTTGAGAGTAACTTTTCCAGCGAAGCCCACATAGAGAGCCTCCTCTCAATATATTCCTCTATTCGTCAAAAGACGAAATGAGCTTCCTATACTGACGCAGTGAAGGGCCTCCTGCCCCCCCGCCCCCCCGTAGAAAAGTATTTTAGAACTCCCAGCATGCGTCTTGCATTGAGGGACAGGCAGGCGCACCACCGCAACTTCGAGGAGCTTTCCAAATACATAAGGAGATCGCCACAGTGGTATTACTATCCAGCACCGGCGGCTGCAATAATGGCCCTTGACTACCATGCACTGGGCAACCTTGTCTTCACTGTTGATGTCATACTCCTTTCCTACGTCATAGTGAACCTTGGAGACATAGCCTTCGCCAGGATCACGAAGTTCGAGTTCCCCGCCAGGAGGGTATTTGCCCTGAACTTCCTGTCGCTCATCATATGGAACATATTCTTCTGGGCCGTCTACGGGACGGGCTTCATAAGGATCCCCGAGTACGCTTTCATGCTCTCCATCTCGTCTGTGGCCCTCCTGAGATCGCTGATGTTCTACACCTACTATTCAGAGAGAACACTGAGGCAATAATACCTAGCCTGAACTACACATATGCCGCCATATTCACCATGGTCCTGGTTTACCGTGACCTGATAACTGTCATCCCCTTCCTGCTCTCCTCCATAATTTACGTCGTCGGTGGGGGTGCTCTTTGCAAGGGCCTCGGTGAGGGCTTTCAAGCAGAAGTACAACGAGAGCCCCATAAAGATAATCAACTTCTTCCTGAACTACAGGCCAGACAAGGACCAGACCGTGGGCCAGAGGTTCATGGAGCGTCTCTACAGGAGCTGGAGAAAGGTGCCCGTGAAGGTGCTCCAGGTCCTCAGGGAGAGCGGGGGGGAGCCAAAGGTCACCCTTGTGTTCCCTTACGTGCACCCTGGGCCGTTCGGCATACTCGGTTCTAGCGACCTCCCGAGGAGGTTGCAGGAAAAGCTGCCTGACATAGGCACCGACCTGATGGTCTTTCACACCACCACCACGAACAGCAACAACTGTGCAGGAGAGGAGGACATAGACAGCATAGCCATGGGCGTGCGCGAGGCACTCCAGAACTCTGTGGAGATCAGGAACGTTTCCAGGTTCAAGAAGATCAGCGCCGGGAAGTACACTGTTGCGATGCAAAGGTTCGGGGGGGACTTCGGGATGGTGGCCCTGGTACCAGAGAGGGAGCCGTTCGATGACGTATCCCTGAAAGAGGGCCTCAAGATCATGTCGCACCTGAAGAAGGCCGGACTATCTGATAGTGCTGTGATTGACGCGCAGAACAACTATTCACAGGGGGGGCCCGTGAACTGGAGGATTGCAGCAGCGTCCTGAAGCCCCCTGGAGAGGGAGATCAAGA
This sequence comes from Thermogymnomonas acidicola JCM 13583, assembly GCF_001316105.1. Lineage (GTDB taxonomy): Archaea > Thermoplasmatota > Thermoplasmata > Thermoplasmatales > Thermoplasmataceae > Thermogymnomonas > Thermogymnomonas acidicola. The sequence goes on along the minus strand of NZ_BBCP01000001.1, from coordinate 232,823 downwards.
GGCTGCAGCCTAAGTATGAAGCCGAGGTGGGGGGGTACTGCAGGGTTTCCCCCAAGTTCAGCGCCATGGGAAAGATGGGCATCCAGGCCCTGGTCATAAGGACAGGTGGGCGGAGCAACGCTTACGTCCTGACAGATTCCAACAACATAGTGAAGGAGCAATAGAGGCCGTGAGGGCAAGGTGCTCTGGCCTTGACAGCGTAGAGGTCTACACCACCGACAACCACATAGTGAACGCGAGCACTCTTGACATGAACCCCCTGGGCATGAGGGACAGGGTTGAGGATGTGGTGGAGAGCATACTGGAGGCCATAAGGACGGCATCGTCCAACCTGGAGAAGTGCAGGTTCGTGGCCGGATCTTCCGAAGTGAAGGTGAGGATGGGCGACGAAAACACCTTCAACAGCCTGAAGTCCATAGTTTTCTACTCACTCCAGAGGGCAAAGGTAAACATAATGATCACCGTGCCCAGCAGCGTGTTAGCCTCACTCCTAATCTTCAGGTTCCTCGTGCCCTTCTTCTAAGGCCCTGAGGAACCCTGGCCCTAGGTCCCGGAGGAGGATGTCTAGGAGCACTATTGCCGTTGCCGTCTGGACAACCGGTACAGCCCTTATCCCTATGCACGGGTCGTGCCTGCCCACGACCCTGAGTGTCTTCTCCTCACCGGTCTTGAGGTTCACCGTCCTGAGGGGGCTTCCTTATGGAGGATGTGGGCTTCATCACAACATCGAACCTGATGGGCATGCCGTTGGTTATGCCACCCAGTATGCCCCCATTGTTGTTCGATCTCGTCCGGAAGATTCCATCCTCCAGGAAGATCTCGTCCACCACCTCGCTGCCTTTGGAGCCCGCAAACCCGAAGCCCCCCCGGCCAAACTCGATGCCCTTCAGGCCAGGTATTGAGAACATGAACCTTGCGATCTCGCCCTCCACAGAATCGAATATTGGATCGCCCACTCCAGCGGGCACGCCCCCCCTGACCTCCGTGGCTATCCTTGCACCCAGGCTGTCACCCTCAGATAGCGTGTCCCTCAGGAGGAGTGAGGCCCTGGCATCGCACTCCCCCCCGTCCGGCATCCTCGTATCAAAGGCATAAGCGCCGTCCTGTCCCTGGGGAGGCCCGTGATCGCAGCGTACCTCTCCTATCTGCTCTATCCACGACACTATCTCTATGCCGGCTCTGTTTAGCACCTGGAGGCATATTGACCCGGCAGCAACGATGGGTGCTGTCATCCGTCCAGAGAGGAAGCCGCCCCCCTCGTATGGCCTCCACTCCCCGTACTTCAGGAACATGGTGAGATCGCCGTGGCCTGGTCTCGGGTTGTCCCTGATCTCATCGTAGTGCTTACTGATCACGTCCTGGTTGTATATCACGCCGGATACCGCACCACCGTTTGTATGATCCTCCCTCAGGCCAGAGAGGAAAATCACATCGTCCCTCTCCCTCCTCTGGGTTGTGAATATGGACTGCGCCGGCCTCCTCCTCTCCATCCAGGCAGCAGTCTCTTCTTTGCTGATCTTAAGGCCTGCTGGAAGGCCATCCAGCACGAACCCTATGGCTGGGCCGTGAGACTCACCAAAGAGGGTCAGCCTGAGCTGATGACCTATGCTGAATCCCATGCTGACCTGATGTATAGTGAGGATAAAGAGGTACTATGTATGTGATACAGCTAGTGGGTGTGCAAGAAACACCACATGTAATAGGTGCCATGGGAAGATTTATATATAACCTCCCGGTTTGAACTTTATGGAACTTGTAGCCGATGGAAACGTAATACGTTCACTGAACCGCAGTGAACTCAGGAGAAAAGTCCTATTCTACCTCCTCTCCATATACCCTTACAGGTCATACCTATCAGAGATATCCAGGGCAGTGAGGTCCGATCCTTCGAACGTCAAGGGGGGGTGCCTAGAGGGACTGGGAGTCAGGTACACCGGAGAGGAGTCCCTTGTGGGCCTTGGCCTTGTGGTGGTTGAACAGTCCAAGAACGGCTTCAGGTACTTCAAAGTGAACCCGGACCTCATAGAGGACATAAAGGCGCTCAAGACCATGTTCAACAACAGGAAGGTATTCGCAGTCGAAATAGGCTAGAAAAAGGGAGAATTTTTGATACAAAGGCTTAATTACTAATTTTTAATGGTGTACTGTGGACGAAGAACTAGAAAGCGTTGAGGAATGGATCAAGAAGCTGAACATCAAGTCCACGAAGGATGTTCAGGTTCCGAAGATCCTTTTCGACCAGGTAATCGGGCAGGACGAGGCAGGTGAGGTCGTCAAGAAGGCTGCCATACAGAAGAGGCACGTCCTGCTCATAGGTGAGCCTGGTACAGGGAAATCAATGCTTGCGCAGTCAATGGTTGATTTCCTCCCCAAGGAGGAGCTTGAAGATATACTCGTATTTCCAAACCCTGAGGATTCCAACAGGCCAAAAATAAAGACACTCCCTGCAGGCAAGGGCAAGGAGGTTGTTAGGCAGTACCAGATAAAGGCGGAGAGGGAAAAGAAGGACAGGTCCAGGGGGGGAGTTCTGTTCCTCATCTTCTCTGTGGTGTTCCTGGGCCTGATCATATCCATAGTGATAAGCAACTGGACAATACTATTCTTCGCCATCATAGCGGCCGCGATACTCTGGATGGCTCTGGCCTTCAACCCCCCCGCCATGAGGACAGAGAGGGCAATGATACCGAAGCTCCTGGTATCGCACACCCCCCCCAACGACAAGCCCCCCCCGTTTGTAGATTCGACAGGAGCGCACTCCGGTGCGCTGCTGGGTGACGTCAGGCACGACCCGTTCCAGTCCGGTGGCCTGGAAACGCCGGCACACGAGAGGGTTGAGGCTGGCAACATCCACAAGGCCCACAAGGGCGTGCTGTTCATAGACGAGATAAACCTGCTGAGGCCAGAGAGCCAGCAGGCGCTCCTCACTGCAATGCAGGAGAAGAAGTTCCCCATATCTGGCCAGAGCGAGAGGAGTGCTGGAGCCATGGTGCAGACTGAGCCTGTGCCATGCGATTTCATCCTGGTGGCTGCAGGCAACCTTGATGCCATACAGGGTATGCACCCAGCACTGAGGTCAAGGATCAGGGGGGGCTACGGATACGAAGTTTACATGAACTCCGTCATGGACGATACAGACGAGAACAGGAGGAAGCTGGTGCAGTTCATTGCCCAGGAGGTGGTTAAGGACAAGAAGATACCGCACTTCGACACCGGCGCCATTGTGGAAGTCATTAAGGAGGCACAGAGGCGTTCAGGCAGGAAAGGCAAGCTCACACTGAGGCTCAGGGAGCTCGGCGGCTTGTCAGGGTGGCAGGCGACATAGCGGTGAGCGAAAAGGCGGACATCGTGACAGCAGACCATGTCATAAGGCAAAGCGCCTCAGCAAGCCCCCTGGAGCAGCAGGTTGCTGACAAGTCCATAGAGGTCAAGAAGCAGTACAAGACATTCCTCACCGAGGGATCGGCAGTCGGCACGGTTAACGGTCTGGCCGTTGTTGGTGCCAACAATGGCCTCTCCGACTTCTCAGGCATAGTCATGCCCATAGTGGCAGAGGTCACGCCGGCTATTCAGAAGGGCAGGGGGGGTGAGGTCATAGCCACAGGCAAACTGGGAGAGATTGCAAAGGAGGCCGTGCAGAACGTTTCTGCTGTGTTCAAGAAGATAAGCGGCAGCAGCAAGGACATAACCAATATGGACGTGCACATACAGTTCGTGGGCACCTATGAGGGTGTTGAGGGTGACTCCGCAAGCGTCTCCATCGCAACTGCAGTCATATCTGCCATGGAGAACATTCCGGTGGACCAGAGCGTTGCAATGACAGGTTCTCTCAGCGTGAGGGGGGGCCAGGTGCTCCCTGTGGGTGGCGTGACAGCCAAGGTGGAGGCTGCCATAGACGCTGGCCTCAAGAAGGTCATCGTGCCTGCTTCCAACTTTGGAGATATAGTACTTGACCACGCGCACAAAGACAGGATAGAGATCGTGCCAGTAACGACCATCAGGGAGGTCCTGGAGAACGCCCTTGTCGACTGCCCTGCGAAAACAGAGCTCCTGTCAAAGATGGGCGGGCCCGTGGCCGAGGGGGGGACGAAGGCGGTCATGCCCAACAAGAAGGCCAGGGCTGGAGGTAACGTTGCCTGATTCGTTCCTGGCAGACATCTCCGGGTGCAGGTTTGAGGATCTCGTCCAGAGATCCGGTTCACTGAATCACTTCACAATTTTTCTGAATCCCGGCATCGTCGTCTCGAGGTTCCACCTCGAAGTGGCTTTCTCCCTGCTCCCGAGGTTCCAGAACACGCGTATTAAGAACAGGCACGCACTGTTCTGTGCACTCCTGACCGGCGAGAGGCAGGCAAGGGTGGCCCTTGAAGCCGCTAGGCCACCAGGTGATAGGGCTGTTGTGTTCACCGATGCCTCGAGGGAAGAGGCCCTGAGGGAGTTTCCGTGCCTGAGGCCCATTGCTGAGATACCGGAGGACGCAAGGGAGAGGGACAGGGAAGCATTTGCAAAGATATGTAGGGCAGAGATGAATCTCCAGGTATGAGTGTGGCTTACTTCGGCCATGTGAACCTGGACAGGGTCCTGAGCGTTGGCTTCATCCTGACGAGGGTTCAGTCCCGGTGGTCAGTGTTAGGGAGACCGTTGGTGGCACCGCAGGGAATTTTGCCATAGCAGCTTCGAGGATAGGCCTGAGGGCCACAGTATATTCTTCATGCTCGTCCAGCGTCCTGGGGGGGAGGCTTAAGGAGAAGGTGGGGGGGACTGTGTGGAGCTAAGGGTCGATGCCTCAGACGGTGAGTGGCCCGTCTGCACCATAGCGTCTGACGGTAAGAAGCAGGTGGCCTACATATACCAGGGCGGAATGGCAAACTGGCACCCAGGTACAGTGAAGGTGGGGGAGGCATACCTGCACTTCACAACCGGTCCCCCCCAGCGGAGTACCTGAAGATAGCGAGGAATTGGAGTGGCAAGGCCATAATATTCGACCCTTCGCAGGAGATATCGTACGGCTACGACAGGGACACCGTCAGGGAATTCCTGGGGGCTTTCGACCTTCGTGCTCGTGAACAGGGCCGAGCTCGCACACATGGTGCGTATATCTGGCATGAGCGAGGATGAGATCTCAAGGGAGGTCACCTCAGTGATAGTGACCGAGGGCGATAGGGGTGCGACCATACTCTCTGACGGGCGGAGGGAACATATTGGGGCATTTCCGGTGGAAAGGCCCTTCGACACCGTGGGCGCGGGTGACGCCTTCCGTGCCGGATTCCACCTGGGCCTGCAGAGGGGGGGCAAGCTCCAGTCCTCGGTCCTCCTGGGGAACTACGTGGCATCCAAGTGGGTTTCTCACAGGCAGGGTGAGTTCCAGGTTACCAGTAGTGACATGGACAGGATCGCCTCTATACTGGATGGCGGGGGGGCAAGGTAAGGAATATTCAGAGTGGTGTTTCGGCACCCTGGTGTCACTGTATGCAATGGGAGATGTCTGGGCTGCCAGAGGCATGCAGGTATATGGTGCTGTGCCACGCACTCATGCCTTTACGGTAAAGTTAAACAGTGTGAGGAGATATTCCGCCATGCCATCGCTACCCATCGAGCAGGCCAGGTTGAGGAAGATACTTGATTCCAGGGGGGGAAACCTCACGGTGGAGGCAGAGCTTGTTTCCGGGAAGGTAAGGGCAACCGCATCGGCCCCCCCTCGGGCGCAAGCACCGGTGAGACCGAGGTTGTGGCTTTCTCAAAGTCAGGCATAGATGAAGCGTTCGATTTCTTCAACAGGAGGGTGAAGAACTACATACTCGGCTTCAATGCCCTGGACCAGAGGGGGGGCTTCGATTCCCTCCTCCACGAGATAGATGGGACTGAGAACTTCAGCAACATGGGCGGAAACGTCTCCACTGCCCTATCAATATGTGCGGCAAAGCTGGCTTCCTCGTACCTCGGTATCCCGCTCTACAGGTACGTAGGGGGGGGACGGCATACGGGAGGCCGCCCAGCCCGCTTGGAAACGTCATAGGTGGTGGCAAGCACACCAGGAACGGCACTACCATACAGGAGTTCCTGGTCTCTGCCCAGGGTGGGAGCACCCTCGAATCCATGATCACGAACGCGATGGTGCACAGGAGGGTAGGGGGGGAGAAGCTGAGCCAGGAGCTGCCGGGGGGGTGCAGTGTTGGTCTCGGGGGGGACGAAAAGGCCTGGACTGCAAGCATCACCGACGAGAAGGCCATGGAAATACTGAGGGAGAGCGTGGATGAGGTCTCGAAGGAGCGCGGCGTCAGGATCCTGACAGGGACAGACCTGGCCGCCAGCGAGTTCTTTGATGGGAAGCACTACGTTTACAGGGACAGGAAGCTGAGCAGGGACGAGCAGATAGACTTCGCTGTTTCGCTCGCAAGGGAATACGGCTTCTACTACATAGAGGACCCAATGGACGAGAGGGACTTTGAGGGCTTTGCTGAAATAACAAAAAAGGTCGGCGGCTCTGCCCTTGTCGTGGGTGATGACCTCTACACCACAAACCCGAGGAGGATTGCGGAAGGCATAGAGAAGAAGGCCACCAACGGCGTGCTGATAAAGGTGAACCAGATCGGCACTCTCTCCGATACAGTGGAATCCGTGAAGCTGGCAACAAGGGCTGGAATGCTCAACACCATATCACACAGGAGCGGCGAGACCACAGACGACTTCATAGCACACCTGGGGGGGGTGGCGTTCAGCTCCAGGTTCATCAAGTCGGGCACGATCGGAGGCGAGAGGCTGGCAAAGCTGAACGAACTCATAAGGATAGAGGAGGAACTGAGCACAGATTGACGCTCTGCATAATGGGCATGGGCCTCAGGGGGGGCCGATTCACTGACCCTCCTGGAAGTGGAGAGGCTTAGGAGAGCAGACGAAGTGCTCCTTGATACATACACCTCCTTCATACCCCCCCTGGGACTGTTGAAAGGATCAGGGAGCTCACGGGCAAGGAGGTGAGGCTCTGCGGAAGGACAGAACTTGAGGAGCACGGATGGCTCATAGAGATGAGCAGAAACAGGCTTGTGTGCCTCCTAGTCCCAGGAGACGCACTGTCAGCGACCACACACAACCAGGTCAGGATGAGCGCGGTAAGGGCGGGCGTGGATGTAGAGGTTCTAGAAAACGCATCGATCCTGAACACCTGGCACGGGAGGCTCGGCCTGCTTTCTTACAAGGTGGGCCCGCCGGTCTCAATGCCCTTCACCGACGAGAGGTTCTTTCCCCCCCTGAGTGTTGCGGACAAGGTCAGGAGGAACCTTGAGAATGGCCTCCACACACTCCTTCTGCTGGACCTGGACCGCAACAGGGAGAACCTGGACCCTCACACAGCGCTCAGGACACTCCTGGCCATGGCACAGAGAAGAAACTACGATAACCCTAACGAAGGGACCATGGCATGCGTCCTATCCGGCCTCGGCCAGCCGTGGGAGAAGGTTGTCTGTGGGAAGATCAGCGACCTCCTGCAAACGGAGATCGGGTTCAGGAGCCCGGTGAGCATAGCCATATTAGCCAGCCTGGACTTCAGCGAAGAGGAGATGCTTTCAGCCTTCTGCCAGTCAGTCTGAGTGCTTGCCAAGATACTGGCCCACCATGCTCCTCACGATCTCCACGGGCAACCCCCCCAGCTCCTGTGCAGCAGTTTCGGCGTCCATGCTGGAGATGTATGTGGTCAGGACTTCACGGGTGAAGGGATCTGGGAAATCCTCCTCTATCAGCCTTTTTGCCCTCCTGATTATCGAGTCCTTGAGGGATATCAGCTTCTCCCTCTCCTTCATGAGGCTGTCAAGCCTGCTGTTCACGTCCCTGAGCCTCTCCAGGAGTTCGTCTATGCTTCCCCCCCCTCCACCTCCTCTCCGTTTTCCAGTGGATAGCGCTTCATATCGAAGAAGCTCCTGGAGTAATCGATGACGAGGGTTGAAAACCCGGTGGGCCTGTAGACCTTCCTGGGGGCACCCGAGGGGGCTTGGGACTACGCCCACGGGTATCACCAGGTTGGCCCTCTCCAGGATGTCGAAATGCTTCATTATTGCCTGCTGTGACACACCAACGATCCTGCTGATCTCGAGCGCGTATGACTCTGTTTCCAGGAGGCGCTTTATTATCTGCCTCCTGGTCTCGTTCTCCAGTGCGGCTATGAAGTCGTCCACGCCGTCACCGATCATACAGGATCACTCTATGGTCACTGTCCTGCCGCTGCCTGTGGAGCCGCCTTCCTTCTCCACAGTCACGTCCAGTATGCCGTTGGTGAACTTTGCCCTGGCAGTGTTGGGCTTCAGCTTGAAGTCGAAGTCCATGCTCTTGAAGTACTTCCTCGGGCCCTCCCTGACATCGAGCGTTATGTTGTTCTCCGTCACATTGAGCTTGATGTTCTCCTTGGCTACCCCCCCGGGCAGCTCGTAAGTCACATAGACCTTGTCCCTGTCCACGTTCAGGTCAGTTATAGGCTCCCTGACGTCCTTCTCAACTGGCTGGCCTAGCCAGGTACCCTCATCCCCGGGAGGTTGCCGAACTCCTCGAACACAGGCCTGCCGTCTGGCCCTACCTTGTACGTGAAGCCGTACACATAGGGGGGGCCGTAAGTCCTGACATCCGGGTCCCTGAGCAGCCTGTCCCATATCCTCTTCATCCTCTCATTTATCTTGTTTATGTCGATGCCGAAGTCGCTGAAGAAGTCGTCGAAGAAGTCGTCGTCCCAGTCGTCCATGTCCCTGTTCCTCCTTCCAACCATCTTTACCACCTCCAGTTGTAACCTTCAGTTACCAACCTGATATTGCCTACCACTATATAAACATTTCTCATGTTTATGTACCCCCCCGTATGTCCGTCCATGAAAACTTTTTAAAAAATAGGGGGATACCCACCAGTCAATGATACAGTCAGGATCCGGATCCTGGAATGGATCCCACCTTGGGTTCCGGTCAATCCATCCGGTGACGGGTCGGATGTGTGTTGCTGGAGGTCTTTTTTATGGACTACAAGAAGATGGACTGTGATGTCCTTGTAATAGGTGCCGGTGGCGCTGGAATGAGGGCAGCGCTTGCCGCCAGTGAGATGGGCGCAAAGGTCATAATGGTGTCCAAGTCCCTGCTGGGCAAGGCCCACACGGTGATGGCAGAGGGGGGGGCATTGCCGCTGCGCTGGGCAACGTCGATCCAGACGACAACTGGCAGGTGCACTTCGCAGACATAATAGAGGAGGGCGTGTACCTGTCGAACTGGAGGATGGCAGAGATCCTGGCAAAGGAGGCGCCAGATAGGGTCTACGAGCTGGAGAGCTACGGGGGGGCGCTCTTCGACAGGACCCTGATGGCAGGATACTGCAAAGGGCCTTTGGAGGCCACAGCAAGAGAAGGCTATGCCACGTGGGTGACAAGACTGGCCTGGAGATGCTCAGGACACTGGAAGATCAGATACTGCACAGGGACGTCACCGCGCTTGACGAGATATACATAACGAAGCTTGTGAAGAAGGACAATGCTGTGGTGGGAGCGATAGGAATAGAGATGCACACAGGGGGGGAGTTCATACTCTTCAGGGCCAAGGCCACAATACTGGCCACGGGCGGCTGTGGCAGGGTCTACAAGGTCACCTCCAACTCCTGGGAGTCCACAGGCGATGGCATAGGTCTGGCCTACAACGCAGGCGCCATACTCCAGGACATGGAGATGATACAGTTCCACCCGACAGGCATGGTCTATCCCCCCCCTGGCGTTAGGGGACTGCTGGTCACAGAGGGTGTCAGGGGGAGAGGGTGGTATCCTCTACAACTCCAAGGGAGAGAGGTTCATGCTCAGGTACTCGCCTGAGAAGAAAGAGCTGGACGCCAGGGATGTGGTGGCCAGGGCAAATTACAACGAGATCATCGAGGGCAGGGGGGACACCCCCCCACGGCGGCGTCTACCTGGACATATCCTACAAGGGCGCTGCGTTCATAAAGCAGAAGCTCCCAGGAATGTACCAGCAGTTCCTGGACTTTGCCGGCGTCGACATAACGAAGGAGAAGATGGAGGTAGCGCCGACGGTGCACTACCAGATGGGGGGGTGTAAGGGTCGACCCGGACACAACCGCAACCAACGTGCCTGGCCTCTTTGCTGCCGGAGAGGTCGCATGCGGGCTGCACGGGGGGGCAAACAGGCTCGGCGGTAATTCACTGGCCGATATCCTTGTCTTCGGGAAAAGGAGCGGAGAGGCTGCGGCCAAGTATGCAAGCGACAAGAAGATTGCAGAAATAGAAGACTCTGAGGTGCAGGAGGAGATCAACAGGGTCCTCTCCTACCTAAAGCCCGGAGGCGTGAACCCGTACCTCCTGGTGGACGAGCTCACGGAGACCATGTCCAACAAGGTCGGCATAGTGAGGAATGGGCCGGACCTGGAAAGTGCCCTCCAGAAGATACTGGAGCTCAAGGAGGAGTACAAGAAGGTCTCTGTGCCAGGCGGGCGCAAGTACAACCACGGTCTCTTCACGGCCCTGGAGTTAGGCAACATGCTCATAGCTGCCGAGGCCATAGTGAGGAGCGCAATAATGAGGACAGAGAGCCGCGGCGCACACACCAGGAAGGACTACCCGAAGAAGGACAGGAACTGGCTCAAGAACATAATCCTGTGGAAGGAGGGCGATACCATGAAGATGGACACTGTGCCGGTTCCTGAAATGCCAGAGGAGCTGAAGAAGCTGGTGAAGCCGGAGGTGTACCAGTAATGGCGGACAGAGAGGTGACGCTGTCCATTTTCAGGTTCGACCCTGAAAAGGACAAAGAGGGCAGGTTCGTGGACTACAAGGTGCCAACGGTTGAGGGGGGGATGGTTGTCCTCGATGCTGTCAGGTACGTCCAGGAGAAGATAGACACAACGCTGGCCATAAGGTGGAACTGCAAGGCGGCCAGGTGTGGCTCGTGCTCTGCGGAGATCAACAACAGGCCCGCCCTCATGTGCAAGACCAGGATCGACACACTCGGAGACAGGATAACCGTTGCTCCCATGAGGGCGTTTCCCGTGATAAGAGACCTCGTTACAGACGTGGACGAGAACTACAGGATAATGAGCAAGATACCGAAGTTCACCGTCAGGAAGGAATTAATGAACCCTGAGGCCGAGGGAAAGAAGCACCAGGATGTGTGGAGGATACAGCAGATCAACGTGGAGAGGGCAAAGGAGTTCAAGAAGTGCATAGAGTGCTTCCTGTGCCAGGACGTCTGCCACGTGGTGAGGGAGCACAAGTCCGGCTACTTCGGCCCCCCCAGGCACATAGTGAAGGCGGCATCCCTTGACATGCACCCACTTGACATAGTGAACAGGGCGAAGTTCCTGAACGAGGAGGGAGGCCTGGGGTACTGCAACATAACAAAGTGCTGCCAGGAGGTGTGCCCTGAGCACATACATATCACCGACAATGCAATAATACCAGAGAAGGAGAGGGCAGTGGACCTGCAGTATGACCCCCTCATGCACGCCATAAAGAGGAGGTTGATGAAGAAGAGAGGTGAGACTGTAGCATGATAGCCAACAAAGAGGGAAAGGAAAGCGTGGTGACGATAAACGCTGAAACCCACGACACGAGCCTGATACCTGCCGAATTCAGGGAGCCCAACTGGAGGATATGGTCCTTTATCCTTGTCGTCATACTGGCCATTTACCTGCTCACGCAGTTCCCCCCCGTAAGGGAGACTGATGGCCTCATCGATCCCTTCTATTCCCCAACCGTTCTGGTGCTCCCCCCATTGTGGGTCTCTTCAGGCTCACATGCTACGCTTACAGGAAGGACTACCACAGGCACATATTCAGCCACCCCATGGCCTGCAGGGCAGACGTGAGGCACGAGAACACAAAGAGGAAGTACAACGGGGGGGAGACCAGGTTCTTCAGGGTTGAGAACGTGCACAGGTATTTCATGTACGCCTCATGGCCCATAATACCATTCTTCTTCTACGACGTCTACGTATCGATAACCTACAAGGGCTTCGCAGAGCTGTCCCTCGGCTCAATCATACTGCTAATAAACGCGATCTTCGTCACACTCTACACGTTCTCTTGCCACTCTCTCAGGCACGTGACTGCAGGAGGGGGGGCTGAGTGCTTCGGTTGCGTGTTCAACCAGTCCCAGCCGAGGAGCTCCGCAAGGTGGGGGGGATTCTTCAGGTTCCAGTCAGCCCTCAACAGGCACCACGAGGCACTGGCCTGGACGAGCCTTTCGCTCCTGATATTCGTGGACCTTTACATAAGGGCACTGGGCGTCCACATGTTCCCCAACATAATCCTGATACACTGAGGTGAGGTGAATGAAGAGCATAATGAACAGCAGGGCAAGATACCCACTATTCTTCACGGGCCTCTTTGTCATAGAGCTCGCAGGCCTGCTCCTCAAGTTTGCACACATAACTGAACTGACCGTTGAGGTGATGGCCGGGATAGGTTTCGTAATCTTTCTGCTTTCCTTCATTGTCCCCTAAAACATATTTTAAAAACCCACATTTTGGCACCAATTGCCTGATGTGCCTCCTCGGCGTGATCTAAAAATAGCAATGTAGCTAATTGACCGGTGGAAAGCGCAGGGTTGGCCCATTATAGCGTCTCCCTTCCGGGCACCACGGGCATGCAAGCCCGGTTCGGAATTGCAGGGTGGCAGCCACCTACGATGGTGCAAGCCAGGAAAGGAAGTAAGTGCGCTGTTGCTTTGGTTTCACATACCAGGGAACTGCGAGGAGCAGGTACTCCTGCGAAGAAAGTAGCGGGTGAAGCATTGTTTAAGGTACTGGAACTAGTTTCCAGCACCCCTCCTCAGAGACCTGTACTTGGTGTAGGCTATATAGAGTATCACAAGGACAGCTGCCACCACAGCAACGTATGTGTACTTGTCAAAGAAGTTCACAGCCACTTCCCAGCTCCTCCCGAGCTTCATGCCCAGGTATACCAGCACTATGTCCCAGATGAGTGAACCGGCAAAGCTCAGCCCGAGGAACTTCTTCAGATCCATCTCACCTATTCCCGCAGGTATGGATATGAATGTCCTGAACACCGGCACGAGCCTTGTGAAGAAAACAGACGCAGGCCCGTACTTCCTGAACCACTCCTCCGTCCTCCTTACAGATTTCTCGTCCAGCGCCACGTATTTTCCGAACTTCATTATCAGAGGTATCCCGCCGTACCTCCCGATGGCATAGGCTATGTAGGCTCCCACCAGGTTGCCCAGAGTACCCGCAAGGACAAGCAGGGCAAAGGCCGGCACGTTCATGTAAGCGGGCAGCCCGCCCGAAACCACCAGGTAGCCTCCGAATAGCATCACAACCTCCGAGGGTATCGGGAGCAGCATGCCCTCGAGCAGCATCAGGCCAAATATCCCCCCCGGGTATCCTATCGTCTGGATTATCGAGAGGATCAGGTTCACAACCTCAACGACTATCCCCCCCATCAGTCCTCACCACTCAGTTCTGGAGGGATCTCACCCAGCATGGCACGCACTTCACTCTTTGGAAGGCTGAACTGCCTGGTCGACATATCGCTCTCTATCAGCATGAGCTCCGAGAGGTCGTCAGGGTACCCCCCCTCAGCGTAAACGATCTCCCTGATGTGGGCGTTGATGAGCATCTTCGCACATACCACGCAGGGATGCGTGGTGACATATATCACGGCATCCTTTATGCTCACCCCCCCATGCACCGCAGCCTGTATTATCGCGTTCTGCTCTGCATGCAGTCCGCGGCAGAGCTCATGCCGCTCCCCCCCCGATTTTATGTCCATTATGTTCCTGACACACCCAGCAACATCGCAGTGGGCAGACCCTGATGGCGGCCCGTTGTACCCTGTGGCCAGAACGTTCCGGTCCTTCACGATCACTGCCCCCCCGACCTTCCTCCGCACACAGTTTGACCTGGATGCGGCCAAGAAGGCCATCCTCATGAAATATGTATCCCAGTCCGGTTGCAACTCGATCTAGCCTGTAATTCTTCCCAATAAAATACTTTTTCAATGTGTAAAAACAGGAGAAGGGCTGTGGTAACCTCGGGAAATGTATAAAAATTAAACTAAAAATAATTTATCGTGACATATACACAGTTTGGATTATATCACCACCTAGGCATAAATTGTTATTAATAACCTCCGAATCAAAGACATCGACCGGAGAGATGTTTGGTAATAGAAGGAGAGGGAACAGGGACTTCAAGAAGGGGGGGAACATGCTACACCTCCTCATAATCTTCCTGGTAAGTGTCCCTGTGCTCTACTACTCCGTTCAGCACGCTTTCATAGGTAGGGGGGGAGCTACTTTGTAGGGTTCATATGGTCCCTCTACTTCCCTGCCGCTGTCATAGGAACCGTGGGGGGGGCATTCGGTGCGAGCCGCTATGCCACACCGAGGTTCGAAGGTAGGGTCTCGAAACTGGTGGTGTTCACCATACCATCCGTCGGGAGCATGGATGTGCTCCCCGCACTTTCCAGGGTGATACAGTCGATCCTCACATTCGCGCCGCTCCACCTGGATAGGTTCAGGATCGATGTGGTCGTGGATGAGGGATCAGAGGGAATTCCGACGCTCCTCAGGACTTTCGGGGGGGATTCGATCAACCTTGTCACCGTGCCTTCAGGGTTCAGGTGCAGGAACGGGGGGGCAAAGAATAAGGCCAGGGCACTGGAATACGCAAGGATTGTAAGGGAAAGAGAGGGGGGGCTGGCCAGGGACGATGTGTTCATATACCACCTCGACGACGACACCGCTGTTGGGGGGGCAGATACCATAAAGTCCATAGCGCAGTTCATAAGCGAGGACGACGGAGTAAGTTATCACCTGGCACAGGGTGTCCTGAGCTTCCCATACGACCTCTCAAAGTCATGGATAGCAAGGGTCGCTGATTCTATAAGGCCCTCTGACGACCTGACCAGGTTCCACTTCTTCACCGGCATACTGGGTAGGCCCCTGGCCGGACTGCACGGTGAACACCTCCTTGTGAGGTCGTCTGTGGAGAACAGGATCGGGTGGGACTTCGGTGTCAACAGGCTCGAAGACTCTTACTTTGGCCTGGTATTCTCACAGTTATACCCTGGAAAGAGCAAGTTCCTCAACTCCTTTGTCTACGGGGGCCTCGCCTCCAACGATCTACGACTTCATAAAACAGAGGAGGCGCTGGTACTCCGGTTTCCTGCAGCTTGTATTCTCGAACAAGCTGAGGCCCAAGGTCAAGATACCCATGGTGCTCTACACAATATCCTACGCTGTGAGTCCTTTCCAGTATGCGGTCATAGTGGTTGTGGCCTCCATGCTGTTCGGTGTCCAGGTTGTGCCTGACATACCGTGGCTCGTGCCTCTGTGGGCGTTCACTATGGCGTACCAGCTGTGGATGTACCTGGAAGGCTTCAGGATCAACAGGTACGTCACGAAGCACATGAGGATAGAGTGGTGGTACAACGCCCTGGTGATTCCGCTCATATACATATCCGGCGGCGTCGAGGCGGTGGCGGCTGCCCATGCAATCGCAGACTTCGTGAAGAAGAAGGATTCTTTCCACGTGATCAGGAAGCCTATGTGAGATGCGGGGGGGTGGAGAAATTTTTTAACCACTTTTTCAATCATGTCCAGATCACGATGCAGGGCCGCATTCCGAATGAGACGCTGAGGTGGTGTGATTGAAGGGATGGTTGGCTGCCATTCTGGCTATTGTTGTGGTGGCCGTGGGTATAGGAATAGGGCATGCCGCTGCCTCAGCCATCAACTACAGCTCACAGCAGCAAGTGCTCAACATCACTGCAGTTAGCCCCCACCAATATCACGATCAACAGCACAGACTACAAGGACACTTTCAACATAACGGTCAACTTCACGACCACCGACGCAACAGTTTACATCTACGACCTTCCGCCAGCGATAGAGGCGCAGGCAAACGGCTCAGGAAACTTCACCGTGACTCAGCTGATAAACCTGACATCGTCCACATCCACAACGATCTACCCCCCCAAGTCCTCCTCGGTCCCACTGAGGGCTCCAGACAGCTACTCGTACATACTCACTTTCAGTGTCAACCCTGAGGCTTACGCCTTTGCCTCCAACGGGACGTACAACCTGACCATTGTGGTTGAGAATGAGTACACGAACCTGAATGCACTGACCCATGTGAGCCTCGTTGTCCAGAAGTGAAAAAATCAATAAACACTATACCTTACCCACCCCCCCATGCTTGTTTCTGTGGATGGCGGGGGCCACAAAAACCGTTGCCATTCTCTATGACGAATCTGAGGACAGCATAGTCTCATGCGGCGTATCCGGGCCGTCTAACTTCACGAGCGTTCCGGAAGAGGTTGCAGTACAGAACATATTAAAGGCCCTGGAAATGGCCGGTATTAGTTCGAATCCGGTCAGGCATTTTTATTTCGGCCTCGCGGGTGTTGGTGATTCCCAGAAGGACACGGAGACAGGGAAAAGGATATGCAGCAGGGTCTCAGGAGGAAGGCCTTTCATTGTCGAGAATGACGGGTCAGCCGCGTACTTCCTGGCCAACATGAGCAGCGACGGTTTTGTCTTCGCCGGTGGCACAGGCAGCGTCTGCTTTGTGCAAAAGGATGGGGAGCTCAAAAGGCTCGCAGGTTGGGGGGGCTGGCTGTGCGGTGACGAGGCCTCCGGGTACTGGTTCGGCCTGAGGGCACTTAACCTGGCGACCAGGGAGGCAGACGGGATAATGGAGAGCCGGGACTTCGTGAGGCTCGTCGAGGGCCACTATGGCCTGCCACTGAGGGACGCCATATCGGAGGCCCAGAGGAACTTTTCTAAGAGAAGGATAGCTGCTCTTGCCCCCGGGCCTTGTGGACATCGCCAGGATGGGGGGGAACAGGGAGGCTGACAAGGTGCTCGAGGAGGCCTCTGGATACATAGCGTCGCTACTGCACTCCTCCGGGGGGGTGCAAGGAAGCGGAGACGTGAGTGTCCTGGGCGGTACTATGCTTGCCGGAGAGGCCTACCTGAAGAAGATAAGGAAGAGGGTCGGAAGGGCACTGCATTACTTTTACGGCTACCAGGTGGCCGTTGGTGGTCTCATGAGGATGATGCAGAACCTCGGCCTGGATGTGGATAGAGCCACCAGGGACAGGTTCCTTAGGGAACTGGATGACAGGATAAGCTCACTGCCTAGGGATTCAGTTATGGAGAACCTCTTCTTCGCCAAGCCACCTGGAAGGTTCGGTACCTTTGATTAGAAACTGAGACCAGTGAACCCAATGGGCCTGACCGGGTTCGAACCGGTGACCTCCGCCTTGTAAGGGCGACATCATGACCACTAGACTACAGGCCCTTTACCTGGATGCTGCATAGTTATGCTTTTAAAATACCTTTGCCTGTGATAGGAGGGGGGGAGAAAGTGCTCCAGCCCTGGCCTGCCCCCCCCGTTGCGCTCCATAGTCGGGCAAGGCACAATCTGGAAAATTATTATAAGTAGTGTTACAATCTCTAGACGATGCCGTCGGATGATGAACCTGTTGACGAGGGCAAGAGGAATTTTCTCAAGGTAATGGTTGCTGTATCCGTGATTGCAGCGGCAGGCGGAGCTGTTAAGGCAGTGCTGCAGAACGTGAAGACACCGGTGGCTGGCATAACCTCGTTCCCGACGATGCAGCTCTACTGGGTGCCTCCGAATTCAACCAGCTCCATCCCTGTACCTCTGAAGACAGCAGACTTCCCGACAAACTCACCCAGCATATTCGTCTTTGATTACCCGCTCCAGGGTGAGCCAAATTTCCTGCTTAAGCTGGCAGATGCCAGCGGGAAGCCCATAAAGATCGAGAGCACGGAGGTGACCATACCTGCGACGGGTGCGAAGTTCATGTCAGCACGGCGTGGGGGCCAGACCAGAACATCGTTGCATCAAGTGCAATCTGCGAGCACCTCGGCTGCGTGCCACCAATCATACATTATTACACACCGGGTACGCCCATCCCGGGACACCCCCCCGGCCTGGTGAACACATACAAGAACGGCCTGATACACTGCAACTGCCACGGTAGCACATACGACCCACTGCACGGCTTTGCGTGGTGACCGGGCCCACGGCCAAGCCTTTGCCCAACGTAGTGCTTGAGTGGGACCCTGTGAGTGATACCCTTTACGTGAAATCAATGGTTGGGCCAACAATATACGGCAAGCCCTCAGACCTGAGTGGCGGCACTCCGTTTCCGGTGGGTACGACAACCACAACGGTCACTGACCTGGGAACCCCCCCGTCTTCGTGAGGTGAATCGATAGATGGACATACCCAAGAGAGGAATTAGTGAAACCATACTTGGCAAGGACCCGCTCCACATACAGGACCTCCCGCTTAGGCGCGTACCTGACTACATGAGGAAGAAGGGGGGCTTCCTTTACTGGACAGGCGCGCTTGTCTCGATCGCCTTCATTTACCAAGTCATAACCGGCCTGCTCCTCCTTCTCTACTATAACCCGGCAAACGCATACGCTACCACTGAGACGATCATAAACGAGGTGCCATTCGGTCCCTGCTCCTCACAACGCACCTCTACGGTGCATACGCGATGATAGCACTTGTCTACATACACATGTTCAGGAACTACTTCATGGGCGCCTACAAGAAGCAAGGCAGCTGCAGTGGATCACCGGCGTCATACTCCTCCTCCTGACCGTTGGCGTGGGTTACTTCGGCTACTCCATGACGGGGGACGTGCTCTCAGTGGATGCCACGGACGTGGGCAGGGGCATTGCACTCTCTGTGCCAGTCATAGGCCCCCCCTGGCTTGAGAACGTCTTCTTTGGAAACGGCACCACAACAGGCCTCTTCATAAGGATGCTGGGATGGCACATAATTTTGGCCGCTCTGGTGGGCCTGCTGTTTGGCTTCCACTTCTTCATGGCAGAGGCAAACGGAATGATGCCCTCCAACAAGGAATCGAAGTACAGGCACCTGCCATAGACGAGGAGAAGCCCACATACAAGCCCTGGAGCCCTTACAACCTGGCGTTCACTGTGCAGCTTGCTCTGATGACGTTCGGCATCATAATCCTCATACCATCAGTTGTGGCACTGCTTCCAAATGTACCTGCACTCTTTTCACCATTCCCGCAGGTATCGCCCAGCAGTTCACTCGCATCCTTCGTGCCCCCGTACCCACCATGGTTCCTGCTATTCGTCTACAAGGCAGTGGACTTCGAGATGTTCACGCATTCGGTGGCCTTGAGGCCCTGGCTGCCACGATCACGTTTGCAGTGATCCCTCTCATCTACTTCATAATAATACCGTTCATAGACAACAGCAACGACCTCCACCCGCTTGCCAGGCCAGTTGTAACAGCCTTCGGCATACTAGGTATCATCTACCTTGTGATACTGTCACTCTGGGGGGGTGCTCTTGCGCCGGTGTGGAGATCCCTGGCTGGGAGACTGCCGCAGTCGTTGTGCCTCCGTTCGTCCTAGTCGTTGGAGGAATGCTGGCCCTTGGCAGGCTCTACAAGAAGGGTAGGCTGAGGGTAGGAGCCAGGAGCATGCTGGCCTCGTTCATAATATTCGCAATGATCATGTCTGTGGGCATATTTGAGTTCGCCCAGAACTTCTCGCTTTCCTCGCACACTCTGATGGCCTGAACCTGGTCAGCTCGATCTTCACCGGCGGAGTGACCGTCTTTGCAGCAGTCGGTACGATGAAGAGCGCTGACGTCTCGCAGAAGATTGAGATGGCAATGGGGGGGGAGACCGTAAAGAAGCCAAAGAACGTACACTACATGAGCCAGAACACAGCCATCGCACTCACATCGATCATAGCGATAGCGATGATAGCCATAGCTTACGTCATATCAGGCCTGAACCCGACATATGTCCCCCCCAACGAGTCCGAGTTTGGCATAGGACTAGGCGTGCTCCTGATACTTGCGGGCATAGTCCTCAGGATCTACAGGGCTGCGAACTACCATGAGTGACGTTAGGGTCGTGGGATACCACGACATCTCTTTTTGGAGAGAGGGAAGCATCGGGATAGTCGTTTTCAGGAGCAATACCGCAGGCATCGCAAGTGAGAATGCAATAAAAGAGGCCATATCTGTCCTCGGGATCGCTTCGGTCGACAGTGACGTCAGGGCCCTTGCGCTTACAGGAATGAACAGCATCTTTTTGAGGGGGCATACAGTGGGGGAAGTCGGTGGATCTGGGTGCCATAAGGGCCTTCGTATCTCTCCTGATAGGGCTTGACAAACCTGTGTTCACCATTGTCAACGGTGACGCAATAAACGAGGGTTACGAAATAGCCATGCTGGGTGACGTGGTGATCGCATCGGAGGGCTCCATGCTCGGGCTCTCACCTGGCTACAGGTTCAGCATGTGCGGCTCACTCTCCATGTCCAGGTCCAGGAGGCTCTGGATCTCAAGGGCAGAGGCAGGCGTGAACTGCGACATTGTCCTGCCCAGGGAAAGGTTCCTCGAGGACGCCAGGTCGATCATGGAGGAGAACAAGGGTTTCCAGTTCCACCTCATGAGGAGGGCCAGGTTCAGCAACTTCAGGGAAGCCCTGGATGCAGAACACCTGGCACAGGTGACCTGAGTTCAGTAGAATATCAGTGCAGATATGATGACAGGGAGGAGTGAGGATATAAGGTTGACCTCCCCCTTAGTGAGCTTTTCACGGTTTTCCAGGGTTGCTCCAAGGACACTGTCTATCTGGCACCCCCCCAGGAAGCCCATCAGGACAACAGCCGCAAAGTAAGCTGGGTTTGGCCTGCCTGGAACCAGGATGAGGTAGCTATGCCTACAATGAGGGAACCCCCGAGCGCTGCCATTTCCCCGGTCAGGGATACGCCGCCATTGACGCCGGGCACTGTCCTCTTGAAGTTCGTTATCATGTAGACGTTCCTGTCTATAACGCCTATTTCGCTTGCAAACGTATCAGCGTTCACCACTGACAGCGAGATGGCAAAGAGGGTGAAATAGGGGGGGAGGTGGGCTGGCCTCAGGAAGTTGAAGAGTGTTAAGACCGTTCCAACCAGGGCTGCGTAGAATACGTTTGACCCCCTCCTCTCCCCCCATGTGCGCCCTCCTGCAGGTTATTCTTCGTCTTGTATTCCATGTAAGCCCTGGTAGCGAAGTGAGAAGACACTGCGAACACTATCAGCAGTATGAGCCACCTTATTGATCCCAGGAAACCGACTATGAGGCCGACCAGGAGCGCTGCAACGCTACCCTTGAGGTCGAAGATGCTCAGTTTCAGGGACAGTATGAACAGCGCTGCGAGCAGCGCTACGGTGACCAGGGATGTGAGCAGATCAGGGGTCGTTTACCATCCTCTCTCCTGCAACCTCATTTCCTGCGGTATTGTGGAGATGTCCGTGCCACGCATTCCGGAGAGTCCCTTCGAGACCTCGCCTATCATCTTGTAGTCCTCGAAGTTCTCCACAGCCTCCACTATTGCGCTGGCCATCTTCTCCGGGTTGGGGGGGCTCTTGAATATACCGCTCCCCACGAACACGCCATCGACGCCCAGCTTCATCATCAGGGCACCGTCCGCTGGCGTTGCAACGCCCCCCAGCCGCGAAGTTGACCACCGGCAACCTCCTCAGCCTCTTTATCTCCTTCAGTATGGAGAGGATTTCCTTCACGATCCTGTCGTAGTCAAGGCCGTAATAGACCCTGGAGAGGGATAGCTTGTCCTCGTCCCCCCAGCAGCTCCTTCGAGACCTCCCTGCGCAGCTTGCTGTAAGAAGATGCAATGTTCTCGGCCACCCTGGAGATTTCATCACTGGACATCTCCGAAAGAACGGATATTCCCTCGTTGACAAGGCGTATGTGCCTCACTGCCTCAATTATGTTGCCCGTTCCTGCCTCCCCCCCCTTCGTCCTTATCATTGCGGCACCCTCGAATATCCTCCTCACTGCCTCTGAGAGTGTCCGGGCCCCCCCACACACAACCGGCACCTTCAGCTCCCTCTTGTACAGGTGGAAGAACGGGTCAGCCGGGGTCAGCACCTCACTCTCATCCAGCATGTCCACACCGAGGGCCTCCAGGATGTATCCCTCGCTCAGGTGGCCTATTCTCACCTTGGCCATCACAGGTATCGAAACCGCGTCCATAATCTCCTTTATCTTCTCCGGGTCAGCCATCCTCGCCACTCCGCCGGCCGCCCTTATGTCGGCAGGCACCTTTTCAAGGGCCATAACCGCCACAGCGCCTGCGGACTCTGCTATCCTTGCCTGCTCCGCATTGGTGACGTCCATTATGACGCCACCCTTGGTCATCTTGGCAAACCCCCCTCTTGAGGAGCTCCTGGCCATGGCGCAGTTCCTCAATGTTTACTGGCATGATGTGGTTAATCCACTGTCCCTATTTATATTTCACACGTGCCCTGGCCCCCCAAATGTTTTAGTAAGTTGGAACGCTTCTCTTGTTGGTATACTTCCAAGGATTGAATGAACTACAATATATCCAATTAAAAACACCTCTGGGTGCACAGCCACAGGGAGCGTATTGAATAACTTTCAGTAGTCCATATAAAGTGTGAACCAGGTAATAAGTAATTTATCTAATCAGGGAATACCCAGTTGATGCTGACTTACATCGGCGCAATCATCAGGTTCATCAGCATAGTTGCAGGTGGTATTTTCGCTGGTCTCCTCGGTTCCCTCACTGGCCTGGGAGGGGGGGTACAGTGCTTGTCCCTCTCCTCACGATCTTCTACGGCGTTCCCATAATCTTTGCAACCGGAGCAAGCCTTGTGTCGACGATAGCCACATCAGCGGGCTCAGCGAGCGCATACACCAGGGACAGGATAACAAACGTGAAGGTGGGTGTTGGCCTTGAAGTCGCAACGACGCTTGGCGCCATTTTCGGCTCAATACTCGCTGTTGACATATACAGGCACTCGCTTCAGTGGGTCATATACATAGTGTTTGGCATTGTACTCCTGTTCTCCCTTATACCCACCATAAAGAAGGGTAAGTACGAGATACCCCCCCAGAAGATGGACCCTGACTGGACAACGAGGGTATTCCAGCTCTCTGGATCCTACTACGATGCGAGGCTCAAGAAGAGGGTAGATTACAATGGAGTGAGATGGTGGCTCGGCGAGATAATCATGTTCTTCGCGGGCACCATATCGGGCCTCCTGGGCATCGGGAGCGGGGGGGCCCTCAAGGTGCTGGGCATGGACTGGGCCATGAACCTGCCCATGAAGGTGACCACAACCACAAGCAACTTCATGATCGGCATAACTGCCGCCACAGGCAGTTCAATATACTGGTACGAGGGCTACATACAGGTTTTCATAGCCGCTGCAACTGCCATAGGCGTCCTCACCGGGGCCTTCATAGGTGCAAAGATACTGGTGAGGATGACGAACAAGAACATAAGGTGGATCTTCTTCGGCGTCCTTTCATTCCTCGGGGTTGAGATGGTACTCAAGGGCCTTTACATAAGGGACATAATAAGCATAGCCACATTAATCCAGTTCATAATATCGGTGGTGTTCGCGATTGTGATGATACTTGGCCTGTACCTATCAAACACGAGGGGGCCAGAGGAAGGAGGTGACGACCTGATGGTTGAGAGGGACACTGTGGTCTCCTACGTCCTCAGGGCAGGAGTGATAACGAGCGTGACGCTCATCCTGCTCGGGGTGCTCCTTATATTTGCGAGGCACGGAGCGGACGGCTTCTCCGTCCTCCAGCTGGCAGCCTACCACAACACCCTTGATTCGAAGTACATATACCTGAACCACATCCTCTCCGGCATAGCTCCCTGGACGGCGTTTACTTCATAACCCTCGGCCTCTGGGTGCTCATATTCACCCCCCCATAACCGTGGTTGTGTTCTCGCTGGCGACCTTCATAGAGCAGAAGAACTCGCTTTACATAGGCCTAGCCGCGGTGGTGCTCTTCGACCTGTTCTTCGCAATGATCGTGGTGCCCAGGATCATTGGGTGATGGGCAAATGTTAATACTGGAAGAGAAATTACTGAGGTGAATTAGTTATGCTGAACCTGGAGCGCGTGAAGATCACCCATGAAGACCCGGCAGAGAGGCTCAAGGGTTTCACGCTTGAACCAGTCAGGGGCTACACAGATGAGGAGGCTGTTGCCGAGGCTTCCAGGTGTCTCGGGTGCAACATCTGCACGCAGGCATGCCCTGCAAGCCTGGATATAGGGGGCTTACATTAGGAACGTTTCAGTTGGCGATCCGGCCGAGACCGTGAGGATAATATTCGAGACCCTTCCATTCCCTGCTGTGATAGGCAGGGTCTGCACGCACATGTGCGAGGACATATGCGTCCTCTTCGACACAGGCGGCCCGCTGGCGATAAGGCACCTGAAGAGGTACGCGGCGGACAAGTTCGACGACTACTCGAAGATAATAGATGTGCCCAGGCGCAAGTTCATAAACAAAAGGGTGGCCGTCATAGGCGGAGGCCCGGCAGGCCTCACTGCGGCATACTACCTCTCCATACAGGGCGTCAAGGTGACCGTGTTCGAGAAGCTGCCCGCACTGGGCGGCTTCATGAAGACCGGGATACCGAGGTACAGGCTGCCACAGGACGTCCTGGACAAGGAAATAGGCTTCATCCTCTCTCACGGCGTGGAGGTGAGGCTGAACACTGAGGTGGGCAGGGACATATCCTTCGAGGAGATAATGAACACCTACGATGCCGTATTCCTTGCCGTCGGCAACCAGAAACCGAGGATGACCGGCACGCCAGGGAGCGACGCGCCCAATGTGGTGCACGCCACAGAGTTCCTGAGGAGGGTCAGCTTCGGCGAGAGGCCGGATGTTGGCGAGAATGTGGTGATAATCGGTGGCGGCTTCACTGCCAATGATGCCTCAAGGACCTCCCTGAGCTCGGGGGGGCCAAGAACGTCTACATAATGTACAGGAGGAGGGAGGTGGACAGGCCAGGTTACCCGTCCCTCAATGCAGACGAGGAGATGGAGGAGTCGTTGGAGGAGGGTGTCCACTACATCTGGGAAGTCACGCCCTTCGAGTACGTGAAGGAGAACGGCAGGGTCGTGAAGGTGAGGTACTGGCAGAACGAGATGGTCATGGAGGGCCGTGGCAGGGCCAAACCGGTGCCAAAGAAGGACAAGGTGCTTGAGATAAAGGCGGACTACGTCATAGAGGCGACGGGCCAGGAGACCGATTACTCCTTCATGGGTGAGAAGTACATGAGGCAGCTCAGGCTCACGCCACAGGGACAGCCAATACTCGACATGTACGGGATGACGTCCATACCCGGCGTCTTTTCCGGCGGAGATTCAACGAACACCAACAGGGATCTCATCTCAGCGGTGAGGGACGCTGATATCTCCGTCGTCGCATTCTCAGGTACCTGAACGTCATGGACCAGGTGGTGGAGGAGAAGCTGCCGATAGTGGACAGGTGGAAGAAGTACTCACCTACCATTGCCAAGAACGCGTACGCAGAGAGGTCAAGGTGACACGCAGCGGGATGCCGATCTGGTTGGGTTCAGTGAAAATGCTGTTGAATTTTTACCCGTAATCAGTGAGACACTGGGCCAGCCTGAGCTACTCACCTATGTGGTCGAAGCCTGTGTATGGAACCAGGACCTTCGGTACTTCTATCACCTTTCCGTCATCGCGCTGGAAGTTCTCGACTATGGCAACCAGCGTCCTTGTGGTGGCCACCGCCGTGCTGTTCAGTGTGTGCACGAACTTGTTTCCCTCGCTGCTGCGGTACTTTATGGAGAGTGCCCTGGCCTGGTAATCTGTGTCGTTGGAGGCCGAGACCACCTCACGGAACCTGCCCTGCGCGGGGAACCAGGCCTCTATGTCGTACTTCTTTGCAGCCAGCCTTCCTAGCTCCCCCCCGGAACAGACGTTGACAACCCTGTACGGTATGCCAAGGTTCCTGTATATCGTCTCGGCGTTGTTCAGGATCTCCTCAAGGAACTCCCAGCTCTGGTCCTCCCTGCAGAAGACGAACTGCTCCACTTTGTTGAACTGGTGCACCCTGAATATGCCCTTCGTGTCCTTGCCATGCGAACCGGCTTCACGCCTGAAGCAGGCGGACAGGCCAGCCACCCTCATGGGCAGGTCCCTCTCCTCCAGGAACTCCCCCCCGCTGAACATGGAGGCTATGGGATGCTCGGACGTCGATATCAGGTAAAGATCTTCACCCTCTATCTTGTACAGCGTGTCCCTGAATGTCTCTATGTCAGTTGCGCCGGACATGCTCTCGAGGTTGAGCATGAATGGTGGCTCCACCACACTGAAGCCCCCCCTCTCAGACAGGAAGTCAATGGCGTAATTTATGAGAGCAGTTCAAGCTTCAGGAGCCTGTTCTTTATGAAGTAGAACCGGCTGCCGGCTATCTTCGCTGCCCTCTCCAGGTCGACCAGGTTGAGCTCAGGGAGTATGTCCACGTGCTCCTGGGCCTCTTCTCTATGATCTCGTACTCCATCCCGCCACCGTTGGCCCTCATGTAGCCCTCGTCCTCCCTGCACACCTTCGCCACTCCCCCCCAGCTCCTCACCACCACGTTGTTGTCATCACCGAAGCATACGGGCACAGAGCTGTGTATCAGGTTCGGGATCATTCTCAGCACCCTGTCCCTCTCCCTCTCTATGGCCTCCTGTTCCCTTTCAAGCTGCTCTATCTCACCGTTAATGCCCTTCACCTTCTCCCTGAGGGCCTCCGCGTCTCCACCAGATTTCACAGCCTGGGCCACCTGCGCGGTGATCACGTTCTTGCTGTGCTTCAGTTCGTTAAGCCTCCTGCTGTTCTCCCTCCACCTCCTGTCCAGGTCGAAGAAGCTGTCCAGGACAGAGACGTCGAATCCCCCCCTGGCCCTGCAGGAATCGTAGAAAGGCTTTGGGTCCTCCCTCAGGCTCCTGACGTCGATCATGCAGACCCTTATCCCTGGGTAGTATTAAAAGTGCCTTGGTTATTCCAGGTAAGACCAGGAGGGGGGGCTGTCTCCGGAGTCATCGGTGTCTTCCCTGGGGGGGGCCTCCCCCCCTGCAACCGTTGTTGCCTGCCTCCCACCGAGGTAGATCCTCTCCTTCCTGATCTGCGAGGAGTGGTGGCCACCGATGAGGCTGAAGGTGTTAAGTATTATCAGGGCCGAGGGCACGAAGATTGTGAATGACCTCAGGAGCCCATAGGCCGTGTGGATGGAAAACAGTACAGATGAGGCGTTGATCACTCCCGAGGTGGAGAGTGTGAGTAGCGTGCCTTCGATGTATGTTCCCGCAACGTGGAGGACACCCGTCCTGAATGGCGCCAGGGAGAGGGCCAGTATTTCAAAAACCGCGGTGGTAACGAGGGAAGAGACCAGGGCCCTGCCCATTGTGCCCGATTTCCGCCCCCGAAAGGTAGCCTGCCAGCGCCGGGCCCGCCACCGGGAGCCATATGAGGAGGGCTGTGAAGAGCAGGCAGAGGCCAATGCCCTGTGCCTGGGAGTAAACCATGGGGGGGCCTCAAGCCGGAGAACTGGCGCCCCCCCGATCTCATGCTCCTGCCGAGGCCATACGGACTCCTCTTCCTCCCGTCCTCCATGGTCATGCGTTTGTCAGACAGATAACAAGCTGAAAATATTTAAATGTATCCCGCTCAGGCCCCGTACTTCTCGGAAAGCCCGGCGGCCTGCTTCAGGTACTCGATAAGTTCCGTGCCCCTTAGCCTCAGCGCACCCCTTGCCACGGACACCTCGTCGAATGACATCACGGAGTCCCTCCTCCCGTCCGGGGGGGAAAAACGAGGAGGGGCACAGGGTCCCCGGAGTGCTCACCTGTGCTGCACGGTGTGCTGTGATCGCCTGTGACCGCTATGACAGCCCTGTCTGCCACCTCCAGGATCCTGCCCATGGCCCTGTCCGCCCTCTCGATGACACCCTTCTTCTCCACAGGGTTCCTGTCATGGCCTGCGACGTCAGTGCCCTTTATGTTCACTATCACGAACCTGTGCCTCCTGCTGGCCTCCACCGCTGCGGCGATCTTGCCGTCCACGTTTGTGTACAGTGAACCCGTGGCGCCCTCCACCTTTATGACCTCCATGCCCAGGAGTGCACATATGCCCGTGATCATGGGTATGCCCGCGATGCAGGCCCCCCCGCTGAAGCCGTGTACCTGCCTGAAAGGTGGCAGGTCTGGCACCCTCCCTGCTCCCCCCCTGACGAGCAGTTCATTTGCGGGGCCCTTTCCCTCAGACCTCCTCCTCACATTCACCGGATGCCTTTCGAGCGCCTCCCTGGCCTCCTTAAGGTACCTGTTCAGGACGGATGCCGTCCTCTCCGCCCCCCCTTATCCAGGGCCACCACCTCCCTCGGTGGCTTTCCCACGTCGTGAGGGTCTGAATCTGAAAGCGCGTCTGAGAGGCCTTCACCCCTCATGACCAGTGCGCCCCCCCTGTGCTCAACACCGGGGGGGCGGAATATGAACTCAACGCCATCGATCTCCCTGTTGAGCACCTCCGACAGCTCTTCTGTGCCGGATGATATCCTACCTGCCCTCCTGTCCGTGATCGTGCCGCCTTCCCTTGTGGCAAAGTTGGCCCTGAAGGCAATGTCACCGGGCCTGACCTCAATGCCGAGGCCCATGGCCTCGAAGGGGCCCCCCTGCCCGTGTAGTACCTCCTTGGGTCGTAGCCAAGCAGGGAGAGGTGCGATGTGTCGGAACCGGCCACAACTCCGGGAGAGACTGTGTCAAGGAGACCCGTAATGCCGAGCCTTGCCATCCTGTTCAGGTTGGGCCTGTACGCGGCCTGGAGAGCTGTCCTGTTCCCCCCCAGGGCAGGGTTCGGCCTGTCGCCAAGGCCGTCAAAGACTATGAGGATCACAGACCTGCCGGTGCTCATGTGCCCTCCTCCCAGGACTCCGCGTACCTCTCCTGCTCACTGTCAAGCCTGTCTATCTCAACACCCATGCTCTCCAGCTTGAGCCTGGCCACCTCCATGTCTATCTCCCTGGGCACCGGTAGACACGCCTCTCCAGCCTGTGGTGGTTCTCTGCAAGGTACCTGGCCGTGAGGGCCTGTATGGCGAAGCTCATGTCCATGATCTCCGCGGGGGGGTGCCCCCCCTGCCCCCCCGCCGCCAGGTTCACTAGCCTGCCCTCAGATATCAGGTACACCCTGTTGCCGTTCTCGAGCCTGAACATGTCAACATGGTCGCGCACCCTCCTCCTCTCCATGCTCCTACTCACCAGGACGTCCACCTCTATCTCGTTGTTGAAGTGGCCTGAGTTGGCAAGTATGAGGCCTGGCTTGGCCTGGAGGAGGTCGTCGTAGCGGACAACGTTCTTCATACCTGTAGCGGTAACCACAATGTCAGCATGCCTCAGCGCCTGTGACATTCTCTCCACCCTGAACCCATCCATGATGGCCTCAACGGCCTTGACAGGGTCTATCTCAGTCACGGTCACCGAGGCGCCCATGCCCCCCCTCATCCTCATGGCAATGCCCTTGCCACAGAAACCATAGCCTGCCACCACCACATCTTTCCCGGCTATGACCAGGTTCGTGGCGTTCATTATGCCGTCCAGCGTGCTCTGGCCAGTTCCGTACCTGTTGTCGAAGAAGTGCTTCATCATTGCGTCGTTCACATCGAACATGGGGGGGAACCTCAGGACGCCGTTCTTCTCCATGGCCCTGAGCCTCACCACTCCGGTGGTCGTTTCCTCGTTCCCTCCGATGACGGTATCAATGTCCTTCCTTTCCGTGTGCAGCAGCCGGACGAGGTCACCGCCGTCGTCCACCACTATGTCTGGCCCTATGTCGAGAACCCTGTTAAGGTAATCGTAGTACTCCTCGTTCGTCTCCCCTCTCCTGGCATACACTGACAGGCCGAAGTCCTCTTTCAGGGATGCCACAACGGAATCGTCTGTGCTCAGTGGGTTGCAGGATGCTAGCCTGACGTCCGCACCCCCCCCTCCCTGAAGAGGAGTGCAAGTATTCCAGTCTTGGCCTCCACGTGGAGTGCCATTGCAACCTTCATGCCCCCCCTGAAGGGCCTTTCCCTCTGGAACGATTCCCTGACCTTCGCCATCACAGGCATGTGTTCCCTGGCCCATTCAAGGCGCAGGAAACCGCGTTCCCTCTGGTCTATCCCGGCAGAAGCACCGTCTGACATGCTGGTATCGCATGTCTCTGGCTCTGTTTAACTTTATGCACACACCGTCCGCCATTCACAGGACCGTGGTCACAGAATGGCCCTGGCAGCGGCCCCCCCGGGGTCTATCTGGAGCAGGACGCCACCCTCCATGAGCCGTGATGAGGTAACAAGGCCGGAGATTTCAGTGTCCGTCGAGAATAACCTTGTCCCACCATCGGGGGGGAGCACCAGGTAGGAGAGGAAGAGTGTGAAGGTATCGACCACGCCTTCCCTCAGGAATGACGAAACGGTCTTCCTGCCGCCCTCCAGGAGCACTGACCTGAATCCCTGCGAGTGCATGAAGGAGAGGACAGAGCGGACACTGACACCCTGAGGCATGTGCACCACCGTCGCCCCCCCTTCCACCTCACCCGGCCTCTCTGAGAATATGATCGTCCTGGCACTGCCCCCCCTGGTGATCCTTGAGCCTGCCGGCGTCCTCAGGTGCGGATCGATCACCGCCCTGACCGGCAGCCTCGGTACACCCTGTCCCCCCCTGGGCACCAGCTCCGGGTCGTCCGAGATCACTGTGTTCACGCCCACGATTATGGCATCAACGCTCCCCCCCTGAGCTGCATAACCCTCTTCCAGTCCTCGTCGCTTGATATGTTTGCTCGCCTACCTCCCGGTCCGGATATGTATCCGTTGAGGCTCATCGCCATGTTGACGTGCACAGCAGGCCTGGAGGGCATGCTTGTGGATGCTGAACTTGTTTAAAAGGCTCACAAACATTATGAAAAGTCAAGCATTGACCGTTCGATGAGGGTCAGCGATCTGGGCCACCCCGGTGAGTTTCTAGACCTCTTCGGTGGCAGGGACTTCGAACTGTACGGGCACCAGGAGGAGGCCATTGAGGATTTCCGCAGTGGGCACAACGTCCTCCTTAGCGTTCCTACCGCCGCGGGAAAGACACTGGTGGCCTATTCAGCGATCCTCGACACCTTCGCCAGAGGGATGAAGTCAATATACATAGTCCCTCTGAAGGCCCTGGCCTCGGAGAAGTTCGACGAGATGAAGCGTTTGAGGTCGCTGGGCATGAGGGTGAGCATATCGGTTGGGGGGGACTACGACAGCCCTCCCTCAGTGATAAGGGAGAACGATGTTGTCGTGATGACGGGTGAGAAGGCAGACTCGTTCCTGCACCACGACCCTGATGTCTTCCAGGACGTGGGCCTGATCGTGGCCGACGAGGTGCACCTTATAGGCGAGAGGAAGAGGGGGCCGGTACTTGAGAACGTGCTCACGGGTGCAAGGCTGGTGAACCCTGACCTGAGGGTTGTGGCCCTGTCAGCAACGGTTTCCAATTACGGGGGGGAGATTGCGAAGTGGCTCGGCGCCAGGAGCGTTGTGAGTGACTTCCGTCCGGTGAAGCTGAGGAGGGGGGGCATATATTACAGGGGGGGAAGGATAATATACGATGACCAGTCCATCGAGAACCTGCCGAAGGGCAACGACCTCTGGGGGGGGCTGGTGTGGAAGTTCGTGAGCGGTGGCGGCCAGGTGCTCATATTCGTCAACTCCAGGAGGCGGGCTGAGGAGACTGCGAGGGTGCTGGCCGACGCCAGCAGCAGGGAGACCGAAATAGACGAGGACTACGACGATGATGGCATGTATCAGGAGGACCTGTTCGACCTCATGAGGAAGGGGGTGGCATACCACCACGCCGGCCTCTCACTGGAGCAGAGGGCACTCATAGAGAAGATGTTCAGGGAGAGGCAGCTGGACGTGATAGTGGCCACCCCCAACACTCGCCGCAGGCGTGAACCTGCCGGCCAGGGCGGTTATTGTCAGGGATACCACGAGGTTCACCGATGGTCACACGGAGTACATACCATCGATCGAGGTGCAGCAGATGCTGGGCAGGGCCGGCAGGCCAGGATACGATACACAGGGATACGCCATCATATTCGCCACGACTCCCGCCGGGTACGACAGGGCCAGGGCCTACCTGACCGGGGGGGAAACAGAGCCAGTGGTCTCGTCCTTCGGCGACCCGGAGAGGGTAAGGTTCAACTGCCTGGCCCTCGTTTCCAGCCGCCTAGCCAACACACTGGAAAAGATAGAGGCCTATTACTCCTCAACCTTTACTCACTCCAGTCCGGCATCGAAAGGGTCAGGCCCATAATACCGGCCGCCCTTGACTTCCTAGAGAGGGAGGGCTTCATAAGGGAGTGGGATGATGGCTACAGGCCCACCCAGTTCGGAAAGGAGGTCTCTGACCTTTACATTGACCCGGAGAGTGCTGTGGTGCTCAGGGAATACCTTGCAGGCACGACCTCTGTGGACAGGGCCTGCTGGCCATTTCGCTCACGAGGGACATGCAGACCCTCAGGTACTTTGAAAGCGAGGTCGACACGCTCTGGTCCTTCCTCGAGGAGTGCAGTTACAGGTCGTACGATGATACCGCGCTGAAGGCGGCCAAGACCGCGCTGGTGCTGAGGGACTGGATAGAGGAGGTCCCCATGAGGCAGATATGCAACACCTACGCCATCGGGCCTGGCGATGTGCAGAGCTGTGCGTCCTCCGCAGAGTGGATGGCCTACTCCCTCTGGAAACTCTCCACCATCATAAAGAGGGAGAGTGCCCACGAGCACCAGGTCCTCTACAGGAGGATAAGCGAAGGCGTTAGGGAGGACATCCTTGCCCTCACGGTAATAAGGGGCGTGGGCAGGGTCAGGGCGAGGAGGCTCAAGATGGCGGGCCTTGACACGGTTGAGAAGGTAGCCTCGGCTGGCATAGACAAGATAGCCACAATACCCGGGTTCTCAACAAGGCTGGCTGCCGATACTATCAGGAACGCTTCCATCATCCTCAGGAGGATGGGCACTTGAGGTTCCTAAAAGTGCAAAAGCAAATGGCACAGGAGGCGATAACCGAGGGGGGGAAGCGCCAGGGTTGGATGGACAGGACACACAGGGTGGCCCACGAGGGAGACTTTGTCCTCATACCTCTGAGGCCAGGCCATGACCCCCCCCGGGAGAGGTTGTGGAGAGGGAAGTGGAGGAGGAGGCCAGGGAGAGGCCCAGGCCCTTCAGGTCATCGTTTGACGTGGTAGGGGGGGACATAGCCATAGTGAAGGTCAGGGACGTTGAGAGGGCCAGGGAGATCGCCTCCTCCATACTGGCCTCAAACAGCCACGTGAGCGCAGTCTTCCACGATGCTGGCATATCCGGCACAGAGAGGAGGCGGAGGCTGAGCTTCCTGGCAGGCAGCTACCACACGCTGACAGAGCACAGGGAGAACGGGATAAGGCTCTTCGTCGATGTTGAGAAAGTATACTTCTCGCCAAGGCTTGCAACGGAGAGGATGAGGGTGTGCAACAGGGTCGCCGACGGCGAGAGGGTGCTGGACATGTTCGCTGGCATCGGGCCTTTCTCCATAACGATAGCCAGGTACAGGAGGTGCAGCGTCACAGCTGTGGACATAAACAGCGATGCCATTGGCTCATGAGAAGGAACATAGAGGCCAACAGGCTCCTGGGAAGGGTTGAGCCCGTGCTGGGAGATGCAAGGGAAGTTGTGGCGGGGGGCGCGGGCCATTCGACTCTGTCATTATGAACCTGCCCCACAGCCCGGATGAGTTCCTGGACGTTGGCCTCTCTGTGCTCAGGGAAGGTGGCAAGGTGTTCTATTACAGGATATGCGACCTGGACACACTATACCTTACAATGGAGAGGTTCAGGGAGGCCGGCTGCCAGATCCTGGAGAAGAGGAAGGTGCACGGGTACTCCCCCCCCAGGGAGGACATGTACCACATACTCGCGAGGAAAGGTTGAAATTATTAAGAGGGCTTGCATTCAACCATAGGTAGTGCAGGAGTTCTAGAGTGGATGAGATGGGAATAGCCGAGAGGATAGGTTCCATTACAAGCGAGATCTACGAGAAGATCCTGCTGGAGGACGTCAGGAAGAACCCTGTACCCAGGCACATAGGCATCATAACCGACGGCAACAGGCGCTACGCCAGGAGCGTGGGGGGATATCCGAGAACGAGGGCCACCTGAGGGGGGGGAAGGAGAAGCTGGAGGAGGTGCTTGAGTGGTGCATGGAGGTGGGCGTGAGGATCGTGACTGTCTACGGCTTTTCCACTGAGAACTTCGCCAGGAGCCCGGATGAGGTGGAATTCCTCTTCTCCCTCATTAACAGGGCCTTCATAGACCTCATGAAGGATGAGCGCGTCCACAGGAACAAGATCAGGGTAAAGGTCATAGGTGAGATCAGGAGGCTGCCTGAGTACCTACAGGAGACCATCAGGAAGGTGGAGGAGGCCACGAACGGGTACGATGAGTTCAGGTTCAACCTTGCCATCGGCTATGGTGGGAGGGAGGAGATCATAAACGCCATAAGGAAGATAGCCAGGAAGGTCAGGGAAGGCGAGCTGGAGCCGGATGAGATAAACGAGGAGATGTTCCGCCAGTACCTCTACGACGGTCCATACCGGACCCGGACCTGATCCTCAGGACCAGCGGCGAGGAGAGGATCTCCAACTTCCTTCTGTGGCAGTCTGCATATTCCGAACTGTACTTTTCCGACGTGTACTGGCCGGAGTTCAAGAAGACGGACTTCCTGAGGGCCATACTCTCCTACCAGGCCAGGAAGAGGAGGTTCGGGAGGTAGGATGCACCTCGGAATAGACGACACGGACTCCAGGAAGGGCATGTGCACCACCTTTACCCTCCTTAGCGTGCTGAGGGAGGTCGACCTGGTGCCCCCTCTCGTACCCGAGGCTCGTGCGGCTGAACCCGGAGATACCGTACAAGACAAGGGGGGGGAACGGGGGGGCACTCTCGGTGGAGCTCGGCCTGCCAGGTGGCAGCGGCAAGTTGATAGGGACGTGGAGGGGGCGAGCCCATAATCATGTACTGATGGTGAGAGGGTGTACAGGGAAAGCGTGCTGGAGGAGGCAGCTGAG
The DNA here is from genome assembly GCF_001316105.1 of Thermogymnomonas acidicola JCM 13583. Classification (GTDB taxonomy): domain Archaea; phylum Thermoplasmatota; class Thermoplasmata; order Thermoplasmatales; family Thermoplasmataceae; genus Thermogymnomonas; species Thermogymnomonas acidicola. Next base: position 197,837 of record NZ_BBCP01000001.1, on the reverse strand, counting down.
GTGGTGGAGCGCCTGCATGAAAGGGACGAGGGGGGGACAAACCCCGGCATTGTGATATCCAGTGACAGGCTCCCGGAGGAGCTGTACTGGAGGGCGGTCAAGGACGTCGTGGATACCGACGAGATCAGGAACCACCTCAGGCACCTTGGGGGGGCCCGGTGGGCCGAGTTCGGCAACGGGAGGGGGGGCATAATAGGTGCGTCTGCATCAATCGCCTGGCCGGGAGAGAGGCATACCTTCGAGGCCCTCGTGTACAGGGAGCCGAGGGCACCAGAGACGCCAAAGGGGGGGGTGATGTGGCGGATAGGGGGGGAGATGGCCGAGGGAACCCGGGGGGGGACGTTCAACAACATCGACAGGAGGAACGGTCACGTGGCCCTGTTCCCGGCCCCAATCACCCCCCCTGTGGTGCTGGGCGTGAGGGGGGGACGGACCCGGAATCCCTTGCCTCGCTGGCCAGCAGGGCATCCGGGATGCTGGATGCGCACGGCTACCTGACATTCATGAGCAACCAGGGTACCGATGACCACCTCATAGAGGGGGGGCCGGAGAGGCTGGAGGACATGCACTCCTACAGGATCACCGTGCGCATCTCCGGAAGGCCAAGGACAGAGAGGGGGGATCGCACGTTTTCGTCAGGGCGGTCTACAGGGGGGGTCAGGAGATAGACCTAGCCGCGTATGAGCCCACCAAGGAGTTCAGGGACACTGTAAGGGGGCCTCATGCCAGGGGACTCTGTGACGGTCACAGGCTCATTCAGCAGGGGGGGCACCCTCAACCTTGAGAAATTATACGTAGAAGCTACAGCACTGACCTTTGAGAGGGAGGCGCCTGCGTGCAGATCTTGCGGGAGGAGAATGAAGAGCAAGGGGGGGAGGTTCGATTACAGGTGCCAGGAGTGCGGTACCCGTTCAGACCTGCCGGAATACGCGGTGGTGAAGAGAGATCTCAGAGGGACACGCTTCCAGGTGCCCGTGTGTGCCAGGAGGCACCTCACGGAACCGCTGGAGCTCGAGGGACTCGTATGAGTGCCCTCTAATGTGGCCCCCCCGGGAACCATGGGGTGCATGCCGGGCACAATGCCAGAAGGTAGACGGTGAGGTGGAAAGCGCTGGTGGAGGGAGTGGTATGATGTGCATAACAGGGCCCCCCCGGGTGCCGGCAAGACCACGGTATGCCGGGTGCTGCTCTCTATGGGGGGTGAGCTGCGCATCCCTGAACGAGCTTGCGCGGGAAATGGGGGGGTTCGTGAACGGTGACGAGGTAGACATCGACCTCCTATCATGCGCCAGGCTGCCTTACAGGTTCGTGGAGTCGCACTACTCCCACCTCCTGCCGTGCTCCGCCGTCTTCATCCTGGAGGTGAGCGAAGACACCCTGAGGAGGAGGATGGAGGAGAGGGGGGGCTACTCAGAGGGGGGGAAGATAGAGGAGAACCTGGAGACGCAGAGGGCAGACATATACTTCCAGGAGGCCCTGGAACGCCTCCCGGCCACAAGGATATTCAGGATAAACGCCGAGGGCAAGGACCCTGACGCTGTGGCTGGGACGATACTCTCCATCGCATCCAGGCTAGCAATCACTTAATTACAGGGACAGATACCTTAGCGGATGGCTCTAGACACGTACAGACCGAAGGCCGACAGGTTCATCGAGCCAATAGCCAGGGCATTCTACCGCGCCAGCCCATCGCAGCTCACCGTTTCTTCCCTGGCGCTCTCAGGAATTGCCGGGGGCCTGCTACTACCTATCCCTGAGGCCATACCTCATCGCTTCGCTTGTGGCCGTGGCCTTGGCCTCCCTGTTCGACGCCCTCGACGGCAAACTGGCCAGGATGAAGGGCGTGGCATCGAAGAGAGGGGATCTCCTTGACCACGTGATAGACAGGTTCAGCGACATATTCATACTGGCTGGCCTGGCCTTCAGCACCTCGCAACGTTGCCTCGGGCTCTTCGGGATGGAGGGTGTCCTGATGACGAGCTACATGGCACCCAGTCCCAGGCCCTTGGCCTCGGCAGGAACTACTCTGGAATAATGGGGAGGGCTGACAGGCTCGTCTTAATAATTGTGGTGACGGTGGTTGAGATAGTGTACCCGGTGCGGTATGCCTGGTACTTCCAGATAACGCCCGTCACAGTCCTCCTCCTGGCATTCGGCGTGCTCGGGAACTACACAGCGGTCAAGAGGTTCTCAGATGCCTGGAGGTCGCTGGGCTAGCGCAGCTGTGCACCCTCCAGGAACTCCCTGTATTCTTCCCCCCCGAGCTCCCTGGCGTATCCCCCCCTGTCCCTGGACTGCGCGTAGATCCTTATTATGGCCTCCGTGCCAGAGGGCCTCAGCAGCACCCAGCCGTTCTCGTGGAAAACCTTCACCCCCCCGTCTGTCCTGTCCACCTTCCTGCCCTCTGCGTACTTCAGGACCAGTGGCAGGACCTCCTCCCATGGCTTCTTCCTCTCGACCGATGCCTTGAACATGTGGTACTCCGGTACCTCCTTCAGGAGCTCGGACAGCTTCCTGCCGGTGCGCGCCATCAGGTCCAGGACGAGCGACATTGTCATCGCACCGTCCCGGCAGTACTGGTGCGGCCCGAATATGACGCCACCGTTCTCCTCGCCACCAACCCTTGCACCTGTCTCGATCATCGTCCTGATTACCACGGGAGCGCCAACTACCGTCCTCACAACCCTGGCCCCCCCACCTCGGAGCAGACCTCCTCTATGGCATCAGAGGTGCTGACCGGCGTCACAACGACGTCTCCGTTCCTGGCTGTGTGCCTGACGATGAGGGCAAGTGACCTGTCGCCATCAACGAACTGCCCCCCCCTCTCGTCCACGAAGACGCACCTGTCAGCGTCACCGTCATGTGCCACACCGAGGTCATACCCGCCTGACCTTACGGTGCTTATGAGGGCCTTCAGGTTGGCCTCCACTGGCTCCGAGGGCCTGGCCGTGAAGAGGCCATCAGGGTTGGAGTTCAGGGTCGTGACCGATGCCCCCCCGTACCTGGACAGTAGTTCAGGGCTCGTCCTATAAGATGCACCGTTGCCCGTGTCCAGCGCCACCCTGAAGGCAGAGGCCCTGATCCTGTCCACAGATACCCTGGACGCCACCCCCCCCTCACGTACAGTTCCTCCGCCGTGCTGTCCCACCTGTTCCTCCCCCCCACAGAGTTCCAGTCTGCGGAGTGGAACTGGCCCGAGTGGTGTATGACCTCTATCTCCCTCTCCTTCTCCCTGGCCAGTTCAGAGCCGTCGGAATCTATGCACTTTATCCCGTTGTACTGCGGCGGGTTGTGTGAGGCCGTTATCATGACGCCGGGCATGCCAGTGTTCTTGCAGTAGTACTGCAGGGCTGGTGTCGGGAGGATGCCCAGGTCCACGGTGTCTGTCCCCCCCGTTGAGTTCAGGCCAGACTGGACTGCACCCATGATCATTTGGCCTGAGAGCCTCGTGTCGCGGCCCATGGCCACTTCCCGTGCCCTGAAGAACGTGCCTATGCTCTTCCCGATGCTCTGCGCGAACTCCACCGTGAGGTCCCTGTTCGGTACGCCTCTTATGCCGTTTGTGCCAAAGAGCCTGGGTGCAGATCCTCTTTCCATAACCTTGAATCTGCACACGATATAAATAGGTTCGATAGGTTCACTGGAAGTCCGGCGATATGAGCCTGTACTTCCTCCCCCCCCTCCACACGATCTCCTTCATCAGCCTGCCCTTGACGAGGTTGTAGGTATAGACAGGGAGTACGAGGAGGTTGCACAGTACGAACAGTGGGTCCCTCCTCCCAGCCCTCTGGCAGTTCCTCGCTATCGTTATCGAAATGGGCAGGAGCAGGATAACGAAGGCAGGGGGGGAGATGTAGATGGAGAGGACCGCAGCCATGGCTATCAGGAAAAGGTGTGAAATGTAGAACGTGATGCCGTAGGTGAATATCTTGCTGCTCGCAGATATCGATAGGGCCGTCTCCCTGTTCGACCACTCTATGAATGTGGAGAAGTCGTCGTCAGAGTTCACCCTGGGGGGGGTCGCGGACTTAACGTAGGCCAACTTCAGGCCCTTTGCCTTGCATATCTTCGTTATCGCTATATCGTCAGAGACACCTGACTTGAAGAACTCAAGCTCCCTCTGCCCCCATTATCTCGGACCTGAACGCAAGTGAACCGCCCCCATCCGAACCTCGTTATCCTGGATTCCATGAGGCCCATGCCCACAAGGCCCCAGGCCATCTTCACATGCGACCAGAAGCCGCCCATAGGGTAGAAGATGGGGGGGAAAGTGGTTGAGAGGCCGGTTTCACTGTCCCCCAGAGGTGCCACCAGGTCCCGGAGCCAGTTGGGTGGCATCTCAGCATCTGAATCAGCGAACACATAAACCTCTGACCTCACCCTCTCCAGAACCGTGGCTATTGCCCTGACCTTCCCGCTGCAGGCCTCGCACCTGGCATCCGACACCATGAGTTCCAGGCCCACCCTCCTTATCGTCTCAACAGCCGGGTCATCCAGGGAGTCCACAACGGCAATAACCCTGTAGTCCCCCCCGTAGTCCTGGGATACGAGCGACCTCAGGTTTCTCTCCAGCGTTAGGTCCTTACCCCCCCTGCACGGCACTATGACCGTGACGTGTGGGCTGTAATTCCCTGGCCTGTGGTCATCCCTGCCCCCCCTGACGACGCTTATAAGGAGGAGGCCCAGGAATACCAGGGATGTGAAGGCGATTACCGCGATCTCATAATAGGTGAGGGACATATCATATCAGGGATACGCCCTCGCTGTCCACCTGCCCAACGCCCTTTGTGGACGAGAGTATCCTCTCTACACTGTCTATCTTTCCCTCGGAATCGTCCACAATGACCTCCACACGGAGGGCCCTGAGCCCGAAACCTATGTCCTCAGTCTCGATCCTGTTTATGTCGCACACTCCCTTAAGTGAAGACCTGAGCTCTCCTCAATACCCTTAAGGTCTGTGGACACGTCCTCCGGGAGCACCTTGAAGGTTGCCAGGACCTCGCCCAGAACTACCACCTCACGGACCAACGAAGCCACAGGACGGGCAAACGTACTGCGTGGAGTGTTCCCTGCACTCCTTGCACCTGCCTATGAGCTCCTCGCCGCAGTTGGGACACGGGAACACGGAGTAACCGACCTCTATGAGTCCAACACCGCATGATGAACAGTTTTCCTTGAACTTCATTGCCTTCTTCCTCTCCCCCTCATATTGATGAAAAATATTTAACCCTACCTCAAATGGCGGGCCCGTGTCCGCAAGGGTGAAATACGTTGCGCTCTCGGACGAGGGAGCCATTGAACTGAGTGCGGAAGCAGCATTTCCGGTCTCAAGGAGGGACGGCTATTTCATGGTTTCCCTGCCCGCATCCCCATCCAATGTCAGGGCGGTGAACACCTCCAGGACCGTGAGGCTTGAGTGGGGGGGAGGAAGGCTGCTGAGGCCAGAGTGGAGATGAGGCTCACCGTGGGATCAAGCGAAGTCCTCTTCCTTAAGGTTGACGGATCAGTCCTGGACCAGATATTTCCGGTCAGACGATCAAGATCAGGAACAGGATGAGGGCGATCGCAAGGGTGGCCCCCCCGAAGGCCCTTATGTCCCATGAGAGCACCTTCTGGCCGTCGAGCGGGGGTACCGGTATCATGTTGAACAGTGCGAACCACGCATTCAGCTCCGAAAGTTCCTGCAGGATAGGTGATACGATACCAGCGTGTCCGGCGAGCAGGTAAGCCATCAGGAACACCACAGACATGGCAATGTTTGCCCCCCCTGGCCCTGCCAGTGCCACCTTGCCCACCTGGTCCCGCCTGTATATGCCGCCAATGTTCACCGCTCCGGGCGCTGCGAAGATGATGCCAATGACTGATGTCACCAGGGCCAGGACAAGGCCAAGTGGCCAGAGCCTGAAATAAGCGATGCCACCGTAGCTCCTGGCGAAGTACCTGTGGGACATCTCGTGCAGGAGAAAGGCGGTAAGGGTGATCAGCAGGCTCTCCCCCAGGGCCAGGGCTGCAACGGCTGCGCTGAAGACACGTGATGACCTCACGATCACGATGAAAAAGGCCAGGGTGAGTCCCAGCACCGCTACTATGATGTCCTGGCGCTCCCTGCTGTACCTGTAGCTGTAATACATCAGCCCCCCCTTCCCCCCCCTCTCTGTACCTGAGTGCTAACTGACGCGGCCTCGGAGATCCCAACTCCCAGCTGCGCCGAGAGGTGGAGCGGTCCTGGCCTGCTGCAGCGGAGCCCGCAACCTGCTTTATGTAATAGTAAAGGTCCCTGGCCAGTTCTGGCTCCCTGAAGCCCATGGCCCTGAAGACCATGTATATCTCCAGGTCCCTTGAGGTCACCCCCCCACGGTACGCCTTCAGTATCCTGGGGATGATGTCTGCACTGACCCTCTCAAGCACATCCCTGCCGTACCTGGGGTGCGGGTCCCTGGGGTACAGGAACTCGTAGGCCCTGGAGACGCGCTCCTGGCTGAGGCCCAGCCTCTTCTGCGCCTCTGCCTCACCCATCCTCCTGCCCAGCTTTGCCTCAGCCTTCATTATCTCCGTCACATCTCCGAGGAGGTTCACCCTGGACTCCTCCGCCCTGATCTCCCTCTCAAGGAGGCTGCAGGCCTCAGGACCCAGCGCATCCCTGTTCCTCTCTATCAAAGCCCTGGCCCTCTGGAAGTCACCCCTCCTCAGGTGCGACCTCACCAGGTAGCCCAGGACAACCGGGTCCTGCAGTTCAGCGTCCCTGGAGAACATCTTTATGAGCTGGTCGTACTCCCCCGACTGGTACAGGAGCCTCGCCAGCTCGTCCCCCCCACCTGCCTCCTCTGGGCCGGCTCATCCAGGAGCGATAGCGTCTTGGTGAGCAGTGAGACCGCGGCACCTGAGTCACCTGCGGTCTCATAGCACGAGGCAAGCCTCCTGGCGTTGTCCACATCCCTGGGGGGGAAATTGCCCTGTATGTTCTCCAGTATCGATATGGCCTCCCTCATGTTCCCCCCCTCTTCCAGGTACTTCTGAGCGATGGCCTTGCCCAGGAAGGAGTACCCGCCCTGCCTGTATATATCTATTAGGGCGGACCTGACCTCCTGGTTCTTCCACAGGACCCTGATGAGGTAGAGGAGCCACTCCCGCTCCACTGGGCTCACCTTACCGAGGGAGTGGAGGGCGCGCAGTATCCCAGGCACGTCCCCCCCTTCTTGTAGAGCATCTTTATCTTCAGTATTCCCGGCTCCTCCATCTTCCTGATTATGGCATCCGCTCCTCAAGGTGCCCTGTCTCGATGAGCGTGTCTGCATAATTGCGTATCTTGTCAGGCTGCACACCGAGCGTTATCGCTTCCCTATAGCTGAGCAGTGCCTTCCTGAAGTCCCCCCCCAGGGCGTAATATGCGTCGCCCAGGGCAAGGCTGGTCTCAGGGTCGTGGGGGGGCCTCTGCTCAAGGTCATCGAGGGCCTCCATGAGCTCCGTGTTCAGACCGGCACTCATGCAGGCCCTGCATGCAGCCCTGACGTCCTCAGATACTGTTTCGGCATCCCTCAGAACGCCCAGTGCCAGCCTGCATACCACGCTCGCCCCCCCGGCGTCCGTGCAGTCCCTCCTTATCCTCTCAACCCAGATGTTCTTCACCCCCCCTGCCTTCTCCGCCTCCGCAAGCACATCCCCCCCGGCGAGCCCCCCCTCCATCCTGAGGCAGGCCCTGTGGAGCACAGACCAGTCCACGTGCGCGAGGAACCCGCGCTCTGATGCTGCCCTTACTGCTGCGATGACCTCCCTGGGCTTTCCCAGGCCACCGCTATGCCTATCTGCGTCTCGTGCGAGTAGACGGTCCCCCCCAGCCTCTCCATCGACTTCCTGTTGACCTTATCCGATCCATCTAGGTCACCCTTGAGCATGAGCGCCCTAGCCACCACGGCCATGTACCAGGGGGTCGGAGTAGTTCTTCTCTGGCTCCCTCTCCAGTATGCCCAGCGCCAGGTCCCACCTGCCCTGCCTTATGGCGAACCTGGATACGGGGGTACATAAACTCCCGGGTGTCCGCCAAGTCGTGGCCTTCGCCCATGGACTGTATGGATGAGAGGTTCTCCAAGAGTGCCTGGATCCTCCTGTACCTGTTTCCCAGTTGCTCCCTTGCACCGGCTGGCAGCTTCCCTGACCTGAACGCATCCGTGGACTCTATGGAGAGCCAGACGAGCGCCTCAGAGCCGTAATGTGAGTAAGCCTCCACGCCACCCTTCAGCGCCACCTCCCCCCCCTCAGTGCATCGAGTACCTTCTTCACCAGTTCCCTCCTCTCAGACCTTATTCCCTTGAGGAGCGACAGGAGGTGGCCCACAGACTCCTCATCCCGGACAGAGAAGAATATGGCGTCCATGCACAGGGGGGGGTCGGTTATGAACTCCTTCTCAGGCTGTCCGGATAGACCTCAGTTGCCCTGCCTGACCTGATGAGGGAGGCCAGGTAGTAGTTCCCGAGCTTTCGAAGTGCAGCTTCGCCTGACCTCCTGATGGTCTCCATCACCTTGCTGTACTCACCATTGGAGTACAGGACACTCACCGCGAATTCCAGGGCACCGCTGTCTGAGGGGGGGTCTTGCTCCAGGATCTGCTGGGCCACAGAGAGCGCCTCTGCAGTCCTCCCCCAGTGTCTTATCTATCTCCAGCCTCTCCCGTAGGAAGCTGACCTTCTGCCCGTACCTCTCGATGGCCCTGTTTATTATGGAGAGGCATGAACCGTAGTCTGCTATCCTCTTGCACGCCTGTATAGCCATTATGAAGTCTTCCTCTGTGGCCCTTCCCCCCCCGATATTATGGTGTTCAGGCACCTGTACGCTTCCTCCGGCTTGCCGGCTGTCAGAGAGAGGGATGCGTAAAGCCTCCTGGTCTCGTCATCTGTTTCCTGTGACTGCACCACCTCCCTCAGCACCTGCAGTGCCTCCTGGCCCTGGCCAAGGGCAGACAGTATCCTTGCCCGGAGCACGGTTTCTCCCGGAGACCTGCCAGCCATGGCAAGTGCCTTTAGTGCCCTGTCGTTCAGTCCGTACCTGTGCATCAGCTCCGCAGCCCTCAGTGCCATCTCGCCGTCCACGAGCCTGCTGATGTCGACCCTTGACAGTGTCATGGTGATGTCGTTGATCCGGCCTGTGACGCCAGCCTCTCCAGGTATTTGTCCAGGATCCAGTATTTCCCCTGGCCAACGGCTAGGTGCATCACATACTCCGCCTGCCTGTCCAGGCCCCCCCTGGCAGAGAGCTCCGAGATCAGTGCGTTCACCGTCTCTCTGTCCATGGACATAAGGCACCCTCGATGAAGATGACCGGATACATCCCACGGGCCAGGGCTATGACCAGAACCCTCCTGAGGTCCGGGATCTGCCCGGCGTGCTCAGCGGCCTCCTTCTCTGCATCCGGGTCCTCTAGCACCTCTGGGTGTTCCCTCAGAACTGAGGACGCGAGTTCGGCGTTCCCAGACCTAAGGGCAGATATGAAGAGATATGGCCTGGCTGCCCCCCCGCCCTGGTCCCCCCCATCGGCGAGGATCCTGCCGGCCTCAACATCGTAAATGTTCATGGCCTTCAGTTCACGGAGCAGGCGCCCTGCATCCCCACCGGAAGAGCAGATCTCCCCCCCAGTCTCCTCTCTGCCTCGCTGTCCAGAAGCCCCCCCCTTGACCTGAGAGCCCCCCCAGGAGCCTGAAGCATGCATCCGTGTTGCCATTACCCTCAGAGGGGTCGGACATCCCTCCAGTACCTCACCGTAAATATATTACCTTTAGGCATGGAGTGGTGCCTTAAGGTCCCCCCCAGAGAGCAGCAGTGGCTTCCGAGCACTGACTGAGAGCCACCCAATGGCCTAGTGGCCTAAATCCCGGTGCCTAGGATCAGCCTCGTTATTATCAGGGTGCCGTAGACTATGAACGATATCATCCAGGTCATGAAGACCCCGTGGTGGAGGCCGTGTATCATCTTCCCACCATCAGACACCTTCAGGGCTATGCCTGCTATGAACGAGTGGACTATGAGCATTGCCATCAGGAAGACCTGGATGGTGAGCAGTGCTGCTGTGGGCTGGCCTATGAATATGCCGAAGTCAGATATCTCCGATGGGGGGGAATGTCCTGAAGACCTGGTTTATGATCTCCAGGACACCGTAGGATATGGCAAGGGAGAAGGCCAGGCCCCCCCCGGTTATCCCGTAGATCACGCCCACAAAGCTCGTGACCGAGGAGTGCCTCCTCTTCCTGAGCCTCACAACCCTGTCGAAGTTGTTTGCAACTATGTTGCCCGACTTCCCAGCGTCTGCGCCCAGCTCAACGCTCTCCACATATGATTCCGAGAAGACCTCTATCAGGTGCGAGCCTGTGTCCGCGGAGAATGCGCGCCAGGCCTGCACCGGGTTTATCCTGTACCTGAGCCTCTTGTACAGGTTCCTGACGTCCCTGGTCAGCGTGCCGAAGTCGTGCATCACTATAGATTTGAGGGCATCTATGACCATGTTCCCCCCCTGGCTGCAGCAGAGCCGGAGAGCGACCTTATGAAGCTGCCGAACATCTCGTCCTTCTTCGCTATCTCCCTCTCGTACCTCGAGCCAACCATGCCGGGCCAGGCCAGCGGGTGATGACCATTGCTACAGAGAAGTAAAATGGTATCCTGTAGACCAGCCTTGTGGCAAAGAGCACCGCCAGTATGGCCACACAGGCTGCCCCTGCCATCATCAGGATCCTCCTCATGTGATCCTGTACCTCTGTCCTGAGGCCGGTGTCGTGCCATATGGGGTCATTTGGGAGCACTATCTTTATGCCGTACATCAATACGGCTTCCCCCCCCAGGATTATGGCCAGGAAGCTGAGGGCGAAAACGACAGTGACGTTCATCGGGATAAGCACGGGCATTATCATGACGAAGGCCACGAGGAATGCAAAGGAGAGGAGCATTGACACGTACATGTCCTTGTAGAGGTCGAAGGTGTAGAGGGCCGAGATGTACGCTGTCTCGAAGTTACTCATCACTGTGTCCGATTCGTTCAAAATGAATTCCTGGAAGTCCTGGCCGCTGTCTATGGCATGGCCGAACCTGGCCAGGAAGTCCGCGAAGACCTCGCTTGGCGTCCTGGAAGCGAGGAGCATGGCTGCCTCGGACAGGCCCCCCCTCTTCCACCTCTTCACCAGGTTCACAAGCCTCGCCAGGTCCTCCCTTATGTACCCTATCTTGTCCTTCCTGGACAATATCTCTAGGAGGTCGACTCTGTTTGCATCGGACGTTGAGAGGGTTGCGAAGGCTGTGATGAACAGGGGTATGTTCGAGTTTATGTTTGTCCTCCTCTCGTCCCTCGCTATGACCGGCCTGAGTATCAGGAAAAGGGCAGAGGCCCCCCCACCAGCACCAGCGACCGCCACGTAGGCGTACCTGCCCGTCTCAAAGTACAGGGGGGGCATGAATATCCCAAAGACCAGGAAAGAGGAGAGAATCAGGATCACGTCACGCCTGCCGAACTCGATGCCCTGGAACAGCCTGAGCCTCTTTGCCTCAATCAAGCATCATCACCCGAACAGCGGGAGAGCGCTCTCTCCCTTGAGGTAGAACGTCTTGATCATCTCGAAAACCTGGAAGTAAGAGGTTATGCCTGCCTTGGCCATGGCATTTATTATCCTGGCCCTCTTGAAGAGCTCCTCGTAGATCATCTTCGGGTCCGGCATTCCGGCTGTGGCCGCAATCCTCTTCTCCAGGATGTAGGAGTTGTTCATCCCCCCCTGAAGATATGCTGGTCCGTGGTGGGGTCCCACTGGAAGACCGCCTTGGTGGAGACGCCGCCAAGTTCCTCGAAGTACCCCCCCTCTATCTCGTTTATGCTGGTCGTCCTCCTGAGGAACTTCCCCCCCCTGACATAGACTGCCTGCTGTATGAGCGCTATGTTCAGGTTGTCCATGAAAGTGACAGGTATGTTGATCGGGTTGCCGGTGAACCTCTGGATCATCTTCCTGACAGAGGCGGCATGGAACGTGGAAATTACAGGGTGCCCGGTCTGCATGGCCTGGAAGGCCATGGCGCCCTCTGCGCCCCCCCTGATCTCGCCCACTATGATATAGTTGGGCCTGGACCTCAGTGCTGTCCTGAGGAGGTCGTAGAGGGTCACCCTGCTCTCCTCCGACCCCCCCTCTCCCTGGTAACGAGCTGCTGCCACGCCGGGTGAGGCGCCCTTATCTCCGGCGTGTCCTCCGCGCTGAATATCTTGGCCTCTGGCCTTATGAAAGGTATGATGGCGTTGACCACGGTTGTCTTCCCGCTGGCGGTCTCGCCGCAGACGAACACGCTCTGCCCGTATTCAAGTGCCAGCCAGAGGTAAGCAGCCTCCTCCGCGGACAAGGTGTTGAACTTCACTAGCTGAACTATGCTTATCGGTATGTCCGCGAACTTCCTGATGGTGAAGCTCGGGCCCTTGGCGGATATGTCCGTGCTGTAGACTATCGACAGCCTTGAGCCGTCAGGGAGGGTCGCGTCCACTATCGGAGTCTTGTCACTTACCGGCCTGCCCACCCTCTCGCTGAGCCTCTTGCTGTACATTGAGAGGCGGTCGTTGTCGCCGAAGGAAATGGTTGTCCTCATGGAGCCGAATATCTTGTGCACTATGAACACGTCGTTGGCCCCCCCTATGCCACTTATGTCTTCTATGTGCGTATCCCTTATGAGGGGCTCTATGGTCCAAGGCCTATTATGTCCCTCTTCAGGTTGTAGAGCAGCCTGTTGTAGAGGTCAGGGGGGGTTACCGTGACAGACCTCCCCTTCACCCTGTTGGCGCTGCCCTGTGTGACGACCCTCCTGTATATTTCCTCCAGGTTCTTCTCCAGCTGCTCATCGTTCTCAGGTGGAGGGTAATCTGCTGCGTAGCCAAGGATTATTTCGAGCACCCTGTCCATTATCTCAAGCTCTTCCGGCCTCATTGTGGGCTCCACCGGCGTGTAGATGAGGCGTCGTTCTCTGGGTGGACGTGTATGAATATCGGGTCGCCCACCGGGTAGATTATATCGATAACGGTGAGTTCCTTAAGCTGGGATGTTGGGACTGGCACAAAGGTGGGCGTCCTCTGCCTCTCCATCCTGTACCTGGAGAGGTACTCCCCCCCGAGGTGCGGGTTCCTGGAGATCGCCACCTCCAGAGTGTCAGATACCACCGTCTCAGCCATGCATTCACCTCACGATACGCTCGTTATCTCAACAATGAACCCCCCCTGCCGGGCTCGATCCTGAAGGGTATGTTCTGCTGGAAGTTCTTGGACACCATGGGGGGGTACTTGCTCAGCTCCATCGAGTGCTTCCTCTCGCCCGCCAGTTCCTTCGAACGGAGCTGTATAACTGTGGTGGAGAGCTCGCTTATCTTCATAAGCTCGTCCTGCCCCAGCTCCTCCGGGTTCATCGTCACTATGACGAGGCGGCCCTCCGAGAACTTCCTCAGCTTCATATAATAATTAATGGCGTCAAAGTCCCGGAATATGTTCCTGTTCATCGAATCGATTACCAGCACCTTCTTGTCCTTTATGGTGTCGTTGTTCAGGAGGTCATCCAGGCTGGCCTTCCTGCTCTTCCTGAGTATGAAGACCGCGGGTATGTAGTGCATTATTCCAGAGAGTATCTCGTTGAACAGGGGATAGCCAAGGGAATCGCACTCCGAGACGAATTCCCTGACCGGGAGCTGGCTAGACACATACGCAATGGTTGCGCCGTTCTTTATCAGGCCGTAGACCAGGCGGAGGGATACGACAGTCTTGCCCTCGCCGTTGCCTCCCAGTATCGTGACTATCTGGCCAAGGTAAAGGCCTCCGCCCATCCTCCTGTCCAGCTCGTCCCCCCCGGTATCGAGATACTCAGGAACAACGCTCACACCTCGAACTCAAGCTCCTGCGAGTTCCCCGTGCTGAGCGTCACCGATAGCGTGTAGTAGCCCGGGGGGATAGGCTCAGGTGGACCGTTATCTCCCCCCCCACCTGGCCTGGCGCCAGGTACCCGCTGGGGCGAAGAAAAGGTGACCTCGCTTCCGGTGAGAAGGGTGCCGTTAAGGACAACGCTCACCGTGGTGTTCGTGAAGTAGAACTGTGTCGAGCCTGTGTTCTTTATGTAGAAGACATAGCCGTTATCATAGGGTATCATGTCAGGCTGGTTTATTATCTCGAAACTTGTCCCTATGGCACCGGCTGTGTTCCTGGACGATTCCTGTATGCTGCTTGTTATGTGAAAGGTCTGTGCCCCCCCAAGGACACCGACCACGGATGCCGAGATTATGAGCGTTGCGATGAAGAATATGAGTTCCGATGTCGCTGCTGATGCCATTTCATTCCACCTCCCCCCCGTAAATTGAATACCCATCCTGCGCCACCAACTCGTATGTGAATGGCACGGATGGCGCGTCGAATGTGATGTGCCCCCTGCCCTGCGGGAACAGGTAGGGGGCGCTGAACGTGAAATTCACAACCGTCCCGTTAACGAGGAGCGTGCTCTCACCAAGCGCCACAGTCACGCTCCCTGTGTTGGTCAGGTTCATTGTGACCTGGTAAGCGGAACCGTTTTGCCTGACCTCGTAGGATGTGACGTTGAGCGCCGTTTCCACCTCCTCAGTTATGTGTTCTATTTCCCTCTGCTGGGCCTCCCTTATCTGCAGTTCGGCCTGCAGGTTAGCGTTGTAGACCATGCCAAAAAAATGAGGGAAGAGCTGAGCAAAATAGCCACAGCCACCACGTAACTAAATCCCATACAGCTCGTCGACTCCCTTCTTAAGCATCCTGAATTCCCTCTCTAGCGATTCTATGAGGTCCCTTGTTATCTCGCCGCCGTTGAGCTTCTCTATGAAGAGCATGGTGATGATGTGGTCCTGTATCGTCGGCTTCACCTTGAACTCCTGTTCAGGCGTTATCATCCCGGTCATCTTGGTGAAGCGCATCATCTGCTCCTTCACCTGCGCCGAGATCCAGCCTATGCTCTCGTAGTAGTCCAGGACATCCATTGTGTTTTCAGGACCGTAGTTGTCAAGAAGGAACTCGAGCCAGCGGAGTGCAACCATGACAGAGATCACGTCATCTCCAATTGCCTCCAGCTTCGCCTTCTTGTGCTGCTTCCAGGGATACCGGTTCCTCTGCTGTTCATCTCCCTCCTGTTCAGGCTTCTGCTGTCCCTGGCCTTGTCCAGCAGATAGCATTCTCTCCATGTTCGATATTTCCTTGAAGAGGGTGTCAACTTTGCCTAGCAGGGAGTTTTCCTTGCTCTGGGCGTACCTCTGCTGCAGGTTGTTGAACAGCGTCTCTATGTCTGACTTGGAGAACTTCGTCGGTGAGTTTATGATCTTTTGCCTCAGCTCCTCCAGTACGAACTTCGGTATGGACTTATCCGCAGAGTCTATCTTGCTCTGCAGGAAACCCTTGAGTGAATCATTGATCATCCTTGCTTCCCTCCCTTTCCACGTCCGAGATTATCGAATCTATATCAGGAGTGCCGTAAAGTTCTCTGAGGTCCGATATAGCGGATGAGACCAGCTTTCCCAGCTCCTCTATGTCCTCCTTCAGGGAATCCGTTATCTGCTTGATCTCCTCGGGTGTTGTGTCCATGAAGGGGTTAAATTCCTTGGACACCATCTCGTAGAGTGAGACAACGAGCCTCACGTTCTCCCTGATCGTGTCAAGATCCGTTTTCATCTCGGACATGCTCCTTTTGAGGCTTTCCAGTCCCATGTTAAGCTTGTTAATGTCGTTCTCCAGCGCTGTCATCTTCTGCGTGACGCCGTCGATGAACTTCGTGTCAAATGACTGTGGGGGTTGCGGCTGAACCCCCCCTGCTGCGCAACGGGCTGCGGGTTAGTTACGTTCACTGTGGTCTCTTTCTTCCTCCTGCCCACGATGTTGTCCAAGAGACCCATTGTTCTCACTGCCTCACCATGTGATACTGCTTATTGAAGCTGTACCACTCTCGTTGTGTAGGCCAGAGGAGCAGTGAAGTCTATCACTCCAGGTGAGCCAACGGTCGGGTTCACGCTTCCCGTCACGGTAGTACCCTGGGATATGCCAGTACCGAAGACAGCGGTCACGTTAACCAGCAGGGCAACCTCCCCCCCACCGGCGGTGAGCACCGGGTACTTGCCCGTCATTGAGTGGTTCGGGTCGAGCAGGTCCAGTATGGCGAAGTGGTCAGTGCTGTTCGCCAGTGTATCGTTGTACTGTGCTGTGTTCTTTGTATACTGTCCGGCGTTTATCGTGCTGAAGTAGGAATTGTCAAACACGTTCTGCGTTCCGCCGGTTGCGACGTTGAATCCGCTGGGCCCTATGTACCTGAGAGAGGCGGAGTACCCGTTGTAGACTAGGTCAAGGGTCACATTGGCCAGGTTTATGCCGCTGCTCCCGGAGTTCGGTACAATGTATATGGCTATCCACATGACCGTGCCGGCCTCAGGTCCGATGCGTTGCTGTCCAGGCCTGCTATCGACTGCACTGACAGGCCGGAGGCCACCTGCTTCTGTGTCGCACTGCCTGTGCTCTGTGCCGCCTGCTGCAGCGATCCAGCGGTGTGGATCAGCACAGTGGCGGCCACTGCGGCTACCAGCACCATGGCTATAAAAACAATCAGGGTGCCGATACCCGTCTCCGCTTTGCTGTCGCTCTTGAGGCTAAAAACCCTCTGGAGGGCCTTTACACCTCTACGTATGGCTCTATTCATTAGACACCTCAGCCACACGTAGCCCCCCCCGAATCCTTATATTGGTTTTTTGCACAACATGATATCTGATCCTGTGTAGGTATGAGTGCACCTCACCTCAGGTCCAGGCCCCCCCTGACCCTCTGGATCGAGCCAGATATGTAGCGGTCCCGCAGGGCCATGTAGGTCTGGGCATTCCTCCTGGCGTACTCCCTGAACTTCCCGTCCACCCTCTTCACAGTTGCTGGGACGCCTGCAACCAGCGAGTTCTCCGGCGCCTCGAACCCCCCCTCTGTGACAACGGCACCGGCCGCAACAACAGAGCCACTCCCAATCTTTGAGCCGTTGAGGAGTATTGCACCCATCCCTACAATCACCTCATCACCCACATTGGATCCGTGGACTATTGCGTTGTGCCCCCCACAGAGACCATCTGACCGATGGTCGTGGGAAAGTGCTCGTCCGCATGTATGACCGCATTGTCCTGGATGTTCGAGTTCTTCCCAACCTTTATGGTGGCCTGGTCCCCCCCTGATCACGACGTGGTCGAATATGGCGACCCCGTCCTCGATCTGCACATCCCCTATCAGCACCGCGGTGTCCATCACCATTGTGTTCCTGCCCAGGGTAACCATGGTGACTGCACCCCTTTATCGGTAATAAAATGATCCAGCGCGAAATATACAGAAATATATATTTTTCTCTCCGGGCAAGGCAATCAGCGGACGCCGTGTGAAAGCACTGCAGAAAATAAGAATCTGAATCCCTGCATAGAAACGTTTATTAATCGATACAAAATTGTCAGACACATGTTAGCTGACCCTCAGACTGCCAGTAACCTTGCCTGGAAAATGAATGGAGGTACTCAGTTTCATGTCAGTTCCATATAGAATTACCGTCAGGATATCTGAGAAGACCATGGAAAAGCTGGAGGAGATGGTCGAAAGCTTCCAGTATGAGAGTATCTCGGACATAATAAGAAGGGCCATAGACGAGTTCGTTGAGAGGCACCACAGCAGCGGACCAGTGAGCCGTGTTGACGTCCTCATACCCAGGAAAATACTAGAGGACCTGGAGCGTGACGTGTCACAGGGCACGGCCATATCCATAGAGGATCTCATAAGGCTGATCCTGAGGGACTACACTGCCAGCAGGATAAACAGGGAGCTTGGCCAGCTCTCCGACCAGAAGAATTTAAAATGATTCTGCTGTTAACCTGAACAATGGTCGTGATCAGGGCGAGCGGGGGGGAAGAGATTCTCAATACCCTCGGCGAAGAGGGGGGGGCCTCGCTCATAGAGAAGTTTGCCTCAGTTATCGGTTACTCTGTTGAGGCTGATGCGGAAGGGCTGAGGGTGGAGTTCAACCCCCCCGACAGGCCAGACCTTTTCTCACTGCCAACCCTGGCCAGGGCAATACGCACATACCATGGGGGGGACGATGCTGAATACAAGGTCGTGGATGGGCATGTAACGGTGTATGTTGACAGAAGCGTGGCGCCATACAGGGGTAACTTCGCCTGCTTCGTGGCAAGAGGGAATCCAATAGGAGGAAACCTGAGGGCCTGATAGACTACCAGGAGCGACTGCACGAGAGCATTGGCAAGGACAGGGTGAAGGCGGCCATAGGCCTTCACGACCTCTCCAAGGTGAGCCCGCCCTTCACGTACAGGGGGCTTCGGCCCGATGAGACAGTTTTCACGACCTACGACGGATCGGTTACAGGAACCCCGGAGAGTGTGGTGAGGGAGCACGAGAAGGGCCGGCAGTACGGTGGGCTGCTCCCACCTGGAGTCTACCTGGGCATAGTGGACAGCACGGGCGGGATCCTGTCCCTGCCACCCATGGTCAACGGATCAAAGAGCAGGGTGGATGAGGGGGGGACCAGGGAGTTCTTCATTGATATCACGGGAACTGAGGATAAGGCCGTCAAGGACGCGATGCACCTCCTGGCATTCTTCTTCCTCTCGCTCGGCTACTCCCTGGAGAGATGCAAGGTCAGTGGCGGGTCAAGCCTCGCCGGCAGCTTCAGGGAGATGGAGGTGAGTGGCAGGGAGGTAAAGAGGATAATAGGCACAGAGGTGAATGGGGGGGTCTGCGGCCTCCTCAGGAGGTTCGGGTACAGGTGCGAGGAGCACGGGAATTCAGCCCAGGTGGGTGTCCCTCCCTGGAGGGTTGATGTGATGGGGGGGCCCGTGGACATAATAGAGGACGTAGCGAAGTCCATGGGTTACGACAGCGTGCCTGAGACCGTGATCATGACAGGCCACTTCGGGAACCCGCAGCCCCCCCAGGCCATGGACGACAGGATGTTGAGGGAGCTCATGGTATCCCTGGGCTACCAGGAGGTCATGACCTTCGTGGTCACATCGCAGTCACTGTACTCCGGGAGGAGTTACAGGGGGAGGTGTTGAGGTCGTGAACCCCCCCAAGAGCCTGGACTTCTCTGTGGTCAGGGATAGGATCTACCTCAACCTCCTTGACTTTGTGTCGAGAAACAGGAGGTACGGGTTCCCGCAGAAGCTGTTCGAGATAGGTGACGTGGTCGTAGGGGTAGGCAGGAGCACAGGCTCTCGTGCGTGGCGGTCGACACAAAGGGTGCTTTCAGCGAGGTCATGAGGGCCTACGAGGTAATAAGGGACCGGTTCCTGGGAGGCACAGCGAGGATAAGGGAAAGGGAAGTTGAGGATATGATACCGGGGAGGAGCGGCTCTGTCAGGATCGGAGACCTGGAGATAGGCCTGATAGGCGAGGTGCACCCTGAAACGCTGGATGGTTTCCAGATACAGTACCCCCCCGCGGCGGTGCTGGAGATCAGATTCTGATGATCGAATCCGTAATCATGTCCCTGCCAATGGGCACGCCAGTGTAGGCCATGTAAGAGAATATCTGTTCCATATCGATTTCCTTCAGGAACCTGTAGGATGCCAGCGACCTTAAGAGTGTCCGTTCGTCCACACCGGTGTCACGCCTCATCCTCGACAGGACACTTGCAGCGAACCGCTCACCCGCCTGTGCCTGAAAGTCCCTGTAGATCTCCTTTATCCTTCTCAGGACGTTCATGTGACCTTTCGTGAACTCCCGCTGGACGGAGAGGACACAGCAGGGGGGGTAACTGTCCAGTATGTCAGAGAACCTGGCCACCTCCCTCACGCCTGGCCTGGAGAGGGCAACTGTCCGGTAGGCTCCCATATTGCTATGTAACGGGCACTGCCACCTGTAAAGCCCTGCAGAGCCTCCACTGGTGATGAGAAGGAGACCATCTCCAGCCTCTGTGCCACGGAATATGCCCTCGCGAGCACCATCATTGAAGACATCTCGGACGTGGCCAGCCTCCACTGGGGCGACGAGGTGTTCTCCAGTACTGACGCACCCCCCCCAGTGGCCACGGGCATGAGGATCCTTGTCTGTGATGTGACCACAGCGACCAGGAACTGCGTCACTGTGGGTGCAAGGCCCATTTCCAGTGCGCCCCCCCTGGAGACGTCCATGGAGATCTCTATCGGCGAATCGTATACCCTCATGCTGAAGGCCGTGCCTGTGTCCCGCGCAACCTCCCATATGGCGGAAAGGATCGGTATGTACTCCGAGGATCTCAGATAGCCGACACGTATTATTGGCTTCTCTGCATTGGGCTCGAAGCCTTTGAGCCATACCCTCTTCTTTTTACCCCCCCCGTTGTCTGCCTTACGATGCGGCCCTCCCTCTCAAGTGATGTGAGTATTTCCGATAGCCTGGACTTAGAATAGCCTGTCCTGCCCTGAAGCTCGCTCTGATCGATACCCCTCTCCTCGGCCTGCCTGAGCATGAGGAGTATTGCCTTCCTGGGGGGGTCCTGCTGCACCTGCAAGCATCAGGAGATCTGATATTATGGTTTCTCCTGCGATTCTCCCAATGTTTGCCGCCACTCCCTGTCACTTTTTTATATACCAATTGCATTAGTGCTCTCCGGGTGCCTATGGATCAAAGTAATCGGGCTGAAGTCAGACAAGCTGAAAGGGGGGGAGGCCCGAGTGTCAGGACTGAAATCACAGTTGTAACCATACTGGTCGCATTCTACATTTTCATAGCGACATACTTCGCGTGGCCGTACGCTTCCACATACCCAGTCTTGAGCACTTCGGGAGGGAGCGACCCCTACTACAACTGGAGGATAATAGAGTACATACTTGCCTACCACAAGCAGCTTGTCTATGACCTGGCCCTCAACTACCCTGTGGGCAGCATAAACCCGAGGAACCCGTTCTTCCACTGGTTCGTGGCAGTTACGGGAATACTGCTGGCACCCTTCCTTGGGGGGCGCTACCCATGCGGCCTTTGACGTGTTCCAGGAGTTCGATGCGGTCTTCGGTGCGCTCCTGATAATACCGGTGTACCTGATCACAAGGGAGCTATTCGGCAAGAAGGCTGCCATGATAGCTGCCGTCCTCTATACCCTGATGCCGAGCAACCTGTCCGCCGGGATAGCCTCCGGTGGGAGGATGCACACGCCGGAGCTCCTATTCGCCATGATGACGATATACTACTTCCTGAAGACCGTCAAGCTGTCAAAGGACAGGGTCATAATAGAGAGGCTTTCGGACTTCAGGTCCTACAGGTCCTCAATAATGTCCTTCGTCAGGGAGAACAGGCTGCCATTCGTTTACTCGCTCCTTGCAGGTGCTCCTTAGGCGCACTCATGCTATCGTGGCAGGGCTACGCCTACATAGAGGTCATTGTCCTGATCTACGTCGGTGCGCAGTACATCATAAACATGGTACTGAGGAGGCCAACTGGCTACCTTACCCTTTACACAGTTGTCTTCTACGTTCTCGCCTTCGCCATGGGTGCTTACTACTATATAAGGCTTGGCGAGGGCCCGTCATGGTTCTACCCGGAGGTGGTGATGGGCCTCATGGTTATAGCCTTCGGCATAGTGGTGAACATATTCGGCCGGAGGCCGTGGCTCATCACCATACCGTCCATTGTCATAATATCCGTCCTTGGCGTCATAGGCCTCAGCTTTGTTGACCCTGCAGTGCTCCACGCCCTCATAACCGGCGAGGGGGGGTACTTTGTGAAGAACAGGGTTTATGAAACGATTGCTGAGGCACAGGCACCACCGCTCGGCGAGTACATAAGCGGCTTCGGTGTTGCACAGTTCCTACTTGGCCTTGCTGGCCTCGTGATGGTGATCTACAGGTTCATAAAGGAGAGGACTGATGCGCTCCTCTACCTGCTCGTCTTCTCCCTGGTTTCAATATACATGAGTTTCGAGGCAGCAAGGTTCAACATCACAGCCGCGCCCGCATACGCCATCCTCGATGGCCTGATCCTGATCTACTTCGCGGATGCAGTCAGGATGAGCGATGTGAAGCGCCGCCGCCCGGCTTCAGAGCAGGGTGTGGCGAAGTCCATAAAGGGGAACATTGGCTGGCTGCAGGCTGTGTTCGCGTTCATCGTTGTTATAGGCATAATCATCCCGTCCGGGATGGCCGTGGTTTCGGCCGCCGTCCCTGCGAACTCGGCATCTCACATAAACAGTGAGATATACAGCGAGCTCCCGGCGTTCCTGAGGCCAGTGAATAACAGCACGGCATCGTCCTACTTCGTTGGTGGCTACGGGTTCGGCATAGAGAACAAGACGCAGCCACTCACAGAATCGATGCTCTGGCTGGCAACGCAGAACACCAACGTCCCGCTTGACCAGAGGCCAGGCTACCTCTCATGGTGGGACTACGGGTTCCAGGAGATACAGCAGGGCCAGCACCCAGCAGTGGCAGACGACTTCCAGCAGGGGGGGTACCAGGTCGCAGGTCAGGTATTGCTTGCGCAGAACCAGAGCCAGATAATAGCGCTCCTGATATCAAGGGTGCTGCAGGGCAACTGGCAGGATAACGGCGGGAACTTCAGCGCCCCTGTATGGCACACCCTGGACTCTTTGCTCGGGGGGGCCCAGGAGGCCATGAAGATATATGATGTATCCAGAGACTCCAACGCTTACATAAGTGTGGTGCTGTCGGATCCGTCCGTTTACGGCAACTTCTCCAGTGCTCTGACGGGTGCAAACGCTTACTACGCCTATGTTAAAGGGCAGCTGGCCAGCAAGTACCCCCATATCGACCCTCGTTGACCTTTACCAGGATCTGTACTCTGAGACCGGCTTCTTCATACAGTACATACAGATAGACCACAACCTCTTCCCGTTCTCAGGCGTTTCACCTGGCATCTTCTATGCGCCGGCTTACCTTACAGATACACCGTCCTACACAGCGTATGGCGAGATAGTGCCCGAGGAATACTACAACGTGCAGGTCATAACCTCAAACGGCACCTACAACCTCAGTAACCTGCCACCCGGAGTGACACCCATATCTTACAACCTTGTATACACCCCCGGCATTCTACAACACGACAATATACCGCTTCATGATCGGTTACCCCCTCATCCGCCACCGGAGTCCCCCGGTGAAATACCGGGCTACTCCTCATCCATTTCCAACTACCCCCGCCATGCCGGCCTGGAACATGAGCCACTTCGAACTCGTCTATGTCGGCGTCCTCTGGAACCCGTACAAGGACTACGAGGCACACCCCAACGCATGGCAGATAATTCCATTGCAGGAGGCTTACAAGTACGAGGTCGACAACATAGGCACTGTTGACTTCCAGTTCTCCGGTTCTAACTTCTTCTCCCAGGCTGACCCCATCGTGGCTTACTACCCTGGAGCCATCGTGGAAGGGAGGGTGACACTTCCGAACGGGCAACCCGTTGCTGGAATCAGGGTCACTCTCCTTGACCAGTACGGAATACCCCACAATGTGACGTACACCAACAGCCAGGGTTACTACTCACTTGTGGCAGTTCCCGGGAATGACAGCATAGTGTTCTCAACAGGCCCCGAAAACCCAATCGAGCTTGTCGGGAGCCACGAGCTGGGCAAGGTTAAAATAAATGTGACGCAGAACGAGGCCATGAGGATACCTGAATACTACAACACCACAACAGGCCTGCCTGACTACTACTTCGTGGAGAACTTCCAGGTGCCCACCACCACCCTGTCGGGCTCTGTCTACCTGAACGAGACATCACCCACCGGCAACATGACCATGCCCATTGAGAGCGGCACTCTGACACTTTACAATTCAACATTCAACGCAGAGTTCAATGCCACGGTGAGCGGTGGCCAGTACCACCTCTCGGACATACCAGCCTACAACTACACAGCAAGCGTCTACTCTGATGGAAACAACTACGCCGACGTGCAGAACATCTCTGTCTCGATCGGTAGCAACCAGGCAAACGTTTACGTCGCACTTGACAACCTCACAGTGAAGGCCGAATCGAACGGCGTTGATTACGGAGGCCTGACGGTGAGTCTCTCCGGAAACGGGCACGATCTTGTCAAGAGAACATCCGCGAACGGGAGTGCCGGCTTTGAGGTAACACCGGGCAACTACACTGTCAGCATATCGAGCCCAGGAGTGTTCAGCAGTGAGCAGAACGTGACGGTATCCGGCTGGGGGGGCAAAAAGCTCTCGGTCACGCTGGAGCCCAGGCTCAGTGCAAGCATAGATGTATCGACAGACGCTAGGGTATTCAACGTTACGGTCCTGAAGGACGGAGTGCAGGTTGTAGGCTCGGCATCTAACTTCTCCGGAACATACTCGCTGCAGGTCGTGCCCGGCGTGTACACGATCTATGTGACGAGTGGCCACATGTCCAACTTAACCACTGTAAAGGTCAGCGGAGTGGCCAGCGAGCACCTGGTGCTGGAGCCGTCTGCCTATGTCACCCTCTCCTCGTACTACCCTGGTGTCTCCAGCTATAACTGGACCTACGAGGTCTTAGGCCACGGGGCAGTGATTGGAGCCACTGGAAACTCCTCCTCGAGGTATTACAGCATCCTCCTGC
The DNA here is from genome assembly GCF_001316105.1 of Thermogymnomonas acidicola JCM 13583. Classification (GTDB taxonomy): domain Archaea; phylum Thermoplasmatota; class Thermoplasmata; order Thermoplasmatales; family Thermoplasmataceae; genus Thermogymnomonas; species Thermogymnomonas acidicola. The sequence goes on along the minus strand of NZ_BBCP01000001.1, from coordinate 173,281 downwards.
CCCCCCTGGGAAGCTACATGCTCAGTGCGGAGGGTGTGCACTCTGGAACGGTAGACACATCACTGAAGCCAATCTCGCTGCAGGACAACTACAGCATCAACATGAGCCTGGCCAGCTCGCACTCAGAATCTGTTTTCATCTACAACAGCAATGCTTCGTCTTCCTATAGCAGCAGTTCCGCAGTGAGCGGCGGAATGGCTGTGGCGGAGCTCGACGGCCAGCCAATTGGGTTCCAGGAGGTCAGTGGGCAGGGGTACGCCACGTTCTACCTCCCGAACGGGATAAATGCCTCATCATACGAATATGAGAGCCCATACTATGTGGTCTCCTCTGCTCCATCCGGCACAAACTCAACTTACATAGGGGCGGAGCCCCCTGATGAAGGATGTCTCAATGCATGTCATGACCTCCATGGGAAGCTGGGCCAACGGCACCGTTACCCTGTCAGGTGTGAGGTCATTCACGGGAACGCTGGCGAACGGCACTGCAAATGTTTACGTGATGCCCGGGGTTTACTCAGTGGAGATAAGTTCACCGGAGTACGGTGCGAGCGTGAGCGTTCCCACCATCGTTGTTCCCTTCAACCAGAACGCATCGGTCAGCGAGGTGTTGCAGCCACTCTCCACACTGACTGTTGATGCGCCGCACTACGAGATATTCAGCTCGAACGGGAGCGTTGTGAGCGGACACAACCTGGTGCCAGGTTACTACACAGTGTACTCCGAGAACGGGACCAAGAGCAACATAACGGTACTGTATGTTGACCGGAACGTGACAGTGAGGCCAGCTATGGAGCCCTCATACGTTCTCGGCCTCAACAACTCTGCCTCGGCTAGCGGCAACTACACCATAAGGAACGGCATGGCAATCATTGTGACATCGAACAGCAGCATACTGCTGCCATATGGGTCCTACAGTATCCAGTTCAATTCAAGGGTCTCGAACACCACCGGGTCCTTCACACTGAGCGGCAGTGCAAGCGTGAGCCTGGTGGCGAATGAGACAGTGAGAGTGAGTGTGCACGCAGTGCCTTTCTACACCCAGGTTACAGGCAAAGCCTACGTCGGTGGGTCACCGGCCGCTCTCTCCAGTGTGGTCATAACAGGCGAGAACGGCTCAAAAGTTGCGGCAACATCCACAGGCGTTTCCGGGGCGTTCAGCGTTAACCTGACCTCCGGGGACTACGGCATCTATGTGACGGACGCCAGCGGCTCTTATGCATACTTCGGTTCGTTCACTGTTGGGCCATTCCAGAAGAGCGAAGACCTGGTCATCACGCTCCAGAAAGCGGGCAGAGTTTACGTGTCGGAGAACCTTGGAAGCCAGCTGCTCCACCAGAACGTCACCGTGAGCTCGAACGGCGCCAGCATGAACGTCACGCCCTTCACATACTTCGTGCTGCCTTACGGCAATTACTCGTTCTCCTCATCCATATCGAAGCACACGGTTATAAACGGCATAAATGAGACAATAACGTTCGGCACAAACGTTACGCAGAGCGTAGCAGGGACAACGTATGTGCAGTTGACTCTCGTGGAAGAGCCCGTGGCATCATTCATAGTGAAGCAGACCCAGGTACCCAACGTGACGCTCCTCGGTTCTGTTGAGGTTAAGTTCCAGCTGAGCAATGCAGGAAACTTCAACGCCACTGTTAACCTTTCAAGTGCCAGCAGCTCATGGGTGGCCGCCTTCAACAGGAGCTCCATATACCTACCGGTCGGTGCAACGGTCAACCTGAGCGCACAGCTCCGCATGGTGAAGCCGGTTCAGAGCGGCACAGAGGAGGTGCCTGTATCCGTGAGGTACTCGTCTGGCAACTCCACCGTTGACCTCACAGTTAACGTAACACAGGTGCCTGGCATATCGCTCTCAACCTCTGTGCCGGGCATACCGGACGGAAAGGCCCTAAAACTGCCAGTGTACATCAACAACACGGGTGACACCGGCATACTGCTGACGCCGTCCATAGGGAACCAGAGCGGCCTCAACTTCACGCACTGGAACGCCACCCTCACCTACGCCAACGGTACTGCGGTTCACCATGTTTACCTGGCTTCGGCGTCAACATGACACTATACGTCCTCCTCACGCCCACCTCCAACGTAACAGCGCCGGTCAGCGTGCCTGTGACGTTCACAAACACAACATACAACATAACGAAGAGCGTGACCGTGTACACTGCCATGCCCGGAGTAAGCTACCAGGTACCCCCCCCGTACCCGACCGGGCCGAATGTAATAGCGAACTACACAGGTGACCCGTTCATCAACCTCGAGGCTGGCCTCATAGCCATAGTCCTGATAGTGGCAGTTGGCATCGGTGTTGCAGTTTACAGGAACAGGAGGAGACCATGAGGAAGATCGGAATCGCGGTGTTGCTCATCGTAATGGCCATGGGCATGCTCATCCCTGCAGCGCACGCCTCATCTCCAACCAGCATCTTCACAGCCTCTGTCACTGCCCCGTCCTATTCAGCGACCAACACCTCCATAACGGTGTGGGTGAACGATTCCGTGGGCTTCAGGGACTACGCCTTGCAGGTGATATTCTACGGCCAGAACCTCACAGGCATGAGCCCGTCCGGGACATACTACAACAGCAGTGCAAACACCTCGGACTTCAGGATCCCAGTCAAGACACCGGACACAGGAGGGGGGGTGCTGTACCTGTACATAGAGACCTGGGCCCGTGACGGCTCCTCCGTTCTGAAATACACGACGACCATCAGCATACAGGTGGTGCAGCCATACGTCCTGAACGCAGTGATAAATAACCCGGAGAACGTGCCCATAGACAACGTGACCGTCTACTTCTACGTGGACAACACCCTGGTCGGTTCAAAGGTCGTGAACCTCTCCCCGGACTCTACCACTACCGTGCGGTACGACTGGATAATACCTTACCCGCCATACCACCCAGCAGACGGGGGAGCACACACTCAGGGTCGTTGTGAGCAGCCCCCCCACGGTGAAGGTTGACGGCAGCACCGACTACGCTACGTCCACCTTCTATTACGGGCAGCCGCCGAACTATGACTGGATATATTACGTTGTTGCCGTTGTGGCTGTGGTAATGATAGTGGTGGCGACATCCAGGAGGAGGCCCCCCCAGACGCCCGGCGGCAGGCCAAAGTGGAAGAGGTGAGTCCGACCCAGGGGGGATCTCAAGGAGGGCATGAGGACGGTACCACACCACTTTCGGCTCGGTTGTGAAGAGCGTGGTGTAACGGAATTCCACACAGGGGGGGGAAGCAAGAGAATGATGCGGTTTCAGTGCCCCCAAGCGATCCACTGGGGGGGAAATGTGGCCAGTTATTCAGGCCCTGAATTGGTCCACCTAGATCGACTTTTTCAGTGTCTTGAACTCCACCTCTATGAGGTCCCTCTTCCTCACGCCCTTTATCTCCTGGAAGCTGTAACTGTCACCGTCTATCCTCGCAATCCTGGCTGCGGAAAGGGCGTTATCATGCATCTTGTGCGGCACGCTGGTCTTCCTCTCGTCCACTATCCTGAAGTCAAGGCCCATCCTCTCCAGCATAGAGGTGATCTCGGCCCTGTTTGGCAGGTCTCCGTTCCCGACATTTATGACTATTTCCCTGTAAGAGTAGCTGCTCACTATACTCTCCAGCTGCACCCTGAGGCTCTGGATGGACGGGCACTCGGTCGCCTCAAGGAGTATGCTCTCACCCATAACAGCAAGGCCCGGGTATGGCCCAGGGTCTATGCCGACCGTTATCCTCTTGAAGTGTGTCTTGTTGAGCAGGTACGGGATGGCCTTCCTGACAGCACTATCCGGCCTCGAATCCCTGACCTGCACGGGAAAGGTTTCAACATCCGTTTCAGAAGTGAGAACGACGGCAACATCGGGAGGTATGTCATTGGGGGGGTTCTCAAGGCTCACAAAAGGGAGGCCCCATTTCTTAAGCTCAACAATTATATTGTGATAAAACCTGAAATCGGAGGTGTATATACCTATCCGTCTCATTCATCTCATTTATTCAACCATTGCATATATTCTTTCTGACCAACACCCCCCCTCCCGGAAGGGTGAGGCCTGTCGTTCTTCTTGTCGTGTCCGGACGCGTATGTCACTCCGCACTGGCACCCTGACCAGCCTTGCCGTTCAGCTGGATACCCACAAGCCTGCCCACAATCTCCACAAACTGCCTCTCCCTTCCCTTGGGTATCGAGGCACCGGCTGCGATGTCATGCCCCCCCCTCCTGTACCCCCCCCTACCTCCCTGGAGGCCTCTGCCATCACAGTGGATAGGTTCAGGCCCCTCTCGACTAGCCTCCTGGAGGCCCTCGATGACACCTTTGTGGTGCCATCGCCGACGTTGAAGCCAATCAGCGGCTTGTCCTGCGGGAGCACATAGAGGGTCAGGAGGCCAGCTATGGAGCCTGCCATCTCTGATTCGGGCGCGTAGAAGTACCTCACGTTCTGTTCCTCGAATATCTCCTTGGAGGCCCTGTAGGCGTAGTCTATTAGCTTGCCCTTGTACGTTTTCCAGTTGGCCAGCATCTCCTGCCTGACACCCTCATCACCCAGGAAGAACTGCACCGGGACGCCGTTTCTGCCCACCTTGGCGTTTCCGTCTATTATGCCAGATATGTCCTTGGATGAAAGGCCGTACTGGTCGAAGATGTAGAGATCCGTCTCGGTGTACCTGATAGCCTCGCTCCCGGCACCCTGCGATATGAGCCAGGCAGCGAGGGCATTGATCGCCTGTGCCTTCTCGTCCTCTGTGAGTTCGGCAAGCCTCCTTGCAGGGTCCAGGCCTATCCCCCCCCTAAGGAACTCCTCAGTCCTCTCCATGGAACCTGACAGGTCCCTGAAGAACGGATCCGTGGAGAACGCTATGGCCTCCGCGAGCGTCTCTCCCTCAAGGTTTGGGCCCCTGATACTCCTGTAGTTTGGCCCAGTGCTTCTATTATGGCCCTGTTGAGGCCTGTGAAGCCGCCTATGTCCTGCTTGTCCGCAATGGCACCTGAGAGCATGAAGGGGGAAGCTGTCCGAGTTCTCCTCGGACATGGCAAGGGAAAAGGCAAAGGCCATGGTGGCTCCGCAGGCTCCCCCCCTGGTTCCGTCTATGCCGAAGTCCCTTGCATTTATGTTCATCCCCCCCTTAACCGTTGCCCTGTTGTAGAAGTGGTGGTCAAGGACCAGGACGTTCTCCATGTCCGGAACAAACCGCAGCTGGTCAGAGCCTGCGTCCACAACTATGGTGAAAAGGTCGGGGGGGCCTCCATCATCCTCTTCCTGAAATTCTCTGCATCGAGCTCCTTTATGAAGCCCGCCTGGTACCTTATGCCCTCCCTCTCGAGGCCCGCGTGAGGATTATGACCGCGCTTGTGCCGTCGCCGTCATAGTGGCCCAGAACACGCACCGTATCGTGCGCCCTGACCTCAGCCGCAGCCTTCTTGAGGGCATTCAGGAGGTCTGGGGGGGTATGAAGCCTACGCTCATCCGGTGACCCTAAAGAACCTTGCTGAGGTTCCACTCCTCTGAAAGGTAGCCCTCCCTCTTGTAGTACTTCACGAGCCTCAGGATCTTTGACATGAGCAGTGCCTGTCTCCTCTTGTTGTCCAGGTCGTTCTTGTTCATCTCCACATGCTTGGTTATGTTCCTGTACCTCTCTATGAGGTTCATGAGGTCCTCGGGCACCTGGGGCGCCATGCCCAGCTCCTGGATTATCTTGCCCAGCTTCTTGCGCATGACTGTCCTGGTGGACGGAATCCCGTACTGGTCCCTGAGGGTGATGCCAATCATAGAATAGCTCATGCCCTGTGACCTGAGGTTCCTTATGGTGTCCACCACCTCCTGGTCGCTCATCTGCACCCATGATGGCCTTGTTTCCGTATAGACTCTCTTTGAACCCGACTTACCCCCCCTCTTTCTGGTATGCAATCGTGCCATAGTGACTTTTCCGTTATCTTTTCCTTGTATTTATTGTTATTTTACCAACCTTTCCCTGTTCCCTGTGCGGTTCCCCTTGTCCGGCCGTGCCACCACAAAGGTTGGCCGTACAATTGGCTCACCCCTCTCACAGGCATCCAGGCACGAGTAGAATGGGGGGGCGCTGTCAGCCCCCCCGTAGTCCCAGCATGCAGCCTCACACTCACTGTACCCGCGCATGTACCTGACGATGCAGTGGAGTGCAAAAACGTTGCCGGAGTGCGTCTTACATTTTCTGAATCAGCGTGAACACTTTGCGAAGGCGGGAGTCGTAAACCGTCACAGTGGGCCGAACATGCACTCGTACCTGACGACAATCTCGGATGCCACCGACCATATCGTCAGCTCGTCTGGAAAGATCGAGTGCGCACTGTAACGTGAATAGACATCCGTCTGGAAGTCCCCTTCAGCGAAGCCGCCTATGACCAGTGACATGTCTTCTCTGATTATGTCCTCCGGCTTAGATGGCCTGCCCCCCCTCGGCGATAGGAGCACGACCTCTTTCCCGAGGTCGTCCAGGAGGGAGAAGAGATCGGCATCTTTCAAGGTGAGCAGTTTCTCCTGGCCGCTCTGTATCTCCTGCTTCTTGAAGAGGTCTTCCATGAGGCCGACGAACCTGTTGTATGACTTCGGTACCCTTGTCTGCGGTGCGATGTGTATGACTTTGTTGTGCTTCGTGTGGATGTAAACCCTGAGGAGTCCCCCCCTCTTGTTCAGGATCGATTCCTGCAGGACCTGCAGGAGTATGTAGAAGATGTCTGGCCTCCCCATCCTGGTGGAGCCGCCGGGAAAGTGCCTCTCTATGGCACCGTGCAGGAAGTTAGAATCGAGGAGCACCTCCGCTGCAGGCTTCTTCCTCTTCTTCGCGTACTTCCTCACCTGGTAGTCATCCAGCATCTCCCCCCCGGGGATCAGCTCGAGCTCCGCATCAGCTATCACTACGTTGAGCATTCCCACGTGTATTGGGAGGGAGTAGAAAAACATGGGATCAGATAGCGTTAACTCTGCGTTGCGGATATACATGGAGGTGTTCCTTTGAGGCTAACCAGGGGCTGGTAGAAGTATACACTGGCAACGGGAAGGGAAAGACCACTGCCTCGTTTGGCCTGGCCCTGAGAGCGGCCGGGTGGGGTATGCACGTCTACATACTGCAGTTTATGAAGCTGGGCACCTACGGGGGGGAGAACAGGGGGGGCGTGAACAACCTCGGGGAGCTGATAAGGCTCGAATACGTGGGCATGCCCTACTTCATCGTCTGGGAAGACGAGTACAGGAAGGGAAACAACGGGAGGGTTGCAAACGTCAAGGTCTGCCCGAGGGGGGCCAGCCCCCGCCAGAGTACAGGAACCTGGCCCAGGAGGCGTTCAGGAAAGCGGAAGAGGAGATGCTCTCGTGCCGCTGGGACGTTGTCATACTGGACGAGGTCAACGTTGCCATCTATTATGGCCTGGTAGACGAGGACCAGGTCATTAAGATGATCGACGAAAAGCCCCCCCGAACACGGAACTCGTGATGACAGGGAGGAAGATGCCGGAGAGGATAATGGAGAGGGCTGACCTGGTGACGGAGATGGTGGAGGTAAAGCACCCTTTCAGGGCCGGTGTGCCTGCCCGGAGGGGGGGCATAGACTTCTGACCTCCCGGTACCTCTGCCTGCAGCGTTGGCACCTGGATAACAGTTCGGTGAGGTTGGCTTCGGCATCCAGCGGATTTGAGACCAGCAGGTGCTGGATCCGTTCCACCCCCCCCTCAAGGGGGGATGTGTGCCTGAAGCCCCCCCTCTTTAGCATTTCCCCCCCAACGATCTCCTCATGGCGCCTCAGTGCAGAAGACGGGTCAACTAGTTTCCTCTCAAGGAAGCCGCCTATGTTTCTTCCCATCCCTATTGACGACACGAGCATGTGGATTTCCACGTGTTCCCCCCCGAGCAGGTGCCTGTCACACATGTAAACTGGGTTCACCATCCACATCCGCATACACTGCTATATCCCACATTGATTAAAAAATATGTCAAATAACGCTTTACATATGGAATTTTTTCATAGGAAAGCGGCAGAAAATATTAAATATAATCATTGCCTGCCACTGATCAGCATGGCTGCAGCTCCTGTGTTGGTGTGTGACGACAGTGTTGTTGTCGCTGCAGTCATTATTATCTTACACTGAACCAGCTGTGGCTGGTTTCAGGAGGTTGATATGAGAGGGTCTGAGGCTGTTGTGAGATTCATGGAGGACGTGGGTGCGGGCCACCTCTTCGGGATACCCGGGGGTGCAAACCTTGCCATATACCAGTCGCTGGCCGGTTCCAGGGTCAGGCACCACCTGACCAGGACGGAACAGGGTGCCGCCCACATGGCCGACGGTTACGCAAGGGTGACCGGAAGGGCAGGCTTCTGCATAGCCACATCCGGGCCCGGGGGGGCAACGAACCTGGTAACAGGCCTGGGCACAGCGTACATGGACAGCATACCGGTGGTGGCAATAACCGGGCAGGTGGGGGGGACGAAGGCGCTTGGGACAGACGCATTCCAGGAGCAGACGTCTTTGACGTGATGATACCCGTGACGAAGGCCAACTACAAGGTGAAGAGGCCAGAGGACCTGGTGCCAACACTGAGGAAGGCGTACGCCACGGCCATGTCAGGTCGCAGGGGGGGCCGGTTGCCGTTGACATACCCAGCGACATATCCATGTCACAGGTGGAGTACACAGCGTACAGGTACGAAGGTGCAAAGTTCCCGGAGGTGCCAGACGTCTCGGAGGCTGTGGGCGCTCTCAGGTCATCCCAGAGGCCCGTGATCCTTGCTGGAGGCGGTGCCAAGGCTGAGGGCTGCAGGGAACTCATCCTGGAGCTCTCCAGGAGGATCGGCGCACCGGTGGTCACGACTGTCATGGGGGGGAAGGGGGGGCGGTGCCCGAGGACTACGAACTGGCCCTGGGCATAACCGGGATACACGGCAGAGGCTCTTCCAGGTACGTGCTGAACAGGTCTGACTTCGTGATGGCCCTGGGGGGGCCAGGTTCAGTGACAGGACGACAGCGAAGATGGACGAGTTCATACCCTCAAGGACCGTGGTGCATGTGGTCAATGACGAGGCGGAGATAGGCAAGAGGAAGAAGGACGTCATAGGCATCAGGGCAGACATAGTGGACTTCCTGAGGGAGTTCCTGAAGTACGTGGGAGAGAACGAGAGGAGGGAGGCATGGGTACAGGAGGTCAGGAAGGTCAGGGAGTTCTGCAGGTGTGACTTCAACTTCATGAGTGAGCCGATGAAGCCGCAGAAACTCATACACGCAATGAACTCAGTGCTCCCGGAGGACGCGATACTCGTGGCCGATGTGGGGCAGCACCAGATGTTCGCTGCGCACTACTTCGAGGCCAGGGGGGGAACCCGGAAGTTCATAACGTCCGGAGGCATGGGCACCATGGGCTACGCACTGCCTGCAGCCATAGGGGGCAAAGATAGGGAGGCCGGACAAGCCAGTGGTCGCCCTCATAGGAGACGGCGGCTTCATGATGACCGTGTCGGAACTGGCCACTGCTGTTGAGGAAGATGTGGCTGTGAAAGCGGTTGTGATGAACAATGCAAGCCTCGGCATGATAAGGCAGTTCCAGGCCCACTTCTACGGTAACGTCATATACGCCGCGGACTACAGCAAGGCGCCCAATTTCGCAAAGATAGCGGAGGGCTTCGGCGTCCAGTCCAGCACGGTTGAGAGGCCCTCAGAGATGGAGGATGCCCTCAGAGAGATGCTGGCCTACAGGGGGGGGCCCTACGTTCTCGAGGTAAGGACAGACAGGGAGGAGGAGTGCCTGCCCATGACGCCACCCTGGGGAGGAAAGGCGGACATAATATACGGAAGGTGCAGGTGGAAGGAGGTGGAGAATGGTGAAGTTGCTGGTTTCAGCCAATAAGGAGGATGGAGTGCTCCAGAGGACGTATTTTGAGTTCTCCAGGAGGAACATAGAGATGAGGAGTCTCAAGTACGAGGAGGAAGGCGGGATGGTGAGGATAGAGATAGAGCCGTACAGGTGGGAAGATACAGAGAAGGTGCTGAAGCACCTCAGGAGGATCAGCGGTGTTGTGGACGTGAGCGTTGTGAACGACCTTGTAAGGGAGGAGGAAAGGGCATGGTGAACGTGCTTACGGAAAAGGACGCGGACATGAAATACCTTGATGGAAAGACTGTGGCCGTCATAGGTTACGGCATCCAGGGAAGGGCGCAGGCCCTGAACCTCAGGGATTCCGGGGTGGACGTGATAGTTGGCGTCAGGAAAAATGGCGAGAGCTACAGGCAGGCCAGGGACGACGGCTTCGAGCCCATGGAGATCAGCGAGGCGGCAGATGCTGGGGGGGACGTGATCATGGTGCTCATCCCTGACGAGACCCAGGAAAGGGTCTACAGGGAGAGCATAATGCCCCACCTCACAGAGGGCAAGACCCTGGAGTTCGCCCATGGCTTCAACATAAGGTTCAGGAGGATCGTCCCACCGGCGAACGTGGACGTGATCATGGTGGCACCCAAGGCGCCCGGGGGGGCCATGGTGAGGAAGACGTTCCTGGAAGGGTTCGGCACACCATCGCTGGTCGCAGTGGAGCAGGACTATACAGGTAAGGCATTCCAGACCGCCATGGCCATAGCGAAGGGGGGGATCGGTGCGACCAGGGCAGGGGGGGTCATAAGGACGACCTTCACTGAGGAGACCGAGACAGACCTGTTCGGCGAGCAAGTTGTGCTCTGCGGCGGCATTTCGCAGCTCATAAAGAGGGCCTTCGATTTCCTGGTCTCCAGGGGGGGCTACCAGCCGGAGATAGCCTACTTCGAGGTGCTCCACGAGATGAAGCTCATCGTTGACCTCATACAGGCGGGAGGCATTGAGAACATGTGGGACGGCGTCAGCAACACAGCGGAGTACGGCGGGAGGACCAGGGGGGGTGGAAGGGTCATAGACGAGCACTACGAGGCAGCCATGGACAGGATACTCAGGGACATCAAGGACGGCTCCTTTGCGAAGGAGTGGATGGACGAATACTACTCAGGGCAGAAGAACCTCGATGCCATGAGGGAGAAGGCGAGAAAGGAGCAGATAGAGGTCATAGGGAAGGAGATAAGGGCCATGTTCAGGCCCGTGAAGGAGAGGGCCAGTGCCAGGACGTAGTCATACTGCGCCCCTCAGTTTTTTCATGAATTCCCTGAAGACCTCGGAACTCCTCATTTTTCCCCCCCGCATCCGGTGTCAGTATCCGGGACCTGTAGCACTCTGCAACGCAGTCGTTTATTGCCTTTGACAGTCCTGGATGCCCGTTGTACTCCAGGAGCATGGATGCGGCGAGGATTGTAGCAAACGGGTTCGCTATGTCCTTCCCTGCTATGTCTGGTGCGGAGCCATGCACAGGTTCGAAAAGGCCTGGCCTTCTGTCGCCTATGTTTGCGCTTGGAGCAAAGCCGAGGCCATGGAATAGGCCAGCAGCCAGGTCAGAGAGTATGTCCCCCCCGTACAGGTTAGGCGCCACTATGACCTCATACTTCTCAGGGTTCCTGGCCATGTCGTAGGCAACAGAATCTGCATACTGGAAGGTGAACTCGAATCCATCCCTCTGCAGGACCTCTGCAGCCACGCTCCTCCACAGGGAATACATGTTCGGCACCGCGTTCGCCTTGTCTGTCACGGTGATTTTCCTGCCCCCCCTGTAGATGCTGAGCCTGGAGAAGAACCTCCTCAGGTGGGCCTCTGACATGATGCCGATGTCGAAAGCCATGTTTCCCCCCCGTACCGAGAGGCGCACGCCGATTGTGCCCTCGCAGCCGTACAGGCCCAGTGGCCGCTCGATGCCACTCCTGTCCCCCCCTCCTATGCCCACGTAGAACTCCTGGGTGTTCTCCCTGAACACCACCAGTTCCCTGCCTGTGACAAAGGAGCGGACAGGTCTTACGTTGGCGAAGAGGTCCAGGGTGGCCCTCAGGTTCAGGATCACGCCCCCTCTCCATGATGCCGGGCCTCACCCTGGGATCGCCTATGGCGCCAAAGAGCACCGCGTCCTTCTTCCTGATCTCCTCCACCTCTTCCTCCTTCATCACCGTGCCGCTCTCCAGGTACCTTTGCGAAGAGATCCCCGAATTCCTGGAAGTCCACGTTCTCCAGCATCTCTGACATCATCTCTACGGCCATTGGCACCGTCTCCTTGCCAATGCCGTCCCCCGGGATGACCGCTACCTTGAGCGTAGCCCGCCACCCTTCACGTAGTTTATGAGGCCGCCTGCCCTTATTATCCCGGCTATGAACTCCGGGTACGGGCTGAACGTGTACCTGCCCCCTGGGGGGGGTATCTATGGTGCCTTGGTCAGTGTCAACCCTTATGGTGTCCCCCTGCTCAACATCAACATCAGCCTCTATCACCGGAAGGCCCAGGTTTATGGAGTTCCTGTAGAATATCCTCGCAAAGCTCTTCGCCACCACGCAGGATATGCCAGCGCCCTGGATGGCCAGCACAGCGTGCTCCCTGCTCGACCCTGACCCGAAGTTCCTGCCCGCCACGATGATGTCTCCTGGCCTCACAGCACCCCCCCTCATTTCCGGGACAGTGTATTCCAGTATGTGTTCCGCCAGCTTCTTCCTGTCAGATGTGACAAGGTACCTGGCAGGTATTATCTGGTCTGTGTCTATGTTGTCACCGAGCTTCCACACCCTGCCTTCCATGATCATCTGGCCAGCACCTCCTCTGGCTTCACTATTCTGCCTGCAACTGCGCTCGCAGCCACCACAGACGGGTTCGCCAGGTAGACCTTCGAGTCCCTGTCACCCATCCTGCCCAGGAAGTTCCTGTTCGTGCTTGATATGCACACCTCCCCCCCTGGCCCGAGGACACCCATGTAGCCGCCAAGGCACGCGCCGCAGGTCGGGCCGGAGAAGAAGCCACCCGCCTCCACGATTATTTCTGCCAGGCCCTCCCTTATGGCGTCCTCATAGACCCTCTGGCTCGATGGCACCACGATGAGCCTAACCGAAGGGTGAACCTTCCTGCCCCCCCTCAGGATCTCCGCTGCCTTCCTTATGTCCTCCAGCCGGCCGTTAGTGCACGAACCGATGTATGCCTGGTCTATGTGGTCATCGACCTCGCTCACCGGCCTCACGTTGTCCGGCGAGCCTGGTAGGGCCACCTGAGGCTCGAGCTCTGTGGCATCTATGTGGATGTCGCTGACATACTCAGCGTCCGAGTCTGCAGATACCTCCCTGTACGTGCCCCCTCACACGGCCCCCCCTTAGGTACTCATGCGTCTTCTTGTCGACATGCACATAGGCGCACTTGGCTCCGGCCTCAGTGGTCATGTTCGCAATGGTCATCCTCTCAGCAACGTCGAGGAGCGATATGGTGCTGCCGTAGAATTCCATCGACCTGTAGCGTGCACCCTCCACCCCCCCGATCTCGGATATGACCCTGAGTATTATGTCCTTCCCCCCCTCAACGTATGGGTCCGGCTCGCCATCTACCTGGAACCTCATACTCTGGGGCACGCGAAACCACATGCGGCCCGTGGCGAATATCACACCCGCTTCGGTGCTGCCTATGCCCACAGATATTGCCCCCAGGGCACCGTATGTGCATGTGTGGGAATCCGCGCCAGCTATGAGCCTTCCAGGCGCAGCGAACCCTTGTTCCATCATCACCTGGTGGCACACCCCCCCTCCGCGCCCCCCCACCTCGAAGTAGTTCTCTATGCCGTACTTCCACACGAAGTCCCGGAGCTTCCTGGCCTGTATGGCGCTCGCTATGTCCTTGGCCGGGACAAAGTGGTCAGGTATCAGCACGATCTTCTCCCTTATTGGCTCCATGCCCAGCTGTTGAAGGCTTCTATGGCCGGCGCACCTGTGATGTCGTTGGCCATCACGTAGTCTACTTCCGCCTCCACAAAATCGCCAGCGTAGGCATCAGTGCCAGAATGGGCCGAGAAAACCTTCTCTGCAACCGTCTTTCCCAACACAATCACCTCGCACTCTCAAACCTCTCCACGACCTCATCCTCCGTGATCCGCCCACCTGATGCCTTTATGGAGCGCAGGACTGCCCTCGCCTCCTCCTCGTCAATCTCCATTCCCCCCCTGTTCCTGAAGGCCCATATCACTGCGTTTATGCCGGAGTGCTTCCCGAAGACCACCTCCCTCCTCCGCCCGACGATGGCTGGGTCGAAGGCCTCGTAGGTCGAAGGCTCGTTTATGACGCCATGCACGTGTATGCCCGCCTCGTGGGAGAAGGAGTTCTGCCCCCCCACTATGGCCCTGTTGGGCTGCACCGGTACACCGGACTTCTCCGCCACCAGGCGGGAGAGATCGTAGAGCCTGTCCTTCCTTATGCCTGTCCTGCAGCCCAGGAAAGCCTCTGCCCCCCCGAGGACACACTCCTCGAGCGAGGCGTTGCCTGCCCTCTCGCCAATGCCATTGACCGTTACCTGCATCTGCCTGGCCCCGGCGGCTATGCCGAACAGCGTGTTCGCTGTGGCGAGGCCGAAGTCGTTGTGGCAGTGCACTGATAGATCGGTGCTGAACGCGGAGTGCACCTCCCTGACCATCTCGAACATGGACGAGGGGGGGAACATGACGCCCACGGTGTCGGGTATGTTAATCCACCTGGCCCCCCCTGCTTCCACGGCAGTTGCAATTGCCCTGAAGAGGAACTCCCTGTCGGACCTTGTGGCGTCCTCGGGCGAGAACATGGTGCCTATGCCAGAGGACGAGCACCTCTCCACTGAATCCCTTATCCTGGATATCACCTGATCCCTGTTCATGCGCAGCTTGTAATGCATATGCGTATCCGATGTGGCTATAAATACATGCACCAGGGAAGCCCCTGAATTTATGGCCCTCTCGATATCCCCTGTATTGCACCGGGCCAGTGCCGCCACCTCGGACCTTGACACGGTGGAGGCCACCTGTGCCACGGCGTCCATCTCTTCCTCTGATACCGCGGGAAAGCCTGCCTCTATTATATCAACACCAGCTTCCTCCAGAGCCGATGCTATCTCCACCTTGTCCCTGGCACCGAAGGCGACGCCCGGAGTCTGCTCCCCCCCGTCCCTGAGCGTGGTATCGAAGACCACGACGCGGCCGCAGTCCCTCTTCACGTACCAGGGGCTCCATATCCGGTAACTCTGTACACTATCCTCTCTTCCTTCACCGCCCGAAAACACAGACACCACCTCTTGCCCTCAGTTACGGTACAGGATGGTGCCTGCCAGAGTGTAATAAGAGAACGCAGGACACCTCTTCTGTTACCGTGGGCAACACTGGTAGGCTATAGCATACCATTGTTAATAAACCTTTCACTGCCCTTTATCGATACTGGAAAAGTAGATAAGGCCAGAATGGCATATTTCAGGTCATGACATTGGACCCGCAGATAAGGAACATGCTGAAGATCCTTGAGAACAACCCCCCCATGCCGGATCCCAGGACAACGCCGCTGGACAGGATAAGATCCATGGAGCGGCTGGCCGTGTCCCAGGTGCCGGAGATAAGTGTGAGGAGCGTCAGGGACACTGTTTTCAGGCTCCCTGGCAGGGACCTCAAGGTCAGGATCTACGATGATGCTGGGAGCGACTGTGCCATCCTCTACCTGCACGGTGGTGGGTTTGTGCTCGGCAGTATAGAGACGCATGATGCCATGTGCAGGTACATGGCGAAGCACTCAGGTGCAAAGGTGTTCTCTGTTGACTACAGGCTCGCTCCGGAGAGCAAGTTCCCCCCCGCAGCGGCTGAGGACGCCATAGATTCCTATGCCTACCTCATGGAGCACTCCCCCCCTGACTTCGGCATCAGTAGCGAGAGGATATGCATAGCTGGGGACAGTGCAGGCGGAAACCTCACAGCCGTGGCCTGCGCAATGGCAAAGATGAGGGGCCTCAGGCAGCCCAGGCTCCAGGCCCTGTTCTACCGGTTGTGGGCCCTGACTTCGCGTCCGAATCGTACAGGGAGTACGGGGGGGATGGCCTGATACTCACGCACGACCTGATGTCATGGTTCTCCGACCAGTACCTGAATGGCCCCCCCAGGACGCCCTCGACCCCCCCAGGTTCTCGCCCATACTGCTTCCTGACCTGTCGGGCCTGGCAGACGCGGTGATTGTGACAGCGGAGTATGACCCGCTCAGGGATCAGGGTGAGACTTATGCAGAGAGGCTGAGGAGGCATGGCGTCAACGTCACCGCCATCCGGGTGTCAGGCATGGTCCACGGCTTCCTCTCCAGCGCTTTCTACATATCCAGGGCGGCCGAGGACACGCTCAGGATGGTGTCCTCACTGATTGGCTCGAGGCTCAGGGAGTAGGAGGGAAGTCCTCCAGCGCCCCCCCTTCAGGGCCTCGAATGCCTCCGGGAAGTCCTCCCTTGTGGCGCAGACCCTGAAGTTGGGGGGGCCACTGGCACCGAAGATGCTCCCGGGCACCACAGAGACACCCCCTGCCCCAGAGGTACTCGCACACCTCCTCCGGCGCGGCGTCAGTGTAGCTGGAATAGTCCACGAACGTGACCGGGACGGATACTGGTTCGATTTTTTTGTAGAACCTCAGCCTGCCAGTGTGGCTCACCATGTAAGAGAGGTTCTTCCTG
This sequence comes from Thermogymnomonas acidicola JCM 13583, assembly GCF_001316105.1. Taxonomy (GTDB): domain Archaea; phylum Thermoplasmatota; class Thermoplasmata; order Thermoplasmatales; family Thermoplasmataceae; genus Thermogymnomonas; species Thermogymnomonas acidicola. The sequence goes on along the minus strand of NZ_BBCP01000001.1, from coordinate 156,729 downwards.
ACCATGGGCCTGACAGTGGAGGCGATGTTGTCGTAGTCCTTCAGGATCCTGAGCGCGGATCCCAGGGACATGGAAGGCATGTTTTCCCAGACAAGGCCCCCTGAGCCCCCCCTCTATCCTCCTCCTCATCTCCGTGTCCGGGCAGACTATGAAGCCCACCCTTACGTCGTCAGCGCCGAAGAACTTTGTGAGCGTGGTGACCCTGAACACGTCACCCGCGTACCTGACCTTCCCCGGGTCAGTGTGGAACATCAGGAATGTCTCATCGACGACCGCGTTGCCCCCCCTGAATGCTTGCCTGAATGCACCCGTGGGGGGGTTGTTGGGGTTGCTTGCGAAGGTGACCCCCCCGCCGTTTTCCTCCCTCATTCCCGATATGGCGGGGGGGGCCTTGAACATCAGTTCGTATTCCGGCCTTGGAGCCGTGAATGTCTCCTTGCCGGACAGCCTGAGGGCCAGTGCCACCAGGAAGACGCCCTCCGTGGCACCGTGCGTCACCACAACACCTGACGGGTCCACACCGTATATGGACGAGAACTCCTCCCTCACCTGCTCCTCACTTGCAGTTCCTGCGGCCAGGTAACGCTCGATCCCCCCCGTCCTCCCAGCCATACCGCTCTGCGAGAGGTCAAACCTTGCCCTGTGGCCCCCTTATCCAGACGCCGGTGTCAAATACAGGGAAAACCACGCCCTTGTATCGCCTGCAGGGTTAAACATTCTCCCATGGGCAGCCATGTCCTGTGCGGACATTGTAGTGAAGCCTGCCACAGTCGGTATCCTACAGATGCGGGCACTGTAAAGGGGAAAACGGTGGGAGAGTGCATGTTTCCAACCGCACACTTATACCCTGACGGAGTGCCTGTATTCCATCTATTTTGCTTTTATGTATACACCACAACTACAATGTGTGTAACAGTTTTATATGATATGCCCATACCGCTCTGGTGAGGACAGTGGAACAACGATTGAGGTCAGGAACCTCGAGTTTGTTTATGAGAACGGTTTCAGGGTCTTCACGAACGTTAACCTCACCGCGGGCGAGAAGCAGTTCGTCTCCATAGTTGGCCCATCCGGTGTCGGCAAGTCCACTCTGCTCAGGCTCATCGGGGGGGTTCCTGAAGCCGACATCTGGAGAAGTCTACCTCGAGGGCAGGAGGATACTGAGGCCGACACCCAGGGTAATACTCGTCCACCAGTCCATCGTCACCTTTCCCTGGATGACTGCCCTCGAGAATGTGATGCTTGCACTGAAGCCGAAGAGGATGAGCAAGGAGGAGGCAAGGGAGGTGGCTAGGCAGGCACTGGAGAGGGTTGGCCTGCAGGGGGGGTTTGAGGACCTCTACCCCAAGGAGATGAGCGGAGGGATGAGGCAGAGGGTGGCTGTGGCCAGGGCACTTGCAGCCGACCCGGCAGTGCTGCTAATGGACGAACCGTTCGCACACCTTGACGAGCTCACAGCGGAGGGTCTCAGGCAGGATATATACAACATACTCTTCAGCGAGGACAACCCCCTGCGCAGCGTCATAATGGTGTCCCACAACCTGACCGAGGTGCTCGAGCTGTCGGACAGGATATACGTTGTAAACGGGTCTCCGGCCACGATCGTGGCAACTGTGGACGTCAGGATGCCCAGGCCCAGGAGCCCCAGGAACCCGGAGTTTGACAGGTACCTTGACCTCCTTTACGGTTACCTCACGAGGGAGAGGAGATGAACCAGATACTCCTGATCATTGCCGCAACGGCCGCCACCTCGGGGCGTGTGCTCGGCCTGATGCTCCTCTCCATAGTCACCGGGTGGTTCCTCTCGTATGCGGCAGTGAAGAGCCAGACCTTCGAGAACGTATACATACCACTCATAGAGGTGCTCGAATCTGTGCCCGTGATCTCCTTCTTCCCAGTCGTGCTCTCGCTCTTTGTCCTGGGCATAGGTGGCCCCCCCCTGGGAGTGGAACTGGCCGCCGACTTCCTCGTCTTCACCGCAGTTGTCTGGAACATATGGATGGGCGAGTACCAGGCCTTCAAGACCATTCCGAGGGAGATGATCGAGGTATCCGACAACTACAGGCTCACCTTCTTCGAGAGGATGAGGAACGTCTACATACCTTCTCTGTGCCGAGGATAGCAGCGAACCTGTTCCCCAGCGTGTCGGACGGTTTCTTCTACATAACGGTGAGCGAGGTCTTCTCCGTTGGGGTGCACACGTACCAGACCTTCGGCATAGGAACTCTCCTGAACGGTTACGTAAGTGCCGGGGGCATACAGCCTCGTCTGGACGGCACTCGGCATCCTCGCGGTTTTCATAGCAGCCATAGTCCTGGGGCTCAGGCAGTTCAGTAGGTACGCCGTGGCCAAGTACACCCTCGATACCGACCAGCCAATAGTGAGGAGGGGCAGGCTCAACGTCCGGGAGACACTGAGGCTCTCCGCCATCGCCTCCGTGAACCCCCCTCACAAAACTGGCCAGGTACAACATATTCAGGTCGCAGAGGCCAGTTGAGGATGACGACTTTGACAGGGAGAAGAGGGTGCACAACCTCAGGTACGTGTGGGCCTCCACGGGCTTCGTGGTCCTAGCCCTCATCGTTTACGGCTCCTATTCGGAGATAGTGAGGGTGAGCGCGAGGACATGGTCCACACTTATCGGAGAGACACCTTTCCTGCTTGAGAGCCTGGCATACGACTACTTGAGGGTTGCAGTCATATCTCTTGTTTCCACAGCGATAGCCATATTCTTGGGGTACTACCTGGCCCAGCACAGCAGGGCAGAGGCCGTAGGCGTCCCGCTCATACAGACGCTGAGTGCCTACCCGGCCCCCCCGACGTACTTCCCCCCCTTCCTCTTCCTCGGCGTATACCCGGTAGTCACTTACTTCTTCGGCCCACTAACGGATGAGGCCTTTGTCCTATTCCTGGGCTTCGTGAGCACCTTCTACTACGTCTTCTACAGCTTCTGGATGGGTGTGAAGGCCATGCCGGCAGAGTACGGGGAGGTCATGAGGAACCTGAACCTCTCATACTTCCAGAGGCTCAGGTACGTGATAATACCGTCCACCCTGCCCTACCTTGTCAGTGGCATATCCTCCACGGTGAACAGTGCCTGGGGGCGGCCTCATGATCGGTGAGTACTGGCCGAGCATAGCGGCGGGCAAGAACTTGACGGTATCTGTGGGCCTCATGAAGGTCATAGACGTTGCCACGTCAAACGGGAACATAGCACTGGCGGCCTGGGCCTCTCTGCTCTTCGGAATGGTGGTTGTGGCCTATTCCCTGCTCTTCACAAAGAGGCTCCTTGACCTGGCCAGGAAGAAGTATGTGGCGGAGGAGGGCATATACGCTGCGTGATGTCAGCTCTTCACTGCCTTTTTCACCGCCTCGAAGCCGTCCTCCGTCTTCCTGATGAGACCGGAGTATATGCCCCCCCACTCTATCAGTATGACCTCAAGGTCACGCCTGCCCGAGGGGGCTGTTGTAGGTCTGGATGCCCTTTGCCTCAAGGGCGTCATAGAGGTCATCAACGGTAAAATCTCCCATGGATATTGCGGTGGCGAACGGCTCAAGCCTGTCCAGTATCTGCCTCAGTATCTCCTTCCTCCTCTTTATGCTGCCGAGTATGTACTCCTTCCCCCAGGCCCGTGATCTCGATGTCGCCATCCACCACATGGACGAAGCCGAGCCTTGCGGCCGTGTATACTATTGGCATGAGGTCGTCAAGGTCGACCTCCATCTCCTTCTCCAGCTCATACAGGTCTGTACGGTCTGGAAAAACATATGTGAGGACATACAGCAGGCCAACCAGGTCTGCGATGCGGGCGTTTGGTTCTATGCTTTCCATTTACTTCTTAATATTGCAGTCCTGTTATTTATCTTTTCCCGAACACTTCCGTGCGTTTCCCGTTGGAAATGTGAATCTAGAAATACGCGGTACAGAATCACACATGAACTGCGTTGGAACCCATCAGGAACAACCACCCCCCCAACAACAGGCGCACCCTCCTGAGGATCGCTGTTTCCGTAATAGCGGTAATAGCTGTTGTTGTGGCTGTCCTCGCAGCCACAGGGCAGTTCAGCTCCAGGACTGTGAATGTGATGGCTGTCAATGTTGCCGTAATGGACAACAACACATCGCAGCAGATATACAGCGCCCACATACCCTGGAACTTCAGGACCTACTACGGTGGCTCCACCATTACCATCAGGACAGTGATAGAGGACACCCTGTCGGTGCCAATCAACGTAACAGAGGTTTCTTCGGCCACGCCAGGGTTCAGTGTGCCTGGCTACGTTCTCTCATCCACAACATCGGTGATAGGGCCAGGAAAGGGCGTGGACATGGCCATAGGCGTCAGGCTGCCTGACAGAAACTTTGCCGGTGTCCTTGACATTACGGTCTATGTGAACCAGGTGTAGACCCATTCCGGTGGGTGCTGGCCTGTCCCGGATGGCAGGGTGGATACCTGTGGCCCATCATGTGCATGCTTCAGAGGGTGAAGGATTCCCTGAAACAGGCGTTCTCCTCAACTGCCATGGTGTCCTGCACAAGGGGGGGTTGGCCCGAGGCGTCGATGAGGCCCATGTAGTAGGCAACTGTGGATGACATCACTGCGAAGCTGCCACCGGTCTGCCTGGAGTAAAGGCGGCCGTACACGCTCTCCTTCAGCAGTGATGAGTGGTAGTATACCTCCGCCATCCTCCCGTTCCCGATGAAGAGTGCCAGGACGTTCAGGGCCCCCCCCTTCATGGCATTCTCACGGCAGAATTCCATAACTTCCCTGAAGCCCTCGAACGCCCCCCCCTTCCCGAGCGTGGACATGGCCTCACACATCACCTGAGTGTCGCTCTTCCCCCCCTCTACCCTGACGCCGTACTCCCTGCCCACCTTTTCCTTGTCCACCCAGCCGTTGTGGCACACGTACATGTGCCCGTCCTGCGCGGTTACAGTGAACGGGTGCGAGTACGCAGGTGCATTCACGGGCTCACCATCCGCAGCGAGCCTGGCATGGAACAGTGCCAGGAATGTTTGGCCCAGTGCGTCTGGAATGGCCGGTAAGTCCTGGTAAATGGGCCTTGTTGACCTCCACGTGAATACTGCGTCGCCTGATGCCAGCGCACAGCCCCCCCACCCATCCCTGTGTGCCTCCCCCCCATTGCGGAACACGTCGTTCCTGGCAGCCCTGACAAGCGCACTGACAATGGACTGCTGCTCTGCCCTCCGGGAGAACGAGGCGAACATCCTGCACATGTATGGATGAGGCCGCCTGGATTTAGAATGCTTTCCATGTGACTGAATGAGGCCTGCCTCCTGATCCCACCCTGTGCAGGACAGAGGCATGAAGGTGGCTGCGGTAATCTTGAAAAAGCCATGCTGAAAGTTTTGAATGGGACGACCCGTTACTGCATGGCGGGGGGGTGCTCTCATGGAGAAGGATGTCGATTGTGAGGGGGGGTGCACAGACGGGTATGCAAAGGTACAGGGTATCTACATCTACTACAAATTGTGCCGGGCAGAGGATGAGAAGGCAAAGCTGATGACCATGCACGGCGGGCCAGGCATGTCGCATGACTACCTCCTGTCACTGAGGGATCTTGTGGATCACGGGATCACCGTGCTCTTCTATGACCAGTTCGGTTGCGGAAGGTCAGAGGAACCTCCGGTTGAGGACTTTACAATAGACTACGGTGTGGAGGAGGCTGAGACACTGAGGAAACAGTTGTTCGGTGAGGAGAAGGTGTTCCTAATGGGATCCTCCTACGGAGGGGGGGCACTGGCACTTGCATACGCCCTGAAGTACCAGGACAGGCTAAGGGGGGGCCTCATAGTGTCTGGGGGGGGCCTTTCCTCCGTGCCGCTAACCGTGAGGGAGATGGAGAGGCTCATAGACGGCCTGCCAGCCAGGTACAGGGACGCCATAAGGGAATACGGTGCGAAGGGCCTGTACAACGAACCAGCATACCTCTCTGCTGTGAACTACTTCTACCACCAGCACCTGCTGCGCTCCGAGGACTGGCCTGAGGAGGTCCTGAGGTCCTGGAATACGGGGGGGAGAAGAGGAACGTCTACAGGGTCATGAATGGCCCGAACGAGTTCACCATAACTGGCACGATAAAGGACTGGGACATTACGGACAGGCTGCACGAGATAAAGGTACCAACACTCGTCAGCGTCGGGGGGGAGTATGATGAGGTCACGCCTGCAGTTGCGGAGGTGATCCACAGGAACATAGGTGGCTCGGAGATGGTCATCTTCAAGGGCTGCTCCCACCTCACCATGTGGGAGGACAGGAAGGGCTACAACGATACGCTAAGGAAGTTCATACTCTCACACCTGTAACCCAACTCCTTGCGGGGGGGAAAGGCCCAGACTGCAGAGGCCCACTCAGTATTAGTGCGGTGCAGGGAGTTACAATACCCTCTGGAGGTACAAGGCCAGGTGATACTGACGATTCAGGAAGGACTGAAAGGGCACCCTTCCAGTTTCTACCGACTAGCACAGCCCTCCACACCATTGGGCTATCGGACCCTTCCTGCCGAATGAACTAACCATATCAGTTCCTAGTTACAGAAACTTTGAAGGGGGAAGTCTTCGTGGGTGCCTAGGTACTATAAAGTTGATGCCACTAGCCAGGGATCATAACCCTTTAGGGAGCCGATTTCTCTTGTCTTCTACAATAAGATTGGGATTACTGGCCCATCAGGTATGAGATCACCTGGTCAACACACCCTGCCTCTTTGATTATCACAGTGGCCGCGGCCCCCGCTCTTCTCATCCAGGTCTTTCATTGACCTCATTCGTAGTCATATTGGGGGGGATATACGATGGGGGGGAATAGGAAGACCCAACCTCCAGGTACTCACCGTTGATGAGAATGAACGGGATCGAATCCTGTGGGTCGTACCTGTTTAAGAGTGCCTTGGTGCTCGCGTTAAGTTCCGTTATGGCGTGCCATGTCTCGTTGTACATCTCGATGCCATGGAACACGATGGTGGTTGATGAATAGGTAGCGTTCATGAGGTTTATCCCCCCCAGGGTTCCTGGAAATACGTCCCCATTGTAAGAGTGCACGAACTGTACCGATGACCAGGAGCCGTAGTGGAGGAGGGCATAGTATATGACCCAGCTCTCGGCATCCCAGAAGGTACATGCCTCCGCACCGATAAACAGCACAGTAACCCTGTTGGAGGCGGATATGTGCTCCGTCACGGGAAAGAACGGGCCGAAGTCTGGTGGAGACTTGATATCGGAAATGCCCACGCCTTCCTTCAGGTGGATGAGTGAGGCGTAATGGAAGCCTGCATAGGCAATTATCGATGCAACAACAATCGCTAATACCATCCTCTTAATATTCACGGTATCACTCCTCCATTACACAGTACCTCAGCGTTCCAGAGGGATAGCTCAACTCGATGTTTATCCAGACCGGGTCACCCTTCACGAAATACGGTCCCATTTCGAGCACTGGCGTCACGAGAATGTGATCGGTGTTGATGTCAGATACCCAGAACACTGGCACGTGAGAGGCCCACCGTACTGCACTGAGCAGTTCGCATATGTTACTGCTCCCGGTGGCTCAGGCGTGAAGTTTCCAGAACACACGAGCGGAAGTGGCGGCAGCGCAGGATTCATGATTCCTGGGATCGCAAATATCCTCCATGGCCCGTAGGGAGCGAACTCAATGCTGGTCACGACATCTGGGCCCCCCCTGTGGGCTACGAAGAACGTCCCGTAAGGTGGATAGCCCTCAGCCAGTATGTCTACGGGGATCGATGCCGTGCCATTCCACGCGGTCAGGTTGAAGTAGAAATAGTTCACCTCCAGGAAGAGGTGGTCAAAATAGATGTCACTACCCTTCACAAGGTCCATCTTGACCCAGTTCACGAACACCGGGCCAGTGGGTATGCTTGGCTCTGTTACGGCGGCATTGGTCGCGATCTCTACCATCCACCCCCCCTCAACGTTAACAGGCGTTTTGCTGTACGTGAATGACTGCCCCATAATGGTGAACGTGACGTTTATGGAGTTGTTGAATGAATTGTATAGATAGACACGTTTCCCGTAGCCAAAACTGTAATAATCGAACGGATAGTGTGGGCCAGTGGCCTGGGCTCGACCTCATAGCTGGAAGGGGGGGTTATGGATACTATCACAAACACGATGAAGGCCAGGGTTTTATCCCCCCCCTTGATGGCACCTGGTGCTCACCACCAGTTATGCGGATATGCAGGCGCCCGACAGGAGATCAGCTGCGCGGGTAAACCATAAGCCTGGCCACCAGCCGCATAAAGCAAGTCTCTGACCTCCCCACTAGTCCTCTGATTACGGTATACCGTGCCGGGCACCGGTGATTCAAATACACCCCCCCTGGCGATGGGATTTCCTCCTTTCGGTGAGAAGGCCTGCACCCCTTCAAAGCCAAAAGTTGTCCTGTTCTATCTGTTCACATATACGGCACCGTTTAAGCATGAACATTTTGGATGGCCTGGGAATATATCGATAGAATCAACGTAACCACCACCGCGACGATTTCTCGTGTTCACGTGGATACAATACCCTTCTATTATATTTTAAACCTACGCGTCAGAACCTACAAAACAACTAATATAACACTTATCATGTATAATTACAATGCCCCCCCAGATACAGTTGATATGGAAAATTATTGAATGCCACATATTCATGCAATGCCCGGCGTACATCTCCGAACCTGCTTTTCCGGAATGGTGTGATATTGCTACTGCCATTGATGAAATACACGGCGCTGACCCTGCCTCGGGTTCGTGTTTCGCTTATTAATTAATAATACCGTCTTTGGCAACCACCCGGTGACCTAAGTCCCAATACCTGTCCGTCCCTCCCCGCCATTCCGCCGAACCAGCCCTGGGCCGGAGGTGCAGGTTACCCGGGACACCAAAGGTGCATCCAGAGGAAATTTACGGTGCTATGCAGTTTAAAGGTGCAATTTTATGCCATTGTATCCGCCCGTTATTGCAGGCGTATCATATGGGCCTCTGTATCTGTTATCGAATTGGAAGTGCTTCAGTGGCATGGGCTCAAATGACGGGTGATACCGACTATCCAAGCCGGGTAACTAAAGGAGGCAACGCACAGAGGGGGGGTGTGACAAGTTATGCTAAAGACTTAGATGGATGGGACCGTTGAGATTTGAACTCAAGTTGCCAACACCCCAAGCTGGCAGGATACCAAGCTACCCCACGGTCCCACTCATGAGAAGGGCATCACATCGTCAATCAGGTCAACGTGAGAGAGTATCATGCGCCTGCAGCAGTACCTGTGCAGGCCAAGCTCGTCTAGGGCCTTGAGACCTCCTCCGGCGCAGGTTCTCGCCCAAGGGCGCGTATCTCGTCCATCCTGGCCCTGAACCTCACGTAATCCGATGCGATTACACGCCCGCAGCTGAAACACCTCACGGGAATTATCATTTATTCACCTGTATGACTTCTGCCTCTTCTTCCTGGCTCCCCTCCCCATGGGCTTCTTCGGGAGCTTCCTCCTGACATCGTTCACCATGAGGGTCCTGTCGAACTGCCTGAACATCTCCTCAAGGGAATCGTCTTTGAAGTACTCCACCATTCCCTTCGCCATTGCGGTCCTTGAGGCGTCTGCCTGGCCTGTTAGGCCGCCGCCCCTCACGTTGACCTCTATGTCGATCTCATTTGCCCTCTCGCCCAGGAGCCTTATGGGCTCCATGATCTTCTCCCTGAGCACCTCCACCGGATAGAGCTCAACTGGCACCCCCCCGTTAATGGTGAACTTGCCGGTTCCCTTTTTCGTGACGGCCCTCGCAACGGCCGTCTTCCTCTTTCCAGAAGTAATCACGTAGTCCGCCACGGTCACACCTTCTGACCAAGTAGCCTGGAGATCTCACCGAGAGTGACGAAGCCGTTGACCTTCCTGTTCATGGCCTTCTCCACCCTGACCACCTGCGCACCCTTGAACGCTTCCGGGAAGCCACTGTAAACCTTGCACCTGTGGAGTGCCTCCTTGCCACGGGTCTTTTTCTTCGGGAGCATGTCGCCTATGGACCTCCTCAGGATCTCCCTGCTCGTCTTCGGGTAGTACGGGCCCTTCCTGACGCTACCGATCTCCCTCCTCTCCCTGAACCTGTTTATTATGAAGTCCCTGGAACCAGTGACCACTACCTTGTCCGCGTTCAGTATCGTTACCTCCTCCCCCCCCTCAAGAAGCTTCTTCGCAACGAAGGTTGATAGGCGGCCATATACTGCGTTATCAGCGTCAATCACCATCATGATGCTTCACCCGATTATCTTGATGCCTGTGCCCTTAGGGTTCTCACTGGCCAGTTCCTCAAGGCTCACGTATCTGCCACCGGCCTCCTCTATTTTCCTCCTGGCAGAGGCTGAGGCCTTGAAGCCCGCTACGGTGATCTTCTTGGTGAGCCTACCTGTGCCGAGGACTGCGCCGGGCACTACGGCAACATCACCCTCGCTGGTGAGCCTGTCCAGCTTCGCCAGGTTCACGGCTGAATAGTTCCTCCTGGGCCGGTGAGCCTCCTGGCTATGTCCCTCCACAGCCTGCCTCCGGATTCCCTGGAGGCCTGGAGCAGTTTATCTACCGTTGATCTTAATACAGGACTCTCCTTGTTATCCGCTCTTACAGACATCTATACCAGCTGCGTTGCTGGAAAATGCAGAATCGTTAATAAATTTTCTCAGTTCTCCCCCCCTTCCTCAATCCTGTTTATTATATGCCTCAGTATGCCCATGATCTTGAAGAACTCCGCATCCGTGATCATTGACCTTGCGAATATCCTCCTCAGCATGACGAGCGTGTTCTCCTTCCTGCCGCCCCTGTAACCGACAAGGTCAAGGAGGTATCCCGTCCTCTCCATGAGGGCGTTGAACTGGATGTCGTTCATGGGCTCCGTGCCCCTCCTGGCTGCCCTGGGCACGTGCCTGTACATCTCGTAGAGTATGACTGCAACTGCATGGGAGAGGTTCATCACTGGGTGCCCCCCCGGGTCTGTGGGTATGTTTATGAAGGCGTTGCACAGGTTCAGCTCCTCGTTCCTGAGGCCATCTGCCTCACGGCCGAACACCAGTGCTATTCTCACTCCTTCCTCCATGAAGTGGTCCCAGAACTCCTGGGGGGTGTAAGGGATCCTGCGGAACAGGTGAGCCTTGCTCCCCCCCGTGTCGCTGGATGTGCCTGCCACCACATGGAAGCCGGTCACCGCCTCCTGCAGGCCGGTGAAAAATGTCGCTTTCTCGAGTATCTCCCTGCCCGCCATGGCCCTAGATACCGCCTCATCGCCTATTGGAGGTGGGTTGACAATCCTCAGGTCGCGTATGCCGAAGTTGGCCATGGCCCTGGCAGTGAAACCTATGTTGCCCTCGTACTGTGGCTCGACCAGTACGACAGAGACGTGGGGCCTCCTGGCCTCACTGCCCTGCTGCATTTGCCTCTGTGCTCTCCTCCTGGGGCTTCTCCTGGGCTTCCTCCTTCTTCTCCTCCTTCGGCTCCTCCTTCTGTGCCTCGTAGAACTCCTCTATCACGATGTCTTTGCCCTTCTCGTACTTCCTGAGGTCGCTGACTATCCTGAACTTGGCCTCTATCCAGGCCGCGTCGAACTTTGAGTTCTCAGGTATCCTTATCCTTATCTCCCTGTCCGTGACACTGACGCCGAACTCCGATGAATCGATGCTGTAGTACATATCAATTATTGCCTTCACCTTCTCTGTGTCATCGGTTATGACGCCCTTCACTGTGTACTTGTAGAACACGGGCTTGCCAGCCCACTGGTGGTTGTAGTCTACCAGGACCCTACCCGGCGTCACGGATATTATCCTACCGCGCCTGTTGTTGATCGTTACCTCCTTGCCGACCTCGGGCTCTATGTTGAGCCTCTGGAACTCCCTTATGTTGTGGACCTTGACATTCTTCGGGTCACGGAGGCCGTAGGCGTTCTCTGGCTCTATCCTCACCTCCACCTCCTTCCCGACCTCCGCGTTCTTGAATGAATCGTTGAGTTCCTTGAAAAGGCCCTCTGAGCCCACAATAACTACCGCGTCTTTGTACTTCATGTGCTCGTCGTAGATGTTGTTCTGCTTGGCCAGGTCTTCCTTGTTTGTTGAGACCAGCTTCCTGTCCTCTCCGACGCTCATTTCGTAGTCGATTCTGATAAAGTCCCCATCATTCATCAGGTACCACCGAACTAAAAGACTCTACTGGAAAATTCAAGATGGTATTTATATTGATCGATACCCTGACCACCTGCGCCGTATGGAGACCAAGGGAGCTGGGGGGGTCAGGGTGTCATGCCTTGGCCCTGAGGGGGGGACATGGAGCGAGTTCGCTGTGAGGAGCATGTTCAGCAGGGCCGAGATCGCGTTCTGCAGGGGGGGCTTCAGGGAGGCCATAGAACTTGCAGAGGCCGGCAGCACCGAATACTGCGTGCTTCCGGTGGAGAACTCCATAGAGGGCCCTGTAACTCCCGTGCTCGATGCCCTGACATCAACGGGCCTGAGGATCGTTGCAGAGAAGATCGTTAGCGTGAGGCAGGCGCTCCTCGCAGTTGGCACAGACATAAGAAGGGTGGTCTCCCACCCGCAGGCCCTTGCCCAGTGCGAGGGCAGGATAAGAGCCATGTTTCCGAACGCTGAAATAATCTCTGTTTCATCCACTTCCGCGGGTGCGATCGAAGCTGCGAACAGGGAGGACACAGCGGTGGTAGGCCCACCGTGGCTGGCCCAGAAGTACGGTCTCCGGGTGATCGCACAGGACATGTCGGACTACAGGTTCAACCTGACCAGGTTCATATGCCTGGGCCGTGGTAGGCCTCCGAGGACCGGTAGGGACAAGACCTCGCTGACACTTGTGCTGAGGGACGATGGCCCGGGGGGGTCCCTCCACAGGCTCCTGACACCATTTGCAGAGCGTTTGATAAACCTGAGCATGGTTGTATCGAGGCCGGAGAAGGAGAAGCCCTGGAGGTACAGGTTCTTCTTTGACCTGCACGGCCACGAGGATGACAGTGCTGTGAGGTCTGCGCTCTCGGACATATCCTCAATGGTCACAGAGATGAAGGTGATAGGCTCCTACCCCAGGGAGGATTGGCCACAGACAGATGCGTGACAGCAATACTTTTTATCCGATGTACAAATCATTAAACCATGAAGCTCTACATCGACGGTCAGTGGGTGGACTCCTCCAGCGGTGAGACCATAGAAAAGTACAACCCGGTAACAGGAGAGGTACTTGGCAAGTTCCCCGCAGCCACCAAGGAAGACGTGGACAGGGCCATAGACGCTGCGGAGGAGGCCTTTGAGGCCTGGAACGAGATGGGCTCCGTTGCGAGGTCCAAGATACTCTACAGGGCCAGGGAACTCATAGAGAAGGACAGGGGGGGCGAACTGGAGCAGCTGCTGATGAACGAGAACGGGAAGATACTGAAGGAAGCCAAGGAGGAGGTCGACGGTGTCATAGACCAGATACAGTACTATGCGGAGTTCGCCAGGAAGATCAATGGCGAGGTCGTCGAGGGAGCGAACAGCACCAGGAAGATATTCCAGTACAAGGTGCCTTACGGCATAGTGGTGGCACTCACACCCTGGAACTTCCCGGCAGATGGTTGCCAGGAAGCTGGCGCCCGCCCTCCTCACGGGAAACACCGTTGTCCTGAAGCCCAGCAGCGACACGCCGTTCACTGCCGAGTGGCTTGTGAAGAAGTTCATTGAAGCTGGCGTACCGAAGGGTGTCCTGAACCTGGTCACGGGAAAGGGCTCAGAGATAGGGGATTACATAGTATCGCACAGGAAGGTTTCTGTGGTGACGATGACAGGCTCCACGGCCACGGGGGGGCAGAGGATAATGGAGAAGGCCTCGAAGAACATGGCGAAGCTGATCCTCGAACTCGGTGGCAAGGCGCCGTTCATAGTCTGGAAGGACGCGGACATAAAGAACGCCATAAAGACCCTCATATGGGCCAAGTTCTGGAACGCCGGGCAGTCATGCATAGCAGCGGAGAGGCTCTACATACACGAGGACATATTCGAAAACTTCCTGGACAGGTTCGTTAAGGCCGCGTCCAGGCTCAGGGTCGGGGACCCCCCCAGGGAGGCGGACATGGGCCCGCTCATAAACAAGGGGGCCGTGCAGACCACGGAGAAGTTCGTGAAAGATGCAGTGTCTGATGGTGCCCAGGTGCTCCTCGGCGGTTCCAGGCCTAACCTGCCAGGGAAGCTGGCCAACGGGTACTTCTTCCAGCCCACCATACTCAGCAACGTGAAGCAGGGCGACGAGATATTCCAGGAGGAGGTCTTCGGGCCTGTCCTGGGTGCAATGCCAGTGAGCGATTTCGATGACGCCATCAGGAAGGCCAACGATTCCAAGTACGGCCTGGCATCATACCTCTTCACGAAGGACCCGAACCTCATGTTCACTGCCTTCGAGAAGGTAAGGTTCGGCGAGCTGTATGTGAACATGCCGGGCCCGGAGGCGTCACAGGGGGGGTACCACACCGGCTTCAGGCTCACGGGCCAGGCGGGAGAGGGCAGCAGATACGGCATAGAGGAGTACGTGAAAGTGAAAAACATCTACATAGACTATTCCGGCAGGGAGCTGCACATAAACACGGTCAGGGACGACCTCGTCCAGTGACCGTCCCCCTATCCATTTATCACGCCCGTGTCCCCATCAACAGTCACGTGATCGCCCTCCTTCACATCTCCAGCCAGCCTGGTGTTAGACAGCACTGTAACGCCCCTGGATGTCAGTTCCCTCAGGAGCCTGTGTGGTACGCTCGAGGTGCACACGACACACCTGAACTTCCCGTACCTATCCATGTCCCTTTCAGAGAGCGAATCTGTTATGAGCACATCGCCGGTGCCATCGATGTTCCTGGTCACCACGCCGTCCGTTGATTTTCCGCACGGATAGCCGCGGCCTATGAACCTGCCAACCGTTGCGATCCTGACCTCGTTGGTGCCGCCAAATAGGAAGTACGGTGCACCGCTCGTTATGACCAGCCGGGACCCCCCCTTCTCGAACATGCCCTTCTCCAGTAGCCACTCCAGCGCGTTCAGCTGTGTGAGTTTCTGGCCCTCCTCCTGAGGTATGTAGAGAGGTATGACGTCCCTGTAGAGGCTCAGGCGGGCCGGCATCTTCGGTTCGTGGTCACTGCGTACACCGGGCAGGGCGGGCGCACGGCGGAGAGCATCTTGGCCGTGTTGCCACTCTGGGTGAACGCCAGTATGCCTGCGGCCCTTATCTCGCTGGCCACGACCCTGGCAGCCATGGCTATGGAATAGGCGATCCTGTTCCCAAGGAACTCCTCCGGCCCTGCGAAGTTGCCGTAGGAGCGTTCCACGTACTCACTTATGTTTTTCAGGTACTCCACAGACTCCACAGGATACTTTCCTATCGCGGTCTCCTCTGAGAGCATGAGGACGTCAGCGTTGTCCAGTATGGCGTTGGTCACGTCCGATACCTCCGCCCTGGTGGGCACAGGGTTAGACACCATGCTCTCCAGCACCTGGGTAGCCACTATTGTCGGTACGCCGTGCTTGTGCGATTCCCTTATGATCTGCTTCTGCGCCACTATGACCTCCTCAAGCGGCATCTCCACCCCCCCAAGGTCGCCCCCCCTTGCCACCATGATGAAGTCCGAGACCCTGCTTATGTCCGATATATTCTGGAGGCCGCTCTTCGTCTCGATCTTTGAAACGATAAGCTGGTCACCGCCCTGTGACATCACCAGCTCCTGGAGCTCTTCAACGTTCTCCCTTGTCTGCACGAATGAGAGGGCAAAGAACTCCACCCCCCCGGCCTCGATGCCCTCCTTTATGAACAACTCGTCCCTCTCCGTTGTGACGCCGAGGTTCAGCACCTTTCCCGGTATGTTTATCCTTCCCCCCCTGTCCCTGATCACCCCCCCTGAGTCCAGGGCCTTCACCTCAACGGTGTTGCCAGACTTCTGCACCACCCTGAGGGTGATCTTGCCGTCGCTCACCAGGATCAGGTCTCCAGGCTCAAGGGTGTCTATGACGTTCAGGTAGTTGACACCTATGTTCCTTGGATCGCTCTCGTCATCAGAGAACCTGTACGTGTTCCCAGCCTTTATCTCCATCCTGCCCCCCCCATCGTACGCCCTCGTCCTCAGCTCCGGGCCCTTGAGGTCGACCATTATGCCCACGCTGGCCTTCGTCTCCTCGTTCACCTGGTCGACCATCTTCCTTATCTTGGTTATGTAGCCCTTCTCTATGTGCGCCGTGTTTATCCTCACGTTGTTGAGGCCAGCCCTCACCATGCCCTTAAGCGTCTCCGGGTCGGAGCAAGCAGGCCCTATGGTCGCTATGATCTTCATTGAGGCCATGCTCTGAAGTAAGCCCACTCCGTATTTATACGTTCGATCCCTAGCGTGCCTCCTGGTCGATGGGGGGGGAGAGGGAGGAGAGGAGGGCCTGGACCCTTGAATGAAGGCGTGCGAAGGACTGGAAATCCAGCTGCTGCCTGGCATCGCTCAGCGCCCTATCGGGATCAGGGTGGACCTCCACCATGAGCCGTCTGCGCCCGCTGCCACTCCTGCCAGGGCCAGGGGGGGCTCCACGTACCTCCTTTGACCTGCAGGGTGGCTCGGGTCGACGACCACGGGGTAACTGCACCTCTCCTTGATCACGGGCACTGCGGATATGTCAAGGGTGAACCTGGTGGACTGCTCGAAGGTCCTTATGCCTCTCTCCACAAGTATGATCTCAGTGTTCCCCCCCTCCTTCTCAATGTACCTTGAGGCCTTCAGGAACTCATCCACCGTCATGCCGAAGCCCCCCCTCTTGAGGAGCACAGGCTTCCCCCCCACCGCGCCCACCTTCCTGAGCAGTGAGAAGTTCTGGCAGTTGCGTGAGCCTATCTGCAGGACATCTATGAGCTCCTCGGCCAGTGGTATCTGCTCCTCGCTCATGACCTCAGAGACGACCTTCATCCCGTACGTGTCTGCAGCTTCCCTGAGGTACCTAAGGCCTGCCTCCCCCCCGAGGCCCTGGAAGCTGTCCGGGTCCGTCCTGGGCTTGAACGCTCCTCCCCCCTCAGGTACCTTATGCCCAGTGAGGAGAGGAAGTGCGCCGCTCCATGATCTGCTCCCTGCTCTCCACAGCGCATGGCCCAGCAATGAACATGAAGTCCCTCATATGCCCACAGCCTCCAGTGCAGAGAAGAGGTCGTCGCCGTTTAGCAGCGATGTCCCGACGAGGATTGCATTGAACCCGTCCAGTATGGAGGAGGAGAGGTTCGAACTTGATATCCCGCTCTCCAGCACTACGGGGCAGTCCATGTCGAGGAGCCTTGAGACCACTTCCCCCTCATGCGGGTCCATCGACATTGTCCGCAGGTCCCTCCTGTTGTAGCCCACCATGTCGGCGCCTGCGGACCTGACAGACGGGATCCTTGATATCTCATGGAACTCAAGCAGCACCTCCATGCCATCACTGTGGGCATGGGAGACGAGTTCCCTGATCCTGGCATCTGGAAGGAAGTCGGCGATGAGCAGAATTACATCCGCGCCTGCGCTGTACTCGGCGTCTATCATATCCACTGTGGCTATGAAGTCCTTCGCCAGCAACGGTTTTCCCAGACCCTGGCACTCCTGCAGGTCCCGGAAGGACCCGCCGAAGTACCTCTCCTCCGTCAGCACGCTGTAGCCCACAACGCGCTCGTTCCTCATATTCGAGAGGTACTGGTATGGCTTTGTGTCCCTTGCCAGGGAGAAGCCTGAGGGTGACCTGCGCTTGAACTCCACTATGATCCCTATCTTCCCCCTCGAGTTGATCCTGGAGATCTCGGAGACCATGCTCCTCACTCCCCCCCTAGCCCTCTCCATGCTGTCCTTCCGCCTCTCCCTGTTGAGCCTGTATATTTCATCCACAACCGACATGTCAGTCACCCAGGAAGTTCCTTATTATATCGGAACCGTGCTCGGAATAGTAGCTCTCAGGGTGGAACTGCACCCCCCCCATGAACCTCCCATCAGTGGAGTGGAACGCCATGACCGTGCCATCACTCTCCGCCACAGCATCCACAACGACCCTGTCAGACGGCTCTATGGCCAGTGAGTGGTACCTTATGGCCACGAACCTCTGCGGAAGCCCCCCTCAGGACGCCACCCCCCCACTGTTCAGTATGCCGTCCACCTGTCCGTGCATGAGCTTCCCTGCCCTGATCACCCTGGAGCCCAAGAAATACCCGATGACCTGGTGTCCGAAGCACACCCCCCCAGGGTCTTAACCGGGTCGTTCTCCAGCATCTCAAGCAGGTGGCCCCCCCTGTCCCTGGCGACAAGGGGGCGTGCCGGGGCCAGGGATATGACGACCCTGTCGAAGGAGAGTGCGGACTTCGGCGTTACCATGTCATTGTATATCACCCTCACGTCCGCGCCCTGCTCTTCTATGAGCTGCACGAGGTTGTAGACGAACGAATCATGGTTGTCCACCACTAAGACCCTCAGCTATGACACCCCCCCCATAATCGTGCCTATCTTCTCGCTCATCTCCTCCATTTCCCTCTCGGGCCTGGAGTCCTTCACTATTCCCGCGCCGGCCTGGACATAGGTGCCTGTCTCGTCCCTGAAGATCGTCCTTATCAGCAGGGCAAGGTCCATCCTGTCCCTGGAGACCGTGCCTATGGCCCCCCCAGAGTAGGCGCCCCCCCTCGGGTAAGCCTCGTAGAGGTCGATGAGCTCCATGGCCCTCTCCTTGGGTGCACCAGAGACCGTTCCGGCCGGGAACACTGCCCTGAGGACATCGAGGTTGCCAATGCCCTCCCGCATCCTCCCTACGACTGTGCTCACAAGGTGCTGGACACTGGCGTACCTATGCACCTCCATGGACGATGTGACCCTCACGGAGCCCGGGATTGAGACCTTGCGAGGTCGTTCCTTGCCAGGTCCACAAGCATCCTGTGCTCCAGCAGCTCCTTCTCGTCCCTCCTCAGCTCCTCCTCCAGCGCCAGGTCTTCCTCCATGTTCCTCCCCCCCCTGCGCCTCGTACCTGCTATCGGGTTAATCACGAGTTCCCTGCCTGACCTCGTGACCACCTTCTCAGGGGGAGCTGCCCAGTATGAGCCTCTTCCCATCACTGTACATGTAGACGTAGAGGGAGCGGTCACCCTCCATGTACCTTGAGAGTGTTGAGAACGGGTCAACCTGGCCCAGGTATATGCGGCGGGAGAGCACAACCTGCAGGAGCTCTCCTGCCCTGATCCTCTCCACCGCCTCCGATATTGAGGACATGAGGCCAGTATCCACCTCCACCCTTGCAGGGTACCTCCTGGAGGGGGGGCCTCTCCCTCACAAAGTTTCCATGCATTACCTCATCAGGTTCCATGAGCATGACCTGGGGCCAGCCACTCCTCCTGAACCTCAGCGATGGGTACGCCTCGGACACGAAGTCATAGCTGACCACAACCGGCGTCTCACCGTCAACCTCGTCCAGGGCATGCAGTGACCCGCCCTCTAGTGATAGTGGTTCCCTCGAGGAGAGGAAGAGGCTCTCCTCTCCCCCCCTGACCCTCTCGGCATCGAACCTGCATATATACATGAAGGAGCGGTATCCGCTGGCGAGCGATTCGAGGTCAGTGTAGAGGGGGGGCAAGCCTCCTCACCTCCCTGAAGAACTCCTCCACCTTCCTGGCGTCCTTCTTTCCCGGCTCTGCTCCAGTGACCTGCTCAGGTCGATCAGGCGGGGCCTGAAGCGCATGAGCGTTTCCAGGTCAGCAGAGGACACGTTGCCTGCGAAACCGACGCTGGAAGGCCTGAAAATGCCTCCAGGATGTCCGTCCTCCTTGCTATGCCGGACCTGTCCTCCACGAGCACTATCTCAGAGCCTGCCTCCCTGCACTCACTGTACCTTGAGAGCATATCCCCCCCAGCGTACCTGAGTTCACCACGGATATCACCCCCCCGACACCCATCGACCTCGCTTCCTCCACCTCCCTGGCGCCGTGGGGGGGGAAGTGCAGCTGCACGTACCTCTCCGAACCTACACTGGCGGGCATGGACGTGTGCACCGTGACAACCGGGATGCCCATGGACGCTATCTCCTCCACAGTCCTCCTGTCGCCGTGCCTCACCACTTTCTTGTCCATTATGACGCCGACCATGTCCGCTCCGGCCCCCCCTGCTGCCATCACAGCATCGTCCACGTTGGTGATGCCGCACACCTTGAACAGGGTCTCACGCCCTCTGCAGCTCTGCGAGCCTGACACCCAGCCTCCCCCCCTCCAGGTAACTCCTGACCGATCCGGATGAGATATGCCTCATGGCGGCACCGTACGCCTCGCTGAAACCCGAATAGAGGCCGTTTATCATGAGGGCGGGGGCACAGTTAAGCGCTATGAAGGCCTGGGCATCCCTGTTGGTTCCCAGGAGGCCGCCCAGGGCCTTGTAGAAAGAGGCTTCAGGGTCCTTCTCTATGCACTCCTCCTCCCTGGGCCTGAAGCCGGTGACCGAAAGGGGTTCGAGGTGCATGGTCCCCCCCCTGAGGCGGCCCGTGAAGGTTATCCTCGTGGCCCCCGAAGGGAGAGACCTCGTCCATGCCGTCCTCGGACATCACCACTGCTGCGTCCTTACCCCCCCTGGCGGAAAGCACCTGCACGAACATCTCGTACGCGTGCTCTGTGGACGCACCGGCCACGATCCTGTCCGGGTCGGCAGGGTTTGTCAGGGCCCCCCCAGGTAGTTGAAGACGCTCCTGAAGCCCAGTTCCTTCCTCACCCTGGAGAACCGGCCAAAGCTCCTGTTGTGTAGGGGTGCCAGGATGTAGAGGAACCCTGAGGCCTCGAGTATGCTCTCCGCCTCGGCTGCGCTGAAATCTGTCCTGAAGCCCAGGAACCTCACGAAGTCGGCGCTCCCGTGAGTCCCGGTTATACCGTAGTTGCCGTGCTTGGCAACCCTTATACCCATGGAAGCGCACACTATTGCCGCAGCGGTGCTCACGTTTATGGTGTTCTTGCCATCACCGCCCGTACCAACTATGTCCGTGACCCCCTGAAATACGGCCCATGGACGCCAAGGACCTGAGCGCGTCCACGAAGCCCTCCACCTCCTGCGGCCTCTCGCCCCTGACCTTCAGGCCGCCAGGAATGCAGCCCTCTCCGCATCGCTTGACCTCTCGGAAGCCAGGTAGAGCATGAGGTTCCTGGCCTCTTCCCTCCCGAGGACGCTGCCTGATACCAGGTTCTCCATCTCAGGAATCACAGAGAACACCCCTCAGTTCAGTGACGAACTTCCTGAAGCCTTCCAAGTCGCCCTCCCTCACGTATGGGATGAGGGCTGTGCCTATAGCCACCCCCCCAACATCCCTCCCTGAAACGAGCTTCCTCACGTCTTCCAGGCTCCTGAGCCCGAAGCCGAAGTTGACCTCCCTGCCCCCCCTGAGGAGCGACAGCATCCTCTCCACCACAGCCCCCCTGGTCATAGGGCACGTTTATCCCGGTCGATGGTATCAGGCCGCAGTAGGCCCACGAGCGCGTTATGGAAGAGAACCTCGAGATCGTCCTGTCAGGCATCGCCGGGTTGAAGAAGGGCACGAAGTCAAGGCCGTGGCTGTGCACAGCGTGTATGTGCCCTCGGCCCCCTGAAAGAAATCGATAAGCAGGTCAGGGAGCAGTATGCCGTCAGCACCCGAGGCGTTTACAGTGGTGAGGAATGTGTCCCTCTGCCCCCCCTCTATGTCCCGGAAGTACTGCAGGAAGTATGTCCTTATGCCAGCACCGTGGAGCTTCTTCACAGCCCGTGACATCTCCTCCGCACTGGGCCTCCTGGTGCCGCTGTGTGTCTGCCTGATCGCTGGGCCATCATAGACAGGGTTCTGGGTAGGCAGGCCGAGCTCCACGTAGTCCACCGGGAGCCTGGAGACCTCATCCAGGAACCTTGTGAAGGTGTCTGGCGATGGGTAGTTGAAGGTGAGGTAGAGGATCAGTTTCCTCATATTCCCACCCTGTCGAATATGGAGAGGTCCAGGAGGCCGTGGCCGCTCACATTCACCACAATGTTCTTTCTCTCCTCCCTGTGGGCCCTGCAGTACCGTATGAGCGACGCTATGGCGTGCCCGGACTCCGGCGCAGCACTATGCCCTGCGTCCTCGCGAAGACCTGCAGCGCCTCGATGACCTCTGCCTCGCCGACCTCCTCTGGCCTCACGATCCCGTTCTTAACAAGCACTGAGAGGGACGGTGAGGCACCGTGGTAGCGGAGGCCCCCCCGCGTATATCTTCTTGGGGGACAAAATCAGCGCCAAGGGAGTACATCTTCACCGACGGCAGGACGCCAGCCGTGTCCATCCTGTCGTACCTGAACTCTCCCCCCTGGAGAGCTTGGGCACCTCCTCCGCCGTGGACGCAATCGCCTCCACCTCCTTGCCCTGACCTATGAAGGGATATGTGAAGCCCCCCCCGAAGTTGCTGCCACCGCCCACACAGCCTATGAGGACGTTGGCCTCCTCGCCCATCAGCTCGAGCTGCTTCTGCGTCTCCAGCCCTATGACGCTCTGGTGGGTGAGGACAGCGTTCATGACACTGCCGACCAGGTACCTTATGCCGTGCTCCAGGGCGTACTCAGTGGCCTCGCTTATGGCTATCCCCCCCAGCGAGCCTGGGTGCCCTGGCTCCTTCTCCAGGACCGACCTTCCGAAAGGTGTCTCGGTGGACGGGCTGGCATACACCCTGGCACCGTACAGGGACATGATCTTTTTCCTGAGCGGCTTCTGCTCGTAGCTCACCTTCACCATGAAGACCGTGCTCCTTATTCCGTTCATGGTTGCAGCCAGGGCAGTGGCTGTGCCCCACTGGCCCGCACCGGTCTCTGTGACGACCTCCTCTATGCCCTCTTTACCGGCGTAGTAGGCCTGTGCCACCGCAGTGTTTATCTTGTGCGAGCCTGTTGCAGTGGCACCCTCAAACTTCACGAATATCTTGCCCCCCTGTAGCCCAGGAAGTCCTCCAGCCGCCGGGCCCTGAAGAGGGGGGGCGTGGGCCTGCCTATCTGCGCGTATATCTCCCTTACCTCGTCAGGTATCCTCTCGTACCTGTTAAATGTGAACTCCTGCCTCAGCACCTCCCTGGGCAGGAGGCTGTTGAGCAGCTCAATGGAAGACCTGTCGCTGCTGTTGTCAATTGGGGGGCGCAAGTGGCTCTGGAAGGTCCGGGACTATGTTGTACCACTTCTCGGGGGATGATGTCCTGTGTCTGTGATGTGATCATACTTCCTGTACATTGATGTCCAATATTTAAGCATTGATGTATTTTATATAGCATTCACTATTTATCATTCACTACCTGGCCCGAGAACGAGAGGGCCCAGACCATGTTAGGGTACACTATTAGCCTCTCCATCCCACCATGGCCCAGGCCCAGGAAGTGGCCGGTCACGTAAAGCACGAGGCTATCAAGCCAACAAGGCCGAAGGCGGTCCAAAGGAAGACCGCCGGCCTCCTCCCGGCACGCAGGAGCGCAAGGGGTGCCAGGGAGGCGAACAGGAAAACTATCAGGGAAAATATGGTGTGCGGTATGCCCGTGGTCTCTGGGAATATGCCCACGCCGGCGGCGCCAATGCCGGAGAGGGCTATCAGGACCCTGAACGGGAGGGGCTGGCTGTCCATCAGGACAGACGCGGCTATGAGTGCCAGGCCGAGCAGTATGATCGACGTGTTGAAAACCGGTGCTGTCCTGCCCACCCCCCCCAGGTCGCTTATGTAGTTATGTGACACGCTGTAACCTGGGTAGAGCGCCTCTGCAACGATCATGAAGAGGAGGAACTGCCCCACGAATATGCCTATCAGGAGGCCTGCGGCCTTCTGTCTCCAGTCCATGGCATCGCATGCATTCCATTATTAATTATTTGTGCACAGGGATATTATTTCGCATACAGCAGGATGTCCCGGTGCCCTGTACAGCCTTCACCCGGCAGGAGAGCATCCGCCATGAGTATCACCTGTGGAAGGCTGCACAGCAGCATGGAGGGCTCACTGGCACCAGCATGGATCATAGGGAGACAACATACAGGGTTGAGGCCCTGAACTGGAGGCCTTTTAGGAGTGAGCCGGAAATTCCCTCAATGTGTATGGTATCACCGGAGAGTGTGACTGTTGCAAGGGCACCCAGGTGCCATGAAGCAGAGGAGTCCTGAAAGGCTGTGCTGTTGAAGTACTGCTGCATCATGCTGTTGAGAGCTGAAGCCGCTGGCGATGTGATCGTGTAGTTGAGCGACAGCATATCGATCCTCCCTATCTCTACAGCGGTCCCGTCAATGGTGGTTATGGAGCCACTCTCAAGCGATAACTGCGTGGTGTTCTCCACGGTCATGACGACATCGCTCTCCGTGTCCGAGGAGTATGCTGTGTCCCGGCCCACATAGGATATCATCGAGACGGAGAGGTTGGAAGAAGAGGCCGATACGGGAGAGACACCCCTGCAATAGACTGACCCGCCAATGTAATCTAGGACGACGGAGGTATCCTCCAGGTACACGAAGAGTGGCTGGGCCCCGTCCGTGTAATACCCTGAGGCCAGAGACCCGCTCCCAGCTATCGAGAGGTTAAGGTAGGCGTGCGAGGAGGTGGAGTTCGAGAGGTAGGTGAAGTCGACCAGTATGGACAGGGAGACGCTCTCCACCGGGGAACTGTTAAGGATGGAGATGCTGGTCGGTTCCGGGCCGGAGAATGGAGGTATTCCAGCTATCCCCTGCGCCACAGGGAACGATAGCTGCTCGCCTTCCACCAGACCCCCCCCAGCCACGCCGCTGTCCATTGAGAGGAACGACTGGACGAGGGCACCCTGGTACCTGTAGTCGTTCGATGCTGCCTGTGTTGGCAGGTACCAGGCGAGGACGGAGGTTGCAACGCTCACAGCGATTGCTATGACCAGTATCGTGCCTATTATCTCCGATACTGCCCTGTCGTCCCTCCGTGTGTCCATTGCCCGGAGTACCAGCGTGCTCTCAATAATAATATTTTCACACGCATTACCAGGGCGAAATGCGAACGGCATCAACCCAGGCCGAGCTCAGGTTCCTCATGTCACTGGTGAACGATGATGGCAAGAGGGAGAGCACGGATGCGCTGATAAATGATATAGTGCGCATGATCGACGAGGGCCACCAGAGGGAGCAGATAGAGAGGCAGGTAAAGCACAGGCACTTCGGCCTGCTCTTCCAGCTGGCCCGTGGAAGGATCTCGGCAAGGAAGAGGTTCACGAGGTGGGACAGGGTCTACCTGGATGAGTACTCATCTTCTTTCTCCACCCCCCCGGAACTGCCCGGCATGTACAGGGGGGGCAGGAGGCTGCAGGGGGGGAAGAGCATAGCGGACATAGGCTGTGGCGCAGGGATGCAGGCCATATTCTTCTCACTGGGCCACTGCAGGGTCACTGCGGTCGAAAAAGACCCTCTCAGGTACACGCTGGCACTCCTCAACTCCCTGGCCTACAGGGCGAAGGTGGATGTTGTCCATTCCGACTACGCTTCCCTCGACCCCGGGAGGATCGAGGCAGACGTGGTGTTCTCTGACCCCCTGAGGCCAAGGGAGGAGGGTGTGAGGACAATGGGCACACTCCTCCCCTCACCCCTTGCCCTCATGGACTTCTTCGGGCAGAGGGACTATGCCTTTGACCTGCCGCCGCAGATGAGGTGGGATAACATACCCGTAGATGGGGGGGAGAAGGAGTACATATCTGTGGACGGGGGGGAGCTGAACCGCCTTACCCTCTACACCGGTAGCCTTGCCCTGTCAGGGAGCAGTGCAGTGATGCTGCCGCAGGGAAGGGTGATCAGGGGGGGTGATCCCGGAGAGGTGGGGGGGCTGGAAGCCATCAGGGAAGCAGGGAGGTATGTCTACGTCCCTGACCCTGCTGTTGTTCACGCCAGGCTCCTCCACACAGTGCCTGGCATTAGTGACATGCGAGTGCTTGAGAGTGGCCCCCCCAGGAGGCTCGTCCTGACCTCCGACACCGAATACAGTGGATTTCCAGGGAAGGCCTACATGAGGATATCCGGCAGCTCCGACATGGTGGAGAGGCTGAGGGAGAACAACATCGGCAGGGTCTTCGTGCGCTTCAGCTCCAGCCCCGGGGGGGAGAACTACAGCGAGAAGATGAGGATCGAGAGGGAGATCAGGGGCGAAGGCACGGCCTACATCTTCAAGGATGGCTCCGGTCCGTTTGCCGCCGTGGAGATCCCATGACCCGCAGGCTTCCATTTTGTCAAATTTCTCTTTACATGATCGCTGGAATGGAATCATTTCTATACAAAAAGTAAATAACAAGGGGGGATCGGATGATCAAGCTCTACGCAAAGGCAAAGCTGCCAACCATGGCAGGCATGTTCGACATATACACCTTCGAGAACGATGAACACCAGGACCATGCAGTCCTGGTGAAGGGGGGACGTCACGGGGAAGGAGGACGTGCCCCCCCTGAGGATACACTCGGAGTGCCTCACTGGCGACGTCTTCGGCTCAAGGAGGTGTGACTGCCGCGACCAGCTCATAAGGTCTCTCGTTTACCTTGGCAAGCAGGAGTACGGGATGCTCATATACCTCAGGCAGGAGGGCAGGGGGGGGATCGGCCTCCTGAACAAGATAAGGGCCTACAGCCTCCAGGACCAGGGCTACGATACGGTGGAGGCGAACCTCATGCTTGGCCTGCCCGTGGACAAGAGGGACTACACCTTCGCGGTGGAGGTCCTCAAGTACTTCAACGTAAAGTCTGTGAAGGTCATGACGAACAACCCGGCCAAGATGGACTTCCTCCTCGAACACGGCATAAGGGTCACGGGCAGGATACCTGTGAAGAGCACGCCCACGCCCTACGATGAGTTCTACCTGACAACCAAGAGGGAGAGGCTGGGACACCAGCTCTGACTGCGACCCTTTTTATCCTGCGGAGCGATGGTGAGGCCATGGCGCAGGTAAACGCGATCCTCACAGACGCTCCGAAGGGTGGCGTGAGGTACGGGAAGATCGACATAAGGGATGAGGAAGGTGCGAACGCCAAGCTGGAGCCAGTTTACACTGGCATATGCGGTACCGATAGGGGCATTGTGTCTGGCTCGCTTCAGTTCGCCTACAACCCGCAGGGCTACTCCAGCCTTGTGCTGGGCCATGAGAGCGTGTGCAAGGTGATCGATATAGGAGAGAACCCGTACCACATCAGGCCAGGGGACTATGTGGTGCCGGTGGTGAGAAGGCCCGGGGGACTGCGTGAACTGCCTGGCCGGGAGGCAGGACAACTGCTCCGACGGCAACAAACACGAGGCCGGCATAACGGGCATGCACGGCTTCATGCGTGAGTACTTCTACGACCACTCCGACTACCTCGTTAAGGTTAAGGACCCATCCATACTGGACGTGGCAGTCCTTACTGAGCCTACGAAGAACGTGATGAAGGCCTTTGAGGTCTTCAGTGTCGTCTCTAAGAGGGCCATATTCCACAACAGGCACTCCACTCTCACTGACAAGAGGGCCTTCGTCATAGGGACAGGCTCCGAGGCATTCCTGTACGCCCTCATGTGCAGGGAGTATGGCTTCGAGACCGTGATCCTGAACAGGCACCCGATAGACGAGAGGAAGCTCTCCCTAGCCGACGCTGCAGGCATAGAGTTCCACGACTACTCGAAGGACTTCGACCAGGTCACTCAGGGGGGGCATAGACCTCCTGATAGACACAAGCGGGCACCCGGAGACCATATTCCGCTTCATGAGGAAGATGAACTACAACGGCGTCCTGATCCTATTCGGCACCAACGGGAAGGCGCCTGGTGCACCTCTGGACGGGAGTGACATAGACTACATAGTGGAGAGGAACATCACCATAGCGGGCTCTGTGGACGCAGCACAGGTGCACTATTACCAGGCCCTTGAGTACATCAGGAAGTGGCGCTACGTCTACGGCAAGGCCTTCGCTTCCATGATAACCGGCGTATACTCCCCCGAGGAGACCGATATATTCAGCAGAAAGCCCGCCGAGGAGATCAAGTCCGTGATAAAGTGGTGAGGTTGCACACCGAGCTTCTCCTTGGTTCGGCCCTGTCAGCACAGGTGCTGGCAGAGGCAAGGGCCATGCTGGCAAACTCCAGGCACAGGGCAAGGCTCTGCATAATCGATGTGACCGGTTCGCCAGAGGCAGAGAGGTACTCAAGGAGCCTTGTGAGCAAGGCCAGGGGGGGCATTGGCCTGGAGACGGAATACGTGAAGCGCAACGTGCAGGGAAGGGATGAGGCCCTTGGCATAATAGAAAGGGCCGCCTCTGACAGCTCGAACACTGCGGTCATAGTGCAGACCCCACTCCCCCACGGCATAACCAGCATGGAGGCAGGATCGCTGATACCTGTGGAGAAGGACGCGGACTTCATGAACCCCCCCGCGAGCTTGGCACGCTCTTCTACAACGGGAGGGGGGCCAGGGCCGGCAACCGCATCTGCGGTGTGCAGGTTCCTCGACGCGCACCTCAAGGGCCCTGCGGACATATGCATTGTCAACAGGTCAACGGTGGTCGGCAAGCCACTGGCCCTGATGCTGACCGCAAGGGACCATACAGTGACGGTGTGCCACAGCAGGACCAGGGAGCTGAGGCGGTTCACCGCATCTGCGGACGTCGTGGTCGTTGCAGTGGGCAGGCCGGGTTTCCTCACCAGGGACGACGTCAGGGAGGGGGGGTCCACGGTCATCGATGTGGGCACCTCTGTTGTGGGCGGGAAGCTCGTGGGGGGGACGCGGACTACAGTTCGCTGAACGGGCACGTGGCCGCCATCACGCCAGTGCCGGTGGGGGGGTGGGCCAGGTCACTACCGCCATGCTCATATGGAACGCCGTCTACCTGTCCACGGGGGGGCAGCTGTGAAGTTTTCTATACCAGTATTCACTGACGCCTTATGCCTGAGCCCTCCCAGGAGGCACAGAGGATCGTTGACTTCATCAGGAAGAGTGCTGGCAGCAGGAAGGCAATCGTGGGCCTGAGCGGCGGCATAGACAGTTCCGTTGTGTATTCGCTCTGCATCAGGGCCCTGGGGGGGCCGGAGAGGGTCATTGGCCTCTTCCTCCCCCCCGACGCCAGGACGCCCGCCAGTGATGAGGAAGACGTAATGGAACTGGCGAACTCGCAGAAGGGCACATACAGGAAGGTCTCCATAGAGCCATGGTCTCAGCGTTCGTGGACACCTCGGGGGGGCAACAGACAGGAGGGCGATAGGGAACATAAAGTCCAGGGTCAGGATGGTTGTCCTCTATTACTATGCGAACACCGACGGCGGCATTGTAGTCGGCACAACGAACAGGACGGAGTACCTGACTGGCTATTACACAAAGTACGGGGATGGCGCGTGCGATATTGAGCCGATAATGCACCTCTACAAGCACCAGGTGAGGGAGATGGCCTCGTACCTCGGGGGGGTGCCCAGGAGGATAATAGAGAAGAAGCCCACAGCGGGCCTGTGGGAGGGCCAGACGGATGAGGACGAACTGGGCATAACCTACGACAGGCTGGACAGGATACTGGAAGACCTCTTTGACCTGAGGATCGGGACGCTGACAGAGGAGCACAGGAGGATAAGGGCGATGTACGAGGAGACCAAGCACAAGAGGGAGATGCCGAGGTCGCTGCAGTGAAGGAAATGGGACGAAAGCACTGTGCAAATTAAATATAATGAGGCTGTGATTGGTAAGGGCAATGCTATCTTCCTTCGCCAGCCAGTACTACCAGATAAGCCTCGTGCTTATCCTGGCCGCCTTCTCTATACCGATATCCAGGAAGATAGCGGTTGCCGACATACCCATACTGATATTAATGGGCCTAATCTTCGGCCCGTTCCTGGGCATAATACACCACAGCTTCGCCATATACTTCATGACCGAGTTCGGCTCCGTGGGAATAGGCATACTGGGCATTGTCATAATCCTATACTACGAGAGCCACAACATAAACTTCAGGGTCATAAGGAGGCACTTCTGGAACATAGTGTCCCTCGATACGCTCGGCCTGGTGGTCACGGCACTCGTCGGCGGGGCAATATTCTCCCTCATGTTCAGGGCACCTTTCTCCATAGGCTTCATGTTCGGTGCCATAATATCGCCCACAGACCCTGCCACACTGATCCCCCTTTTCAAGAGGATAAGGATAAAGGAGGACGTCTCCGGCACCCTGGTTGGGGGGGAGAGCATATTCAACGACCCGCTGAGCATAATACTCTTCACCATAGCGGTCGCCATGGTGGCACCCACATCCAGCTACGTCTCCTTCTTCACCAGCATATCCTCCAGGGTGGGCATACCGCTGGCCTCCGTGATCTACCTGCTCATACAGATAACCGTGCCCTCCATAATAGGCATCGTTGTCGGCTTCTCTGTGCTCTACCTTAACAGGCTGCTCAACTTCGAGAACCTCCTGGTTGCGCTCCTCCTCGGGACGGTCCTGCTGGAATTTACCGTGCTGGAGGCATCCGGAATAACACCGTTCCCTGCGATAATAGCTACGGGGGGGCCATAGTTGGCAACTTCTCTGACAAGAGCATATTCTGGAACAGGGAGTCGAACTTCCAGGAGAACCTCTCCTTCCTGGCGCAGGCGGTGATATTCATACTCCTGGGCAGCGTGGTAACCAGGGCGGACCTCAGGGCCTACATCCCCCTACGGCATAGCGATCTCGCTGGCCGTGATGCTCGTGGTGAGGCCCATATCAGTCTATGTCTCAACGCTCCCCCACCAGGGCCAAGTGGATGCCAAGGAGGATAGACAGGAAGGTGGTCACCTTCATGTCACTGGTGGGCCCCCCCAGGGGCGTCGTCTCCGTTGTCCTCTCCACCCTGCCCTACGCAATAGGCCTTGTTGACGCCAACCCGCTCCTGCTGAAGTGGGGGGGCCCCTGATCTCGGTCATGACTGCTTTCGTTGTCCTCATATCCATAGTCGTACAGACAGTATACGTGCCGGTGATCTCGCACAGGCTCTTCGGCATGGCAGAGGCAAAGCCGGGGGGGGACAAGTCAGAGGAATGAGGAGACCTTGGCCATGAACTCCCTCATGTTCCCCGCCTGCAGGGATGAGAGGAACTGGCTCCTCCTCTTCATATCCGCCATGAGTTCAGGTTCAGTGGTACCGGTGGCATCCGCAAGCCTGCGGAGCGCGTATGATGCCCTTGAGAAGGAATAAGTGCCATTTTCCCTGGAGAAAGCCCTGTTGACCAGGAGCTCGCCTGTGTCCCTGTCCAGGCCCATGACCTCGTAAACGGATGAGACGAACCTCCTGGTGCCCCCCATGGCCCAGCTCCGAGGAGAGGAGGACGATGCAGTGCAGCGCTGTGAGCATGTTCCTGGGTATCGAGAGAGGCCTGGCCTCAAGCCTGTGCACCACTGTGCTGATGGAGCCCGCATGGAATGTGGCCATTACATAACGCCCGGCCGACATGGCCTGGAAGAGCGAGAACGCCTCCTCCCCCCCTCTCACCTCGCCCAGGACTATGTAGTTGGGCCTGTGCCTCAGCGCTATGGAGAGGAGACTGTATGCGTCCACCTCTGTGTCCCTGCCTATGCCCTGCCTTGTAACGAGGGGGGGGAGCACGTTCTCCCCCCGGGTACTCGATCTCCCTGGTCTCCTCTATCGTGATGACCCTAAGGTTCTCCGGTATGAACGACATGAGGGCGTTCAGGAACGTGGTCTTGCCGGTGCCAGTCCCACCGCAGACCAGGATGTTCGCACCCCCCCTTGAGACGAGGAGCCAGAGGTAGGCCATGAGGTCGCTGCTGGCCCCCCCTTCCTGCCTTATTATGTCCAGTGGGGTCACAGGTCCTTCCTGAACTTCCTTATGGCCAGGCTCGGCCCCTCAGAGGTCACTGATGTTCCCAGGGTTGCCTGGAGCCTGGAGCCGTCGGGGGGGAGAGATACATCGACAACAGGGTCAGATATGGATATCTGCTTACCCGAGCGCTCCACTATGCTCTTGATGAACTCCGCCAGCTCCACCTCGGACTGGAAGGTAATGTCCGTGGGTATGTAACCGAGGTCCCTGTGGTAAACGAATACAGGCTCCCTGAAGGAGACCACGGAGATGTCCTCCACCTCCGGCACAGACATTAGGGGGGGTGCCAGTGGTCCCAGGCCCAGGACGTTGTCTCTTATGTATTCGAGGATTTCTTTCTCCATACCGGCTGCGACCTTCCTGGCGGCTTCCAGGATCTTGGTATCGTTGGACGCCGTTATGTCCAGCGAAGAGATGACCTCCTCAGCCCTGCGCCTCACTTCCTCGCTGTAACGCTTCCTTGCGCACCTCATTATGTACCGGTTTCCTTCCCTGTCCAGAGTGCATGTCATGCGAGCACCACCGCCAGGAGCACAAGGGAGGAGGCGAGGAGGAAGAGGCCGGAGTAGAAGAGTGCGGCGCCCGGCCTGTCCTCCACTATGAGGCCAGATATGAAGCCTGAAAATGCTGAGCTGACGAGGAGGCCCAGGTTGAAGGCAGATGATATGGCATGGTACCCGAAGCCATGGAGGAGCGTACCGCTGGACAGGGAGAACGCGCTTATGGCGTCCAGGAAACGCACCTCCATGATCACGATCACGAAGATGAACACCGCTGTTGCAACTGCCATTATCAGGAGGTAGTTCTTCATCTCCGCAGAGCGGTTGTTCGCCACCGCCTGTAGCCTCTGCGCGAAATCTGCCACAGACCTTATGACCTGCGGGGGGGAGCTGCCACCCGCATCGGCCGCAACGGAGATCAGGGACGATACCCTCTCGACCTGCACGGACCCCCCCAGGCCCCTGGAGAGTGAGAGGATGGCCCTGGACACTGGCGTGCCACCTGCTACCAAGCGGTTCACAGTGGCGAGGTTCCCGCTTAGTGGCCCGTAGTTGCTCTCCGACAGGTTTCTCAGGGCATCTGCCATCGGCAACCCGAATGACAGGTAGTCGGAGAGGTCCCTCAGGAAGTCAGGCAACATACGCTCTGCCTCCCTTCTCCTCCTGTTGCGCACCATCATCGTGTAGCCGTATGCCACCAGAGCCGTGGAGATAATAATTGAGGACACATATGGCACAGGCATGCCAGTGCTCAAGAGGACACCTCCCTGGACGTCTGGTATATCAGGTAGGCGAAGACTGCACTGACCGCAGGTATTATTATGGCGGATGTGGCGTAGAGGCCCCTTATGAGCAGAGGGCTTGGCGACGGCGATAGTGCGGCGACTATCCCGACCATTATGAGCAGTATTATCGGGAACGCTATGCCCACGGTTATGTAGCTCTCGGTGAGGACACCGAGAGATTCGATATTGACCCTGTTCCTTGTGCCCAGCTCCTCCTGGTACTCCCTGGCCCTGTAGTTGAAGTAATCGCCCAGTGAGCCTCCAGAGACCACCGTGTTCACTATGCCCTGGAGGAAGTCCCCGAACCTTTTGCCGGGCGTATCCCTGGCCACTGCCCTTATGGCAGACACTATGTCCCTGCCCCCCCCAGCCTCGCCATGGAGAGGATGAGGGAGCACTCCCTGGCCACGTGCCTGACCGTCTCCTCGGAGGCAAGCCTCTCCACTATGCCCATGATGGGCGTGCCTGCTATCGAAAGTGCCTGCGCATAGCTCGAGGCATAGACGAGCTCGGCGTCAAGGGCCCTACCGTAAGACCTCCTGGCGCTCTCCGGATACTCGGAGATGAGGCGAGAGTCACAGCGAACGCCAGGAATGCTATGGAATACGAAAGGAACGACAGCCTTGGCACCCTCGACGATATGAGGAACGCCAAGGCGAAGGCCACTGCGGTGACCGATGAGACCGCGATGAACGCCAGGGACAGGTAGTCCGTGGCGCTCATCCTGATCCTCGCGCTGTCCAGCTTCCTCTGGTAGGCATCCATGTTTACGAGCCTGGACAGGAAGGGCTTGAGGACGCTGGACGCAGGCTGCAACCTCTCAGCTGGTGCTGGCATTCCTGACCATCTCCATGAAGCGCCTGTAGTCGCTGACGCCTGAAGAGAAGGCTTCCCTTAACACCTGCCTCTTCCTCTCCATGTCGCCCGCAAACCTTTCCCTGCCCAGTTTCTCCTCCACAACCCTGTAGAGCACGCTCCTCCCGTGAAAGACGTGTCTACCGCTTTGCTTGTCGAGCGAGAAGACCCTGTTAACTATCAGCGAAGAATCTGATGGGTCTATGTCCACGGTCTCATATATTGAGGTCACTACCCTCCTGTTCCCGGAGAAGTTAACGAAGACCACGGTGTCCATGGAGAGCATCATCGCCCTGGGTATCCTGTGCGGCTCACCCTCGAGCCTGTGGACAAGGTTCTCCATGCTCTCCGCGTGTATAGTTGTGTAAGAGGTGTGGCCGGTACTCATGGCCTGGAATATTGCATAGCTCTCCCGGCCCCCTTATCTCCCCCCCCAGCACTATGTAGGTGGGCCTCTGCCTCATGGCTATCTTCACCAGGTCGAAGAGCTCGTACTGTCTCACGCCTGCATCAGACACGAGGCCGGTGCGCCTGACGACCGAAGGCACCCAGTCCGGGTGCTCTATCCTTATCTCTCTGGATTCCTCGATGGAGAAGACCTTGGTGTTCTCCGGCACGAACATGAGGATGGAGTTGAGGAGCGTTGTCTTTCCGGAAGCGGGTGGACCTGCTATCACGGCCGACCTGCCCATCTGCACCATGTACCAGAGGTATACCAGGATGTCCTCGCTCACAGTACCTCTCTGCATCAGGTCTACAGGGGGGGTGAGTGGCCTCTCCCTGAAAACACGAACAGTGAAGCAGGAGCCCAGCGGTGAGATCTCCCTCCCGTATATGGCCTGCACCCTGTGACCGCCATGTGTCACACCGTCGAGGATGGGCCTCCTCATGGAGACATCTGAGCCGGAGAGGGTGGCGAACCTGATTACAAGCGAGTCTACCTGTTCCTGGGAGAGTACCAAGTTCGTCTTCAGGGAACCATAGGAGCTGTGGTAAACGTACACGTGCCTCCCTGGACCATTGCAGGAGATGTCCTCAACATTAGGGTCATGGAAGATAGGCGTTATGTCGCCGTACTCGAAAAACTCCATAAGGAGCCTCTGCCTCACCAGCTGCGGCCTGATGCGCCCATTCGCTGCAACTCCCATTATCAGGTCATCTATTACCTTCCTCCCGTCCTCCATGCCGCTTGAGGAGCGCAGGAAGGCCGTGTAACGCTTCCTGACTTCCGATATGCACCTCCTCTCCTCAGCGCTGTATTCCGGGCCGTTCAGGACATAGAATATGCCGTTGCCTTCCCTCACTATGTCGACCCTGTAGTTGTCGTAAACTGTGTAAGTGGTGAGAAGTCCGCTCTCCTGGAGCTCCATCTGCCCTGAGTCCAGCGGGCGCCAGGATTAAAGTTTTCCCACGCTGGTTGCTGCAGGGTTGCCGAAAGGTGGGAAGATTTATAGGTGCGAATGAAATCAGGTCTACAGGGCCGGTAGATCAGAGGTAGATCGCTTCCTTGGCATGGAAGAGGCCAGGGGTTCAAATCCCCCCCTCCGGTCCATACCGTGCAGACCCTGGTCTTTTTGAACCCTGAACAGATCCACGGATCTGGCCTGCTCTATGGCGTCGTATTGACTGGGATGAAGGTATATAGAGGTTGATTCAAGATCCTCATGGCCGAGGAGCTGGGACACATAAACGACGGATATCCCAGCGCGAATGAGTTCCGTAGCGTATGTGTGCCTGGCCATGTGCGGGTGGAACTTCACGCCCGCTGCCCTGGCCACGTCCGAGCAGATCTTCCGGAAATAGTCGTACGACATCCGGCGCCCCCCCGCCTTGGTCGTGAAGACGTAGTTCAGGTCCCCCCCACGGTCGGACGGCTGGGCCCTGGCCTTCTCGATATAGTCCAGGAGTGCTTCCCTTGCTTCCGGCGGTAGGTAAACTTCCCTGGTCTTCCGGCCCTTGCCCGTGACCGTGATCGTGTCCTCATGGATGTCCTGGACCTTCAGCGAACAGGCCTCGCCCAGCCGGATGCCTGTGCCGAAGAGGAGGTAGAACATGGCCTTTTCCCTAGGGCCGGATCGTGAAGCAGCATCGAGCAAGCGCCTCTTCTCGTCCGGAGAGCAGATGCGGATCCTGAACTCCGTTCCGTACTCTCGGAAGTACTTCATCTGACGAAGGCCGCGGAACTTCAGCCACCTGTTGATGACCTTGATGTACTCGTTCGCCGTTTTATTCCCCCCCTTGTTCTGCCATACGGATCGGACGAAGGATTTGATGGCATCTTCGGAGAGTCCGGCATTATTGGCGACGTATTCCAGCTTGCGGAGGGTTGCCTTCACGGTGGAAGGGGGAAAATCTCTGGTCGTCGATGAGCCATCTCTCGAAGTCGTCCATCTCGCTCATTCTTTCACCTCCACCTTATCTGTATTCAGCGTAATTGCGAGCTTTTCCCTGCATGCCGAGCATACAATGACGTCCGGGCGCAAGGGCTCGCCTATGAAGCGGTACGCGGACAGGGACATCGAAGGATCGCAGTATGCCTTGCCCCCCCAAGCATCGATATGCACTGTCAGCGTCTTCATCTTCCCATTTTTCCATTGATCGAAGTCTTCCCTCGACGGAGCAAACGCCGGAGCCCACCTTTTTGTCATGCCCTCACCTCCATGACCGGGTCCACCGTGATGTGCTTCCTGCATTCAGGGCACCTTGCATACCGCGAGAAAAGAACCGTCCTCTCCCAGGTATAACCGCACCTGGGGCAGGTCACGAAGACGCCAGTATGCACCTTCCTCCTCCTTACCGAATCGAATTCCCGCCTTGCCCCTTCCGGAATGATGAGCATTCCGTTGGAATCGAAGAAAGCCTTCTGGTTCTGCGAAGCGAATATCTTTTCCGCGAGCGCCTTCGTTGCTTACCTTGCGAGCCCGTTAGAGTTCCTTTCGATTATTACGATGTCTTCCTGCGAACGGAGCCATTCCGACAGGACGCGGCCGCTGACCGCTTCTTCCCTGGGAGGCAAACCCATGATCCTGTTGAGCCTGTACCTGATGTCACGCACTGTCTTCGGGTACTTCGATGTTGAAAGTATGAACCTGATCTTTCCTCGATGCCTCTGCCTATTTCGATCATGCCTTCGCCTCCTCAAGCTAGCGTTCTTCCGGCAATATGCGAAGCTGGTCCTTTTCCTGTAGAAAAACTAACCGCTCATGATGTTGCCATCCAAGCTTATCCATTATTTCTTCTGGAATATAGATCCGACCTCCCCCTTTTGGGTCCAAATAAACCTTTTGTATGGTCATCATTTTACCAACTTTCAATAGTGTAAGTTCAAATGATAATATAAATATTTCTATTTACTATATTGAAAGTTGGGATAATCAATTAAGTAATATATAATCTTAACTTACAATAGTGATTATGGTAGATAGCAAAGTCCCGGTTCTTTCCCAGAAATATGTACCCGGCATTCTGATTTTCTTATTGGACCATGGGACAGTTCACAAGACCGATCTGACGGCCGTTACCCATTCCAATACTCTAATAGATAAATTAATCAATGAGCTGAAGAACGAGGATCTTATTTCAGTCAAAAAGGAATTTGTTGGCAGAAACACATATTATATTTCGCTGACAGAGAAGGGTAAGGCAATTGCACAACAGCTCAAGAAGGCGCAGGAGATAGCAGAATCAAAGATGGAAGATCAAGAGGCTTAGGGAACCCGCCAAGGATAGAGGTAACGGAAGAGGCCGCAGACAGAGTAAAAGAGCTCCGGCTCCTCTATCACGTCAACGTATACGACGACCATGTGAGCATAGAGGAGATCCCCAGGAATGGGGGGGGAAGGCCGAGGATATTCGACGTGTACATAAAGAGGAATGGCCTCGGAGACTTCCGTTTATGGTGCGAACAGGACGATTCGTTCGATTGCGTGCACGTCGAAGTGGCCTGGACCTATCCGGAAGTGCAGCACATGATCCTCCATTACAAAGGGAAGACGAAGGTGTGTCTCGTGTGCGGGTACGAGAACCCTGAAAATGCGAAGTTCTGCATGGAATGCGGGGCGAGGCTGGAATGATGAAACCAAATGATATAAATGACGAGTTTGCTCGATATTTATTTGAACATTATGACAACCAGTTCTCGGATATAGGGAAATATACCTCATTTGACCCATATCTGATAAGTGAATTTCTGAAATACCTATCTTATGCTGGAGGTGGCATTGCTACTATTGATGGCGTCAAGAGATTCATAGACTTCTTAAAAAATAGAACATATGAAAAAAGAGAAGAGCAGGACATCAAGGATAAGCTCGGGAAAAAGGGTGATGGAAGAATAGAGATCCTTAAGCTCGAACCGGGCAACATAATCTTGATGAGTGGGATTGGCAGTGAAAGACCAGTAATTGAGGCATGCGACACAAAGCCCCCCTGTTTATCATCCAGAGAGGGTATATATTGATACTGTCCGGAATCACGATACATATTAACTACGATCAGCATGAGCTTGTAAAGGAATATAAGGCCCCCCCAGCCTTCCTTTACGACGGTACCGTGGATATAGAGAGAACGAGTTCTTGCGATGAAACGCCGGGCCTATTCCGCGTGATGGAGAGCATTTATATCACTAAAAGCAACGAAATGAAAAGAGGAAGATAAGTGGGATGTAATGCGGCAAAGGAGAAGGAGGTGCCGCAGGCGATCAGAAGGATAGATGGATATCTTGGCGTCCGCATCAAAGGTGGGAAGAATGACTGAGAATGGCGAGGAATATAAAAGAAAGATCCAGGAAATTGCAGACATTGCTAACAAGGCAGAGGCGGCTGATTTTAAAATCCGCTATATTTATCGGAACAAGGAGCAAGATGAAAACGGCCAAGCCCATGTTTCTTACAGCACAAAGGAGCTTGTCATAGATGATAGCGCAAAAAGCTACCTGATCACTAGGGTGGAAAATACATTAAAGGATGTAGCGGATAGAAATGACGAAGTGATTCGCAATTATAGATTCGAACAGCAGATCACGGACGGGAGCGTAGGCATCTTGAACGATGAAGACTTTCCTGCTGAACTGAAGAAGCTGATACCTGAATTTTCGAAGGCAGTAGACTATGCTACGGACGGAAGCAGGGAGTCGGCAAGGAAAGTTAGGCAGAGCATAGTCGGATACGCCATAATATTTAAAGGAATAAAAATGGTGAAGAGAATCCATACTATAGAGCTCGCAACAGGGAAAAAGTTCAAACAATCGCTCCTAGTAGGCTCAAAGAGCAATAAATTGCAAAAATTCAAGGAAGACATAATTGTGCTTACAATATCTGAGCCTGATTTCATAATCGTAAACCAAGGGGGGGGAAAAGACACTGTTTTCATATACAATTCCGCTAACTTCGCACACGTCTGCATGTCCAATAAAGAAATGATAGAAAGGCTAAAATCACAGGATAATCCGATAAACAAGATCCTGAATAAACCGGAAAAGCTGTATGAATACCTGAGGAAGGCACCTTCTGCTATCCATGTCCTTTATTTTGCCGCCAACAGGAGTGGCTTTAAGATCGAGCCCAATTACATAGAGGAGCTTAACAAGGAATATTTTGCGGATAATAGGCTTGCCGTCGACGAAAACGAGCGATTAATATGTGAAAACCTGAATGGAAGGGATATATACCTAATACTGCTAGGAAAATACGGATCGCACTTCAGGACAGACGGAAAATCAGAAAAAATCATCGTTAAAGAGTATCAGAACTTTAAAATGAAGGGTCAATAGTCATCTTTTCCCGAGGTGTCTGGCACCCTTTCATGATAGTAAATAAATGGGTTGATTTTCAAAACGGTTATCGAATTGTTCTCTTCTAAGCGTTCCTTCGAAATGACGTATATAGTTGAGCCTGCCTTGGTTTTTGCTTCATACTCGTGATAGCCAAAGGCAGAAAGGAATGGGTTAAAGAGCATGACCTTGTTGCCATTTGAAACTACGTACACGATTAAAAGTATCACTGCCAGTATTGCTAGCCCCCCCTTCGATGCAGGAAGTACCAAAATTGCTGGCAATGCGATCGAATACGAAAGAAAGTATGCAATCACGTCTAGGCCAATATCCCTCACATCTAAAATTTGAAAGGTTTCCCTGGCAATCTTCTCGTTAAGGATCTTTATCCAAATGATATTAGAGATGAATGAGAATGCCAAAGGAAGAAGCCACCATGTTGCAGTATAGCCCAAATATGCTATGTAAGCAATTAAAAAGACAGGGGAAAAGTTTCCAATGAAAACAAGCCCCGTCTCATAGCCCTTCATTTTACCCTCACCTTTTATTATTTTATAGGTAGAACGGGATCTTTTCGCATATCTCAAGAGGAGCCTTTCTGTTTGTGTCCATCGCCTGCCCTACCTATGACCTACATATATGTAAAGATATCCATCTGGATGCCCTTTTAGGGAATCGTGAAGCATACTGATCTTAATGGCATAATTCCGTAATGGCTCGCTTTGTTATTGATTCAAGAGCTAGTCCTGAATTGAACTCTTGCGCATCATGAGGGTTTATCAAGCATGGGGGGGTAGTTCAACTTCTTTACGCATAACTCGAACAGTTTCGCCCTGTATTTCTCGTCGTCCGTTATGCTCTCTATCTCAGTTTCAATGCTTTTCCTCCAGGATTCGAGATCCTCCTCGAACTCCTTGAGCACAGCCTCAAGATCCGCAGGCACCTGTATGCGATCCATGCCGCGCAGGGCGCAGTAATAAACGTACCTGGCCATGACCGGTGTATCGTAGTACTCCTTCTTTCCGTCTATTGACACGTAGTTGCCTTCAAGATCCCTTCCCTGCGATATCTTCGTCCCTTTCCTCAGGGTCAATGTGTCCGCTACATCTTTTACATAGTCCTGGGGGGGAAGTTCTTGACATTGATGCGCGCAATGATATCGTCAGCAACCTTAGACAGTGAGATCTTTTCCTTTCTATTAGAAGTCTTAACGCTCTTCGCCTTTTCCAGCCTTTCCTTTACGATCCTGACAACACTGGGATAATAAGATCTCAGGAATCTATCCGGGTCTTCGAAACCTAAAGCTTTCAGAATGGTTCGATCAAGTTCCAATCGGTCCTTTTTTACCGAATCAAGGCTGAATTCTCCCTTCATATCCCATATCTCTTCAAAAACGGACCCGATCTTCCTCTCCTCCATCCTGTGCATTATGCCTTCCAAATCATGGTAATATGGTCTCATTGCCTCCGGTCTCGGTACTGGAAGTTTCTGTACCTCGTAAACCACGAATCCTGCCGGGCCTCCCCCATAGTTCCTTCCATACAGATCCGCATATAGGTAGCTCAGGGATGAGTTTAGGAACGAGTAAACGCTCAGAAGGTCATCAAAATATTCGTTTCGGATTTTTCCGAAATTAAGCGCGGTATCCAACAGAAAAGAAGTCTTGGGAAATATAAAATTGGAGGAAAAATACTCTGTTATGGCAATATCCGGCTGAACCACCGGCGAGAGCTTCCACCAGGGCTTTCTGGCCCTGCATGTTGACCTCTCCGAATACGGTTCTCCTGCGGGATTCCTTTCTCCGTACTCTATGTACTCGAGGGCATGTTTCTTGATCTTCATCCTGTCCTCTTCCTCTATGAGGACTACATACTTCTTTGTGGAATCATTGAATATAAGTTTGCCTGGTTGTGTGAACTCCTTGGGGGGGCTTTTCAGTATCGGCCTCAGGTATTCCGCTTCTATCAAATGGACTGCGCCCAGGCCGTCCTTTATGACCCTTATCTTCTTTGTCTCTCCCTGTGGAGGCCGAAGAGCTCCTTGAGATCTTCATCGCCGTATTCATCAGTAACGTCCGTTACGTAGAAGAATTCATTTGCCCCAGTTTTAATACCGGATCTAACATCTATTATCTTATCCATCGGCACCATATTTCTATTGTTCACTATCTCGAAGAACTCATCAGGTCCTCTCAGATAGGGGGGAAAAGTTTGCCTTTCAGCGTATCGTCGAAGTCTATATCGCCCTGCCTGACTTTTCTCACTATCGTTACGCCGTCCGCATCCTTTCCCTTTTCCAGCGCATCCGCTATGCGCAAAGCGTCATCCAGATTCCTTATGATCTCCGATATCCGCCTGTTTATCCTGACGAATTTGATCTCATTGTTTTCCCTCTCTTCCTTGTTATCAGTCCTCTCGATTACAGTTATGATCGTATTTACGAGAGCGTCCTCGAACCACCTTTCTACGGAGGAATCGATGATATACCGTATTTTGAAGTACCTGTTCAGGAACTTCTTGAAGCCCTCGCCGTATTCAACGTTCATCCACGTATCGGAAGTGAGGAAGCCGACCATCGAACCTTCTTTCAGAAAGGGAAGCAGGTA
Source organism: Thermogymnomonas acidicola JCM 13583 (assembly GCF_001316105.1). GTDB lineage: Archaea > Thermoplasmatota > Thermoplasmata > Thermoplasmatales > Thermoplasmataceae > Thermogymnomonas > Thermogymnomonas acidicola. The sequence goes on along the minus strand of NZ_BBCP01000001.1, from coordinate 114,415 downwards.
GTACCAGAAATAGACATGAAAATCGGCACCCCCCCTGTCTGGTGCGTAAAGATATTCTTCGCCTGCACCGGCATAGCCGTTCTGGCTGAGGAAGTCCGCTACCTTCTTCCTCTCCTCATCCTTGTTAGGTATGTCCTCCTGCCTTATGTACGGTAAATTTCCGACAAAGGCGTCTATGGGCTTGAACGATACGACCTTCTCTTCGCCATTAAGCGATATCGTATGATTTTTCACGTTCCCTTCGTACTCCGTCCGCAGTTTCGGTATTACGTTCGTTGCCCTGACATCCAGGAAGTCCTTTCTCAGTATATTCGGGTACACGGACGGGTTGTACATCAGCAGCTTCGATGCCAGGGCGATAGTTGCCAGGTGTGCTGGATAGGCTGCTATGTCGCACCCGAAAATGTCCCCATGATCGCTTCTCTTGTGGCCTCGTCGTCCTTACCGTACAGTTTCAGCTTCAGATCGAAGGCCCTGGACAGGAAGGTCCCGGAACCGCATGCCGGGTCCATGACCCTTGCATCCTTCCTCTTTATAGCGAGGGCGTTGATCAGATCCACCACTGGTATCGGTGTGTAGTACTGGCCGTTTGCATGCCTCTCCTCAGGCTTATGAGCCTGTCATAGATGTTTCCGAGGAGATCCTGCGTGAGGCCACTAAAGTCATAGTCTTCCAGGAATCTTATGAGGGCCCTTACTGAATCGAGGTTCTCCTGGTTCTGGAACGGAATGAGGTCAGCCTCGCTTTCCTCGAATACGGTTTCGTAGTCTCCTGACACCTTCTTCGCGGCGCTGAAGCATAAATCCCAGCTCCGCCTTTAGATCGTCTATGCCCTCCTTATTGGCATCGATCTTCCGGATGGCCGGGAACATACGCCTCAGGACATAATAGAAAACGACCTTGTTCGCAAGCACATACAGGCTGTACTTCGCTATCTTCTCACGATCCGAATCGTCAAAGGTGACCTTCGGTACGTATCCCTGGTCCTTCCACCACTTCTGCAATACCTTATCCGGGACGTGCCTCTTTATCACGGATGCTGCGCTTTCAAGGTGAGCGTTAAGGCCAAGGATGAAGCTCTCGCCAAGCGGCTTGTAATGGGCCTTCTTCGTACCTTCGTACAGCTCCTTTATGTAAGAAACAAGGCCCTGCATCTTCCTCTTTATCTCTTCCCTGACTTCATCGTCCTCAAAGTCCTCATCGTTGTTTATCTTCCTCTCAAGGTATATCGTATATACATCCCTGGCCATCACCGGCTTCGTCGTATCGCTGTTATCCCACAATATTGTCTCGTTGAAGTTCGATGTGACGAAGAACCTAGGCGGCGGGTTCTTGTTGCTAGCCTTTAGGAAAGCGTCCATGACCACATCGAAGTTTCTCGGTGTCTTGCCTTCTATGGTTGTAGGCCTTTTAAATTCTGCAGTGCAGATGAGCCTCCTTCCATAATATATGGTAAGATCCATCCTTTTAATTTTCTCTGCGTGCTCCTCCACTTCGGCCCTGAAGCCGTCGAGGCTATCGATATAACTCTTCACGTCAGCGACTATGGTACGCTCGTCGATGCTCATCTCCACCCCCCCTCCACCCATTCTTTCATTTTCATGCGATCCTCGTCGGTAAACGGTAAGTTCACATAGTGTTGGAGGGCCGTCAGGGAGGTGTGCCCCTGGCTCAGGAATACCTCCTCCTTCCTGTCCGGATAGGATGCGATAAGCCAGGACTCCCAGGTCTTCCGGAACATCTTCATGTTCAATCCCCCTAGGATCCACCCCTGCCCGCCGTGCACACCGAATCAGGTACCTGCGCAGCGCAGATTCGGAGGGTAGTTCCCAGGTCCCCCCCAGTATCTGGTGTATGTTTTCTATCAGCGCCCGCCCCCCCCGTGCGGACAGGTGTACCCACCTCTGGTTTATGGTGGCCTTCCTTTTCTTGATTGCGACCCTTGGCAGGTGAATGAAGGTACCGTCGAACCATGCAGGATTCTTGAGAAACAATCTAAGCTCAACAACACGCATGCCCGTCAATAGAGCAGCATCGAAGACCACGCGGTATTTGGGCGACGCTGCGGATCGAAGGGCTTCGTATTCCGATGGGCGCAGTATTCGCGTCCTCATCTGCACGACGTTGGGCCTCGTCGGATCTTCCTCTATGATCGTCTTTCCGATCTTCCTCCTGTGCTTCGGTTCACCGAATTCTATGAGTATCGGATCTATGATGGAATATGATGTTCAGGTCTAATTTAAACTTGTCCATTCCGCCTTGTTTTGATATTTTTATTTACTCGAGTTAATGAAACGTACGCGTATTGATGTTCAAGTCCTAATGATAGAGTTGAACACTCAGCTCCTCTCTGAAGGAGAGTTAAGGACGTTAAGATCGAACGATAATGGTATTTAAAGAGAATCAATTTTTGAACCCTACCGAAAATCAATTATTCTCCTCTCATTCTATAGCGTTCTATACCGCTTCAACTTGGGCTTATATCTTAAATAGTGTGGACATAAAAATAAAAGCGTTGCTTATAAATACCTATGGAAGAATTGTATCCAGAAGATTCAATCAACAAATCGGCTGCTTCTATTTTGGGATATGACACTCATAACAACAGGATTCAAATATTTACCGTTATCTTAAAGAAATTAGCTCCCGCTCTTTTATCAAGCCTATTTACAATATATTCTTCAATTTCTTCCTCCTTTTGGGTAGGCTTCAGTCCTTTGCTTTATTATAGTTCGTTTTTTTCTGTGGTAGCCTTCGCGCTTGGGCTTTTTCTTTATTTGACTTCAAGATTTATCTCGAAAATGCGGAGAATCATCGGTGTTGAAGTGTGGAGAAAATCTAGGTATGATGACCGCGAATTAGCTGTTATAGATGCATACAAGCCTATATACGAGAAAAATATTAAAAAATCTATCAAATCAGTATTTACCGAGCTTTCTGAATTTGCCTTTGTTATTATATTCCCTGGCAGTATCGCTGACATATTAGTAGGAGTGGCCGAAAACTATCCAGAAATTGCAATTAACGGCAATAATCAAATTGAATTAGGTGTCATACTTTTAGTATTTTCCATTTTATTTTTAACAATGAATGTTAGAAATCACTTAAGGGCAACAAAGCAAAAAGCTAATAAAAATAGAGAATAAATGAAATTTTATTTAAGCCTGATAATTGATAGACTAGAAAAAGAACCTCATGTTGCAGTCTTGTTTGACAGTGATCCGGCATCAGTAGATTAGTGACCTCATTTAATCCAAAAATTTGAGGATGTCAGTGTAAAGTCTTAAAAAGACTAGGTTATAATATATTCCGGAATTGCTAAAACCTCACAGCCTTGCAGATATCTCGTTTATCAGCCACCTCGCGTTGTTCATAACCCGGTCGATGTTTTCCTTACCTAGGCCTTTGCCATCGGCCCTGGCATGTTCGAGCCATCCCCTTATGTACGCTGCGGAATCCTCCCTGAAATCGAAGCCGAAGTGTGCGCCGACAAGGTAAGTCGAAAGTTCGGCCTCCGCCTCTGCGATGCCCCCCCTTGGGAGATCCTTTCTATACAGGTGATCGAGCCTCGCATGCGACACCTCGTGTATAAGCGTGTGCAGTGCATTCAGGTTTTCGCCGGGGACCTTCAGGACCGAAAAGCAGTTAACGAACTGTTTCCCCTTCGTCCACGCATAGGGCTGGTCAAGGTAAGCGAAATACCCTCTGATTACCCTCTTAAGTAAGAGCTTGTAGTTACCTACCCATATCTCGGTGTTGTCAAGGAGGAAAAAACAATATGTCCTACTGGAAAGGCAGCCGGTACTTTATTTAGCCTCCGTAAGTTACATTGAACTTTCCCGCGCTGCTTGTGCGCCACAGCCCGTTGAAGCAATCCATGTCAAGGTAAATGAACATTACCGCCCGCCTGACAGGGTCTTCATTCAATTTCACCAGCCTATTGAATTACAGTTTACACAGCGATCTCCTCCAGCGTACTTCCAGGTTTTATGTTTCTAAGCGCTATGGAGCTCAGTTCACCAGCGGACAGTATTACACCGAGAATCACCCAGATGAGTATGGGCGAATGCACGAATACTATAACTAGGGCCGTGTATATCAGGCTACCTGCAAAGTTGGAAAAGTTGAACCATCCGGTGAGGAAGCCCATGACGGTGCCCCTCACCCTAGTGGGAAAGCTTTCGGCCCAGTAAGTGTAGCCCACACCGGACCATGTACCATTAGTAACCTGGTATATGAAGAAATAGAGTATCGATGCAACCAGTACGTTGTGGACATTCAGGATAAACAAGCCTGCCAGCAGTGGTGTGAAAGCTGCAGAGCCTATAAGCACATATTTCCGACCAAACTTTTCTCCAAGGTATCCTCCCAGGGGGGGATAAAAGAAAAAGCCGAGGCCACCAGAAATAAGCAGCAGGAGGGCAACATAGCTTGATGACCAACCGTAGAAGTTTACGAGGAAGGCTGAAATGAAAACGTTAGGAAGCATCCAGGACGATGCGTAGAAAAACCATGTGACCATGACCTTGATCAGCTGGCGCCTGACATAGCCAGGCGTTGCGAATATTTGCCTGAATGTCACCTTCTGTGATTCGTCCAGATCCGCCTCAAACTCCTCTATTCCTGCAATCTGACTTTTCGGAACTCCCTTCTTCAGGAGTTCCCTTATCTTTTTCAGGTTCTCGTACCTCTCTGGATCCTTGATCCAGTATCTTCCAATGAAAACGGCTATGAGAGGTATGGCACCTATGGCAAAGACTACCCTGAAGCCGAAGGAGATCGTTGCGAGATATATTCCGGATGCTATGAAAACACCCAGTGGCCATCCGCCTTGAACCCATGAATAGAGCCAGCCTCTGCTCTTGGGGCCAAGGGATTCGTTAACTATTGTGACAGAAACACCGAGCTCGGAGAGGCCGAACGCTGATGCCACTGACCTGAAGAATACAAGTTCAGCAAAGTTAGATGCAATTGCAGTCAGCGCCGTGAAAACTGCTGATATAGCGAGCACGGTCATCCACATGATCCTTCTTCCCCTGGCATCCATCCAGTAACCAACTGCTATGGGCACGAAGATCGAGACCAGACTGATCACCGTGCCAGTTTCCCCAACCTCAGCTGCGGTTAGGTGAAGAGCCTTTTCCACAACAGGATAGGCCACGGTTAGAAGGTTGTAGTTGTACGATGCCAGTGCCCACCCGAGGAGCGCTATTGCGAAAAGGTACACTCCATATTTTTTTCCTCTGGTTCCCCCCCAAACTGCCTTCTCAGCATTAACCTTCTCCTCGTATTCTCCCCCCCTGTACTGAACCTCGGCCATCTAATCCCTCCTTTTCAAAGCAACGGCCCTTACAGGACTTCCGTCAGAGCCATCGATCCTAAGAGGCAGGAAGATGGTGTAAACATCGGCGAACTCTTTCCCCCCCTGGAGGAGTTTGTCAAGGTTTGTGAGTTCCTCAATTATGATTGTGCCCATCCTCAGGAGTGTCTGATGAACCTCCCTGGCAGTGGACGTTATCGGTCCGTGTCCAGGAACGGAGCCTCCCCCCCAGCCGGCTATGCTCAGTCCATCGGTTCCAACTGCCTTCAGACCTTTAGTGGACAGGTACTGTGCCAGATCCAAGTCCACATAGGGCCACTCAAAAAGGTACCTGGAGTTGTTTCCCCCCCTTCTGAGAGAGTGCCCCCCCGTGTGAAGCAGAAGTATCTCCGATCCCTTCTTCTGTTCCAAATGCTTTCTTACAGTATCAAGAGGTATTGGTTTCCCTGCTGGAGTTGAGCTCACATCAACTACCAGTGTTCGCCCGAAATATGTTTCAATGGGGGTACCTGTCCAGCGTCCGGCCATTCTCAACCATGTGGGCCTCGGTGTCTATGTGAGTGCCTATGTGCGTGTTCATGGATATCTTCTTGACAGCATAACCGTCCACAGTGAGTAGTTTGAGATCCTCAACGACAAGCTGTGAGTGGCCAGGCCACACAGGCATCCCGCTGTAAATCGTGTTAGTGAGGTCGATGACATCGAACTCTTCGGAACCAAAAACGGATATGCTCAATTTCCTTCCCTCCCCCCCAGGATCCTGTAAAGCCTTTCTTCCTCCCTCTCCATCGGGTGTTCAGATGATAGGCGAAGAGACATCCTAAGAACAGTTCCACCCGAAACCTGCTCCTGGTGCCACTCCCTTGCGAATTCCCCATTTAGTATTTTGATAGCCTCGTTGTATAGCGTTTTCCTGACATCATCAGTCACGTAGAGTGGTCCCCTTGTCAGCTGACCATACTGACTTGTGGTGGAGTGCGTCCTTAGCTGCTTGAAGAGACCCATGTTCCTCATGGACTCTGCAATTTCCGCCAACTCACCAGATCCGTACAGCTCGAGTATAACCGCCTCAGGTGATGCTCCTAGAGAAGTAGCAACATCGTAGTATGCTCGGAAGAGGAAGAGCATTGCTCCGGCCCAGGAGTGTTCTGTCAGAAGGTCAACGAGGGTCTCTTCCCTGAACGACGATCTGACGGCACATCCACCAGATCTGAAAATTCCTAGGCCCTCACAGAGCGAGAGCATTATTCCCTCGGCTCTTCCATCAGCATCTTGGCCCACCGCCACTAGGGCAGGAAATCCCATTCCCCTGACATATACATCTCTAACACCCCCCCAACCGATCATCCTAGGCGCGATCATTATAACGTTAACATCAGGTGGTGGGCTAACAAAGCCGTAAAAGTAATTGTATCCTGATGCGAAAACTATGGTCTTGCCCTTCGAGAGGGACGGCCTGATATCGCTCTCAAAAACAGATGCTTGTACCTCGTCTGGTATCAAGAAGAATATGATGTCGGATAACTTCACAGCATCCTGTATTCCCATAACTCTGAACCCATCCTTTCTAGCGATCTCTGCATAAGAGTCATCAATGTTGCCCACCACAACATTGAAGCCAGAATCCCTCAGATTGAGAGCCTGGGATCTACCCTGATTCCCGTACCCCCCCACGATGCATATTCTTGAAGCTTTTACCTGCTCATAGAAATCCCTGTAGTTGCCGAGAGATGTCAGTATCCTGTCAGAGTTGCCACCTTCGTTTCCAGGCATACGCAATTATATCTACAATAGTAGATACATTTTGGTATGAACATATTCCTGAAATATATTATATATATCAAGACCTGAGTTCCGAAGACCGCTTGAACTTACGAAAATATCCCCATAAACCATTGCCCTCCGGTCAATTGTTACACTTTAAAGGTTTCCTCTTTCAAACAGATCCCGATTCGAACTCAATAGATGATTGCAGAAAAGTCACTTTCATGTTCAAGATAACGAATTACGGATCGGAGAGACGCCGTACGGCGTGTGAACCACACACTGCTCCCATGATAAGATCCACATAAATTCCTTCGCCTCCCACCATCCCTCCCTTGAGTATAACTTCCTTTCCATCGAGTCTCCCACCAACCACTGTACCCGCTCCAGTCATGATTACGTCGGCTGGCCTGGAGAGGATGTGGTGATAACCAGATTTTTCCAATACAGTCTCAGCGGTTAAGCCACCACTGATAACAATGAGGTCATAGTTAGCCAGACGATCTACGAAGTCCCTATCAATTTTTGATTTCATCCTCTCAAGAGGTTCGAATGTTATGTCCACCTTCACTGAATGCCCGCCGATCCTAAGGAAACCATCTGAAATTGAAGATCTTAGTGCAATAATCTGCTTCACAGTCTTAGGCCTGTAAGTTCCTATGACCAAGCAGACTCTCTCCACGTCTGCTGATATGGGCAGTTCGGTTCCAGATTTGCCCAGGTACCTTGAAATCAAAGGTCCTGGATCCACAGGAATGCAGGATAGTTCCCTGCACAACTGTGATATTCGATCTATATCTTCCCAAGTCCTAGAATCCACAATCTTAACCCTCTCCCTCAGGAACCTGCATGCTTGGTGAAACACCCTTTCCCTTAGATCGATGTTGCCATCTTCACTCACTGAGACGCCGTTCAGTGTGAACCTTCCGAGTTCTGGTATCGTTGATGTTATCATTATTCTGCTCTTCTTGACAAGCCTGCGCAGGTATGCAGTGAGGTTATCCCTACCGCTGCTGTCCATCCTGTAAGTCCATGGAGAGTCTCCCAGAAGACGCTCAAAAATGTCGAGTTTCTCTTCTACCTCTGCAGCCTCCAGGGCCCTCGTGCCAAGATCCACAGAGATGAACGATTCCCTAAGATGAGATTCGTCCACATTTTCCAGCGGGTAGACAATATACCTTCCCCCCCTGCACATGGACGCCATTAGTGAAGCGCCCGTGAGATCATCGGATACCACTATCATCTGGCCACACTCTTCTCTTCCTGCTCCTCACGGTTCAGGCCACCCAGCATGTTCTCTGTGAGGAGATAACGTGCGATGAGCTTTCCGGTTATTCTCCTGAGCCTTCTCGAGAGATCGGATTTGCACTTACCCGTTGATATTGCCAGATCTTCTAACTTTATGGTTCTCGGATATCTGTAAAATCCAGCCAGAAATGCTGATTCAATGATTTTCCTCTCCTCACCAGTAAGTTCCGTATAAGATGAAAAGAAGAATTGTGAGTGCAACCTCTGGTCAAAAGTATCTACTCTGGCCACTTCTCCCAGTGATGATATCTCTCCCAACAGGGCTTTCCAGTTATCTGCCCATGAGAGTATGACCCACGTTTCAAGCCCATTATGAAAGTACTCCCTGAAGGCTGGACACTCAAATCTCCCCACAAGATCTGACATTGCCTTGTTTCTAGTTGCAACGAACTGAACCAGCAATGACCTACCCCCTCTCTATCGTTTCAACATGTCTGATCTTGTATATGGATGGATGCGACTTCAGATCACCGACCAGAGATGCCCATGTGCTGCTGGATCCTGAGACTAAGGAGTGGAAAACAACACTTGCTACCAGGCTATCATTACCGATATTCTGATTCAGGAGTTCACCGACGACCCCCCCATCGTAACTGGACAGTACCGTGCTCCAGCAATCTATGTGTCGTAGCGTAACTCTCAATATCACATGTATACAATGGATTGCGTTATATAAATTGAGAAGTCAGAACATGTTCACCAATAAACTATTGTATATCACGTTGCATGGTAGTATGTAATTCGTTCTCTCAGATAATATTTTCTAATCTGGTTAATTTTGAAACTTTATATATTTTAAACAGTTCGGCATAAATATTCTATTCAAATCAAGCTATAAACTTAAATATAGTTAAGGACATGTAATTATTATGGAGGCTTTGAGGAGCACTGGGACTCTAAGGTCTTACAGGACGAGGCTCATGAGGCTCACACCCATGCTCTTCTACCTTTACGTGGTCAACTTCCTCGACAGAGTAAACCTTTCATATGCCATAGATGCAGGCATGTTTCAGGACATAGGCGCCCCCCCACCATCAACTGCTTCATTTATAGCGGGAGTTGCCTCTGCACTCTTCTTTGTCGCATACGCAATACCACAAGTGTTCACCAACCTACAGGTTAACAGAATGGGCGTTAGGAAAATATTCGCCATAGCCTTTGGTGCATGGGGAGTTATAACCATAGCCACATCCTTTGTAAGGAACGTACCTGAAGTTTACCTGCTAAGGTTTCTTCTGGGCCTGGCAGAAGCGCCTTTCTATGCAGGTACAATGCTGTTCCTTGCCCTCTGGTTCACCAAGGAGGAGAGAGGCCTTGCCAACAGCTTCTTCAACGCTGGAATACCGGTGGCAGGCATATTCGGAGGCCTCATAGCGGGATCCGTGTTCACTGCCTATGGAAATTATCTTGGCTGGAGGTACCTCTTCATAATAGAGGGCGCACTCGCACTTGTCTCCATACCAATATTCTACTTTGTGCTCACGGATTTTCCAGAACAGGCAAGATGGATGAGCGAGGAAGATAGGGATGCACTCATAAAAAGGCTGCAGGAAGAGCAGGAAGAAAAGCCCACAAAGGTACCGTGGAGGAAGGCCCTGGTTGATAGAGATGTGATCATACTTGTGTTGGTATACTTCTTCGGGGTGACGGCACTCTACGGCTACACGATCTGGCTTCCTACCATAATAAGCTCCTTCTCCCACGTCTCCGCGGCAGAATCAAGCTTTCTATCCGACATACCATACGTTGTTGCGGCCATTGCCCTAATATTCATATCCCGCTACTCGGATAGAAAGGGCATAAGGAAGAGGCTAACCGCGACCATATTCTTCGTTGCCTTTGCTGGACTTGCGCTCAGCGCCTTCACCATAAGAATACCGGCACTATCATTTATAATGTTCACCATCTCGGCAATAGGAATATTTACCTTCCTGCCTGCATTCTGGACAATCCCGCAGGAAGCGCTTGTCAGGAGAGTGCTTCCGCTTCGATAGGACTTATTAACGCACTGGGAAACCTAGGAGGCATAGTTGGGCCAATAGTTGTTGGTGGCCTCGATACTTTGACAGGCTCATTCGTCTCTGGGGTGTACGCAATGTCCATATTTGCTTTGCTAGCAGGTCTCACTGTACTTGCAGTTAGAAAGGCGAGATAGTTCAGATAATTTATATATAAATGTCATACCACCGTATCCATATTTTTATCCAGCCTTCCAGTTTAGAGATTTGCTTTAAAGGGAGGCTCAAAGCAATAAGTGCTCTGCTGAGCATGGCCGAACACTTGTTTCACCGTTCATGAAGTGTGCTACTCCTAGCAGAGCGTCCAGGATAAAGTGGATTTGTACACTAGGGTGCTTACGCTGATTGAGAGTGTTTTGGCCGATCTACATTTTTTCTCTCATACAGGTTCAAATTTATCTTCATCTATTCAGAAATCCCACGTGTTCTCGTTTCATTTTAGAAAAGAATCTCAAAGCCCTCTGCAGGGTAGCCCACAGTGTTGCACCGTTCAATGTTCGAGCTCCTGCAGCGCCTCTTCCATCTCCCCCGATTCCGGCCCTCAGGTTTTCCACACCTACGGTGAGTGGTGGGCATATCCTTACAGCGTCACTCATGGGAGTCGCAAACACCCCCCCCTTTCCATGAGCATACCGTGGAAGAGGGATGCCTCGTTTCTGCTGCTGAGACCTAAGCCCCTCACCAGGCCCATCCCCCTCAGCCTCCTCTTCAGGGCCTCCCCTGAACTGTCAATGATACGTGACCTGCTCTCTACACCCCCCCTCAGAAATCTGGGTTCCGAAACAACTGATATGATATACCGCGCAACATGCAGTGCCATGACATTTCCGGCTGAAGAGCCGAAAGCCCCGTTCCTGAATGCACCCAGTACAGGTGATTCTCTCATGTGCCCATCGAATATAGCCATTCCGACAGGCAGGCCCCCCACCCAAGGCCTTACCTATGACGAGGATATCCGGCCTGATGCCGAACCACTGGTAAGAGAACGGGCGGCCAGTCTTGCCGAAGCCGGTGTAGCACTCATCCACGCAGATCACCAGATCGGAAAAGTCCCTCCGGAGTCCCTCAGGAAGGAATCGTAGACCTTCCTGAAGCCTCCCTCAGCCTGGACCGGTTCCACAATGATCGAGCGCGCGCCTTTCCTTACAAGGGCCTCCATTTCGCCCAGCACAGATTCGTCGTGCGGGAAAGGTATCTCAAATTCAGACCCGTATTTCAGCCTGTCAGTCTCCTTCTTCCTCATGAACTGGCCGGTGTTCCCGTGGTACCCTCCTTCCACGGTGACCACAGGGCCCAGTCCTGACATAACAGACAGGGCAGCGTCGCATGCCTCCGACCCGGAAGAAGTGAAAACGCAGGAAGCCCCCCCGGGCATCCCGGACAGCCCCCCCTCAATGCCACCAGCGACCTCTTCAGCGACCTTCGGAAACGAGACGGTGAGAGGATAGTGTATGAAGCCCTGCTTCATGCATTCGGATATTATTCTCATTACCTCCGGGTTCCTGTGCCCGAGTATGTTTGTGGACTCCGAGAAGTTGATGTAGCGCCTCCCGGCCTCATCGTATAGGAAATCACCCTCTGCCCCCCCTGCAACTATCAGGTTCTCACTCCCTTCCAGGTTACAGATTGCCCCCCCTGGCAACACTGATTGAATTTTGCCCTCCCTATGCCGCCTGTTCAGCTGCTGTTTCCACATCGCTCTCTCCCAGGGGCACCTTGCGTTTCCTGTACGCGAAATAAATGCCAATGGCGTCCCAAACGGCCACTATCGGCGCGGCTAGCACAAACGGGTAAGCTATCCCGAGGAAGGTGTAGTAGAGTATTATGACTATGAAAGCAGACCCGATGGTTGGCCCAACGATATGCTTCACCACGCTGAGCTCCCTGAGCCTGCGCGTCAGGAAGGCAAGGGACTGGTTAACTGCCACGTGGTATATCAGGTTCGTGACTGTGAGGACTGTGGCCCATATCACGACTGCGTAGAAAAAGCCGGTCAGGACTCCATAGTGGAGTACGGGGGGGGACCTGTGTCAGGAGTATTGCAGCCAGTGCGAAGGCGAGAACTACGATTGACGCTTTGTGTGGGCTCCTGTACCTGGGGTGTATCTCAGAGAGGAATTCGGGCAGGATTCCGTCCCTACTGAGCGAGTAGAGGATCCTCTCAGCAGCGTTCCCGAATGTCAGCGGCGATGTGATCTGGCCCAGCAGGGCTATGACCAGCACCACCAGCGCAAACACGAGGCCGGCAAACCTGTCGGTCACAATAAGGGCCGGGGGGGCGTATGTGCCAGCAAGAGAAGAGAGGTCTGACCTGGGAACGCCCACGGTTATTGCGTACATCATGAATGTTTCGAAGACGCCCGCGATGAGTATGGACGTAACTATTGCCTTTTTCATAGTGCCCTTTGAGAACTTCGCCTCTTCACTGAAGTGCACCACTGCGGAATAGCCGATGTAAGCGGTGAGCGGCCCTGTCACCATGCCTATGAAGAAACCGCTGAGCCCACCGCTGGAGTTGGATATGTTGAATGCACCGAGGGTATTGTAGTGCGTGTGTGCCACTATTATTATCCCTGCTGCGGTTATGAAGATGAACTGGGCGGCACCCACAGCCATTGCTATCAGTGCGGAGAGCCTGATGCCGAAGTAGCTCAGCAGGAACACGTACACTATGACCGCGATGCTGGCAAGGAAGGGCAAGAACGCAGGCAGTGTCACGTTGAAGAGTGTGCTGGCTGTTACGGGTATGAGCCACCCGAAGACCGTGGACGAGATTATGACAGGGCACATCTGGGCTATGAACTGGTCCCACGCAACCGCCCGGGATGCCACCGCACTTCCCGTGCCCTTCTGCACGAATTTGTAGAAGCCGCCCGCGTTCACGACCTTTGTGGAGAATATGTAGACCGCTATGACGTTGAAGAACATGAGTGCAGTCCCCCCCAGGACAAAGGTGAGCGGGGCAGCCTCACCGGCAAATGTGAGTGCGGTTGTGGAAGAGATTATGTAAATGCTGCCAGGAAAGATGGCCACAACCGAAAGGAAGACTATTGACCAGAAGCCAAGGACGCCCCCCCTTGGCAGGCTCTCCGTTGCCATGCACACTGCTAGCAACTGGCAGTATTTAAATATTGCCTGGCCGCTCCCCCCCATGAACTACATGTGGTTTCCATGGCAACTCGTTATCCCGCGATTACATCCCTTATCGCCTCCGGAATTTTTCGCGGTGAACCTACCGGCAGGCCCCCAGTGCTCCAGCATGCCAGGCGGAATGCCCCCTGTGTGCTCCACCATACTGGCCTGGCCAGCAAACTCATGTGTGGGTAGAGATCCAGGCAGTGGGCCCGGAGTGAAATGCTGCATGGGCCCGGGCATGCCAAACGTTCTCCCGGGTGTCCCCCCCGCTATTTCCCTCACATGCCATTTTTAGTTAACCCAATTTTTAGTTTATCCAATACAAATTAGTAATCATTATTAACTACTATCTTATATCTATTAAGAGTTGATTTACAATGGAAGGAGGAGTGGGTAAGTACAGGGGGGGGAGGGGGGGGCTGGAGGACTGGTGGCCGGAGAGGCTCGACCTCAGGGTCCTGAGGCAGAACTCCACTGAATCTGATCCGTTCAGGGGCCAGCTGGACTACGCCAGGGAGTTCCTGGGCCTCGACCTGGAGGAGGTCAGGAGGGACATAGTGAAGGTCATGCACCACTCGGTTGAATGGTGGCCGGCCGACTTCGGCAGTTACGGGCCGCTCTTCATAAGGATGGCATGGCATGCTGCGGGCACCTACAGGGTGACTGACGGCAGGGGGGGTGGCGCAGGCCATGCCCAGCAGAGGTTCCCACCGGTGAACAGCTGGCCCGACAATGTCCTCCTCGACCGTGCCAGGAGGATACTGTGGCCGGTGAAGCAGAAGTACGGGAGGAAGCTGTCCTGGGGGGGAGACCTCATGGTCCTTGCTGGCAACACTGCGCTGGAGGACATGGGGGGGTTCAAGACCTTCGGCTTCGGCGGAGGCAGGACTGATGTGTACGAGCCGGATCTTTCCGTTTACTGGGGGGCCTGAGGGGAAGTGGCTCTCAGATGAGAGGCACACTGGCGAGGGCGACCTCATGGAGCCACTGGCAGCGGACCACATGGGCCTCATATACGTTAACCCGGAAGGGCCTGGCGGGAAGCCGGATCCGAGGGAGGCGGCGAAGTACATAAGGCAGACGTTCGCAAGGATGGCCATGGATGATGAGGAAACGGTCGCGTTAATTGCCGGCGGGCACTCCTTTGGAAAGACACACGGTGCGGGGGGGCCCCTTAGCCACCTGGGCCCGGAACCGGAGGCGGCACCTATAGAGAACCAGGGCATAGGCTGGGTCAGTTCCTACGGCAGCGGCAAGGGGGGGACGATACGATTGCAGGCGGGCCTGAAGTGACGTGGACGGAGACGCCGACGAGCTGGAGCATGGGCTTCCTGCAGAACCTCTTCAGATACGAGTGGGAACTGGAAAAGAGCCCGGCAGGGGGGGCCTGGCAGTTCGTGGCGAAGGATGCGGAAGAGAGCATACCGTATGCCCATGACCGGTCCAGGAAGAGGAAGCCCAGGATGCTCGTCACAGACCTCGCCATTAGGTACGACCCGGACTACGAGAGGATCGCAAGGTATTACCTTGAGCACCCGGACAGGTTCGAGGAGGCATTTGCCAGGGCCTGGTTCAAGCTCACCCACAGGGACATGGGGCCTAAGACCAGGTACCTGGGGGGGCCTGGGTGCCACGTGAGGACCTGATATGGCAGGACCCTGTTCCGGAAGTGGACCATGGGCTTGTTGGCAGTGAGGAGGTCAGGGAGCTCAGGAGGAAGATCCTTGACTCCGGGCTCAGCACCAGGGACATGGTGTACACGGCCTGGTCCTCAGCGGCCACGTTCAGGGGGCAGCGACTACAGGGGGGGAGGCGCCAACGGGGCCAGGATACGCCTGGAACCCATGAGGAGCTGGGAGGTGAACGAGCCCGGGAACCTTGCAGGGTGCTCGGTGTCCTGGAAAGCGTCAGGAATGAGTTCAACGGCCAGATGAAAAATGGTATCAGGATATCCATGGCAGACCTCATAGTGCTGGCAGGGAACGTCGCTGTGGAGGAAGCCGCCAGGGCTGCAGGGTATAACATATCCATTCCATTCGTACCGGGCAGGACAGATGCCAGGCAGGAGCAGACAGACGTGAACAACATTGCTGTCCTGGAACCCAGGGCTGACGGCTTCAGGAACTACAGGGACCCTTCGTACATGGAGGGTGTGCCCGACGAGTTCCTCCTGGTTGACCGTGCGAACCTCCTGACACTCTCGGTGCCAGAGATGGCAGTGCTCGTTGGTGGCATCAGGGTGCTGGGCGCCGTCCATGCGAACTCGGGCCTGGGCGTGTTCACCTCAAGGCCAGGAGTGCTCACCAACGACTTCTTCGTGAACCTCCTGGACATGGGCATTGAATGGAGGCCAACCAGCGAACTCAGGACTGAGTTCGAGGGCATTGAGTGCGGATCGGGAAAATTGCTCTACAGGGCCTCGCGCGTCGACCTGGTCTTCGGATCGCACTCAGAGCTCAGGGCAGTATCGGAGGTCTACGCGAGCAAGGACGGAGGGAGAAGTTCGTGAGGGACTTCGCCGCGGCCTGGAACAGGGTCATGATGCTTGACCGCTTCGACCTGGCGAGGAGGGCCCCTGTGGGAGGTAAAGGCTTGGGGAATGCTTGAGTGCCATGCTGCCATGGCAGCATGGGGCATTCACAGGCACCCATCTCTTCATATGGCCTCTCCACCGCGGGGGGGCATGATGCATCACACTTTCCATTCCCTGCGACCGTGAGGGCAGTACGGTTCGCAAGTTTGAATAGCCCATCATCCATGTTTTCATGATGGCCCACAGGACACACAGGATAATGGTCATAGGCTTCGGCACCGTCGGTCAGGGGGGGTTCTACGAGCTCTTCAACGCGAAGAGGAGGGCCCTGGGCCTGGAGGGCTCGAGGATCACAGAGATCGTGGACATGAGGTTCGGGTACACTAACATGACGGACGAAAGCCATGTGAGGGAATACCTGGGGAACGTTGACAGGACAATATCCTCATCGGACGTGGTTGAAAGGATCAAGGCGTCCGATGCGGACATAGTGTGCGAGTTCACATGGGTTAACTACAGGGACGCTGAACCGGCCTTCTCTTACATGAAGGCTGCACTGGAGAGCGGGAAGCACGTCATAACAACGAACAAGGGCCCAATAGCCCTGAGGTACAGGGAGCTCATGCACATTGCAAGCGAGAACGGGAGGAAGGTGAGGTTCAAGGGGGGGACCGTAATGGCAGGAACGCCGTCATTCAACATCCTCGACCTCCTGCCCGGCGCCAGGCCAGTGAGGGTAAGGGGGGCATACTGAACGGCACCACGAACTACATACTCACCAGGATGTCCGAGGGACTGAGCTACAGTGATGCCCTGAAGGAGGCCCAGTCCAGGGGGGGCTACGCGGAGGCCGATCCCACCAACGATGTGGACGGCTTCGACGCTGCGGCGAAGGCTGCCATAATATCCAGCGTCTTCGGCTGGGACCACCCCCATGGACAGGATCAGAGTGGAGGGCATAAGGAACATCACAGCGGAGGAAGCGGCATCCGGGACGAAGCTCCTCGTGTACGCTGACAGGGACGAGGCCTGGGTCAGGCCGCAGGTGCTGGATGATGGAGACGTCCTCAGGCACGTGAA
The DNA here is from genome assembly GCF_001316105.1 of Thermogymnomonas acidicola JCM 13583. GTDB lineage: Archaea > Thermoplasmatota > Thermoplasmata > Thermoplasmatales > Thermoplasmataceae > Thermogymnomonas > Thermogymnomonas acidicola. The sequence goes on along the minus strand of NZ_BBCP01000001.1, from coordinate 97,257 downwards.
GGGCGTGATGAACGCCATTGAGATCGAGACCGACACGCTCGGGAAGATATACAGCATGGGGGGGCCTGGGGGGGCCGGCAAGATCGAGACTGCTCAGGCAGCACTCACCGACCTTGTCAGCATATCCAGGTCAGAGTGATTGTTCACTTCCTGAATATTGCAAGCTTTATCTCGGTCATCTCCTCAACAGCGAACCTCACGCCCTCCCTGCCTATGCCACTCATCTTCATGCCCCCGAATGGCATCGTGTCGACCCTGAAGTCTGACGTGTCGTTTATCAGCACTGCGCCGTATTCGAGCCTCTCGACCAACCTCATGGCCGTGCCCAGGTCAGAGGTGAAAACTCCAGCCTGGAGGCCGTACGGTACTGAATTGGCAAGGCCCACCGCTTCATCAGCGTCCCTGAACCTCTCCACAACGGTGACAGGCCCGAATACCTCGTCTCTCCACACCCTGGCCTCCCTCGGGACGTCAACAAGCACTGTCGGCATGTATATGGCCCCCCCTTCCCTTCTCCCGCCGGTGAGGGCCTGCGCGCCCATCTTCTCCGCCTCCATGACCCACTCCTCAACCCTCCTTGCCTCGCCCTCGGTTATCATGGGCCCTATGTCCGTGTCCTCATCGAGGGGGATCTCCAACCCTCAGCCCCCCCATGGCCCTCTCGACCAGAGCGTCGGTGAATTCGTCCGCTATGCTCTCCTCAACGAGGAGCCTCTGTGCGTGGATGCAGTTCTGGCCCTGGGACTCGAAGGCTGCGTCCACTATGTCGTCCAGGTGCTCCCTCCATGCCGACCCATCGAACACTATGACGGGGGGGGAGTTGCTCCCCAGCTCCATGGAGTACTTCTTGATCCCCCCCCGGCCCTCACGAGCGACCTCGCTGCCTCGATCCCACCGGTGAAAGTGACCTTCTTGATCTCGCTGCTCCCGAGCAGGAACTTCACCGCATTGGATGAGCCACCGGCTATGACGTTCTGGAAGGCCCCCATCCGGAAACCCGGACTGCCCGAAGGCCTCCTGCAGCCTGATGGAGGATAGGGGTGCCAGGGTAGTTGGCTTGTTTATTATGGAGTTGCCGGCTGCCAGGGCGGGGCCCACCTTGTGCGCAACAAGTTCAGCGGGTCGTTGAAAGGTGTGATGGATAGGACAGGGCCGATGGGCACCCTGACGAAGTAGGCGAACCTGCCCTCGCCCCCCCTCGGCTCCACGTCGAATGGCACGGTCTCGCCGTGTATCCTCATGGCCTCGTCGCCCGATGAGCGTATTGTGAACTCAGCCCTCCTGACCTCCTTCCTGGCGTACCTGATGGGCTTCCCTGCCTCCATTGATATTGTCCTGGCGAACTCCACCTCCCTGGACCTCAGGTATTCTGACACGGAGTAGAGGCAGTCCCTCCTCCTGTACGCTGGCATCGATGAGACTTCCCTGAAGGCTCTCACCGCTACCCTCAGGGCCTCCTCCGCCCCCCCGGCCAGGTCAGTGTCCTCTATTTCTGCTATCTCCTCACCGGTGTACTTGTTTCTAACAGTGACCATGTCTGTGGGGATTATCGGTGTTTAAGCCTATCTACTTTTGTGTATACATATTCCTCACGGGTGCCGGGGAAGCGGTAAACCCTTGCAGGCACCGGCGCCCCCCCGCTGCTTGCCTTAAAAAATGAGGGAACCACGGGTTCAGGCTATCTGCTCCTGCCTCCTGAGCCACGCAGAGGCCCAGACCCTGTAGCACTGCATGCTGCAGAAGGCCTTGGGCTTGTTGTTGCAGCAGGTCCTTATGAAGATCGCCCTGTCGTTCGGCACCGTGCGGCCGCACTTCTCGCACCTGACAACGCCGTTCCTCTGTACATCAATGCGGAAGGGCAACTCACTCACCCCCCCTCAGGTCCCTGATTATTATCCTGGCGGCCTTGCGGCCGGAGAGGAGCATCGCACCGAATATGGGCCCCCCCATTCTAGGGAGGCCATGGACCTCAGACACTGCCATGCCAGCACAGTATAGGCCCGGTGCCACCCTGCCAGTCTTCTCCACCACCTGCCTCTCGGATGACGAAGAACTTGCAGACTTCTCACCCACTGGCAGTATGTTGAGCTCCGGCACCTTCCTTGAGGCCACAGACACTATCTCTGCATCATGGCCCGTTGCGTCCAGAACCGCTGATGTTTTCAGGAACAGGGGATCGGTGTGCAGCGAGGCATCTGCGATGCTGTCCACTCTATTGCAACGCCCGCAACCCTGGGACCGTCCTCCCTGAACACTATGTCATCGACTGTGACACCGTGAAGGAACCGCACGCCAGCGTCTATGGCCGCGTTGGCCAGCCTGATCATAAGTTCAGACGAGTCTACTGTGGCCACGCCCTCCCCCCCTCGCCTTTTGTACCTGCAGCCTATATCGTCCAGTATCTCCGTGGCCGGCTCTTCTATGACCAGTGTTGGCAGGTGCATGGCTCCGCCACCCATGCCCCCCCCGCCGAAACTCAGCCTCCTCTCTATGAGCACCGTCTTCAGGCCTGCCCTGGAGGCATAGATGGACGCCGTGAGCCCTGAGGGCCCAGCACCTACGATTACAAGGTCGGTAGTTATTATGTCCCTCAGGAACTCCAAACTCTCCTCAAGGATGCACTGGCTTATCAGTGCCTCATCCACTTCCACTATGTCCTCTCTTTCCACCATTCCACAGTCTCCTGACCTGGAACAGCTCCAAAAGACACTCCCTCCGCCGGTATTACCCGGATCAGGTTCAAAGGGTCGGCCGCATGCGGCCTCTCAGCCTCTTTCGAAGCGCCCCCGGTCACATGCTGATTTTCCAGACGGCATATTAACTTTGCCCAACATGGCAAGGGGCGCTCCCTTTCCCACGTTCATGTAGCACCTGCCTGACCCTCTCCATGCAGAACTCCCTGGCATCTTCCAGCGCCCCCCCGCCTCGACCATGGCCCAGAACCGGCTGTCCGAGAGGATGTCACGCATCAGAGGCCTGGTATTGAGGCCCATCTCCCTGATCCTTTCCCTTGTGAAGGCGAGGACAGGCAGGGCCCTCGATGCCACCTGCACCTCACTGTCGATCCTGTCCCTGATGTGGACGGATAGGGATGGAACAAGGCCATCAGTCGATACCGAAACGGTGAGGTTTCCGTGCCTGGACACCGCCGGGAATACCACACTGCCGTCCAGGCTGTCCACGGTGTTGCACGGTATCCCCCCCTTCTCCCTGCACACCACTGCTATGGCCCTGTCCAGGTCAGCCCTGCCGGTGTGCACAACGACGATGGCCGCGCCCCCCCTAACAGCCCCCCCCTTACGTCCTCAACCACAGAGCCCACGCCTTCCACTCCGGGCACATAGAGGTCCACCACTGCACCGGCATCAAGCAGCTGCCTGATCCTCTGTGCAGTCAGTGCGTTGAGGCCGAACACGACGGCCCTTCTACCTCCGACATCAAGCATCAGTGGCAGGTACGCCATTCAGTGACCCCCAGAGAGATACCGTTGGGCCCACAACCAACATTGAAGGCGAGGGATATTCGCGGTCGGTAGAGGCAAATGTGCGCAGGGTTCCACGGTGCACCTCCTGGCCTGGTTCAGTGCCCCTCGTGATCACAGCCGCAGGCATGCCTGGGTCCATGCCGCCATCCATGAGATCCCTGGAGACCCTGGCCACTGACTTGCCTGACATCAGGACCACCAGGGTGCCATCGAAACTGCCAAAGCGCCTCAGGTCAGCACCCCTGCCCCCGGAGGTTACGGCTGTGGTCACAGCGAACGAAGAGGAGAGCCCCCTGTAGGTCAGCGGTATCATGGAGGAGCACGCAGCACCGTTCACAGATGAGACGCCGGGTATGACCTCGTACTCCACGCCACTCCTGTGCAGGTACTCGACCTCCTCCCAACCCCCCCTGCCGAACATGAATGGGTCACCGGCCTTGACCCTGCACACCGTGCCGGAGCGTGACCAATCCACCATCGATGCTAGGGATTCCATGAACCCCCCCAGTTCATCCACGCAGACACATTTAGCGGCTGCCGGAAAAGTTTCCCTTATCTCCCTGCTGATCAGCCTGTCGTAGACAATGTAACTGGAGGAAGCTATCGCCCTGGCCGCCCTGATGGTCAGGAGTCCAGGGTCACCTGGCCCAGCGCCAACAATGTACACACGGCCCATACCCTCATGCCTCCCTCCTGAGCGCTTCCCTGTAGAACAGGTAACCCTCCAGCCTCTCCGGCATCTCCACCGGCACCATCAGGTCAGAAGTCCTCGGGTCCCTGCGCAGCGCGTCGATTATGAACTGGCTTCCAACCCTGCTGAAGAACCTGCCAGGGTCCTCTTTCCCGTCTGAGTTGCCCAGGTAAAGGTCTATCAGCGCCGCGGTGCAGTCCGCGAGCCTATGCACTGGGACCATCTGGAGATAGAACTTTCCCTCTCCATCGATGAGGGGGCATGCCTAGGCCGGAGCCGTCAGAGGTTCCGCCCAGCTTGAGCATGTACCGGTCCCTGCCCGTGCCTATCCAGCCTATGGCCTTCCTGGCAGGCATGGAGCACTGGGCCAGGCAGCCAGATATGCCGATCCCGATGCCGGTGTTTCCGTACTTTGCTTCGAGCATGTCTATGAGGCGTGGCTCCAGCCTCTCCGAATCCGTGAAGGATATCCTGCAGGTTGGAAGGCCCACGCATGCAATCGAACTCTCACGCATCCTGCTCACCGGCCTGCCGTTCCTCTTTCCATAGCCATGGGAACCGATTATGGCCTCGAATTCCCCCCCCAGGCGGTCCACAGGGATATTAGATACGATTATCCCTGCCCGGGCGTGATGTACAAGCGCACTCCGGTCCCCGTGTACGTTTGTGCTATGTGTTTCATCATGGTCTTGAGCCTACCGTTAGGGCCGTCGATGATGCGGCCGTTCTCGATGAAGAGGCCGTAGTGCACCCTGTCACCGTCAGTGACTGGCCCTATATGCCTCTCCAGGCCGTCCAAGTTGGAGATGGTGCTTGGCCCCCCCAGCTCCACACCTCTCTCGGAGAGCCTTTCCCGAAGCCACTGGAGGCCCATTGAGTACACAAGGTACTTGAACCTGGCCCAGTGCCTGTTCTTCCTGTCTCCGTAGGCCTCGAATATGGAGGCAAGGGCGTCAAGGCAGGGGATGAGGCCGTCCTCTTCAATAGTGCCCAGAGGCAGGGCCAGGGCGGAGAAGGTGGCCCTGCCCTGGTTCTCGCCCATGCCGCCACCCACGAAGACCTGGAAGGTGCCTGGCCTCCCGATTACAGGCACGATCCCTATGTCGTTCGTCCTCACGTCAACGCAGTTGTCATATACAAGCATGCCGTTGACGCGCCGCGCGGTGGCCACGGCGATCTTGAACTTCCTGGGCATAAGGTTATCGGGGTAGGAGTGGCCCTCCTGCCCCCCCTGGCCCTCCAGTGGTATCTCAAAGACCTCCAGGTAAAGGCGGGATGGGAGCCTGAAGTGTTCCGCTATCCTCCTGGCCAGTGAGTTGTGATCGATGGCATCGCCAGACAATACCAGGGGGGGCAGGCCTTGGTGTTCCTCACGTTGTCACCGCAGCCGTTGAGCGTCAGGAAGCCTGAAGAGCAGATCTCCCTTATGCATTCCACCAGGTCCGCTTTCCTCACCCAGTGGAGCTGTATGTCCTGCCTGGTGGTCAGGCGCAGTGATGGCTCAGGGGGGGTACCGGTGTAGGCATCAGAGACAGTGTACCTGTTGGATATGGCGTCCAGTTTCAGCCATGCCTCCAGGTCTATGGGGGGGCCACCGCCGGGGGGGACCGGGATGCGCACCATGTACATGTGTTTCCTCTCGCCCGGCCTCATGTCCCTGTGGAACTGGGTGTATATGCCGAATGACTTCGCCACGTCGGAGACCTCGCCTCAAGGTCGTCAGGGGGGGACGACATGGCGTAGGAGAGACCCATGAGGTCCTCCGTGAGTCCGGATGTCCTGATCTTGGCCCTCTCAACACTGGAGTACTCCTCTTCCGGCGTCTGGAAATGCGGGCTGAATACCATCGGCCCCCCCGTATGTGGTAAGCGGTAACAAGCATCTGGGTATGCGCATTAATTGCACAAGTCTAAAAATCTAAATTAATGTAACCTGGATCGGTGGCATAGAATCAGACATCACCGCCCCTGAACGGGTTGCCGTACGAGGCAACTGCTTCGTACACCTCCCGCCTCATGATGTTCTCATCAGGCACAGATCCGCGCTCGATACTGTTCCGTATCATGGTGCCGCTGAACCTCTGCCTCTTGTCCTCCCCCCCGTGGCCGCAGTCCATCTCCGTAACAAGGGAGCCACATGCCCTGCAGTAGAAGACCTCGCTGGCCCTGATTATCTCTATCCCCCCCAGGTCAAGCGCCTCCATGGCCTCGATTGCCTCGTAAGGTCCGTAGTAGTTTCCGACACCGGCATGGTCCCTGCCGACGATGAAGTGCGTGCAGCCGAAGTTCCTCCTGATAATCGCATGCAGCGTGGCCTCCCTGGGCCCTGCGTACATCATCTCGTAGTGCAGCGGGCTCATCACCACCCTGTCCCCGGGGGGGGTAATAGGAACGGATGAGCCGCCTGTAAGATTCGATTATGACCTCGTCCCTGTAGTCCCCAGGCTTCTTTGTGCCAACGACAGGGTTTATGAAGAGGCCGTCGCACATGCGCAGTGCCATCCTCTGCAGCTCCTCGTGCCCCCCCTGTGGGGGGACATTGCGCGTCTGGAACCCAGCCACCGTCTTCCACCCCATTGACCTGAAATACCGCAACGTGTCCTCGGGGGGGAACATGGTTATGTCCCTAAAGGGGGGGAGCCCAGGGTCTGATGCAGAAATTAGAGAGAGGGCTAGGGCATACGGCCCTGAGCGCACGACCCTCCTGACGCCCGGGTGATCAGGTGAGTCTGTCCTGAACACTCCGGAGCAGTAGGCCTTCAGGTCCAGTGTGAACCTCTCCACCACCCTGGCCAGTGCCACCGGGCGCCCGTCCATGGAAAGGTTGATCTCGTCGCCCTCGCGCACCTTCGACCAGTGCTCCATGCTGGTCTGGAAGACCACAGGCATGCCCCCCCATGCCTGCCCGTCTGGCAGGCGCCAGTCCCTGATCACCGAACACACTGTCTGGCTGTCCATGAAACCGGCCAGGGCCTGAGGGCCCCCCCATGCTTCATGTTCGTGACCAGCACTGCCGTGGCCCTGTCCACAGGGATGGTCTCTGCCCCCCCATCATCCCCCCCCTGATGTCTGGGATCAACTGGCTCCACTGCAGGCAGCGGTCCATGCTAGCGCCCTCCCAGCCTGAAGTCCGCAGGCACCCAGCCAGTGTGCAGGCCACACTCCTTCACACCGCTCTCCCACCACCACCTCCCTGCCCTCTCGTCCTCTCCCTCCCGGACTGCCCGCGTACAGGGGGCGCAGCCTATGCTCCTGTACCCCCCCCTGTCGTGGAGTGCGTTGTACGGCACATGGTTTTCCCTTATGTATGCCCAGACCATCTGGTATGACCAGTCGGCAAGGGGGGTTGAACTTCCACAGGCCGTGCACGCTGTCCCACTCCACCCTGGAGGTGTTGGCCCTGGCCTCCGTCTGGCCCCCCCTCCTTATGCCCGAGACCCAGGCAGACCTGCCCTTAAGGCTCTCTCGAGGACCCTGACCTTCCTGACGTAGCAGCAGAGGTGCCTCTTCTCCGCAGAGTCGTAAAAGAGGTTCACCCCCCCATGGCGCCTGACCATCTCCTCCACCTCCCCCCCCGTGTCGGGGAAGTAGACCTTCACCCTTATTCCCAGGAACCTCTCCACCTCGCCAATCAGGGCATAGGTTTCCTCCGGGAGCCTCCCCCCCGTGTCTATGGTGACCACCTCCATGCCCACCTCCATGGCGGACATCATGTGCAGTATCACCATGTCCTCAGCCCCCCCAGGGAGGTTGTGAATACGGAGGCATCACCGAACCTCTCCCACACCTCCCTGACCAGTGTGGGTGGTTCCAGGCCTTCCATGTCTTCGACCTGCATGCCACAGGCATCCCTGGCCGCCACTACAGCGTTTCCATGTGCGTATCCCAGATCAGAAATGTGCAGGATATACACATACCGAGATGGTTATTGCCAGCCTGGATACACCTTTACCGGGCATGAACAGCAGTGTGTATGATGTGGGGGGGCCCAGAGGTGTGGGGGGGCTGAGCATGGTCATTGATAGGCTCGGTCCCATCGATATCGGTGTGCTTGGTGCGTTCAGGGAATACATAAATGTGGTCAAGATAGGCTGGACACTGCCCCTGGTTGCAGACAGGAAGTTCATGGGTGCAAGAGTGAGTGCAATGACCGGTGCGGGCCTGAGGCCTGGCATGGGAGGGACGGCACTTGAGATCCTGGCACAGAAGGGCAGGCTGGACGCCGGGTTCGAGGTGGTCCTCCAGCTCGGCTTCAGGGCCGTGGAGATCAGTTCTGGCATAACGGAGATGAGCTCGTACGACAGGAAGAGGATAGCGGAGTTTGCCAGGTCAAATGGCCTCTACCTCTCCGTGGAGGTTGGCAAGAAGAGGGAGAGGGAGCAGCTGTCCCTGAACGAGACCCTGGAAGCGCTCAACAGGGCAGCGGACCTGGAGCCTGACATGGTGGTCCTGGAGGGCAGGGAGACCGGCCTTGGCGTGGGCATATTTGACGAGAGGGGGGGAACATAAAGTGGGACTGGGTGGACGCCATAGAGGAGGGCTCAGGAAAGTGCCCTCTCATGTATGAGGCCCCCCCAGGAGAGGCAGCAGGTCGAGCTCATATCCAGGCTCGGCCCTGGCGTCAACCTGGGCAACATCGCCCCCCCTGCATCCCTCCCTGCCATGGTGACCCAGAGGCTCGGCATGAGGGGGGGCGATACCTACAGGCTTGACATCTCGTCCGCCAGAGTCAGGGGTTCGCCGGCGGACAAGTTCGTCTATTACGTGGTCTGCACCCTCCCTTCGCCGGACCAGGCTGCCATAGTGAGCGCCACCGGCCTCGGGAGGAGGACCGTGCAGAAGTCACTGAGGGCACTCATTGCTGATGGCCTCATCACGGAGCACAGGGTAAGTGACGACATGAGGAAGAGGGTATACAGGCCCAAGGTGCCTGATCCGGGCCGCAGGCCCCCCCCACCAGGATCGCTGGGGGTCACCCCCCCTGTGTACCTGCGGCGCCCCCCCTCTCCGGCATGCCCTGCAGTGACCTTATGGACGCCGCGAGTGCAACTGCAATGGCGGCCACCACGGGCATCAGTGCGGCGAAAGAGAGCCTTATGCCTATGTACGAGACGAGGAGGCCCAGGAGGAATGGCAGCGCAGAGGACAGGATCATCATCACTGAGAAGAAGAGGCTGTTTGCGGCGGCCCTCCCGCTCTCATCGAAGGTCCTTGAGAGCTGGACCACAGATACAGGGTACGTCAGGCCGTGGGGGGGGACACCGAGGATGAGGAAAGATGAGACGAGCATGTAAGAGTCCCTGGATATGAACATCATGAGGAGGCCCAGGAGAGTGAGGGCGACAGATGATGCCATTATCCTGGCAAGCCTCGATGGGGGGGCCTCAGTGAGAGGGCGAGGCGACCGAGCATGGAGGTGGCGAAGAAGGCGGAGAAGAGGAGCGTGGCGGCCGAGACGGTATAGTGGAAGTACTCCTCAGCATAGATCCCTCCGAACGTCAGGATGAAGGCAAACGGTATGTTGTATGTCATGATGTTCAGCACTGAGACCCTGAATCCCGGGTTCCTCCAAACTCCCCCTCGTATCCGGCCTTTTCCCCCGTCTCTTTGGGGGGGAAGGCGATCAGGAAAGAGAGGGCTGCAGCGACCACAGGGAATACCTCGAAGTAGAGGAACGATTCCCTAATGCTCATGGACCTCAGGAGGTAGCCTTCCAGGGCAGGGCCGGCGACGAGGGATATGCTCAGCGTCAGTGTGTAGAGGGACAGGAGCCTCTCCCTCTGCAGCCTGTCAGGGAGGAGGGAAGCAGAGGTGATTATGTTCGGCATGACAGAGCCCAGGGAGAAGCCCGCCAGGGACAGGACCAGCCATATGGTGTACCTGTCCACAAGGAAGAAGAAGGGGGGGAAGGTGATGGCATAGAGGAAGGATGAGGCCACGAAGAGAGTGCGCCTTCCCGCAGAGGGGGGGAGGCGTGCGTTGATGAAGGCGCTCATCACGAATGTGGTCAGGGAGGCGACCGCAGCGAGGGACCCGATCTCAAGCTCGCTCATGCCAAGGTAGTCCCTGGCGAGCAGCGGTACCTCAGTCTGGAACATGTTGTTGCTGGCCCTGACAGCCAGCGTCACCGGGACTATTATGGATAGCAGGTACCAGAATGTCAGTGTCCTGTTCGTGCCGGCCATCTCGTCCATCTGTCAGGCTGGGCTCTTTGCCCCTGCATCTATCCTCTTCAGGCCCTCTATGGCCTCCTTCACGTGCTGCCTGGCGTTCATCTGCGATTCATACGCATGGACTATGGTGCCGTCCTGCGCTATCACATAGGTTACCCTTCCAGGCAACAGGAGACCGCCCGCGTCGTAGGCCTTCCTCACCTTCTTCTCTGGGTCAGAGAGGAGGATGTGCTTCAGGTTGTGGTGCTCCTTGAACTTCCTATGTGATTCCACGGAATCTGAACTGACGCCCGCCACCACAGCACCAAGCTTCGTTATCTCGTCCCAGTTGTCCCTGAACTCGCAGGCCTCCGCAGTGCATCCAGGCGTCTCGTCCTTGGGGGTAGAAGTAGAGGACGACAGGGCCCTTTGAAAGGAGCGAGGTAAGCGTTACATCCTGGTTGTTCTCATCCTTGAGGGTGAAGTCTGGGGGCCTTGGTGCCCACCTTAAGAACCATGGCTAAACATCGATAGCCTGTATTTAACCTTAATAGTCCCTGCCACCCTTCAGCGGCCTCACGACTTGCTCCTGTACGCCACCACCGCCAGCCCCCCCAGAGAGACCACGTAGATTGCAAAGAGGAGGTCGTACAGGCCTGGTATGTAGGAGAGCGTTCCCGGGTACTTCGTAACTCCGAAGAGGTACCTGGCGAACTGGAGGGGCGAGGAGAAGCCCACCATGGAGTATGTGGCTATGTCCGCTATCATGAAGAGAACCATGAAGAGGGACCAGGCAACAGACACTGCCCTCCAGACCTTTGAGCCCATGGCCAGTAGTATGCCGAAGCCTATCAGGCTCACTATGCCTGTTATGAGGAGGCCGTACCAGTGTATGAAGTAGGGCTTCACTGTGCCGAAGTCCGTCTGCAGGTTGTGGTCCGTGAAGAGTATCACGAGCGTGACTATGAACGCCACCAGGTAGACTATCGAGACGCCGAGGAGGTAACCGTTCCTTTCCATGTGCGATCATAGTGATAAACTGTATTTATAATTTTATATCTTTAAATAGATCACAATAAATACTCACTTGCCGGCCGGGGGGGGCTAGATACGGGACAGCGGGGCTTCAGTGCATGAACTGTAGAATGCCATGGTGGTGGTCGGAGCCGGGCCCATGGTGGGCCTTATCGAAAACTGAAGGGGACGACCCCCCTTCACTCATGAACCACCTGGACTCCGACACCCGGAAGGAGAGCGTCAGGAATGCGTACCGGGTGCCAGGGCCACCATGTGCCCTGGCCCGGCAAAGTTTATATCCCAGGGGGGGCCCGCTGAGAACCATGTGATCCCCCCCGAGCACGGTGTTGCCACCCTTGTGGCCGGAAAGGCCATACCTCTCGTTTACGTGAGGGAAGGTGGGTCTGTGTTCATAGGGGGGGCTTCCAGGGGGGGCAACGAGGAGTGGTTCAGGCAGGTCATGCTCTCTGGGAGCGCCCTTCTGGATCTGAATGGAAAAAGGGTCAGAATGAGGGCAACACTTGTGTCTGACCCAGATGAGAGGAGAGTGGTGGAGGGCCTGTTCAGGGCATGCTTCCCTGACAGGTTCAGCATGTGGTTCAGCGAGAGGACAAAGTGGGTGGCGATGAGTGAAGGCGCCAGGGTGAGGGTGGTTACCTCCCTGGGTCAGGGACGAGTTCGATGCCATAGCCTGGGACTATGACCGCCACATATACGGAAACTGGATCAACTCTTACCTCCGTGAGAGGTCGCTCGGGGGTGCTCTCAGGTATCGTGAGGCCGGGGATGAGGGTGCTCGACATAGGCCCCCCCGGAACGGGCACGGAAACGATACCGGTGCTTGAAATGGGTGCAGAGGTCACCGCTGTGGACATATCTGCGGGCATGCTCACAGTCCTCAGGAGCAAGGCTGAGTCCAGGGGGCCTGGCCTCAAGGCTGAGGTGCTTAAATGGCCCTGCAGGCTATGTCCTCTCCGACCTTGCGGGCAAGGGAGAGACCTTCGACCTCGTGTATTCCACGTACGGAGCACTGAACTGCGAGCCAGACCTCCGGTCGGTTGCGCTCAACATCAGGGACTGCCTGAAGGAGGGTGGGATGTGCTTCATCTCTGTCTACAACAGGTTCTGCCTCTCCGAGGCCATAGCATCGGTGCTCAGGATGAAGGTATCGAGGGTTGTTGACAGGAGCAGGAGGTACATACCCCCCCTTGGCCATTCCAGATTCTGCGTGGACATATTCTCCTATTCACTTGCCGAGGTCCTATCGTGCTTCCGGGAACACTTCAGGGTCGAGAGGGTGTTCGCCGTGCCTGCCCTGATACCGCCATCTGACTTTGCGGCATCCCTGGATGGAATGGTGGACAAGGGGAGGCTGAAGAAAATAGATGCTGCAGTATCAGGGCTGCCCCTCATCAGGGCCCTGGGGGGGATCATACCGCTGTCCTGATGAGGAGGCTCTGAGGGCCTCGGCCCCGCAGGGTATCTCCTGTAGTTCGCAAAGCCCCACAGCAGCCTGGCAGAAAATACCGGAAAGTAGAGGCCGTTTTTCATGCTCCTGGAGCCGGCTAGCATGAGGAACGAGGTGAAGACCGAGCTCGCCGCCTGCATGAGACTACCCCCCCCTGACACCATCGCGGCCATGGCACCCTGCCACACCGGCCAGTCCCTGTTCGACCTGTGGTAGGCCCTGTGCACGTAAACGCCGGGCACATGTATAACCCTGAGGCGTTCCCGCCTCACGGCCCGCATGAGGTAGTATGTCTCCCTGCCGAAGCATGAGGTTCCCAGAAATGAGGATATTGCGACCTGCCTCGGCACAGCGGTGGCACACAGTGGAATACCGTAGAGGAAGGCGTTGGAAGTGCTGCACCCCCACAACGACACTGCCCCCGTTGCCCTCGACCACTCTCTTGAATACCGGGCTGACTATCTCCACATCGCTGTCCACATAGACGACCGTAGGGCAGTCTGCGGAAGCAGATCCAATGTATGAGGCATAGCACAGGCCCCCTTCTTCACTGATCACCTCAGCCCCCCACGGGACCTCGCGATCTCCACCGTCCCGTCCGTGCTCCTGTGGTCCACAACAATGACCCTGTGCGGTCTCAGGTAGGTAGCGACCGATTCCAGGCAGCGTTCCAGTGTCCTGGATGAGTTGTAAGTCCTGACCACAACATCGTACATTTGAGGGCAATGGTTATAGGGGGGGAAGTTCCCATATAATACATGTGAAAATATACTCCGAGAGACTGCCACTCAAATACCTCATTTCAGACAGGGGGGGCATATGCCTTGGCTTCGACACCAAGAGGTTCTCACTCCTCTTCCTGGTGTGCAAGCAGGGTGTGGCCTTCAGGGTGAGGCCGCCAGGTGACAGGGTTGTGGAGGAGCTGGGCTACGATGCCCCCTCCATCTACAGGTTCCTCCTCTCGAAGTGAATCTTTGTGCTCCTCACGATGGGCCACCTGAGCATGGACCTGCCCCTCCTCAGGTCGCCAAGGGCCAGGGCGAAGGATATGGCCTCGAGCAGGAGGAGGGGGGGAAAGAGGTAAAGGGAACGCCAGCGGCACTCCCTGATTGCCTCCAGCATCACGGTGAGCAATACCCCCTTACCTGAGAGGAGCATGGTCACGCTCGTATCAGAATACGTCCCGAGGGAGAGGAGCTGCATGTGGCCCAGGATCACACGCCTCCTCTGCATTACGATGTCTCGCGGGCTTGAGGGAGGGAAGTTCACAACCTCCGCCTCCCTCAGGTAGCACAGGTCCCTCCCTCCCTGGCGACTCTGGCGAAGATGTAAGCGTCGTCGTTGATGACCTCAGGTATGGGCCTCAGGTGCCCTGACCTGATCGCGAAGACCTCCCCCCCGCTGCTCGGTACCATTCCCTTCCCCCCCATGAGCGTCCTTATGCGTACGTCCTGCAGGTCCCAGAGCACCGATGAGACCCTTGACCAGAAGCCCCCCCTTGAACGGTCCGGCACGATCCTGGGGAAGGATATATCACAGCCACCCTCCACCGAAGAGAGCAAAAGGTCTATGGTCTCAGGCTCCACCACCACATCGCTGTTCACAATGACGACGGCATCTCCCCCCCTGACGCTTCCTATGGCCCGGTTGTACGCGGCAGCCTTGCCGAGCCTCTCCCTCTCGAAAAGGACAGATATGCCCTGGGAGGCCAGGGAACGCAGTACCTCAACGGTGTCTGCACCGCCGCCCGCCGCAACAACGATATGGCTGACGCTGCTCCCCCCTCACACTCTCCATGACCTGCCGCAGGCCATCGGGCTCGTCGTATGCGAATATCAGTGCTGACCTTCCCATGCTCGTTCTCTCATCCTCTGGTACTTCACTGTGTCAAGGATGTAGTACCTCCAGGAGAGCCTGACCCTGAAGCCCCTCTCCTCGCCGAACCTCCTCCTCACAGACTTATCGACAGCGCACCCTTTTATGAAGAGGAAAGCGGCCAGCCAGGGGGGGTAGGTGAGTGCGCTGAGGAAAACCATGGCAGGTGATGCTACACCACCTCTCCCTGAACCGATCCTGGATGGGTCGGTACCCCCCCTCAGGCGCACCAGGTGCTCGAGGTCTCGCCTCTCAAGTGGCCCAAGGTCACCGGAGAGGTAGGAAGATGCGAAAGCACGATCCATGACGAACGAGATGCACAGGTCCCGGTCGCCGATGAGCCTCCTCTTGACCAGGAGCACAAGCAGGGTGAACCACAGCGCATCCCTTTCAGTCACAGTGAACAGGTCTATGTCATCGCCCTCGGACGGCTCGTAGGAAACCGAACCGGATACCCCCCCAAGGTATACAATCGGAACTGATGACGTAGCCCTGGAGAAGTCCGCGGCCCTGCTGAGCATGGCATCCCTGAGGGTGATGCCATACATTATCATGCGAATGCGGTGATATAAACCTTGATGGTTCCCATATGCCCGTGGATGGATTATATTCAACTTCATTTCCACGGTCCTGACAGAAGTTGCCGCTCTGCCCCTTCTCATGAACTGTACCCATCCGGGCTGCGAAGGTTAATCCGCAATGACCTCATGATGTATTGGATTTCCAACAACTCGGAGGTGCGGGAGTTGAGAAATGTAGACCTGCCGGGCAGGGACTGGGTCCTGGTGCCGGAGCGCATCAGGAGGGAGTTCAGGTTCTCGAGCTATGAAAAGGCCAGGGAGTTCGCAACCAGAATCGCGGAACTTGCACAGAAAGAGGGCCACCACCCGGACATAACGCTCTCATACGGCCGTGTCACCGTTGAACTAACAACACACGACGAGATGTCTGTGACAGAGAAGGACACCGGCATGGCGAGGAAGATAGAGGAACTCTTCAGGAACATGCAGCAGTGATCAGCCGTCGCCGACCTCTGCCCACTTGCTTTCCAGGGCCTCCTTCAGGTTCTTCCTCTCCTCCATCACCACGTCACGCAGGGTGTTCCTTGGCTTTCCAGGCTCGAGTTTGGGCACGTACTTCTCCGCCCTCTCGCCCTGTGCCCTGCCGCCGTCCAGAGAGGAGAATGCCTTTCGCAGGATGCTGTATTCCAGGGATTCGGAGAGCGCACGCCTCACAACGTCAAGGACGCTCTCCTCCTCCCTCCTCAGGAGCTCGATCAGCATGACGTCTTCCTTGGTGAGCCGAATCACGACACCCTCCAGCTCGTCGCCTGCGGTGTCGCCCTCTCCCCCCCTCTCACCCTCGGTCACACCGATCTCTCCATCTCACAGCCCCCCCTTCCGCACTATGCCTTCGCGCTCACCCTCTCGGCTGCGTCCTTGTAACCCAGGGCGTTGGCGAAAGGTGCGTCCTCTGGCGATATCTTCACCATGACGCCCGGCGCCAGCACCTCCAGCCTGTCGCCTATGAGGCTTGCTCCTCCGCCCACCGGTATGAGTGCGGTGATCATGTCCAACTCGCCCCCCCTCAGGTACTCCCTGAGCCTGTCGATGATCCTGTTGCTGAGGCTCTCCAGTATTGGTCCGCTCACCTTGGGGGCCTCCGACCTCGCGCTGCTTGAACATAACCGTGCTGGTGAGGGCCTTGTGCGCTACCTCTGTGGGCACTATGAACCCGGTCTCCCTAGCTATGGCCTTGCCCACCTCACTGACCGCATCGCCTATTCCGACCTGTATGCTGAAGCACAGGTCAACAACGGGCTCCATGTTCTGCAGGTTTATCGTCAGGACATCCGTTGTCCTTGAGCCGATATCCACAACCACTCCGTACCCCATCTGCTGCTTGATCTGCCCCTTCTCCAGCAGGTAGAGGCTGCACCGACTCCCTGTGGCCTGGCCACGAGTTTCGTTATTATGAACTGTCTCTTCTCCCCCCCTGTGGCCGAGGATATGGTCAGCTCCTTGCCCTGCAGCGCTTCCCTTGCAGCCGTAACTTCCTGCTCGAACCTGCCCAGTGGCGTACCGCTCCCGATGATGACCGGCGTCTGGTTCCCGTCAGCACCTGCCCCCCCGCTCATCCACAGGCCGCTGCGAGCAGCGGCAGCGAATCCGGGTCTGCAAGCCTCCCATCTCCCTGGGGTTCCCTCACCGATGGGCCAGTTGCGTTGTCGCCGAAGAGGAACGGGTCCCCCCCATCGTCTATCCTCAGAGCCAGCGTGTTTCCTCCTATACCCCCCCATGACTTAAGGTCATACTTCGCCCACCTTGACGGGAACTTCACCCTCTGCCCGTCAGGGCCCACAACCTTCGTGTCGCCATAACCAAGGTCGACCCCCCCTATGCATATCATCTGCTGTACCTCCGTTCCCGGTTATTCCGGGAATCCGCAGTGTGGAAGACCTCAGGAGTGCACATATAAATTTTAGCACATTGCATGAAATTTCGCAACTGTCAGACAGCCAAGTTTTACATAAGCAGCATCCATATTCCAGCATGGACAGGATAGTCCAGAAGATACATGAACTCTCAGTGGAAGTGTCTGAGAAGGGCATAGAGGGAGGAGACAGGGAGGAGCTGAAGAAGAGGGTTGCGGATTCCATAATCGTTTCTTATGGTGCCAGGAATTCGGTGCCGGTCAGGATCGCCGTTGAAGCCCTCGGGCACCACAGATCCGGCATGGAGGCGCCCATTTACTTTTCCGGCTCAATGGTGTCCGTGGAGGCTGCGGCTTCATAAACGGCGGCATGACCAGGTACCTGGACTTCAACGACACCTACCTTTCGAAGGAGGCCCTGCACCCATCGGACAACATACCGCCCCCCCTCATAGCGGTGGGCTACGCCATGTCACTGGGTGGTGAGGAACTCCTCAGGGCCTCCTACGTGTCCTACCAGGTGGTTGGAGCGCTGTCCGATGCGGTCTCCATTAGGGATCGCGGTTGGGACCATGTGACTTACATATCGGTATCTTCCGCCGCCGGTATAGCGAACCTCATGGGCCTCACTGAAGAGAGGTTTGAGAACGCCCTGAGCCTGGGCATCAACAACAACATAAGCATGCGGCAGACCAGGGCCGGCGAGCTCAGCATGTGGAAGGGCTTCACGGCAGCCAATGCCTGCAGGAACAGCGTGTTCGCAGCACTGCTGGCCCAGAAGGGCTTCACCGGCCCATCTCACATATTCACTGGGGGGGAGATGGGCTTCTTCAAGCAGGTGTCCGGTGAGTTCGACCTGGACCTCTCTGTGGACAGAGTCCCGAGGACAATGATAAAGAACTACCCCGTGGAATACCATGCGATGAGCGCGGCGGAGGCTGCGGATGAACTGCGGAAAGAGATAAGAGGAGACATAGAGAGCGTGAGTGTGGACACCTTCAGGGTGGCGCACACCATAATCATAAAGGACCCGGAGAAGCTGAGGCCAAGGACGAAGGAAACCGCAGACCACAGCATGCCCTACATAATAGCGTACACGCTTCTCCACGGTGCCCCCCGGCCTGGATGCCTACGACGACCGGTACCTCAGGGACCAGGCAATACTTGACCTCATCGACAGGATGAAGTTCAATGTGACGGAGAAGTACAACAGTATGTACCGGAGTACCTGCCTGTAAGGATCGAGGTGAGGACAGACAGGGGGGGCACGTGGTCAAAGGAGGTGGATGCACCCAAGGGCCACTTCAGGAGGCCATACACCTGGGATGACCTTCAGGAGAAGGGCAGGCGCGTCATGGGCGAGGACAGGGCCAGGGAGGTCATAGGCGTCTGCAGGGACCTGGAGAGGAGGAGCATCAGGGAGCTGATGGAGGTGGTGAAGAGTGTCGGTCCTTAGGGACAACGTGAACCTGGGTCCGGCAGAACTCAGGAGGCAGATGGCTGACTTCGTTACGGCAGCCGGAGTATTCAACGGCATAAGCGCCCAGCTTGCGGAGAGGGGCGGCTTCAGGGCACTCTACCTCTCCGGCTCAGGCGTTGCGGGGGGGGCCATGGGCCTCCCCCCCGACCTCTCCGTGACGACCCTCACGGAACTGGCGGAGGAGTGCAGAAGGATCACCTCTGTGGCGAGGTCGCCGCTCATAGTGGATGCTGACACCGGCTTCGGTGAGGCCATCAACGTCATAAGGACCGTAAGGCTCCTGGAGGCGGCCGGCGCGTCCGCAATACACATCGAGGACCAGGTGATGCCCAAGAGGTGCGGCCACCTTGAGGGGGGGAAGAAGGTGATAGGCGCCGAGGAGATGGGGATGAAGGTGAGGGCGGCTGTGGAAGCCAGGAAGGACGAGGACTTTGTGATAATAGCCAGGACGGATGCCAGGGCAGTGAACGGCTTCCAGGACGCCGTTGAAAGGGCCAAGTTCTACCTGGACTGCGGTGCCGACATGATATTCATAGAGGCGCTGGAGAGCGAGGAGGAGTTCAGGCAGTTCGCCAGGGAGGTTGACGGCCCGCTCCTCGCCAACATGACGGAGTTCGGGAAGAGCCCGCTCCTCTCGGCGCAGGAGCTAAAGAGCCTCGGGTACAGGGCGGTGATATTCCCGCTCACCGCCTTCAGGGCTGCCCTGAAGGCGATGGACTCGGTGTACAGGGACCTCTTCAGGGCGGGCACGCAGAGGGGCTTCGTGGACAGCCTGATGACGCGGAAGGAGTTCTACAGCGTCATAGGCTACGACCAGTATGCCGAAGATGACAGCGGCATCTTCAGAGAGGTACAGGGGGGGATGCAGGCCAGGAGGGGGGGCAGGGGGGGCCTCATATGACCCTGACCTCCACCTCCCTGCCGTCCCTCCTGAACGCAGTGAAATCACCTTCGCCGAATGGGTAGCCGACGATTATGTGCACCGGGCCCGTGTTGGAGAACATGTGAAGGTCCTCATCGCTCGGTATCCTCACGCCTGAGGGGGGGTGGGAGTGCACCGTGCCCACAATGGAGAAGTCGATGGGCTTCGTGTACATGAGGAATATTGTGTGGTGGTCTCCCTGGATGGTGCCCGGGAGGACCGCGATCTCATAGATAACATCCTTGTAGGCCCTCAGGAAGGCACCGAACTCCTTGGGATATGAGGACTTTGATGCCTCCATGATCATGAGGAGTGTCCTTCTCTTAATTGACCACATACTTGATCAGCTTTTCCCTCATCCTCTGGTAGAATGACCGCTCCAGAGTGACGAACTCCGCGTAGTTCTCCGATACAGATATCTCTATGTCGTCCCCCGCGTGCACGGGGGGGATCTCCTCCTGGCCATCCAGTATCACCAGGCTGTCCTGGTCTCTGCCCACCAGCCTTATCCTTATGCTCCTCTCCGTCGGCACCACCACCGGCCTTATCCTGGATCCGAACGGGGGGGCCAGGTAAGATATGACCATGGCCCTCAGTGAAGGTAGGAGTATGGGCCCGCCCGCACTGTACGAGTATGAGGTTGACCCTATGGGCGTGGCCACTATTACCCCCCCGTCTGCGCTCACGGAGTCCAGGAAGTGGCCTGACACGTATATGTTGAACTTCCTTATCTTCGACACCTTCCTCGTGTGCACAACCACTTCGTTGGTGCAGTCCTTGGTGCGGATGCCGTTCACGGTGACCTTGAGCTTCATTGCCCTCTCTATCCTGTAATCGCCCCCCCTTATTATCCTGTATATTGACTTCTCGACCTCCCCCCCTATCTCCACCTCTGTCAGGAAGCCAAGGCCACCCATGTTGATGCCCAGCACGGGCCCCCCTTTGAGTTCTGCAGAGCCCTCAGCGCCGTTCCGTCACCGCCCACTGTAACTATTATGTCCGCTTCGATCCTCTCCAGTTCCTGGCCCTTGCCCCCCCCGAGGAACCTCGCGCACTCCCTGTCATAGATGACTTCCCAGTCCTCTGGCAGGATCTCTACTATCCTGCGGACGATCCTGGCACACCTCTCACAGCCCTTCCTTATCACAAAGGCGACCCTCATAGTATATCAACCAGGAAATTCCTGTCTGAGACGGCCACGATGTTCATTCTCTTCGAAACGTCCAGCCCGGCCCTGAACTCTGCGCCCCCCCTTTCATCCACAACCGCACCGCCGGACTCCCTCACAGCCAGGACGCCAGCGGCCACGTCGACGTTCCGTATCCTGTTCCCGTTACCCAGGTAGGCCATCATGTCCAGGGAGCCTGTGGCGACCAAGCACAGTTCCAGGGATGCGCAGCCGAGGGCGCGCTTCTTGCCCCCCCTGAGGGACAGTAACCTTCCGATGTACTCCTCCACCCCCCCATCGCCTATGTTGAACGATACAACGTTCGCCCTCCTCTTCCTCGTGACCCTGTTCCCGTTGAAGAAGACGCCACCACCCCCCCTCTCCGTCCAGTACTCATCACCGTTGCCAAGGTTGATCACGTAACCGAGCCTCAGGGAATCTGTATCACTGCCCATGACCGCCATGGAGGAGGCGAAGAAAGGTATCCTGTGTTCCGCATTGAATGTGCCGTCAAGAGGATCCGTAACTAGGTTCTGGTCGTAGCCCCCCTGTCCACGATCCCTGCCTCCTCACTCACGACGTTCACCGGGAGATCGAGATCCTTGACATTCCTTATGATTATGTCCTCGCAGACCCTGTCGATCCTGTGTGTGTACGTGCCGTCGGCACCCATGCCTGTGATGGCAGACATGTCAGGGTCGCCTATAACCCTTAGAAGGGTTTCACGTATCTCACGCCCTATTTCCCGGAGTGAGGCAAGCAGGCTGTCCATCTTTTCATGGACAGAGCTTTCTGCCTAATAATAGGATCTGAAAGAACGGGCGTGGCCACCTGTAAGGCGACCCCGGGTCCGGGGGGGTCAGTCCGGGGCGGACATGCTCTCCGCCAGCGTGTTCAGCCTCTCCTGCAGCCTGCGCAGCGCATAGTCCAGGACATCTATGGCCTTGAGGGAGCCGTCTGTCTCGAACTGGAATATGAAGCGCGTGTCGTCCTCAACTATCCTCACAGCCCTGTTCTCGAAGAGCCTGTTGGCCCACGGGAAGCCGTAGTCATCCGTGAACACTATCTCCTTCTCGTCCTCCCTCAGAACGCATGAAGGGCAGGATTCCTTTGCCTTCACCCAGTCAGGGTACTGCGACTTGTCCACTATGAACTCCCTGTGGTACTTGTACGCAACACCTGAGGTCACCTGCCACTTCGCATGGTCCTTTCCCCTGCCCATGATGGCCTGCGCGGTGAGCAATAGGCCCTGCTTCGGCCCCCCCAGCTTGACTATGGGTATCTCCTTGTCGGCTGGGACCAGGTAAGGGTTATCCACGGGCTGCAGGTCCGCGGACGTCACTATTGCCGGGCCCACCTTGTTGATTGAGTACGTAACGGTGCAGAGTGGGCAGCCCTTCCCCCCCCACAGCTGCACTGGTCCCTGAAGTTCATCTTCAGGTCTGTGATGAGGGGTATCATTGCCAGCCTGTGGGCCACCACCTCGTCGAAGAGGGGGGCAGCGAGGAATCGTAGACGTTGCCCTCGGTGTCCCTGATCTCGCCGTGCCTGAACGTGACCTTCTCTATTGCTAGCTTAGGTATGTCGTTTATGAGCGTCCTCCTCAGGGCGTTGGCTATGGCAGGCGTTATGCCGTCCACGTAGAACTTCATGTACCTGTCGGAAAGCTCGATGATCTTGAGGGTCATTCAGACTCTCCTTCCCCCCCTCTTTCCCCCCCTTCTTTTTGGTCCCGTCGTGGGGATCGGGGGTGACCTCCTCTATCCTAACGATCCTGAACCCCCCCGCCCTGGAGAGCGCCCTGATGGCCGACTGCGCACCCGGGCCAGGTATCTTGGACTTGTTACCACCCGGCGCCCTGACCTTGATGATCAGGTCCGTGATCTCCTTCTCCTTCAACTTCTCTGCCACTATGTCCGCTGCCCTCATTGCCGCGTACGGGCTCGACTCGTCCCTGTCGTTCTTCACGACCATGCCGCCGCTTGCCTTGGCAAGCGTCTCGGCCCCCCCGGTAACGTCCGTAACTAGGATGATCGTGTTGTTCTGTGAAGCGAATATGTGCGCTATGCCCGTCTTGTTCACTGGGCCTCACCCTCCTGCTTCTCCTCCTTGGCCTCGCCCGCTATCTCCTGCCTGAGCTTGTGGAGCTCGTCGCTGAGGGGGCGAGAACTCATAATAGGTTATGGTGTCCTCCACCGAGCCCTCAACGAGAACTCCCGGGATGGTGACCCTGCGCCCGTTCAAGGATATGTGGCCATGAGTGATGAGCTGCCTGGCCTGCTTCGGCGTCCTGGCCAGGTTCTTCCTTAGCACCAGGCTCTGCAGCCTCCTCTGGAGTATGTCCTCAATGCCCAGTGATAGGACGTCGTCCAGGGTGGCGTCTGGGCCCAGGATGCTGTAGCGGTTGAGCCTGCCCACGAGGGCCTCGAACTGCTTCCTGGCGTACGGGTCGTCCCTCCTGAGCCTCGCCTGCAGGTCCCTAGCCTGGCTCCTGAAGTTCTCAAGCAGGGACTGTGCCCTCCACAGCTCCTTCTTGTTCTTCAGGCCGTACTTTATCAGCAGGCCTCTCTCTTCCTCTATCCTCTCCTTTTCCCATGGATGCCTCGGAGTTGAATACTTCTTCCTTGGGAACTTAGGGTCGCCCATTGAACCACCTCAGTCCTTCTTCCTTATGACACCGATTGCAAGGCCCTTCCTGCCATTGGACCTTGTCCTCTGTCCCCTGACCTTCTTGCCCTGTTCATGCCTTATGCCCTTGTATGAACGCATCTTCTTCATCAGGTTGATGTCATCGTTGACCTGCACCTCCAGGTCGTTCGATACCAGGTTAAGGTCCAGGCCCGTTACGATTTCCTTCCTGTGGTTCAGTGCCCACACAGGCATGCCCTCGTATTCCTTTGATTCCACATACTCCCTGAGCCTGTCCACGGTCTCCTCCGGCAGCTCACCGATCTTGCATCCTCGTCTATGCCGAGGTGCCTGCATATCATTATCCCGAGCCTCTGGCCTATACCCTTCAGGTCAGCCAGTGCCAAGTAGACCTTCTTCTCGCCATCGAGGTCCCGGTTAGCTATCCTCACAATATACTGGAAGTTCTCCTTCTCCTCTGCCTTTTTCTTATCGGCCTGCGCCGGTTGGTTACCCTTAGGATTGTTCTTTCCAGCCATCTGATCAGCCCTGAACGTAAGTTAACCGATATTACGACCTGAAATAATATACTTTCACTCGCTAGCGGTAGTGGGTGAAGAGCCTGTGGTCGCCCTTTCCGTCTAGGACGCCAAGCCTAACGCCTGCATCGATCCACCCATAGGCGTAGTTTATGGCGGAAAGGCGTTTATGTCGTCACCGACCGAGTGGAAGTGTTCCGCATCGGAAAAATAGCGCCTTGCCATGTCCAGGCAATCAGAAGCGAATGCGTAAAGGAACGAATCCCGAGGCACACCTATGCTGAGAACGGAGAGCGCCTCCTCCTTGAGCCTCAGGTACCTCTCCACACGCTCCGAGAGATCGCTCATCTGTACTTGGAGTAGTCGAATATCAGGTCGATCAGCTTCTTTCCCATCTCGCTGTCTATGACACCCTCCTGCCTCTTCCTGACTATGAACTCCTTTGCCTCATTTGCCCCCCCCTTCTTGGAGGCAATGGAGTATATGCCGCCCATTATGGCCCCCCCCTCACGCTCTCAGGTAGGGGGGGTTCCACTATCCTCCCGAGAAGGTAGCTGAACTCCTCGCTCCTTGACATGTCGAGCTTCTTGACCCTCCTCTGCTGGGGGCCCCCCCTGTCACTCCAGCCCTGGCCCCTGTAGTTTCCGTTCCTGTAATTACTATTCCTGTAACCACTCATTTGCAGGGTTTCATAACTTTATAACGTATTTATACCTTTTTACTGCGCACCCCCCCCACAACATGGTAGGAGGGGGCCTTCCGCACTGTGCACCGAAATCGGGAAAAAGTTAATACCTGGAAACATACCCCCCCCATGTGTCTTCTGACGGTTTCTGCATTGTGGGCCACAGGGGAGCACCCCCCCATGAGGCCCTTGAGAACACCCTTGAATCTTTCCAGGCAGCAAGGCGCATGGGTGTGGGAGCGGTTGAGTTTGACGTCCAGCTGTCCAGGGACGGGGTTCCATTCCTCTTCCATGACTTCTCAACGGAGAGGCTTGCAGGCATTGACCGCTACATTGTGGAGATGCACTCGTCTCAGGTGAGGGGGCATCGAGCTCCAGGGCTCCTACAGGATCCCGTCCCTCCAGGATGCCCTGAAGGGCCTGAAGGGAATAGTGAAGTTCATCGAGCTCAAGACCCTGTGGCCTGACGGCGTGGACAGGAACCCGGGAATAGTGGATGCCGTGTGCTCCATGGTGGAGAAGGAAGGGGGGGCAGTGAAGGAGTGCAGGATCATATCCTTCGACCCCCCCAGGAAGACGAGGGAAGTGAGGGAGAGGTACCCCCCCGGTTCGTTACGGGAATAGACATCGATGTACAGACGCTCCAGAGCCCCCCCCTGGGCGACATGGTAAGGGAAGAGATGAGGGAGTGCGACCTGCTAGTCCCGGAGAGCGGCCTGGCAAGGGAACTCGGGAAGGAGAGGGAGAGGTGCATACCCTGGACTGTCAACAGCATAGGGGGGGAGGCAATGGAGTTCATGGACAGCGGCTACATGGGCATAATAAGCGATGTGGCGCCCTCCCTCATCAGGGCAATGGGCCTGTTGTGCGTCTCACCCTGAAGAGTGCGGCCACGTGCCAGAGGTGTGGCGCGAACGACTTGACCACCTCGGAGTGCAGTTCCTCCCCCCCCACGAAGCCGTACGACCTCAGCCTCCCCATCACCATGGTGGCGTGCGAACCCAGGCTGGATGTGTCCACCAGGTAGTGCATGAAGATCCTTGCCACACCACCCATGTTCCTGAGTGCTGCAGGCAGGTACGCCACAGACTTGAAGTTGCCCATCAGGATGAGGTCTGCCTTTATGCCCTGCAGCTCCCTGCAGTCCCTTGCCACCGTTTCAATGCCGGTGCGAATGCCGCTGGCCGCTGCGGATTTTCTCAGGTAATCCAGGGCCATTGGGTTTATGTCCACAGCGATCACCCTCTCCGGATCCCCGTACTTTGCAACTGGCAGGGTGAAGTAGCCTATGCCGCTGAACATGTCCAGGACGGTGCAGCCCCCCCAGGCATCGAGCCTGGATGCCCAGACCCTTATGTTCACATTGCCAGGGGGGGAGAACATGACCCTCTCAGGATCGAAGACGAACCTTATGCCGTTCTCCCTGTGCACCGTTTCCCCCCCTCCCGGACCGAGGATGCGCCTGACGGACGGTATCCTCTCTTCCCCCCCCTGACCTTCCCCCCCTCCATGACGTACACGTTCCTGCAGCCCGTTGCCTGCATGTAGGCCCTCGCCACATCCTCCCCCCCCGATCTCCTCCCTGAAGACCAGCGCATCGCCGTACCTCACATACTTCCTTGGCACGCCCGAAGCGGTGCCGAGCATCTCCACCACCCTCATGTATGGGGAGGCTGCGGTGGCCCTGGCGGGGGAAGTCCACGGCCTCCACCCTGAGGCCCAGGGATTGATCCGGGACCCGCCTCACTGGTATGTATACCACTTCGCCAGACTGCACGGTTTTGAGTTCCCTGTCCACCAGGCCTCCGAGTAGCCTGATCGTTTCCTCGGCCTTTTCCCTGTTGACCGCTACCGCAAGGGACCTGGGCATCGCCACATGATGGCGTGCAGATTAATGCAGTTTGACCTCTGGGCACAGTTAATTAGAGTGGAACAGATACCAGGGGGGGCGTGAGGGTCAGGGTGGCCACGAGGAGGAGCAACCTGGCCATGGAGCAGACCAGGGAGGTGCTCTCTGTCCTGGAGGAGCTGGGGCACCAGTGGGAGATAGTGGGCCTTGACAGCCACGGAGACGTGGACAGGAAGACCCCGCTGCACAAGATGTCCAGGACCGGGATATTCGTTGAGCTCCTGAACCACCTGGTCGCCTCAGGCGAGGCGGACATTGCAGTGCACAGCGCTAAGGACATGCCCTCTTCCCTGGAGCCCGGCCTTGTGGTCTGCCACACGCCGCCCAGGGGGGGGCCATGGTGGGACGTCATGGTCACCGACAGCGGTATCGATGGCCTTGGGCCAGGCTCCAGGATAGGCACCTCAAGCATAAGGAGGCAGAAGGCCCTGTCGCTCTGGAGGCCAGACCTGGTCGCACAGGACCTGAGGGGGCAATGTGGACACCAGGATATCCAGGATGCGCTCTGGCGAGGTCTCTGGCCTCATCCTGGCGGAGGCGGGCCTGCAGAGGCTAGGGATAGATGCGGTCAGGCACAGGCTACCCGACAGCATATTCGTCCCACAGCCGAACCAGGGGGGGATCATAGCGGTTGTGGCCAGGGCCGGTTCCCAGATATCCGGGGGGGAGCTGGCCCCCGCTCTCCCATAGCGAGACCATGGAGTGCTTCAGGTTCGAGCGGCAGGTCTCCGGCAGGCTCAGGCTCGGCTGCTCTGTCCCCGCTGGTATACTCGTAAGGCCTGATGGCAGGCGCTACACCGTGGAGGCAAGGTTCTTTTCCATGCACTCCAGCGAAAGTGTGCACTTCCTGGAGAAGTTTTCCGATTCCGGGGGGGAGCTTGAGGAGATATCCGGTGCGATTGCTGCCTCCATACCTCCCGGCTACGGTACAGGGTCGGGTGATGGGCGTGAGGTCCTGGCCATTACCAGGCCTGCAGAGAAGCCGTTCAGGTACACGAGCAACCGCTTCGACCTCGTGATGGTGCCGCTGACACGGATCTCTCCGATCGGTGACATACAGGCTGCCATGGAGAGAGCGATGAGCTTCAGGCCGCATGTGGTTGTGCTGACCAGCGAGTACGGTGCAAGGCTGGCACTCAGGCACCTGCCGGCCAGGTGGCTCAGGGAGAGGCTCTCCATGGCCATAGGCAACGCCACTGCCAGCGTCCTGAGGGAGGCTGGCCTCAGCCCCCCCTTGGTACCGGGCAGATGGACACCGACGGGTTAAAGAGGGAGATAAGGGAGAAGATACCTTCCGGTTCAAGGATATGCTTCCTCAGGAGCGACCATGGCAGGGATGTTGGCGACCTCTCTGACGAGTTCCAGGTACTTGATATCCCCATCTACAGGTCGAAAGGCTGCCATGCGACTGCACGAAGATCCGTAATTCCTGGGGGGGTGTGCTTGTGACCTCGTCGTTTGAGGCCCAGGCCCTCTCAGAATGCATGAGGGAGTGCGGTGCAACACCCATGGTGTTCGCAATAGGCCCTCCAACCGCTGCCACCCTCCGGTCCATGGGTATCGAACCGTCTGAGCCCATCGGCAAATCCGACATAGGTGGACTCATAAAGGAGATCGAGGAACTCTACGGAGAATAGCGGGGGATGGATTTGAACCATCGATCTACGGGTTATGAGCCCGTCGGGATTTCCTGACTACCCCCCCCACCCCCCCCGCTTCAGGCCCATATGCTTTCTCACAATATAATATTTTAGAGTTCAGCCAAAAGTTTCCTCTATTCTCCTGGCCTTCAGCTCGCCAACCTTCTGCTCCAGGAAGCGGTAGACGGTCCTGTGCCTCCTGCCGTTTATGAGCATCTCCACAGCCTCCTTTGAGTACTGAACGGAAATGTAGTCACCGATTATCGATACCGTGTCACCGTAGACTGAGATGAACGTGGATGTCAGCTCCTCTATGATCCTCCTGGTCTTCCCTTCCCTACCTATGATCCTGCCCCCCCTGAGCTCCTCTATCCGCCTGGAGCCAGGCCTGGCGAACTCCCTGAGGGAGATTATGATGAGCTGCCAGTTCTCGTTGAACAGGTACATGGCCTTGCTGGGTTGAAGCCCCCCCGCCCTATGGCCTGCACCACGCTCTCGCTTATCACCGCCTTCAGGGGGGGGTCGCTACCTCCTTCAATGGTCACCTCACCCTCCCTTGAATCAACGTGTATCCTGACATCTCCCGCCCTCTCTATGGCCTCCTTGGTCGCACCGTCCCGTCCTATCAGCACAGCCACCCTGTCCCTCGGTATCTTCACAACGATCAGCTGCCCCCCCCTATTTCGACCACCCCCCCTAACGCATCAGGGAAACGTGATCTGGGAACGATCCACAATCAACGATGCTATTAATATTTTGACCACCTAGGAAGAGATGCCGAGCTGTGAGAGAACCTCGGCCGGATCGGCGTCGACACCCTGCTTCCTGAAGAATGTGCACACGTTGTGCACATCCCTCCTCAGGAAGTCCTCGGCGGATGGGTGCGTGGCCCTCACCGCCTGCGCCACGTCTATGAAGTAGGGCTTCCTCCTGTGGACGAGTATGTTGTACTCCGACAGGTCCGCATGCACCAGCTTCGCCTTCTTGTACATTGCGACCAGCTGCTCCACTACCTCACCGAATAGGTCGCGGGCGCCTTCGTAGTTCCTGATCTGCGGCGCAGGCCTCTGCTTGGTGCCCAGGTATGACATCATCATGACGTTCCTCTCGAAGTCAATGGGCCTGGGCGCCCTTACCCCCCCAGCCCTCTGCATCTCAGAAAGGTTTGTGTACTCCTTCCTGCACCATATGTAAACGTACCTAGACCTGTCGATCCTCTCCTTGGCGAACCTCTGATCCCCCCCCTCAATGTACTCCCATATCCTGTGGAACTTGAGCGTTGTCATCTTGAAGACCTTTATGGCAACGGGCTTCCCGGACATGTAGGCCTTGAAGACAACGCTCTCCTTCCCAGAGGATATTGGAAAATCGATGTATGGCACGGAGTTCCTGTGCATCAGGTCGTAGAGGGCCTGCAGGGTCCTCCTGTCAAAGACAAGCGATTCCGTCTTGTAGTCAAGGTCGTACTTTCTCCAGAACTCCCGGTCCCTTATGAGCCTCTCAAGGGCTGAAAGTTCCTCGTCGGTCATGCCTGCTTGAATATGTTGATGACCTCGGGGAGCATGTTGTTCCTGCTCAGGTAGTTGGCCTGGGTCTGGGTGTAGCGGTAAACGACGTCCGCTTTCTCGTTCTGGAACTGCCAGGGCTTCACTATGACCAGGTCACCCTCCTTGATCCACATCCTCTTCTTCATCTTTCCAGGTATCCTTGCCGTCCTGGTGAAGCCGTCCTCGCACATGACGGATAGGTGCGAAGCACCTGACAGCTTCTCCACTACTCCGAACATCTCACCCTTCTTCTTGTTGGGCAGTATCACCCTTGTGATTGCCTCTTCAGGCTCCTCGTTGCTCACATCATCGTCTCCCCCTCATCCGATCCTCCCTGTGAGAAGATAGGATTATCCGGCTGGCCCTGGCACCCCCCCACCGGACCGTGGAGTGCGGTCCCACCCAGGCTTTGGCATCGCGTTGTCATTCATATACCTTTTGACCCTTGCTGCTGCCTGCCTCACTGTTTTATGTTCAGGCTCCGGACGTTGCTGAAGTGTCTCTGTACCGCTTCCCTGAAGAGCTTTATGTTCCTGCCCTCCTTCCCTATGGCCCGGCCTATCTCGCCCTGGTCAACGGAGACCGATATGTCGATCTGGCCAGAGCGCCAGACCACCTCAACCTCCTTCACCCCCCCGAACCTGAAGAATATGTTCCTCACGTAGGTGAGGAGGTCCCTGGAGTATTCCACGACCAGGATGTGCTTGTTCGTCTTCTCCCTCAGCTCCGATATTATGTTAGGGTTCTTCTTGAACAGGTCGGAGAGCCTCCTTTCACCCACAATGAACAGGATCATGTCCTCGTTCTCCAGGCACTCCCTTGTCTCCACTTTCCCGAGCTTTTCGAAAAGAGCAATGTAACCCATTATCCTGTTATCTATAGTTACCTCTTTCATGTGAAGCATCATTCTCCCTTGTTCTTACGCCTGATCCCCCCCTTGTAGACAAGGTTAACCGCACCCGTCCCCCCCAGAGTGATCGGCTGCCCCCCACGATGATGTTCTCCGCCACGCCTGACAGCGTGTCAACCTCGCCCAGGAGACCAGCCCTCAAAAGGTGCTTTGTCGTGATCTCGAATGCAGCCCTGGCCAGGACGCTGCTCTTCCTGCCCGATATGCCCTGCCTCCCCCCCACAGCCCTCACTGCGCCGCTGAACGTCATGGTGTCCGCAACGAGCATCAGGTGCCTTATGTCGACCTCCAGGCCCTGTTCCTGCAGTGTCCTCTGCGATTCCAGGAATATTGCGTTCCTCGCGGCCTCTATGCCCAGTACCTCGGATATCTCTATTATGTCGTTCGTGTAAGTCCTTGTGGCATCGACCTCGTCTATCTGAAGCACTTCCTTGAGGTTCGAGCCCTGCGTGTATATGACCCACCTGTTACTCTCCTTCCTGGCTATGGCCCTCCTTATCTTCGGTATCCCCCCCTTTATGGTCAGCTCCTTCAGGGATTCCTGGAGCTGGTAGAGCCTCTTGAATGACTCCTGCTGTGGCTTCACTATGATCTCATCTGTGTCGGGGTTCTCCACCACCGTTACGTTCTTTACCTTCTCGAGTGCGCTAAGTATATCCTGCCTGTCCACTATCCTCTCACGCATCTTGTCTGTGTCGGGCCTTATGTAGAGCGTCATCTCCGTGACATCCGTTACTATGTCCGCAACGTCCAGGAGTGTCGTGTTCTCCAGGCTCTTGACCACCGACATTACGACCTCCTCGTTCTGCTCGAACTCAGGCTTAAGGTAAACGGTCATCGAAGGAGTGCTGGGTATGCGCCTGGCATCCACTATCTCTATGAGCCTCGGTAGGCCCAGGGTCACGTTCATCTCCCTGACGCCTGCGAAGTGGAAGGTCCTCATGGTCATCTGCGTACCAGGTTCTCCTATGCTCTGCGCAGCGATGATACCCACCGCCTCGTGCGGGTCGATGTACCTCTTCTCCAGCTCCGCGGCAACCCTCCTGATGACCCTCCTGTACTGTTCCTCTGTGAGCCCCCCCTTCCTCCTCTCCGCCAGCTGTTCCGCCAGGGACACCTGGATCTCCACGCCCATCTGCCTGAAGTCCTCCATTACCTGCCTTGCGCCATCGGATATGGCTCTCTCGTACTCGTTCTTCTCCTCTATTGTGGCTGGCCTTCTCTCAGCCACAGCGTATCCCTTCAGCTCACGGAGGCTCTTTCCGTCCTGGTAGAACTCCGAGATCGATATGCTCTATCTCCTCTATCCTATCGATCACCAGGATCGAGTGGAGCTGGTTCTTCCTCTTCGCCAGGTCCTCCTTCCCGCTCTCATACGGCTCGATGGACGATATGCTCACCCTCCACTTCAGCGTCTTCCCGTCTACGGATATGTAGCTTCCCTGACCTCGCCCTCAACCTTGAACTCAACCGCGTACCTCACGGGGGGGATCCTCGACGCTAGTTCGTTGAGCCTCTGCTTCAGCTCTCTCCATAGAAGGGCCTTCACTGTCCCGCCTCCACCTCGTCGTAGATTATGTAGTCTAGGTCCAGGGTGGAACCCCCCCTGTCGCTTCTCGTGGGATCGACGCCGTCCTCACCGTACCTGAACTGTATCATTGCGCCCACGGTGTCCTGCACCCTCCTTGCCTCGTCCACCTTGAGGTCCTCGAAGGCGTTGATCAGCCTCCTCTGCATGTAGCCGCTCCTTGACGTCCTCACAGCGGTATCCACAAGGCCCTCCCTTCCCCCCCTATGCTGTGCATGAAGTACTCGAGCGGGTTCAGGCCCTGCTTGTATGACGACTTTACGAAGCCGTGTGCCATGGCTCCCATATCACCTATCCTGAAGTGTGGCAGTGTCCTGCCGTAGTAGCCGCGGTTGAGCCTGCCACCCCCCCTGACCGACTGCTGGCCCACCATTCCGGCCACCTCAGATATGTTGAGCATCTTGGCCCTCGCACCGCTCCTAGCCATGATGACAGATGGGTTGCTCAGGCCAAGGTACTGTGATGCTATCTTTCCCGATTCGTCCCTGACCTTGCCTGTCTCGCTCAGTATCTCCAGTTCCAGGGTCTCCTCCACAGACCTTCCGGGCATAGGCTGCAGCTGGCCCTGCCTGTAGGTATCGATCAGCCTGTCTATCCTCTCTATGGCCTCCTGCGAGATCTCATCTATCCTGGCCACTGCGCTCTCCGGTATGTCGTAGTCGCTTATGCCAGTGGTGAACCCCCCCCTCAGGCTTATGAAGCCAACAGCGAGCCTGGTCATCCTGTCTATGAACTTCGCAGTCTCTTCGGGCCCGTACTTCCTGAACATCTTGTCTATGATTATGCCGGAGAACGGGCCTATGGCAGCCTCATCTATCGTGCCGTGGACCATCCTGCCGTTCTCTATGACAACTTCCTTGTCAGCAGGGTCGTCCTCGTACTCGCACCTCTCCCTGGCGGAGGAGCAGAGCTTGCTCGTGAACCTCAGGTTGAGGTCCTTGGGCAGGATGAGCGAGAATATGTCCCTACCCCCCCTGTAGTACTTCTTGCCGTCCACGATCTCTGCCTGTGGCATGCCCGGGACGTCCACGTAGGAGAGCATGTGCATGGTCTCTTCGGCAGTGAACCTGGGGGGGTTGCCGTGGGTGAGGAGGAACAGTGCTGTTATGTGGTCGTGTATGCCGCCTATGATGGGGGGGCCGCCGAAACGGGGGGGTGACATTATCTGCTCCTGCACCTTCATTATGATCCTGGCCTCGGCCCTGGCCTCCTCCTTCTGAATTATGTGCAGGTTCATCTCGTCCCCGTCAAAGTCAGCGTTGTACGGGGGGGTGCATACAGGCAGGTTGAACCTGAAGGTGTGGCCGGGCAGTATCCTGACGGTGTGGCCCATCATGGACATCCTGTGGAGTGACGGCTGCCTGTTGAACAGCACTATGTCGCCTTCAGTGAGCTGGCGCTCAACGACCCAGCCGATGTCTATCCTCTTGCTGTTCTCCTCGGCGTTCTGCGCAGTTATCTTTATCCTCCTGCCGTCTGGCTGATGATGTAGTTGACGCCGGTGACGTACCTTCCCTGCTCATCCACGGGCTCGGGCCCCCTCTTCACCAGTTCGCGCACATAGTCAATGTTGAAGGCGTTCACCACAAGCGGCACAGTGAGCTCCCTGGCAGCCCTCTCTGGCACACCCACTTCGTTTATTGAGAGGAATGGTTCCGGGGGGGAAATGACCGTGCGTGCGGAGAAGTTTACCCTCTTGCCCGAGAGGTTTGACCTGAACCTGCCCTCCTTCCCCCCCTTGAGCCTCTGGACCAGCGTCTTCAGTGGCCTGCCTGACCTGTGCCTCGCCGGAGGTATGCCTGCTGTCTGGTTGTCGAAATAGGTCGTGACGTGGAACTGGAGAAGGTCCCAGAGGTCCTCTATTATGAGCTGCGGCGACCCGTTGTCCCTGCTCTCCCTGAGCCTCTGGCTTATCCTTATTATGTCAACGAGTTTGTGGGTGAGGTCGTCCTCGCTCCTCTCTCCCGTCTCTAGCGTTATGGAGGGCCTGACGTTTATGGGCGGCACGGGCAGCACTGTGAGGACCATCCACTCGGGCCTTGCCACCTCCGGGTTGAGGCCGAAGAATATGAGGTCCTCGTCCGGCACCCTCTCCAGCCTCTCCCTTATCTCCTTTGGGGTGACCTTTATGCCCACCTTCTCTTCCCTGAACGTTGTTGGCTTGTCCAGGATGAGCTTGCTCTGCTGTGCGCCGCAGTGTGGGCAGACCATCCTGGAAGATGCCAGGTCCGTGATCTTCTTCGACTTGATTGCTATTACCTCGGGGGGGTCACCCTGGGCAAAGTTCAGGTTGCTCATCTCCTCCCTGTAGATCTTGATCTCGTCGTCCGTGAGCTTTATCCTGCCGCACACCTTGCACGTGCTCTCCAGGATCGTCTTTATCTCCTTCACGAAGCCCACGTGTATCACTGGCATGGCCAGTTCGATGTGGCCAAAGTGCCCAGGGCATTCATCAACGCGTCCGTAGCAGGTGGCACACTTCAGTCCCGGCTCTATGACACCCATGTGGAGGTCCATCAGGCCCCTCTCAATGGGGGGGTAGCCGTCGTCATCGTATGTGTCGGCTGTGATGACCTTCACCTGGGACATCTTCCTGATCTCCTCAGGTGAGAGCAGGGCAAACTGTATCTTGTTTATCCTCTTCGAAATACCACTCATCATTTGAGATCACCCAGGGATAACCTCATCATGACACCCATGGAAGCGAGCTCGTCCCTCATCAGCTTGAAGGCATAGCTCGTCTCTATGGGGGGGTGTATGTTGCCTGTATTCTCGCAAACCGGGCACTTCAGGGTGCCCTTCCTCCTGTCCAGTATGGCTATGTGGCCACACTTCGGGTTCCCGCACACGTAGAGTATCGTGCCGTCGCTCTGGTCCAGGAGGCGGTCCTTTATCACCATTGCCGCACCGTGCGCTATCAGGGTATCGCGCTCCATCTCCCCGAACCTGAGGCCTCCCTGCCTGGAACGGCCCTCCGTTGGCTGCCTGGTGAGTATCTGCACCGGCCCCCTCGACCTCGCGTGGAACTTCCCGGCAACCATGTGGTGCAGCTTCTGGTAATATATGACGCCTGTGAAGATGTCGACCACATACTTCCTTCCAGTCACGCCATCGTACATGACCTCGTTGGAGGATCTCCTGAACCCTAGCCTCTCCAGTGCAGCCCTCAGGCTCTGCTCTGGCTCCCCCCCGCTGAATATAGTCCCGTCGACGAAGTCACCGCGCCTGGAGGCAACCTTGCCGCCTATCATCTCCAGTATGTGCCCCCCCACAGTCATCCTCGAAGGCACGGCGTGGGGGGGGTTGAATATGAGGTCAGGTATTATGCCGTCCTCGGTGAAAGGCATGTCCTCCTGCGGTATGACTGCGCCTATGACACCCTTCTGGCCGTGCCTGGAGGCGAACTTATCGCCAAGCTCCGGGATCCTGAGGCTCCTCACCTTGATCTTCACTATCCTGCTGTTGCTCTCTGAGACGGTGAGGAAGACGTTGTCCACAATGCCGGTCTCGTTGGGCCTCATGGTCACTGACGATTCCCTTCTCCTCTGTGGCCCCCCCAGCTTCTCAGCGCCCTCCTCCAGGAACCTCGGCGGGGAGGTCTTTCCTACCAGCACATCGGAGCCCTCAACCTCCATCTCTGGGCTTATTATCCCGTTATCGTCCAGGTTTTTGTAGTACTTTTCGTCCCTGGCGCCCAGGACGTCGTGGGTAGGTATCTCGAACCTGTCCTCCTGGCCTCCCGGTACCTGCGCTCCTCCGCCTCGTAAGTCCTGAAGAACGAACTCCTACCCAGACCCCCCCTCTCCACAGACGCCTTGTTGAGTATGATGGCGTCCTGTATGTTGTAGCCCTGGTAGGAGAGGATCGCAACGACGAAGTTCTGCCCGGCTGGCTTCTTCTCGTACCTTATGAAGTCCATGATCCTGGTCTTCACCAGCGGGACCTGCGGGTAGTGGAGCACATGGCCCCCTCGTGTCCGTCCTTATCCTGTAGTTCGTGGCTGAGAGGCCTATGGACTGCTTCGTCATTGCAGCTGCCATCGTGATCCTCGGCGAGGAGTTGTGCTCCGGATACGGTATTACAGATGCAACAACGCCCAGTATGAACGAAGGGTCGATCTCAAGGTGCGTGTGCTCCTCCGTTATCAGCTTCCTGGACTGGAACCTGCCGTGGCAGTACAGGCACTCAAGCGTTACCTTGTCGCCGCTGCTGCTGGGCTCGCCTGGATCCACCAGTCCACCTTGCCACGGTACAGGTACTCACCGCATGACGGGCACTTCTCAGGCACGTCATAAGCATAGACCGCTATGTATAGGTTCTCTTCCTCCTCCGCATCGACCATTCCAGGGCGCCCTTCCTCGTTATGTCCTTTATCGAGTACTCGCCTGTCTCAAGGCGCTTCAGCATGGTCGAATCGATGACTGTGTTTCCGTTCCTGAGGACGAGCAGGGGGGGCCTCCTGATCCTGCCCCTGTCGCAGTTCACTATGACCTCCCTCGTGCCAGGGTCCCACCTCACGTTGACCTCATCGGAGATCCTGCCCTTCCTCCTCTCCTCCCTTATCCTGTTGGTGAGACCCTCTGGGTCATCGTGGTAGCCAACGAGGTCACCGTTCAGGTACACCCTGCCTGCGTTCGGGTTCTCCTCCATGACCTCCTTCACATCGAGGGAGCGCAGGAACTCGAGGACAGACTGGGGGTCGACGCCCTCGGTCACGTTGATTATGAGGGCAGCGTTCTTGACCAGGCCGCAGTTCTGGCCCTCAGGCGTCTCGTTGGGGCATATCCTGCCCCCCCACTGTGTCGGGTGGAGGTCCCTGGCCTCGAAGTGCGGCTGCGAACGCGTGAGGGGGCGATATTATCCTCCTCAGGTGGCTTATGGTGCTCACGTTGGAGACCCTGTCCAGAAGCTGTGAAACCCCCCCTGTCCTGCCGCCGATCCAGTTCCCCCCCGTGGCCATGGCGTGCTGGAGCTTTTGCGTTAGCAGATCCTGCCTCACGGAAGGCTTTAGCCTTATCTGCGACTTCTTCCTGTTGTATGTCCTCTCCAGCTGGTACTTGAGGTCCTTCATGACAGCCTGGAAGGCATTCCTGAACAGCTCATCCATCAGTCTCCGGCCAGCTTGACCCTCTTATTCGACAGGTGGTCCTTGTCATCCTCCTTCCTTATGCCCAGGTGCAGCTCGAGCAGGGACCTCGCCATCCTGCCCAGGTATATCGCCTTCTTGAGCCTGTCCTCCGGCGAGTCGCCCAGGTGCGGGAGGAGGTTCTTGTCCAGCATCTGCGCAACCCTCTTCTCCCTGAACTCCTTGGCCTGGCCGGCCGCGAACCTCTTCTCCAGGTAGTTTATGGCGTCCTCCTGGTTGTTCACGCCGTTTGGGGGGGGCAGGTTCTTCGGGTTCCTGGCCTCCTCAAGGTTCGCGTATATTATGGGCTCCATCTCCGGCACTGACGCAATGGCGTTGTGCACGTCCACATCCCTCTCCAGGCCAAGGGCCTTCATCAGGATCACGAGGGGGATCGTACCTGCCACGCTGGGAATCGTGACGTTGATAATGCCGTCACTGCCCCCCCTCTCCATGGATGTCAGTGCCCTGTACCCGCCCTGCTGTGAGAATACCTTTGCCACCTCGACCTTGGTGTCGTACTTCTCCTCGTACTCCACCATTATCTTGTTTGGCGCAAGGTCCTCCAGCGACACTATGACCCTCTCTGAACCGCCGATTATGAAGTAACCGCCCGGGTCATCCGGGTCCTCGCCAACATACTGTAGTTTCTCCGTCCTTGTGGCGTTCACCGGCCCGTTGTTCTTCTCTATATACTGGTCGAGGTTGGTGCCGTAGAGCGTGCATATCTTTGACCTGACCATCACAGGTATGTCCCCCCCAATCTTGAGCGTCTCAGGCTCCTTCTCCACGCCGTCCTCGACGATCCTGAGCTTCAGTATGACGGGGGGCCACGTAGTTCAGGCCCCTGAGCCTCGCTTCATTCGGCGTTATCTGGTTCGAGGCACCGGAGGCCTCCTTGATCTCTGGCTTCTCAACCCATATTGTCTGTTCCCCAACGGGCCTGCCGTTCTCCCTGATCCTGCCGAAGTAGATCCTTATGTCCCTTCCGCCGGTCTTGCTGGGGGGGTCGAGGACGATCACGCCTGGCTCATCCTCATCGGTAACCTTTGTCTCGTCCACAATGGCCTGCATGCCGTTGTCCGGGTCTCCCCTCTCGGCGTAGAAGTGGTTCATCGATTCGATCTGATGGTTGACTACACTCTCCCTTTTGAAGAAAACATCCACTAGCTCCCTCATCTGAAAACCTCACTCGTTACAACCCTGTAATATACAGCATATCCAGTGGTTGGGCTCTTCCTGATTATCTTAATGACCCTACCTTCCTCAATAGGGCCATTTATCTCCTCCAAAGCCAGCACCGCTGGATCACTCCTGCTTATCTTTGGCAAGAGTTCTTTTGATATCCCTAACTCCTTTAAAACCTTATCCTCTTCCTCCGGGCTGAGCAGGTGGTGCTCTGGCACCAGCTCGTGTTTGAGCACGTTGAACTTCGCCATTTCCTCATCCCCCCCTCCTGCGGGCCCGGGGGGGGTTTGAACCCCCGACCACCTGGTTAAAAGCCAGATGCTCTACCTAGCTGAGCTACGGGCCCCCCCTTGAGCTGCGGTGACGTTGATTATTAGACCCAATATAAACGTTCCGAGATCTTCTGCGTCCGCACGCAAACCGTAAATAGCAGCCAGGGGGGGATTGAGACGCATGGCAAAGGCTATGGTCGCCGCCGTGACCCCGTTCAGGAACGGCAGCCTGGACAGGGAGGCGGCATCTAGGCTCGTTGAGTTTGCCAGGGCCATGGGCTTTGACGGCCTCTTCTTCGGCTCCTCCACCGGCTGGTCTGCGGCCCTGAGCAGGAAGCAGCACATGGAGCTCATGGAATTCGCTGCCAGCCAGGGCGGTGTAGAGGTCCTTGCAGGCATTTCCAGGAACAACGTGGATGAGACCCTGGAGATGGGTAGGTTCGTTTCTGACCTGGGCATCAGAAGGGCGGTCCTGGTCACGCCATACTACCATAGGTACAGCCAGGCCTCCATGTTCCGCTACTTCTCACTCATATCCTCCTCGCTGGATCTCGATGTTTACCTCTACGACAACCCCCCCGCCCTTACAGGGACATCACTTTCCCTGGAGACCGTGAGAAGGCTCCATGAGGAGTGCAGCAACGTGGTGGGCATCAAGGACAGTTCGGGGGGGAGCGTAAAAAGGATCGCTGAACTTGCAGGCCTTGGCATCAGCGTCTTCCAGGGCAAGGACAGCGTGCTCCTCGAATCCATAGAGGCTGGTGCAGAGGGGGGGGCATATGCTCCACGGCGAACTTCACCAACCTCACAGCAGTCATAGTACACGGGGGGGAGAAAGAAGAGGCAAGGGAGGCCCAGGAGAGGGTGAAGAGGGTCGTGGAGGTCATATCGAAGTATGAGGTGCCTGTGATCCACAACTACCTCTTCAGAAGGATCGTGCTTGGAGAGGCCGAACCTTCCAGCTACACGGTTGAGCCATTCCAGGAGATCCACCCCTCCCCGGAGCTGGAGGAGGTGGAGAGGGAGTGCAGATCATTTTTTAAGAGAAGGAGGTATGCAGAGGTATGAAGGTAGCAATAGAGGGCGAGGTCAGGACTCTCGTTGCAGTGTGGTTTGAGGACAACGTTGTCAAGATCATCGACCAGAGGAAGATACCGGAGAGCGTTGAGGTCTTCAAGGCAAGGAATTCCGACGACATAGCCTTCGCAATAAAGGACATGGTTGTAAGGGGGGCACCGGCCATAGGAGTGACCGCGGCATATGGCCTCGCCTGGCAAAGATGAACGGAGAGGACATGGAGAGCGCGGTAAGGAAGATAGGCTCAACCAGGCCAACAGCCTACGACCTCTTCAAGGCCATACGCTACATGAAGGAGAACAACTACGACATGAACGCTGCCAGGAGGTACGCGAACGAGATATCCGGCAGGTGCAGGAAGATAGGCGAGTACGGGAACGAGCTCATACCGGAGAACGGGAAGATACTGACACACTGCAATGCAGGGGCCCTGGCCGTCCTTGACTGGGGGGACTGCGCTTGCCCCGATCAGGTTTGCAAAGATGGAGGGCAAGAACCCGTTCGTGTTCGTGGATGAGACGAGGCCGAGGCTTCAGGGTGCCAGACTGACCGCGTGGGAGCTGGCCCAGGAGGGCATAGACCACGCAATAATAGCGGATAACGCCGCCGGTTTTTACATGAGGAGGGGGGGCGAGGTGGACCTTGTAATAGTGGGTGCTGACAGGATAGCCTCCAACGGGGGGGACTTCGCAAACAAGATCGGCACATATGAGAAGGCTGTGCTGGCAAAGGAGAACGGGATACCATTCTACGTGGCAGCCCCCGGGAGCACGTTTGACTTCTCCCTGAAAAGCGGGGGGGATGAGATACCCATAGAGGAGAGGGACGAGAACGAGGTCCTCTTCGTTAACGGTAAGAGGCTAGGCCCAGAGGAGAGCAGGGCAAAGAACCCGGCCTTCGACGTGACACCTGCGAAGTACGTCACCGGCTTCATAACAGAATACGGCATATACAAGCCCAGCGAACTATCACAGATGAAGGCCAAGATAGAGAGGGACCTGTTCATGAGGGTGTGAGGCCCTGGGCCTCCACAAGTTTCCCCCCCTGCTTCACGGGCCAAGAACGTAAAAACCTGCTTTTCCAAGGGCCTTAAGCCTGAATCCCCTATACTCCCGCACGGTGTGCTGAAAGCCCGTGTGGCGGCCCCGGTTGCGCTCCCGAGGCATGGGGGGGGTAGGGGGGGTGCAATCAAAGTTTATAGAGACGTTGGGATACGCTGACGTGGCTCAGGAGAAACAGATAACACCGTGGGAGGTCCAGGGGGGGGAGCTCACGGACACTGATTACCAGAAGGTCGCAAGGGAGTTCGGCGCGAAGATCATCGATCCAGAACTGACGGAGATGATAAGGAGCGCCGCTGGCGAGGTACATCCCTACATCACAAACGGGACCTTCTTCGCACATAGGGACCTCGACATGCTGCTCAGCGACTACCGGAGTGGAAAGCGCTTCTACCTCTACACCGGCAGGGGGGGCCATCAGGCAAGATGCACCTTGGCCACCTAATACCGTTCATATTCACAAAGTGGCTGCAGGACAGGTTCGGAGCTGACCTCCTCATCCAGATAACTGATGACGAGAAGTTCCTCTTCAGAGACCTGGAGATGGAGGACATAAGGAAGTACACTGAGGAGAACATACTGGACATCCTTTCCCTCGCTTCAGGCCCGAGAACACGCACATAATAGTGGACAGTGAGCAGGCAGGGATACTGTACAACCAGGCCATCCGGGTCGCCAGGCACATAAACGTCTCTCTGGCCAGGGATGTCTTCGGCTTTTCTGACAGCGACAACGTTGGCAAGTTCTTCTTCACATCCATGCAGGCGGTCCCGGCCTTCCTGATCCCGGCACTCACAGGGAGGGACGAGAGGTGCCTCATACCATACGCCATCGACCAGGACCCCCACTTCCTTGTGGCCAGGGACGTGCTGCCGAAGATAGGCTACAGGAAGCCATCCTCAATCATCTCAAAGTTCATGCCTGCACTCAAGGGCTCCGGCAAGATGTCCTCCTCGGATCCGAACTCGGGCATCTACCTGGACGACGACCCCCAAGACCGTGAGGAAGAAGATGATGAAATACGCATTCTCTGGGGGGGCAGGGCCACGGCAGAAGAGCAGAGGAAGTTCGGTGCGGTGCCGGAAATAGACTTCGCCTACAACATATATAAACTGCTTGAGCCGGACCAGGGGGGGAAGGTGAGGAAAGTCTACGAGGAGTACAGGAGAGGGGGGGCACTGCTCAGCGGAGAGATGAAGCAGATAGCGACGGACAAGATAAACGAGTTCCTCGAGGAGCTCAGGGCCAGGAGGGAAGAGGTCAGGAGTGAGGTGGACGCTTACAGGTTTTCAATTGACAAGGTAATGCGCTGACAGAAGGCAATAAACCTGCCTTCAACCTCACTCTTTAATAGTCATCCACGGCAATGTCCTGTTGCTAGGAGACACCGGCACATCGAGAAACTTTCAGAAGCATGACAGCGAGCCGCGCTTCCCGTCCCCCCCTCGCGGAAGACAGTACAACGCGGCACACAGCGGCCTTTACCTTCGGGTTCGGAATGAGACCGGGTGTGACACCGCTGTTATGGCCGTCACGACCACTGAATATGGAATCTGTATAAAATTG
Source organism: Thermogymnomonas acidicola JCM 13583 (assembly GCF_001316105.1). GTDB lineage: Archaea > Thermoplasmatota > Thermoplasmata > Thermoplasmatales > Thermoplasmataceae > Thermogymnomonas > Thermogymnomonas acidicola. The sequence goes on along the minus strand of NZ_BBCP01000001.1, from coordinate 54,833 downwards.
TTTCGCACTCGACCTGCAGGCAGTTCGAACTGGCGGTTTCCCATGGCCTCCAGGGCAACAAGAGGCCTCCGGGAAAGTGTGGCTTGCGTCCTTGCCGCATCTATCACTATTTTATATTGAATAAGCATAATGACATGTGAGCTACCTTATAGTCACAAGCCGCTGCCCCCCCATCACACATGAACAGTCAAAGGGAAAGGAGACTGTGAAAGAGAACGTTGGGGGGGGAGTGGCCACGGCCCTCAGGAAGCTCATGCAGAGGGAGGGTGGCGTCTGGGTCTGCTGGGGGGGAGACGGCAACCTGGACAGCAACTATGAGGTCGAGGACCTCGGCAAGTACAAGATAGTGAGGGTCATACTCAACAGAACGGAGAAGGAGGGCTTCTACGACGAGTACTCGAACGGCACACTCTGGCCACTCTTCCACTACTTCAGGGACAGGATAAAGATGTCCCACAGCGCGTTCAAGGCTTACAGGGCAGTCAATGAGAAGTTCGCCGAGAAGATAAGCAAGTACATCGAAAACGATATGATCGTGTGGATACACGACTACCAGCTTACCCTGGTCCCCGGCATGCTCAGGGAAAAGGGCATAGAGAACGTGATTGTGTTCACCTGGCACATACCATGGGTGGCTGGTGAGTTCTTCGCCATACTGCCAGAGAGCGCCCAGATGATAAGGAGCATCGCCTCCAGCGACCTGGTAACCTTCCACACTGAGGTCTACCTGAAGAACTTCCTCAACTCCTACAGGATGCTGGTGGGCGACAGCAGTGAACTCGAGAAGAAGCTCATGGCCCTTCCCCCCCTGGGCATTGACGACGCGTATTACAGGATGAGGCGCGGGAAGAAGATGAAGAGGGAGCTGCTGGAGGGAAAGAAGATCATATTCTCCATAGACCGCCTGGACTACACGAAGGGCCTCACCAACAGGGTCCTGGCCATAGAGAACCTGCTCAAGCGCTACCCGGAGTACGTCGCAGGTTCGTGTACGTGATGATCGTGACGCCGAGCAGGATCACTGTGCCGGAATATGCCATGATGAAAAGGGAGCTGGAGATGACCATAGGTAGGGTCAACGGTGAGTTCGGCTCGATCTCCTGGTTCCCGATAATATACATGTACAGGAAGATAAGCGACAGGGCTTGTTTCCTATTACAGGAGTGCTGACGTTGCCCTCATTACCCCCCACTCATCGATGGCCTCAACCTGGTGAGCAAGGAGTTCGTCGCTGCGTCTCACAGTGGCGTCCTGATAATATCGAAGTTCGCTGGTTCGGCCTACGACCTCAAAGACGCACTGATAGTGAACCCGAACGACATAGACCAGGTCGCGGATTCCATAGTGGCAGCCTTCAGGATGACTAAGGAGGAGATAATGAGAAGACTCGAGAACATGAAGAGAGAGGTCAGTGAGCACAACCTCTTCTGGTGGACGGCACAGATAAGCAGGGTGGCAGAGCACATCATGGGTGAGAGGAGTGCAGAGCGCAACCAGGGGGGGAGATCAGGTACAGCTGAGATACTGGAACAGATGGGGGGGCCAGGCGACCAGGTGTTCCTTGACTACGATGGCACCCTGGTTCCGATATCCAGCGACCCAACATCGTGCTTTGCAGACAGAGAACTGCTGTCCATCCTCGACGGCCTAGGCGAGGAATATGACATGTACATTGTGACGGGCAGGAGTGCCGAGGACATGAGGAGGTTCCTGCCCCCCCCAGGTACAGGGTGATAGCGCTCCACGGGGGCACTTCTCCTCACCAGTGAGGGGGGATGTCCCCCCCTCATACCAGATTACAGCAGGTACGTGGAGATCTGCAACTCCATCGCCCTCAGGAAGAACGAGATAAGGGAGATGTTCCATGGCGCCAGGCTCTACAACAAGGTGGGCGGCATAACTGTGAACACATGGCTCATGGACACGGCTACCAGGGGGGGACGGCTGGAGGATTTCATGCGCTCGCTTGCCGAGGAGAGCGGCATGGAACTCTACTTGGGCAAACAGGTGGTTGAGCTCCGTATCCCTGGAGTGAACAAGGGAGACGCCATAAGGAAGTTCAGGAAACATGGCAGGAAGGCCCTGATCGCCGGTGACGACATCACCGACGAGGAGGCGTTCATCAAGAACTCTGACGCCCTGACAGTCAAGGTCGGGCCGGGGGGGGAGACTTCCGCAAGGTACAGGGTCTCGGATTACATGGAGATGAGGTCGCTGCTCAGGGAGCTCATAAGGAGGTCATAGCCCATTTATGTTGTATAGGTCACGCCTCCTGTCCTCGAACGGGTCACCCTCTCCCCCCTGGCAACCCTCAGCAGGTCGAGGTCTATGTCCACATGTATTACGCACTCGTCCTGGCCTGCGTCGGATATGACCTGGCCCAGGGGGGGCGATATGACGCACGAGTGGCCGTAAAATTGGCCCCCCCCAGCGTTGTCTGATGCTATCACGAAGCAGGAGTTTTCCACGGCCCTGGTGCGGAGTATCGGGAACCACATCTCCGAGATGTCCGTGACAGATGACCACGCGGCCTGGACAACGAGTACCTCGGAGCCCAGGAGAGTGAGGTACCTGGCCTGCTCAGGGTACAGGATGTCCTCGCCCTTCAGTATCCCTATGTTCAGCTCGCCCACGTAGAAGGGCTCTATGGGTGCGTACCCCCCCTTCTCGAACACCCGCCTTTCCTGCGGGCCACTCCTGGCGTTCAGGTGCACCTTCTGGTACTTCCTCTCCACCAGCCCCCCCAGCTCCGTGACTACTGTTGAGGTGTTGAAGGGCCTCAGCGACCCGAAGTTCGATTCCACAATGCTGACCACCAGGTTCGTTGAGTACTTCCTGGCAGATTCGACCATCCTCTCCATGAACGGGCCGGAGATGGCCTCGGCCTCTCTGTTCACCCTTTCCGGGTTTTCGAAGTCTGGCATGAGCATCTGGTATTCAGGGAAGACCACAAGGTCCGTGGAACCAGGCCTGACAGTATCGAATGCCCTGAGGCACTTCTCAAGGTTCTCCTCCTTCGAGGCTGAGGGGGGGACATCTGGACAATCTCCACGCTGAACCTATGCATGCAGGTCACCACCACTGGAGCCGAGCTTCTCGGGCAGGTATGTGTCCGTCACGTAGTCAAGCCCGTACTTCGCAAGTGCCTGCTGTTCCGCCTTCCTGTTGATGGACAGCATTGTCTCGATCTCCTGCCTCCAGAACTCTGTCTGGAACCTGGGATCGGAGAGTTCCGCGTGCAGTGCCGCAATGTCTTTCTCGTTCAGCTTGTCGGTGGGCAGGTCGTAGTTAAGTATGTCAGACGCTGTTACGCCGACGAACTCCGCAGTGGGAACAGCAAGGTACTCCGAGATGTGGGCGGTCTTTATTGCACCGTATGCTATGGATGCATATATTCTAAACGACCACGGGTCCCCCGTCCGTGAATACGTAGATAGGCAGGTGCATCTCCTCATTCAGCCTCTTGAGTAGCCTCCTTGTGCTCCTTGCCGGCTGCCCCTTGAGGTGCACTATTATCGCCCTGAACTTCTCATCGAAGCCATTTTCAACGAGCCTGTCGAACATACCACCGGTCTCCACGGCAAGCACTAGGTCTGCATCAGCGTCCTTCAGGACCAGGTTGTCCCTCTCCACGTTATATGGTATCGCGTACCCGCCCTCACCCACATCGTCCTTGCAGTTTATCTTCTTCATCTGCCCCCCCTTCCTGTTCCTCTCGAGCACAGTAAGGTTCCCTATGACGCTGGCTCCGTTCTCCTCAGGCCTCAGCTTCATGTCCTCGCGCAGCAGGCCAAGGAGGATCTCCAGGTCCTCTGCCATCATGTTCGACTCGTCCTGGGTGGCGAACTTCCCCGTGCCCCCCCAGCCCTCGGAAATGTAGTACATTTCCCTGAGCGTTGAAGACTTGTTGGCCGAGAGCATCTCCTCGATGAAGTCCATGACGTAAAGGGCCTTGACCAGGTACCCTGCGCCGTCCGTTGTCTGGGCCCCCCCCTCACCACCTTTGATGTGCCGTATTTCCACACGGAGGCAAGTGGGTCGAAGACAATGTTATCCTTAGTCCTGGCCGGAACTTCCAGGTATGGCACTTCACCGCTGACTACCTGCTGGTATATGGATTCCGCGAGGCTCCTTATCCTGGCGCTGACCTCATCCTTCATGCTCGCCCACCACCAGGCCCCCCCAGTCTCCGGGCAGCGGGTCGGCACCCCAGTACCTGCTCCTCGCTGAGCCCCCCCCTGTAGAATACCGAGATGTTCTGTGCCTCGGTGCCGAGGTGGAACTCCGCCTCCTCTCCGGGGGCAAGGCTCAGGTGCCCGAGGTGCCTGTCCTCTCTCGCCGCTCCCCCCCTCACCCTTGCGAAAACGTCGAACTCCCTCTCCTTGCCGGAGAGTTGATGACCCTGAGTGTCCCGTTCCTTCCAAGGCTGAAGAGGACGACCCTGGCGACCCTTACAAGGAGGGGCCTTATGTCTGGCTCATCCCTCCCTGCTATCTTGGCCGCCTTCCTGGCTATTTCCGGGATCAGCTCGCTAACAAGCTGGAACCTCTCCTTGTTCTTCTCCCTCCTCTTCCTCCTCTGCAGGTGGAGCTTCAGCTGCCTGCCCGCAGACATGAGGCACTCCTTATCTCCTGGACTATCGGGTCAACGGGGGGGGCTATTGCTTCCTTCGACTCCGACGAGTAAGGCAGCCTTATACCACACACGTGGACCAGGATTATTGCTGGCCCGAACGGGATGCCCTGTCCGTTCCTCTGCTCGAGGCCGTATGGCCTCCAGTCCACAGACTGCACGGCCTGCGTTATGGCGCACGAGCCCGGCTGGTAAAGCAGCGGTACCTTGTTGGCGTACCTCACCACCTGCACCTGTTCCATGGGGGTTCAGGGCACCGCCGTATACCATGCCCACCTCCACCTGGAACGGCATGCCGTTGTAGACGGATGGCTTTCTGACGATGGGCTCCGCGTAGAACGAGGGCTCCAGGTCGCCGTACACTGCCCTGAGGCCCAGCTTTATGAATTCCCCCCCGCCCAGTGGTGAGAGCACGTCAGTCCTTGGCGGGGGGGAGGTCGGCCCCCCCTCTGCCACTTCCCTGATCTTCATCGCCTCGGCGGGCGTGATGGACTGCGGCTCCCTCTTGGATCTATGCCTGCTCTCGACAGTACCGATTGAGCCACGTCCTCGCTCATCCTCCCGAAAGTGTCTGTGAGGAAGTGCAGCATGTCATTCGAGGGTGAGGCCTGCGCGAGCTGCCTTATCTCGCCTGCCTCCAGGCCCCCCCTCAGGTATGGCTTGCTCTGCTTCGGCGGGGGCAGGGGGCCACTCCTGTTGACCTGTGGAAGACGTACACCTTTCCATCTGGGTCCCTGAACCTCATTTCCATGTGTGGGTTAGCTACCGCGGTCTGCCTCACGTACTCAAGGACAGACTGTCTGCCGGTCTGGTACCTTCCCCCCCTCAGGGGGCATGCTCACCACTGTGCCGTGCTCAAAACCCACTATTACCGGTTTCTCAGAGTGTATGTCCGCCCTGTTCCTGGCCACGTCGATGCCCATCACGACCTCATAGCCAACGTCTTCGTCCTCCGTCTTCGACACTATCCGTGAAGGCTGCCCTGTGCTTATCTGCCCGTACAGCACTGCGGCGGTTATCCCGATACCCTGCTGACCCCCCCTGGACTGCCTGAACGAGTGGAACCTCGAACCGTAGAGAAGGCGGCCGAAAACCTCAGGAATGAAGCGCCTCTTTATCCCGGGCCCGTTGTCTGCAACAGTCACCGTGAAGACATCCCCGCCCTGCCTATCAATGGAAATGGATATTTCAGGGAGGATGGAAAACTCCTCGCACGCGTCCAGGGAGTTGTCCAGCGCCTCCTTGACTGCCATGAAGAGGGCCTTCTGGGGGGGAGAATCGAACCCCCCCAGGATGTGCCTGTTCTTCTCAAAGAACTCGCTTATCGATGCCTCCCTGTACCTGCCCTCGTCCCTCGGGGCCTGGGGGGGCAAAGGAACCACCCTGCCTCATCCGAAGTAGCCCAGGTCCTCCTTCTGCTGGACCTTATTCTGTATGTCTTCCTGCATCTTCTCCGTTATCTGCTCTATCTCCCTGCTCCTCTCCTCTATCTCTGACATGTCGACGTCTATGTTGAGTATCCTGCACAGCGCCCTCAGTACCTCCCTGGCCCCCTTCGGGTCCGCAAAGTAGCCGGAGGTCTCGCCCATGAGGCATGCTCCTCTTATCGAGTACACTTCCTTGGCCAGGCCGAGTATAACGCCAGCTGACCCAACTATGCCACCACCGGGCTCGCCCTTAGGAAAGACAACACCCCCCCTTCTTCAGGGGTTCCACTATGTCCTCATCCGTGACAGCACCTAGCACCCTCGGGGGGGCCTCGACTATCTTGCCAGTGCTGTAGCCGCCCAGGGTATAGATCATGTTGACGCGCAGCTCCTTCGCAATGTCAAGTATGGCGCCGGAGAGCTCGTACTGCCCCCTCCTGAGTCGTGCCCTGGAAGTCGCCCACAAGCACCAGGAGGTCGAACTTCCTTGGGATCTTCTTGTGGTAGATGGAGTTCCTCACAAGCCTCACAACGCTGTCATCGCCTATGAACACCTGAGGCGGGAAGTACTGCGAGAATATGTCTATTATCTTCTCCATCCCCCCCAGTGTCTCCACCAGGTAATCGGCCGCTATCTTGCCCACGTTGCCGATACCTGGGAGGCCACTCACGAGGATTGACTTTGAGATCTTTGGTTTCTTGTAATATTTAATTTCTATCCTGTTCAGCACCATCGGACACCAACTCCCTCAACCTGTACCTCTGGAACCTGTCCTTCTCCGAGTACCTCGGGGGGGGCAGGGCCATCATGGTCAGGCCACCACACTGCGGGCAGTTCTCGCGCATCGTGTATGCACCGCACCTGGGGGGGCACTTGCGTATCAGGGACTTCATTTCGACTGGAACCTTGTGAACTCAAGGGATACGTTGTATTTCCTTGCATTTTCCTGCAGAATCTGCACCGTGTTTTTCAATACATCCTCAGCTGACTTATAATCTTTCTCAATCACTGTGAGCCTGTACCTGGCCCCCCCGGCATACTGTATGTTCACCTTCTGGCTGAGCACGGCACAAGCACTTTCTTGATGTCCTCAACTCCCCTGGACGACAGGGAGTATGCCTCCACATAGCCGCCTATCTTTACGTAAGGTACAGTTATGTTTTCCTTTGCCACCTTCAGAAATACTTCCTTCCAGTCCCCATCCACGTCTGGAAGCCATTCCTCCGATGCCGCAGCGTCCTCAAAGGCAGCATGGAGGTTTCCATACCTCTCAACCAGGTCGTCTGCGAACTCAGTGTAGCACTGCTCAACACTCTTTCCCAACTGCTGGGCCACAATTTCGAGGAGCTTTTCAGCCTTCTGCTCGTTCTTCCATTCCTGGATCTTCTCACGTTTCTGGTGCTCGTTGACCCTCTTGAGGGAGAGGTCCACATAGCCCCCCCTGGTCTGGTCAACGTTAAGCACCTTGCATACGGTCCTCTGACCCTCCCTCAGGTAGTCCTTGATGTGCCTTACCCACCCTGTGGCCACCTCAGCTATGTGGATGAAGCCCTCCTTGCCCTTGTACTCGTCGAGCTCCACCTTTGCGCCGAAGTTCTTGACCTCCTTTATCGTAACAACGACGAGGTCACCGACCTCAGGCAGGTCCTTCCTCATTTTACCTCCTCAACAACATCTGAGGCAACCGCTGTGGATCCCCCCCCGTGGGAACCGCCAGCGTTGAGCCGCATATGGAGCACACCACCTTGGAAGAGACCTTGGAATACGTGATCTGCTCGTTACCGCAGTCCTTGCACTTAACCTTTATGAACTTATTGCCGGCGAACTTAATCTTTTTGAACTTAGCATCGGCCATTTACTGCGCCTCCAGCAGCTCGAACTTCTTTGCCCTCTGTGTGGGCCTGGTTATGGCCTTACCGCACTCCTCACACCTGAACCTCAGGGACAGCCTCTTGGTTGGCTTTTCCCTGCCCTCGAACCTTGGCCTGGGGGAAACCTCCGTAACCTGAGGTGACCCTCCTGAACCTCCTCTGTCCTGCCTTAAATTCACTTGCCTTCTTTTTCCTTACCCTTTCCACCTCGTGCATCGTGTGCTTCTTGCAGTAAGGACAGTACATCTTGATGCTCTTTGGCATTTTCAAACAGACCACATCTCCTGATCTTGAGTGTGCCTCAGGGTTATGTCTGCTCTCAATATAAGTTTTCGGAGTCTCCTTTCAGGGGGGGCCAGGCCTTCTCTGTTACCTGTAAGCCTGCGAATTCAACATAATTATATACGGAACCGGTATTACCACGTGAAGTTCATGGCGAAGAACACCGGAAACATAGTGAAGCCCATGGATGTTCTGAGGAACTCCATAGACAAGAACGTCCTGGTGGACGTTAAGGGAAACAGGGGGGGGTACTCTGGCATACTGGAAGGATACGACATCTACATGAACCTAGTGATCAGGAATGCCGGTGAGATTATAGGCGGAGAGAACAAGGGAGTTTATGAGAGGGTGCTGGTGAGAGGGGATAACGTGATCTTTGTCTCACCATCAAAGGGTGATTGAAGATGAGCAATGGAACTGCCGCTCTGGGCAAGATGAACAATAGGAAGGTGCACGTGACATGTCGCAGGTGTGGGCATCACACCTACCACGTGAGGAAGAAGAGGTGCTCCCACTGTGGATTCCCTGCCCCTAGGATCAGATCATACAGATGGGCAAAAGCCAAGTGAATACTGTGCTGTCGTAGGTTACAAGGGCGGTGGGGAAGCACTCGATAGCCTCCTGACCTCCCTCAAGACCCTGCAGCACCGTGGCCAGGAGAGCGCTGGCATTGCAGTTTTCAAGTCAGGGTCTGTACAGGTTCACAAGGGCATGGGCCTGGTATCGGAGGTCTTCAACCCAAAGTACTCGGACTTCTCTTTCCTGGACGGCTCAAGGGTAGGAATAGGGCACACCAGGTACTCCACCGCCGGCAGGAAGACGGTTGAGAATGCGGGGGCCATTTGTGGTCTCGAGCTCCGTGGGTTACATAGCGATATCCCACAACGGCGAGATAACGAACGCAGAGCAGCTGAAGGAGAGCATGAAGAGGAGGGGGGTGCAACCTTCCAGACCACGTCCGACACTGAAGTCATGTTAATGGAGATATCCCGAGACGTAAACGAGTTCGGGATCGTCAACGGGATAAAGCAGGCCATGAACAGGCTCAAGGGGGGGGCATACTCAGCAACCCTCCTGATAAACGACAGGCTTTTCGCCATCAGGGACCCTCACGGCTTCAGGCCCCTTGTCATAGGAAGGCTGCCAGATGGGTACCTGGTGGCCTCCGAATCCTGCGCTATCGATGTCCTAGGTGGTGAGCTCCTCAGGGACGTCATGCCGGGCGAAGTCGTTGAGATAAGGGAGGACGGCCTGCATACACTCTTCGTTCAGGCAAGCAAGAGCATATCTCACTGCATGTTCGAGTATGTCTACTTCGCGAGGCCTGACAGCATCATAGACGGGAGGGAGGTCTTCGATACAAGGATCGAACTCGGACGCAGGCTCGCCAGGGAGCACCCCCGTAGATGCGGATCTGGTCATACCGGTACCAGACTCCGGCAGGTCTCAGGCACTGGGTTACTCCATGGAATCTGGGATTCCATACAACGAGGGCCTGATAAAGAATAGGTTCTCGGAGAGGACGTTCATAATGCCCACGCAGGAACAGAGGCGGAACGCTGTCAAGGTCAAGCTGAATGCAATAAAGTCGACGGTGAAGGACAAGAGGGTAGTGCTCGTGGACGACAGCATAGTCAGGGGCAACACGATGAAGCATATCGTCGATATACTGCGCAGGGCCGGGGCCAGGGAGATACACGTCAGGATAGGTTCTCCAGAGATAATCGCGCCCTGCTACTTCGGCGTAGATATGAAGACAAAGGACCAGTTCATTGCGGCTGGAAGGACAACCGAGGAGATAAGGAAGGAGATCGGTGCAGATTCGCTTGGATACGTGTCAATAGAGGGCCTCGTGGATGCAATAGGCTTCCCCCCCGCAGAATCCCTGTGCCTGGGGTGCCTGACAGGTAAGTACCCTGTCACGATACCCGGCGAGAGGCATGCCGCCCAGAGCGAACTCGAGAACTTTTGAACCCTGCCCTCTTCACATCAGCAACGAACCTAGCTATAGCCTCTTCCCCCCCCAGGTCCCTTCCCAGCAGGTCGGCCCTTGAGGCTATGGCTATCTTGCAGGCAAGCACCCTCGCAGCCCGGCCCCCCCTGTCCTCTGCCCTTAGAGAGGAGATCAGTGGGGCCTTGAATATGCAGCCGTGCTTGGGCGGTGGCGACCCAGAGGTGAGGTGCCTGAACAGCGCTCTCTCGGCCCCCCCACTAACTGGATCCTGCTTGCTGGCAATGATGCCAGGCGCCTCAGGCCACCTGTCCTGTAAAGCAGCTCCAGGGTTGCCTCCAGTCCCACCAGCCGCAGGGTGTTCGGTGCGACTTTGAGTGCCTTGCCCTCCAGGTCTGAGAGGAGGGTCTCCCTGGCATCGCACAGAGACCTTATGCCAGATATCACACTCTCATCAATCGATCCAGGCCTCAGGGCCCTCAGGTAGGAGCAGATGTCCCCCCCGGAGGAGTACTCCTTGCCCTCCGCCTCCTCAATGTAAGATACCCTGGAGACCAGGCTGTTCAGGGCTGTGTCCAATTCCTTCTTCAGCAGGTAACCCCCCCTTATGAGTACCTGGTCCTCTGTGAACTCCTCCCTGAGCCTCTTTTTAGCATATTCTATCATCGCCTGCCTGAGGTCTATTCCCGGCCTCGTCCCACCGGTCTCTGGCACCGACCCTGACCTGAGGCTGTCAAAGACCCCCCCTATGAAATCCCTGTCTAAATCCCTGAAGAATTCAGTGGCCTCTCCTCGCCTGACCCCGTACCACCTTACGCTCCTTCCTGACATCAGGCTTCTTCCTCCCGGCGCTCCCTGGGCTTCACAAGCACCCGGTCGAAATCCACGACCTTCAGGGAGTCCATGCTGTCGTGTGGCACGAGCATCTTGCCCGTGCCGACCACCTGGTTATCGTCCGTGATCACGCATACCCTGTCCCCCCCTGGCCCGGGATGGCCGATTATGTGCTTAATCCCGCCAGCGTAAAGGTCCGAACCGTGGGCGATGTTCTCCACAGCACTCTTCTTAACAACCACTTTCGGTACGTCGGAGAACAGGGAGACCATGGGCTTTACCACGGATTTGACCAGCCTGGCATCGCCGGCCTTCAGGAGGGCGAAGGCGTCGCTGACCTGCTGCAGTGTCACCGCCTCCTTTTCTGTGAACGGGCCGGTCCTGACCCTCCTCAACTCTACCATCTGCGCCCCCCCGTGCCTAGGGCGTAGCCCATGTCCACGCACAGCGTCCTGATGTATGTCCCGGACTCGCAGACAACCCTGAACATCACGTACCTTCCATCCCTCTCGACCAGGCTCAGGGAGTGGATGCGCCTCACCCTGATGCTCCTGGAGACAGCGGACTTCACCGGCGGCAGCTGGTATATGTCGCCTGTGAATTCCTGGAACACCTGCTGGAGCCTCTCAGTGGGCACATCCCTGTGCAACAGCATCACGCATACGTACTCCTTGCTCTGCTCGTGCGCGACCTCTATGAGCTTCGTTGCATCCCCCCAGGGCCACAACAAGTACCCCGGTTACCTGAGGGTCCAGCGTGCCGACGTGCCCAACACGCTCCGTGCCGGTTATAGTCCTGATCCAGTAGTCCACCTGGTGGCTCGTGGGGGGGCCCTTCGGCTTATCTATCACTATGAAGCCGTTCAGTTCAGCACCGGTAGCCCTTGCTGAGCCTTGAGAAGACCTCATTCACAACTTCCTCCGGAGAGAGATTCTCCGTATCTATCACAAGGTCATAGAAGGAGCTGTCCATGTAGTCTATGCCGTACAGGTGCCTGTACCTCCTCAGCTCGCTCTCCTCTCTCCTCACGAGGTCGCTGAAGGCCTCCTGGTAGCTCTGCCTCTCCCTGGAGGCCAGCCTCCTGGCCCTCGTCTCCCGGCTCGCCTCCAGGAATATCTTGAGCGCATCTATGCCGTTCCGGTAACAGAGCCAGCCCACAAGGCGGCTCTCTATCACGAAATCGTCGCTCCTTCTCAGGAAGGACAGGAGGTCGCTGTCCAGCTCCATGTCGATCTCAGGATGGGACTCGGCGTATTCGTTGAACTCCTCTATTGTCATTCCCAGCTCCCTCGCCTTCTGCCTGAAGAAGACGCCGCCTGATACGTACTCGTAACCAGTCCTCTCCGCCAGTAGCCTTGCCACTGTGGACTTTCCGCTCCCGATTCCACCACTGATGGCGATCCTCATTCAGTCCACTGTCTGCGTCTTCTTCTCCAGTTCCCTTATCTTGTACGTGAAGTCAACCAGTTTCATGACCATTGTTATGAAGTACCCGACAACGAGGCTCACCAGGGCATACATGATTATCCAGTACGGGAAGATCCAAGCGTGGGCTAGCTGTATGTTCACGTTGAAGTCCCATGGGAAAGCCACGACCCTGTAAGGTATCTCACCCACGAAGACGTAGAGCCATGCGAATATCAGGAAGGTGAAGACTGTCAGGACCATGAAGGGCTTGAGCGTGTTCATGGATATGACCTGCTGGTCCAGAGCCATGTCCATCCTTATCTTCTGGAGCTTCTGAAGCCTGTCCCTCTGGTTGTTCCTGTACGCCTCTGTGATTGCCTTTGACAGTGCCCTGGACCTCTCCTGGATCTGGCCCATCTTGACCCAGTCGGTGAAGAAGTACCTGGGCACGGAAGTTATTATGCCGAGTATCAGGCCTGTGAATATGAGGGATATGAGAGGGTACATGTAATTGAAGCCGAGGAGGGGGGGAACGAAGACCCTGTTCATCCCCATCCCTATGTATGTCCTGAGTGATGGGGGGGATGCAACGATGAACAGCATGACCAGGCTCACCATCATATATATCATCTGGAAGCTCAGCATCTTCCTCATCGCTTCCTGCTGAGCCTGCTGCTGACTCACCTGAGTGTTCTGCTCTGCCATGGTCACACCAGCTTCGATAATATATTTTCAGCAGCTATGTTAGGTTTTCCCTCTGGGTTCTCTATGAAGTTAACTGTCGCTCCTGTGTATATGGAATAGGCCACTGCGAAGTACCTGTTGACTTCCTGGTGCGTCCGTATCTCCTCCACGGTGTCGTCATCCCTCGAGCGTGTGGGTCCATCTCCCTCCTTCTCTTTATCAGCACAGGGTCTGCCTCGATCAGGAAGTATGAAGCGATCTTGAGCTCCCTGAGCACCCACTCTGGAAGGCCCGGGAGGTAGCCGTTCTTGGACTTTATGGACATGTGGGTATCGACTATCACATCATCCATCCTGCCTATCGCAGATGAGGCCTTTTTCTGCAGGTTTATCTGCGTGTCCACGGGGAGTTTCCTGATCTCGTCCCTGTTGCTCACAAGTCCTATGTCCTTTGCCATCTCAAACATGAGGGTGCCAAAGTTCACGATCTCGTACTTCGACCTCTTCGCCACTATCTCCAGGACTGTAGACTTGCCAACTCCAGCAACACCTGCAATGACAACGCGCATTTAACCACCGACGAAGAACTGCCTTATCACAGGGTGCATCTCCATGAGCTGTTCCCTGCCCATTGCCTCGTAGAACTGGATCACTATGCCAACAGCGAGCAGGAGACCCGTACCGCTGGTGTCCCCCCCCACTGTGCCTATGAGGTTTGCCCCCCCTGCAGCCAGAAGGCCCACCACAGCGCCGCTGAAGACGGTGATTGCAGGGATGTACTTCTGGAGCACCCTCTCCATCACCTTCGGGTCCCTCCTGAACCCGGGTATCTGCATGCCTGAGGACATTATCTGCCTGGCCACAGCAGACGGGCCCATGTTCGTAGTCTCGATCCAGAACTTGGCAAAGAGCACGCTGGCCCCCCCACCATGAAGAGGACGAACACAATGACGTGTATAGCCTCCTCCCAGGGCGTGTGCCCGAGCAGGACTGACTGTCCCGTTGAGGGCTGCAGTATCGGAAACAGCCAGTCAGACAGGCCATTGGGTGCAGCGAGGTAGTACGCCAGCCCGCCCACAGGGTGGTGCTGGATATGCCGTACTGCGAGATCTGGGAAGCGGTCGGGTAAGCCCCCCCCAGGTACCTGTCATGGCCCAGGATGGGCACCTTGCTCAGGACTGGGCTGGACCAGAAGAGGAGTGTCCACATGGATACATTGGCCAGGAGTGCAGTTGCCAGGATAACAGGTATGTTGGATGCGTAGAGCAGCTGGAGCGGGTACCTGCCCCCCCTGGCACCCCCCCTCACCCTCTCGTGTGCTATAGGCAGCTCAATCTTGCTGCTCTGGAAGTAGGCAACGAGGAAGAATATGAAGAGCGTTCCAATGAGGGCTATCATCGGGTTTGGCTGCTGGAAGAGTATTGAAAGCATCCCTGTGTTGCTAAGGTATGATGCGGACGAGTGCGTGAGGATGTAGAACATCTTCGGCAGTGCGCCCGCAGGCGGGTTCGAGAGGGAGAGCGGCGATGTCGGGGTTGTGGGGAGCCAGTTGAACGTGCCCGTAATGAGCTGCTGTGAGACACCTGCTGCGATGAAGAGAGATATTCCAGAGCCTATCCCGTACTTCGAAACGACCTCATCCATCAGGAAGACGAGGTATGAGCCGAAGAATAGCTGGAGGACTATCACTGTCTCCGCAAGGAAGTGCCCGAATCCTGGCGCAAGGGCGTTCAGCCTGGAAACGAGGGATGCGTCCGGTACAAGGTACCCGAATGCCTGCGGTATGGCCTCCACAAATATCATTATTATTACCATGAGCTTCTGGACGCCCTGGTAAATGGCCCTGTCTGATGTGTCCTGTAGGTCAAGGTTGAATATCTTCGCGCCTGCGAAGAGCTGCATCACTATGCTCGCAGTGACTATGGGGCCGATACCGAGGTCCATGAGCGAGCCAGATGCGCCTGCAAATATTGCCCTGAACGCAGCGAATACGTCGATTGTATCGGTCCTGTTCAGGCCGTAGACGTAGACGTTTGTGAGAGCAAAGTAGAGGATCACCACAAGGGCAGTCCACATCAGCTTGTACTTGAACTGGACGTGCCCCTTGGGCTTCTTGATGGCCGGGAGCTTGGACGTGAGGTTCTCAAGCCCGTAGAGCCTGCTCTTCTTCGGGCCCTTGTAGCTGGCCACCAGGTAAATGAGGTAAAATACGGGTGAGGTGAGGACCGCCGCGACCACCAGCTTCGCTGCCCCGTAGTGCCCGAAGTACCAGAAGCCGACGATTACCAGTGCGTAGAAAATTACGACCGGGATAGCGGCCGCTCTATTCCTCTGAATCTCCGCCATCTACTTCAACCGTGACACCATGATTGGAAAGCTTATTTATTGCTTTTTGCGTCGCCCTGGCCACTTTTATGTGGCCCCCCCTGAACTCAGGCACACCGGCCCCCCCGAGGAGCCTGGTGTAGCCAGCGGCCCTGAGGTCAACTGTCACAGCATCCCCCCCATCCCTGGTCGCGTAGCCATCCCTCTCGAGCTGCTGCAGCAGCTGGTTGAGCTTCGATATGTTTATCGGGTTCTCTGGCGCCTTCCTGTGGTGGCTCACGAACCCCCCCTTTCCGCCCAGGTGGAGCCTGTCGTACTTGAGCATCCATATCCACCTGTGCTTCCCCCCCATTCCTGCGTTCCCTGAGCCTCCACGCTTTCCCTTGCCCCCCCTTCCTGCCTTCCAGCCACGGCCGTAGTGACCGCCCCCCCTCAGCTTCTTAGTTTTCTCCCTTACCATTGAGATCAACCCCCCCTGAGATCAGCATCCTCTTGATCAGCTGGTTTATGGCCTTACCCCCCCTGTAGCCAGTGTGCCCCCCCCTGTGTCACGGGCTTCCTTATGTACTCGTAGCCCTTCACAGGCGGGTTCAGCCTGAACACCGGCACCAGTGCTCCAGGTCTGTGAGCTTCTTTCCGGCCAGTATTGCGTCCGCCAGTTCCTCGTAAGAGGAGTAGCCGAGGGATGACAGTGCCTCCCTGTCGAGAGGCCTGTGGCCCTTCAGCTGTGCCCTGTACTTGAGAAGCATGACCAGTGTCTCCCGGTCTATCTCACCCCACGTGACGTAATCCTTCACCACCTGCAGCATGCCCCTGTGCACATCGTCCTCGGGCACCAGGACCAGGTGGTTGATCCTGTGCAACCTCATGAGTGCCGCGGTCTTCTCCGCGTCCGGCCTGATGCCGGTCCTTCCCCCTAACTCTTAACACTGCCAGCATTAGCAACACTCCCCGCATATATTGGCGTTGACAGTTTGAGCGCAGGGTTTATCTTCATTATGGAGGTCTGCCTCAGGGCATCAAATGTGGCCAGAGCGTAGTTCACAGTGGTCTTCGTGTGGCCCTTGGCGAAGCCCCAGGCGTCCTCGATGCCTGCCATCCTGAGTATGATCTTGGCCACATCTCCGACTGCCCTGCCCAGGCCCTGTGGCGCAGGCTTGAGCACCACTTCAACGGAGCCCGACTTCCCGACGACCAGGAACGGCAGCGTGTGGGCCCTGCCACAGCCGCACTCCCAGGAGCCACAGCCTCTCCTGATCTCCAGTATGTTGAGCTTCGCGTTGTTCACTGCCTTCCTTATGGCAGGTGCAGCCTCCTTGGCCTTGCCCCCTTCCCACACCGACAAAGCCATCGCCGTTGCCAACCACCGCGGTCACAGAGTAGTTCATCCTCCTTCCGGAGTCTGTCATCCTCTGTGCCCTCTCTATGTATATTGCCTCATCCATCAGGTTTGGTAAGAGGATGTCAACTATCTGGTACTCCTTCAGTGGCAGCCTTGACCTGATGGCCTCTGACATCGTCTTTATCTTGCCCTCGGCCACCAGCTTCCCGAGCTGCGTCTTTGGGACCCAGTCTTCATCAGTCACTGAACCACCTCCAGGGCCCTCTTCATCTCATCGATACCGCTGAACCTCTTGCTGTCCTTCAGGTGCTTTCCCTTTATCCTGTCTTCCGAGGGGAGGATGCTCTCGTCGTGCGGAACGTAAAGGCCAGCATCGACGGCACCCTTGAGGACAGCCGTTATCCTTCCGCCCCCCGTGTCAGTTTCCTGCGGCCTATGTCAAGGACAGCCTCCTCCACCTCCCTGGAAAGCGCAAGCTTTCCCAGCATGTAGCCCACCAGGTAGCAGACGGGGGGTGCTGTTGCCATCAACCTGGAGCCCCCCCTCTTCCTGAGGCTCCTCTCGTTGACCGTGGCGACCACTATGTCACCCCCCCTCGGGCTGAACTTCACTATCTGGGCCTGTATCCCCCCCTTTCCCGAAGGCCTCACCACGAGCCTCGGTAGGCCTGACTTGACGAGGGCAAGCCTCTTCCTGTAGTCGGTAATGCCCTCCCTCTTCCTCTTGAACACTCTAACGTGCATATCATTCACCGCCCTTTAGGAGGCCCTGCGACTTTATCTGGGCCACCAGCTGGCCCTGGACTTTATCGAGCCCCCCCTTTATGATCCTGTAAAAGCGCCTGTAAGTCTTCCTGTCTATGCTACCTCTGTCCCGGAGGTTCCTGAGCTCCTCCCTGAGTGGCCTGATCGTCTTGATCCAGCGCTCCTTTCTCGGGAACCTAGCATACTTGGTACCCCCCCTTATGGAACCTTCCCCGCGCCTGCGGCCCTTGGAAAGCTGCTTGAGTCTCTTCTTGAACCTCCCCCCCTTGGAGTTGCCCTTCTTCTGCTTGAGCTGTATGACGTTCCTCTCTATGAGCTGCCTTATGTCCTCCCTCGATGCGGCCTCGAGCACCTCCTCGGTGCTGTTCGTGTCGATCCAGACTCTGGAGACGCCGGACTTGAACTCCTCTGCAGCCAGCCTCTTCGCTGTTTCCATCTTCATGCTCACTCACTCCCCCTGTTGATGACCCTGATGCCAAGTTCATCTGCCCTCTTCAGGATCGCCTCCCTCTTCTTGGCCCCCACCTTGGAGGCAATCCTGGCCGCCTCCCTGTTCCTGTCCAGCCTCTCCAGCTCAGAAACGTTGTTCACCAGCACCTCCCTGAAGCCGGACGGGTGCAGGCCCCCCCTCACGATTCTTGGAGACCTGAAACCCGAATCGACTACAGGAGGCCTCCTGGCAAGGTGCTCACGCATCTTGGAGTGTTTTCCCCCCCTGGGCTTCCTCCATGCATCCCCCCCGAGCTTCTTGTACCTGAACCACTCCTGCCTCCTGAAGGCTGGACGCTTCCTTGCCTGCTCGACCTTGATCTTCAGTAACCTCTTCTCGTATTCCGACAGCGAAGGTTTCAGAGTGTTCATCTCACTCACCCTTTGAAATCAGGTAGACGCCGTCCTGGAAGACCCTGAGGTCGAAGCCCTTTATCTTCGTGGCCCTCTCTATGTTTGCGGCGGTCTCGCCTAGCTGGCGCCTGTCTATGCCCTCAAGCGTAACCCTATCACCCTTGACGCTCACCTTTGTGTTGCCCACTATGTCTGCATACCTGGGTGACCTCTCCCCCCCCAGGAAGTTCTCAATCACTACCCTGTTGCCCCCCCTGACAGAGACCCTCATGGGAAAGTGCGTGTAATCGATCTTCATCTCGTACCTGAACCCCCCCTCTGTCACTCCCCCCCTGAAGGCGTTCCTGATCTCGGAGTACCAGGTGCCCGCTATCCCCCCCCTGTTCCTGCGGTTCTCCTTGCTCACCATTATCTTTATGGAGTTCCCGTCAGGCACCACGCGGACATAGTTGTCCTTGAAGACACGGACAACCGTGCCCAGCTTACCCTTCACCTCCACCGTGTGGTCGCTCACCGTGAACGTGACGCCCTGCGGAGGGCTTAATGAGAACATTTCCTTCCACTTTATCTCCATGCGCGCCACCTCAGTAGACGTAGGCAAGCAGCTTACCGCCTATTCCCAGCTTCCTGGCCTCTATGTGGCTCATCACGCCCTTTGTTGTTGTGAGTATCAGGATTCCGAAGTCCTGGGCGGGGAGGTACCTGGCCTCGTACCTGTCCATGTTTGATATCTTGACAGGGAGCCTTGGCTTGATCACACCACAGTTGTTAATGGTGTCGCTGAGCACGATCCTGAACTTCCCTCCCCCCCTGGCCTCGTCTATGACCTCGAAGCTCTTCAGGTAGTTGTACTCCTGCATGACCTTCAGGACCCTGCCTATGAGCCTGCCTGCAGGTTCAGCTACGATCTCCTTCCTCCCTATCCTGGAAGCGTTCTTGATGCTGTTTATTATATCATTGAGCGGGTCATGTCTCATAACATCACCTTAACTGTACTTCCTGAAGCCAAGCTGGGGGGGCCGTCTCCCTGAAGCACTGCCTGCAGAGGTGCAGGCCGTACCTCCTCACTATCCCTCTCTTCCTCCCGCACCTCAGGCAACCCTCTTTGTGGCCAAATTTCTTCTTGGGCTGCAGCTTGACCTGTGCCATTACCTCACCACCTGCACGTTGAAATTCTTTTCAAGGAACTCCATGCTCTCCTCCCTGGTGACCCTGATCTTAGAGGCAGGTGCTTCCTGTTTACCCTCCTCCTCTCCAGCCTGTACCCGCCCCCCCTCCTCTTGAGCACCACGGCTATGTCCATGCCGAATATGCCGATCTCCGGATCGTACTTCATGCCCTTGAAGTCCGTGTAGTCCGCTATGCCGAAGTAGGCATTTCCCTGCCTGTCGAAGGAGTAGTGCGGGATCTTATATCCTTTTGCGTAGAGCGCCTTTTTGAGGAACTCCACAGCATCATTCTTCCTGAGGGTAACCTTGACTCCTATCTGCAGGCCCTTCCTCACGTTGAAGTCCCTGACGGTCCTCTTCGCGGTCGTGAACACCGGCTTCCTGTTAGTCAACATCTCCACGACCCTGGCCGCCTTGTTAAGCCTGTCGCCCGCCTGGCCAACGCCTATGTTGACCACGACCTTGTCTATGACAATTTCCTGCATCGGATTGCTCAAGACTGCGCACCTCCCTGTACCTTGATGTTGAATGAGTACTTCGGTGACGATATGACGAACGCATAGTCCTGAACGGTGCTGAAGCCCTCCTCAAAGTGCACCAGGTTGGCGTGCGATGACTCCTTGACCTCGATCTTCTTGATCGTGCCGATTTCCCCCCCCACGTGCGAGCCGCCTGTTAGGAAGGCCCTGTTCCCAGGCTGGAACTTCAGCTTCTCCACAACCGACCTAGACTTCAGGTCAAATATCACTACGTCACCGGGCCTCAGGTCCTTGTCCTGTGTGATCATGTTCCTCCCGTCATGGAAGGTTATCTGGAAGCGGCTGTTGTCTATGCTCCTCTTTCCCTTTATCCTGAGGGGCTTTATCTGTGCCTCCCCCCCTCTTCGATCCTCACAGGGACGAGCCTTCCCAGGGTATCGTAGGTTATCCTGAAGTGTTCCCCCCCTGTCGGTAGTATTGAGACCACATCCATGAAGCCTACACCGAAGCGCTTCTCCCTGACTACCTTGCCATCCACGGCAACCTGCCTGTTGGCAAGCATCCTGGCTATCTCCCTCTCCTTGTCGCCAAGGTGGAGGTAGTCCCTTAACAGGATCAGGAGGGGGTATTGAGTGCTCCCTGTCATGCTTGCCGGGGGGATGCACTCGCTCCCCCCCAGAAGTGGGTCTTTCTCGCGATCTTGATTGTCCTGGGAAGGACAAGCCTCTTAGTTTTCGTTATCATTTCCCTCGGCCTCCTTCACTTCATCCTCTGAACCAGATGCGGCCACTGATCCGGCCTCATCCGTGGTTGTGCCCTCCACTGCCTGCGCCGGCTGCTCGCTGACCTCCTTCTTCTCCTCTGCCACAGCCGCCTGCTGTTCTTCCTTTATGACCTCTTCAGACACCGTGACGTTCCTGAGTGCGGCCAGCTGCCTGAGCCTGTCCTGCCGCTCCTGCCTGGAGAGGTCGAGCCTTGTGATGACCAGTTCCTCCGGCCTCAGGAAGAATGGCTTCTGCTTGCCGTCCGCCTTCGCTATGGTTATTCCCTCCACCGAGACCCTTCCCGCGACGTGGTCGACTTCAACGACCTTTCCGCCTTCTCCCTTCCTCGATCCCTTGACAATCCTGACCACGTCGCCGGAGACTATGGGAAAGGTGCGTATGCCGAACTTCTTCTGGAGGTCCCTTGAGAGGTGCACATTCAGCCTCTTGATCATGATATCACCCTATACTATTGTGGAGGCAATTGCCGCTATCCTTGGCCACCTCTCGGCCGCCTCCCTGGCCACGGGCCCCCCCTTTATCTCGGATCCCCCCCTCACCTCTCCGTCAGGCGTTACAAGCACCGCTGCGTTCTCCTCGAACTCGACCATCGTGCCATCAGGCGCCTGTACGGCCTGCGCTGCCTTATCACGACGGCGTAGACCACCTTGCTCCTCATCTCAGGCGTACCCTTCTTCACGCTCGCAACGAACATATCGCCTACGCCAGCGGCCGGTATGCGCCTGGCAACGCGTGGTACGCCTTGACGTCTATGAGGCTGATCATCTTGGCACCGCTGTTGTCCGCGCATATCATGGTTGCGCCGAGCGGTAGTCCCCCCCTGTGCTGTCTGCCCGCTACTCCCTTCATGTGGTCACCTTCTCCACCACAACATATGATATGGTCTTGGCCAGCTTCCTGCACTCAGCGATCTTGACCACGTCGCCCGGCTTGACGGATATGCATCCGGGCACATGCACATGGTATTTCTTCAGGACGCTGGTCCTCCTCTCGTACTTCTTTATGTACTTCTTGTACTCCCTGGTCACTACTGCACTCCTTATCATGGATGCAGACTTGACGACGCCAGTCATCACCTGGCCCCCCCTCACGACCAGGCTGCCGTGGAAAGGACACTTTTTGTCCTTGCACTCAGTGGCTGGCGGTTTCACATCTATACCGATGTTCCTAGTTGCCATTAACACCACCCCCCCTTCTCAGGTTCCTCTCAATCCTCCTTGATTCCTTGAGCCTATCCTCAGGCCTGTAACAGAGCAAGGGCCCTTTCAGGTAGACTTCCCTGCCTGGCTTTGAGATCTTGAGTGTTACCACGCCCTTTGGGACTGCCCTGACCCTCCTGCCAGACCCTATATAGACCATGTTCCTGGTCTCGTCCACTATTTTTCCGCCTATGCCCACCAGGGCACTGTTGCTGGACCTCACGACCTCACAGTGGTAGCCAATCAGGTCATCAAGGTAGTCCCTAAGGTTCCTCATACGACCTCAGTCCTGAAGCCCATCTCCTCCAGATGCTTTTTCACGGTTTCCCTGTGATCACCCTGGAGCTCTATTATCCTCCCGTCCTTAACGGTGCCCCCCCCAGAGGCCACTTTCTTCTTCAGCGTCTTCGCAATCTCCTGTATGTTCTCCGCCTTTGGGTCTATGCCCTCTATGATCGTGACGCTCTTGCCGTACCTCCTCTTGTCCACGCTTATCTTCACAGTCTGGGTGTCCCTGCTGAAGCCCTCCCAGGGCTGCAACTCCTTCGGGATGCCCGTGAAATTCTTGTCCTTCATTCTTTGTTTTCCTCCGTCATCACTGTCAGGACCCTGGCTATCTGCCTCTTTATGGACTTTATCTTGCCCGGGTTGGAGGGTGCACCTCCCATGGCATGGCTTGCCCTCTCCCTGAGCAGGGATTCCCTGAGGTTCTTCAGGGTCTCCTCCCTCTCCTGCCTGCTCATCTCCCTAATCCTACTCGCCCTTAGCTCCATCTTGTGACACTACCTCCTTTACTTCCTGCTTTGGGAGCTCCCCCCCGACGCTTATCACATCGGGCAGCTTGTAATCGTTCTTCAGCATGCGGACCGTGACGCCGATCACGCCTTGCTTGAGCTTTGCTATGGAGAAGCCCGTCTCCATGCCGCTCCTGCCGGGTTCGCCGGAGTACTTTATCGACCCGTACATGAACTTCTGTGCCCTGGCCCTTTCGCCGGATATCTTGCCCCCCCTATCCTGATCATGACGCCCTTGGAGCCTGCCTCAATGACCCTCCTTAGAGACGTGTTCCCTGCCTTCCTGTAGTTCCAGCCCTTCTCAAGGGACAGTGCGATCTTCTTCGAGACAACCTGGGGGTTCAGGTCGGGGGTTCGGTATTTCCTTGACCTCTATCTGCGGAGATTCCACCTTGAACCTCCTCTCCAGCTCGTCCGTGATCTCCTGCACCTTGGCACCGTGCCTGCCTATGACCAGGCCGGGCTTGTTAACGTAGAGGGTTATGTTCGTGCCGAAGGGGGGGGTCCTCTTCATCTCTATGCCGCCGAAGCCAGCGTTGTCGGTTGCCTTCCTGATGAACTCGGCCACGAGGAGCTTGTTCACGGCCTCCTTCACGAACTTCCTCTCCTTCATGACTCCACCTCCTCAACGACTACCTCCACATTGACGAGGTCCTTGAACCATGCGCCGGCCCTGCCGTAGGCCTTCGGCAGGTATTTCTTGATCATCCTGCCTTGGTGGCTGCTATGTGGCGGATCACGAGGTTCTCCGTGTCAAGGCTCTTGAACTCTGCGTTTGCTTCGGCGTTCCTGAGCACCTCTAGGAATGCCCTGGCGGCCTTTACTGGGTAGCGCCCGGAAGACATGCCCTTCCTGTGTGACACGGAGTCAAGGTACCTGAAGTAAGGCACAGCCAGCTTCTTCTGGGTGACCTTCTCAAGCGCATCTATGGCCCACTGGAGCCTCTTCCCCCCTCAGGAAGTGTGCTATGTTCACGGAGTCCTTGAGGGATATGTCCAGTTCCTTCCCCCCTTGCCCTGGCGCTCCTCTCACCCACATTCTGGATAGAGTAACCCTTCATATGCATCACTTCAGCGGCATGAACTTCGATGACCTGGTAGCACCAACGCCTGGGCCGGAGTGCTTCACCTCCTTCCTTGTCATGGCAAACTCGCCAGGTAATGGCCTATCATCTCGGGCTTTATCTCGAACTTTACGAATGAGTTGCGTTGTAGACCTCAACAATCTTGCCAACGAACCTCGGGAGTATTATCATGTCCCTCACGTGGGTCTTTATGTTCTGCTCATCTGAGTTCAGCTTTTCAAAGAGCACCTTCTGCTCGTAGTTCATCTCCCTGGTCAGGGACCTCCTGGCCCTGGCGGTCAGGAGCTTCATGACTTCCTGCAGGTCCATTTTCTGGAGTTGCTCGAGTGTGTACCCCCCCCTGTATGTGAATTCCTTCGCCCTGCCCAGGACCACTTTCTGTGACTTCCTGGCCTTCCTCTTGATCGACTTTACAGATGCCTGCTTCTTTACCGGCATGTTCACCTCCTCCTCTTAGGAGACAGCCTACCGACCTTCCTACCAGGTGGCGTTCCCCCCCTTCCAACCGTGCTTGGCCTGCCCACATGCTGGTGGTTGCCTCCCCCCCCGTGCGGGTGGTTCACCGCGTTCATTGCCACACCGCGCACGGTGAACGGCCACTTGGCCTTGCTCCTCAGGTAGTGTATGTGTGTACCGGCCTTCAGTATGGGTATGTCCTTCGCACCGCTGCCGGATACTATGCCCACAGTGGCCATGCACAACGGGTGGAACTGCCTCATCTTTCCGGAGGGGAACTTCAGTGTCACACGCTCCCCGTGGCTGACCACGAGTGCAGCCGTACCGGCGGTCCTGCAGAACTTGCCGCCGTCGCCTGGCATGCTCTCAATGTTGTAGACGAGGCTCCCATCCGGTATTGAGCCAAGAGGTAGCGTGCAGCCCGGTGCAGGTGAGCCTGAGCCTACAGATAACTTCTGGCCGACGTATGCACCGTTGAACGCGATCTGGAACTGGTGCTTTCCAGTCCCGTCCTCCAGCACCAGCAGGGGGGGTGCATTCCTGCCAGGGGCATGTATAATGTCCTTGACCGTGTACTCTCCGGGGGGGGAAGGGTGCCTTATTGGTGCCACGTGCCTGTGGCTCGGACTCCTGTAGACAAGACCCCCCCCGCGGCCCCCCCTCCTCTGAGCAACAATGTGCTTACCCATACCTTCACCTCAGAATATGCCTATCCTCCCGGCGATCTCCTCCGCCGAGAACTCAGGCGCCAGCTTCACAATGGCCTTCTTTCCCTCCTTGCCTATAACCACGTTGACCTTCACTACCTTGACGTTGAAGGACTCCTCCACGGCCTTCTTTATGTCCGCCTTCCTGGCAGCCCTGTGGACTATGAACGTGAGCTTGTTCTCCTTCTCCATCATGAGCATCGTCTTTTCGGTTGCCACAGGAGTCAGTATAACGCTCTGGGTGTCCACTCACTCCACCTCCGACAGCTTCCTTATTGCTGATTCCGTGAAGAGGGTGAGCCTGCCTGCAACTCCTCCAGGGGCTAGATGGCGTATGCCGAGTGAGGAGACGTTCGCAACATCCACACCCGGGAGTGACTTGAACCCCCCCCTCGCCTTCCTGGTGTCAGTGCACACGATCAGTATGCTCTTCGGCTCCCTGTACGTCCTGCCCCCTCATCTTTCCCCCCCTACCTGCCCTGATCTTGGTTCCCTCCTTGGCCCTCATAACATCCTCATCGAGGCCAAGGCTGGAGAGGACACTCATCGCATCCTTTGCCTTTGATACCTCCACAACATCGTCCTTGACAACCACGGGCAGGGAAAGCCCTTCTGGTACCCTGTGACCCCCCCTCGCCCTGACCTTTTCCGGGACTGCTGTAAGCGCTATGGCGCTGAACTTTGCCATGCGGAGTTCCTTCCTGTTGAAGCGCTTGACGAGCACCTTCTGCGTTGTCGGTGCATGCGCGCTTCTCCCACCGACCATGTTTGCGAGTATAACACCCCTGGTGGAGCCTGCCACCCTGGGCAGCCTCGCTATCCCGTGGCCTGGCCCGTAGTTATGACCCACCCTTCTGAGACCGGCCGTCGGCGATGTACCGTAGGGGGGGTGGCGCATGGAAAGGGTCACAGCCCTGAAGGCCCTCCTTATGATGTCCTCCCTCGGCACGGTCTCGAACACCCTCGGGAGCTCGATCTCAGCAACGGCATTGCCATCCTTCGAGTAAACGTTTGACTTCAAATCAATCACCCTGCTTGGATTCGGTTGAGACGTAGCGTATCACGAGATCCGTTACGTCTGGCGACGTCTGCCTAGCCGGATCCCTCATCTTGATTAGCCTCTTCATATGGCCCGGTATTGAACCATGGAGAAGCACGCACGGGTTCGTCACCACCCCCCCGTACCCGGGGAAGCCACCCTTGACATTCACGTTCTCCTTGGTCGGGTCGCTGATATACTTTATTACCCTGATGTTGTGAACCGTCCTCTGCTGGAACCCCCCCATCTGACCGGCCTGGGGGGGCACAGTGTTCCTGACCCAGTCAGGGTGCCACGGGCAGGGTGCCTATCATCCTCCTGTGCTTCCTGTTCTTGTGGTGCAGCAGCTTTATTCCGAACCTCTCCACATGGCCCGTGAAGCCCTTTCCCTTGGTCACCCCTATGACATCCACAAACTTACCGGGCTTGGAGAACTCATCGAAAGTGATCTGCTTGCCCAGCTTCTCCTGGGCGTACTTTATCCTCTCCTCAATTGTCCCGCCCCCCAACCCTCACCTCAAATATCTCCGGCGTCTTCGAGGGTATTGATTTAACCAGCTGCGGGTTCGTGTGGACAATGAGCCTTACATCCGCCACCTTGGTCACCATGGGCTTCTCGTTGCTCTTCTTCCTCTCCGGTATCCTCCTGAATATGCTCTTATCAAGGTTGTCCGCCCACTTCTCGTAGCTGACGAACAAGCCGTTCTCGTTTTCATCATAGAATCTAAGGCCTGCAACCGTGAGCGGCGGGACCTCCACAACTGTGACCGCTGCCATCACTTCCTGGCCAGCGGTGAGGCTGTTCTTCCTGTAGTCGACCATGAGCACATGGGTCATGCCCACCTTGTACCCCCCCGCGAAGGCCTGAACCTTCACCGGCCCTGTATTTCAGGCCATGACCTTATGGTGCCGAATATGCTCTTCGCTCTCACTCTCGGATAGTAACCCATAGACCCCCCCGTCTGGGGGGGTGATGCGGAGTCGCCATTACGTACCACCGTCCATAACCGTTACACTCACATTCGCCCGGAAGAACGCTCCAGGCGACACTGGGATGCCACAGGAGGCATTGCCCATTAGTGTATGGTATGGTTGTAGGTTAGTGGAAGAAGTTATTTAAACCTTTATACCCGGTGGCCCGAGCCTAGAACGTGCGGGGTGCGACAATGCTGCGGTTGCTCGAAACCAGACACCCATACGGCATTTTCCCGCCTTCCCACCGTTCTCCTGGCCTTGGGTTCCAGCACCGGGCCTACTGTTCAGTGCAGTGCACGGTACAGCACAGGTGGAGACACCCCAAACCGAATGCCCGATCGTTCCGTTTATCTATCTTCACATGATACAGTCATGATTTACAATGCCCGATATGGTGGTCCTCATCAAGGTTGTGCCTGACAGCAACGAGGTCTTCGTTGACCCGGTCACGTTCACACTCAACAGGTCGCAGGCGACCAACGTGATCAACCAGGCTGACGAGAATGCCCTGGAAGCCGCGCTCAGGATCAAGGACAAGTTCGGTGGCACTGTCACAGTTATCAGCATGGCACCCTCATTCGCGGAGGCGGCACTTATAGAGTGCATGGCAAGGGGGGGGCCGACAATGCCATACTGGTCAACGACAGGGCGATAGCAGGCTCCGATACCTACCCACGAGCCTCACACTGGCCGCGGCGATAAAGAAGCTGGGAAAGTACGACATAATATTTGCCGGCGAGAAGACGTCAGACTCAAGCACAGGCCATGTTGGTCCGGGTGTTGCAGAGTTCCTGGAGGCTGAACTGGCCTCCTATGTGAGGGACTGCACCTACGAGGATGGCTATGTGGTGGCCGAGAGGGAACTCGAAGAGGGTGTTGAGGTGGTCAGGATACCGACACCAGCTGTGGTCACTATAGTCACAAACTCAAACACGCCCAGGATAGCGTCACTGAGGAGGAAGATAGACGCCATGAGGAAGGGAGTGACCGTGTGGACAATGAAGGACCTTGGCATACCACCGGACTGGGTGGGCCTCAGGAACTCACCAACTGTCGTGAAGAAGATGCTGCCGTTCCCAAGGAAGGACAGGAAGGCCAAGAGGGTCAAGACCGAGGAGATCGGGCAGATGCTCGAGGAGCTGGTTAAGGAAGGCATCATAGAGCTGGGAGGTGAGTGAGCTGGCGAAGTTTGCGAGGGCTGAGCCGCCTCAGCACCCGGAGGAATACAGGGATGTGATGGTATACCTCGATCACTGGCAGGGGGAAGCTTAAGAACGCTTCCCTGGAGATGATCGGCGTCGGGCGCAAGCTTGCTGACAAGACTAAGAGCAGGCTCATATGTGCGCTTGCGGGGTACCAGACAGAAAGCATGGCAAGGGAAGCTGGCGAATACGGTTGCGATGTGGTGATGGTTGCAGACAACCCTGAGCTGAAGCTCTACCGTTCCACACCTTACTCTGAGGTGGTGGCGGACTTCGTGTTCAGGGCAAAGCCCAACGTGCTCATAGTGCCCGGGACCAAGAACGGGAGGGACCTGGCCGCAAGGGTTGCGGTCAAGGTGCAGAGCGGCCTGACAGCGGACTGCATGGACATAGACATAGAGACAGATACCGGTATACTCCTGGCCAGGAGGCCTGACTACGGCGACAGCACGATGTCAGAGATCAGGTGCGAGAAGCACAGGCCCCCCAGATGGCCACCTCCAGGCCCGGGACGTTCGAGATACCCCCCCCGAAGCTGAAGGACCACAGGTACAGTGTGGAGAAGGTAGATTTCGAGTTCAAGAAGGAGCAGCTCAGGGAGGAGATCCTGGGCTTCACACCGCGCGGCGGTGATGACATAACCGCTTCAAAGGTCATCGTCGCAGGAGGACTGGGCCTGGGCAGCCCCAAGGGCATAGAGCTCCTCAGAGAGCTGGCGAAGGAACTCGGTGGCAACATAGGTGTAACGAGGCCAGTGGCAGATCTTGGCTGGGTACCGAGGGAATACCAGGTCGGGCAGACCGGCAAGATAGTCAGGCCCAGGCTCTACATAGCAGCTGGCATTTCCGGAAAGCTCAGCACATTGTGGGCATGATGGACAGCGGCACCGTGATTTCCATCAACACTGACGAGAAGGCTGACATCCACAAGTTTGCAGACTACATAATAGTAGACGACCTCTACACAGTGATACCTAAGATGATCGAGGAGATAAGGAGACTGAAGCAGGGCCAGGTCGAGGAGGCGGCGGAACAGAAAGGATCATAATAAGTTATAAATCTATCCAAACAATCTCCTCCCGCTGGGTCCGTAGCTTAGCTAGGTAGAGCGATGGACTCTTAATCCATAGGCCAGGGGTTCAAATCCCCTCGGACCCGCTTCTCCATTTGTCCAACATGCTCCAGATGTTGTAAGATGAGATAATTGTGTGTCTCATGTTTTATCGAATGTCGATCTTGGTTCCCTAAGTGCTCCCCCCCATGTGATTGATGCTCTCTATTAAGATCAGGCTGCACACAGTCCCCATAATAAGGCTCTGTAGTGTTGGGGTTCCGATCGGCCCTGCCTGATGGCCTCGGGTACTCGTCGAGACGTTCCGGAAATAAGAGAAACCCTACACATTTACAGAGTGGGGGGGTTGACCGGATTTGAACCGATGACCTCCCCGGTTATCAGCCGGGTGCTCAAACCATGCTAAGCTACAACCCCCCCAGCCGTTTGACCTGAATGTTTCTGAGTTTATGGATTTTACGGAATGCTCTGCAGTTATCCAACGGGCATACATATCTCATCCCTTCTGTTCCGGCACCCCCCCGCTGCCCTTAACCCTCTCCAAGAATGAGCAGACCGGACAGACATCGGATGAGGAGGGGGATCCGCAGACCCTGCAGTGCCCCCCCAGGCCCTCCGCCTGGTATGCATCGGCCAGAATATCCCTTATTCCGTCATAGAACCTCACTATGGAGAACTTTGTGCCCGGCGACCTTTCTTCCACGCTGTTCAGTATGTCCCTGAATTCGTTCCTCTGGGCCCTGGAATAGTAAGGGCACCACCCGGCGTCGAACTCAATGCCGTTGAGTATTGCATAGAGCATGACCTCCTTTTCGGGCACCAGCCTGAGCGGGAAGACCCTCGGTACGAGGCCCTCCTTCACGGTGCTGTGGGGCCCGAGCCTTGCCATCCTCGCGACGTCCCCCCCCTGAACACGTTCATGAGTATGGACTGCGCGTAGTCGTCCAGGTTCGTGCCCAGGGCCACGTAGTCCGCGCCTATCCTCAATGAGGCCTCGTTGATGAGCCTCCTCCTCATGGGGGCCGCATATGGAACATGGTATGGTGCGGCCACTGTCCATTTTGACCATATCATCAAGCGTTGCCCCGAAGGCCTCCCTGTATGAGAGGACGCGGTGCTCAACGCCCAGCCTCTCTGAGAGGCGCCTTGCCGACTCCACTCCAGGTGGCCTGTAGCCCTCTATGCCCTCATCTATGGTGAACGAGAATATCTCAACGTTCTTCCTGTTGCCCAGGATCTTGTGCAGCAGGAAGAGCAGGGTGGAGCTGTCCTTTCCCCCCCCGATACTGCCACGGCTATCCTCTTTGTGTTTCCCTTGAGATCCATCTGTGCCCTGATCTCCCTCTTCACCCTCCTTTCCACACTCTCGGTAAAGTGGTACCTGCACATCCTGGCACCGCTGTACCTGGCCTCGTACACCGCCTCCCCGCGGCAGAAAGAGCATCTCATGGCCTGGCGCCTCAATCAACAAAGGAGCATTCTATCCTCTTGCCCTCCTTTATGTACTTGTACAGGGCAGCGCCGGTTTCACTGTTGATCTTTATCCTTATTATGCCCTTTGACGAGCTCTTGGCCTGTAGGATCAGTATGTCGTCGACGTAGACCTTCACGAACCTGTCCTTCTCCCCCCCACATCAAGGTAAATTATCTTGTTCTTTATCTCCACGCCAACCGGCCTCCTGCCCGCGGGCTTCACCTGCAGGGGGCTCCACCTCGAGCTTTATGTTCAGCCTCTTCTCCACCTCCGATATAGTGGAACCCTTCTTCCCTATGAGCTTCGGTATGTATTCCTCAGGAACGAAGACTCTGGCCCTGCTGCCTGACAGGAGCTCGGCCTTCACCTCCTGCGTACCTAGGAAGCGCCTCAGATCTTCCTCGATCTTCTGGGCCGCAAGTGAG
The DNA here is from genome assembly GCF_001316105.1 of Thermogymnomonas acidicola JCM 13583. GTDB lineage: Archaea > Thermoplasmatota > Thermoplasmata > Thermoplasmatales > Thermoplasmataceae > Thermogymnomonas > Thermogymnomonas acidicola. The sequence goes on along the minus strand of NZ_BBCP01000001.1, from coordinate 23,612 downwards.
TTGACGCCTGTTGCTTCGGACCTGTTAACCGGCACGACAACGACCTGCTCTCCATATGAATAGATCTCGTACAGGGGGGGCCTGGAGGTCTTGAAGTCCCTGACCACTATGACAGGCCTGGCCAGATCTTCCTGCGTCATGCCCTCAGGTATCTTCACCACCTGCTCTGTTGTGAGAACTGAACTGACACCTCCGTTCCTGATGAACAGGATCGTATCGACACCTGTGGTATCAGGCCAAGCTCGATCCTCCCGATGAACCTCTGTAGCGCGTCTATTGGCCTTGTAGCGTGGACGACACCGATCATGCCGACGCCCGCAAGCCTGAGGTCCGAGAATACCTTGAAGTCCGATGTGACCCTCATCTCATCGAACACGGTGTAGTCCTCCCTGACCAGGAGCAGGATGTCTCCGGTGCGCTCCATGGAGCCCTCAAGTGATGTGTACTGCGTGATCTGCTTCTTGACCTGGAGGTCCCTTGGCCTTTCCATGGTCTTCACCATCTTCCCCTGGTCGCTGAGGAACTCAGCAAGGGCCTGCACGAAGGTGCTCTTCCCGGCTCCAGGGGGGGCACCGGCTATGAGTATGCCACTGGCCTGGTCCTTCAGCCTGTTCACCAGTTCAGCATCGAGGTTGTAGTCTTCCAGGCTCAGCTTGGTTATCGGCCTCACTGCCGTTATCTCCATCTCGTCAGAGAATGGGGGGGCCGGGTTATCACTATCCTCATTGGGCCCAGCTGCGCCACTGTTGCCCCCCCGTTCAGGTCGAGCTCGATGAACGATTCTGGCTCTGTCCTGCACCTCTTCACAATGTTGTTGGCTATGCTCTCCAGCTCCCTGTGGCTTATGGTGTTCCCGCTCTCCACGTACCTTGTCTCCCCCCCAGGCCTCCCCCCCTTCTTCAGGATGGGCTTCAGGCCTGCCTTGAGGTGCACAGAAGTCGTCTCCTCATCAAAGAACTCCTCTATCTTCCTGAAGGACTTGGAAGGGTGTTCTATGTACTCCACCTTTATGCCCTTCACGAATGCTATGTCCCTCTGGATGGCATCACCCGTGACAAGTGTGGCGTCGTTCTCGAGAGCCACCTCCCTGATTATGTTATCGATATCCCCCAACCTGGCGTTCCTTATCTCCGACCTGGTTGGCCTGCCCCCCCCTGGATCTCCAGGTATATCTTCCCCCCCTCATCCGCCATCTTTCTCAGGGCCTTGAGCTCCTCCAGGGCAGCGAGACCGATGGCCCTCCCCCCCTCGTTGGCCTGGTGCTCGACTTCCGCTATCATCGCCTCCGGCAGAATCACACGTACATCCCTCTTCCTAGAAAGGAAGGAGGTGAACCTGCCATCCACTATGACCGAAGTGTCGGGGGGGACGTAATCCACACATGGCTATGCACAATACGGTAAAAATGGTTTCCAGCACCAACCTATCCCGGGCGCATGCTATAATGGTGGTTGCCCCTGGAATGTTTAATATCGGTGCAGTGCCTTCATGACCTGCGTCGGGATGGAGTGGTACGAGAGGATCGAGAAGGAAACGTTGGATGGAAGCAGCGTCCCCCCCGAACTGGCCGACAGGCTACACGGGATCCTGAGGGATACTGTGAGGGGTATAGGTGCTGCGGAACTCGCTTTCTCTGGCGGGGGTTGACAGTTCGTTTCTGCTCTTCCTATCCGGTGGGTCGCTGTCCCCCCGTGAATGTGTCTGCCCCCCCGAACACGCACGACAGGGTGGCCTCTCTGGCTTCGGCCAGGGCACTGAATTACGGGGGGGCTCCGTCACATAGAGGTATCCGAGGAAGATGTCAGGAGGGCCAGGGAGGCCCTGAGGTCCATCGACCGCAGATACCGAGGGAAGACATGGGGGGGTTCGAGATAGTGCTCCTCCTTGTAGTCCAGAGGTGTGAGGGCGATACGGTTGTGTGCGGGCAGGGATCAGACGAGCTATTCTACGGCTATCACAAGTTCAGGGTCAGGGAGCCTGACAACAGGGATAGCCTGAGGAAACTGCAGGACTCAGTGCTGCCAAGGGAGGTGAAGATGGCCAGGATGTTCGGCAAGGAACTGGTGACACCGTACCTCAACACGGAGGTCGTTGAAATAGCGAATTCCATACCCAAATGGATACACCTCTACGCAGGGTAGAGAAGGCATTCCTCAGGTACACTGCAATTAGGAGCGGCCTACCAATGGAGATAGCGCTAAGGGGAAAGAAGGCTGCACAGTACGGTTCCGGGGTGCAGAAAATTCTCAGGAAGGTCAACCCTTAACTCTTGTATGCACCGGTGACTGTGCATTCCGCCAAGTTTGCAGGCGAGGGGGGGTTCCCATTTATTACACGGAGCATGATATCATGGTTAAATACTGTGTACGGATATGGTCTCAAACATATAGTAGTTAAGCTTACAGTGGTCCAATGACGTACATAGGCATAATCGGAGGAAGTGGCCTTTACCAGCTGATGGACAGCCCGAGGAGCATCGATGTCGATACGCCCTTTGGAAGGCCATCTTCAAGCATTGATATCGGGACGATAAACGGTGTGGAGGTCGCCTTCATAGCCAGGCACGGCAAGAAGCACAGCATACCTCCACACCGGGTTAACTACAGGGCCAACATATGGGCCTTAACAGCGTTGGCGTGAAGAGGATAATAGGCATAAACGCCGTGGGCTCCCTGAAGGAGGAGATGAGGCCAGGGGGGGATGTCGTGATCCCTGACCAGTTCATAGACTTCACAAAAAGGAGGGATAGCACCTTCTATGATGGGCCCTCGGTGTACCACATTTCAACCGCAGACCCGTTCTGCCCGGATGTGAATTCAGCACTGGCCTCACAGGCCAGGGCCATGGGGGGGAAGAGGGTCCATGACAGCGGGACGTATGTCGTCATAGAGGGGGGGCCAAGGTTTTCCACAAGGGCAGAATCGAAGATGTTCAGGCAGTTCGGGGGGGACATAATAGGCATGACGCTGGTGCCTGAGGTTGTCCTTGCGGACGAGATGGCCATGTGTTACTCCGTCCTCGCCACCGTCACAGACTACGATGTGTGGTCCGAAAAGCCGGTAGATACGTCAGAGGTGCTTAGGGTGATGAAGGAGAACGAGGATGTAGTGAGGGAAGTGGTGAGGGAGACGGTGCCGAGGATATCTGGGGAGAGGAAGTGCAACTGTTCATCAAGGTTAGAAAATGCAAAGGCGTGAGATGACATGACGAAACTGAAGTTTTTGGGAGGAGCGGAAGAGGTAGGCAGGCTGGCAATAAAGATAACGGACGGAGACACAAAAGTGCTCGTGGACTACGGCGTGATACCTGACAAACCTCCGGAGTACCCGATGCCACCGGAGCCTGTCAGTGACATATTCGTAACACACGCGCACCTTGACCACATAGGTGCCCTGCCACTGTACTACCAGGGTGCGTCGCCGACCATACATGCCACCCTGATGACAGCAAACAGCATGAAGCCGCTGCTGGACGACTCCGTCAAGATCATGAACCTGGAGGGCTACCCGGTGAGGTTCAACAAGGACGATGTCTCATCCCTGTTCGCGTACCTCGACGTTGCCAGGTATGGGGGGAGACGCAGGAGGTGGGGGGGAGGTTCCAGGTGACCCCCCCGTATTCCGCGGGCCACATACCAGGCTCCACGATGTGGATGATGGAGGACTCCAGGAGCATCCTGGTTACTGGCGACCTGTACACAAGGGACACGAAGCTCCTTGTGGGAGCGAAGCCTGTGAAATCTGACATCCTGATCATGGAGAGCACGTATGCAGGCAGGAACCACGAGGACAGAGAGCAGGTGATGGCCAGGCTCAAGGCCAGGATAAAGGAGGTCATAGACGACGGCGGCAGGGTGATACTGCCCACTTTCGCAGTCGGAAGGACGCAGGAGCTGATAATGAACCTGGCAGACACGGGCTACGAGATATACGTCGACGGCATGGGGAATTCCATCACGAGCATATACCTGAACACGAACGGGTTCCTGCGATCGAAGAAGGAGTTCCAGAGGGCACTGGAGAAGGTCATAGAGGTGAGGGGGGGCAACAGGATGAGGCAGCGTGCCCTGAAGAGCGACATAATAATTACGACAAGTGGCATGCTGGACGGGGGCCCAGCCCTGTTTTACATACAGAACATGCTCAATGACAGGAAGAGCGCGATCTTCCTCACCGGTTACCAGGTTGAGGGCACCAACGGGAGGCTTCTCCTGGAGAGCGGCACCATGAACATAGCGGGTGCCGCCGTGAAGCCTGAGATGAAGGTGGAATTCTTCGACCTGTCAGCGCACGCAGGGCACGATGACCTTGTGTCCTTCGTGAAGCAGGTCGATCCCGAGACTGTGGTACTGTGCCACGGTGACCAGAGGGAGAAGCTTCAGGAGGCCCTAGAAGGCTACAACGTTGTCCTCCCGTTCAACGGAAGGGAAATAGAGGTCTGATGCCTTCCCGGGTCAGGACGGGCAATCCACCGGATTGATCCCGATTTTCTTTACCTTTTCCGACAGGGCAGATATATCGCGGCCTGCGCTGTGGATGAGGTATACGGCCTCAACACCCCCCCTCAGGAATGTGAGGCAGAAGTGGGCCAGCAGGGCATCGTCAACACCATCGCACACGACGGTGTAGTCAGTTTTCTCGCGTGGATATGTGAGCAACACCGAGTCCTCATAGAATACGCTTTTCATTTCAGGCTCAAGGCGCACTAGGAACAGATCCGCCTCTTTTTTCACCCACTCCTGTGGCCTGATGTTGCCCCTGACCTCCAGGATCACAGAATACTTGAGCTCGTGCAGCGCCCTGACCATCTGGACAAGCGAATCAGAGGCCTGGTACACCAGGGGGGGGTCTGCCCCACCGATCACAGCATAACTCACACTGCCATCGCTCCTCATACCGGCCAACGTCTCCCTGTCCTGGGCCAGCTGCCCCCGGCGCCCCCGCCACCGGCCACCGGCCCTGGAACCGATATGTAGAGCGACGCAGAACCGCTGTACCTGCCACCCTTGATCCTGTGACCACTTTCAACGAGCATGGATGATAATGCGGTGCACCGTTAATTTCAGTTGCGGTCCACAATCCGAAGGGGGGGATGGCAGTGGACATCCATGCAATGTTATCCGCCCCCCGGAGCGCGCCTGTCATGGAGATCGGCCCAGATTACATGTTGCCCCCGGGAAAATGCCGTTAAAGCACATCCGGACTGCCTGTGCCGGTGGAAGAACACATTGTTATGCACCGAACCCATGCCGTAGGCGTGGTGCGCATCCTGAGGCCCGAGTCCCTGCTTCACCTACAGCGGGCCGCTGTTCCAGGGGAGGTTCATTGAGAGGCCAAACAGGTTCCTCACTGTGGTGGAGGTTGAGGGGAGGAAGGTGACCGCACACCTGCACGACCCCGGACGGCTGCAGGAGTTCACCATCCCGGTACGCCGGTGCTGCTCAGGCCCCCCCACGGGGGGGAAAGACCGGCCTCTGGCTCATTGCCTTCCAGCAAGGTGGGGAGTGGGCCCTCACTGACAGCAGCGTTCACAGGAAGATCGCTGAATCGCTGCTTGGCAGAGAGGCGAGGCCTGAGGTGAAGGTCGGCGATTCGAGGTTCGACTTCCTTGTTGACGGTACGGTTGTGGAGGTCAAGGGCTGCTCTCTCATCCAGGGTGACATTGCCCTCTTCCCGGACGCACCCACGGAGAGGGGGGGCGTGAGGCACCTGAGGGGGGGCTGAGGAGGATCTCTGAGCAGGGAGCAGGGCCGCTGTCCTATTCCTTGTGCTGAGGTCAGGGGGGGCGAGGTTCTTCATGGCCAACAGGGAACGCGACCCGGCGTTCAGTGAGGCCCTCAGGCAGGCATACGATGGAGGGGTGGAGGTGCGTGCACTGGGCTTCAGGTTCGATGGGCGCAGTGTAATCTACAGGGAGGAGATCCAGGTACTATGGTGAAGCACCTCATAGGCCTCCTGACCTTTGGCAGTGAGGAGGAGGCAAGGAAGATCTCGCTCAAGATCCTCGAGGGGAAGCTGGCAGCGTGCGTTAACATAGTGCCAGTGAACTCCATGTACTGGTGGGAAGGGAAGATCGCGGATGACCGGGAGTACCTGGCCGTGGTGAAGACAACAGAAACCGAGGTGCCAGGGATAATCGATCTTGTGAAGAGAGAACATTCATACCAGCTGCCTGAAATAATATTCATGCCAGTAGATGCGGGAAGTGGCGAGTACCTTGACTGGATTGACAGAACTGTTAATAGTAAAGCTAAGATTACCGACAATGGTCAAAATTTTTAACACCGTTTGAAATTTTATAACAGAAAACAATTTATTACAAGAGAGATAAGGAATCCCCTAGAGGTCAGCAAGGTGAACCCCCTGGGAAGCATCTGGGATTGTGAGCTCAACCGGGGGGGGATCTGCTTTTTCCTGATTGGTGGTTCTGATGGAAAGGAGGTATGTTATACTGGAGGATGGCACTGTGTTTGACGGCGTGCCATACGGTGCAGACAGAGAGGCCCAGTCCGAGATCGTGTTCACCACAGCCATGACTGGCTACCTGGAAGCGATCACTGACCCTTCGTACGAGGGCCAGATGCTGGTCTTTGCGTCTCCCACGATTGCCAACTACAGCCTTTCGGCAGGAAAGATGGAGTCGGAGAGGGCGAGGGTGTCCGGCGTAATCACCAGGGACGCCCATTCGGTGCTGGGTGCAGGGAAGCCAGGGGGATGAATTTGAGGAGTTCCTGGAGAGGAACGGCGTGCCGGGCGTTGACCTTGTGGACACCAGGGCCCTGGTGAGGCACATAAGGGAGAAGGGTGCCATGAAGGCAGTCATCTCTGACAGCAAGGAGTTCCACGGCCAGTGGGTCGACACAATGTCCCTGGACCTTGTGGGGGGGCGCGTCTGCAGGGACAGGGAAGAGGCCACCATGGGCTCCGGTAGGCTCAAATGCCTCTACATAGACGTTGGGTCGAAGTTCAGCCTCAGGGAGCAGATGGCTAGGAGGTTCACGCTGCACACCGTGAACTATGACCACGACTTCTCTGCCATCGATATTGATGATTACGACCTCCTCTTCATATCAAACGGGCCCGGTGACCCGGCCCACCAGTCTCTTAGGCCCGTTGTCAACTTCGTGCAGTCCTGCATAGGAAGGGTACCTACCTTCGGCGTCTGCCTGGGGCACCAGATAATAGCCCAGGCGTACGGCGCGTCCACGAGGAAGATGAAGTTCGGGCACAGGGGGGGCTCTAACCATGCGGTCACGGACGGCAGGAGGAGCATAGTGACAACCCACAACCACGGCTATGCGGTTGACCCGGACACGCTGAAGGGCACAGGCTCAAGGTTCTCCAGTGGGATGTGAACGACGGTACTGTGGAGGCCATGGAGGACAGGGCCAGGAATGTTTACTCGGTGCAGTACCACCCCCCCGAGGCCTCGCCTGGGCCCCACGATGCCAGTGCCTTCTTCGATTCCCTCATTGAAAGGGTAGGTGATTGAGGTGCCAAAGATACCTGACGTGAAGTGCGTCCTCGTTATAGGTTCCGGCCCGGTTGTTATCGGGCAGGCGGCTGAGTTTGACTACGCGGGCTCGCAGGCATGCCTCTCCCTGAGGGAGGAGGGTGTGAGGGTGGTCCTGATAAACTCAAACCCCGCCACCATACAGACAGACCACGCCGTGGCGGACCGTGTTTACCTGGAACCCATAACTGTGGAGAACATAGTGAAGATCATAAAGGCTGAGAACGTTGATTCGATCATAGCGACCATGGGGGGGCCAGACAGGCCTCAACATGGCGGTGGAGCTAGACAGGAGGGGAATACTCAGGGAACTGAACGTGCGGATCCTGGGAACAGGCGTGGAATCGATCAGGCTGGCGGAGAACAGGACGCTGTTCCACAGGCTCATGGAGCAGATAGGGGGGGAGCCGATACCTGAATCATACGAGCTAAGCGCTGAAAACTACATGGACACACTGCAGGGAATGGAGGAATCTGCGTACATAGTGCGCACCTCATTCACCCTGGGCGGTTCCGGGGGGGGCACCATTGTGCCGAACCTCCAGAAGCTCAGAGAGATCTGCGATGAGTACTTCAGGCTCAACCCTGAGGAGACCATTGAGGTGGAGAGGTCCATTGCTGGCCTCAAGGAGCTCGAGTATGAGGTGATCAGGGACAGCGCTGGGAACTGCATCACGGTGTGCAACATGGAGAACCTCGACCCCATGGGAGTGCACACAGGCGAAAGCATAGTGGTGACGCCGTCGCAGACGCTCAGTGATGAGGAGTACCACATGCTGAGGGATGCTGCCATCCATGTGATAAGTGCGCTGGACATAAAGGGGGCGTGCAACATACAGTTCGCCCTTGACAGCAGGGAACACAGGTACTATGTGGTTGAGGTAAACCCGAGGACATCGAGGTCATCGGCACTGGCGTCCAAGGCCAGCGGATACCCCATAGCCAGGGTATCAGCGAAGATCGCCCTTGGCTACCTCCTTCCTGAGATAAGGAACCCCATAACGGGCAACACCTATGCCGCATACGAGCCGTCACTGGACTACATAACAGTGAAGATACCGAGGTGGCCCTTTGACAAGTTCCACGTCGACAGGACGATTGGTGTCCAGATGAAGTCCATCGGCGAGGTCATGGGCATCGGCAGGACGTTCGAGGAGGCCCTGATGAAGGCGGTCGCTTCCCTGGAGACCGAGGACAGCAGGAGGCTCAGGCTTGACGCATCGGACAGCGAGCTGCGCAGGCTCCTCACCGTACCTAATGACAGGAGGCTCTTCGCCGTTTTCGAGGCACTCTTCAGGGGGTGGAGGCCTGAGGACATAGCGGAGATGTGCGGTTACCCGGATTACTTTGTGCACAAGATGAAGAACATAGTGGACAAGCTCAAGGAGCTGGAGTGGGGGGGGAAGATACCTGACAACCTCTACGAGTTCAAGAGGATGGGCATTCCTGACTACCTCATAGCGAGGTTCACCGGCATTTCGGAAGCGGACGTGGTCAGGTGGAGGCTCGAAAGGGGGGGCATCCTGCCTGCATACAAGTCCATAGACACCTGTTCAGGGGGGGAGTTCCAGGCGGACACGCCATACCTCTACTCCACCTACGAGAGTGAGAGCGAGTTCCTGCCGGAGAAGAGTGGGAAGAGCATAATCGTGATGGGATCCGGCCCGAACAGGATATCCCAGGGCCTGGAGTTCGACTACGGCTCCGTTAAGGCAGTTATGGCGCTTAGGGCGCTGGGCATAAGGACAATAATGGTGAACAGCAACCCTGAGACGGTGTCCACAGATTTTGACGTGTCCGATGCCCTCTACTTCGAGCCCCCCCTCACCCTGGAGCATGTGTCGAACATCGTGGCCAGGGAGAGGGCAGACGGCATAATAATACAGTTCTCTGGCCAGACGGGGCAGAACATGGCAGGAGACCTGGGGGGGAAACTCTTCGGAGAGGGCATGATACTGGGCACGAAGCCATCATCGATAAACAGGATCGAGGACAGGGGGGGCCTCTTCGCCAACGCACTCAACCGCCTGGGGGGGCTGCTGCAGCCAGAGTTCGCCATCGTTTCAAACGATGAGGAGGCGATCAGGAAGACAGAAAAGGTTGGCCTGCCGGTCATAGTCAGGTCGAGTTTCATCATCGGTGGCCGTGCCATGGACATACTCTACGACATCCAGGCCGTCAGGGAGAGGGTCGCAGAGATATTCAAGGACCGCCCGGGATACCCTGTCGTTGTGAGCAGGTACATAGAGAGCGCCACTGAGATGGACGTGGACTTCGTCTCTGATGGCATGAGGAGCGTGATAGCCGGGATCTCCGTGCACATAGAGGAGGCCGGGACACACTCCGGAGATGCCACCATGGTCCTCGGGCCGGCATGGTGCCCCCAGGACATCTACTCGAAGATAGTGGGCATAGTGGACAGGCTGACCCTTGAGTTCGGCCTGTGCGGGCTTTCCAACCTTCAGGTCGCTGTGAAGTCAGGCGATGTCTACATAATCGAGCTGAACGCACGCTCAAGCAGGAGCCTCCCCTTCGTTGCCAAGGCAACTGGTGTCGACTGGGTGAGGGAGGGGGGGTGCTGTGCATGCTCGGAGGCAGGCTGTCTGTGGAGCACGTGGAGCCCAGGGCCTACTTCGTGAAGGTGCCGGTGTTCCCGTTCAAGAGGTTCAGGGACCTGGACACGGTACTGGGCCCGGAGATGAAGTCCACAGGCGAAGGCTTCGGTGCCGGGATGACACTGAATGAGGCCATATACAAGGCATCACAGGTGATGTTCGGAAAGTCCAGTCTTGGGAACTCCGTCCTGATAACGGTCAGTGACAGGGACAAGCCAGACGTGCTCAGGGTAGCCAGGAAGCTGAGGGAGAAGGGTTTCAAGATATATTCCACCCCCCCTGGCACCAAGGAGTTCCTCTCCAGGCATGGCATAGAGGCCGATGTGGTCTACCGCATAGATGACGTCAGGAGGCCCAGGGTGGACGAGGCCATAGCCCTCGGCCTGGTGTCATTCGTGATAAACACGCCAACCGATATGAGTGGCTCCATCAGGGACGGCTTCGAGATAAGGAGGGTATCGATCATGAAGGGTACACCCCTGGTCACAAACGTGCGCCTGGCTGAGGCCTTGGTCGACAGCTTGCTTTATAATACGCCTACCGATGCAAGGGAGATATCAGAGTACTGGGTATGCCAGCTGGAGACCAGGCAGCAGGGAAAGTGAGGGAGATCTACGGGCTGATAAAGTCGCAGAGCCCGCCGCACCACTTCGAGTTCTCCGACCCATTCTGTCCTCATAACAACGGTGCTCTCGCACAGGACAAAGGACGAGGTCACGGATGCCTCTGCCAGGGCCCTCTTCGAACGCTACCGGACAGCTGAGGCCCTGGCCAGGGCGGACCCGGAGGAGGTCAGGCAGATCATAAGGAGGGTCGGGTTCAGCAGGGTCAAGGCAGGGAGGGTCATTGAGGTTGCAAAGACAGTGGTGGGACGCTTTGGTGGCAGGGTGCCGAGCACGCTGGAGGAGCTCGTGACAATACCCGGAGTTGGGAGGAAAACCGCAAACGTAGTGCTTGCAGATGCGTTCGGCATTCCCGCGATCGCTGTGGACACCCACGTCCACAGGATAGCCAACAGGATAGGCTGGGTAAGCACAAAGAAGCCAGAGGAGACTGAGGAAGACCTGAGAAGGATAGTCCCGGAGGACCTCTGGCTCGGTTTCAACCCCACACTTGTGGAGTTCGGGAAGCACGTGTGCAGGCCGGTAGGCCCCAAATGTGGGGGGGAGTGTAAGGTCTCACAGTACTGTGAGTACTATAAGAAAAAGGTCAGATCGGGTTCGGCTTGAACCTCTCCTTTGCATCCTCTATTATGGCCTGCACCTTCTTCTTCCAGGGCAGGAACCCCCCCTCCGGCTTCTCCGGGTACTGCTCGTAGATCTCGTTTAGTTCCTTCATCCTGTTGATTGCAAAAAGCATGCTGGAGAAGGCGTTTATGTTCGCTGCACCCTTGAGCACCATCTTGAACTTCGAGGCCAGGCTCAGCTTCGGTATGCGACCGTAGGTTATCTCGGTGGCTTCCTTGACCGTCAGGAACGTCTTCATGCCGTAGTTCAGTATATCCGTGTTGAGAGACTGCAGGTATATCCTGAACACCTCCAGGCCCGCCATCCTCTTCCCATAGGCCTGGTTGAAGTCAAGGTTGTACTGCCAGAGGTTACTTATGCTCGTGTCGTTCTCAAGCGCTGCCCTGGCCGCGTGTTCCCCAACGAGGCAACCGGATATGAGCGCCGGGCCTATGCCACCGGCACTTATGGGGGGGTTCGGCATGGCCATGCTGTCCCCCCCAGCCCCCCCATGTAGCCATTGAAGACGAGGCTCTCCATCTGCCTCCTCACGGCCACGGACCACATGCCCTTGCCGTTGTTGTTCTTGTTGAACAGCCTCAGGTTCTTCAGTGTGGGGTTCCACTTCACGTACTGGTCTATGAGGGACTGCAGGTTGTCGTTCTTCCCGAGCTTCTTGTTCCTTATCTCAAGGCTCTTCTTCTGGACGCCGAGGCCTATGTTGACCTTGTTCCCGCTCTTCGGAAACACCCAGCCGTAACCGCCTGGTGCCAGCACAGGGTTAAGGTGGATCAGCGCGTTCTTCGGGTCGTAATAGTTCAGATCCTCATGGTCTAGGTCGAACTCATATATGTAGCGGCCCGTGCTCTCAATGTCGTCGATATCTATCTGCCTCTCCACGTAGGGGGTTCTCTGGCAGTTTCCTCCTGAGGACAGTGGATATCCCCCCCAGGGCGTCCACAACGACCTTTGCTCTGTATTCGCGCTTCTGCCCGTTCCTGTCCTTTCCCTCCACCCCCCCGACGACCCTGCTGTCCTCGAGTACCGGGGCCTCGACCTCAAAGCTGCTCTCGTAATGCGCTCCGGCAGAAAGGGCCGCCCTCAGGAGCTTTGCCTCAAACTCCGGTCTGTCCAGGATGAAGCCCTCGCCATCGAACATGAACTTCGTCTGCATGTCCGGTGAGATGGCGAGAACGCCCGTGACAGGGTTGTCAAGCTCTGGCCTGGAGAAGGTGATGCCCGTCTTCCTGTTCACGAAGTCCAGGTGGGACTTGGCAACCGCATCTCCGCACGTCCATCCCCATACTGTTTTCTTTCCCACCTCGCTCTCCGGGTTCCTGTCAAGTAACAGCACATTTGCCCCAGCCTTCGCAGCAGTAGTGGCGGCGAGGCAACCTGCCAGGCCTGCCCCTGCCACAATCACATCATACTTTCCATCCGCTGTCATACCGATCGCAAGCTGTGACGAGTATGATCCTAGCAATATAAATCTATTTCACATCCCTGGTCACTGCTTCTCAAGCCTCATGACGGGGGGGAGTATCTGGAAGTTGCCGGAGCCAGTGAGCCTCTGCAGCTCGTTCACCACGAAGTCAGACAGGTCCTTCATGGAGCGGTGGGCAGTGAGCATGATGATGTCCCAGCACCCCGTGGTGAGAGCAGCGCTCACCACGCAGTCAAGGGAGGAAAGCCTCCGGAGAGTGTCCTCAACGCTTCCCAAGCCGTGGTGCAGGAGGATGTAGGAGAGGATCGGCAACCCCAGCTTTTCGAAGTCCACCTCAATCGTGAACTTCTTGATGTATCCGGAAGCGACCAGCTTCTGGATCCTCTCGAACACCGTTGCCCTGGGTATCCCGAGGCTTGAAGATATGTTCGATATCTTGTCCCTCCCATGTTCGGAGAGGTAGCGGATTATGAGAATGTCCTTTTTATCCAGCCGCTCACCCTACGAAATCTGTTAACCAGTATTTAAATAAAGCTCAAAACTGTCCAGCATGCCGGGAAAGGGAAAATTTTTGCAGGGACGTCGGGGGGGAGATTCGAACTCCCGAGCTACAGAGAGCAGTAGATCTCGAGTCTACCGCCTTACCGGGCTAGGCTACCCCCCCGACACAGAGACCCGATTGATCACTGGCTAATATTACTTACCACCGAGGAGCCGCCTGTGTTCCTTCATCATGCACCTGTCCATGACGACGTCCACGCCGTTCTGCACAGCAAGGTCCGCGGCCTCCCTGTTTACAACGCCCTCCTGCATCCAGAAGACCCTGGGCTTCAGCTGCAGGCCCTCCCTGACGACTTCCGTTACTGCCTCTGGCTTCCTGAATATATCGACAACCTCCACCTTCAGGTCACCTGGTATCGAGGAGAGGCTTGGGTAAGCCCTGATGCCGTTCCACTCCTTCAACGTGGGGGGGTTGACTGGTATTATGCTGTAACCGTGCTCCCTCAGGTAAGATGCAACCCTGTAGCTGTCCCGGTCCGGCTTGTCAGAGATGCCCACTACAGCAATGTTCCTGTATTTCCTGAGAACTCCCGATATCTCTTCATCGCCATTCAGCAGAGGCATGCAGTAACATTTTTTCCGCTTAGTTAAACATGGCGATGGCCGTAAGGATGTATAGTTCCGGTCAACTTGTTCTGCGCAGGCCAAGCGGGCTGACCATTTCGGCCCTACGATCGGATTTCCTCCTTCCTCATCGTAGTCGATACGCACTGCCCCCCCGGAGAATCGAATGCCAATGAGATGTCTCCCGCCCACTGGCACGGGAGAGTGGGCCAATGCGGTACCTGAGGAGGTTGCACGGTCCAGTTACATTCGTCTTCCAGCAACCTCAAGGAGATCCCTTGGGAGTGAGCCCGCAATCCCATACCTCGCTGGCGCAGGTCGAACTCCATGACCCCCCCATTACGTTAAATATCATTAACAGATATGCATGCCCTATGTTCTGTCCGAAATGCGGTTCCCTCATGTCCCCCCCCAACGGTGGGACTTACAAGTGTTCAAGCTGCGGTTACGAGGTGAAGAAGAGCAACAGCAGAGATGGCACTGGAAGGATAGTTAACAAGAGCAGCTCCAAGGAAGTCATCATGATCGAGAGCGAGGTCACGGCTGAGCCCCCCCTGGACTCGGAAGCTGTCTGCCCGAAGTGCAAGCACAGGGGGGGTGCCTACTACCTCCTCAAGCAGACAAGGTCCGCAGATGAGCCAGAGACCAAGTTTTACACCTGCGCATCATGCGGCTACAGGTGGAGGGAGTACTGACACCATTCCTAGTGGGGCCACTGGGAAATGACCCTATCCTGGGCCCACACCTATGCGCTTCTCCGCCTTAAAGGCTGACAGGTAGGCGTGAAATTCAGTCGGTGGCATGGAGTGCCTCCAGATTTGCCTAGCGAAGCATTGAGCGCGCCCGATAAGGTTTAATAAACGGTGTTGTTTCGAAGTAATATGGTGCTGGACAACCTGGCCACATCACTCAGGGAGACCATAAGGAAGATATCGAACTCCTCTTACATCGACAGGGAGACCGTGAGAGAGGTAGTCAGGGATGTCCAGAGGGCGCTCCTCAAGGCAGATGTCAATGTGAGGCTTGCCCTGGAACTCACCAAGAAGCTTGAGAAGAGGGCGATGGAGGAGAAGCCGCCTGCAGGAATGGCGCCACAGGACTTCATGATAAAGATCATCTATGAGGAGCTGCTCTCAATACTCGGAGAGCCTTCCACGATCAAGATAAGGCCCCCCCAGAAGATCATGCTCGTGGGCCTCTACGGGCAGGGAAAGACCACGTCTGCAGGGAAACTGGCAAGGTTCTTCAGCAAGAAGGGGGGGCTCAACGTGGGCCTCATAGCGGCAGACGTGCACAGGCCGGCGGCCTATGAGCAGCTCGAGCAGATATCGAAGCAGCTCTCCTGCGGGTTCTTCGGCATCAAGGGAGAGAAGGACCCTGTGAAGATCGTGCAGGAGGGGGGGCTCCGCAGGCTTGAGGACTTCAAGGTGAAGATAGTGGATACGAGCGGCAGGGATTCGCTCGACATGGATCTCATCGAGGAGATCAAGAGGGTGAAGAAGGCTGTTGAGCCGGACGAAGTCCTCCTGGTCATGGACGCTACGGTGGGCCAGCAGGCTGGGCCGCAGGCGAAGGCCATGAACGATGCAGTTGGCATCACAGGCGTGATAATCACAAAGATGGATGGCACGGGCAAGGGAGGTGGAGCGCTGAGCGCTGTGGCCGAGATCAGGCGCCCGTGTTCTTCATAGGCACAGGGGGGGAGCACCTGGACGACTTCGAGATATTCAACCCGACGCGTTTCCTCTCCAGGCTCCTGGGCCTTGGGGGACCTTGAGTCTTTGATGGAGGCAGTGCAGGAGGCGAACATAACAGAGGAGGAAGCCGAGGAATCGTTCAACAAGCTGATGTCCGGTAAGTTCAACCTCAAGGACATGTACGATGTGTGGGAGAAGTTCGCACAGCCAGGCCTGCTCAGGAGGATCCTGGACAACATGCCACTGGCCAGGTCGCCCCCCCTGGCCTCAAGGGTGGGTCAGGCGGACATAGAGGGTGCCACGCAGAAGCTGCAGAGGTACCGTGTCATCCTTGATTCGATGACCTTTGAGGAACTTGAGAACCCGGATATACTGAACTCCAAGAGGATACAGAGGGTTGCGAGGGGGGGTCCGGCAGGCCGGAATCCGAGGTGAGGGAACTCCTGAGGGAATACAAGGCCATGAAGAACAACCTGAAGATGCTCAAGGGCAACAGGGGGGGCATAAGGAAGCTGATGCGTGCCCAGTTTAGGAACGGTAACTTCTCGCTGGACGACATAATCAAGGGCACTGAATCATCATAGGCCCGCAAAGCGCCTTATCTCCTCCATGAGGGATGGCCTCGTGGAGGCAACGGCGTTTATGAGTTCCTGGGGTGAGAATGTGCCAAGGTCAACAGAGTGGAGGGCGTCCACCACCGCCTCTATGAGTTCGTCACTTACCTCCATCAGCTTCTCCTTCATGAACCAGCCCCCCCTCATGTGGGGGACCTCGAAGCGCTCCCTGACCCTGTCTTCGTATATTTGTCCTGCCTCCTGCCTGTCCCTGGACAGGAGGATGCTCTCGGCCGCCATTTTGCCCGATATGCAGGCGTTTGATATCCCGCCCCCCCCGGTGAGGGGGTCGATGAGCCTGGCAGCGTCACCCACCACCAGGAGGCCTGGCATGTGGAGGCGCTTCCTCACCTTCGACACAGAGACGCCCCCCTGATACAACCTGGATTGGCTTTCCCCTGGACAGCGCGGGGGGGTTCCGCTTTATGAAAGAGTCGAGGAGTTCCTTGGCCATGCCCTTGCCTGCCCTGGAGAGGTTAACGCCTATGCCAACGTTGGCCTCCCCCTTCGGACTTTGGGAAGACCCATATGTAACCACCTGGCGCTATGCTCCCGAAGTGGAAGTCCACGTAGTCCCTATCGCATGAAATGCCACGCAGCCTGTACTGCAGGGCCGACACCATGTCAGACGGGGGGGGCAGGAGGAAATCCTTCATGCCAGCCCACCTGGCAAACTCGCTCTCAAACCCGTCACAGGCAAGGACAAAGTCGCAACGTATATCCTCGAGCCTGCCTCCCACCCTCGCCTTCACCCCCCCGACCACGCCACCGGCATCAACGATTGCATCCACAGCAGGCGTCTTAACCATAATGTCCGCACCTGCGTCGGCGGCCATTGAAGCCAGGTACTTGTCGAACTTGTCCCTCTCTATGACGTAGCCCACCTCGTTCCCGGCCATGGACGCGGACACAGATATGTAGTTGTTTCCGCTTGGCCCGAATATCCTGGCCCCCCCTTCACCTCGTTGTCCACCCACCTGTCGCTCGGCGTTATACCGAGCTCGCCCAGCCAGTCCCTGGATATCCCTTCACCGCACCTCACCGGGGGGGAGCCTATGTCCGGCCTCTTCTCAAGCATGAGTACGCTCATGCCGCCCCTCGCCAGGTACCTGGCTGCTGTGCTCCCGGCGGCCCTGCGCCCACCACGACACAGTCATAGCGCACCCTACCACCTCCCGGCTATCGCCCCCCCGGTCGGGCAACCCCTCACGCAGAACGAACACCTTATGCACCTAGAATCGTTGACCTCTATGATCGTATCGTCCATCCATATGGCATCAGTCGGGCACATGCCCACGCAGGCCCCGCAGTAGTTGCAGAGCGACCTATCGATATCAAGTAGTTCAGTCCTGTAGTGCCAGGAGTCCGTGCTAAGCCTCATTGCACCGATCATGCGAACGGCACTTAAAAGCGATGCGCACCTGGATGCACGGGTGCTCCATGGCAGGGCATGCTGCCCCCCACCAGGATTAGAAATTCTAATAAACCATTCTCCCATGACCGATCGGTGCTTCTGCTGGGATAGCCTAGCCTGGTAAGGCGCAGGTCTGGAAAACCTGTGCTCGTAGTAGCTCGGGAGTTCAAATCTCCTCCCAGCGCTGACATGCCTGCATGGTCCCTGCATTTTACGCCTGGTTTTCAGGCCTGCTTAACTCCCTCCGTATATGCTACAGTTTTAAGGTGCTCTGCAGGGCATTAAGTTTTAAATATTGTTTTAGTATAACCCTAATTCAGTTAGGACGGTGCAAATACATGGCAGACAACGCCGAAACGTACTCAGGTGAGAACTACCACAGACTGAAGAGGGGGGGGCAGGTTGGGTTCTGGGGGGGCGCAGTTGCAGAGGAGATCGCTGCCATGGCACCGGCATGCGACACAGTCGCCTTCGTCACCAGCGCAGCGGCCTTTGCATTCATGCTCACGCCCCTGGCCTTCCTCATAGCGATGCTCACAATGTTCCTTGAGGTCAACACCCTGTACCACTTATCAAAGAGGCATGCAAGTGCCGGCGGGTACTATGGATACATATCCACAGCGTTCGGCCCCAGGCCTGCCATAGTATCTGGGCTGCTCTACGTGCTCTACCAGATCGCCAGCACTGCTGCCATACCGGTCTATGTGGCCGGCGTTGTGCTGCCAGGGGGGGTGATCTACTACTTCTTCCACGTGGCCCTGCCAGCCTGGATATGGATCCCGTTCATCCTGGTCTTCATTGTTGTCCCGATAGTGCTGGCCATCGTCGGCATAAGGCCACAGATGAAGTATGTCAGGGTCGCCGCATTCTTCGAGATAGCGTTCCTTGGGGTGCTATCGCTCATTATAATACTCCGCGCCCCCCCGGACAACACCGCGGCTGTTTTCAACCCATTTGCATGGAAGCAGTACAGCAGCCTCTTCGCCAATGAGGGCGGGCCAGTGGCAGGCCTCGGCCTTGGCATGATATTCGGCCTGACGAGCTTCATAGGCTACGGTGGCTCCGCACCCCTCGGTGAGGAGGTTGACCACCCGAGGAGCGTGACCAAGGCCCTCATCTACGGCCTGGTGCTGGTGGGCATAATACTCACAGAGGTGGCATACGCCCTCACGGTGGGCTGGGGGGGCACCAGCATGATGCAGAGCTTCGCCCAGAGCAACATACCCGGCATCATAGTGGCAACCCTCTACACAGGCATTGCCGGTGGCTTCATGCTGGCCCTTGTTGCTTTCAACTCTGCCTTCTCGGACTCAGTGGCGATGCAGAGCAACGCGGGAAGGGTATACTTCGCCATGGCCAGGGACGGCATAATACCGAAGTTCTTCTCCGAGGTCAGCGAGAGGTTCGCCACTCCCTGGAAGTCCCTGGCCTTCATAGGCACGGTCTCGTCTGCTGTTGCAGTTGGGGGGGCCACGTTTACCATCTCTGCCGCCATGGGCCTCTCACCGGTGGAACTGCTCAGCGGGTCTGCGAATTCCGCAGCCATCTCCAGCGCACTGTCCAACACCTTCCAGCTCCTCACCACTGTGGCACTGGTCGGGCTCATACTGACCCACACGCTCCTGAACACATCCGTCATGACAATGTTCAGGAGGCTGAGGGAGAGGCACATAACCCTGGGCCAGAAGATCCTGCACCCCATAGAGCACTACATAATGCCAGCCGTTGCCACAGCCATATTCATCTTCGTGCTCTACGAGAGCATCGTGCCACCGATCTTTCCGGTCACCCAGCAGTGCTCATCAGCTCAGTGTACCTGGTGCTCGCGGTGTTATATGTGGTGGTCCTGTCCAAGAAAAGGCCAGAGACAGTGAAGAGAGCTGGCCGCCTCGTCAACATGGTCGAGGAGGAGAGTGGTGGGATTGATTGACCTTGCCCTCTACAAGGGTTCGAAGGGCACCCTGAAGCTGAGCGAGAGAGGATTGGAGTTCAGGGGGGGGAAGAGGGAACAGTTCTCGATACCTCTTGAGAGAATAGAGCGCGTTTCCTTCAAAAAGACGGAGTTCGTGACATCAACCCTGTACGTGAACGACATAGAGATCACGGTGTGCAGGGCACACCTGTGGGCGGCCAAGATCAGGGAGCTGAAGGGCATGGCCAGGGCCCCCCCAGCCCGGGCCTAGGCCTCACTCTGCCGCTGCGCCAAGGTCGACCTTCATCATCCTGACCCCCCCGGCCTCCCTCTCTATCTCCTCGAGTGCACCGACCTCCCCCCCGCTCTCCACTATGGTCAGGGCCAGACCCACTGCACCCATCCTGGCTGTCCTGCCAGTCCTGTGCACGTAGAGCCTGGGATCACGGGGGGACATCGAAGTTTACCACGGCGTCGATCCCCCCCTTTATGTCTATGCCCCCCCTGGATGCGACGTCCGTTGCCACGAGCACTCCTGGCCTCCTTCTGAACTCCTCCATGGCGCTCTCCCTGGCCCTCTGAGTCATGTCACCGTGGATTGCCAGCGCGCTCACCCCGTGCCTGTTCAGCCTCTGGGCAAGTATGCCCGCGTACCTCCGTGTGCCCGTGAAGACTATGGCCCTGGAAGGCCTGGCATGCCTTATATACTCCAGCAGGGCCTGGAACTTTCCGCCGGGCCTGACAACCGCATAGGTGTGCTCGATTGCGGGACCCCCCCCGTGCCGCTCACCCGGCCTAAGCCTATGTAAACGGGGTCTGTGCCGAGTTCGGAAATCAGGGAGAGGATCGGGGCGGTAACCGTGGCGGACACAAAGGAGGTCTGCGACCTTCCACTGGCGTGCGACAGGATCTCCGTCACGTCTTCCACAAAGCCCATGTCGAGCATTGTGTCGCACTCGTCCAGCACCACAGAGTCGAATGCTCCGAGGTCAATGGCTCCGCGCCTGTGCAGGTCGAGGACCCTACCTGGTGTGCCCGTGACTATCCCCGGGCCCATGGAAAGATCGGAGACCTGCCTGCCCATGGGTGCACCACCGTATACCAGGGCGTGCCTGAGGAGGCCACGACCAAGCGTGCCGGCCTGCCTGTCTGTCTGTATCGCAAGCTCCCTTGTTGGGGGGGAAAGCACCAGTAGCCTCCTTCTGCCCTCCACATACCTCACTATGCCCGGTATCAGGAAAGCCGCTGTCTTGCCGGAACCTGTCTCCGAACTGATGACAGCATCCATCCCCCCCTGAAGCAGGACCGGGATCGCCTGGGCCTGTATATCGGTGGGCACCCTGTACCCTGCAAGCCTTATGTTCCTCAGAACCTGGTCTGGAATGCCAAGTGTTTCAAAACTTCCCATCTATCATCTTGTCCCATCACAGGACATGCCTGTGCATCTTAACGTATTGGGTGCATGTATTTAACTTTGGCACCCTCATCACGGTCATGAGGCCTCAAGCGTGGTTGAGGTTGCCCTACAGTCAGGCCCTCCCTAGAGTCTGCACGGTCGAGCCAGAGCCCGTGCAGCCCGTTCACCACGGCTAAGGTTCCACACTTCACACTGTAAGGAGTGCCTACCTCCTGCAGCCCTGCAGTCTGCCCCCCCACACCACCAGCTCCTCCCCCCCATTCTCGCCACAGATTCCATGGGGCTTGCGAACACTGCGTAATGGCGCAACAGCCTCCAGCCTGGGACAGAGACAAGATGGAGTGGGTCTGCACACGTTGGGTGGCAGGGAGGGAGGGCACCATGGTGAGCCCATCCACGTGCGTTCAATGCATGGCCCACCCCCCCCATGGGACAGCGCCACTGGCCTGGAAGTGTCGGTTTCGGCCCGTTTAGTTCCTCCCCCCCTCTATGTACTGCTGAGTCCACCCCCCTGTGCCAGAACTGCCTCCTGAAGCCGGAGAAGACACCGGGCGGGTAGAAGATGGCCACCGCAACAGCGAATGTTATCGGTGTTCCCTCGAGGTAGCTGAACAACCGCGGGAAGTCTGTAATGCTGAGGTTTGCGTCGTGCACTAAGGCCCAGCAACACTCCCGTACCAGGCCATTTACCTATACCCGGGTTCCATTCTGGCTCCCTGTTGTCAGGATTGCCTCATAATCGCTGGTGTGGAAGGTGAAGGTAATAACTGGACAAGGAAAACAGGCCATCTGCAACCTTTCAAGGAAGGGCGTATGCCTTTGACCTTTTGTGGATGCTCCCGTCGGGATTTGGACCCGAGTCGAGGGATTGAGAGTCCCTTATGCTTGGCCGGACTACACCACGGGAGCTCTGTGCGAAATAGCGATTGATCATTTATTTTTTTCTGACACACAACCTCAGACCGGCCAGAAGATCTTAGCAAGCTCCACTATGACCGCCATGCTATGCCTATGTAAATTATGAGGCGCGGATCCATGGCGGGCCCCCTTAATCTCCTCTTCCTCAAAGTACCTTATGAGTCCAGCCCCTGACTGGAATCCCTCTGTACTCCTCTTATCAGCCATGACACCAGTGAAACTCAAACCATGGATATAACCTTAGCCCAGGCCAGGGAGAGTCTGCCCAATATTTTTATTAACACCTTTAGTGTTTTTAAGGCGCTTGAGCAGCACCATCACTTCCTACAGCCCCCCCTTCCGGATAACCTTTGGTGGGGGGAGGGACAGACATAGAACCCTTCATCTCCACCCACGGCGGCTTTGTGGTCAACGCGACCATAGACAGGGGGGGCGTTAGGGTATCCTACAAGGATGATGGGCACAGCCTCGAGATATCTTCCAGGGACCTTCTCAGGAGCTACATAGTTGGGGGGGCCAATGAGCACACAGAGGTGCTCGACAGGATGGTTGAGCTCCTTGAGGTGAACGGAGTGAAGAGGGGGGGGCGGATACTCCTCAACGGAGACGTACCGCCCGGCTCTGGCCTCGGTTCTTCCAGCGCCCTGATAACTGCCACACTCAGGCTCATAGGCGAACTCAGGGGGGGCGCGGTCGATCCCCCGGGCAAGATGGCAGAGGAGGCCTACGACATCGAGATGAACCGGTTCGGTGTCACTCTCGGGCGCCAGGACCCCCTACGCAATAGCAATAGGGGGGTTTCAAGGGGGGGATGGCGTTCAGAGGGAAGGAGTTCACTGTGCACCCGATCCAGGTAGGCAGCAGGATTTTCAGCGAAATAGACGGTGGCACAATCCTTGTCTACACAGGAAAAACAAGGGAAAGCACTGAGGCCCTGAAGGATCAGGTCCAGGCCTCAAGGAGCGGGGGGGACATGGAAACCATAGGGAACCTGGAGAGGATGAAGGATGTTGCAGAGAAGATGCTCCATTCGGCCCTCTCCGGAGACCTCGACGGCTTCTACTCCCTCGTGAACGCCGCATGGGAAATCAAGAAGAGGCTTGGATCCAGGGTAACAAGCGAGAGGGTTGAGAGGATAATAGGCACAGCCTTGTCCTCGGGCGCCAGGGCTGCCAGGCTCATGGGCGGAGGGCGTGATGGTTTCGTCCTTGTCCTATGCAGGCCTGGTGATGTGGACAGGATACAGTCCAGGCTGATGTCGGAATCGGAATTCGTTTTCAGGGTCTCGCTTGACCCCCCCCAGGGAACGAGGATACTCAGGTAGGCCACAGGGATGCACCACTCTGGGTGCGTTCTCACTGGCCAGAGTACAGCCTGCAGAGCAGGTCGCTGTCGCCGAGGAGTTCCTGGAGGATCCTGAAGGTGAGCCCCCCCCAGATGTACCAGTCCCTGTACCTGAATGCAGGGTGCTCTCCAAGGTAATCTGGCCGGAGGTCATGGAGAGGCACAAACCTAGCCTCAGCCACCTCAGGCCCCCGGCCTCAGCTCAACCTCCTCACTTATCCTGAAGAGCACAGGGAAGACGCTGATGTGCGGAAAGCGAAATGGGTGAAATGGCCCCATTTCACCCACAAGGCTACCCATGCCCAGCAAGATCCCGACCTCCTCCCGCGTCTCCCTGACTGCGCACTCCACATTGCTCTCCCCCCCAGGCTTTG